>JAWSVL010000002.1:0-709434 GCA_033851935.1 Sulfitobacter sp.
TTCTAGGGGGGATTACCGACCGAGTGCAAGGACAAGTACTTTTACCAGTCCCCCCCTTCGGGGCGCGCGGGCGAAATGGCGTTGCATTTAGTCAGGCGCTACGGCTGCGAAAACGTGATGCTTGACCCTGAATGTAAAGACACGCTTCGCGCCGCGTTGAGCAGTGGCAGCGTCAGTACCAATGCGCAAGAAATCGCCCCACTTCTGGACCGTGGCCCGATGGAGCAAGCGCGTTTCCTTATCTGCGATACACCCAACGCCGACGGTGGTGCCGCTTGGGGGTATGTCCGGGCTTGGCATGAAAGCGGCCGTTTGGGGCGCGATGCCCATGTTGTATTCACAGGCCATATGACGGCCCATGCGCGTGGCATTTGCAGTGTTCCGGGCGGCTATTTCCAACGTTGGAACGTGCATCCACCCCTGCGCGATCAGGTCAAGATGCTAAAGCGCCTTGGCGCAAAACGCTTTGCCCCCGGATTTTGCACTCATCCTGAGGATTATCTTGTTGAAGGGTTGGACGCCGAGGTGTTCTTCCACGATAGGGTGCGCTTATGAATACGGCCCCTTTGCCGTCTCAGGACTTTTGCCTGATCCGCCACGGAGAGACGACCGCCAACGCAGATGCGATCATCGCGGGTGTCACGGATGTTCCGTTGACCCAGCTGGGCCGCGATCAGGCGCGCGCGCTGTCTCAGAGGACATGGTCAAAGCAAATCGCGATCTACGCCAGCCCGATGTCACGGGCGCAACACACCGCACGGCTTGCCTTTCCGAACCTGCATTTCAAGCTGCACAACGGATTAAGAGAACGCGACTGGGGCGTGTTTGAGGGGAGACCACTGGCCGAGCAGCCCCTCCGAGAAGATACGCCGGATCAAGGCGAAGGCTGGTCCGATATGATAGTGCGCGTGCACTCCGCGATTACAGACATCTGCGCGGCCTCGCAGGGAAGGTTACCGGTTCTTGTTTGTCACTCAGGCATCATCCGTGCGTCGCGCATCCTTTGGACAACCGGCGACGCAGGGCAGCGGCCCCCGAATGCGACACCGCTCCTATTCGAACAAACAGGCAGTAAAATGACGGAGAAGAACCTATGACCCAAGCAACTCCTACCCCTTGTGTAGTATTCGATGTTGATGGAACGTTAGCTGAATTCGATACGGAACGCCTTGGCCACCTTGTGCTCGGAGTCGAAAAGCACTGGGATGATTTTCATCATGCCATGGCTGATGCAGCATTGATCGCCCCAATTGCGAAACTCATGCGCCGGCTGAAAGAAAGCGGGGAGACCATCGTGATCTGTTCCGGGCGGCCAAGAGGCTGGGCCGAACACACGATTGCATGGCTTCACAAACACGACCTGCCCTTCGACGGTATATATTTGCGGACGGAGGATCAGGACAGTGCCACCGACCCAGAAGTAAAGCGCGGCGCGCTTAACGAAATGAAAGCGGATGGCTTCAAGCCTTGGCTGGTAATTGATGACCGCACTTCGGTTGTCGAGGCTTGGCGCAACGAAGGGCTCGTTTGTCTCCAATGTGCACCAGGGGATTTCTGATCAGTCATTGTTGATGTTAAACAGCAGTCTGACACGTCAACGGATTGAAAAGAGCATTATGCCGAGAGTAACACTGTGGACGTGTAAGATAAGCTGGATGTGAGTTTTCTTTGCTATTTTGGGTATATCACCAGTATGCAGCGAACGATCGGAGTCCGTCCACGGCATCGTCCGGTCATGTCCGCTTTGGGCTGGAAGCTGCAGTTAGACGCCATTTGCAGCTATGCGGACTTTGCTACCCTTGGCTCTAGTAAAGCCCAAGGGTAGCTTCTTACCTCTGAATAGTTATGGGGATTGCAACATGGGTAACAGGCACATTGAATTGTTGGCAGAACTGGAAGTTTGCGAAACGCGAATCTGGGAAGCTCTGGTTCTAGGGGATAAACTCGCAGACTCAGAGGCTTTGCACACGAATTTTCTTGGGGTGTATTCAGATGGTTTTGCAGTGAAAGCCGATCATGTTCGGCAACTTGAAGATGGCCCGACAATCGAGAACTTTGAACTTTCCGATTGTCGCGTTCTGCCGTTGGGTCATGATTTCGTGGTTTTCTCGTATCGAGCCGATTTTCTCAGGAAAACAAAAATCGCCATTGAAGCAATGTACGTGAGTTCAATCTGGAAACGGAGTGAAGATGGCTGGACCAACGTATTTAGCCAAGATACCCCAGCAATAGATTGATCTGATATGCTGTTTAGGTCGGCTGTCGTGAATTTGTATCGAAGGCCGTGGGTCCGCTTTGGGCTGGGAGCGTTCATTGGTTCAGGCTCCAAGAACGGAGGTTTTTTAGCATAGTCGAAATTTTTGCATGCGACAAAAAGGAACCGTTGCCATTTCCTCCGGTAGCAGATCACGTCTAGTCGATGGTGAGTTGTCATCAGTTGCGGGCTTGGATATCAACTTTCAGTGCTGCTGTGATCGGTTTGGGATCGCGGCAGGCGATGCCCTAATAGAACGTGTTGGTGCGGGCTGGATGCTTTTGTCAGCGCTAGATCGCGTGTGTTGCAAGAAGTGGGGGGATCGCGGGCAATACGACATCCGACTTATACCGTCGCACGGCGGAGACCATCGCCCTTAAAAGTTCCGCAGTTGATGCATTTGGTGGCCCCGCCATTCGCTCAGTACTGATAGTAGGGGAGATTGGTGATAGCATCTGAGCGTTTCAGGCGCATTACTGACCTATGTATAGGGCGGGATCGGAGGGTAGTCTGCCGAACTTGGGAACTTAGTGTGAACATCTCTGTGTCAGTTTTGTGTCGAGAACCGAAATATTCAGCCTGAAAGTCAATGAAATTCAACAAATACAGTTATTTAGGATTTTATCGCAGTTCTGTGAAAAAAGTAGTTGTTACTCAGTGCTTTGACAGTTATTCCGGTCGGCGGAGACGTGGCCGAGTGGTCGAAGGCGCTCCCCTGCTAAGGGAGTAACGGGGTGACTCGTTCGAGGGTTCGAATCCCTTCGTCTCCGCCACCCACACTTTTAATCCTTGTTTTTCAGAACCATACTGCAAAACAAGGCTTTGTGCAACTTGCACTGCTACAATAGGCTGCTACAATAGCAGTCATGAACCCACGTGTCTCAGTCCCCAAAATCTTCCTTCGCGGCAACAAGTGGTACGTGCGTGTCCAGGTGCCAAAATCGATGCAGGAGCGTCTAAGGCGCAAGGAGTTCTGGGTTTCACTGCGAACATCGGATCGGGCTGAAGCTTTGCAGCATGCCACGGCTGCAACCCAGAAGAAGCGTCGTGAGATATCTGCGGTGTATCGTCGGCTCAGTGCCGTCAGGGAGACATTCCACCAACTGGATGCGGATCAGCAGTTGGCTTTGGGCCGAGAAGCCTATGCAACCCACGTCCGTGGCGGTGCTGATCTTATTGCGGAGTTCGAGGCCAGTAACTTTGATACGCTGAAGGCATTCACAGAAGCCCGATCAGAGACAGTTGATGATCTGGTTGCGAGATTGCGATTAGCGCGATCTGATACCCCGCACATCCGCGTTATGGCCCACACCTTGATGGAGGAGAACGGGATCAGACTGCCAGAGGGATCAAGGGCATTCAAGCAACTCTTAGAAATCTGTGCAGATACCTTCATCGAAGCGAAACGGAACGAGTTGGCACAGTTGCGAGGCCGTGCTGTGCATGATGCCCCGAATCCGCATTACGTCGATTCAGTAACGGGCAGGCCCAAGGACTACGTATCTTTGGGCGATCAGCTTGCAATGCCACCCGAACCGACACCGAGCCTGACCGCGTTGATGGACAGGTTCCTCGACAACCCGAACAAGCTGCGGACCGATAAAACAAAGAAGTCGATCAGGGGCTACCTGGGCGTGGTTTTCCAAATTCTTGGGGATGATTTGCCAGTCAGTGACATCACTGAGGCTGACTGCGAAAGGGTGCGCGATCTGATAACGCGACTCCCGCCGAATTTCATGAAGCTCCCTGGTGCAGACCGGATGACACTCGAAGAACTGGCCGACATGGCTGAACGAAAGAACATGTCGAAGCTGTCACCGACGGGTGTGAACAACTACCTGCGTTGGCTGCTTACCTTCCTCGCATGGTGCAATCGCAAGGGTATGATGGACCGGATGCCCACGGCCTACGCTGAAATCAAGGTGGCCGATCCCGTTCGTAAACAGGACAAGCGGGAAGCGTTCTCAAACGATCAGTTGAATGTCATCTTCCGCAGCCAAGTCTACCGCGATCAAGAGCGCAACAGCAGCCTATTCTGGGTGCCACTCATCGCGCTATGGAACGGGATGAGATCAAACGAGATTTGCCAGTTGGATGTTGCTGACATCAAGCTGGAGGAGAACGTCTGGGGCTTCGATATCACGCACATCAGCACAACGGGTGATGACGACAAAAGGCTCAAGACAGGGAGTTCGATCCGCTTTGTTCCGATGCACCCACGCCTTATCGACTTTGGCCTCTTAGACTTCCACGGTGAGCGCCCGCAAGATGCGAAGTTATTTGGCGACATCACCCGTGGGTCGGATGGATACTACTCGACCAATTTCAGCAAGAAGGTGAACCGTTACCTCAAAGGTATCGGCGCACATGGACCAAAGCACAAGTTCCACTCTTTTCGTCACAACTTCCGCGATGCCCTTCGGAGAGGGCGTGTAGACCGTGAGATTGGCAAGGCACTGGGTGGTTGGACGGGCGGGAACACCGACGCGTTCGACATCTACGGCAACGGATATGAGGTAGTCGAACTCATGGGCGAACTTGTTAGGGTGGATTACCCGCATGTAGATTGGTCGAAAATCCGGGGGCAACGCTCGTGCAAATGAAATACATCTGCATGAGTGTCTAGATTATCCATATAAATAAGGGCATTGGTATAAATTCCAATGCCCTTATTGGGACAAAACTCCCTCACTATTGGGACAACTGTAGACGATAACTTACCACCTAAGGAAGCAATTCGGTGTCTATGACTGTCCGCCGATGCGACATCACTCGTCACTCGTGCAGAAGAAGTTCCACCAGCCCATCAGATGATGCTTGATCTTTCGCCAGTCACCAGCATGTGCATCGATTAGCTTCCAAAACTCCGAGCCGTGGTCGTGGTGCTTGAGGTGAGCAAGTTCATGCACCAGCACGTAATCGATGCAGGCACGTGGTGCTTTGATCAGGTGCGGGTTCGCGATGATTTCGCCCGCTGGTGAACAGCTTCCCCACTGACATGACATCTCAAGCAGTCGGAATGGTGGAGGTGCCGGGGGCCCATGGCAGCGACTCGGACAAGCTGTCGATGCGCTTGGCTAGGTAGTCGCGCTCCTTCACCCGATACCACGCACGAATGCGGGCTTTGATGTCGCCAGGTGTTCCGATTGCAGTTTGGGCTTCCAACCTGTTGCCCATCAGACGGGTGGTAGCAGGCTTTCCTGTCACTGGGACGACCTTGAGCATTACCGACGACCGGGGTATAGAATTGGCTCCCCGGATACATATTCCTTAAGACGGACGTGAGCGTATCGTTCACCTGCCCTAGCAACATGTCCAAAAGACTACGATGCTTCGTATGACCAGACAATCAGTTCCTTCGCCCGCTCGAATTCATCGTGGGTACTCATGGTGACTTCAAGGTCACCCGTACCAAAATGGCCAACCTTGGACACATCACGAGTGAACCCATTAACTAGATCGACGGCACTAGGATCAACCTTTAGGTATAGCCGGATGACATTAATCTGTGGCTTCACCTCGACACACGCAAAATTCTTGATGCGCTTGAACGCGAAGTAGTTCTGGAGTTCCTTCTGTACTACATCATCACCGAGGCCAATCATGTAGGTTTCGATGTCCGAATATAGATTCGTCAATGGCACATTCGCATTGGCAAGGCTTTGGGCGTTGGTCTTGTATCTTTGAGACTTGCCGTTGCCTGGGACTGGCACCCGCATTGGCTTGGTTGAAACTGTCGTTAATAGGTCCAACATCAGTAGGTCGGCACCGAACTGGCGATATCTGATTAGTTCGATATTGCGGCTCATCTGCTTAACTGCATGTGCATCAAATTTGCTAAAATCGGCGGCGATGCAGATCAGGCGAGGTGCACTCCATTCAACTGCATCGGCGGTTGCTCTGTCGTATTTGTTCCGCACCAGTAGTTCGAAGTCACCCCGGTGATCCATCAACCAGTCCAGATAGAACAGGCCCTGGTTGATCACGTTTTCACTACGATCACGCTTGTATTCGATGATCACCGGGTATCCGTTTTCATCAATACCCAGTGTGTCCATCCGCCCACCATTGCTGGTGGCGTATTCGGATGCCAAGAAGCGAACACCCAGCAGCGTTTCAAGATTATTCTCAAAGGTCGTTTGTAGCGACCGCTCCAGCGGGGCTGCCGTGCTACCAAGTTCAGTTAGGGTCGCGCCCGATGTGTGGAATAGCTTTATGTCACTCATTAATTCGCCTCATCGCAATGTCGCCTCGTTTACTAGAGTAAGGCTGCTGGCCACCTTGGGTAAAGGTGGGTTGCCTAATTATACGTTGCCTAGGGAGCGGGAAATAAATAACCAATAATCTCGGCTATCGTCGGTTCAAGAAACGACAGACAGTCCCGAAAATCCTCCACGGATTTATTACCAAAGTATCGTGCCATCGGGCCCTTACCTGCCTGATCAAACTCACGCTTCACAAAAATAGACCAGTCGTCCTGTAGGTGATCTTCCAATGTGGTGTCACCATTAACAATGTCATTGTTTAGTTTGGTGGGCATGACGCCAGGAACATATCTATTCTTGAGATATCCTCGTTCGTCGGCCCATTCCCAAGCAGCCCGGTCATACAGGCACTCCAGAACGACGGGAACCTTGAAACCTGCTTCTAATGCGGGGAACAAGTGCGGCGGCATTGGTAGCTTAAAGCACTTGGCTGATTGGACGTTCCCAGGTACTTCATTCCACTTCTTAATCGCATCTTTGGCCTCGGGGTCGAGGTCAAGTAATCCGGCTGCTCGTGGAAGCCCCTGGTGATGTTTGGCACGGCTTCTCCAGGATTGAAGCATGTCGATTACATAATTGATCCCGGCGCTGTCTCTAGTTTCAACATCAATATCGGCCACCCGATCTGGCGCATAAGCAGCTAGAGCTTTGTCGATAATGAGTTTGTCTGACGGCCCCTCAACAAAGAGTTTGCGTCGATTCTCAGCCGCGAGTCTCTCGACCTCAGTTCGAGCATGTTCCTGTCTTCTAACTTTATCTTCAAGCTCCGTTACCATGGGAGCAAAGAGTGCGGTCGTTCCCATCCGCTCATCAAGGTCACCAAGTTCGCCCGCTTGCTTTGTGCCTTCAGCTTCAATTTCCCGGAAGATATGGTGGCATGTAATTTTCTTGGCGTCGCCCTCAACTTGCTTCCGGTGCAGATTGTAAAAAACTGGGGAATGCGTTGTTAAAAAAACCTGAGATATTCCTTGGCCAGCAAACTCCCAAAACTGATCGGCAAGTTCCACGCAGCTTGATAGTTCAAGGTTGTTTTCTGGTTCCTCATACCCCCAGATGAAATTGTGAGGCATTGCCCCTTTGCCCTGGAGGCTACGTTTCTTGTCAGCCATGAATTTCAAAATTAGTGGTATGTGTCGTGCCTTGATACCATCGCCTCGTGCATCAAGTGAAATATTTTGGCCATCGCTTAGGAAGTCCAGGCTTTCAAAGATATGGCTAAGGTCCTTTGGCAAAGCCAGCCGCGATTTAAAACCGAGTGATGTGGTGATCTGGTCTGTAAGATCAGTCATTTGATTGGATATTGCTTCTTCGAAGTTTTGGCTTGATCCACGAAACTCTCGGTCAGCAACTTCGGCGATTACATCATAGATGCTTGCCCGAAGTTCGGAAAAATACTCTGGGTCTTTAATCGCCGGAACGTAGACGAAGTTGATGTTTCGAAGCAGGGCGTGGACGTTCGATCTGTCAGGGATATCGACTGTTTCTAATCCGGCTCCACCACGTGGACCAGGCACACGCCTTTTGCCAACATACTCACTGTAAACCAAGCCTTCATCACGCCAACGTCGTTCCCATACAACATAGTCACCATTCGTCGCACGATACGCCTCGGGCATTGATATCTCCAGACTGATGGAGATTTCTTTTGCTTTTCTGTTGGGTTGGTTGAAGACGTTGTGGTCCGTATTAAAGTCGAGTTCTTCTCCAGGCACAGTCCTGTCGTTAAAGAATAAGTTCAGCGCCCGAAGAATATTCGACTTCCCGGAGTCGTTCCGCCCAACAAGTACAGCTAATGCACCTGGCGAAAACGACAGGTTCCGGGCCGAGCGAAAATTACGAATATCAACTTTTGTTATTTGAAGTGTCATCGCATATCCTTGGTCATGCTCTTCATGTGCCCGATGGGAGGCAATTTCTTTATGTCACTCATTAATTCGCTTCATTTCTAAATCGCCTAGTCCACAAAAATTGGGCCGCTAGTGACCCGGGTTAATATTGGGGTTGTTCAATTATTCTTTGCTGACTGCTTTGTTGATGACCTGGAACTTCCGATCTGTCGGCATGCAGAATAAACACTGACCGCCACTCGCTTCAGCCCAGACAGCACCGATCTGCCGCTTAGGTTCTTCTGCTTCATACAGGTGCTGGCCCTTGTATTCGACGACCAGGATACGGCCATCCTTTAACATGGCAACGAAGTCAGGGTAGAACTTCTGCTTGGGCAGTTGCAGCCAGAACGACGAACGCTTGCCTTCAACATTCCTGATCCAATACCGGACCTCATCCATGTTATCGAGGTAAGCCGCGCAATCGAACTCTTCGCCGGTGGGTTTCAGGTCACCAACGATGGTCGTGTAGTGTTTGTTGAACTTGGTGGCCCCGGCATAGGGCTGGTTGTAGCTGTATGATTGGTCATCAAAGATCATTGGCAGTTCGGAACTGGTGGCAAACTGATCAGCGTTTGCTGCAAAGAGTGCGTCATAGTTGCCGGTTTGTCGATCAGACCGAAGATCAGCTATGAACTGCCGGAGTACATTACGAAGATCGTATTTGTTCCTGGCTATTTCATCGATACCAATACCACTTTGTTCCAATGCCTTAAGTGCATTGGACAGGAAAATGACCGCGCTTGGTTTTGTGATATCACGGTGGTTGATCCCGGCGTCCAGCCAGTTGGCCAGACGTGGTAAGCTCCATGCAGGCTCCTGGACAACCGCTGCCAGTTCACCTTGCAGCCGGTGGGCAAAGCTGATTTCGACTTTGCCTTTGTCGGTCACATCGATCTGGCCAGTCTCTGATCTGTCCACGATCCGGAATCGGTTTACGATATCAGTGGCATCGCACTCTTCCAGACGCCAAGGCAGATCGAGGAAGTGCTCTTGGGTGAACAATTCCAAAGTACCCTGCTTCCGGTATCCGAGCATTGGTACGATGAACGGGGGCTTGTCTTCGTCTTCAGCAGCCGATGTTTGGAAGTTGTTGGTCTTTGCATACAGCCGGTCCACAATCTTGGCTGCTTTGGGTGATGTGGCCAATGCCAGGTGGATTAGATTGCGGGACTCTTTTGTCATCGGGCCACGATAGGTAAACGTCCGGGCTTCTTCGTCAAAGCCTAACCGCGTCCGAACCGAGGCCGGGAGCTTTTCAATTGCCGTAACAATCTCAACCGATTCCAGTTCATCATCGATAGCATCAGATTGGTGGTCCGTCTCGGCGGCTGCGATGTCGTAGCCCATATCAGACTGATCAGCGACCAGGCTGTTTACTTCGGCCCGGTTGAACCCAGCACCATCGACCAGCCCGTCCTTTAGCCGCTGTGCTGTGTCGTTGAAGCTGGAGGAAGCTACAAATGCGTAGGCTTCGTTCAAGGCCGGTCGGTTTTTCAACCGGGCCTTGGGCATCCGCAGCACACGGCCCAGGATTTGCTCGATTGCTGTGGACGACGTTTGTTCCGCCACTGAACACAGGATGTAGGCGAATGGGCAATCCCAGCCTTCCTTCAGCTTTTGAACAGTGATGATGTATCGAACCCGGCAGTCCGGGTCTTCGATATCGACCACATCATCCAAATCCTTCCGGGTGCCGCTGTGGACGGCGATCTGATCCTCGGGGACCCGCTTATCCTTCTTCAGGAACTCTTCGACTTTATCGTAGGTGATCCGGTTGGCGTCGGTCTGGCTGGCCGACTGCGCCTGGAACAGAATGATCGGACGAATGTACTCACCGGTCTGGTCCTCTTCCGCTTTGGCTGCCTCTTCCAATGCAGCCTGACAGTCCAGTGCAGCCCCGATGGTTTTGCGCCAATCCCGGTCCGTGGTCAGCTTGACCGGCATCTTGATCATTTGTTCGGATTTGAGTTCAGCCGCTGATACCGAATACAGCACGTTCGACGGGTACAGGTCTTTTACGGGGTCATGCTTGGTCTGAGGCGTGGCTGTAAGCTCTAGGATCAACGATGGGTCAAACCTGGCCAGTGTATCGAATGACAATGACGTTCGCGCATTGTGGGCCTCATCCACGATCACCATGGGCCGGTGCAGCTTCAGCAGGTTGGCCAGTGACGCGACTGGGCGGTCAGTGCCCTCTACAATGTCCAGACGGGCCTCCTGGGCCTCTGAGAGGCCCGAGAAGTGGTCCATCAGTGCTCCGGCGTCCTGGTAGACCTTCAGGCCCTCCCGGTCCTCCTGGCCGTTGTCCTTCTCTCGGCGGAACGACTGGATGGTCGAGACGATGATACATGCCCCGCCTTCCGCGTCGGCACGGGACATCGACAGGGCTTCTGCCTTCGTCAGTACAGAGATGTTGCGTCCGAAATCTTTGGCCAGTGCCGCACGGTACGGGTGATCGACGTTCTTGAGCGCATTGACGGTTTGATCAAGGATCGGTGTGGATGGTACCAACCAAAGAACCATTGGGTTCGAAGCCTGCAAGAATTCTTTGGCCGCTACTCCAACAGAGTGGGCCCCAACGATAGTCTTACCACCACCCGTCGGAATGCGCAGGCAGACGTATGGCGTCCCTTCAGCGATCTGTGGGGCATCGACATAGGGGTTACGGGTTGCCTTGTAATAGGCAACGCTGGCCCCTTCACTGGGGATATCAGACAAGAAGTCACGGAATTTGTCGAGCGAGGCTTGCTGATATTCCTTCAGTTCAAGAACGAGTCCAGCCATATCAATTCCCCTCGATCTGGTAGGGGATTTGTTTAAAGACGACGCGCTCGGTCTTTAACCGATCCGACACCACCGTGCAGCCCTCAGCATAGACGATGCGAGTGCCATCAAATCCATCGGGTACTGGTGGCAGCCCAGCCAAAACATCGGGCGTCAGCACATTACCTGCCGCCTCTCTCGCAAATCCCTGCTCGGCGGCTGAGAACAGGAGGTAGACCAATTTTGCCTTGTGTTGACCGATCAATGGGGTGGAGCCATCCACCTTCGCTGGAATGGGTGAGCCTGTTTCTGAAAAGAACACATGAGCAGCGAGGTCGGGAAAGGTGACATCAGTATCGATATCTCCAAACTCATTAAAGAGTGGGGTGCCTAGACGGCAAAATCGAAAGCCGCCGCCGCCACCCCAACGAACTTCTTTGGAGATACCGCGTTCATCAGTCCCGTCAATAACTGCTTTGAGACGCTTGGCTACGTGCGTCTCCGCATGTTCGCCCATTTCCACAGTAATGTATTGCCGATTCATTTTGTGAGCTACCGAAGCCGTAGTTCCTGATCCCGCGAAGGAGTCCATTACAAGGTCGCCAGGTTTTGTGGCTAGTTCAAAACAACGTTTTAGAAGGCCCTCAGGTTTCTTGCCCTTTGGAAACTCCACTCCACCTTCATTGTGAATGTTGTTTGAGAGTAAATCATCCCAAAGAGTGGTTAGGGGTTCGCCAGCTACCATCGTGCCGTCAATTACTTTGACCTTATCCGAATAAAAGATGATCCGCTTTCCCTTGATCAAGAAAATATCAGAGTATCCTTCACGTTCTACCTTGAAATAATCATCTGGTGACGCAGTTGACGCATCAATCGCATCCTTTGTCTGCTGACCAACATTGTTGTAGTCGGGCCGGGCCAACTGAACCACTTGTCTCGCATTCTCTAGAACGAACTCGTCAATCTTTGCTGGATCATCCTTATTCAACACACGAGCTTCGGCTACGCTCAGACCCAAAGAATCCGCAAAACCCTTCATAAGAGTGACTATGCGCCAATCACGATAGTCATCATCAATGTTCTCAATCCAATTGCCGTACCGTTTGTCCCTGTCTTGACCAGTAAAGACCCGATTGGGTTTCCAGTCATTCTTGCTTTTCGCATAGGCGATCACGTTGTTTACAACATTCACGCAGCCAGGGTTGATTGCCTTGTGACCAGTCGCGGACCCTTGTTTGAATGCAGCAATGAAAACTCTATTTTTTCGCCCGAATATTTCGTCGAATAGAGTGATGGCGTAGGAAAGTTCGTTGTCGTCAATATGCAAAAAGAGGGTCGCATCTTTGCTTAAAAACTCACGTAACAACCGAATTCTCGGGTACATCATGCAAAGCCATTTATCATGGCGCGTTAGATCGTCATCTTCGCCTTTCACAACCTTGCCCAGCCAGGACTTTATCTCGGGATGATTGTTGTTGTCATTGTAAATCCAGTCTTCTGAACCAGTATTGAATGGTGGGTCAATGTAGATACATTTCACCTTGCCCGCATAATACGGCAATAATGCCTTCAGAGCCTCGAGATTGTCGCCCTGTACCAGCAGGTTACCTGAGTCTGGGTCACCCGCCGATAACTCCCCATCACAATGGATCAGCCGGTATGGCACCTCACGGTGGTGGTTCACGACGGCTTTCTTACCGATCCAATCAAGTACTGGCATGCTTACAAAATTCCCTGCTCGGCCTGCGTTGGCCGGTTGTGTTTATTAATGTTCATTTCTTGAAAATCATCTCGACGAACTCGGTGTGGTAATCTGTATTGAAGTCACTGCCAGATGCCGGATCACGGATGATCCGCTCTATCTCGGTTTCATAGACCTTAGCCACAACATCGGCGATCTTTTCAGGTGATGGTTTGACCTTCAGCTTTTGGATCACATGCTGGACGAAGCTCACAACGGCCTTCATCCGCTGCATGTCAACTGTGGAGGGCATGGTCACAAGCCTCCCCAATAGGAGATCGGGGAGAGAAACCTGATAATACTTTGCGAGGTCTTCCAGCCGAGCCGCTGAAACCATTGATTGGCCATCTTCCATCCGAAACAGCGACACTTCAGAAAACCCGAGGTAGGCCGCCGCATCTTTTGCGGAAATGCCAGCCCGCTTACGGGCGCGTTTAAGCTCCCACGAGATTTGCTTGTTTCGTTCTTTCTCATCCATGCCCCAATTTATTACTTAATACGTAATCTGACGCCATCGCTTTCTCGCGTTCCTTCACGCTACAGGTTGACGAATCAGTACGTATTACGTAATAAGTACTAATGAAATTGAGAGAATTCCTAAAGTCCAACAATCTACAGATGGCTCAGTTTGGAGAGCAAATCGGAACCACAGGCCCGACTGTTTGCAGGATTGCTGGTGGGCAAGTGCCACGACGGGATTTGATGATCAAAATCTATGAAGCCACTGGCGGGCTCGTGACGCCAAACGATCTCGTAGGGATCGATTTAGAACCACCCCGACCGGCGGACGGGAAGGTCGGTGCCCGACAATAGAAATCGAATGAAGGAGAAACTTTGTGAAGAAACTTTTGATTGCCCTGCTCTTTACTGCGTCACCAGCAGTGGCTGAAGGCACCAGTATGGGGGCCATCACGCAGTTCAGCGAAGTGAGAGATGGAGTCCCAGGGTAGCTCCAGTGTTGGTTTGTGATCGTGGTTGCCGACAATCAGGTGATGTTCAGCACCCGGCAACTGATTGAAGATCTGCTCGACATATGTGCTGTCCTTGGCTTTGGAACCAAATGCAAAATCACCCAGAATCCACAGTTGGTCTTCCAGGCCAACCACCTTCCACATGTTTTCCAGCATCACCGCATCCATCTGTGATGTTGACACGAAGGGGCGGTTGCAAAGCCGCACGATGTTTTCATGGCCGAAATGCGTGTCGGCAGTGTACCAGATTGTCATTGAGTGTTCTTTCGGTTCAGTCAGCCCGCCAGAGCCCGAAATTCTTCTGGGGTGTAGTCGAGCGCCAGTAGTTTCAGAAAAAGAAGATCCAGAGGCAATTGTGTTTCCAACCAACGTACTTCCTCGGCTCGGATGCTCAGATTGTATCCGCCACGTTTGTTGACGCTGACGCATATCTCGCGTCCATTGAAGAAATCCCAAAGCTTCAATGGGAGAGGGAAGTCTTCGGTGTCAGGATGGGCGGAGATGCCGAAGCATTGCGCCAGAATTTCTGGAAGAGCCGCCATGAGCGTCTCCCATGCCCTCCGTTGTTCGGCGACATTCAACGGTTTTGCGTTTGGGTTTGCCGCCGAAACTGTCGATTTGAGTGCGAAAACGGGTGCAAATCTAGATTGGATATCGGCACTTATATCAACAGAATTGCGCACGGCCCGGTCCATCACAGTTTGATCTCACTTGCTGGTTGCGGTTGTTCCAAGGCCCCATTGATCTGCCTGTCCGTTTCATCTCGGTTCACCCGTGCAAGAGCATAATCGTTCAGGCTGAAGCGGATCGTAGTCTTTGCCCTGCCGCTCTCGACCAAAACTTGGAAAACCAGGTCGCAGTCTCCGATCCAATCGTCGCCGCGTGGCGACCTGTACTGATAGATCGGCGAACGTCCAATGGCGGATTTGCAAGGGGTTTCGTTGCTGAGATAATCCGACGATCCGACGCCAGCAGCGCTTGTTGTCGGATCAATAGCCTTTAGATCGGTAATGAATTCGCCGTCTGCATAGGCGTAGATCAGCTCGGATTTGTACTCGTCAAGATGCACCAGTGAAGGGGCACCAAAGGTTTCTTCAACCTGTCGAAATACCGACTCAACCGAAGGCCGATCAGAGCCGGTTGCAATGATGGTCCGGTCAATACCAAGCACGCGTCCTTCAAGTACACCCGTCGCTAAAGACACGTTCACGTCCTCATAGGGCTCGCTACCCATTCGCACAAATGGCGTCACCCAGGGTGAGATCAGCCGTTGTGCATAAGAAATTTGGAGTTCGCGCCCTTCAGTTGATCGAACGCCAAAGATGATGACGTCTGGTGTCAGATCGGTGTCAAAATGACTGGATAGCATGCCCGCTGCGGCATCACGGGTATCGCCGGGGGTGATCCCCAAAACTGAGAACGAAGAGTTCGTTGGCGCAGGTTGTGGTTCATACGGTTTAAGAACGCCCTCGGCAAATGTGATCGCAGGTATTGCGCCTATGAAAGCCGACAGAAGTGCTTGTTTGATGAGTGGTTGCTTGCAAATTGGTTCTCCTGCGTGACTTCGACTCCACTGTTTCATCGTTGTGCCTCTCGAATAGCTTGCAAATACGAATGTATGTTAAAACAGGTAGAGTTAAAACAGGCGATGCTCAATAGAATTATGTGTGAAAAGAACGCCCAAAAGCCCTTTGCGAGATACAGTTGCTCGGAACATGCGAATGCTCCGTGCAGAACGCGGTTGGTCGCAAGAAAGACTGGCAGAAGAGGCCGGTCTCAATCGTACATACTTGAGCGCGGTCGAGCGATCAGAGCAAAATATTTCGATAGACAATCTATACCGGGTGGCCGTTGGGTTCGGGGTGGAAAGCTGGACTTTGCTAAAAGGGTAGTGTTTTCAACTGAAAAACTGAATTCTATCTGTCCCTAAAGTTAAGGGTAGATTTGAAATTTGACATAAGAAACAAAGGCTTGCCTCAAAACCAAGTCTGCTTATGATGGTTGTGAATTCACAACTCTGAGCAGTGGGCATGAAGCAGCGAGAATTTCCAGTTTTCCAAAACGCGGACACGTTGAGCCGTAGAGAAGAAATCAAAGCACGGTTGCGCAGCTGTGGAACCAACATGTCCAAAATCGCCGATAGACTCGGTGTTGCACCATCAACCGTCCAAGCGGTTGTTTGCGGCAGATCGTTCTCATTGAAGATAGCCCAAGAGATAGCATCTGCGCTTGACCTAAAGGTTTCGGAAATTTGGCCTGACAAAGTACAGTCGGAGGATCAAAAATGACGCTATAACAAGAAAAACCGCCGACTTTCGTCGACGGCTTCCCTGAATTCTGTATCGATTGAACCCCGATGCCTAATTCTCCCCAAATCAACGGCTCATGTCAAGGCAGGTTAAACCCCAGCCAACAAATGAGCTTTGTCCCAAGACAATAAGGAGAGAGAAATGCTCACCCCAGCTGGGCGCTTGGTGCGCCTAATTTTGAACGATCGCCTGAACAACACTCAAATCGCGACACAGACTGGTCTGACACGCGGTACCGTGGCGGACTGGCGAGAACGGATCAATGACAACGGCCTAGTAGATGCTGATTTTGAGGGCTTGGATGAGACAGAGATAAGAAAGCTCGTCACACCCGGACGTTACAACGGCAAAACTGTCTTCGTTCAGCCAGACTTTACTGCGGTGCGCTTCGAAAAGCAGGAGCGCGATGTTACCTTGAAACTTCTCCATCAAGAATATCTTGAAAAAGCGCCCAATGGCAAAAAGGCGATGTCTTATACGACGTTTTGTAGGGAATACGCGGCCTTCTTACAGTTAAATAGCCCCGAGCTACACTTCACCTATGAACCTGGTGAAATGATTCAGTTCGATTTTGTGGGACGAAAACAGCGGAAATGGCCAACATTGCATCATGAGAGCGGCGTTGTGCGTGAATTTGAGATCGCAGTAGGCATAAGTGCCCTCAGCCAGAAGCTCTTCGTCAACGCCATCGAATCTCAGGCCCAAGCCCCGTTCTTCGCTTTTGTTGCCGATATGTTTGAATTCTATGGTGGCGTGCCAGTTCTACTCACAGTGGACAATTTCAAAGCTGCAATCAAAGAACCCAGGCGACACTCCGCCCCAGCTGTTCCTACGGCGGGGATGCAGGCTTTGGCCGACCACTATGGATTTGGTATATTCGCGGCCCGCGTGCGAAAACCCAGAGACAAAGGCCTTGGCGAAGGGGCTGTTGGGATCACACAGAACCAAATTTTGGCACCGTTACGAAACAGAAGTTTCTTTTCGTTGGCGGAACTGAATGCTGCAATTAGACCTTTGTTGGACGCTGCAAATGAGCGGCCGATGAAGACACACCGCGACGAGAGCCGCAATGTGCGCTTTGTCCGTTTGGATCGGCAAGGATACCAGCCATTGCCAAAGCAAAGATATGAGCATGGGGAATGGACTCTTAAGCTTCGTGCTGGTCAAGACTACCGTGTCTTAGTTGACAACAATCGCTACTCTGTTCCTGCGCGGCTTGCGGGGAAAACCGTTGACGTAAAAACTACTCTACATTCGGTCCAAATATTCCGTGAGGGAAAAAGTGTCGCGACCCACCAGCGGGTTGATACGGTAGGCGAGCCTGTGACAAATCCAGATCATATGCCTGCTGGTCACCGCAGCGCATCCTTAACCCGACTTGCAGGTGCCAAGGCGCTTGTACGCGATGTTGGCCCCAACGCGGTTGTTTTCATCGAACAGAACTTTCGTCGAAACAAAAAGCCGAATGATACGGCGGCAGCGGCGATCCGACTGGTTGCGCTGGCTGACATGTTTTCAGCAGATCGTGTTGATGCAGCGTGCGAAAAAGCAGTGCTTCTAAGTGCTGCAAACCCGACAAAAGTTGAGGAGATCCTGTCGTCTGGTTTGGAAGCATTTACGCCTGATGATGAAGCAATAACTGAAGAACAAACACCTTCAGGAAATGTACGCGGCCCGGCGTATTTTGCCGAGATCCTTGATTTTAAACGAAAGGACCGTCGCAATGGCTAATGCACAGCTTTTTGAACTTCTCCATGAATTACGCCTTCCCGGTATGCGAGAGGAGGTCGAGCACCAGTTTTCCAATCCACAATACGATACCATGCCATTCTCAGACCGCGCAATGCGAATGGCGCAGGCTGAGACCGAAAGGCGATATCGTAACAAGCTCAATCGTTTGATGAAAAATGCACAATTTAAAGTCTCGGCGGAACCTGAAGAAATCGACTTTAGGGGAGAACGAAATCTGGAGAAGGCGGAGATTTTGGATCTTCTAAAATGTGACTGGATCAAACGGAAGAGGAACATCTTAATCACCGGCGCATCGGGCACCGGGAAAACCTGGTTGGCTTGCGCATTGGGAGTGTCAGCAGTGCGTCAAGAAATGTCCGTTCGCTATGCACGTGCAGCCCGTATCGTCGAGGAACTTGGGTACTCACGACTAGATGGAACTATCCCCAAGTTGCGCAAAAAGATTGCCAGCCTTGATCTACTAATTCTGGATGATTTTGCCCTAAGCCCACTCAAGAAACAGGAACTGACGGATCTATTTGAAATCATTGAGGACCGATCAGCCATGTCATCGGTCATCATGATCTCCCAACGTCCAGCTGTGGATTGGTATGACTACATTGGCGACCCACTTATTGCCGATGCCTTCATGGATCGTGTGCGGAGCAAAGCACATCTACTTCAGCTTGAGGGGCGATCAATGCGCTGATGAATGCCCACGCGATTCACTGGAATTGCGTGGGTGTTGCCGACCTTCGCTGCCGTAGCCACAAAGAGCTGCAAAGCGGGACAAAGCGCTATTTCGCTGCGCAAAGCACGAAGGTCCGGACAGGCTAGGTGTAGCCGTTGGAGCGTTCCTTGCGATGAAATGAGCTATTCGGAAGTCGCCGCCGCGCCTTCTGTTTCCAGCCATTCACGAACCGCTTTCACGGCTGAATGTTCGGTCCGATCCGTCCGCCTGATAAGCCAGTAGGCATCTGGCATCGTCACAGATGCGTCCGACAAACGTTCAAGCCCTCCGCTACGCAGTTCTTCAGTTGCCAAGCGCAGCCGGGCAAGTGCCACGCCTTGCCCCAGTTTGGCTGCGCGCAGCACAAGATCGGACGAGGCAAACCTCGCGCCCCGTTCGAAGTCGAAATCCTTTGGGCCGTATTCCCGGGCCCAAAGCGCCCAACCGGCGTTTGGGTCGCGGTCGTGGAGAAGCGGCAGGTCACGCAGCAGGATGGCGGGGCTTCCACTGCCGGTCGGACCACCTCGCGCCGCGCGTGCGCGTGCGAGCGTTCGAGGGGCCGCGACGGGCGTCAGCGCATCGTCCATGAGTGGTTCTCCAGCCTCGTCCCGACGCGCCCGGCCCATTCGGATCGACAGATCGCTTCCTTCCTCCGCCGGATCGCGGACCCGCTGTTCGGTGAGAACCGAAACTTCGACCTTGGGTAGGGCCTCTGCAAGCCGTCCCAGCCGTGGCAGCAGCCAGAGCGCGGCGACGGACGGTGCTGCCGAAATCGTTACGGCATTGGCCGCCCGTCGCTCGCGTAGCTCGCCCCACGTTCGCTCAAGTGCACCCAGTGTAGCCCCCGTCGATGCTCCGAGCACCTCTCCTGCCGCTGTGAAGGCAAGAGATCGTCCCTTACGCTCGGGTTCGATCAGGGGCACCCCAAGAAGACCTTCTAACTCACGCAAATGCCGCGCCACGGCCGAGTGCGCGACGCCGAGGATTCGGCCCGCCGGACGGATACCGCCTGTTTGGTAAACCGCCGCGAAGGCCCGAAGGGCGTTGAGGGGAAGATCGCGCATGGTCACAATATTAGACCGAAAAATGATGTCTTGAGAACACCTGTTTATTCCTCGCTCAGATAAATGTTCGGCGAACGACGCAAATACGGAGGCGACGGATAATGGGTATGCTGATCGACGGCGAATGGACGAACGAAGATCGGACAATCCGGGATGGGGCCTATGTGAGGTCGGCCTCGCCCTATGACGAACTGATCCCCTTGAATGTCATCGACGCCATCGCGACCCAACCTGGCCGCTTCCACCTCATCGCCTCGCTGAGTTGCCCTTGGTCACACCGGGCCATGCTGACGCGCGCCTTGAAGGGGCTGAACGACGTTGTACCCATACACATCGCGGGCGGCCCCCGGACGGAAGGCTATCGGATAGGCACGGTCGCGCGACCTTGGTCCGTTCCGGGCCGGCACGCAAGTATCGAGCATCTGCACCAGCTTTATGCGCTGGCGGACAGCAACTACACAGGCCGGGCGACGGTCCCGATGTTGTGGGATGCGAAGACGGGCGCAGTTATCTCCAATGAATCGGTCCATATTCTACGCGGACTCGACGCGGTGCGTGGCAAAGAGACCGATCCAGACTGGACCCTGCGTCCCGCCGATCTCGCTAGCGAGATCGACAAGCTCGCGCCTGAAATCCAGACCGGTCTGTCGAACGCAGTCTATCGTGCGGGCAAGGCGCAGCGGCAGGAAATCTACGACGACGCTGTGAATGAAGTGTTCGAAACCCTCGACCGCCTTGAAGATCGGCTTTCCAGCACACGCTATTTGCACGGCAGCGTCCTGACGGAAACCGATCTGCGCCTTTGGCCGACGCTTGCCCGGTTCGACGCCGTCTATCATGGGCATTTCAAATGCAGCCGCCGTCGCCTCACCGAATATCCGAACCTCTGGGGCTATGCGCGCGATATCCGTGGCTGGCGCGGTGTCGCCACTACGCTGGACGAACCTGCGATCCGGGCCGCGTACTATGGGGAAGACCGGGATATCAATCCGCGCGGCGTTGTCGCTACCGCGCCGAAGGTGGACTGGAAGGCTGAGCACAGGCGGGTTGCCTTTGGCCCGGCGATGATCGCACTGCGGGACGGGACGCATGTCGAGGTCAATCCCGCAGTGCTGTCAATCCCGCAGGCCAAGGTCCCGTGAGCGCGTCCGTCGTCGCCATCCTGTTTGCTGCTGCGATCACGCCGGGGCCCAACAACATTGTGGTGATGGATGCTGCGGCCCGGTCCCGCCTCGTGGCCGCCGCCGCACCGATAGGGGGCATCGTTCTGGGCACGCTGGTCCTCGTTCTCGCGGTGCGGTTCGGAGTCGACGCGGTTCTGGATCGGTGGGTGCATGGGCGGCTCGCCATGAGATTCCTAGGAGCATCGCTCATTGCATATCTCGCCGTTCGGATCGTGGTCGGTGGCTGGCACCAAGCAGAGAAGGCGACAGGGTCATCGCGCTCCGAAGGCAGGCTGTTTACGGCTATGCTGGCTTTCCAGATCCTCAATCCGAAGACATGGGTTCTGGCTCTCACGGTCGGCAGCGCCCACGCAGGTATTCAAGACGCATCCGTTCCAGGTCTCATCACAGCCGTTCTGATCGTGCCAAGCATCTGCCTGCTCCTCTGGGCAATGGCGGGCCGTGTCCTACAACCCTTCATGGCCCACACCGTATTCCGCCGCATATTCGTGTGTGTCATGGGAGTAGTTCTGGCGATGTTCGCAGTAAGTCTGGCGATGGATGTCATTTAGAGGTGCGTCTTCGCGCAACGCGTGCGTGAGAGATCCCAAGCGTTGAATATGACTAGATCGGCTGTTTTGGAACGAGCATTGTAGCTGGTCTAGAGCCAAAGAGAACATCCAATGCCGCCCGGCGCGTGACACCGAAGCCGCTGTTGGTCAATACCGCAGCATCGGTCGATTTGGGCTCTTCCGACACCTTCGCTGCGAGGGTAACGAGTGGCAGGTTCGGGAAACACCGCCGTTCGAAGCGCCGCGCACGAACTGGTAAGACATGGGACGAAGCGAGCTTTCGCTGCGGCTGCACCAATGACCGCTTTCGCAGGCAAAGGGCGGTCAAGTACCATGTTGGCTTGCCGCTCTACAAAGGCTTTGCTTCACGATTTCTGCGGCCTCTTCATGAACTTTATGACGGTCCACGCTCTCATGATCCGAAAAGATATCGACCTTTCCGATGAGTGACTTATCGGCGGGGAAATTTAGGAAGGTGTAATGTCCCACTTGTCTCCCTAGGTCATGGTGCTGAAACCGGTTGTTCTCCGAAACGAGCCAGTCAGCACATTGCTCTGATGGCGCTTCGTCGTCCGCACCGCCGGTTACGATTGTAACAGGTAGCTGAAGATCAGCGATTGATTGCGCAACAAAGGATCGGATCGGTGGTGCCGGAGCAATCGCGACCACCGACTTTATCCGCTTGTCGGTGTAATCATGTCCGTGCTTAGCCCAAGAACGACGAAAGGCATTTGAGGTTTCCATAAGTGTCGGAATGCTATCCGCCGCGTCTGTGAACTCTTTCGGGCCACCGTCGGTAATCCCATTCACCCTACGCCAGTTGTCAAACTCCTCCAAAGAGGTTTGCGCACCTGCAAGGGCCATAACGGTATACCCCCCAAGAGAAAATCCGACCGCAGATACCTGATCGAAGTCTAATCTGTTGGCGAAGAACCCTCGCGCTCCAAGTGACGAAAGCATCACGGACAGGTCAATGGCGCGTTCCCACCAACAGAGAAAACCCTCCGCGAGGTACGGTTCTAAACCGGTATTACCGTGGTGATTTGCACCCAAGACCACATAGCCTTCACAAGCAAGTTCACGCGCCAGCCAACCGAGGCTCTCGGCTGTGCCTCCAGTGCCATGCGATAACAATACGACAGGCAATTTCTTTTTCGCAGTCAGTGCGGCATCTAAGATAACATCGCCAGCCTCAAAAAAATATCCTGAAGGCTGCTCACCGCTTTCTACATCATCTATTGGATACCACGCTGACCAAGCGATTGGGCGGTCTGAATTGTTTTGCCAGTTGGAGCGTGAAGCGTCCTGAATTACGCCGGTTCGATAACCGCAAATTACCATTCCGTATCTCCTTCAACGGCAATGCTCTAGAAATTTTTATGAATTTTCAACGGTCTTGTTGCTCATTTGGTCACATCCGAAGAAGCAGACACTCGTACAGTCTGCAGCATCGGTGACTCTGGGCTCTCTCCCGACTTTAGGCGCAACCATCGAGCCAGACATCACGCTGATCGGATGGCATACAGTCCCCAGTTACCAGTCTTGCAATCCGAGCGACCCGATCATCAAGCGATCTATCTTCGTCAAGCAGTCGGAAACGGCTCGGAGCGATCATGACTGCCAACAGGCGATGAAATCCCAAATCTGACAAGTCTGCAGGCGGTTGACCGTAGACACTTTCGCTCGCGACAAAGAAACCCGTCATCCAGCCGTTGTCACCTCTTCCCATCTCAACCGTATCAAGGAATAGGGCGAGGATTTGCTCTTTGCTCAGTTGGCTTTCCAATCCCAGTGCAAAGCCAGTTTGTCGTATCTTGCCGATACCCGGCCGAAATTCGTCAAAGCCTAGGCGTTTGGAAACGGATTGCGAGATCGTTGTGAGACCTGCGCCCAGCGTTGATAAATCAACGCCACGATGATCTTGGTAACCCGGGTCCTGCACCAAGATGAGTTGACGGAGCCGTTCAGCACCAAGGTCGCTCGGACCTTTCCCGTCCGCGATCAGGACGTTTGCATGCTCTGCAAACACTTCGGACTGACGCACTGCGTCCCAATATCCAAAGGCTCCGTAGCTGAGAGCTGCGAATACGAGGGCCAGCACCCCGACGGTTCCGATTTTTAGTGAATTCCGCATCTCAACTCCTCTAACCTGCTGCGCCTACTTTCTATGCTTGGAACACACCTCGAGAACTACGAACGGGTGTGAGGTTTGTCAAAATGACACCAACAACCCAATATTTGGACAGAGGCGTCAGGTCATTTTTCTCGATCACAGATCAAGAAATGCTGCGATCGCCTCGATTGATGCATTGTGGACTGCGGCACGATCCCATCCTTCAGGATCGTCGCAAATCGCGTCTTCGCCTTCTTCAATTAACAGCTGCGGCGCAGTCTGTGTACAAATCGGTAGAAACGAATAGTGATGCGCATTTGGGATCACGACATGCTCTACTTGTGCAAGCTCGTCCACCAATCCGCTGCCTTCGCTGCGCACATCGACGGCGATCCAGGGAAAGGTATCGCCGAGCGTTATCAGTTGCACAGGAACTTCAATCTGCGCAGCGCTGCTTGGCGTTGCGGCAAAGGTAAAGCCGGGATCGACAGCCACGATGCGGCCAAAGCGATCATCGGTCATATCGGCAGAAAACTGCGGCGGCAGTCGGTCGAAATCGACCCCGCCACGCGCCAAAAATAAGCAGTCCAGTGCGGCCTCGCCAAAAGTCTCGCAATAGTCAGCGTAACTTTCAGCATTCAGGCGAAGACCAGCAATGCCCATCACAGCAGCACCACCCAAAGAGAACCCAAGTGCTGCAACCCGATCTTCGTCAATCCGATCAGCAAAATACGGATCAGCCAACACATGATCGAGTGCGGCACTCAGATCTGCAGCCCGCTCAGACAAACGCACCGTCCTTCGTGGCGAACTATCACCGGAGGTGGTCCCCGGGTGGTTCAACACGACAACCAATGCGCCATGTTGTGCCAAACCAGACGCGAGCCAAGCCGTTCCATCGATGCTGCTGCCTGATCCGTGCGATAGAACAATCAATGGCATTTCATCATCGGGCAAAGCTGCGCCGATGTATGCATCGACACCTTGGAAAACGGCATTGTCGCCTACGCGACCAACATAGGTCTCGCGCCCGACCGGCGACCATATAGCAGCGGCTATCGGTCCTGTGCGGTGATCGGCTTGCACATCAAAGCGGTCAAAGCCGCCAGGGGTTTCAGCCAAAGCGGGCAACGCCATCGAAAGAACGGTGCCTGTCGTTAAAAGGGTGCGTTTCATTGTGTGTCTCCAAGTGAGCTGGGAAAAGATGCTTTCATCTGCCTCGTTCACCGCTCTCCACGCGACCTCGAACCGGTTTGAGGTCGCGCAGAACCGGATATCGGTCTAACCAACAACTATGTTGACGCTTCCAATCCCTCTTGTCGTAGCCCTGATATTGGGCTTTCTGGCTGTCCGGCACGCAGTGCTGGGTGACCGGTCACTGTTATTTTTGATGCTGATGGCCGCTTGTGCGGTGCAAGCTCTCGTCATTTCACTGTCGCAGCACTACGGCTTGTCCCAGTTGTCCCTTGTGCAGCCTATCACTGCTGTGATTACTCCACCGTTGGCATGGTTAACTTTTCAGTCTGCTGCACTGCGCCGCTTTGATCTCAGACGCGATGCGATCCACGCACTCGTTCCGGCGTTCACCGCATTTTGTGCGTTCTTCGCGACTATAACTCTTGATGCCGTCCTGCCCGTCATCTTTGCGGCTTATGGCATTGCCATCCTGTTGCGCTTGCGGGCCGAAGGCAGCTTGCCCATGGCAAGGTTAGACGCAGGCCCGCTGCCTGCTCGCATCTGGAAAGCAATAGGTGTTTTGCTGATCCTGTCTTCGCTTTCGGATGTCTTGATCGCTGTGGCAATTGGGGCGGGATATCCCGATCTGCAACCACTCATCATCAGCATCTTCACCTCATTCACGCTTCTTGGCATCGGCTTGCTAAGCCTTTCTCGCGATGCAGAGGGCAGCGATGAAAGTGAAGCCATCGACGTCGAACCCGGCCCTTCGGAAAAAGACGAAGCTATCATCACGCGCCTCGATGCATTGATGGAAAAAGACCAACCATACCTCGACCCAGATCTCACTTTGGTGCGTCTTGCGCATCGTCTGCATGTACCGATCAAACAGCTTTCCGCCGCAATCAATATCGCCAAAGGCGAGAACGTGTCGCGCTACGTCAACGGGTTTCGGGTGCGCCATGCATGTCACCTGCTTAGTGCAGGAAACAGCGTAACGGATTCAATGTTGAAAAGCGGATTCAACACGAAATCGAACTTCAACCGAGAGTTCGCACGGGTGATGGGTCAATCGCCGACCGATTTATTGCGCGACGCGACACCCGAGGGCGCAGAACAATAAGAACCGTTTGCAAAAATCGACAAGTTACTATCATTTTTGGCCCCTTGAAAATCTTCATCATGACTTCGCAATACTGCAATGCGGCCCGTCAGCCCCGGCCTAAAGGGAGCGAGATTGGTTGTTGCATCCACTCTTTTTCAAAGTTCCGGTAAAGTGGCTTCGCACCTCCATCCGAGGCACGTTCCAGCGTCTTCGGCCAAAAGCTCAAAAAAGGGGCCATCAAGTTCGGACACAGTTCGTCTAAGCCAATCTAACCTATCTCCGTCTAGACCGACGTAACGTGAAGACGAATTGGCTGCGCACTGGCCACGGCCATTAGATAGAGAGGCAAAGATACCGAGCGCCCCAGAGTTTAGTCGAAGGTATGCCCCGGAGCCACTGTCGCCCCTACAGCTGTCTCCGTTTGCTCCCGACACAATCAACATCGCTCCTTGCCTGCTACCCATGTCGACGGACAGATAGCGCTTGAGGTTTTTGACCTGTATTTGCGCACTTGGATCAGGGCCAAATCCTGCAATGTTAAATGTACCATTTTGCGGCGGGGCGTTCACCAAATGTGCCCGCATTTCGCTATGAAATGGAATTTTGTTCCCAGTCAAAACGACAGCCAAATCACTTTCTTCAAACTCTGCGATACTAGCTATATCACCATGGGAGCAGTATGTTTTGGACAATAGATCCTTATCAAACATTTCAACATCGGTCACTGAAATAATAGCTGAAGCTGTGTCAGCGTTAGCGACATTGGCCAATTCAACGCTAGCATCTGCAAGGGTGGGCCGGTAGAATGCCTGCGATCCGAATGAACCTGTACCTACTAAGATAAACTCTGGTTTTTCGCATACACAATGAGCGGCAGTAAGCACATGATGCGGACCAATAATCGTCCCACTACATCTCGTATCCAAGCTTCGGTCACGATCACGAAACATCAATCCTACAGCAGGTAGAAAGCAGTCATCCAATGAATGCTGGCTTAACCGGTGACAGGGGCCAAACTGAATGGCTGGCTTTAGAGGTCCAGCGATAGTGAGACTATTAGAAATATTCTCTTGCACTATCGGTGACAGGGCTGGAACCGGAACCTGGCCGCCCTCCATGCCATCTCGCGGATTTCGCCTCAGCATAATGAGTGCGTTGTACGCTTCATAATTCCCTTCAAATTGAGCCAATTGGTTGCGAAATTTTCTATCATCTGAGCCTACGTTTAACTCAAACTGCTCGTCGATGGCCTCATAATTTTCTCCATATTCGGCCAATGGGCCGAGTAGGTATTCAGGACCTCGTTCAGCAATCGGCGCAAACTGTCCGTTTCCAGTCCAATCATTCTGAATTGTAGTAAACCCATCTTCGATAACAAAACCGCCGTTCCCTTGAACGTCAAGTTCAATAGGCAAGTCGAAGTCGATCGAGTTCCCATTGAGTTGGTCGATGGTTGTGAATTGTTGAGCCACAGCAGGTGTCGCCACAATGACCCAAAAAACAAATATCCGCCACATATGCTACTGCACAGCTAAAGTTGGAGCAGGCGTTTCTATCCCTCGCACAACACGTTCAAAAATTGCCAGTTTTTCAATCTCATCAGGAGACAAGTTTCCCGCTTCAATTTGCTCGGAAAATCCAGTCATTAGACTTTCCATGTCGATCTCATTGAAAGAACTGTCCACCCTGTTAATTGATTTAAAATTCAGAGCACCTTGAGAAGTTCTAACGCAGTTGTCATCAAAGTTCTCACATGGTTCTCCATCCACAAGGACGGTCCAAGCGCTCCCGCCGACAAGGATCGCGGCATACATCGTCCCTGCTTTGACTGGGTCAACCCCCGTATCAATTAGGACATCATAAAACATCCGCTGTGTCTCTAGGTATGTACGCACCTGATGTTTGGGACGCACATAATGGTCATGCAAAATAGATGCTGGTTCAAACTCTTTGCTGAATGGCGCACCGATGAACCATTGCGCCCAAGATGGGATACTCGCGCCATCCGTGATGGTTCCCGCAGGAGTTTCCCAAGCGTAACCATTTTTACTGTATCCGAAGGTAGCTGCTAGCTTTCTGCATTCCGTTCCTGCTTCATAAAATAGCCCACAATTGACTAGACCCTCCTGGAAGTTTGGTCCGTCAGTAAAATAGCCCTGCTCTGCGACCGCGAGTGTTGAAGAGGATAATAAAAGCACTGCGGCTACTACGGTATTCTTCAAATTCAACATCGTATTCTCCCTAAAATTGTGTTCACGATAACAATAATTATCTGATCAGTCCAATCTTGAGAAACTATTGCTGTGGTCGCCCCTAGGTTTCTGCAGCCAATGGGGCTTTGGGTTTCGCGAATATATTTCAACGCGAGGTCGTTCGTGCCATCCAATTTTGAAGGCATTGTCGCGCTTGAAAAAAGTAAGGCGGTGGTAGGGAGGTTTAGCGTCGGTCCACCAAGCCAGGTCTTGCCACGTCGCAAAGTCAGTAACGCTCGCACCTAATATAAGCAGGCACAGATTTCGGAAGTTGTAGGAATAGTGACCTGTCCACTTTTCTGAACTTTAGCAAGATGACGTTATTGGGTGCCCATCTCTACAAGTAGCTGAGGTCACTGAGCTTTGATGGGCAAAGACAGTAAAGCGATCAGTTGACATGCGAAACCGATGCCCAGTCTTTTTCCTGAAAGAGGTTGCTCCACCCAATGCTGCAAAGACATGGGTGTTCCGAGCGATAACTATTTTTTGTCTTTATGCTCGTCATTCGACCAGTGTGTTCGACGGGTATACAAAATTCCATTGTCTTGATCTGGTTGAAGTCCGTCAACTTGCGTTCCAAAGTTACTCATTTTCAATCCAGTGAACATTTTGGATCCAGTGAATTGAACGCAGAAGAAGAATGCGGCAAGTGCGTACAGAGTGGTCCATCCTATGAACGCTAGAGTAAGTTCTATGTTTCCCTTAGCTGCGCAAATTACTGAAAGATCCCATAGTGCCCAAATCAGGTTAAACAACCAAAACCAAATAAATGCGCAAACAACGTAACTGTTTATCTTAGTTACACTGAAAGGGGCATTTTCTTGAGGATCGATAGAAAGCTTGTCATGATTGACGAGGGGATAAACCTGATAAAGATTTTGTCCCAAATGCTGACCCAAAAGATCAACATGTCTTTCCCAGTTGTCGTGCCAGAACTTAGCTCCTTTGATAAGCAGCAACCAAAGACCAGCAACAACGAAAGCTAGAGTGGAAACTAGTAGAATTGCAATCAAAGACGACGCGGTTGGTGCGGTGCTAGAGGTTATGCTGAAGAAGTTGAACGAAATAGTTGTCTCTCCACCAGTGCGTAGGAACATCGCAATACCGATCAGAGCAGCTTGCATGGCCCATATATAGGCGGTCCTTTTCCAGTATAATTCAATTTCAAACTCCCGGACGCGGTGAGCAGTCTCATACGCCTGTCTAATTTCTTCCCTGTTGGTTTTCTCTAGACCAACTTCTTTCAGATACTTGTCTTTAAAGTTGTCGCTGAACATTGGGTATCTCCCGGCATTATCTTTAAAGTGCTCTATCTTAATTTTTTATAGCCGGACTTGAAGTTTTGCTATTCAAGTGCCCTAACAATAGACGCTGGCTTCGTCGAGATCAACGCAGGCGAATATAAGTCCCTTGGTCTGGGGTTTGTCCACATTGCCATGCTATGTATAGTCGCATTGAAGGGCGACTTTGCGTGTGAGGTATTTCCATTGTTGGAGACATCTCAATCCATCTGGGGATACGCACCCGGTGCGTTCGTTGAGTATGCGGCATATATCTCACTCCTTGTATTCAGTAGTATCACTAGCAGCGCCGACGGTTTTTACGATTTAGCTATTGGCCTCGTGCGTTTGCGTGAGGACGGCTTCCCTGATGCTACAAGAGCGATCAGATCCGCATACCTCCACCTTACGGTCCGACCGAAACGTATAGGTTCTGGAAGGTTTCCGACACTCACCTGGCGATCCAGCGTTGATCGCGAAATACCCAAGGCGGTGCAGACTTCTTGAGGGTTTAGCAGTTTCAGCTCAGCATTCATTTTGGTCTCCAAACTTATCGACAGGACACAACACTACCTCAAGTTTATTTCGGTATCAAGTAATTGTAATTTAATGATAAAACGAACCCGGGTGCGCGTAACTTTGGTATCCAAAGAAGCTGCAAGAGCGAGCCCTAGCCAACCCTACGTCGTGGGCGAGGTCGAGGTAGTTCGGAGCAAGCAAAACCCTCCCATTGTGTCAGGAGTTCACGACGTTGCACTAAATAATCGCCTGTGTCGTAAGTGCGCTCGATTTCACTGCGGGTGTCATGTGCCAAGCAAAGTTCGGCAACCAAGCTATCAGCGCGCGCTACCTGGCTTGCCCATGTCCTAAAGGTCTTCCGAAAATTGTGAACGGTAAAAGGCCTGCGGTCCATCGTTTCTTGCAGGAGTTTTAGCATGGTATTTTCACTCAATGGCCTGCCAGTCCTTGGGTTACCAAAAACAAACTGCCTGTTGAGGCCTCTCATGGCTTCCAACGACGTGCGAGCGTGTGGAAGCAATGGCACAACATAGTCACGATCCATTTTCATGCGTTCACCAGGGATTGACCAGTAGTCACCTTCGATCTCTGCCCAGCTAGCTGAACGGACTTCAGTGGTGCGCGCGCCGACCAAGATGGTGAAGCGCAGCGCATAGGCAGAAACTTCGTTTCTCTCATACAACTCAGCCATGAAGCCGGGCAATTGTTCATAGTGCATTATTTTGTCATCATCATTAACGCCATGCTGATTTTTCAATCGACGCTTCAACTTGCTGGGGTTTGGTAACTTTGTTTCTAGGTTACCCTTCCAGCGCGGGATTTGGTCCCTCCAACTGTCCGTCTGCAATCGCGCTATCCAGGACCTTTTCAATCCGCCCCCGAACACGCGCAGCTGTTTCGGTCTTGGTCTGCCATATCGGTTGTAGAACCATTAACACGTCTTGCATCGTGATCTCTGCAACAGGCATCGAACCTAAGCCTGCTTCAACGGCATAGGTTGTCAGAGTATTTGTCCATTGCTGAATGTGTTTTGGGTTTTTGAATTCCGTGGTTTTCTCGCGTAGATATGTTTCAACGACATCTGAAAAATTTACGGAGCCTTGTGTCTGCCGGACGCGGCTTCGACGCGGATCAATCCCATCCCGGGCTAGTCGACGGAGCCGCAAGTTCGCTTCCCGGGCTTCCTGAGGTGTAATGTCGTAAGCGGAGCCGATGCCAATAGTTAGGCGTTTGGAGCCAAAAGAAATTCGAGTTTGCCAGTACTTTCGAGCTTTTGTATTTCTTTTCGATGACGGGGGCTGAACTTTGAGGTACAGGCCGTCGCCGTCAAAGAGGGCAGTGGTTTTTTTACCCTCTGGTACAACAGCGTCGCGAATTTGCTTTAACGTAAGATTAGCCATTGATCTCCTTCAGCGCACACCAATACGCACACCAATAAATATGGTGGAAGGTGAAGACGTGTGCAAGCCCATGAAGATCAATACAGGAAATTATGTCAACTAATCAGTTGATTTTGTTGATTTAGGGTTGCCTTATGACGCTCAAAGAACGTGCGTGGTGTTTTGGTTTGGCTGCCTTCGTCTCCGCCAGAAATCCTAAATTTTATTAATTATATCATATATTTAGGGCTTCTCGTCGCTTAGTCGTCCCCCATTTTGCCCGCCATTTATATTTGACATGATTGTCTATTGGTCTTGGGGCAGGTCGGGAACAAATATTTGTTTGAGCGGTAGCCGATCATCTCTAGCCCGGCGTATTCCTCACCGCCGAATTAGTCCTAGGTGAACTGCGCTTCTTGGTTGATGGCATAATGGCCCTTTTATCCCAGTTCTTTTACGGCAATTTGGGCCATCTCTAGAATAGCTTCACGAGACTCTGCAACGGCAATAAAGCGGGCATTATGGCAGAACTTCGCTCCTTTTACGCCGCTTGCTTCCTCTAGAGCACCGTCAGTTAATCCTGCCCAAGCCTCTGGTAAATCAGCGCGCTGTTCAAACGTGTCATTTGAAAGCTTAATGCCATTGAGCGTCCAATCTTCGCCGCGCGGGTTGATAACGAACAGCATGTGCTCGGCTTCTGCGTCGTCAAGTGCAGAGCGATAGGGCATACCCATCGGCAATTCGAGGATCGGTGAGGTGCCTGCTTGGGCGATGGAATCCAAAACGATGCTTTGTGCGCGGGCTTTTGCGGCAAAATTACGGATTTTTGCTTCAACAAAGCTGCGGGCAATCGGGAGAGCGGAGAGGAATGCGTCATCATCCGCTGTTGGTGATGTATCATCAAAAACGGGTTTCAGGCTTCCCAAGAGACTAGGAAGGGTCAAGATCGATAGAGGGCCAGCAACAGATGGTTCCATGGCCCCATTGTCTAACAGATCGATCGGTAGAACGAATTTTGTGTCAAACTGGCTGTGGAGCGCTTCGATGTCACTTTCGGGTACATCCATTGCGGCCAGATAGTTGCGACCGTAGTGCGCCCAGATCAGGCCAAAAGAACTGTAGGGCTGCTCATCTTCGCGCAAAGGACCAGGGCGTTGGTGGTGATCAAAAATTTGCGCTTCGGAGACATAAGCCCCACCTACGTCATAAATGATCTTGTCAGCGGCTGGTGTGATCCATTGCCGATCCCTTGTGCGCGTTATCTGCGCTTGTGGAAACAGATGGGTGAGCACAACAGAAGATAGCAACTCGTCGGCGTGGAAACCGCCAGAATGGGTGACAAGGTGCTTGATGGTCATAGGATCTTTCCAAACGATATACTGAGCAGAAATGGTTGGTTTATCTGCTGTAGTTACACAGGGTACATGACTCGTTTGTCAAAGCTGCTCAATCAGTTCAAGGCTAAAGTTAATGGAAACAAACTCATTCCATTTTGTGCAAAATGGCGCGTTCCGCCTAAACACTGTTAAAATAAGCATCGACAGGGCCTCGGTTTTCCGTGGGGTCACACTTTTCTTGCGATTGTGTCGTGCTAACGTTTTGGAACCAATGAATGTATCACCTGTCACCAAGTTACTTTTGTGCCACCCCACAGGGTGCTACGGAACAAACCCTAAGAAAGAGATTGATTATGTCTTTGCCAAAGACCTACCTGCAATTGCTGTCCACAGTGACCGAAGCTGGCGAACTACAGATGCATTTCGCTGAAAAAGAAATGCCAACACCGGGCCCTGATGAGGTGCTGGTGCGCGTCGAAGCCGCACCGATTAACCCATCAGATCAAGGTGTGATGTTTGGCTGGTCCTCCATGGACCGAGCAGCAACATCGGGAACTGGGGCCGCGACGGTTCTGAAAGCACCAGTTTCCGCACAAGGTATGAGGGTCATGAAGGCCCGCGTAGGACAAGACCTTCCTATCGGGAATGAGGGTAGTGGCACAGTTGTAGCTGCTGGTGAGAATGCTCAGGGGCTGATGGGTAAACTGGTTGGTGTCATGGGGGGCGAAATGTATTCCCAGTATCGTTTGATCAAAGCGATAATGTGCATGCCGTTGGGCCCTGATCATACTGCTAAAGATGGTGCCGCTTGTTTTGTGAACCCGTTGACTGCTTTGTCTATGGTGGAAACGATGCGGTTGGAAGGCCATACCGCGTTGGTTCATACTGCTGCTGCTTCCAACTTGGGCCAAATGCTGAACCGCATTTGCCAAGCGGACGGTGTGCAACTGGTCAATGTTGTGCGGTCTGCGGCGCAAGAGGAAATGCTGCGTAACATGGGCGCGACACATGTCGTGGACAGCTCAAAAGACAGCTTTATGGCTGACCTTATTGATGCAGTGCATGAAACAGGTGCGACGCTTGCCTTTGATGCGACAGGCGGCGGGCGTTTGGCGTCTGATATCCTCAGCGCGATGGAGGCGGCCGCGGCACGCACGCCGGGCGCATACAGTATTTACGGTTCTGTTAAGCACAAGCAGGTCTATTTGTATGGCGCATTGGACCAATCTGAAACCGCGCTAACACGCGGCTATGGCATGGCGTGGGGTGTTGGTGGTTGGCTTCTGCCTAATTTCCTTGGCCGTGTCGGACAAGAAGTTGCAGGCCGTATGCGGGCTCGGGTTGTTAAAGAGCTGACGACAACATTTGTGAATGAATACTCTGATGAGATTTCCCTTTCAGACGCTTTGCAAGTGGATGTTGTTGCGCGCTACAATGCTAAGAAAACTGGTGAAAAGTTCCTGATGAATCCTCAGTTGCCGATCTAACCCGATATACTGATATCATCCGCTTCGTTGCATAGTCCCTATGTGTCGGAGCGGATTTCTCACCTGATTTTTTCTACCCGGCATGCGATATGTCGAATTAACACATTTGTGTTCAGGTAAGGCGTGACCAACCATCAACTGTCAGTTACAGATGTAACCTAATAGATGATGCAGGCAAGGCGCTTAAATGAGACTGTTTTCCAGTAAACAAAGACCTATCCATCAGGGGCCTTACCCGTGTGAATTGTTGTCCCGGCAATCAACGGTCGCAAACCTTGTAAATGTACCGCCGCATCCTGCGTTGAAGTTCGAAAACAACGATGATCCGCGCAGCATCGTGAATGCCATGCGAGAGTATCAGGCGATGTTGGATGCCATCCGCCAAGGGGGAACAAATGCGCACCGCGCGGCTTGCCCCGACAACCTTGACGAGCGCGCTGAGCATTTGAAATCATTCGGTTATTTCGCTGATGCGGCAGTGGTCGGTACATGTCTTTTACCCTCTAGCGCAGTTCTGGCAGAACCTCACAGGAATCCCGAGTTGTCGCGCTTTATTGAAGCGTTGCAAACCCGCCAGACCAAAACATTGGCAGCTGGGATCGATATGATCATGGCAGACCTGAAGGACTCGATAAAAGCGCCACCTGCGCCGATCGACGCACATACCCACGCCATTGTATTTATGTATGAAAACCCCCGTGATGCAACACCCGGTGAATGCGGTGTAGATTGGTTTCAGGGCGCGCAAGCACACCGCGCTGGCCTGCTGGGGGCGGAAACAGCTGTGGTATTGGCCGAATATATTCGCCTGCTTGGTTTTGATGCGCGCGCGCATACGGTTTCGGATGCTGATGTTGATCTGAACCAGCTAGCCGTTGCCGCAGGATTGGCCACAGTTGAAAATGGCGCGCTTAGCCATCCCTATATCGGCACGCGTTTTGGTCTCGCTGCGATCACAACAACCTTTGAAGTCACGCCTGATCTGGCGCTTGAGCCAATGGCGAAACAGCCAACATCAGCATTTGGTGCCAAGTGGCGTTTGGGTGGTGCTTTTGAACGTAACGCGACAAATGCGGTTCCTTACGCCAAACGTCGATTTGTGGATGGGGCCCATCCGTTCGAAACACTGAAACGGGTAGACAATCCAACCACCTATATCGATGCGGCCCGTGTAGCCCGTGTTCCTAAACGGGCGGATTTGTTTGCACGTGCGCAGTTTGGCGACATGGGGAAATCAGTACAAAAAGGGGCAGGGGGCGGATATTATGCGCGCAAGGCGGCACCTTCAATGGCGCAACGCCGTGCTTTGGGCGCGTTTGTATTGCTGCAAGACGGCGCAGCAGCAAAGGAAACCGTTCAATTGCCGCCACAAGAGGCTGCCGATCTAGTCAAAGCAACAGCCTATTGGCTTGGCTGTGATGCAGTTGGGGTTTCTGCCTGCCCTGATTGGACATGGTACAGCCATGATGCACGCGGAGATGTTATAAATCCGCCACACGATCAGGCGATCAGCATGATCATCGACCAAGGCTATGACACGATGGAAGGGGCAAGTGGGGATGACTGGATAAGTGTCGCGCAATCCATGCGCGCGTATTTGCGGTTTTCGCTATTGGGGGGGGTGATCGCCCAACAAATCAGAAACCTTGGCTATAGCGCCAAGGCACATACCGTGATGGACGGCGAAGTGTTGCAGCCACCGTTGCTGTTGCTTGCAGGTCTGGGAGAGGTCAGCAGGATTGGCGAAGTGATCCTTAATCCGTTCCTAGGTCCGCGTTTGAAATCAGGTGTGGTGACGACGGACTTACCTATGGTGCATGATAAGCCCATCGATTTTGGCCTGCAGAAATTCTGTGAAAGCTGCAATAAATGCGCGCGTGAATGCCCCTCTGGTGCCATTACAGCTGGACCAAAGTTGATGTTTAATGGCTATGAGATTTGGAAGTCGGACAGCCAGAAATGCGCAACCTACCGCATTACAACGGCCGGTGGCGCGATGTGTGGGCGATGTATGAAGACCTGCCCTTGGAATTTGGAAGGGTTATTTGCAGAAAAACCGTTCCGCTGGGCGGCGATGAACATTCCTGCGGCTGCACCTATTCTGGCCAAGTTGGATGATGCCTTGGGTCATGGCGAACTTAATCCCGTAAAAAAATGGTGGTGGGATCTAGAACTGGATGAACGCGGCGGGTACCTAGAGGCCAAACAGCCCGTGAATGCACGCGCGTTGCAAAAAGATCTCGACTTGAAATATGAGGATCAGACGCTTGCGGTGTATCCTGCCAACCTTGCGCCACCGCCGCATCCTTACCCGTTTCCAATGGACCGCGAAGCGGGGATTGAAGCCTATCAGGCGATGGTCACTGCCGAGCAATATAAGGTGCATTTGAAAAACGGTACGTTGGATGAGGTCGCCCATATTTACACGGCAGATGGCGATAGCCCTGTCATTCAGGTTGAGGTTTCAAAGGTTGAGGCGTTGACCGGTGACGTGACGCTGTTTGAATTGCGTGCGCTGGATGGCAGTGACCTGCCAGAGTGGCAAGCTGGTGCGCATCTGGATATCGTTGTGACCCCTGAATATTTGCGTCAATATTCAATGTTGGGTGATCCGGCGGATCGATCCTGTTATCAAATCGCGGTCCTGCGCGAGGACGAAGGCCGCGGCGGTTCCAAGATGATGCACCGGATATTTAGCGAGGGGCGACGTGTGTTCGTTTCGCGCCCGATCAACCACTTCCCACTGGTGCAAGAGGCGACCCACTCAATACTTATGGGTGGCGGTATCGGCATCACACCGATGATCGCCATGGCACATGAGCTGTATGCCCAAGGCCGTGAATTTGCGCTGCATTATTCGGGGCGTTCCCGCAAGACGATGGGGTTTTTGCCCGAGTTGGCAGAATTTGCGTGGGCCGATCGCGTTCATTTTCATATCTCGGATGAGGGAACGCGTGCAAATTTAGCCGAAGTATTCAAAGACGCGCCAAGCGGGGCACATGTGTATACCTGCGGCGCGGAACCATACATGGCCGCGGTTATGCAAGGTGCAGCAGATGCAGGCCTGCCTGAGGATGCATTGCATCTTGAATACTTCTCAATCCCTGAAGTGCCTGAATATGAAAATCACGCCTTCACGCTACGCCTCGCAAAATCTGGCCGTGAACTTCTGATTCCAGCGGACCGTGTTGCAACGGATGTATTGGCCGAAAACGGGGTTCATCTGGATGTGAAATGCGGTGATGGCCTGTGCGGCGTTTGCAAATGTGGGTTGGTTTCAGGCGAGGTCGAGCACCGAGATTTTGTTCTGTCCAAGGCGCAGAGAGAGACCAATGTTATTTTGTGTCAGTCCCGCGCAGCGAATGCAGGGGGCGTGATCGAGGTTGATCTTTGACGTTGATAAGGGTCACTCATATCCTGTCATCTCTAGGTAACCGATGCCTTTTCGGTTGCCGGATATCCGCACAGGGCCTTCCCAGTAAGGAACCGCCATATCCATCCATGCTTGTGTGTTGATAGCTGTGACGGTCACATCCACATCATGATCAGGTAGGATAACTTGCCATTGTGTCGGGATTTCGCGGTCCCCAACATTCGAGGTTTCCAGCGGCGTTGCATCAAAGCTGCCATTGGAAAGCGGTGTAGCGCTGCCATCTGCCTCGATCCAAGTGCCGGATGTGAAGTAGGTGCCGTCAGACTGGCGAAGCCTAAAGCCCATCACCTTCTCACCCTCCTCAAACGAGATCGAAAACCAGTCCCATCCAGTTTGATCCGCCGCCAGCGGTTGGGACGACCATTCCCGGTCCAGCCAAGCCGTCCCAATTACTGGAACATCCCCGTCCGGCAGGGTGAGCGTACCGTTTAATGTGAAAGATGGTTGTGAATAGTAATAGCTCGCCTGTCCTTGATCGGATTTCACAGAAAAGCCGCCTTCACCGTGAAGCACCAATGGACCTTGGGCCGTAAGGGCAACGTCATACGCAAATTGTGCACCAGCAGCGCGCAGTTGCAATTGGTCAAACGTCTCGCCGCGGATGTGCCATTCATCAATCCACGCCTCGAATGGGGCCGCGGTAACGCCTGCCTGACCAGTCCCGCCACGGGCAAATCGCTCAGACGTGTAATGCGTGTCAGGGGTGGTCACTGCAGCATTCCCCAACCAGATTTGCGGGCTGTCCCAGCCTTGGGTGGCGTACGGCGCTAGGGCAGAACGGAAAAGGGTCCATTGTAATCCGTAAGAGGTGCCATCGGGTCCCTGCATATTGGCCGTGAGATACCACCATTCTATCCGGTATTCCGGGTGCGCACCGTGATCCGCTGGGAAATCGAAACTGTATTCAGGCGTAGGCGTGGCAAAGCCATCTGCATCGCTGCCCATTCCTGCAAAGCCTTGGGCAAACAGGGTAACAGGAACGCAAAGCGCCAATATGAGAACAAGCAGTGCGGCCTTAACGTTCATTGGCAAATACCTTCAACAAATCTGCGGGGGGTGTTTGAGCCAATTTACGCGCGGGCCAGGCCGCAGCCAGAACCGCAGCGCCCAGTGCGAATAACCCCAACACCGTATAATCACGCGGGAATAGATACATTGGCAGGCGCCAGCCAAAGGCCTCGACGTTGACAACGGCCAGTAAGACCCACGCCAGACCAAGGCCCAGCGGCAAAGCAAGCGCTGCGGTTAACACAGCCAGCACCACGGCGCGGATTAGCTCAAGCTGGCCCAAACGCCGCCGCGTCATACCCAGCGCCCATGCGGGTGCCAGTTGCGGTACGCGCATTCCTGCAAGGGTGAGTAAGCTCATGAAAATGGCAAACCCTGCCACGCTTAGGGTTAGGATGTTCAAAGCTGCAGTCACGGTAAAGGTCCGCTCAAATACGCCCAATGAAAATGCCTTGATTTGTTCCTGATTGGTGATGCCTTCGGCCGCCAGTCCAAAGTCCTGCGTGAGGGCCTTTGTGAGCGCGACCGGGTCGTCGGTCCTTAGCCCGAACCGCGTTGCCCGAACCTGGGGGTGAAGGTCCCGAAACATGACTTCGCTGATAACAGCTTGCCCAATTGGATTGCCGTAATCTCCGAATACACCCGCAATGGGCAGCGATGGGCCTTGTGGTATTACCAGTTCATCGCCAACCCATATTTCCGCTCGGCGGGCCAATTGTTCGTTGATCAAAACGGCCTCACCGGTGGCAACACGCTCCCACACCATTGGGGAAGAGGCCAACAGGCTCCAATTATCACTGTAAGTCGGGCCAATACGCGCACCGTATAACTCGGCGGGTAACCCTGCCAGTTCAACCTCGACAGAAAGCCGAGGTAGGATTTCTGTAGTTTTATTTTGAACAAAGGCCTCCATTGCGTGGGCCTGATCGGAGCTTTGGGTGTTGATATACAACTCGGCCGCAAGCCGTTGGTCCAGAAATCCGGTAAAGGTGAGGCGGAAGCTTGAGACCATTGTGGACACACCTACATTGGCAGCCATGGCCAACAACAGCGCCATCAACGCAAGGCTAAGCCCGGGCAATTGCTGGCGTGTATCGGCCCAAAACCACTGTGCGGTTACACTGCGCGCACGCGCGCCTGCCATCCGCAAAACACCCTCGATAACAAGGGGGAGAGCAAGGGCGGCTCCTATCAGCAGACATGCCAATAGACCGAAGCCCATGATCAATCCGTCGCCAAATAGAGCAAGTAATCCTGCGATGCTCAGGAGACCCAGACTGGTTGCCATTTGTACATATCGGGCCTTGCCGCGTGCTATCGCCCATGCGCGGGGTTGGGCACTGGCGAGCAATGGCATGCGGGCCACGGATATCAGCGCGCCTGTTGCGGCAACTGTGGTACCTAGCACGGAGATTGCCAAACCCGATAGCCACCACGTGGGGCGCAATTGTAACATGCCGGAGACCTGCGCGCCGTATAACCCTTTGAGCGTGGCAGCCACATCTGGAAGCAAACTCGCCGCGACAAGATATCCTAGACATACGCCGACAACACCGCCGATGAGGGCAAGCACCAGAAGCTCACCTGCTAATAACACGACAAGCATCCGCAAGGGCATGCCCAATGCGCGCAAGGTCCGTACCATTGCGCGGCGCTGTTCAAACGCTAGGCCGATCGCCCCATGTACAATGAAGATGCCAACAGCAAAGCTGAGCAGTCCAAAGGCTGTGAGGTTGAGGTGAAAACTGTCCGTAAGGCGGGCTACATCCGATCCAGCCTGCGCCGCACGGCGGGTTAGTTCTGGTACGATCTGCGCTAACGGTACGCGGTTGAGGGGTTGTTGGCGTGCAAGGATCAGGCGGTTGAATGTCCCGTTTGCATTCAGAAGGCGCTGGGCGACCGAAATATCGGTGATTGCGGTGTCCGGTGCGATTGTCGGTTCAATCACAACTGGCGCGTCGATAAGCCCCTCCAGCTTTGCTGCAGTTTGGGCGTTTGCGAACACAGGTTGGTCTTGCAAAAACTGTGCCAGCCCGATGTCGCCGCTACTGCCCAAGGGGCCCAACCCGCCGGGGGCGGTGAGCGGATCAATCCCCACCAGCCGAATTTGCGAACCTAGAGGTCCGACAGGCCCCTCAACAACGGGGCCAACCAACCAACCAGCACGGCGCAGCGCGACAAAGGCCTCTTGAGAGATGGTTTCTCCAGCGGCTGGCAAAAGCTGATCAAATTGACCTTCACCCAAAGTGGCAGCAGCGGCATCATAGCTGGCGCGTGCCTCGGAATTGACGGCCTGCACACCAGACCAAAGCGCGGTGGCCAGTGCCAAACCTGCAATCAGCGTGAACAACTGCAATGGGTTGCGCCGCCAATGGGACAATAACGCAGAAAGGCCAGCCTGTATCACGCAAGTAGCCCTTGGCGCAGGTGTAGACGGCGCGACATTTGTTCTGCCAGTTGCGGCGAATGAGTCACCATCACCAGCGCAGCCCCCGTTTGCGCGACCAAGGCCAACATTTGAGCCATGACCTCACTTGCAGTGGTTTCATCCAGATTACCTGTTGGTTCGTCAGCAAGGATGAGCTTGGGTTTGGCAGCAAGTGCGCGCGCAATTGCAACCCGCTGTTGCTGTCCGCCTGACAGTTGATCAGGGAATTTCTTGAGCTGTGCACCAAGGCCCAAGGCATCGGCCAACTCAGTTGCGCTTTTGGGGTCAAACACACCGGCAAGGCGCGCCTGAAACGCGATATTGGCCATTACATCCAGTGAGGGGATCAGGTTGAATTGCTGAAAAATAATGCCGACGCTTTTTCGTCTGATCATGGCGCGACCTGCATCATCCAGGCTTGAAATCTTTTGACCATTCAAAGTGATGCTGCCTGAATCAGCGGTGTCCAAACCACCAATCAAATGCAACAGCGTGCTTTTGCCCGACCCGCTTTCGCCTGTCAGCGCCAACGTGTCACCTGCAGCGACTTGCATGTCGATGCCGCGCAGAACGTCTACAGGACCTTCGACTCCAGAATAGGATTTCTTGAGCGCATTTACAGTTAGCAACATTGCGACCTCCGTCGTTGAGTGGAACCTAGCGCAATTGCAGGCAAAGGCCACCAGCAGACCGCCGCAAAATGCCGACGGTCTGCTGGTGCTTTAGCTTTCTTTGGTGTCGTCGATCACATTCATTCCGGCCAAACCAGAATTGCCCAGCTCTACCCCTGCAAAGGGGCCGCCGTGGCACATGTGATTTGGATCATGCGGGTCCATCTGGGGTTCGTTCGATAGAACTTCCTCAGCAAATTGTTCTGCGTTGTCCTGTGGGCGATAACCTAAGAAACTGGCTTTTGAGTTGTCCACGGGCGCGCGGTCATTGTTGCTGACGCCGTAGATCACAGCAAAGCCAGTGACAGGTGTTTCAAGGCAACGGGTCACCAATTGGATCAAATCATCATAGCTGAGCCATGATCCCAAGGCGCGGGCGTTGTTCACCTGAGCGCAGGACAGAATGCGCATGTGTACGCTTTCCAGTCCGCGTTTTTCCCAATACATCCGGCCCAAGTCTTCGGTGAAACATTTTGCAAGGCCATAGAATGTGTCGGGGCGGTGGGCGACTTCGGTGTCGATGAATTCGTTCTTTGGATACATGCCAACCGCGTGAATGGATGAGCCATAAACAACGCGGCGCACGCCGTGGCGCGAGGCTGCTTCCCAGATATTGTATGATCCGATAAAGTTAGGGCCTAACAACTGCTCAAAGGGACCTTCGTCCACAAATGCACCCATGTGCACAACCATTTCAGCGCCTTCAATGACCGCATTCATGGCTTCAAAATCGGCCAGATCGGCCTGAACGTAGGTTTCACCGGGATAAAGCGTGCGGGGTTGTTTTTTGATATCGGTCGAGACCAGTTCTTTGCACAGCTTTGACAGTGGCTCCCGTAGGTAAGAGCCAAGGCGGCCAGCGGCCCCTGTGAGGACGATTTTGTTAAATTTAGGGGGCATAGGTAGGCCTTTCGGAGTTATTACTTCAGGCGGTTTCGGACATTTGCCAGTAAGGCGTCAGTTGCTTTTGCCAATAGCGCAGTGTCAGAGCCACAAGCAACAAAGGTAAAGCCTTCGTTGAGCAGATCAGCAGCAAATTCAGCGTCGTTAACCAAGGTGCCAACAGGTATTCCCTTGGCGATTAATTTTTGGGCGCAGGGGCGGATAAGCTCCCAAACGCCTTTATCCAAGGGCTTGCCAAGCAAACCGATATCAGCAGCGACATCTGCGGGGCCAAAGAAGATGCCATCTACACCGTCCACATCTGCAATCGCTTCTGCTTGTTCAATTGCGTGGCGCGTTTCAAGCTGTAGTAGGACTGTTGTCTCGTCTTCAACCCGCGCGAGGTAATCTGGCACTCGGCCAAAGTTATTGGCGCGTGTCAAGCCGGAAAAGCCGCGATTGCCGTGGGGGGGATAGCGCGTGGCAGCAACAGCTGCCTCGGCCTCGGAAACGGAGTTAATCATGGGAAAAAGCAAGCCTCGAGCGCCCAAATCCAACAGACGCTTGACGATCACCGGATCGTTCCATTCAGGACGGATTATCGTAGTGGAGCGGGTTGCTGCAAACGCCTGCATTTGCCCCAAAGTGGTGAAATAGTCGTTGGGGCTGTGCTCCATATCAATCAACGCCCAGTCATATCCGGCAGGCGCGGTCACCTCGGCGGCAAAGGGGCTTGCGAGATTGATCCAAAGACCCAGTTGTTTTTGTTTGGCACGAAGCGCGTGGGTGAAGGGGTTATTAGGGTATTCCATTAAATGTCCTCTCCGGCTGCGATGGCCGATTGGACTGCGGCGATGTCATCGGCGCTCAGACCATAATCATCAGCTGCTGAGGCTGCAGTGATATATCCGCGGGCCAGATCGCGTTTCGCGGCCGCTGTGTCCCGCTCACTTGCAAGGCCGTATCCTGCTCCGCCAGGGAAGGCCATGTGAACACGCGCACCGTGAGGGACAAATTGGCGGCCCTTGCCTTGCATTTGGGTACCGTCATCGCGGGCAATCGTGGTTGAAGCACCATTGCCACCACCACGGCGACCACGCGCGGGATGATCAACACGGTCAAGCATGGCTGAGATGTCGAATTCGTGCCCCTCCCGCGCTCCAACTTCCATAAACTGGCCCAAGCCACCGCGTTGACGCCCTACGCCGCCTGATCCAGCGCGCAATTCTTTGCGCCAGATAATAACAGGGCCCGCGTGTTCGGTTGCCTCAACAGGCATTGTCATGACACCCGAAGGGAATGCGGTTGCGTTTAGCCCATCCACTGTAGGCCGCGCACCAGCGCCACCAGAGTTGAATGTCAGAACTTCTGCGCGACGGGCATCATCTTGGGCGGAACTATCACTGCGCGGACGCAGTGAAACTTGGAAATTACACAAACATCCTGCACCTTCTGCGGGCACAACATTTGGGAGGATCTTGTCCAACGCATCATACACCGTGTCCGGTACAAAATGCCCAACGATGTGGCGCAGGGCCACTGGCGCAGGGTGCAAGGCGTTGACGATAGTATTTTCGGGCGCGTAAATCTCAAACGGGGCAAGGGATGCCGCGTTATTGGGGATTTCGGGTGCAATGGCACATTTCAAGGCATAGCACGCATAAGCTTTTGCATAAACCAGCGGGCAGTTTATCCCCTTTGGATCAAGGCCGGAGGTGCCTGTGAAGTCACTTAAGATGCGGTTTTTTTCGATGGTGAGGGTGACGCGCAGGGTGATGGGCGCGGCAAAGCCATCCACGGTCATCTCGCCCGTTGCAGAAGTGCGCGGTAACGCGGCAATGCGCTCCAGCGTGGCACGACGGGAATTGTCAAAGATGAAATCGGCGATGCCAACCAAATCCGAAAGGTTAAATTCTTTCATCATCTCCAATAGGCGACGGTGGCCAATTTCATTACAGGTCGCCAAGGCATATAGGTCACCGACCAGCTGATCAGGTTCGCGAACGTTTCCACGCACGATGCGCAACAATGTCTCATCTACGTCACCGCGGTCAGCAAACCGCATGATCGGTAGGTACAGCCCTTCTTCATAGACCGAGTTGGCATCCGCGCCAAACCCGCGCCCGCCAATATCAACAACATGCGCCGTACAGGCAAAGAACCCAACCAGCGCGCCGTTATGAAATGAGGGCGTGACCATGGTGATGTCATGCAGGTGGCCCGTGCCTTCCCATGGATCATTGGTGAGGTAGACATCCCCCTCAGCCATGGTTTCACGCCCGATACGACGGATGAAATGGGCTACAGCGTCGGCCATGGCATTTACATGACCGGGCGTTCCGGTGACGGCTTGGGCAAGGATAAGGCCATCGGCGTCATAAACCCCGGCGGATAGATCACCGGCCTCACGAACTGATGTGGAAAAGGCGGTGCGCACAAGGGCTTGTGCCTGTTCTTCAACGATAGAGATTAGGCGGTTCCACATAACCTGATAGGCGACATTTGAAGGGGTACTCATGCGGTTTCCTCCTGTGTTGTGATGTCGATACATCCATCGGGCTGGCGTACGGCACACCTGCTGCTTGGGATAATGATTGTTGTCTCGTCTTCGATGACCTTTGCAGGCCCCGAGATGGTTGCGCCAGATTTCAGCTTTTCACGCTCAAAGAGATAGCCGTGCATCATTTTCGATCGAGCCGCGTCGAAAAAGCTGCATTTTCCATTCATCACGGCAACGCTGCTGCCAGTATCCTGCAAGACAGGATCAACCGTTTGCGGCGGGGTTGTCGCATTGACGGACCAGACGGTGATTTCGATGTCCATGCCTGCAACAGGGCGGCCAAAGAGGCGGGTATAATCCTCGTTAAAGCGGGTCTCAAATATGGCTGGATTGGGGTTTTGCGCTTGCTCGGCAGTAAGGGCGATCGGGATTTCCCAACCCTGACCTTTGTAGCGCATGTAGACTTTGTATTCCGCGAGGATTTCAGCATCTGGCGCGCAGTTGCGCACAAAGGCAGTTGCTTCAGTGCGCAGCTCTTCCAGAAGCGCTGTTACAGTTGCGCCTTGGAATGCGGCGAGTGTCATATAGGCGGAGCGGGTTGCCTCAAAACTAAAGGGCGCACGCAGGAAGCCGATGGCAGACCCAACACCCGCACCGGGCGGCACGAGCAGGCGATCGACACCCAGCTTTTCGCACAAGCGCGCGGCATGTAAGGGGGCCGCGCCACCAAATGCGATCATGGTGTAATCTGACAGGTCTTCACCGTTTTCTACAGCATGTACGCGCGCTGCATTGGCCATGTTTTCATCGACAACTTCGGCTAACCCAAAGGCGGCTGTCCGTGCATCTAAATCAAGGGGGGTGCCCAGCACATTTAATACGGCGTCTTTGGACGCCTGTGTGTCAAGCGTGATCGTCCCGCCTGCAAAGCCCTCTGCTTCCAGCTTCCCAAGTACCAGATCAGCATCCGTCACAGCGGGTTTTTCGCCGCCGCGCCCATAACAGGCGGGTCCAGGCTCTGAACCCGCGCTTTCTGGCCCAACGCGAATTTGGTGCAAGGCGTCGACATGTGCCAGTGATCCACCGCCTGCGCCGATTTCAACCATATCGATCACGGGGATCGAAATTGGCATGCCTGAACCTTTTTTGAATCGGTAGCTGCGTGCGACTTCAAAAACGCGGGAGGTTTTGGGCGTTTGGTTCTGGATAAGACAAATCTTTGCTGTGGTACCACCCATGTCAAAGCTAAGGACTTTATCCAGCCCGTAACGAGCGGCGATATGCGCGGCAAAAACAGCCCCACCTGCAGGGCCGGATTCGACCAATCGCACAGGGAATTCAGCAGCATTCTCTAGCGAAATAATACCACCACCAGAATGCATCAGGAAGATCGTGCTGGTGACGCCTTCATCACGCAGACGCCCTTCAAGACGGCCCAGATAGCTTTTCATCAGCGGTTTGATGTAGGCGTTGGCGACTACGGTGTTGAACCGCTCGTATTCGCGCATTTGCGGAGACACTTCACAGCTGAGTGAGATCATAATGTCAGGTAACCGAGCGGCCAGAACATCGCGCACCAGACGTTCATGCGCAGGGTTTAGATAACTGTGCAGCAGGCCAATGGCGACACTTGTGTAGCCAGCCGCTGTGATCGCCTCAACAACAGGTTCGATATCAGCGGCGGCCAGCGGGACCAGCTCAGCACCGGTGGCATCAATCCGCCCCGGCACGGTGTAGCGCATTTGGCGGGGCAGCAGGGGTTCTGGCAGTTGCAGGTTTAGGTCATACTGTTCAAACCGCGACTCGGTGCGCATTTCGATGACATCGCGAAAACCCTCGGTGGTGATCAGCGCGGTTTTTGCACCCCGCCGTTCAATCAGCGCATTGGTGGCAAGGGTGGTGCCATGAATGACTTGGGTGATGTCGCTAGGCGATAGACCCGCTTTGGTGCAGACCTGATGCATGCCGTCGATAATGGCGTTTTCAGGCGCGGCATAGGTGGTAAGCACCTTTGTCGAATAGCTTTCGCCACCTGCTTCAAGAACCACGTCTGTGAAGGTTCCGCCAATATCTACGCCTAAGCGCGCATCTTGCCTGCTCATGTCAATTTCCTGAATTATAGTTTGGTGTCGTAGGTGATCCACTGCGTTCGGGTTGCAGTACGGTCATAAAGGCTGCGTGCGCGGTAGTTATCATCTGCCGTGATCCAGCGAATAAGTGCCCAACCCTTCTCGCGCCCAACATCGCTCACGGCGTCAATCAATGCTTGGGCGGCACCGCTGCCACGAGCGTTTGGATCAACATAGAGATCATCCAAAAATCCGCGAACGTTTGCCGCCAATGGTGAATAGAACGGGCGATAATGCGTGAGACCAACAAGCGCGCAATCAACTTCGGCGACAAAGCCGCTCACTTCATGGGTGTCATCGTTTAGCCAACCCCAGACAGTATCGCGCATCTGCTCTGTCTGCGGGACACCGTAAAAATCGGCATAGCCTTTGTACAAGGTTTCCCATGCTGCTTTGTCTGCTTGGGAGGCAGGGCGGATTGTAACTGTCATAGCGTGTGCTCCTGTCAAAGGTTAGATGACTGCGGTTTCTAGAAAGTGCTGCCCGCGCGCGGCACGGTTCGCGTCAAATGCGCTTAGGTCCAGACTGCGGTATTCACCATAGGCAATCAGCTCGGCAATCCCGCGCCCCATTGCGGGGGACTGTTGCAGTCCGTGGCCAGAGAAGCCATTGACAAATATGAAATTAGGGCAACTTTCGGCGCGACCCAGCAGGGCGTTTTGATCAAAGGTGTTAAAGGCATAATGCCCGACCCATTCATTGATCACTTTTATGGCTTCAAACTGTGGAATACGGGTGGCAATGGCAGGCCACACCTTGTTTTCCCACAGGCTGTGATCGAAATCAAAATCATCATAGGCGACATCAGGATCTTCATCAGGCGGACACCCCGCGAGGTAGTATTTCCCTTCAGACCGCATGTGAACACCGGAGGGATCAATCGTAAGCGGCAGGTCACGGTCCAGCGGTTGAGCGGCGTCAAAGATGAATGTATAACGTTTGCGCGGGGCAACAGGGATGTCCAGCCCAGCCATTTTTGCGGTCGCAGCTGCACGCGGACCAGAGGCATTGACCACCGCGCCACAGGCGACAATGGTTCCATCATTCAAGGTGATGCTTTGCACGCTATCCCCCTTGCGGGTGATGGCGGTGACCTCGGCGTGCACATATTCTACGCCATTGGCGCGGGCACTGCGTTTGAACCAGTCAAACATCGTACCGCCGTCGAAATACCCTTCATTCACAAGGTTGTGGTTGCCTGCGACGATATCATCAAGCTGGTAAAACGGGTAAGCGGCGGCAATTTCATCGCGGCTCATGTGTTTGGTTGCTGCACCTAGGGAGTGCTGAATCGTTTGCGCCTCTCTCAGAGTGGTTGCGAACTCTGGTGTGTCGGCCAGATACATGTAGCCATAGCTTTGCAGGGTCAGATGCGGCACTTCCTCACTGCCGCCCATATATTCGCGGAAATTGCGGACAAACTCTGCGCCAAACTGGCTGACCTGAATGTTGGTAGCATTGCTAAACTGCTGGCGGATGCAGCTGTTGGTGTGGGACGTCGAGGCAAAGCTGTAAGTCGGGTCGCGCTCCACCACCAAAACGGTGCCGTCAAAACCCTTCATTTGCGTGAGCCACCATGCAACGGAAGAGCCATAGATTGCCCCACCAATTATCACGACATCATAGCTGGAGCGGGCGGGGCTGTTCATGGCGAGTCCTTTTGCGGGAGGTGTTTGAAAGGAGGTAACCATGGAGTGTAGGCAATGCCCAGAGCAAATCTACGGATCGAAAGGGTGTCGAATGGCGCGGGCAAGCATCTCCAAACGATCCTGTCCATAAAACATGTCGCCGTGCACAAAATAGGTGGGTGATCCGAAAAGGTTACGTGCAATTGCTTCGGTTGTATTTGCTGTGTGTTGCGCAACTACCGCGTCAGAGGATGCGGCCTTGAGAAGAGCCTCGCCGTCTTCACCGCAGTCATGTGCGATTTGAAGCAGTGTTGCTGCGTTCGCGATGTCCGCGTCATCGCGCCAATGCGCTTGTAAAATCGCAAAACTGAGACGATCGGGGTTGTCAGATGCGATGATCATCCCATTCGGAGTACCAAGTGGGTTGTCATGAAAGGTCGGCCGATGACTGATCATGGGCAAGTCACGCCATTGCGCCCAACGGCTTAGTTCACGGCCAAAGAAATAATTAATATGCGCTGGGCTTCGGGCCTTAAAATTCTGCGCACCAGCAGCGTCTACAACAGGCAAGAAATCAAACGGGCGATGAACAATCCGCCACCCCGTATCGCGGTTAATTTCTGCCAATTTGGGTGCGCCCAGGTAGGCATAGGCTGAATGAGTGGAATAGAAATACTCGATGAAGTTGTCACTCATGGGCGCGCTCCTAAAGGCGTTAAGGTCATGTGGTCCTGTTGTTTGCTTAGAAAGGGTAGGGCACCTTTATTGCCTTGGCTAATAGGAAAAGAAAATTACTGGACCGGACGGCATAGCTGCGTCATCACTATGGGATGAAAACACCTTTGATCGACAACCTGCAGTACGCGCAATTTTCACCCCGTATATTTGAACAGATGCACGAAGGGGGCGTCGACGCGGTGCATGTCACCATCGCCTATCACGAGAGTTTTCGCGAGATGGTATTGAACCTTGAGCAATGGAACCGCTGGTTTGAGGTACACCCCGATCTGATTTTCAAAGGAACAACAGCTGCCTGCGTGCGCCGTGCCCAAGAAACAGGGCGCACTGCGATCTTTTTCGGGTTCCAAAACCCCAGCCCGATTGAGGATGACATCGGGCTGGTTGAGATTTGCCACCAGTTGGGCATCCGCTTTATGCAGCTGACATATAACAATCAATCGCTGCTCGCGACGGGCTGTTATGAGGATTATGATGCGGGCCTCACCCGTATGGGCAAACAGGTTGTGATTGAAATGAATCGCGTTGGGATTGTGGTGGATATGTCCCACTCGGGCGATCGCTCAACCCTCGATGCGATTGAACATTCCACGCGCCCAATCGCCATCACCCATGCGAACCCAGCGTGGTGGCACAGGGCCCTGCGCAATAAATCTGATGACGTTCTGAGCGCACTGACCCAAAGCGGAGGCATGTTAGGGTTTTCTATCTATCCGCACCATTTGGCGGGGGGGACACAGTGCACCTTGCAAAATTTTTGCCAGATGATTGAGGAAGCGGCGCGGCGTTACGGTGCGCATTCCCTCGGGATTGGCACCGATCTGTGTCAGGATCAACCTGATAACGTCGTTGAATGGATGCGCGTCGGGCGGTGGTCCAAGGTGATTGATTACGGCGAAGGATCAGCGGCGAACGCGGGGTTCCCGCCGATGCCAACGTGGTTTGGCGATAATCGAGACTTTGGTAATATCTGCGACGGATTGGCTGCGACAAGTCTCAGCAATGAAGACATCGATGGCATCATGGGCGGCAACTGGCTGCGGTTTTACGAAGGCAGCTTTGGGGCGGTGCCTTGAAGGAGAACGTAGCAACACCTGCGCAAATTCCTTTGCGGCCCCCTGAACAGGTGATGCGCCTGACCCGAATGGGGTCAATGTTTCCGACTCGCCTTTCGTTCTTGCGCAGCCTGATCAGGCGTTTGGCAGATGAACAGGCGCAGGTTATCCGCCAGACTTGGGAAATGTGCGAAGACGGTTTTGGCCATGCAGTGTTTTCTGTTGATTTGGGTGGGCACACCTATTCGCTTGTTGCCGTTTCAACTGATCTACCGCCCGAGCTGCGCACTGACCGGGTGATCGCAACCGCATGGGATACGGCCTATGTGTTGTTCGACGGTGTGCCCGATGCAGATGACATCAAGCGCATTATCGAAAATGCGCCCCTGCAAGAGGCGGGGCGATTTGGTCCTCGTGATCTGATCCTGAGCCGTGCAAACAAGTCAGTTCGTCTGTTTGTACATGTCACCCAGGCCCTGCGCGCTGGGCGACAACCAGATTTGCAAATGATCCGCGATGTCGGTTATCTGATGCGGACAACAGCTGTTTACGGCAATGGAAAGTTCGGCATTTCTGACCGCGTCGCCTATGATACGCGCGCAGGCCTTGAAGGGCCATTTGCGGCTGAAATGCTCACGGTTTGGCTGATCCGGCACTTCACCCATGCGTTGGCCGAACATGTGGGGCAGGGCATATTGGACCCTGTGATCAAACGGCATCTTGGGATTGGGAATTCGACGGGCCTTGGCATGGCACCCTTTTTGGTAACCCATCCTGTTTTACTCAATAATTGGATGCTTGCACGCGAGACAGCTCTTGCGCGTGTCCGTGCAGTTGAGCATTTGACCGATCTGCAAGTCACGCGTTTAGGTGACTTGGCAGAGCGTGCAACTGCCCATCTGGCACAATGGAATGTACCTGACCCAGAACATCAGAACCGGATCGAAACACTGCGCGCCGACTGGGCGATCGCTACTACGTTATTAATGCCGGAATGCTTAACTAAGTTAATGCCGTTGGATGCTGTGATGAAGGCTGTTCAGTCGATGTCGGTTGATGTGCAGGAGTTGACGGTTGCGCTGTTGATCGAACCATTCGCTGAGTTGGTGGACGGGCTAACCGACTGCATGGCTGATCCGTTTGGCACCTTCGCGCCACCTTTTCCGGATACGAACGCATTACGCGAGCAGCTGGAAAACATGTTCAGCTGGGCGCTGGATACAGATTACGCCGAACCGGAACATTGCGGCCAGTTCTGGTATGTTTCCGAGGCAAAGATGGAACCACGTTTGGGCCTAAGATTTGAAGAAGAGGGAGCGGAGCTCGAGTCCCCGCTCGATATCGCGCGACGTGTCCATAATGCGTATTTTGATCTACCACGTGAGCCTGAACCGATCTCGAGCTTCCTCGCCCGCCATCCCGAACATGCACTAGCGGTGGAACGCGTAACGCTGACTGCCCGTTACCCTTACGGCGAGATTCGGGATAACTTGATAGCGCAGAGCTGCCTGCCCATCGACATGCTGCGCTGCAAACTGTCGTTTTTTGGAGCTTCAAAATTTGATCCCAAGTCAGACCGCTGGACCCGCATCACCCTGTGTCAAGGCGCACCATTAGCGGATGAGCTGGACCGCGATGCGGATGATTGGTGGCTTCCGGTGTTTGCGCCATGACCCGTTCTAAGAATGAAGTCATGGTGCTCGCAACAAAAGCAGCCCGCGGTGCGGGTGCGCCGCCAGCACAGGCCGCGCAATTTGGCGCTGCTGCGGTCGCACATCTTACGAATGACAGGGAGTTGCAAGACCTTCATAACGCACTGGCTGCATTGCCTGAGGGGCCAATCGTCTGGTTTCCGTTAGAAATTACCCGCATTGCAGAAGCTGCGCAGGAGGGCAGGGCAAAAGGCCACATCGTGGCCAATGGTACGGCGTTGTTGCAAAGCTATGTCTCGACGTTGCCCTATCAAGCGGACCTAACGCAAAACGATGAAATCCATCTGGATTTGACCAAGCCTGCCGCGCGGCTCCCTGTGCAGCGCATTGATTTACCTGAAGCCACTTACGCGCATTGGAGCGCGCTCGCAGCGCGCCTATTGGTCCCTGAAAGCGAAACATCGCGGTTATCTGGTGCGGGCGCGGGCCTTAGTGATAACGATTAATCAAAGGGCGATGTGTCATAGGAAACCCCAGCCAGATACAGGCCATGAGGAGGGGAGACAGGCCCGCAGGCCGCGCGGTCACGCGCATCAAGTGCCACCTTCACATCATTTGGTTTAAGCGAGCCACTGCCCACACGTTCCAACGTTCCAACAAAACTACGAACCTGATTGTGCAGGAAGGACCGCGCACGCACATCGAAGTGAACTTCGGTGCCGTGCATCGTCTCTACTTCCCAGATATCCAGCCGATCCAGCGCCTTTATGGGGCTGAGAGATTGACAAATCGTCGAACGGAAGGTGGTAAAGTCATGTCTGCCTAGCAGATGGCTTGCGCCCTCGATCATAGCATCCACATCAAGCTGTTGTTTCACCTGCCAGACGAATCCGCGCGCATGGGTCATAGGGGCACGGCGTGCAAGGATTCGAAACAGGTAGCGGCGTTCTGTGGCAGAAAACCGGGCGTGGAATGTGTCTGGCACAGCGGCACAGTTCACTATCGAAATTGGATTTGGCTTGAGATGATAGTTTAACGCTTCGGACAGACGGAATGGTGTCCAGTCGCGTTGCATGTCGCAATGTGCGATTTGAGCCAAGCCATGCACCCCCTTATCGGTGCGGCCTGCCGCTGCGATCTTATGTGATCCAGGCTCTAGTTTGGTGAGGGCATGTTCGATCGCGCCTTGAACAGACGGAAGATCGGTCTGGCGTTGCCATCCGTGGAACGGCGCGCCGTCATATTCTACTTGAAGTGCATAGCGTGGCATAAAAGGGGCTTTATCCTGCGTGCTGTCCTGTGGCAATCCCTGCAAAACAGTCCTATGTAGAGGGCTACTAAGAGGGCAATGCGCGCGTGGTACTTTCTCAAATCGCAGATGGCATTTGGCGACAGGTCGAGGCCGTACAAGATACGGTCTCTGAGACATTCTTTGAACCGGTCATCCGGCTGGGTGTCACGGGGCTGGCGCGCTCGGGTAAGACGGTTTTTATTACCTCATTGGTTGCCAATTTGATGGATCGTGGGCGCATGCCCGGCCTTGTTGCAGCGGGCGAAGGACGAATTGAAGCCGCGTTTTTGCAACCCCAACCAGATGATACTATTCCACGGTTTGAGTATGAGACCCATCTTGGCGCGCTGACCGCACAAACACCTACCTGGCCAGACAGTACGCGTGCCGTGTCCGAATTGCGCCTTAGCCTGCGAGTACGTCCCAAAGGGTTGTTGTCTGGGTTGCAAGGCCCGCGCACGATACATTTGGACATTGTTGATTACCCCGGCGAATGGCTGTTGGATTTGGGGCTGCTCGACATCAACTATGACGAATGGTGTGCGCAAACGCTTGAACGCATCGCAACCCGTACACAGGCACAGGCCTATTTAGCCCTTGTAGAGGCAACAGACCCCCAAGCAACGCTGGACGAGCCGCAAGCCAAAGCTTTGGCTGCTTCTTTTGCGGCTTACCTGACCCAAGCGCGTAGTGACGGGTTTTCAGATTGCACGCCGGGGCGGTTCCTGCTGCCCGGCGATCTCGCAGGATCACCCGTTTTGACTTTTGCACCGCTGCCGTTCCAAGACGGTGATGCCCGCAAAAGTCTGCGCCGCGAAATGGGCCGCCGGTTTGAGGCGTATAAACGCGAAGTTGTAAAACCATTCTTCCGCGATCATTTTGCCCGCATCGACCGTCAGGTTGTTCTGGTGGATGCGCTGGGCGCAATCAATGCCGGGCCACCCGCCGTCGAAGACTTGCGCGCCGCGATGAGCGAAACACTGGGTGCCTTCAGGCCGGGGCGTAATGGTTTCCTGAGCAGTATTTTGGGAGGTAAACGGGTTGAAAAGATCCTCTTTGCTGCGACCAAAGCGGATCACCTTCATCACAGCCAGCACGCTCAATTGACGGCGATCATGGAGGCGCTGACCCGCGAGGCACGCGAACGTGCGCGTTTTGCTGGTGCAGATACACAGGCCTTGGCCATCGCATCCCTGCGCGCAACAACTGAGGATACGATGAACCACGAGGGAACCGCCCTTGATGTTGTGCGCGGCACTTTGCTGGATACGGGCAAGCAGGCGGGGTTCTATCCGGGTGATCTACCTGAAGACCCTGCACATTTATTGAGCCCGGCACGTGCAGGGGCCGATAAATGGCTTGACGCGGATTACCAGATTATGCGCTTTGCGCCTGCACCCCTTACCCTGCGTCCCGGAGACGGACCGCCACACATTAGGCTGGACCGCGCAGCAGAATTTTTGATCGGAGACCGATTGTGAGCACTATCATAATCCGCCCCGCCCGCACGTTAGATGCAGGCAAACTTGCAGATATCATGGGCACTGCAAACGCTCGGCTGCAATGGCTGCCAAAGCTGTATAGCGGTGCCGAAGAGATCATGCTGGTTGGCGACATGATCCAAGCTGGTTGGGTACGCACGGCTTATGTTGATGATGTGTTGGCAGGATTTATTGCGCGCAAAGGGACAGAAATCCATGCGCTGTATTTACAGCCGCATTTGCAAGGGCAAGGCGTTGCCCGCAAGCTAATCACAGATGCACAACGAAACGCTAAAAAGCTGGGCTTGTGGAGCTATGAGGCCAATGAGCGGGCGACGCGGTTTTATGGCAAAGCCGGTTTTGTAGATGCGGCGCGCACAAACGGTGAAAGCAATGAAGCAAGGCTGCCTGACATCCGCTTTGAATGGATGAGGGAGAACGGATAATGGCCAAAGGCCCCGTTCTTTTTGATCTTGAGGAAGACGCAAGCGCGCGCCCCTCAGTTTCCGAGGCTCCGCCCGTTCTTGATTTGCCAGCTCAAGATGCACCGCAAGGGCAGGCCATGCAAATAGCTGCACGGTTGGCGGCACGTAAACCCTCGCGCTTGAGCCGGCTGTTCTGGGCATTGGCTGCTACGCTGATCAGTGCGTTGGTGTCTATCGCAGCTTGGACATTCATCACGGATTTGCTGGCGCGTTATCCGCTTCTGGGCGCGGCTATGTCCGTCCTGATGGTTGTTTTTCTTTTTGTTTTGGCCCTGATCGCATTGCGCGAATTGGCAGCATTTGGCCGTTTGGGTCGCCTTGACGGATTGCGCCACAGCGCTGCGCAGGCCTTGGCCCATGAAGATCTTGCCGCCGCGCGCAATGTATCTGACCGATTGCTGCGGTTGTACAAAGGCCGCGAAGATACACGTTGGGGACGTGAGCGTTTTGCAGAATTGCGCGTTGATCAGTTGGACGCCGCAGGTTTGCTGGCCGTTGCAGAGATTGAGGTGCTGGCTCCATTAGACACTGCCGCGCAGCGCGAGGTTGAGGCAGCTGCACGTCAGGTTGCTACTGTGACCGCTTTGGTGCCGCTAGCCCTTGCGGATGTCGCGGCCGCGCTAACGTCTAATTTGCGGATGATTCGGCGGATTGCGGAAATTTACGGTGGACGTTCTGGCTTTTTTGGCAGTTGGCGTTTGACCCGTGCAGTGCTGTCACATCTGGTTGCCACGGGTGCGGTTGCCGTTGGTGATGACATGCTGGAGCCGATCCTTGGCGGATCATTGTTGGGCAAGCTGAGCCGTCGTTTCGGCGAAGGGCTGGTGAACGGCGCGCTGACTGCACGTGTTGGCGTTGCCGCGATCGAAGTGTGCCGCCCGCTGGCCTTTACCGCCTCTGAACGCCCAAAAGTGCGCGGCATCATTGCGCGCAGCCTTGGTGGTTTGTTTGGGAAATCAGGGAAATAAAACTAAGGTTTTCCTTACTTTTATCTCGGTGACCCGATTGGTATTGACCGGGGTAGCCTAAATTTATCTGACGGGGTTGGTGACATGGAAGGTCTATTGGTTGTTGTAGTACTGGTTGTGCTGGCTATTCCTGTGACACTCATTGCGTTGTTGATTGGGCAATCCAACCTGCGTGGCAGGCTTGATCAAGCAGAGAATAAAATCAGGTCTCTGCGTGCTCAAGTTGACGATATGCGCAATGATGATGCTGGCGGACCAGCGGCTGAGGACCGCTCTCAGAGCGTACCTGAGCCTAAAAAAGCGGCAGTTGAAAAGTACGATGTCCTCCCAAAAACGAGCCCGCGCGTTCAGACGCAACCTACCAGCGCGCCGCCGCTTGTTAAGTCCACACCGCCACAACCCGCACCTCAAACGCCGTTGGATAGGGCGTTTTCCAATTTGGGGCCTTGGGTGCTGCAGAACTGGTTTTACGTTGTGTCCGCGGCATCCCTCGCATTGGCGGGGATATTCCTCGTTCAATACGGGATGGAAAACGGCCTGCTGCCGCCGCGCGCGCGCGTTGCGGCGGGGTTGGCGTTTGGTGGTGCATTGATTGGTGTCGGCGAATTTATCCGCCGCAGGTTTGGCGATGGCGAGCAGTCGGCCACGGCCTACTTACCATCCGTCTTTTCTGGTGCAGGGATTGTGACGTTGTTTGGGGCCATTCTATCTGCGCGGATGTTGTATGATCTGATCGGAGGCGGCTCTGCGATGATTGGCATGATTGCGGTTGCACTGATTGCTGTTGTGTTAGGGTGGTTGCACGGCCCGCTGTTGGTCGCCGTTGGTGTGATCGGCGCGTATGGTGCGCCGTTTATGCTGGCGGGCAGTGACGCTGATCCTAGCCCGTTGTTCGGGTATTACGGAATTGTCGCGGCGTTGGGTCTGGGCGTAGATACGATCCGGCGTTGGGGCTGGATTTCAGCGCTTACGCTGGTCTTGGCCTATGCTATGGGTTTCGCCACGATGATGGGCGGGAATGTAACGGCATGGGCAGGCATGCTTTATTTCGCGGTGCTGCCGCTTTTAGCTATCCTCATTCCATCCCGTAGCCTCACACCAGATCACGCAGGGCCGCCTGCGTTGCTGGGTATTCTAGGGCGGGCGACATTTGGCGCAAAGGAACGTGGCCTAACATGGCCTGCATTTCCGACATTGCTGGCATTTGCCAGCGTGGCCGCAAGTTGCTTTATTTTGCTGGTCACGTGGAAGTCAGGCGAAGGTGAGATTTGGCTGAGCATGGGTCTGCTTACCGTTTTGGCGGTGCTCTTGATTTCGTGGTCTAACCGCGCGCCAGCCTTGCAGGACGCGGCGCTTTTGCCGCCGCTGACTTTGCTGCTCTCTGTATTCGCACAGTCCGAGAATGGGAGCGAAACCTACAGACGTTTTTTCCAGACCTATAACGAAAGCCCCGAAGCGGCGTTTCCTTGGATCATTACGATATTGATTGCGATCGGTGTTTTGATTTCGATTTTGGCGATGTGGCGCGCGCTGCGCGGTGGGCAGTTTGGTGTGATTTGGGCTGTTGTGGCAGCTGTGTTTGCGCCCGCAATGGCGATTGTGCTTGAGATGGGTTGGCAGCCCTCAAACGTGATCGGGCCTTATCCGTGGGCGTTACATGCCGCAGGTTTGGCCGCGCTGATGGTGCTCTTTGCAGAGCGGTTTGCACGCATAGATGGTCAAAAACGCTTGCGGGTCAGTTTCGCGGTGATGTCGGCCTTGGCCTGTATGGCATTTGCCTTTGTAATAGTGCTGAGTTCCGTCGCCTTGACGGTTGCACTGGCTGTGACAGTGGTCACGGCAGCGGTCCTTGATCGCAAATGGAATCTGCCCCCTTTAGGCTGGTTTATTGCGGTGGGTGTTGTGACCCTTGGCTATCGTTTGGTCGTTGATCCCGGGCTGACGTACGGTGCCGAGGGAGCAATAGCTGGCGTTTTGATCGCCTATGGCGGTACGCTTCTCGCGTTTATCGCGGCCTTATGGATGCTGCGGCCACTTGCGCGCCCAACTGCTCAGGTAATGCTGGATTCTGCGGCGTGGTCGACGGCTGGTTTGACGCTTAGCCTATTAATGTTGCGCTGGATCGAAAGTTCCGTTGGCGCGGGATATGTCGATACCCATTGGAGCCTTGGGCTGAATGCCGCGATCTGGCTGGGACTTGCACTGGCACAAGTGCAGCGTAGCGAAGGGCGTACGATTGGCTTATTGGACAAAGTGCGGTGGGCCTTGGCTTGTGTGTTTGGCTTGATGGGGGCTGCGGCATTGCTAGGTGCTTTGACACAGGCAAACCCGCTGTTCCAGCATGGTATGACCAATCACGTGTATGGGCCGATTGTTATCAACACATTGGCAGCGGCCTATTTGATGCCAGCGTTGGTGTTGCTGTTGGGGGCTTGGAGATTGGCGAAAATTGACACCCGCTTACGCGTTGCAGCTTCGATCTCAGGTGGTTCTCTTATCGCATTTTGGGCCCTTATGGGGGTTCGCCACTTCTGGCAGGGCGGCGCGGCCGTGAACCTAGATTTCAACATCTCACAAGCTGAGCAGTACACCTACACCGTGGTATTGCTCGTACTGGGCGCTGGCCTGTTCTATCAATCGCTGGCCCGTAAATCAGCATCCATCCGCAAGGCGGGGCTGGTGGTAATCGGGCTTGCCGTGGCCAAGGTGTTCTTGATCGACATCAGCGATCTGGATGGCCTCACGCGTGTGTTCTCATTGCTGGTGTTGGGCCTGTCGCTTGCGGCGCTTGCATGGCTCAACCGCTGGGCGCAGGATCGCGACCGTGAACAGGGCAATGTTGCGGCATCTCCGCCCGAATTGCCAAACCTAGACTAAGACGCGCTTGCCCCCTTGGGGGCAGGTGCCTATAAGCCTCCTCAAGATGACAGCCTACCTGATCATACAACGAATTACTTCCCCGGCGCTCGGCCAATCCTGAGCCGCCGGGCCAAGGTGTTTGAGCCTCTCGCACCGACCCCAACTTTTTGACATACCCGACTACAAAGGACGCCAGACATGTGCGCCGAGACCCCAGAATATAAATCTACCCTGAGCCTGCCAAAGACTGACTTTCCAATGCGCGCTGGCCTACCCAAGCGAGAGCCAGCATGGCTGGAGCGCTGGGAAGAGATGGGCATCTATGATCGCCTGCGCGAAAAGGCCAAGGTGGAAACCCGTGAACCCTTTACGCTGCATGACGGCCCTCCCTATGCGAACGGGCATCTGCACATCGGTCACGCGCTGAACAAAACCATCAAAGACATGATCGTGCGCAGCCACCAAATGATGGGCCGCGACGCGCGTTACATCCCGGGTTGGGATTGCCATGGCCTGCCGATTGAATGGAAGATTGAAGAGCAGTACCGCAAAAAAGGCCGTGACAAAGATCAGGTTCCGATCAACGAGTTCCGTGGCGAATGCCGCAGCTTTGCAGCGGGCTGGGTGGACATCCAGCGCGCCGAGTTCAAGCGTCTTGGCATTCAAGGGAACTGGGAAAAACCCTACCTGACAATGGATTTCCACGCCGAACGCGTGATCGCTGAAGAATTCATGAAGTTCCTCACCAATGGCACGCTGTATCAAGGGTCCAAACCTGTGATGTGGTCGCCTGTTGAACAGACGGCACTGGCCGAAGCTGAGATTGAGTACCACGACAAAGACAGCTTTACGATCTGGGTGAAGTTTAAGGTCGTTGGTGGTGGTGATCTGGAAGACGCACAAGTTGTCATCTGGACAACAACGCCGTGGACCATGCCATCGAACAAAGCCGTCGTTTACGGCGCGGGTATCTCTTACGGTCTTTATGAGATCACCGAGACCCCTGAAGAGTGCTGGGTATCTGTTGGCGACCGGTATCTGTTGGCTGACAATCAGGCTGCGGACGTTCTGGGGCGGGCACGTCTCGAGGATGGGCAGTGGGCTCGTGTCCGTGATGTGACCAATGGTGAACTTGAAACCATTAGCCTCAAGCACCCGCTGAATGGCGTTGAGGATGGCAATGGCGAATGGGACGACCTACGCGATTTCCGTGCGGCGGATTTTGTAACCGACACGGACGGTACGGGGTTTGTACACTGTGCGCCTAGCCACGGTATGGACGAATATGAACTCTACCGTGAACTGGGCATGCTGGAGCAGGTGATCACTTATAACGTGAACCCTGATGGCCGTTTCCGCGATGATCTGCCGCTGTTTGGGGGCAAGGCGATCCTCAAGCCGAATGGCAAAGAAGGCAATGCCAACGCGGCAGTGATCGACAAGCTGGTTGAAGTTGGCGGCCTGTTGGCGCGCGGCAAGATCAAACACTCCTATCCACACAGTTGGCGCTCCAAGGCACCAGTCATCTATCGCAACACGCCACAGTGGTTTGCCGCGATTGACCGCCCGGTGGGCGATGGGCAGGACACATTCGGCAAGACAATCCGCGAACGCGCGTTGACCGAAATAGACAATGTGAATTGGACGCCGAAATCCGGCCGCAACCGCCTACACGCAATGATGGAGGCACGCCCTGACTGGGTGCTGTCGCGTCAACGTGCTTGGGGTGTGCCGTTGACGTGCTTCACGCGCAAAGGTAAGCTGCCGACAGACGCGGATTTCCTGCTGCGCAACGACGATGTGAACAAACGCATTGTTGAGGCGTTTGAAGTAGATGGCGCAGACGCATGGTATGCAGAGGGTGCCAAAGAGCGTTTCTTGGGCGATATCGTGAATCCTGACGACTATAATCAGGTCATGGATATTTTGGACGTATGGTTTGATTCCGGTTCCACACACGCGTTCACTTTGCGTGACCGCGAAGACGGATCCGAGGATGGCATCGCTGACGTTTACATGGAGGGCACCGATCAACACCGCGGTTGGTTCCACTCGTCCTTGTTGCAGTCCTGTGGCACTTATGGCCGCGCGCCATACCGTCAGGTTGTGACCCATGGGTTCACGTTGGATGCGAAGGGCATGAAAATGTCAAAATCCATCGGCAACACCATTGTTCCTGAAAAGATCGTTCAGCAATATGGTGCTGATATTTTGCGTCTTTGGGTTGCTCAGACGGATTACACCACCGATCAGCGGATTGGTGATGAAATCCTGAAAGGTACGTCAGACAGCTATCGCCGTCTGCGGAACACCATGCGCTACATGCTTGGATCACTACCCGATTTTGACGCGTCCAAAGCCGTTAAGCCTGAGGACATGCCCGAGCTGGAGCGCTTGATGCTGCACAAGTTGGCCGTACTGGATGACGTCGTGCGCAAAGGCTACGCTGCGTTCGATTTCCAAGGTGTGTTCCGCGCTATCTTCGAATTCGCAACACTTGATTTGTCGTCGTTCTACTTCGATATCCGCAAGGATGCGCTGTATTGCGATGGCGATACGCCGCGCCGTTTGGCTGCGCTGACCGTGCTGGATCACTTGTATGCTCGCCTGACCACGTGGTTGGCACCAATCCTGCCGTTCACGATGGAAGAAGTCTGGCTGCAGCGCAATGGCGAAGAAACATCTGTGCATTTGGTCGATTTCCCGCAAACGCCAGACAACTGGCGCGATGATGCGCTGGCGGCGCGTTCCGAAACCGTACGTGCGGTGCGCCGTGTTGTGACTGGTGCACTGGAAGAACAGCGCACGGCCAAGGTCATCGGTTCTTCCCTTGAGGCGGCACCAACTGTGTACCTCTCGCCAGAGCTTGCAGCGGTCATCACTAACCGCGAAACCTTTGCTGATCTGTGCATCACCAGCCAGATCACGGTTGTTGAAGGCGAGGCACCAGAAGGTGCATTCATGTTGGAAGATGTAGCTAATGTTGGCGTTGTCTTTGGCAAAGCTGATGGTGAAAAATGCGCGCGTTGCTGGAAAGTGCTGCCAGACGTAGGCACACACAGTCATGAAGCAGTTTGTGCACGCTGTAATGCAGCGATCTAAGGCACTGTCTTAGGTTAAGTTTTGAATAGGGGCGGGTGTAATTCCTGCCCCTTTTTCTATTCCGGTTATGATTTTATCATCATTCGGATTGAGTGGTGAGCACGCAGCACGCATACTCAAGACATGAAAACATGCACCGTACCCACACAATTTGGCGATCTGATTCTCATGCAAGAAGGTGAGCACATAACGAAACTTGATTGGGGCCGCGCCGCGAGTGAGGATTCTAGCGAGCTACTTGATGAAGCGCGCCGCCAGTTGCTGGCTTATGACGCCGGAGAGCTAGAGGTGTTTGATCTACCGCTTCAAGTTAGGGGAAGTGATTTTCAGCGTGCTGTTTGCGCTGCTATGTCAGCAATCTCATTTGGCGATACTTGTACCTACGGCGACATCGCCAAACAACTAGGCGCGCCTGCGCAAGCAGTGGGGGGGGCGTGCGGTGGCAACCCGATTCCCGTAATCATCCCGTGCCACCGTGTTATGGGGGCAAAGGGGCTTACGGGGTTTTCGGGTGCTGGTGGGGTCGAGACCAAGGTCGCCCTGCTACGTCATGAAAAAGCAGGTGGTTTCCTGATCTAGATATCAGCGCCATCATACATGATTTGCTGCGCAACACCGGCGAAGATAAGATAGATAGAGGTTACAACCAAACCCCACGCCGCCCAGCTCTCTGGATGGAAGTTTACCAATGCAGCCCATCCAGCAAAGAATGTCCACGCCAAAGCCATTGGCAGTGTGACGGTGCGCCACCGCTCGGTACGGACTGGGTGCACAAATTTCAGCGGGATAAACATGGTGATAGCAAGAAACGTCACCAGCACAAGGCTGATGTACCAGGGGATGTTCAGCGCAAAGATCACCAGCACCAGCATATTCCAGCATCCGGGGAATCCTGAAAAGGAATTATCTTTTGTTTTCATGCGCGTATCGCAAAAATACATTGCGCTGGCAAAGGTGACAATGATCAGCATCAGCCATCCGCTCCACCCGTCCATCCGACCTGATTGGAACAGGGCAAAGGCTGGAATAAAAACATAGGTGAGATAATCAATGATCAAATCAAGAAGCACGCCGTCAAATTCCGGTGCATTGGTTTTGACGTCGTATTTACGCGCCAGCGGCCCGTCTATGCCATCCACAAAGAAGGCCACAACCAGCCAGAAAAACATGATGTCATATTTCTCTTGGACGGCGGCCAACATGGCCAGCATGGCGAAAACCGCACCAGAGGCGGTGAGCAAGTGAACGGCGAGTGCTTTTTGTTTGATTGTCATACGGCTGTCTCGCAAATCAAAGAGGTGGATGCAAAAGGAAAAGCGTCATGCGCGGGGATGAGAGCGGTTATACACTTCCATCAATCGAACGGTATCGACAGCGGTGTAGGCTTGAGTGGTGGAAAGAGACGCGTGGCCCAGCAGTTCTTGGATCGCGCGTAAATCACCGCCCGCATCCAATAAATGGGTGGCAAAGCTGTGGCGCATAGCGTGCGGTGTTGCGCTGGCGGGCAGGCCCAATTGCATGCGGGCATTTGCCATTACTTTCTGGATAATGCCTGCGGAGAGGCCGCCACCACGCACACCGCGAAAAAGCGGTTCGTTTGGTTGCTGCGCATGTGGACAGGCCCGCAGATAGTTCTCCACGGCGTCTCGAGCAGCAGGTAGAACAGGAACCACACGTTCCTTGCCGCCCTTACCTGTGATCCGCAGAACGCTTGGTAAAGGTGCGTCAGCACCTTTCAGACCCAAGGCTTCGGAAATGCGAAGGCCACAACCCCATAGCAAGGTCAGCACGGCAACATCACGGGTACCAACCCACGGATCACGGCCCTGCGTCTCGACGCAGTCGATTAGTTCGCGCGCGGCATCAATGGCCAGAGGGCGAGGCAGCTTTTTGGTGAACTTAGGGGAGCGTGTGGCTAGGACGGCGGTGGGTTCAAAGCCCTCACGCTCTGCCAGCCAGCGATAGAATGCTTTTACAGCAGATAATTTGCGCGCAAGGCTGCGCGAGCCAACATCGGCGTTGCGCGTCTGTGCCATCCACGCGCGCATGTCGCTCACGGTAATTTTTGCAAGCGCGCCGAGGCCTTGGGATTGACCGTGATGCACGCTGATAAATGCAAGAAATTCAGTGACGTCGCCGCGATATGCCGTCAGGGTGTTTTCCGCTGCCCCTTTGAGGGCGCGCTGATGATCTAGCCACGTTTGCAACGCGTCCCGCGCGGCGGGAGAGATAGCAAGGGTATCGGGTGTGTCGCTCAAGACAGCCAGCGGCGCATGGTCCGCTCGAAAACGCCAGTGAAGAACACCAGTAAATCAGTGCCCTGCTGAGGGCCAAACATGTGCGGGTCTTCGGCACCCATTACCAACATACCGGGCAGGCGGCCGGGGCCAAAATCCAACTTGAGGCATGCTTCAGAGCGAATCCATTCAGCGTTGGGGCCGTAGATGTTTTCCGAGGCATCCTGAACTGACCGCAGCGTGACCTGACGAACTGTGCCACCACGTCCTTGGCTAAGATAGCTGTCGATGAACCCAGGTTCGGCCACGCTCAGAACGTCGCCAAGGCGCTTTACGGCGGGGTCGTTATCGTTTTGAACTGACTCGAGAACCAATTTTACCGCATCGACGCGCAGAATTTCGGCAACTTCGCCGCCAAGGTCCCGCAGAAAAGTTTCAAACTCGACCGGATCAAGCATCCGCAGAATCGCGCGGTGGATTTGATTGGTACCAGCAAGATTTTCGTATGCGGCGGCAATCACACTGCGGTGGGTATCTTCAAGACGATCAAGGCGCGTCTCAAGGCGTTCCATCGCTATTCCGCGTAGGTCGACAATATTGCCGCCCATAGCTTTCTCGTTTGCGGCAATCAACGCCTGCATGACATCGCTATCGTCCAGAATCACATCTGGTTGCGAAATGATCGCTTCGCGCAGGGCGTCTTCAATTTTTGGGCTGCTGCTCATGCTGCTCTCGTCTTGTTTTGAAGTTCTATAACACGGCAGATTTGGATTTTCTGCTCTTTTTTGCTGACTTAATAGGCAATCGTGCCAAAATTGCCGTTTCAGGGGAGGGCTGCACGCCCATTCCCCTGATTTTATCGATTTGTATGTCGTAACGTCAGCTTATGGAAAAACAGCAAACAAATGTGCCTTTACCGATATTCCCTCTGACCCCAGAGCAACTTCGTGCGCTGTTAGGCTCAAAGGGCTGACGAAGTCCTGACTAATTACAGGATGTTCTGGCCGGTTTTGGCCCAATCTTTCATAAACTGCTCAAGACCTTTGTCGGTCAGCGGGTGTGTTGCCAGCTTGCGGATCACTTCTGGTGGCGCTGTCATCACGTCGGCCCCTACAAGAGCACATTCACGTACATGGCCAACTGTGCGGATGGATGCCGCAAGAATCTGTGTTTCATAGCCATAGTTGTCATAGATTGTGCGGATGTCTTCGATCAAGTCCATGCCATCAAGGTCGATGTCATCCAGACGGCCAATGAACGGCGAGATGAATGTGGCACCGGCTTTTGCGGCCAGCAGCGCTTGATTGGCTGAGAAGCAAAGGGTCACATTGACCATTTTTCCTTCGCCCGACAGAACTTTACAGGCTTTCAGGCCATCCCATGTGAGGGGCAGCTTGACGGTGATGTTTTCTGCGATTTCTGCCAGCTTGCGGCCTTCGGCGATCATCGCATCAGCTTCCATGGCGACAACTTCGGCAGAAACTGGGCCGGAAACGATGCTACAGATTTCTTTTGTGACTTCCATAATGTCACGGCCTGATTTCAGGATCAGTGAGGGGTTGGTTGTAACCCCGTCGACCATTCCCAAATCGTTCAGCTCGGCAATGTCTTTGATCTCGGCGGTATCTACAAAAAATTTCATATCTGGTCCTTCACGGTTGGAATGGGGCGCAGGGCGGTTATGTTGGGCACAAGTTATTTGCTTGTCTTCAAGGACGCTGATAGCCCTCGTTCCCCTCAGGCGCAAGGAAGCCTCGTTTGTCTCAGCAGATGTTCTTTGACGAAGGTACGCTGGTCGCGGTGCTGACAACACAGCCGCTGGACCGCGCACTTGATTACAAAGCCCCCGAAGGCGGCTGCCAGTTGGGTGCGTTCGTTGAGGTGCCTCTGGGCCCTCGAAAGGTAATTGGTGTGGTGTGGGGCACCGGCAAAGGCGATTTTGACTATACCAAGGTGCGATCAGTTATGCGGGTGCTGGATGCGGCCCCGATGCGCGCAGAGATGATGTCGTTCCTTGAAAAATCCGCTGGCTACACGCTAACAGCCCTCAGTTCGATGTTGCGCCTTACCACGCGGGCGCCGGGTTTGGGAGATCCGCCATCCATGCAGCGAATCTATCGCCGTGGAGTGGGCGAACCTGATCGCGTGACAGCAGCACGTACAAAGGTGCTGGAAACCCTTAGTGAATATGGTGACCTGTCCTTTACCCTAAAAGAACTGGCCGAGCTGGCAGGCGTGACCTCCTCTGTAATCAAGGGCTTGGTCAAGCAAGGCGTGGTGCATGAAGAAGAAAGCCCGCGTGATTTGCCATTCCAGCGGCTTGATCCTGATTTGCCCAGCAAAGAGCTAACAGACGATCAGGCTAATGCGTCTGACATTTTGGCGGCGGCCGTGTCGTCAGGCGATTACGGAACCACATTGCTGCGCGGTGTGACCGGATCAGGCAAGACCGAAGTCTACCTAGAAGCAGTTGCCGCCGCGTTGCGTGCAGGGCGTCAGGCGCTTGTGTTACTGCCAGAAATCGCTTTGACATCCGAGTTCCTCACTCGGGTTGAGGCGCGTTTTGGCGCAAAACCTGCCGAATGGCACTCTGGCGCGACAATGACGGAGAGGCGGCGCATTTGGCGGATGATCGGGCAGGGGCAGGCCCAGCTTGTGATCGGCGCGCGCTCGGCCCTGTTCCTTCCTTACCAAAATTTGGGTTTGATCGTTGTCGATGAAGAGCATGATACATCCTACAAACAAGAAGAGGGTGTATTGTATAACGCGCGTGACATGGCTGTGCTGAGGGCATCCATTTGTGGCGCACATGTTGTGCTGGCCTCGGCCACGCCTTCGCTGGAATCATGGGCCAATGCGCAGGCGGGCAAATACACCAAGCTAGAGCTAACTTCGCGATTTGGTCCTGCGGTTATGCCGACGATGGGCACAATTGATATGCGTGCTGAGGGGTTGCCATCGGATCGCTGGGTTTCGCCCAAACTAAAGGCCGAAGTGGATACGCGGCTGGAGCGCGGTGAGCAGGCGATGTTGTTCATCAACCGCCGTGGGTACGCGCCCGTGACCCTGTGTCGTGCCTGCGGACATCAGATCGCATGCGACCATTGCGATGCGCGCATGGTTGAACACCGCTTTCTCAAGCGGCTTGTTTGTCACCAATGTGGTGAGAGCAAAGAAATGCCAACCGTCTGCCCGTCGTGTGAGGCCGAAGACAAACTGGCACCCGTTGGTCCTGGTGTCGAGCGTTTGGGCGAAGAGGCAACAGCGCTTTGGCCTGATGCGCGTATCGCCACTCTTAGCTCAGACATGTACGGCTCTGCCCGTGCTCTCAAGGCCGAGATCGCAGGTATTGCGCAAGGCACAGCGGATATTATCATCGGCACGCAGCTGGTTGCGAAAGGGCATAACTTCCCCAAACTGACGCTTGTTGGGGTCATTGATGCAGACCTAGGCTTGATGGGTAGCGATCTGCGGGCGGCTGAACGCACGTTCCAATTGATGCGGCAGGTCGCTGGCCGCGCGGGGCGTGCTGAGGCACCGGGCACGGCGCTATTGCAAACTTATCAGCCTGATCATCCAGTAATACGCTCAATCCTTGCGGGTGACGAAGAGGGGTTTTGGAAAGCTGAAGCTACCGAGCGCAAGCAGGCAGGCATGCCACCCTATGGGCGTTTGGCGGGAATTATCCTTAGCGGGCCAGATATGGCAGCGGTGTTTGATGCAGGCAACCAATTGGCGCGCAATGATCGCGTCCTGCGTGATATCGGGGCACAGGTTTATGGTCCTGCGCCAGCACCTATTGCGCGAGTGCGTGGGCGGCACCGCGTCCGGTTGCTGGTGAAGGCAGATAAAGGTGTGGCGTTGCAGCGCGCGCTTAGTATTTGGGTCAGCCAGATCAGGCTAAAAGGCGACCTGCGCCTTGCCGTTGATATTGATCCGCAAAGCTTTTACTGAACAGAAATGTGACAGGGCTGCACAGTAAATGTGTAGCAATACCTATCGCCTTTGCTAAAAAGCAGGCGTAGAGCTTGCACATGATAGATTTTCTGACCCTCGATGATGCCAAAGATCAACCGTTCTGGCGGCGTCCCATAACGCTCTTGTTTGTGATGGCTTTGGCCATGCCGATTGCGTTTTTCACGTGGTATGCGCTGCTCAATAACTTTGTGAATGAAGTGGCACAATTTGATGGCGCTGACATTGGCCTGTTGCACACCATTCGCGAAATTCCGGGTTTCTTGTCGTTTCTGGTGATTTTCCTGATCATTGTTGTGCGTGAACAGGTTCTGGGGCTGGTGTCGCTTATTCTGCTTGGGGCGGCGACTGCAGTGACAGCATGGTTCCCTCAGCTTACGGGCATCATGGTTCTCACTTTCCTTAGTTCTGTCGGCTTTCATTACTATGAGACGGTAAATCAATCGTTGCAGTTACAATGGCTGCCAAAAGATCGCGCGCCACAGATCATGGGCTGGCTAATGGCTATGGGATCAGCGGCAACGTTCTGCGTGTATTTTGTTATCATGATCCTTTGGGAGCCTTTGGGACTGTCCTATAATATTGTCTTTATGGCTGGGGGCGGTATCACGATGGCATTAGCGTTGTTCGCGTTACTGGCCTATCCGCAATACGAAAGCCCGCATCCGCAAATCAAACGGTTGGTCCTGCGCCGCCGCTATTGGTTGTATTATGCGTTGCAGTTCATGGCTGGCGCACGGCGTCAGATTTTCATGGTTTTTGCCGGCTTCATGATGGTCGAAAAATTTGGCTTTGCTGTGCACGAAGTTGCGGGGCTGTATTTGATCAATTTGGTGCTGAATATGCTGATCGCACCCGTGCTGGGCAAGATCGTTGCGCGATTTGGGGAGCGCCGTGCGCTGTTGTTTGAATACGCAGGGTTGGTGTTTGTGTTCTTGTCTTACGGTGGTGTCTACTTCTTTGACTGGGGTTTTCAGGTTGCGGCAGCTCTTTATGTACTGGATCACATGTTCTTTGGCCTCGCATTGGCGCTCAAGACGTATTTCCAGAAAATTGGCGCACCGGGTGATATGGCGCCAACAGCGGCTGTGGCGTTTACAATCAATCACATCGCGGCCGTGGTTTTGCCCGTGTTGCTAGGCCTTTTGTGGCTTGTTTCACCTGCCGCAGTGTTTTTACTTGCGGCAACAATGGCATCGGTTTCGTTTATGTTGGCGACCCTTATTCCGCGCCATCCTGAGGCCGGAAATGAAACGGTGTTTTCATCCCGCGCGGCTCAGGCCGCGGAATGAGCGCGCAGGGTCGGTTTCTAACTGGCTCCACCCTCGGTCATGTTGTGCGGATGACGGCGACAGGGGCGCTGGGCATCACGTTTGTGTTCATCGTGGATGCTGCGAACTTGTTGTGGGTATCCCAGCTGGGCAACAAGCAACTGGTTGCGGCGATAGGCTTCGCCTATGCGGTGCAGTTCTTTTCCGTTTCTGTGGCTGTTGGTCTGATGATTGCTGCAACAGCGGTGGTGTCGCGCTCAATAGGGGGCGGTGATCGTGAAAAGGCGCGCCGTCAGGCGGGTGCGGCGGTTGTCATTGCTGCTTGCACCTTAGCTGTCGTAGCTGCGTTTATTGTGGGGCTTCGCCATCAACTGGTCGGCTTTGCCGGAGCAGAGGGTGAAACCGCCAGGCTGGCTGCACGATATCTTGCCATCACAATCCCTTCACTTGTCCCGATGTCCGCGGCATTGGTCATGTCGGGTACTTTGCGCGCGGACGGGTTTGGCGCAAAGGCGATGTACATCACGCTGTTTGCAGGCATGGTCTTGCTGATTATTGATCCGTTCTTTATCTTTTACTTGGGTTGGGGGCTGGACGGTGCCGCGATTGGGCTGGTGTTGTTCCGATTTGCGCTGTTAGGGCTTGCGATTTGGTTCGCTATTTACGACCTGCATCTGATTGATCGCCCCCGCCTGAGCACGTTGCGTAACATTGGTGCGCCGTTTGTTGCAGTCGCCATTCCAGCCATCGCAACCCAGATGAGCACGCCTGTTGGGAACTATCTTTTGACTATCGTTATCGCGCCCTTTGGAGATGACGCGGTGGCCGCATGGGCTGTTGTCGGGCGATTAACGGTTGTTGTGTTTGGCGGTATCTTTGCGCTGTCGGGCGCTATTGGTGGGATATTTGGCCAGAATTACGGCGCAGGTAAACTGGACCGTGTGCGCAGCACCTACCGGGATGCGCTGATTTTTTGTCTTTTATATACGCTGGTTGCATGGGGGTTGTTTGTCGCGGCGGTGCCCTATGTCATCGCAGCATTTGATTTGTCTGGGCAGGGCGCGGATGTATTGAACGCCTTTGCAGTGATTGGTGTGGGCGGCTTTATCTTCTTTGGTGCGCTGTTTGTATCCAATGCCGCTTTCAATAACTTGGGCAAACCCGGACGCTCGACAATGGTGAATTGGATCAAAGATGGCGTCCTAAGCATGCCTGCTGCGCTTTGGTTCTCAGGGATGTTTGGGGCTGCTGGCGTCATCTATGGTCAAGCGGCTGCAGGAATTACTGTTGGTGCGTTGTCTGCCGCGTGGGGATGGTTCTACGTGAAAGGCCTGCGCGTGGATGATGCAGCCCTTGACCATAACGCGCCAGCCCCATACCCGAACCTAGATAGACACAGGAGCCGATAAATGCCCACTTTCACAGCGCTGACGACACTCACAGGCCGCGATGCCGCCTATAAACTCGGCGAAGCGATGGAAGATCTGATGCCAGAACCTACAGGTGTTGGTGTTTTTGAAGTCGAAGACGGCTCTGGCTTATGGGAAGTCGGCGGATATTTCGAGGAAGCTCCTGATGAGACTGCTCTGGCGTTGCTGGCTGCTGCAATGGCCGCAAAAGGCTTTGTTGTATCCGAATTGCCAGAAACTGATTGGGTGGCCCATGTCCGCCGCGAGTTGGCCCCAGTTGAGGCTGGGCGTTTCTTTGTCTACGGCTCACACGATGCGGACAAAGTGCCCACGGATTGCGAACCGTTGCTGATCGAAGCTGCGATGGCTTTTGGTACGGGGCACCACGGCACGACACTTGGCTGTCTTAACGCACTGGACCATTTGGCAAAGGATGGATTTGTTGGACGCCGTGTTGTGGATATCGGCTGCGGTACTGCCGTTTTGGCGATGGGTGCGGCGCGGATCTGGAAGGATACAGTGCTTGCGTCTGACATTGACGAGGTCGCGGTTGATGTGGCGCGCGCCAATGTTACAGCAAACAATCTGGAAGGGCAGGTTACTTGTGTTGAGGCCGCAGGTTTTGATCACCCTGTTTTGGCAGAGGCGGCGCCCTTTGATTTGGTGTTTGCGAACATCCTAAAAGGTCCCCTGATTGCGTTGGCACCGGATATGGCTGGCGTGATGGAGCCAAAAGCTTATGCGATTCTGTCAGGTCTCCTAAATGAGCAAGCGGACGAGGTGATCGAGGTTTATGCACGTTCTGGCATCAATCTACATCACCGCGAAAGTATTGGTGACTGGACGACACTAGTGCTTCGGAAAATGGACTAAGTTTAACCCTATTTGTGGTGAATTGGCCTTAATTGCCCCATTTCTGCCACATTCTATGGATAAAAATTGAATCAACAACGGTGGGGGCTGTTGTTGAGAGAGACCGATGCCATGGTTTACACCAGAGAAGATTTTCACGCCCGTGTTGGGAGCGTAGATAAAGCTCAATCGCGCCTCGTGCGTCGTGGCTATACCACGCGGATCGATAAAAACGGCCTTATCATTGCTAAGCCGAAAAAGATGCGCCTGCGTTTTCCGATTAAGGGAATTCTCGTAATGGTTCTCAGCTTCTTCTGCTTAAAAGCACTGATGCTTTCCGCAAATGGGCCCGACACGTATCAGGACCGTCTTGCCACTTTGCAAAACGGAACTGTTGTTGAAGCAATGGGCGCTCGTGTTCTAGGCATCGATCCGGCGACCCAGTTCATCGCAGATAAGATGGGCCCGCTCTTCCGTTAAGGTTTTAATACTTCTGTGGTGGGCCTTCCGGGGGGAGGGGCTGCCGCAGAATTTCGTTATGCCTGATCTCTCTGGCACACATAAAAAGGTCCGCACTCAGATTACTGGGTGCGGACCTTTTTCAAATCTACGCTGATAGCGCAGTCGGCGCGTTGCCGCGCCAACCGGTGCTTAGCGGATAAAGTTGCTTTTTGCTACGCCTTCGATATCGCCGCGAACCAGGCCAATGTCGGACAATTCACGATCTGTCAGGTTTGAAAGCGCTTTGTTGGTGATGCGTGCATCGTTCCATGCGGATACAGCGTGAACTGCTTCGGCTACAAAAGCGATTGCGCGGTTTGTAAATGATGCCATGTCATATGTAGTGCGAGTGGTGTTAAAAGTTGCCATTGGAGCCGTCCTTCTATTTGTTTATGTTGTGCTGAATTATTCAGCGTTATGTGGTCCAGATAGGCAGAGTTTGAATTTCGCGCAAGTGATGCGATTGCACACCCGATATGCAAATTCTGCATAGCGGGAATTGGCCTTGAATCTCCTTTAATTTATGGCGGAAATGCGCCTATCCCGATGTCGCTGGTGAGGTTTTTGATGTCGTGATTGCTGCATTGCGGCATGTTCAGTTGGTTTGCGACATCCGGCGTGTCGGAATTGGAATATTTGTTGAAACATGTATCCAATGTTCGCGTTTCGTGCTACTGCATCTAAAAAGCAACAATATTGAGGGTGGCTGGCAAGTGATAAGGGTAATTGGCATTGATCCGGGTCTTCGGAATATGGGTTGGGGCGTCATTGACGTAGCTGGAAGCAAGCTGAGTCACGTCGCAAACGGAATCTGTCACTCGGATACAGGTGTTGAACTCGCTGAGCGGTTGTTGACATTACATGCCCAGCTCACTCGCGTGTTTACGACATATCGTCCTCACTCAGCCGCCGTTGAGCATACATTTGTGAACAAAGATGGTGTTGCCACTCTTAAATTGGGGCAGGCGCGCGGGATTGCATTGCTGGTTCCAGCGCAGATGGGGCTGACCGTGGGGGAATACGCTCCCAATAATGTGAAGAAGACTGTTGTAGGCGTAGGTCATGCGGATAAAGGGCAGGTGGCGCATATGGTGCGCATGCAGTTGCCTGGGGTGCAATTTGAAGGGCCTGACGCGGCTGATGCATTGGCTGTTGCGATCACGCATGCCCATCACGGCGGTGCATCCAGCTTTGCTGCAGCAGTTGCAAAGGCAAGCGCATGATTGGAAAAATCACAGGCAGAATCGAGTATCGTTCAACCGATCATGTACTCATCGATGTGCGCGGCGTCGGGTATTTGGTGTATTGTTCAGAAAGAACGCTGGCTGGACTGCCTGCTGTGGGTGAAGTCGCCGCCGTCTACACGGATCTTTTGGTCAGAGAAGATTTGATGCAGCTGTTTGGCTTCACCACCTTGGCAGAAAAAGAATGGCATCGCTTGCTGACATCGGTTCAGGGCATTGGGGCAAAGGCATCGCTGGCGATCCTTGGTGCGCTGGGGCCGGATGGTGTTGGCCGTGCCATTGCGCTTGGTGATTGGAATGCAGTGAAGGTCGCCAAGGGTGTCGGGCCAAAGATTGCCCAGCGGGTCGTGCTGGATCTCAAAGACAAGGCACCGTCAATGATGGCGATGAGTGGAACTGTTGCCGAAGCGTTGGGTGAGCAAGGCGTTGAAGTGATAGAGGCACCTGTAAAGCGTAAAGCGCCTCCGCCTGCGGCCAATGCCTCTGCACAATCCGAAGCCTTATCGGCCTTGTCCAATCTTGGCTACGCGCCGGGGGATGCTGCGGGCGCAGTTGCGCAAGCTGCTGGTGAAGCACCGGATGCAGATACGCCAAGCCTCATTCGTGCGGCGTTGAAACTTCTGGCTCCTAGAGAGTAATGTGCGCACAACGTACCCTAGTAGGGTGCTTGGCTTGGGGACAGCATGATTGATAGTGATCCGATAGTGCGGCCAGAGGGCATGCCCGAAGATTTTGACCGTGCTTTGCGTCCGCAGATGTTGGATGAATTTGTCGGCCAAGCTGGTGCGCGTGCGAACCTCAAGGTTTTTATACAATCCGCCAAACAGCGCGAAGAGGCGATGGACCATACCTTGTTCCACGGCCCTCCGGGGCTGGGAAAGACGACGCTTGCGCAGATCATGGCGCGCGAACTGGGTGTTGGGTTTCGCATGACATCTGGTCCAGTGTTGGCAAAAGCAGGTGATCTGGCAGCGATCCTTACCAACCTTGAGGCGCGCGATGTGCTGTTTATCGATGAAATCCACCGTCTGAATCCAGCTGTCGAAGAAGTGCTGTATCCCGCGCTTGAGGATTTTGAACTGGATTTGGTGATCGGCGAGGGACCAGCCGCGCGCACTGTGCGCATTGAGCTACAGCCCTTTACACTGGTTGGGGCCACCACACGGATGGGGCTGTTGACAACACCGCTGCGAGATCGTTTTGGCATTCCGACACGTTTGGAATTTTATACCGAAGACGAGCTGTTCATAATTGTAGAGCGCAATGCACGTAAATTGGGTGCGCCAGCAGATGAGGGCGGTGCACGCGAGATTGCCAAACGCGCGCGCGGCACACCGCGCATTGCGGGCCGCTTGCTGCGCCGCGTTGTGGATTTTGCGGTTGTTGAGGGCGACGGGCGTGTCACTCGTGCCTTGGCTGATATGGCGTTGACGCGGCTAGGTGTGGATCATCTGGGGTTAGATGGAGCTGACCGCCGTTACCTGCGGCTGATCGCTGAAAACTATCAGGGCGGTCCGGTGGGTATTGAAACGATGTCAGCTGCTCTGTCTGAATCGCGTGATGCATTGGAAGAAGTGATTGAACCGTTCCTGTTGCAGCAGGGCTTGATCCAACGTACCCCGCGCGGGCGCATGTTGGCGCAAAAAGCGTGGGTGCATCTGGGAATGCAGCCGCCAAAGCGGGACGCTGACCTGTTTCGGTGATGCGGTGCGCTCAGGGTGTGACGTTAGAATAGGACGGATAAGGTATGGAACCGGAACATATTGAAAAGCTGTTTACACGTGAAGATGGACAATTCGTCTTTGCGAGGTGGGGACGCCCGATTGCACCAGTTGTCTTTGGTGTTCAAGAAGAGACGCTTGAAGTAGTCAAAGGTGCGCTTGAGGCTGTCACTGCTTTGGCTGGCCATAAGATGGCTGAGACGGACATGGAGCTCGGCTCAAACCTGATGGTGTTCTTCTTTTCAGAATGGTCTGAGCTGTCGGATGTGACTGGTATGGAACGTTTAGTACCTGATTTGACCACGTTGGTAGGAAAGCTCACCAAGGTTGACGCCAACCAATACCGTTTTTTCAGGTTTGATGAACAGGGCGCGATCAAGGCGTGCTTTGTGTTTCTGCGGATGGACGAGCACCTAAGCGAAGTACCTGCGGAAACATTGGCGTTGAGCCAGATTGTGCAATCTTATCTGCTGTGGTCCGACACTGCATTCAAAGATAAGTCGCCGCTGGCCGTTTTGGGCGACAAAACCATTTTGCGGCCCGATGTGGCGGGCCTTATTCGCGCGGCCTATGACCCGGTTATGCCTGTTGCCGCAAAAGACAGCAGCCATGCCTTGCGCCTCTTTGCGCGTATGCAAGCGGGAGATGTCCAATGATCCACCGCAAAGAAATCCGTGTCTATTATGAAGACACCGACATGGCGGGGATTGTCTATTACGCGAATTACCTTCGCTTCATCGAACGTGCGCGCAGTGATTGGGTCCGTGAAGTGGGCATTGATCAGCTTGCGATGAAAGAAGCAGGCGTTGTGTTTGCTGTGCGTCGTGTTGAGGCCGATTATGTCAGCCCCGCGCGATTTGATGACATCTTAGAAGTACGCACAACACTTGATAGCCTTAGTTCTGCCCGCATGGTTATGGCGCAAGAAGTCTGGCGTGGGGATGTCCTGATCTTCACTGCAAAGGTGTTGATTGTCTGTATTGGGGCCAGTGGAAAACCCGTCAGACTTCCAGCGGAATGCCGCCTGCTGGAAACGTGATTGGGCGAGGGCGCGCTTGGCCCTCGCTTTTTGCTTTGCGCTGCGCTAGATTCGCTCCAAATGGAGCCTGATAACAGGCCCACCCGAGGCAGTAGAGTAGAGCACATAACATGCAGACAGCATTGATCGCAGCCGAAATCGGCGGCAGCATTACCGTATGGGGCATGTTCGCCCAAGCGACATTCACCGTGAAACTGGTGATGATGGCCCTTATCCTAGCCAGTTTTTGGACGTGGTCGATCATCGTCCAAAAGACCATTCAATACCGCAAAGCCAAACGAGAAGCAGAAGAGTTTGACCGCGCGTTTTGGTCGGGTGAGCCGCTGGATGGCCTGTATGATCAGATCGGGCCAGATCCCGCAGGTGCTGCACAAAAGATTTTCTCGGCTGGCATGACCGAATGGCGACGCTCTCACCGCGAAGATGGTGGGCTGATCCCCGGTGCAACCGCGCGGATTGATCGTTCAATGGATGTGGCAATCGCTAAAGAGGCCGAGCGGCTGCAAAAGGGTCTGCCTGTACTTGCAACCACGGGGTCAACTGCGCCCTTTGTTGGTCTATTCGGGACCGTGTTTGGGATCATGAACGCCTTTATCGAGATCGCTGAGCAACAAAATACAAACCTTGCCGTTGTGGCACCGGGTATCGCCGAGGCGTTGTTGGCCACGGGCCTTGGCTTGATGGCCGCGATCCCTGCGGTGGTTTTCTATAACAAACTGAACGCAGATAGTGACCGTATCCTCGGCGGGTACGAGGCATTCGCTGATGAATTCGCCACCATCCTTAGCCGCCAGTTGGATAGTTGAGCCATGGCAGGTGGTGTAATGCAAAAAAGTGGTGGCGGGACCGGACGTCGCAGGCGGCGCGGCGGGGCGCAGCCTATGGCCGAGATCAACATCACGCCTTTCGTGGATGTTATGCTGGTGTTGTTGATCATCTTTATGGTTGCGGCCCCTTTGTTGACTGTCGGCGTCCCAGTTGAGCTGCCAAAAACGGCAGCCCAAGCTTTGCCTGCCGAGCAGGAGGAACCCTTGACCGTGACAATCACGGCGGAGGGTACTGTTCAAATCATGACAACAGAGACGGCGCGCGAAGAACTTGTGTCCAAATTACGCGCAGTTGCAGCCGAGCGTGAAGGCGATCGTGTGTTCCTGCGTGCGGATGGTTCTGTTCCCTATAGTGCCGTGATGGAGATCATGGGCGCATTAAATGCAGGTGGTTTTTCCAACATTGGTCTGGTGACGGATATCGGCGGGCCAACGCTGGATGGTTCTGGGAACTAAGCGATGTCGCGGGCGCGCAAAATTGGCAATATCGTCTCTGGGGTGGGGCACGTCGGCTTCATCGGCTGGGTTCTGTTTGGTGGATTGTTCACGTCACGCCCTGATCCTGTAGAGGTGCAGGAGGTTGCGATGATTTCAGGCGCTGAATTTCAGGCGCTTGTGGATGCATCGCGTCAACCTGTTGAGGTTGCCGAAGTTCCAACACCCGCCGCCCCTGAAGTGACGCAAGACGCCCCCGAAGTTGATGTTGCACCAGAAGAACCAATCGCAACGCCCGAGCCGGATGTTGCTGAGCCCGCTGAGGAACCAGTTGAGGAAGTCGCTCCTGAAGTTTCCCAAGCAGCGCCAGAACTACCCGAACCTCCAGCGGAAGTCACCGTCGAGGACGCTCCTGTTGAGGATACACCCGTGGAACGCGCCGCAGAAGTTGTTGCTCCAGAACCCGCACCGCGCCCAGAGCCGGAAACAGTTCAGGAACCAACCCCACAAGAGGCTGTGATCCCTGAAGATGCGGGTGAGACCGTAGAACAACCTCAAGAAGCAGCTGAAACACCCGAAGCCTCTGACAGGATCGTTACGGAAGCCACCGAAGCACCGGCTGCTGCGCCAACAGCATCGATGCGGCCCCCAGCGCGCCGCCCCTCGGCTCCGCGTCCGACACAGACCACGCAGACGGCCCCAACAACACCGGCCCAAGAAGACAGCGTTGTTGATGATGCCGCTGTTCAAGCGGCCCTAGAGGCTGCGCTGAGTTCGGCGGTCAGTGAGGTTCCCAGCGGGCCACCGATGTCATCGGGTGAAAAAGATGCATTGCGTCTTGCTGTGCAAAACTGCTGGAACGTCGACCCCGGTGCGCGATGGGCGCAAACAACTGTAACCGTTGCTATGAACATGACGCAGGACGGCAAGGTCGTCTCGTCGTCGTTGCGGATGATTGCAAGTGAAGGCGGCGATGCCTCAACAGCCAATGCGGCCTTTGGCGCGGCGCGGCGCGCGATCCTGTTGTGCCAAAAAGACGGCTACCCACTGCCGAGCGAAAAATACGGTCAGTGGAAAGAAATCGAAATGACATTTAACCCCGAGCGGATGCGGATCAGATGAGGGGCCAGACTAACATATCGACGGTTCTTTGTTTGGCTGGCCCTGTTTGGAGGCAAGCCCCTAAGTTCATGGGTGCAGAGAAACAGGCGGTTGCTAACGCATTTTGTGCCGCCAAACGGGCGGTTTTGCGCTGTGGGAGATATGGCTACACTCTCCCCGTTGAGAAATATGATCAATGGCGGGATATTAAACTACGGTTTGACCCTGAAAGGACAAGTTCCAAATGAAGTTTTTGAGTATCTGTTTGGCAATATTATTTGCCTTGGGGTTCACCTCGGTTGCGCAAGCGCAGCAGGGGCCTTTGCGCATCACGATTGAAGAAGGCATCATTCAGCCCCTTCCTTTTGCAATTCCCAATTTTCAGGCAGAAACAGGTGAGGCAGGCCAGCTGGCTGGCGATCTGGCACGCGTAATTGCTGCTGATCTCCAGGGTACAGGGGTATTTCGCGAAATCCCAAGCTCGGCGTTTATTGCGCAATACGGTGATTTTAACGCGCCAGTTTCATTCCCAGACTGGAAGGCCATCAACGCACAGGCGCTGGTCACAGGGGCTGTATCGGTGTCGGGCAATAACGTGAACGTTAAATTCCGCGTCTTTGATGTAGTGTCGGGTACTAATCTTGGCGAAGGTCTACAGTTTTCGGGCACCACGGATGGTTGGCGTCGTATGGCGCACAAGGTTGCGGATGAAGTCTATTCGCGCATCACGGGCGAGGGCGGGTACTTCGACAGCCGGGTTGTGTATGTGTCTGAGACAGGCCCAAAGAACGATCGCAAAAAACGCTTGGCGATCATGGATTATGACGGCGCGAACGTCCGTTACCTGACTGACAGCAGCGCAATTGTGCTGGCTCCGCGTTTTTCACCCACAGGTGACCGCGTGCTTTACACCAGCTACGAGAGCGGCTTTCCGCGCATTTACGTGCTTAACGTTGGTTCCGTTCAGCGCCGAGTGTTGGAAAGCGCCGAGGGCACAATGAGCTTTGCGCCACGCTTTTCTCCGTCTGGTCAAACGGTAGTGTTTTCCATTAGCCAAGGTGGGAACACAGACATTCACACAATGGACATCGGTTCCGGCCAATCTTTGCGCCTGACAAATACGCCGTCCATTGAAACAGCACCCAGCTATAGCCCTGATGGCAGCCAAATCGTATTTGAAAGCGACCGCTCCGGATCGCCTCAGTTATACGTTATGGCGGCAAGTGGCGGTGAGGCACGAAGAATTTCCTTTGGTGAAGGGCGTTACGGCACACCTGTTTGGTCACCGCGCGGTGATTTGGTTGCTTTCACTAAGCAAAATGCAGGCCGTTTCCACATTGGAGTGATGCGTACAGATGGTTCCGAAGAACGCCTTCTTACGGCATCGTTTCTGGATGAGGGCCCAACATGGTCGCCAAATGGCCGCGTGATCATGTTTACCCGTGAAACGCAGGGGGAGGGTGGCGCGTCCTCGATCTATTCTGTCGATATTACGGGCCGTGTTTTACGGCAGGTCGCAACTCCGGAGGGCGGATCAGACCCAAGCTGGTCACCCCTGCAGCAGTAACTCTTTCCACGGGATGCCGCCCTGTGATAATGTGGTGGAAATAATAAAAAACTCTAAGCGAGGTCGAGACAGATGAAATTCCTACCCATGAGCCTTCTGGTCGCAGCAGTTGCGTTGTCGGCCTGTACAAACCCCAACCGCTTTGGCGGGGATGATGCGCTAAGCAACCCGACAAACCCTGTTGGCGGCACGCCATTAAACGGTGTTGTCCCGGGCAGTGCAAATGACCCTACTTCAACAGTATATTTCAACCAAACCGTTGGAGACCGCGTGTTGTTTGAGGTGGATCAATCCACGCTGACCGCGGGTGGCCGCGCCACGCTGGACGGACAGGCAACGTGGCTGACAACAAACAACGATTATCAGGCCGTCATTGAAGGCCACGCAGATGAGCAGGGTACACGTGAATATAACCTCGCATTGGGCGCACGCCGTGCAAACGCTGCACGCGAATATCTGTTGTCGAAAGGTGTGCCATCCGAACGTCTGCGGGTTGTAAGCTACGGCAAGGAGCGCCCGATCGAGATTTGTTCGAATGAGGCATGTTATGCCAAAAACCGCCGCGCAGTGACCGTGCTGGCCGGTGGCCAGACCAGCTAAAGGAGCGGCACCATGCGCTTTGCGTTTATCTTTGCGGTTGTTTTGGGGGCTGTGCCAATAGGTGCTGCCGCTCAGGATGCACAAACTCTTGCTGACATCCGCCAAGAGCTAACAGTGCTGAGTGTCGAGATGACCAAGCTCAAGAGAGAGATGGCCACTACAGGGACTGCTGGTGGCGTTCAATTGCCAGCCTCTGCGCTTGAGCGTGTGAACGCGATGGAGAGTGAGCTGTCGCGTGTGACGGCGAAAACCGAGGAACTGGAGTTCCGGATCAACCGGATTGTGAATGACGGCACGCGCCGCATTGCTGATCTGGAGTTCCGTTTGGTTGAGCTAGAGGGCGGCGACATTTCCACTTTGGGCGAGACCTCCACGTTGGGCGGGGCCGATCAGGCCACTGCGCCCGCACCAGCGCCTGCACCGCAAACCAACACCAGCCAGCTTGCCGTCGGCGAGCAAGACGATTTCAAGCGGGCGCAGGAGGCGCTCGCATCCGGTGACTTTCGTGCCGCCGCTGACCAGTTTGCGACCTTCAATCAGACCTATCCAGGTTCTCCGCTAGCGGCTGAGGTTGATTTGAGGCGCGGGGATGCATTGGACGGGATCGGCGATGCTCGCGAAGCCGCACGCGCCTATTTAGCAAGTTTTGGAGCAGCACCTACAGGACCTAGCGCACCAGAATCATTGTACAAACTGGGCGCTTCTTTGGGTACTTTGGGGCAAAGCAGCGAGGCATGTGTGACCTTGGGCGAAGTGCCTGCACGCTTCCCTAATAGTCAATTCGCAACGCAGGCAATAGCGCAGCGGCAGGCATTGGGTTGTTCGTGATCTAATGGACGCTCGCGCGTTAGAGGTTGCGGTTACAGCCGCCATAGGCGTGCCCCTGCCACAACGGCTCGGCGTTGCGGTGTCGGGGGGGGGCGATTCCCTTGCGCTGCTCAATATCCTCAATGATATCTATTCTGGTACTGGCGGTGTGCTAAAGGCTGTCACAGTTGATCATGGCCTGCGTGCTGGATCAGACACTGAGGCGGTAATGGTTGGGGATCATTGTGCAAAACTGGGCGTTTCCCACCAGGTTTTGCGTTGGCAAGACTGGGACAAAACAGGAAATCTGCAAGATGAAGCGCGCCGCGCGCGTTATGGGTTGATGGCCGAATGGGCGCGTGCCGAGGGGTTGGAGGCAATAGCGTTAGGTCACACAGCAGATGATCAAGCGGAAACCGTCTTGATGCGACTTGCGCGCCGATCCGGTGTTGATGGGCTGTCAGCAATGTCACCAAGGCGAAAAGCGGGTGAAATGGTCTGGTTACGTCCCATGCTGGGACTGAGGCGAAATGATTTGCGCAGCTATCTAACTGATGCAGGTGTTACGTGGATCGAAGACCCTAGCAATACAGACACACGATTTGATCGTATCAAGGCGCGCCGTGCTCTGGACGCACTTGCTGATTTGGGGGTTGATGCGGACAGCTTAAGTGTTGTCGCCCATAACATGAATGAAGCCCGTGAGGCGCTGGAAGCATTCGCGCAAAACGCCGCACGTGGGTGCTCGAGAGTTTCTCACGGCAGTGTTGTTTTTGATCGCGACAAGCTATTGGGGCTCCCGTCCGAGGTGCAACGACGGCTGTGGTGTCATGCGCTTGATTGGATCAATCCAACACCCTATCCGCCGCGCAGGGCGGCATTGGCCCAACTATTAGATGCGGTAGAGGCACAACAGGCGACAACATTGGGCGGATGTGTAATTAAATGCAGAAAAGCTGAAGTTTGGCTTTTTCGCGAATTTACTCAAGTTTCAAACCAAACAGCCCCGCCAAAACAGGTTTGGGATGGCCGTTGGCAGTGTGTTTGCACTGATCCATTCGGGGTTTCTGACGGCGCAGAATTACGCGCACTTGGCGCTAATGGTTTGAAACAATGCGGTAATTGGCGTAATTTCAATTTACCACGCGGGATTTTCCTAAGCCATCCAGCGCTGTGGCATGGTGACACGGTTCTCAGCTCACCAACGGCGAAACCAAGCGAAAATCACCGCTGGGAACTGGTGCGAGATGAAAAAGCCTTTTTAGACTTCGCATTATGACATTGAACTGAGCCTGTGCATGTTTATCTTAGGGACGTAGCCAGAGCTGACCTTTGGCTGATATGTATTCAGGAGAGTTTCCTTGGGCAATTTCCGCAATCTTGCGTTTTGGGCTGTGTTGCTGGTTCTCGTTTTCTCGTTGTTCAATTTGTTCAACGGTGGCGGAAACAGCGGCATGCAAAACCGTGAGATCAGCTATTCCGATTTTATCACCTCCGTTGAGAACGGGAATGTTAGCAATGTGACCCTAGATGGGGAACAGGTGCGCTTCCGTCAGTCTGACGGTGAAGACTATGTAACAATCAAACCAACGGACGCCGAAGTGACGAAGCTGCTCACTGAGCGCAGCATCCCTTTCCGCGCTGAAAGCCAGCAGGAAAGTGGTTTGCAGACCTTCCTGATTTCGTTGCTTCCAATCTTGCTGCTGATCGGTGTGTGGATTTACTTCATGAACCGCATGCAAGGTGGTGGCAAAGGTGGCGCGATGGGGTTTGGCAAATCCAAGGCCAAGATGCTGACCGAAAAGCATGGGCGCGTCACATTTGATGACGTTGCGGGCATTGATGAAGCCAAAGAAGAACTTGAAGAAATCGTAGAATTCCTGCGCAATCCGCAGAAATACTCACGTCTTGGTGGTAAAATTCCTAAGGGTGCGCTGCTTGAGGGCCCTCCGGGTACTGGTAAAACACTTCTGGCCCGCGCAATTGCGGGTGAGGCGGGTGTGCCGTTCTTCACCATCTCCGGTTCTGACTTTGTTGAAATGTTTGTGGGTGTGGGTGCATCCCGTGTACGTGACATGTTTGAACAGGCGAAAAAGAACGCGCCTTGTATCGTGTTTATCGACGAAATCGACGCTGTTGGTCGCTCACGTGGCGCTGGCTACGGCGGCGGTAATGATGAACGAGAGCAGACTCTCAACCAGCTGTTGGTTGAGATGGATGGTTTTGAAGCCAATGAAGGTGTGATCATCATCGCGGCGACAAACCGTAAAGATGTGTTGGACCCAGCCTTGCTGCGCCCCGGTCGTTTTGACCGTCAGGTGACTGTCGGCAACCCCGATATCAAAGGCCGTGAGAAAATCTTGGGTGTGCATGCGCGCAAGACGCCTCTTGGTCCTGATGTTGATCTGCGGATCATTGCACGGGGTACACCTGGTTTCTCTGGTGCTGACCTTGCGAACCTTGTTAACGAGGCCGCATTGACTGCTGCCCGTGTTGGCCGCCGTTTTGTGGCGATGTTGGATTTCGAATCTGCCAAGGACAAGATCATGATGGGTGCTGAACGACGCTCGATGGTTCTGACCCAAGACCAGAAAGAAAAGACAGCCTATCACGAAGCTGGCCACGCGATTGTTGGCATCAAGCTGCCAAAATGTGATCCGGTCTATAAGGCCACGATCATTCCACGCGGTGGTGCATTGGGTATGGTGATGAGCCTGCCTGAGATGGACAAGCTGCAGATGTTCAAAGACGAAGCCGAAGAGCGTATTGCCATGACTATGGCAGGCAAAGCGGCGGAAATCTTCCAGTACGGCGCAGAAAGCGTATCTTCCGGTCCGGTTGGCGACATCATGCAGGCCAGCGCATTGGCGCGCGCCATGGTGATGCGCTACGGCATGTCCGACAAAGTCGGTAACATCGACTATCAGGAAGCGGCTGCAGGGTATCAGGCCAATGGCGGTGCCGGTGGGTTTAGCGTCTCTGCTGCGACCAAAGAACTGATCGAAAGCGAAGTGAAGCGGATCATCGATGAAGGCTATGCGCTTGCGTATAAACTGATCGAAGATAACGCCAAAGAATTTGATCGTCTGGCCCAAGGTTTGCTTGAATATGAAACCCTGACTGGGGAAGAGATCAAGCGCGTCATGTTGGGCAAGCCACCAAGCGAGCCTGACGAAGATGACAAACCTGACAGCAGGTCCGCACCGAGTGTGACAGCTATTCCCAAGGCAAAAGGCAAAAAGACGCCGCCTGCTGGTGGGATGGAGCCTGAACCCTCTGTCTGATCACAGTATGTGAAGTTTAGAGTACAAATCTTCATAAGGTCCCGCCTCGGCGGGGCCTTTTCTTTTTCTAGAGGGTGATTAAGGATGCGCATAGAAAATTCAGGAGGCGGATATGCCCGAACTTTGCCCAACAGATTATATCGCGACCATCACATGGCTGGGTAAAGTGCCTATGGATCGTGCCAACATTCGGTCACAAGCGGTGGACACGGCAACGGCGACCTACGGCGGATTTATTGATGACTATCACGGTGGCCTGACGCGCGCGTCCTGCATGCGGGTTAAGGCCCAACATCCCGAGGGCACCGAGATACGCAATACGCGACAGCTATCCATCCTCTCGGCTGAAGAGATGGCGCAGATTGCGCAGGACATCGGAGTTGAGATCCTTGATCCAATTCTGCTAGGAGCATCTATCGTGATCGAAGGTATCCCTGATTTCACATTTGTGACGCCTGGCTCGCGTTTGCAGGCAGCAGATGGCACAACAATTGTCATTGATGTGGAAAACGGACCCTGCAATTTCCCTGCGCGCGAGATCGAAAAGGATGCCGAAGGCCATGGCAAAGCATTTAAAGCAGCGGCGCGCGGCAAGCGCGGGGTAACTGCATGGATCGAGCGGGAAGGCACCCTAAGCGTTGGGGACAAGCTGCGCCTGCATGTTCCGAACCAAAGGCCATGGGCACCCTAAATTCGGAGAAGAATTTCACCCATCCACTTCTGAAAATGGAATGGGTGAATATTGGCTAGGTGTTTATCAACCAACCTGCTGCAAGCTGGCGTTTATGGGCTACCATTGCGTTGCGCATCAAGATTGCAACGGTGACTGGCCCAACGCCACCGGGCACTGGGCTGATCCAGCCGGCGACTTCTTTTACCGCATCAGTATCTACGTCCCCGACAATTTTTGGTCCGTCATCCGTTTCGATTTGGTTGATACCAATGTCGATCACGGCAGCACCGGGTTTGATCATGGAGGGCCCGATAAAATGGGCCTTGCCTACGGCGACCACAACAACGTCGGCCCGCCGAGAGTGCATTGCTACTGAACGAGTCATGTGGTGGCAGACCGTGACGGTGCAACCTTCGGCCATCAACATCATCGCGGCTGGTTTGCCAACAATCTCGGAGTGGCCAATCATGACAACCTCTAACCCCTCCAGCGTCAGACCCGTTTCTTTGATTAACTCGACGCTAGCTGTGGCGGTACAGGGGGCCAGAGCAACGTCGGAATAGACGATGTTACCAATTGAAGCGGGGTTCATCCCCTCGACGTCCTTTAGGGGGTGAATTGCTGATTGTAGTGAACGGACATTAATGTGTTCGGGCAGGGGACGTTGAAGGATCACACCCAGAACTGTTGGGTCGTCATTCATCGCTAGAATACGCAGCTTGCATTCTTCTTGGGAAATATCACCCGGCCAGCGCAATTGCTCAAACGGTAATCCAGCCTGCTGTGCGCCTCGTGCTTGGTTGCGCACGTATACGTCTGCTTCGGGTGTGTCACCCACAAGAATAGATATCAGGCGCGGCATATTCGTTTGGCCTGCAGTGTATTCTTTGATCTCTTGGATGATGCGTTTTTTGACGGAAACACCGTCAATCAATCGGTTGTCTATCATGTTTGTCCATTGTCCCTCTCACTTTGCTCAACTGGATTTGAGCCACCGTTAACTTACTGCCGCGCAGGTTTTTCCTGATCGTGATACACGACGCCGCCGTGATATTTTGCGACTGAGCATAAGAAGTCGCGTACGGCATCTGTGTTCAAACGCAGGCTGTCGGTTTCTTAAAAGAAACGCTGAAGCGGAGCTACGCCGCAACGCGCGCCGAAAATGTCGCAATCCAGACCTGTGTGAATGATCCGCCCTTGTATGAATTCTACAGAATCCGCCGAACTGGCTCAGAATGGGGAATACCATGGCTTTTAAGACTGACATTCAAATTGCGCGCGAAGCGACCAAGAAACCCATTCAGGAGATCGGCGCAAAGCTGGGCATCTCCAGTGATGATCTGCTGCCCTACGGCCACGACAAAGCAAAAGTCAGCCAGACATTCATCAACTCGGTTCAGGACCGTAAGGATGGCAAGTTGATCCTTGTGACCGCGATTAACCCGACACCAGCGGGTGAAGGCAAGACAACAACAACTGTTGGTCTGGGTGACGGCCTGAACCGCATCGGCAAAAACGCCTGCGTTTGTATCCGCGAAGCATCCCTTGGGCCAAACTTTGGTATGAAGGGTGGGGCCGCGGGTGGTGGTTACGCTCAGGTTGTCCCAATGGAAGAAATGAACCTGCATTTTACAGGCGACTTTCACGCCATCACATCCGCGCACAACCTTTTGTCAGCGATGATTGATAACCACATCTATTGGGGTAACGCGCTAGAGATTGACACACGCCGTGTTGTATGGCGCCGCGTCGTTGACATGAACGACCGCGCATTGCGCACGATCACAGCGTCTTTGGGTGGTGTTTCCAACGGCTTCCCACGTGAAGCGGGCTTTGACATTACAGTAGCGTCCGAAGTGATGGCGATCCTGTGTCTGGCGAAAAACCTCGAAGACTTGCAAGAGCGTTTGGGTTCTATGATTGTCGCACACCGTCGCGACCGCAGCCCTGTATATTGCCGTGACATCAAGGCAGATGGCGCAATGACTGTTCTGCTCAAAGATGCGATGCAGCCAAACATCGTTCAGACGCTGGAAAACAACCCTGCGTTTGTTCACGGTGGCCCATTTGCGAACATCGCACACGGCTGTAACTCGGTCATTGCAACAACGACTGCTCTCAAACTGGCGGATTACGTTGTAACCGAGGCCGGATTTGGTGCCGATCTGGGTGCTGAAAAGTTCATGAACATCAAATGCCGCAAGGCTGGTTTGGCACCGTCCGTCGTTGTTGTTGTGGCCACTGTGCGCGCAATGAAAATGAACGGTGGCGTAGCAAAGGCAGATTTGGGCACCGAGAACGTTAGCGCAGTAGAAAAAGGGTGTTCCAACCTTGGCCGTCACGTTGAGAACGTGAAATCCTTTGGTGTGCCTGTTGTTGTGGCCATCAACCACTTCGTCACAGATACAGACGCCGAAGTTCAAGCGATCAAGGATTACGTTGCAGCTCAGGGTGCTGAAGCAATCCTGTCACGCCACTGGGAGCTTGGCTCAGAAGGGTCTGCGGATCTGGCGACACGCGTTGCAGAAATCGCAGATTCCGACGTCGCGAACTTTGCGCCGATCTATCCGGATGACATGCCGTTGTTCCAAAAGATCGAGTCAGTGGCCAAGCGTATCTACCGCGCAGACGAAGTGCTGGCAGATCAGAAAATCCGCAACCAGTTGAAAGACTGGGAAGAGCAGGGTTACGGCAATTTGCCGGTTTGTATGGCGAAAACGCAGTACAGCTTTACCACCGATCCAGATCGCCGCGGCGCGCCTGTTGGGTTCTCTGTACCAGTGCGCGAAGTGCGCCTGTCCGCGGGTGCCGGATTTGTTGTGGTGATCTGTGGTGAGATCATGACAATGCCGGGCCTGCCGCGCACACCGTCCGCTGAAAACATCAAGTTGAACGCAGACGGCGACGTCGAAGGTTTGTTCTAAGCTAAACAAATGATACGCAATGGGCAGGTTCGCTTGCCCATTGCGCTAAGTCGGATCACGTTGGTTTCAGTGCGCTAAGAAGGATACCCTTATGATCAGATTTACACTCGCTCTTATCGCCATGTTTTGGACCGCTACTTTTGCGGCGGCTGACGACGGTTATGTGGGGTATTATTATCCCGAAGTGACCACTGAAGAGACATTTGACCGTGTGATCCGGGAGAGCGATTCCAGCAACAAAGCAGTGCGCGTTGATTTCGTAAATCAGCTGACCAATTCCCAGCTCAAAGCTCCGGAAAGCCCACGCTTTGTGTTTTTCTCGAAGGGGGATACTGCATCAACACTGATTTTAACGGCATTAGACGATGAGGTCTTTTCGACGATCTACCGTGCGCGTGCAATCATGGCGCAATTAACAGTCTCGGTGCGCGGGGGTGGCTTTTTCAAACAAGAAGAGCTTCAGTATCTCGCCACGTTTTATGATCTGCTGCAATTGATGCAGTTTGATGAACTTCTGATCACTGATGGTGAAACATGGACGCACCGCGTCAATTTCATGAGATATTGATCGAAAAACAGGAACGATAATATGACGGCTAAAATCATTGACGGCAAAGAGTTCGCAGCACGTGTGCGTGCGCAAGTAGGCAAACACGTTACCCGCTTGAAGGATGACCATGGGATCACACCTGGCTTGGCAGTTGTGCTGGTTGGCGAAGACCCTGCATCGCAGGTCTATGTGCGTTCAAAAGGTAAGATGACCTTAGAGGTTGGCATGAAATCGGTAGAGCATAAGCTGGATGTGGAGACACCCGAGGCTGATTTGCTGGCGCTGATTGATCAGCTCAACAACGATCCCGAAATCCATGGCATTCTGGTGCAGCTGCCACTGCCCAAACATTTGGACGAAGATCTTGTTATCAACTCGATTGATCCTGCAAAGGATGTGGATGGTTTCCACATTTCTAATGTGGGGCTTTTGGGCACAGGTCAAAAATCCATGGTGCCTTGTACGCCGCTAGGTTGCTTGATGATGCTGCGTGATCACCATGGTTCGATCTCTGGTATGGATGCGGTTGTGATTGGCCGTTCAAACATCGTGGGCAAGCCAATGGCGCAGTTGTTGTTGAACGATAGTGCCACAGTGACTATCGCCCATAGCCGTACCAAGGACCTAGCTGATGTTGTGCGCCGTGCTGATATTGTGGTCGCTGCTGTTGGCCGTCCCGAAATGGTGCCGGGCGAATGGATCAAACCGGGCGCAACCGTGATTGACGTGGGCATCAATCGTCTGGACGCACCTGAAAAAGGTGAGGGCAAAACAAAGCTGGTTGGTGATGTACATTACGAAAGCTGCGCTGCTGTCGCGGGTGCCATTACGCCCGTCCCGGGTGGTGTTGGGCCAATGACCATCGCTTGCCTATTGGCAAACACGGTCACGGCCTGCTGTCGCGCAAACGGTCTGGCAGAGCCTGAAGGTCTAACCGCCTAAAAAGATGTCATGCATCAAACGGCCGGGCAAGAACGTGAATGCTCCGGCTGTGATCAAAGCACCAAACACAAGCGTCTTCATCTGGCGCTTGTGAGCTTTTACGCGGTGGCTTCGCGCTGCGGTCACGCCGCGCACCAAAGTCCATAGCGTTAGAATGGATAGCAGATGAATGGGGCTGAATGGCCCGAGCAGCCTCAGCTCATTGATCCAAAAACTGCTGAGCGCGACAAAAGCCATCATCAACACCCATGCCCATCCCATCGTGCGGTGCAGCGGGTTGCCCTTTCGCAGTGAGAATATCCCTATCGTCAGTGCAACAGCCCCAAGGGCCAGCAGGGTGTGTATTTGGATAACAAGTGATGCATTTGCAAAGGGGACGAAGTTCATGTTCAGGGCTCCATTGTGTTGGGTTGCCCTGTCATGGCAAACTGTCGCAAACGAGGCTATGCGCACTGCGTGAGCGGTCTGATTGATACGTGAATTACAGGGATGATATCGGACATGCAGCTCACGCTTCGTGAAATGAGACGCTTTCGGGTGCCGCTTTTGATTTGGGTTACGCTCTCGGTTGTGGCCGCTGTCGCGGGACCCTTTGGTACGTTGAATGCGTTGGGGTTGGGCGGCAGGTTTTTATATTGGGGTGCCATTGTTGGATGCTCTGTCGGGTTAGGCATTGGTGCGAGCCTGTTGGCTAACCGTTTTTTGCGGCTTGGCGCGATTGCCACATGGAGCGGTTTTGTCCTGCTATTTTCCATCACGGTGCACGCCATCAATAGTGCGATTTTCCACGAAATGAGTGGCTGGGAGAACTGGCTGTATTTGCTAGGGATTGTGGGTCTGGTCACCACTGCAGTTCAGCTGCTGATCTGGGCGATCAAACCGACGCCTGAGGTCGAAGTGGAGATCCAAGATACGTTTATGCTTCGTTTGCCTCTAGAAACGCGCGCTGCACTGGTACGGATTGAGGCACAAGATCATTACCTAAATGTTGTAACTGCGCGGGGAAACGCCCTGCTCCTCATGCGACTTAGCGATGCAATGGCTGAGGTGTCCGGGCGCGGCATTCAGGTGCATCGCTCCCATTGGATCGTACCAGACGCAGTAACACGACATCGCCGCGAAAAGGCGCGTGATGTGTTGGAAATGGTGGATGGCAGCGATATTCCGGTGAGCCGTAGCTACCGAAAAGCAGCACAAGACGCAGGTCTATTTTAACGAGGGACAGGCACCATGGTACCTTGGAGAATTGCGATGAGTGTTTGTTCGCCTTCTTGCTCTGCATGGACCTCAGCGGAAACCACGATCAGGCGTTTTCCAGGCTTGATCACACGACCCGTCGCGATAAGGAGTGAGCCGCGTGCAGGCGCAAGAAGATTGATTTTGATCTCGGCGGTCACCACTTCCTGATCCAAGGGAAGTAAGGACAATGCGGCATAACCTGCAGCAGAATCCCCGATGGAAAACGTTAGCCCAGCATGACCAAACCCTTGTTGTTGCCGCGTGCCTTCAAGGATAGGAGCGGTAATACGGACAAACCCGGCGGACACCTTTGAAAGCTGGGCACCTAATGTGACCATCATGCTCTGTGCGCCAAAGCTTTGTTTGATGCGTCCTTCGCTGACGTGATCCATAGTTACCTCGGCATGGGGATGATGTTGGAGGAACTTCCTGTAAGCACTGCGATAGCTTCTGGTCGCATGATGTCAGAAAGTGTTGGCATGTCATTTTTCAGGTCATCAGAGTACGTGCCGTAGGCGGGTAAGATGACGCGATTGCTGTCAATTAGGAACGCCGCGCGGGTTAAGGTGCGCCCTTTGATGCTGGCGGTGGCCTTGGGGTGGTAATGGCCAGATATTTCGCCGCTGGCCCCATTTTGGGCGATGTGGCGGAAGGTGAGTGGGGAGAGCGGCAGCTCTGCCAGATGCGCACCTCCAAATTCGACAGGTCCAGCGTTATGGGTACCCTCTATCCAAACCCAACGTCGGCCGGCCTGAAGGCGCATAATCCACTGGCGTTCTTCTTTGGGGAGGGTGTCGATGGTCTCAAGATCATCAAAGCTGTCGCCAAGACAAACCATTGTGCGGGCATGGGTCAGCGCTAAATCAGCGGCGAGGCGATTTAGGGTGTCTCGTGTGTCATATGCGGGTAAGGACGCGCCACCGCGCCGCGCGATGCGATCCGATTTGCCCAGATGCAGGTCGCTGACCACCAGCAGGTTTTCCTCAGGCCACCAAAGTGCACCAGAACCAAGTGCCTTTAACGGCGCACCTGAAAGGGTAAAATCATATCCATCCATCGCTAAAGTTTGGAGCACAAAGCCAAGAGTCGCAAGAGGGCGCTCAGATGATCTAGCGGCGTGGTTTAAGCTTTGCGATGGTGTCTTGCACGGCTTGGGGGAGCGAAACATCTGCTCCATTGGGGGCCGCATCCAGCGCGCTTGCGACATCCTTGACGAGAATGCCAATTGTGTTGTCGGGTTCAAGGCCGTCGCGTGCGAACTCTATGGAGTTAAACCCTGAAGCAAACCAGTTTTGCCCAGATGATGTGTGAATAAGGTCAAGCAAGGCGCTGACTTCCAAACCGGCCTCATCGGCCCAATCCAACACCAAGCGGGTCATGGCAGTATTTGAGGCTGCTAGAAGGTTATTGAGTACCTTGGCCTGCATGCCGGAACCAAACTCGCCCATGCGGTGAAAGTGTTTACCCATCGCATCAAATAAGGGTTGCACGGCTTTGATATCGCTCTCGTTCCCGCCAATCATAAAACTGAGCCGCGCCTCTTGGGCTGCGATCTGGGCACCTGACATGGGTGCATCAATGAGGGCAATATGGGCAGGAACACGTGCCCGCAGATCGCGAACATATCGTGGCGATAGGGTTGAGCTGATGATGATGCGGATCAGGCTTGGAATGGCCGCGAGGTCTTGCTCTCCAAAAAGAACAGCCTCGGTCTGGTCAATATCCCGCACGACCGTGATCAATGTCTCTAGTTCTTCTGAAAAAACAGCAATGTCATCGGTGATATGGGGGGTGTCCATTGGCACAACATCATAGCCACGCGCGGGCAAGCCAGCGGCACGCAATGCGGCCAACATTGGTGCACCCATGCGGCCACACCCAGCTACTCCTGTCCGGGAACGCATCCGATTATCTCACGATTTCTTCGTCTTTGACGAACATGTTGGCCCATGCACGGTCCATTAGATCAGGAGACATTTGATAAGGGGTGCCTTCAAATTCACAGATGGCGATGATCTGGTCGATCAAAAAGATCGGCTGATAGTTGGCATAGACATTGTCGATGGTTGGGTATTTCTTTTTCAGCAAGTGGATCAGCGTAGCTTCATCCAGCGGCATTTTGCGTTTCTTGGCGACCATTGCAAAAATCTTGAGGAAGTTTGCCTGATCCGGTCCGTCAATTTTGATCTTAAAGAAAATCCGACGCAGGGCGGCGGTGTCAAAGATTTCATTTGGATGGAAGTTGGTAGAGAAGATAACAAGCGTGTCGAATGGTACTTCGAATTTTTCACCAGATTGCAGGGCAAGGATATCCTTGCTTTCTTCCAGCGGCACAATCCAACGGTTCACAAGCGACTGGGGCGGCTCGGATTGGCGTCCAAGGTCATCCACAATGAAGATGCCGCCAGTTGATTTTAGCTGAAGAGGGGCCTGATAGGTTTTTGCAGTCGGGTTATAGACCAGATCAAGCATGCTGATGGTCAATTCACCACCCGTGATTACGGTAGGCCGTTCACAGCAGACATAGCGCGCATCAAAACGGGTGATGCGGCGCAGGGAGTTGGGGTCCTGTTCTTCTTGGGCGACCTGATTGTGAACAATCGGGTCAAAAACGGTGATTACCTGAGACGCGTATTCAATAGCATGGGGCACATAGACCTGATCGCCAAGTGCGTCGCGAATACCGTTTGAGATAGACGATTTACCGTTGCCGGGCGGGCCGTACATCAGGATCGAGCGGCCAGCAGATACCGCAGGTCCCAGATTGTCGACCAGATCATCAGGCAACACCAGATGACCCATTGCCCCAACAAGTTGGGAGCGGGTGATTTGCATGTTGCGCACCGACTGCCGCTTTACCTGTTCCTTGTAGACATTCAGCGGCACGGGCATTGGGCCAAAGTACTCGGATTGAGCAAGCGCATCGAGGGCACGCGATTTGCCCGTATCAGTTAGCTGATAGCCCATTTCATTGCCGCTACTCGCGCTCAGGGTTCCTGTCGCCTCGACCAGGCGTTGTGTCCGGCACATGTCGACCAGTTCCTGAACGACGGGGATGGGAAGGCAGACCGCCTTTGATAAATCGCTTACCAGATCAAGGTTCTTGCGAAAGATTGTTTTGATCAGGATGTCGCGCATCATCACAATTGGCAGACGCATATCTGCCAGCGTTTTTGGGGGCGGTGGTGCCATTACGGCGGCGGTTGGAGCGTTCATTCTTCTGGTTCCCTCTGCTCAGTGGGGTGCTGATACCCCATAGAGGATGAAAATGGCCTTATTCAGGCACCATAAAGGAGGCCAAGGACGAGATAGATGGCCAATGTGGACCCCAACGCGAGGCCCATCGGAAATTTCTTGCCCTGATCCCAGCTGGTCCAACTTGGCGCGAGCTTTCTTAGGGGTGTGTGTTTTGCAGTCCGGTGTGTGACGAACGATGCCAACAATGTTGCCGTGAACAACCACATCAGAAGACGCAAGTCACCAAGTGCAATGTAGGGGGCTGCAGCGGCAATGAATTTGCTATCACCCGCACCCATTACACCTACAGCGTTTAGAATAATCCCTACGATCAGAACGATCACAAGACTTAACAAGCGCCACGTATAGACATCAAAGGGGAGGGCAAAGAAACCGATAACCACAAACACACCCGCCAAGGCCAGATTGGCATTGTTGGTAATCTTCATGCGCGACACGTCTGTATAGATCACGTACAGGCATATCGGCAGTACGAAAGGCAGGAACCATGCAGCGGCGTAACCCGTTAGTGCCATTGGTTAAGCTTCGAGAGCAGCGAGGGAGCGTGATGCAGCCTCAAAGTGCTGTGGGTGTGTCTCGATTGCTTCGCGCAGCAGCCCTTTGCCTGTCTCAACGTCGCCTTGTTTGATCGCGGAAAGGGCCATCGTATGTAGCAATTGCGCGCGCTCGGTTTGGTCCATGGGAACAACTGGCAAATTGTAGTTGCGCTGCGCCCCGCGGGCGAGAACAAGGTTGTTCTTGGCGGTGAAGAGTGAGCCGTCTTGCACAACAGCGCTGTTAAACAGGCGCTCGGCGTCTTTGTAGTCGCCGCGTGTCAGTTTCGAATATCCCCAGTTGTTCAAGACTGGCGCGGGTTTGGTTGTTAGACCAACTGCAATTTCATAAAAGCTATCCGCTTTTTTCCACTGCTGTTTGCTGTCAGCCACAATCGCTTCAAGGCGATATCGCTTGAACGTCTCGTGGGTTGGTGGAATGGCCGTTAGCGTTTTTTCTGCACCAGACCAGTTGCCAGAACGGATCATGGCATCTGCTAGTTCCACACGATCATCATCTGTTGCGCCAGGAAGGGAGATCGTTTTCTGCCATGAGGCGGCACCCTCATCGTAACGCTTTGCGCGAATTAACGAGAGCGAAAGGCCGCGATGGAATTCGACATTATTGGGTTGCTCTTGGACGACCCGTTGGAAATAGCTCACGGCCTCGTTCGGGTCCCCGACAGTCAGCATCACATCGTTAAGATTTGCGTCATCAATGACGTTAACATCTTTAAACGCGCGCTCTACGGTTTCGTCAGCGCTTTTTTCTGCGCAAGCGGCCAGCATCGTGGCCCCTACAAACAGGGAAATCAGAACGGTATTGTGGCGCATGGGTGCGTCCTTTGCTGCTTCTGCCTCATCCAGTGTACCTGCGCGGTTTTAGTGCCATGCCTATTTTTAGGTCATAGCTCCGAGTGGATCACGTAGTCTGCGGATCCGCGGCGCACCAGTTTATAGTCGTTAGTATCAGGCCGAGATATACCAGAAATATCCGATTTTTCGAGCGCTAATCTCAGATTGTCCCGAATTGAGACACTTTCGCCATTGTCGAGTGCGAAAGCCTTGCGAAATATCTGTGTGGCATCGGCATTTTTGCCACGTTCCATTAGAACGACACCTAAATTGTTCCAGATTTCAGGCTGGGTCGGGTCGCGCTCAACAGCACGGCGCAGCAGTGTTTCCGCCTGTCCCAAACGTCCCAAACCCAAGTTCGCAGTACCCAAGCCAGACAGGATTTCGGCATCTATTGTGCCGCGGTCAATCGCCGCGCGGTTAAAGGACCTGATGGCCAGTTCATATTCTCCCGATGCGACAAGCCGGTGACCGGTTTCAAGGTTGTCAGCCCCCGCCGCGCGCAAATCTACACCTGGGGCATCTAGCGGATCAGCCTTCTTAGAGCCGAACGTAGACGTGCCAAAGCCGCCTGCAGAACAGGCGGCTAAAGCAAGTATTAGGATCGGAAGGGCGATAGATCGCCCTAATCGTGATGTCATTAGTTGGCTCCAGGGGCACCCATTTCACCCATTTTGGTGATACCGAGAACCGAAGGACCAACAAGAATGATCAACAGCGGCGGCACCGTGAACATCATTGTGGCGAGTGTCATCTTGGTTGGCAACTTGTTTGCGGCTTCTTCGGCTTTCATGACGCGTTTATCCCGCATTTCAGCTGCATAGACACGCAAAGCATCTGCAATGGAGGTACCAAAGGCGGCGGATTGGACCAACACGGTCACAAAGGATGAAACATCCTGCACCCCGCAACGTGTTCCCATATCATTAAGGACGTTGACCTTGTCCTTACCGGCCTTCATTTCCTGCGCAACGACTTCGAATTCATCCGCTAGGGCTGCATAGGATGCCTTGAGCTCTGCGGCGACGCGCACAATGCACTGATCCAGTGATTGACCAGCTTCGACGCAGACAAGCATCATATCCAACGCATCTGGGAAACCACCCTCAATTTCTTCCTTACGGGCCTCCACGCGACGGGTAACCCAGTATTTGGGCAGCCAATAGCCAGCCGCACCAGGGCCAAGTGTCCACATTATTGTTTTTTGGGTCGTCATCTCTACTTCGACCATGAAGTTTGTGTAGATCACACCCAATAGCAGGCCAAGTAGACCCAAGGACATTTGAGCAAAATAGAACATGCGCACAGCATCGCGGGACTGATACCCAGCTTGACGCAGTTCCAACTGCTTCTGGCTCATTTCTTCAGCGTCGGCGGGTTCAAGGAATGTCGCAAACTTCTCGAGCTGCGCATTCCCGTCTTTTTGCCGTAACGACGCGGGGGCATCGCTGCCATTGCGTGATGAACTTGCCTGTCGTTTGAGTTTTTCCAGCGGATCCTCTGGTTGGTTCATCATCATCACGACCGTGACGAGAACTGTAATGATCCCCAACACGCCAAGGATGATGATCAGGCCAAAGGGTCCCATTACATCGCTAATTGCAGTATTTATGGTGCTGAGCATAGCAGCCCCCCTTACACTTTGATGTTTGTGAGGACGCGCATCACAATCAGGTTTACGCCCAAGAAGATTCCGACAAAGAAACAAGCCGGAATAAAGTAAGGTGTCTCTTTGACCTCGTCGTAATACGTCGGTTTGGTGATGTTGATTACAGCAAGAGCCATCAGTGGGAAGCCGGACAGGAACTTGCCTGACCATTTCGCCTCAGCTGTGATCGCTTTTACGCGTCGGAACAAACGGAAGCGGGCACGGATCACTTTGGCTAAGCCCGCCAAAATTTCAGCGAGGTTACCACCAGATTGCTGCTGGATTGTCACAGCAACAGCTAGGAACCGCATATCCTGCATGTCCAAACGCTCGGCCATGTCTTTTAGCGCCTCACCAATGTCGCGACCATAAGCTGCTTCATCTGCGATCACACCGAATTCGGAAGCAAGTGGATCCTGGATTTCCTTAGACACAATCGAAATTGCGTTGGTAAAGGGGTGACCGACACGCAAGGAGCGCACCATGAGTTCAACGGCGTCGGGCAGTTGCTCTTCGATCAGGGCCATGCGTTTGCCAGCCTTCATCGAAATCCAGATAAAGACAGCACCAACACCCATGCCGATGGACATTGCAACGCGCACAGGTACTTCGGTTGAGGTGCCGATGGTCAAACCCATAAACACCATGACTGAAAGGCCTGCCATCACCAAAATTAGTTGTTGTGGTGTAAACGCGATCGCCGCTTTTTGTGCCTTTTCAGCCAACAAAGAATATAGCGGGATGGATTTCGCATTCATGTGCTGCTGCATTTCCTTACGCAGCTTGTCTAAGACTTCCTCACGTCGTTGACCTTTTTCCAGCATCTCAAGACGCCGGTTAACACGACTATTGAGCGAGATGGATTTCCCAAATGCGACCAGATACAGGCCCTCAACGAGCACCAAAACGCCGATAAATATCAGCCCATAGATGATTGGTTCTGCACTCATGACTTTTGTCCTTACTGTGCCGCGATGGGTTCATAGATTGATGCTGGCAGGTCGTAGCCCCACATGCGGAAGCGTTCCGCGTAGTGACTGCGCACACCTGTAGCGGTGAAGTGGCCGATAATTTTGTTGTCAGGCGTTAGCCCGACACGCTGATAACGAAAAATTTCCTGCATGGAGATCACATCGCCTTCCATCCCGGTGATTTCGGTAATGGAAGTCATGCGGCGGCTACCGTCTTGAAGGCGCGAGGCCTGAACAATCAGGTTCACAGCAGATGAAATCTGGCTGCGGACAGCTTTGAGTGGCATCTCGATGCCCGCCATCGCGATCATGTTTTCCAGACGAGACACACCATCACGCGCAGAGTTAGCGTGAATTGTGGTCATCGAACCATCGTGGCCAGTGTTCATGGCTTGAAGCATGTCGATAACTTCTTCGCCACGCGTTTCACCAACGATGATCCGGTCAGGGCGCATACGTAGGGCGTTTTTCAAACAATCGCGCGGGGATACTTCGCCTTTGCCTTCCACGTTCGGTGGGCGGCTTTCCATCCGGCCGACGTGGGTTTGCTGAAGTTGAAGTTCCGCGGTGTCTTCGATGGTCAGGATGCGTTCGGCATTATCAATGAAACTGGATAGTGCGTTCAGCGTGGTTGTTTTACCAGAACCCGTACCACCAGACACGATTACGTTCAGGCGTGTCGCAACGGCCGCTTGTAGATATGCAGCCATTTCTTCGGTGAAAGCGCCAAATTGTACTAGGTCATCAATGCCTAGCTTGTCTTTTTTGAACTTACGGATGGAAACGAGGCTACCATCAACCGCAACGGGGGGAACCATCGCGTTAAAGCGCGAACCATCTTTCAGGCGCGCATCCACGTAGGGGTTACTTTCGTCCACACGACGGCCAACGGCTGATACGATCTTATCGATGATCCGCAACAGGTGGCGTTCGTCTTTGAACGTAATGTCAGTGAGTTCCAGTTTACCCGAGCGTTCCACAAAAATTTGCTGTGGGCCGTTCACAAGAATATCGTTGACGGTTTCGTCTTTGAGCAATGTCTCAAGCGGACCTAGCCCGGTGACTTCGTCGTAAAGTTCAGAGTTCAGGGTAATGCGATCTTCGCGCCCCAAAACAATTGAGTTCTCCGATAAGTGTTCGGCCGAGATTGCATTGATCTCCTGACGCAGATCAGACTCGCTTGCATGTTCAAGCGCAGCGAGGTTGAGGCTGTCCAGCAAAACGCGGTGCAGGTTCAGCTTGATTTCACCCATACGCTGCTTGCGCTTAAGCTCTTTGTCCTCGGTCATGGCAGCAGCTGGTGCCAATGCGCGGCGCATGCTGGTCGTTGATTCCGGCTTTGCCACTTCGATCGGTGTCACTGTCGGTTGCGGCGCAGGGGCGGCTTCTGTCTTTTTGTACTTGGAGAACATTGCGATGTGCTTTCTATGTTCAGGACTTAGGCGGCTGCCGCGTCACTGTCGCGCAAACTGTGGATCGAGGTGGCCAGTTTGGCGATCTCTTTACGCAGCGGGCTTTTAGGGGCGGAGGTGGCCAAAGGCATGCCGTGGTCATTGGCTTGCGTGATTGGCTTCCCGCCATCGGGCAGTTGAAGATCGATATTGATTGCGAGGCTTTCGGCCATCCGTTTGACACGGCTTTTGGCGTTGATATCCGTGAATTTTGGCGCACGGTTCAAAACATAGCGCAGTTTTTCAATCGGCAAATCCTCGGACTGTAACGCCCGTTTGAAGCGAAGCGTGTTCTGCGCAGAACGCATGTCCAGCTCTAGAGTTGCGAAGTAGATATGGGCTGACATCAGAACTGTCTCAGACCACTGCACCAGAGTTGAGGGCATATCGATAACAACATAGTCAAACTGGTTACGCGCAATATCAAGAACGCGGCCTATGTCTTCGGACGTCAGAAGATCCAAAGGCAACATATCAGACGGAGCAGTCAGAACATGAAGCTTGTCTTCATAAGTCAGCAGCGCCTGGCCAAAGATTTCTTCGTCCATCTCTTCGGTGTCTGACAGCATTTCATAGACAATTTCTCGGCGTGGCAGGTCAAGGAAGGTGGAGACTGAACCAAATTGCAAATCTAGATCAAGCAGGCAAACCGACGGTGGGTTTGCTTTGTCAGCGTTTGCCAATTCCCAGGCAAGGTTGACGGCCATGGTGGTGGCTCCTGTGCCACCTGCCAAACCATGAACAACGATAACCGCACCGTCTTTTTGTGCGCCCGAGGTCAATGTGCTGGTACTTGCGGCCGCCGGAGCAGGGGCCGGTACGCGAATGCGTTCGATGGCTTCGGCCAGCTCCCCCTCCGGAAGGGGGTAGGGCACAAACTCATCCGCGCCTTGACGTAAAAGGGAGTGCAATGTGCTAGGCGTCACATCTTCGGCAATCAAGATTACCTTTAGGCCGCGTTGCTTGGCCTGGACGATGATGTCAGTCAGTAGGGGCATGTTTTCTTCGTCGGCGTCATCCATCGCAAGGGCGATGAACTCCATGTTCTCTGCCTCAGGTTGGCCAAAAAATGCCAGAGCTTCGGCAAAACCCAAATCACCCCAGCTTTCGCCCAGTGCGCTTTCCATGTCTTCGATCAATAAGTCAAAGTTCTGCACATCACGACTTACTGTGCATGCAAGGATTACATCCTGATTTGGTTGCGGCATTACGCTGCTCATTGCCTTCATTCCTTCAATCAAAGGGCATCAATATCCGATCAGCAGGCCGCAATGGCACAGATCAGGGACCGAGATGCCCCCTGCCGGATCATTTGTCCGGACAGAGTTTTCTCGTTGATGAATTAATTGCAGTGAACTGGGGCGAGATTGGGGCCTAAAAGCTGCTATTGTAGGATTTAGTGAAACGATCGCCGATTTTCGAGGGGATTGAACCGCGCAGGAAAGGGTCGTGAAAGTAAAAAAGCCGCCTTATGAGGCGGCTTTTCAAGAAAAATAGGACTATTCTGCTGTGTCTAAGCCAGAAACAGAATCTGAAGAGAGCTGCGTAGGCGCGACAGCGCTTGCTACATAGTCGCGATATACGATTTGTGCGTATTTCCCGTCCATCACTGTTGGATGGCGTTTCACAAAACCATTCACCTCTGTGACAGTACGGCGATTGCGGCGTTCACGACCTTGCGTCACGACCAAAGGCTGGGTCTCGCCAAAGGAAACAACAGCTTCAAGGCGATTACGGCTGATGCCTTGTGTCGATAGATAGCTCACAACAGCATTTGCGCGGCGTTGTCCCAAATTTTTGTTTGCCCGGTTTGAGCCTACAGCGTCTGTATGGCCATAGACGCGGAACCGAATCTCAGGGAATTGTTTGATCCAGCCCGCCTGCTGACGCAAAATTGCTTTCGCATTGCCGTCTAATTGAGACGAATTGAACGCGAAATTCACTGTGCTGTTCACCTCTTTCGAGAACCGCTTGGCCAGATCAAAGGTATATTGACGCTCTCCGGTCATCACAAGACGGTTGTTTAGCGTCGATTCGCCAAAATCACCCGCATCTATCAAGGATCCTGCCTCGGAATAAAACTGGGTGTATACCTGATCGTTACTGCTGCCACAGGCGGATAGCCCCATTGCAGCCGACAGTAAGCTGCCTGTGATGATATTCCGGTGGCTCATACGTTGCATTGTCTCAATCCAGTACATAGCCATATGACCCAGTAAAGTCCTGTTTGGCAACCTCACCTGCAGCGCCTTTTTGTGGAGTGCGCGTGCCGGCTGCGGTTCGACCATGCAAGAATAGGTCTTTTTCTGTTGGCGGCTTGATACGATCTGTTGGCAGCGCCAGTGCTTCACCACGGGTAGGTGTGACGAGGTGCGCACTGATGATGATTACCAGTTCGGTTTGGCTGCGCTGATAGTTCGCAGAGCGGAAGAGGGCACCCAAAACAGGGACGTCACCGATCCATGGAAGTTGTGCAGAGCTGTCCGTGAAATCATCTTGTAACAGTCCTGCAATGGCAAAGCTTTCGCCGTCCCGCATTTCTACTGTGGTTGATGTTTCACGACGTGAGAACGCAGCGATTTCAAAACCGTCAATGTTGATACCGTTGGTGGTATCGATGGCAGATACTGCTGCCTTGAGTTCCAGGTTGATCAGGTCTTTGTCCACCACACGGGGGATAAAGGCTAATTCAACGCCGAAAGGTTTGAATTCAACTGTTGTGCTATTATTGTCCTGAGAAACTGGAACCGGATATTCGCCACCCGCAAGGAATTTGGCTTCTTGGCCGGAAAGAGCCACAAGATTCGGCTCAGCAAGGAAGCGAACAACGCCTTTTTGCTCAAGTGCTTCGAGCAAAATGCCGACTTGCGTCGAACCAGCGTTAAAGCCGAACAAGATTGCGCCAGAGTTTTCGTTTGACGCGGGTAATGTCCCTGCAAGAGCTGAAGTGCTGCCGCCGCTTGAGACAAGAGAACCTGACCCTGCGGATACGCCGACATCACTGCCAAACGCGCCGCCCAAAGATAACGAAGAGCTAAGGGATTTGGATACGGAACGCTGCATTTCAGCAAACCGCACTTTCAACATGACTTGTTGAATGCCGCCGACGCTCATCAGGTTAGACACACGTTCTGGAGCGTAACGCTCAGCGAGCTCCAGAGCGCGCTGCAGCTTTTGGGCCGAGGAAACGATACCTGATAGCACGACGCCATCATTGGCAGAGCGTACTTCGATACGCTCACCCGGGAGGATTTGACGTAACCGTTCCTTGAATTCGGAAAGATCAGGAGTGACCTGCACCTCAACATTGGTAATCAGACGGCCTGCCGCATCAAACAACGTAAGCGTTGTCGTTCCGGGGGCCTTTCCGAGAACGTAAATAGTTCTGTCCGAAAGCGAGGAAAGGTCAGCAATGCCAGGATTGGCGATGCTCAACTCTGCAAATGGTGTATCGCTTTCAACAACAATTGCGCGGTTAAGCGGTACTTGCAGCTTAGTGCTAGTGCCACTTTTAACGACGCGCAAGTTATCTGCATTAACAACCGTTGGGGCAGTTAGTGCATATGCGGATACGCTTAGTGTCAGCCCTAGAAGGGCTGCCTTGATGAATCTGTCAATTTTCATGTGACCTGCCTTTTTGATCACGCCTCAAAATAGGGTCTTTTCGCCCGTCGTTTGGATGACATTGCTGCAATTCCAATTTTTTTGCAAGAATCAATGCGTTCAGACACAAAGTTGCTGTGGGTAAATGGCAACAGAAGGCAAAAGTAAAACGCCACCCTGTGTGAAGGCGGCGCTAGTTTTGGCGCAGTTCAGGTTGGTTTCCTGACTGTATTATTCAGTTTGTGCAAGGGATCGGGATGCTGACCACTTCTGCACCGCGACGTGTACGGATAGTGCAAACTTTTTCTTTTGCGGCCGCTGGCGCTTTTACTTCTTTCACGATGCCAAGCAGATCTTGTTGGTTCACTTCGATGTTGTTTGCGATTTCGATATCATCGCCGGCGCCAACTAGGGAGAGCGACAAGCGGCCAGTTGATTGAGCCTGTGCAAGGGACGCTACCTGATTTGGTGTGACTGCTACAGTTACTGTTCGTGCGATTCGTGCGCCCTCAACATTACCTGAAGTTTGGTCAACAGCGATCAGGGAGACGGTTCTTTCGATCAATTTGGTCACTTCACCGCGGCTTTGGCCGTTGCCAATGCTGCCTGTCCAGTAAACATCGACGCGGTCACCAGGACGTAAGAAGCCTGATACACCTGATGAAACGTCGACAGAGATTGCAAATGCACGCATTCCGCGTTCCAAACGTGATGTAATCCCAGCGTCTTCACCCGGTTTTGTGACTTTTACAGTCAGCAACGCTTCGTCTTTTTCGATGGGGCGCAGAACGACGCGCTTTTCATCGGTTGTTTCAGGGAAAATCGTCGTTAGCTCTGTAAAGTGGCCTTCGGGAAGGGCTGCGGTTGGGAAATCTACGATCCTAACGTCATCCTTACTCAGCTTCTCGCCATATTTCAGAGCGCGATTGACCACAAATATCTTTTGGGTTGGGACAATTTGCGATTTGGCGGCTTCTGCTCGCGCAATCGCGTTCTTGTATTGGCCGATCTGACCCTTTGCGAGATACACTGCTCCGCCAGCCAACGCGATGCCGACCAGCAGCACGAGTCCAAAAATCATACGCATTTAGTGTTCCTCTTCGCCTCAAGGTTCGGGGGGCCGAACGGGTTATCTACTTCGGCTATGATGCCGATTGATTGTGGTGATTTTACGACTTTCTGATGAAAATCATCCATCAAGGGGCCAGTTAGGGCCGCTTTGGTCATTATTCTAGGCCAGCGATTTCTTCGATGGTTGTATCGGTTAGGTAGCCTTCAACATTGTTGCCAACGCTCTGACTACCTTGTTGGATGGATGCAAACGACGCGAGCGCTAAACCGCAAACTGCGGCTGTCAATACAACCCAATCTACCGTAACTGCACCATCTTCATTGGAAATGAACGCTTCTAATTGGTGAAACATATTCTGACTTTCATGTTTGGTCGCACAATATGCGAGGCCAAAGAAAAGGGGACTGCATTCCATGCAGAACGCAGTCCCCAGTCATTGGTTATAGCCGGAGGCTATCAACCTGCACTTTTATTACTCAGAAGCAGCAGGTGCACCGATTTCGCCAACAGTCTGTGTGCTGAGGAAGGTGGAAGTCTGTGAAGTCATTTCGGACGCGCCGGTTTGGATTGAACCGTAGGCAGCAATCGCCAGGCCAACAACCGCGGCTGTCAAAACAACCCAGTCAACTGTTACTGCGCCGTCTTCGTCATTGCGGAAGTTTTTTACGAATTTCATCATGGTAGTATCCCTCCAAAGGATTATTTTAAGTTTTCAATTTCAACCTCGTCTCACCGTGTGGCCCGCTCTCATTCAGACCTGCTCGACTTGGTATGACCCTATATAGCTGTATGAATGGGGCATGAATTTGGCAGCAAATGCGGCATTTGCATTCGTTAGTACTTATTTGGTGAATTTAGTGTTATCCTGCTGAAATTGTTTAGTTTTAAAGTTTGAATGAATTGATATTTGTTAATATTTGAGGCTGAAACACCCCAATTGAGGCGAAATCGCCATGATTGCGGCCTCATTTGCTGGATTTTGAGGGTATTTTGAGCAATATTATTGGAAAAAAGCGGAAAATAATGAGAGCAGGCCTGATGAAACGTATGTTTTTGGGAGTGGCATTGGGTGCTGCACTGGTATTTTCGCCTGTTGGAGCGACATTGCACGCCGATTCACCCCCTGCGTTCCCTGATTTCCAGCCAAAATTCGTAAAGCCTCCCAAATTTGGGGTACGAAAACGGGTGAATGTGCAAATTAACCGACCTGCGCCAGCGGTTTCACCTGATCCTGTGGTGGCTGCTGCACCGTCGAGTACGGTGAGTCGCCCAAAAACGGGTCAGTACGAATGGTTCTGGACTAAAGTATCGCCTGACGCGGCCGAATCCGGTCCGGGACGATTAGAAGTGGCGATGACAACCTTATCAGGGGCGACCACACGGGTTCCTGCTCCGAGATTACAGCACATGCAGGACATCGCAAAGCTGCACGGCATTAATATCTTGCGCTCAACTATAGGAACGCAGGTGTCGCCAGCGTTGGCGCTTGCGGTGATTTCCGTTGAGTCGTCAGGAAGAATAGACGCAACAAGCAGTGCAGGCGCACAGGGGTTGATGCAGCTGATGCCCGCAACTGCGAGCCGCTTCGGCGTCACAGATAGTTCTGTGCCGGAACAGAATATCGAGGGCGGGATCAAATATCTCGACTGGCTGATGGGGGAGTTTAAGAACGATCCTATCCTTGTACTGGCTGGTTATAATGCCGGTGAAGGATCTGTGCGCAAATATGAAGGTGTGCCACCCTTTGCAGAGACCCGCGATTACGTGCCAAAGGTGTTGGCCGCGTTTCAGGTTGCCAAGGGGCTATGTAAAACGCCGCCCGAGTTGATCTCGGACGGCTGTGTATTCGCTTCAATGAAGTAACGCGTACTCTTAGACCAATGTGGCCTCAGTTGCAGCGCGTAGCTCTTCTTCAGTGACGCCATCGGCACATTCTACAATACGTAGACCGCCTTCAACGACATCAAACACACCCATGTTGGTGATGATCCGGTCCACAACACCTTTACCTGTCAGGGGCAGGGTGCATTCTTTCAAGACTTTGCTTTCGCCGTGTTTGTTGGCGTGATCCATCACAACGATCACGCGGCCTACGCCTGCAACCAGATCCATCGCGCCGCCCATGCCTTTGACCAGCTTGCCCGGAATCATCCAGTTCGCCAGATCGCCGTTTTCAGCGACTTCCATTGCACCCAAGATAGCAGCAGCGATTTTGCCGCCGCGGATCATGCCGAATGAGGTGGCAGAGTCGAAATAGGCCGTGCGATCCATTTCGGTGATGGTTTGCTTGCCTGCGTTGATCAGATCAGCGTCTTCGTCACCCTCAAACGGAAACGCGCCCATGCCCAGCATGCCGTTTTCAGATTGAAGCGTGATGTCTTTGTCGCCGACATAGTTGGCCACCAGCGTCGGAATGCCGATGCCGAGGTTTACATACATGCCGTCTTCTAGTTCTAGTGCGGCGCGTGCCGCCATTTGGTTGCGGTCCCACATGATTATGCTTCCTCGCGTTTACGGGTTGTACGTTGTTCGATGCGCTTTTCGTGCTGACCTTGAATGATGCGGTGCACATAAACGCCGGGCAGGTGGATCAGATCGGGGTCTAAGCTGCCTGTTGGTACGATCTCTTCTACTTCTACCACACATATTTTGCCGCACATGGCGGCCGGCGGATTAAAGTTGCGTGCGGTTTTGCGGAAGACCAGGTTACCTGTCTCATCCGCTTTCCATGCTTTGACGATTGCGAGGTCGGCAAAGATACCTTCTTCAAGGATGTAATCCTGACCGCCCCAGTTTTTGACATCCTTACCTTCGGCAATCACAGTACCAACACCGGTTTTTGTATAAAACCCGGGGATGCCAGAACCGCCAGCGCGCATGCGCTCGGCCAAAGTACCTTGTGGGGTGAATTCCAGTTCTAACTCACCAGATAGATACTGGCGCATGAATTCAGCGTTCTCGCCAACATAGGACGAGATCATCTTTTTAACCTGCTTGGTTTGCAGCAAGATACCAATACCGAAATCATCGACGCCTGCATTATTTGAAGCGAAAGTCAGGTCTTTGGTGCCAGCATCGCGGATCGCTGCCAAAAGCAACTCTGGGATGCCACACAGGCCAAACCCGCCAGATGCAATGAGCATGCCGTCCTTGAGAACCCCATCTAGGGCCTCGGCGGCACTTGCGTAGACTTTTTTCATGAAATTTCCTCCCCATAATCGATGATTGGTTGAGGAGTTGTGACGTCACGGTAAGTGGGTGTCAATATGATGCTGCGCCGCAGCTTTTCAAGCGCAGCATCTCTTTGTCGTTCAGCAACCAATAAAGCGATCAGAAAAGCCGTACTTGTGTGCCGATTTCAGCAAGCGCAAACAGTTCTTCAACCTTGTGGTTATATAGTCCGATACATCCGTCCGACGATTGGCGACCGATTTTGCGCGTATCGTGGGTGCCGTGAATAAGATAGGCGGGCCACCCTAGATACATCGCATGTGTCCCAAGCGGGTTACCGGGGCCAGGTGGCATGTATTTTAGTTCGGGGTTGCGCTCCATCATAGAGGCTGTTGGTGTCCAGTCTGGGCCAACGCGTTTGCGCACGATTTTAGTGTAGCCACGTTTGGTCAGCTCATCTGTGCGTGGAACCGAAGAGGGATATACGTTGTAGATCTCTCCGTCGCCGCTCCAAAAGTGAAGCGCCCGCGAGGTTATGTCGGCAACGATTGCGCCATTGCCCAGTTCATCAAAGTGGTCCTGCCACTTTTGAGGTGTAAAACTCATGATATTGCGGCGGTTCAGTTCGGGGGCGGCAAGGTCTTGGGCCAATGCCAAAGATGGCGTAGCAAGGGCCGCTCCGGTAGCAACCATCATCCGGCGTCGGGAGAAAATTGATCCTGTCATTGCACTGCTCTTGTTGGGACTATTCCCAACAGCAGATAATGATTTTTTTGAGCCGGAACAGGGCCCCACGGTAGCGTCACGCGAATGTGACGGGTTGTGACTGGCCCTGCGCTGCAGCGCAGGGCCAAAGAACCTATTCTTCTTTCGCAGTTGCCGTTTTTTTAGCAGGCGCTTTCTTAGCTGCCGTTTTAGGGGCGGCTTTCTTCTTCGCTGCCGGTTTTTTCTTGGGTGCGGCCTTCTTCTTGGCGGCAGGCTTTTTCTTACCTGATTTTTCAGCGCGCTCATCAATAAGATGAATCGCCTGTGTTAGCGTGATTTCTTCAGGTTCGATGGTGTCAGGAATCGTAGCGTTGATTTTTTCCCACTTCACGTAAGGCCCGTATTTGCCTTTCATGACATTCACCGGGCCGCCTGCTTCTGGGTGTTCACCCAATTCGCGCAGTGGTGCGGCAGGTTGTCCACGAGTGCCGCGCGAGGCGACTTTTTCCGCCAAAAGCTGTACCGCGCGGTTCATCCCAACGGTAAACACCTCATCCAGCCCTTCAAGGTTGGCATTTGTGCCGCCACGATCAGATGTGCTGGGCGCGTGTTTGAGGTAAGGACCATAGCGGCCAATGTTGGACCAAACCATAATGCCGTCTTCGGGGTGTGGCCCGACCTCACGGGGTAGTGAGAGCAACATAAGTCCGCGTTCAAGGTCAAGCTCCTCAGGCGGCCATTCTTTTGGAACTGACTGGCGTGGAGGTTTCTTATTTTCTTCTGTGACAGGGCCGCGCTGTACATAGGGGCCAAAGCGGCCTTTAAAGACGCGAATTTCCTCACCGCCATCTTCGCCTAACAGTTTGCCGTCTGGCGGAATCGCAGATGCTTCGGCTTCTGGGTTTGGCGGACCGAACGGACGCGTGTAACGACATTCTGGATAGCTGGAACATCCGATGAAGGCCCCGCCGGAACGGGCGGTGCGCATGCTAAGACGTCCAACACCGCAGTTTGGGCACAGACGCGGGTCAGTACCTTCTTCATTTGCAGGGAAGAGGTGTGGTGCCAGGACGTCGTTGATTTTTTCGAGAACTTCAGTGATCCGCAATTCTGATGTTTCGGCGATAGCCGCCGAGAAGTCATGCCAGAACCCGTGGAGAACCTTTTTGTAATCTGCATCCCCGGCGGATACTTTATCCAACTGGTCCTCTAGATCGGCTGTAAAATCATACCCGATGTAGCGGCGAAAATAATTCTCAAGGAAAGCCGTAACCAAACGGCCCTTATCTTCAGGGATCAGACGTTGACCTTCGCGACGTACATAGCCGCGGTCCTGAATGGTTGTAACGATGCTGGCATAAGTGGACGGGCGGCCAATGCCGAGCTCTTCCATACGTTTTACTAGTGTTGCTTCGGTGTAGCGAGGCGGTGGCTGTGTAAAGTGCTGAGAACCCATAACAGCATCGGTTTCCGCCAGCAACGCACCGGATTTACGTTGCATCCCTGTTGGTCCTTTGTCACCTGCATCGATTAGGTCGTCATCTTTGACACCAGCAGCTTTGCTGAAGTCTTCGCTGTAACGGGCAGCGCCTACTTTCTTCAACGCGTCGCCTTGGGCAATCTGCGGAAGACGTTTTTCATCATCATCCGCTACGTCATCGCGGCCTTCTTCGTAGACCTTGAGGAAACCGTCAAACAGAACCACTTGGCCAGTTGCGCGCAGCGTGACCTGATTGTCAGCCGATGAAACCTCGACTGTGGTGCGCTCCATGCGGGCGCTTTCCATCTGACAGGCCAGTGTGCGTTTCCAGATCAGATCATACAGCTTGCGCTGGTCTCCATCCATCAGTTTGAGGGTATCTGCGTCTTTTGACATTTCTGTCGGACGGATACATTCGTGCGCTTCTTGGGCGTTTTTAGCTTTGTTTTTATAAACACGTGGCTTTGCCGGCACGTATTTGTCGCCGTAACGGTCTGCAATGGAATCGCGTGCCATCTGCACGGCTTCGGGTGCCATGTCGATGCCGTCTGTCCGCATGTAAGTAATGTGGCCGGCCTCATACAGGCGCTGTGCCGTGCTCATCGTCTGGCGTGCACCCATGCCAAACTTGCGGCTGGCCTCTTGCTGCAATGTGGAGGTCATGAAGGGTGCAGAAGGGTTGCGCGAAGCTGGTTTGGCTTCAACTGAAGACACTTTTAGGTCACGGCTAGATACCGCCTGAACAGCCATTTCTGCCTTGGTAGTGTCATTGAGGTCGAATTTGTCGAGCTTTTTTCCTGCCAATTCGGTCAGGCGAACTTCGAATTCTTGGCCCGTAGGTGTCGCGAGTAGTGCTTTCACGCTCCAGTATTCGCGGGGGCGGAAGGCCTCGATTTCCATCTCACGTTCGGTGATGACGCGCAATGTAACTGACTGAACACGGCCTGCTGATTTCGCACCGGGCAGTTTACGCCACAAAACAGGGCTAAGGTTAAAGCCTACCAGATAATCCAATGCGCGGCGGGCAAGATATGCCTCAACCAGTGGCATATCCACTTGGCGTGGGTTCTTCATCGCTTCGGTAACGGCACTTTTGGTAATCGCATTGAAAACAACACGGCTGACAGGTGTGTCTTTTTTGATTGATTTACGAGCTGTTAACGCCTCTTGGAGGTGCCAACTGATCGCTTCGCCTTCGCGGTCCGGGTCAGTCGCTAGGATGAGTTCATTGTCATCCTTCAGCGCGTCGACAATCGCTTTCATGTGCTTTTTCGAGCCACTATCGACTTCCCAGAGCATTTCGAAATCATTGTCGGTATCGACTGATCCGTTCTTTGGCGGAAGGTCTCTTACGTGGCCATAGGAGGCAAGTACCGTGAAATTGTCACCTAGATATTTGTTGATCGTCTTGGCCTTGGCGGGAGATTCGACAACGACTACTGGCATGTATTTTCGGTCCTTCGACGGGGTGTTTGGCGGCGTCTATGGCCTTTGACATGTGGGATGCAAGGGGTCTTTGTCAATGCGGCCTACAATCAGAGGTGCTGTTATGGGCGGGGAAAATGCGTCTGCGTGCCGCAGTATTGTGGCTTTAGCGGGTTCAATTTCAAGATGATCCGCGTGTTAGACTGGACGCGAAAGCATACCGCCGGGGCTGCGCATGACTTTGCCATCCATCTCTAATTCTACAAGGGTAGGTGTGATTGCTGCTGTTGGAATCTGCAGATCACGGATCAGCTGGTCCTCGGCTACGGGAGAGGGGCCAAGCCGCTGTAAAATCGTGAGGTGTAAATTTGCTGTTTCACGTAGGGAGCGGCGCTGTTTCGCCGCAGGCAGCTTTTCCTTGGAGGCGGGAACCGGCAGTTCCGGTGTGTCCTTTTCAAAAGACGAAAGCGCCTCAAGGATGTCATTTGCATTGCGCACCAGCGTCGCGCCATCACGGATAAGCATGTTGCAACCCGCTGCGCGCGCATCAAAAGGGTGGCCAGGCACCGCCAAGACATCGCGTCCTTGATCAAGGGCATCGCGTGCGGTGATCAAACTACCGGATTTTGCTGCTGCTTCGACCACAACAGTCGCGCGCGAAAGGCCTGAAATGATGCGGTTGCGTTTGGGGAAGTGGCGGGCGGTTGGTTGCATTCCCATTGGTTGTTCGGAAATGCGCAGCCCCTGTTGGGCGATGTCTTGCGCAAGGTTTGTGTTTTCAGCTGGGTACATGATGTCCACTCCACCAGCCTGCACAGCGATGGTTCCGAACGGGAGAGCCGCCAGATGCGCGGCGGCATCAACGCCCCGGGCAAGGCCAGACACAACGACAAATCCAGCCTCGCCCAACTCATGCGCGAGGGTCCGCGCCATGCGGGTACCCAGTGAGGACGCGTTTCGTGCACCAACTAAAGCAATTGTGGGCCGTGAAAGAAGTTTTGGATCGCCGAGCAGCCATAAAAATGGGGGCGCATCTGAAAGCTCTGCCAAAGTGGTGGGGTAATCGGTGTGGTCGATGTGCAACAATTTTGCGCCTTGCGCATGTCCTGCGCGCAGTTCGGCACGCACAACGCCTTCTGGGCAAATTTCATAACCAGAAACGCCCGCGGCGCGCGCTACCTCTGGTAGCGCGGCCAGCGCATTTTGCGCAGTGCCGTGTTCAGCCAGTAGTCGTTTATACGTAGAAACACCGACCCGGCGCGAGCGCAACAGACGGAGACGGGCAAACTGTTCGTCTTCCGGGGTGGGTGGGAGTGGGGGGTGAGTGGAAGAAGGATTGTGGTCCTCGATAGTCATCCCGTTGCTCCGTCTGTTGCTAGAATCAGGTATAACTTTTGCTGGTTAACAGGGGATGAATCGATTTTGGTCAATTCGGTTTAAGAGGTAATTTTAGTCGTCTGCGGTGGGGTCAAGCCGTGTTTGCACATTAGTTTCATGAACATCCAAAAAATGAGAGCCATCGCGCCACCAAAGAAAATCAATGTCAATGGATGGATGTCTCGATCGTATAACGGGATGTATACAAGAGCATACACGACCATCCCGATCAGTGTTGTAGAGAGCCAGCCTGCATATCCTTTTCGTGCCGCGATCAAAAACGAGCAACAGACAACGATAAGGGCATTCACTGAATTCAGTGAACCCGCTAAAAGGAGCGGGCCCAGCACAGTAACATAATCATGGCCAATAGTGGCAAAAGGCAACACAGCCACTATCACCATAAGACACAGGCCCAACGTGAAAGAAAGTACCATTGTTCCAAACACGGCGCCAACTAGGTAACGTTGTTTAATCGTTTGCGCAGCAGTTCTATCGTTGCGCCATATCATTAGCGATAGTTTTGTGCTCATGCCGCAGCCCCACCAATCGTCAATCCACCGATCATCAGCGTTGGCTGGCCAACACCCACAGGCACCCATTGGCCCTGCTTGCCGCAATTGCCCATGCCCGGGTCAAGTGCGGGATCATTGCCGATGGCGCGAATTTGTTTGAGGGCGGTCGCCCCGTCACCAATGAGCGTTGCCCCTTTGACGGGCGCGCCGACCACGCCGTTCTCAACGCGGTAGGCCTCGGTACAGGAAAACACGAATTTGCCATTGGTGATGTCCACCTGACCGCCACCGAATCCGACCGCATAAATACCGTCCTTGAGGCCAGCAACTATATCACCGGGGGCAGTGTCACCGCCCAGCATATAGGTGTTGGTCATACGCGGCATAGGAATGTGCGCAAAGCTTTGGCGGCGTCCGTTGCCCGTGCTCTTTACGCCCATCAGGCGCGCATTCTGGCGGTCTTGCATATAGCCGACCAATTTCCCGTCCTCGATCAGCACATTTTTGGCGCTGGGCGTGCCTTCATCATCTACCGAGATGCTGCCGCGACGATCGGGAATCGTTCCGTCATCCAAAACCGTCACGCCTTTTGCCGCAATTTGTTGCCCCATGAGGCCCGCAAATGCCGATGTGCCTTTCCGGTTAAAGTCACCTTCCAAGCCGTGGCCAATCGCTTCGTGTAGCAGGATGCCGGGCCAGCCGGATCCAAGGACAACGTCCATCATGCCAGCGGGTGCGGGCACTGCTTTTAAGTTCACCAATGCGATTCGCAATGCTTCGCGGGCTTTGCCTTGCCAATCCTCAGCGGCCAACATGCCATCAAGCGGGATTCGCCCACCACCACCAGCAGTGCCGCTTTCGCGACGGCCCTCGTGCTCAACAATGATCGAGATGTTTACCCGCGTCATTGGGCGAATATCGCGGACAGAGGTGCCTTCGGGCCGCAAAATCTCGACTTCTTGGATTGAAGCAGCGATTGAGGCGCTGACCTGAACTACACGCGCGTCAAGCGACCTGCAGAAATCATCAATTTCGCGCAACGTTTCGACTTTTACAGAGAAAGCGGCCCCTGCAATGGGGTCTTGGTCAGTGTATAATTTTTTGTTGGTGCCTGTTGGCGCATCAGCCCATGTGCCGCCACCGTCACCCACCGCTAGCCGTGCGGTTTGCGCGGCGCGGCGCAGGGAGGCTTCGGAAATTTCTGTTGAATGGGCGTAACCGGCGACTTCGCCGCGTACAGCGCGCAGGCCAAAACCTGTTGCAGCATCATAGCTGGCTGTTTTGAGGCGTCCGTCATCGTACATCAGACCCTCGGAACGGCGGCGTTCAAAAAATAACTCGCCGTCATCGGCGCCAGCAACGGCTTCCCGCAATACGGTTAGGGCAGTGTCGCGGTCCAGATTTTCTTCGAACGGCGAAAATGGTGTGTCGGCCAAGGTATGTACTCCGTAAAGTTGGGAAGGGGTGCCTCGCGTCTATCTGACGCAAGCATAGGACTTTCTTTCGTTCTCAGAATATGATTGTAAGGCGCAAGATTACAACGGCAGGGTGCCTTCCTGCTCGTTTTTGCCAACCCGGGTCAAGAATATCAGGACGACAATTATGAAAAAGCAGCTCACTCTTGCCAGTCTTTTGGCTGGTTTCACTAGCCTACCAGCATGGGCTCAAAGCGTTGATCCTCAAGGGCTTGAGATTATTGGCGTCCCAATCGACGGAAAAATGGGCTTTCAGCCGGGCGTTACAGAGCTCGCAACTGATTTGCAGTGGCTCGATGGAATGATTCTTGTGATCATTACGATTATTTCTCTGTTCGTTACGGGTCTGATGATTTGGGTTGCGATCCGCTATAATGCCAAACGTAATCCGACACCTGCGACATTCACACACCATACACCTGTTGAGATCGCATGGACGATTCTTCCGATCCTTATTCTTGTTGCTATTGGCGCATGGTCACTACCGATTCTTTTCCGCCAACAGGAAATTCCTGTTGCTGACGTGACAATCAAAGCAACTGGTAACCAATGGTACTGGTCGTATGAGTATGTAGACAACGAATTTGGTTTTGATAGCTACATGATCGGCGCGCCAGCGCTGGGTGGCGAAAACATGAAGACACCAGAAGTTATCGCTCAACTTGAAGAAGCAGGTTATTCCGAAAGTGAATGGCTTTTGGCGACAGACACAGCAGTTGTGGTGCCGATCAACAAGACGATTGTTGTTCAGGTGACTGGTTCTGACGTAATTCACGCATGGGCCGTTCCTGCCTTCGGCGTAAAACAAGACGCCGTACCGGGCCGTCTGGCAGAGCTTTGGTTCAAGGCCGAAAAAGAAGGCGTGTACTTTGGTCAGTGTTCCGAACTGTGCGGTCAGGCTCACGCCTATATGCCCATCACGGTTAAGGTCGTTTCCGAAGAAGCTTACGAGGAATGGTTGAACCGTGCTGCAGAAGAGTACGCAGGTATCATGCAGCCACTGACGGTCGCATCAGCTGACTGAATATTCCGATGAGGTTCGCCTCGACTAGCCATATGCCGCAGTGTGTTTGACCCCATGCTGCGGCTTCGCCACACGAATTGCCATAGGGTAAACAGCCAATGACTGACGTGACAAACGCACAAAGCTATGAAGACGAGCCGCAATTGGGTGACTACTATGCCCTGATGAAGCCGCGCGTGATGCAACTCGTTGTTTTTACTGCCGTTGTTGGCATGTTGGCTGCGCCTGTTTCTGTGAATCCGGTTGTTGGTTTCGCCTCAATCCTGTTTTTGGCTATCGGTGCGGGTGCATCGGGTGCTTTGAACATGTGGTGGGATGCCGACATTGATGCGGTGATGAAACGTACGCTGAAACGTCCTATCCCGGCGGGTAAAGTCACTGCACAATCAGCCATGTATCTGGGTGTTGCCCTGTCTGGCCTGTCGGTCATGATGTTGTCACTTAGTGCGAATCTGCTTGCTGGTTTTATGCTGGCGTTCACGATCTTTTTCTACGTTGTGCCGTATACAATGTGGCTCAAACGCTCGACGCCGCAGAACATTGTTATAGGTGGTGCGGCTGGAGCATTCCCACCAGTTATCGGTTGGACTATTGCAACAGGTGGCTTCGCGCTTGAGCCGTGGTTGATGTTCGCGCTGATCTTTATGTGGACCCCTCCGCATTTCTGGGCGCTCGCGTTGTTTATGCGCAATGACTATGACGATGCAAAAGTGCCTATGCTCACGGTTACACATGGTCGCCGTGCCACACGTAATCACATCCTTGGATACACTGTTTTGCTGGTGGTTCTTGCTGTTGGTACAGCGTTTAGTGCGATTGGTGGCTGGGTTTATCTGGCGACTGCCCTTGTTCTTAATGCGCTGTTCCTGAAGGGCGCGTATGACATCTGGTGCCGTGATGAAGACATGAGCGAAGCAGATGATTTTGCGGTCGAACGCAAGTTTTTCTTACTTTCGCTGTGGTATTTGTTTGGCCACTTTGTCGCAATTCTTATCGAAGCAGGGCTCAAGCCTTTCGGAATGGGAGGCTGGTAATGTCGCTGCGCAAAGAGCACGAGATTCACACACGTCGTAAAAGCCTCAACATCGGTGTTGGCGTGATGCTAGGTGCGTTTGTCTTGCTGGTGATGGTTTTGACCTTCACCAAAATTACTTCGTCGGGCTTTAGTATTCCGGCTTCAAAGGCCAGCGGTGTTGGCGAGCAGCTTAGCACTGGAGGCTCTGACTGATGGCGATTTCCGGTCCTCAGAAAACGGTAGCTCAAACTGTTGGGCTTGTTGTTGTGATGGCGGGTCTCGCTTGGGCCTCGGTACCATTCTATGATTGGTTCTGCCGTGTCACGGGTTTTGGTGGCGTACCGGGGGTTTCCTCTGTCGCGCCGGATGAGATCCTTGAGCAGACGGTCAAGGTTCGCTTTGATGGTTCTTTGAACAACCATATGGCATGGGAGTTCAAACCGGTTGTGCGCGAAATGGAAGTGCGCATCGGTGAAACGGCCTTGGCGTTTTACGAAGCCTACAACCCAACGGACAGACCGATCGCAGGACAGGCGTCATATAATGTGACGCCCTACCAAGCTGGCGGATTTTTCCAAAAGATCGACTGCTTCTGTTTCGAAGAGCAGGTTCTAGCCCCCGGTGAACGGGTGCAAATGCCGGTCAGCTTCTATGTTGATCCCGAAATCGTGAGTGACAGTGAAGGTCAGTATATACATACCATCACCCTCTCATATACATTCTACGAAATTGACCTGCCCGAGGGCTATGCCGCCCTTGATGTAGATCAGCCAACTGACTTGAACTAATAAAAGGACATAGGGACGCGCGCCATGGCCCATGCAAAAAATCACGACTATCACATTCTGTCTCCTTCCCTCTGGCCGCTGCTAAGCGCGCTGTTTGCTTTTGCTATGCTCACAGGCGGTGTCCTGTGGATGCATGCAATCACTTCCTTTGTTTTTTGGATCGGCTTTGTCGGCACGCTGTATTGCATGTTTGGCTGGTGGTCTGAGGTTGTTGAAGAAAGCAAGATTGGCGATCATACAAAGGCTGTGCAGATCGGCCTGCGCTACGGCTTTATCCTGTTTATCATGTCCGAGGTTATGTTCTTTGCGGCGTGGTTTTGGAGCTTTTTCAAGCACGCGATCTACCCGATGGACAAGTATTTTGGTTCCACATACATCCCACCAGAAATCTACCAGGTAGATGCGTTCCACTTGCCATTGATCAACACACTGATCTTACTTTTGTCCGGTTGTGCCGTGACATGGGCGCACCACGCATTGGTACACGGTAACAACCGCGCTGACCTTAAGAATGGCCTGATCATTGCTGTTGTCCTTGGTATTCTCTTTACGTGTCTGCAGGCATATGAATACGAACACCTGCTGCACGAAGGCTGGGAATTTGGCGGAGACAAGTTCTTCTCTAACTTCTTCATGGCCACAGGTTTCCACGGCTTCCACGTGGTTATTGGTACCATCTTCCTGTTTGTGTGTTGGCTGCGTGCCCGTGCGGGTCACTTCACATCCGAGCATCACGTAGGCTTCGAAGCCGCAGCTTGGTACTGGCACTTTGTTGATGTTGTATGGCTCTTCCTGTTCTTTGCCGTCTACATCTGGGGTATCCCGTCCTAAGGGCGGACTTGCACCTGTAGCTACACAGTTTAAATACCAACGCGCGGGGCATATGCCTCGCGCGTTTTTCATTCCAAACAGACCATAGGCCTTTCATGCGTCGCAGTCTTTTTTTCATTGTTATCGGAGTAGGCGGGGCTGCTGTCTTAATGTGGCTCGGCATCTGGCAGACGCAGCGTTTGGATTGGAAATTGAGCGTGATCCGCGACATCAATGCGCGTATCGCAGCAAATCCAGTTGAGCTGCCAGTTTCACCTGATCCTGATAGCGATTCCTACCTACCTGTTGAGGTAACTGGCCAACTGGGCGCTGATTACTTGCGTGTCTTGGTGAGCCAAAAAGAGATCGGCGCGGGCTACCGTATTATCTCGGCGTTAGACATTGGCGATCGGCGTGTGCTGCTGGATCGCGGGTTCACGCCTGTGGAACAAACGAATATCCCCACACATGAGGGCTCCGTGACCATACAGGGCAATCTGCAGTGGCCCCAAGAGACCGACGGATTCACGCCTGAGCCAGACACAATAAAAAACATCTGGTTTGCACGTGATGTGGCCGTCATGGCCGAAACGCTAAAGACTGATCCGATCCTCATTGTGGCCAAGAAAACGTCATTCAATGACGCACCTGTCAGCCCCCTTCCTGTTGACACTGCTGCGATTCCAAACGACCACCTTTCCTACGCTATCACTTGGTTCTCGCTTGCGGCGATCTGGATGGCGATGACTGTGGCCTTTCTCCTGCGCGCCCGTCGTGCACCCCAACCAAAGAGCTGATCCATGCGCTATATTTCGACCCGAGGCACCGCCCCAACATTGACCTTTGAAGAAGCAATGCTGACCGGACTTGCACGCGATGGAGGTCTGTATGTCCCAGAAAACATCCCGCAGCTTAGCCATGCGGATATCAAAGCCATGGGTGGGCAGTCTTATGAGGAAATCGCATTTACGGTTATGCGACCGTTCATCGGCGATACATTTACAGACGCTGAGTTCCGCGATCTGATCGCAAAGGCCTATAATGGCTTTGGTCACGACTCGCGTGCGCCGCTAAAAGAGCTGGCACCGAACCACTTTTTGCTAGAGCTGTTTCACGGCCCTACGCTGGCGTTCAAAGATTTTGCGATGCAGCTGATTGGCCAGATGTTCCAGCTTGCGCTGGGGCGTAAAGATGAACGTGTGACAATTGTCGGCGCGACGTCGGGTGATACGGGATCTGCAGCGATTGAAGCGTTTCGCGGCTTGGACAATGTGGATGTTGTCATCCTCTATCCGCATGGTCGTGTGTCCGAGGTTCAGCGCCGTCAGATGACCACGCCCAGCGAGAGCAATGTGCACGCACTTGCGGTAGATGGTGATTTCGACGATTGCCAAGCGCGCCTGAAAGACATGTTTAACGATTTTGAATTCCGTGACGACGTAAAGCTGGCTGGCGTGAATTCAATCAACTGGGGCCGTGTGCTGGCGCAGGTTGTTTATTACTTTTCATCGGCCGTGTCCTTGGGCGCGCCTGATCGCAAGATCAGCTTTACGGTGCCGACTGGCAACTTTGGCGACATCTTTGCGGGTTACATTGCCAAGCGCATGGGCCTGCCGATTGATCAACTCATTGTGGCGACAAACCAGAATGATATCCTACACCGCTGCCTGTCCGGGCAGGGTTATCACAAAGACACTGTGCATCCTTCCATTAGCCCGTCGATGGACATTCAGGTCAGCTCGAATTTCGAGCGGGCGTTGTTTGATGCCTATGACCGCGATGGCAATGCCGTGGCACAGCTGATGACCGAATTAGGGCAGGGCGGGTTTGACGTCTCTCAAGGGGCGGCACAGACCTTGTCTGAGCACTACACATCCGGTCGCGCCTCTGAGGAGGAGACAACGCAGACCATAACCGACATGTTAGGACGTAGCGGTGAACTGTTGTGTCCGCATTCTGCTGTTGGTGTGAAGGTCGCAAATGAAATGCGTGATCCGTCCACTCCGATGGTGACCCTCGCTACAGCGCATCCAGCCAAATTCCCTGACGCGGTTGAGGCCGCGACAGGTATTCGCCCCCCCTTGCCAGCGCGTATGGCCGACCTTTATGACCGCCCAGAGCGTTTGACCCGTGTGCCAAACGATCTCGAAGCGCTTAAGTCTCAAATCAAAGGACTGATTTCTCAGTGACATTGCAAACGCACCGCCTCGCCAATGGCTTTCGCATCGTGACCGAAAACATGCCGGGGCTTGCCTCGGCTTCTATTGGCGTATGGGTTGGCGCAGGTGGCCGCCACGAGACACCAGCACAAAATGGTATCGCTCATTTTCTGGAACACATGGCCTTTAAGGGCACCAAGACACGTACCGCGCTGCAGATTGCCGAGGCAATCGAGGATGTGGGCGGGTATATCAACGCCTACACCTCGCGTGAGGTGACAGCCTATTACGTGCGTGTGTTGGAAAACGATGTGCCACTAGGCCTCGAAGTGATCGCGGACATCCTGCGCAATCCGGTGATGGACGAAGCCGAGATCGAAGTAGAGCGTGGCGTGATTTTGCAAGAGATCGGCCAAGCGCTGGATACGCCTGACGATGTGATCTTTGACTGGTTGCAGGAACAGGCTTATTCCGACCAGCCCATGGGCCGCACCATTCTTGGCCCTGCCGAGCGTGTGTCAAACTTTAGCCGTAACGACCTGAATGGGTTCATCGATCAACACTACGGCCCCGAACAGATGATCCTTTCTGCTGCGGGTGCAGTTGATCATGATGCGTTGGTTGCAATGGCTGAAAAGCTGTTTGGTGACATGAAGCCCAAGCCAGCAAGCCTTGCGCTTCCGGCAGTGTTTTCTGGCGGTGAGCACCGTAAAAACAAATCACTAGAACAGGCGCATTTTGCACTTGGTTTTGAAAGCCCAGGCTACCGCGCAGATGATATCTATGTCGCGCAAATTTACGCCTCTGCCCTTGGTGGCGGCATGTCGAGCCGCCTGTTTCAAGAGGTCCGCGAAAACCGTGGCCTGTGCTATACGATCTTTGCGCAGGCAGGGGCCTATGCGGATACGGGCATGATGACCGTTTATGCAGGCACTTCGGGCGAACAACTGCCAGAGCTTGCAGGTATTACTATCGATGAGATGAAGCGCGCAGCCTCTGATATGTCACCTGCCGAAGTCGCACGTGCACGGGCGCAAATGAAGGCGGGTCTGCTGATGGGGTTGGAAAGCCCGTCTAACCGTGCAGAGCGGCTGGCACGCTTGATCCAGATTTGGGATCGTATCCCAGCATTAGAGGAAACCATTGCCCAGATTGATGCTGTAACCACAGGTGATGTACGCGATTTTGCTGAACGAATGGCAAGCACGGCACCTGCGGCGCTGGCGCTTTATGGTCCTGTCGAAAACGCGCCCAACCTTGAAGCGCTTGAGGCAAGGCGGGCTGCCTGATGCTACTGATGCGGCGAAAGTTAAAGCTTGAAACGGAGCGCATGACGTTGCGCGCTCCGGTGCAGCAGGATTTCCCCGCATGGGCTGCATTGCGCAGTGCCAGTCGTGATTTCCTATCCCCCTGGGAGCCGGAATGGTCTGCGGATCATCTATCGCGCAAGGCGTTCTCGAACAGGGTCTATTGGGCCAACCGTTCGATAAATGCAGGTACGGCGATGCCGCTGTTTCTTGTGCGCCGCAAAGACCAAGCGCTGTTGGGGGCAGTCACCCTCGACAACATTCGCCGTGGCCCTGCATTGGCAGGCACATTGGGATACTGGACGGGAGAGACATTTACCCGTCGAGGGTATATGCGCGAAGCGATCGAGACGGTTGTGCATTACGCCTTTAGTCATCTTGAGCTCAGCCGGATCGAAGCGGCGTGTTTGCCTGAAAACACGGCGTCGCGGGGACTGCTAGAGCGTTCGAGTTTTAAGTATGAGGGCGTCGCGCAGAGCTATCTGCAGATTGACGGACGTTGGCGTACACATGTGCTGTATGCGGCACTACGTGGTGATCGCCGGGGAAAAGCGAGTACCACGTAACTTTCGTTATTAGTTGCGGCCTAGTTTTACATGCTTCTTACTGCGACGGTCGTTTGTGTTTAGCGCGTCATAGACTGGTTTATTGTAGAGACCTTCGCGGCCATACGAGCCGTGAATCGGTGCGCCAAAGTGACCACCATGGCGGTGCTCGCTATATGAACGATCACGGGTACGGGAAGCAAATACGCTGATGTTGTTGGAAGTACTCCATGTTACACCGTTCTGCTTGTAGGTGATCTTGCTGCCCCCTGCGGAGGCTGCTGAACCTGTGAGAGCCAGACCAGCGGATAATGCAAGGGCTGAGAATACTGCGAAAATCGGTTTCATATTGTGTTCCTTTTTGGTCTTCGTGTTTCTTTGTATCTCCAAACTGGCGCTGGCGACTGATCAGTGCAAATGAATAGGCCGTGACAGAGTGTGAGAGGCAGCGGTGCTGAAATGCGCTCTGCCCTTATCAGTATGGTGTTTTGTGGTGTTGGGACTGAAACAATCGATCACGGAGGGATGTGAGGCGCAGCTCTTCAATACAATCAGATCACAGCTTTGTATCGCGGCGAGAGCTGGCGTTACCAAAATTGACTGAACTATTGGGGCGACTAGCTCTTGCATCCAGTGCTACGGCGTTAGATCAAAGAGCATGACACATGATCTGAACCCTGCCGACGATGCCTTTGCTGAAACCCTGCGTGCCGCGCTCCCTGATGGGACGCTAGATACATTATCTGTTGGCTACCTCGAAGAGCCGCGCGGACGTTATGTTGGGCAGGGCGGCGTCTTGGCCAAACCGCGCAATGTGCAAGAGGTCGCAACACTGATCCGCCTTGCAGGTGAGGGCCGCGTTGGTGTGATACCCTATGGCGGCGGTACAGGATTGGTTGGTGGGCAAGTTTCGCCTGATGGGCCAACTCCATTGATCCTGTCACTTGAACGTATGACAGCTATCCGTTCCGTTCATCCTGATGAAAATGTTCTGGTGTCCGAAGCGGGTGCCATCTTGGCAGATGTGCAAAATGCGGCTCAAGCACAGGACCGGCTGTTCCCGCTATCGCTTGCAGCAGAAGGTAGTGCGCGCATCGGTGGGAACCTTGCCACGAATGCAGGCGGCACAGGCGTGCTGCGCTATGGCAATGCGCGTGATCTTTGCCTTGGCCTTGAGGCTGTGATGCCGAATGGCGAAATTTGGAATGGTCTGACGCGTTTGCGCAAAAACAACACGGGCTACGATTTGCGACATTTGCTGATCGGAGCGGAGGGCACGCTGGGAGTGATCACTGCTGCGGCTCTCAAATTATTCGCACGTCCAGCGATGACAGGTACGGCGATGTTGGTTGTCGAGAGTCCTGCCGCTGCCCTCAAACTGCTTGGCATTGCGCGGGGCCTGTTTGGGGAAATGGTTAGCGCCTTTGAATTGATCCACCGTCAGGGATTTGAATTCTTGAGCGAAACAATGCCTGAAGTGCGACAGCCCTTTGATACGCCGCCTGAATGGTGTGTGTTGATCGAACTGGGCTTGGCCGCAGATATGGACCCGCAGATTGCCTTAGAAACGTTGTTTGTTGATGCCTCTGAGGCTGGGCTGGTACCGGACGGGTTGATCGCACAGTCTTCTACCCAAGCTGATAGTTTTTGGACAATCCGCGAAAGTATTCCCGCAGCGAATAAACACATTGGTTCCATTTCCAGCCACGACATCTCGGTTCCATTGGGGGCAATTCCTGAATTTATCGCTCAAGCAGGAGAGCGGTTGGCAAAGATGGGTGACTTCCGGATAAACTGCTTTGGTCACGTGGGTGATGGCAACCTTCACTATAACGTCTTTGCTCAAATGGGCCGCAACCACGCTGATCACGAAGAACAACGTAATATGATCAAGACGTGTGTGCACGATTTGGTGCATGCGTTGGGCGGCTCAATCTCGGCCGAACATGGCGTGGGGCGGTTCAAGGTTGATGATCTTGAGAAGTACTCTGATCCGACCAAATTGAATACGATGCGCGCAATCAAGGCGGGGCTTGATCCGGTGGGCATCATGAATCCCGGTGCTGTGCTGAGGTAAAATCGATCCGAAAACTTGTTTCAGGCTTTCGGATCGCATTGGTGGTTTTTTTCCTAATGGCCGTCAAATTCACACAAAACCTGAACGTCGTGCCCCATCGCTTCCAAGCGCTTGCGGCCACCCAGTTCGGGCAGATCGATGATGAAGCTGGTCGAGACGATCTCGGCGCCCAGGCGTGTCAGCAGTTTGATGCCTGCTTCTGCGGTGCCACCCGTGGCCAGCAAATCATCCACAACCAGTACTTTTTCGCCAGCACGCACCGCGTCGTCATGGATTTCCATCGTCGCTTCGCCATACTCAAGTTTATAGTCCTGCTGGAGCGTTTTGCCGGGCAGTTTGCCCTTTTTGCGGATCGGAACAAAGCCAACGCTGAGCTGGTGGGCAATTGCGCCGCCCATGATAAACCCGCGGGCCTCTAGCCCTACAACCTTGTCGATGCGCATGCCCGCATAGGGGTGCAACATCTGGTCGATTGCCATGCGAAACCCGCGTGGATCAGCGAACAAGGTTGTCACATCGCGAAACATGATCCCTTCGTGCGGAAAGTCGGGGATGGTCCTGATGTAATCTTGAACCGATTTCATGAAGTGCTCCTGCGCAATGTGGCGGTCAAAATACCCATGGTAACAAGGGCACCTCCGCCTGCTCGTGTGATCCAAGTGATAACATTGGGCCGTGCGATAACTTGGCGAAGGCGGTCTGCAGCCAGCGCATACGCCAGTGCGTTGCCAGCGGCAAGCGTTACGAAGGTGGCGATAAGGATTGCAAACTGCGGCAATAGGGCCGCGTCTGCACGGATAAACTGCGGCACAAACGCTATGAAGAATGCGATGCTTTTGGGGTTAAGAGCAGTAACGGCGGTTGTGTGGCCAAAAACACGTGAAGCAGTGATGTTGTCTGCTTCTGGCATCTCAAGCCCGCTGGTAGGGGCCGAACGGATCAGCTTGAAGCCAAGATAGATTAGATATGCTGCGCCAACCCATTTGAGGGCGACAAACAATGTCGATGAGGCCAACACCAGTGCCCCCAGTCCCGCTAACGAGGCGGTCATCGCAACCAGATCGCCCAAAGCAACTCCCGCCGCGGAAGCAACAGCAACAGATCGTCCCTTGGAGAGGGCATAGCTGAGCACCAACAAAACGGTTGGGCCTGGAATAAGGAGCAGCGCCATAGAGGCGGCAACAAAGGTAAGCCAAAGATCAAAGGGCATAGCGGCGCTTTCAGTTAGGGGGATAATGGCGGATCAAGGCGATCTTGTCTTGATTACCCAAGACTTTCAAGCTGTTGTCGGCGTTCTGGGACAGGATCGAACGACTGCGGTAAAAAGGGTTCAAAATGTCAGTGACCAAGCCGAGAGCTTGGGTGATTTCTTCTAACATCACAGACTCGAATTGGCGGATGCTCATTGTGCGCGACAAGGCAATTGAGGCCCCCTTGATCAGTCCACCATCAACGTCCAAAGCCGTGATGGCATTCGCCATTGTATGCCCATTGAGTGGGTTGCCTTGTTTACTACTGATCTTTTCACCTCTGGCTGTATCCAACAGATAGATTGCGATGTCTGGAGTGCCAGTGCCATGCCTCAGGGTTATCCCCATGTTCACAGCATTAAGGTGCTGCAATGCCCGGACAACGGCGGCATCTGCACGTTTGATTTTACCGCCTAGAAACGGAGCGTCCCGCTGAACAATTCGGACAGTGATGGCTGCCTTGTCCCATTTGTAAAACGGTTTTGTGCAAGGGGCGTCGACGGGAGCCGCACAGGCGACCAACCTATAGAAATCACTATCATTCAATGCCCCGACGCTTTCGATATAGTCTTGAGCTTGCGCAGGACATGCTGCGCAAGTGGCCAAACCAATCGCAAGACGCACCGTGTTCAGAGCACCCGTCCGGCAACTGCGTCTAGCTTAGCCAACAAAGCGTGGTCACGGGCCTCGGGTTGGGTCATGATAGCGTATTCCAGCGCGCGATCACAACCATGGGGGCAGGGTGCACGGGTTGTGCCCAGCAAGGATGGCAGTTGGGCCACCAGATTACGGGCGTTTGCGGCATTGCCTTGCAATGTTTTAATGATTTCAGTCACATCAACCTCGCCGTGATCAGGGTGCCAGCTGTCGTAATCGGTGATCATGGCGATGGATGCATAGCATAGCTCAGCTTCGCGGGCGAGTTTGGCCTCGGGCATGTTGGTCATGCCGATCACATCCGCCCCCCAACTTTCGCGGTACATTTTGCTTTCCGCGAGTGTTGAAAATTGGGGGCCTTCCATCGCCAGATAGGTGCCGCCACGGTGCACGTTGACACCTGTTGTTTTTGCAGCTTCTTCACATGCGTCAGACAGGCGTGCGCAGGTTGGGTGAGCTACACTTACGTGGGCTACACAGCCTGTGCCAAAGAATGATTTCTCGCGCGCGAAAGTGCGGTCAATAAACTGATCTACAATTACAAAGTCACCAGGTGCCATTTCCTCGCGGAAAGAACCACAGGCTGAAACAGAGATGACATCGGTGCACCCCAGTCGCTTTAGCGCGTCGATGTTGGCGCGGTAGGGAACGGTGCTGGGAGAATGGACATGTCCACGTCCATGACGGGGCAAAAACGCCATATCGACACCGTTTAGTGTACCCGTGAGGATCGCGTCAGAGGGCGCACCCCAAGGGGTTTCAACTGTGGTCCATTGGGCATTTTCCAACCCGTCGATATCGTAAATGCCCGAGCCGCCGATGATGGCAATTTTGGTGGAAGTCATGGGATGTCCTTTTGTCGAGGTTGGACCAAAGGTGGCGTGCAGGCATGCGGATTGCAACCGTACAAATGGGCGAATTTCGGATGTCACATTGTATGCAATGACTGTGCACCGCGCAAACACCGGCTGATGCACGCACGGGGTTGGCTAGTCGCGGCGGATGATGCCAGTAATGGCGGCAGCACCCAACGCAGTGACGATCCAGCCGAGAACGGTAAACACCCATCTGAGCCACCACATATGCCAGCCCCACGGCCCACGCGTTGTCGACGGTGCCCAAGCTTCAGTTTGACCGAAGTTGATGAGTGGGATGACGATATCAGCGGCGTAAGCATATCTGCTGAAGGTTTCCCAGTCGCGGCCCGGTGCATAGGATTTCCACGTGTCCTGAAAGGGCGAAGGTTGCCATCTTGCGGGTTCCTCATCACCTGCCCAAACCTTGGCAGGGTTTGTTTCGGAGGACTGGATGACCTGCCAATCGTCTGAGACGATGATCGGGCTTGCGTTGGGGGCAAATGAGCCTTCCTCCCACGCTAAGTGAGCGGGGAGAACGGCGAGTGCGATGAGCAGGGCAAGCCAACCGATTGACCAGAACGGCGCATGGCCGTGGCCAACAACAATCCATTGCAAACGGTCCCAGAAACCGCGCCACACGCGTTTGACCAAGCCCCATCCATAAGGTCGGAACCAGCCGAGTTCCTTTCGCTCATATTTGCGAACCTTAGTTTCGCGGGTGAGCAGGACTTGGCGTGCTTGGGCGTCGTGGCCCGTGTCACGTAGGAATTTGGCGTATTGGGTGTAGGGCTGGGGGAAGAATTTTCCATCTACAAGGCTACCGTTACGCAGCCACTTTTTGCGAGCATCGTCGTATGATGTGTATTCGGCGATACGACCATAGGTGAAGCCATCGAGGCTGAGTTGATCGGCATCAGGCCAACTGGCTGGGTTGTCATCAAGCTCAGCCACATGCGCACCATCGAGGATAACCGCGCCAGTGGCTTTAGTGTCCTTGCGCCAGATAAAGGACTGCGTCACTTTCATCCGTCTAGCGATGAAAGCTTCTTCGTTTGGCGCGTAAAAGGTTGTGCCTTTGCATGTCATATCACCTGTGATTGTCGCTCCGGATAGATTCACTTGGCCTGCGATGTTGCTGCCATCAAACCTAGCAGGCCCATTGACTGTGAAGTTAACTGCTTGAAGTGCAGCGTTCCCTTGATCTGCCGTTAACGTTATGTCCTGAGCATAAAGCCCGCCGATGGATGAGCTGATTAAGCTGATACCGCCTTTTGCGCTAAATTTTTTTTCGACCTTGGCCCGCTTCTCTCGTACTGTCGGGTGGAAATAGATTGGGCCGGTCACTTCCGCGTCTTCAGCATCCAGAGCATAATCTGTCGATGAGGTGAGCTGTGCTCCGATTAAAATCAGCGCCCCTCCGATCTTTGCGTTGTTCAGCCGAATGCAGGATGTTGAACGAGCATCAGATAAGTCTAGGGTACCGACCACTTCAATCCCAGAGGCTGCTAATCCAACAAATGCGCAGCCCTTTATATCCATTATTTTGCACTTAGTTTGCGCCATTTTGATTGAATCGGTGAAGCGGCTATGAAGCACGCCGATAACTCCACTGGTGGACGTGAAGTTTAGGTTGAGGGACCCCTTGATGGTAGCGCCTTTCAATCTAACACCAGCTTCATCTACGAAGAAATCGCCGCAACCGCCAAGTATGAGATAGCGCAAGACTTCGGCGCGGATTTCACGGGCTGGGTCTGATGTGTCAGATTCGGGTAAACTACCGTCACCCAAAGTGCAGAACTCGCCTGCTTTTGCGGCATTGATCAACTGCCATTCTGCTTTGGTTGGGGGCAGGGCCTCAAGCTCTTCAAATGTCCTGATATGCGCCATGATTCCCCTTTCGCGTGTGCTGTGTCTCACATTACGTATATCGCTCTGGTTGCCCAGAGGCGGGGTTTGCACTTTTGGGGCATTCTTGTTAGTGGCGTGCAACGCGTTTTGACGCAGAACCCAAGCCTTATGACCGATTAGACAGGATGCCCAGATGGTGCGCGCCACATTTCGTACATTTACCCAAGCCCTCACCCCCAAAGATGTGACCAATTTGCGCTGGATGGGCGAAGACGGTTTTTCGGTTTCGCGGGTGCGGATTGAATTGCTGTCCGGTTTGACAGTCGCTTTGGCGCTGGTGCCTGAAGCGGTTGCATTTGCCTTTGTTGCCGGGGTTCACCCGTTGGTGGGGTTGTATGCAGCGTTTATGGTTGGATTGATCACAGCGTTGATCGGTGGCCGTCCGGGGATGATTTCGGGTGCGACGGGTGCTTTGGCGGTTGTGATGGTGGCCTTGGTGGCCCAGCACGGCGTTGAGTATTTGTTTGCAACCGTCGTTCTGATGGGGCTTTTGCAGATTTTTGCTGGTGTCATGCAGTGGGGAAAATTCATCCGGTTGGTGCCGCATCCGGTGATGCTGGGTTTTGTGAATGGCCTCGCGATTGTGATCTTCCTCGCCCAGATGGGCCAGTTCAAAGTTCCCGGTTCGATGGTTGATACTGGCCACGGCATGTCGGGCGGCGAATGGCTATCAGGTGTGCCGATGATGCTGATGCTAGCGCTGGTTGGTGCAACGATGGCGATCATTTGGGTTATGCCGCGCATTACCAAGGTGATCCCGGCGCCACTTGCTGGCATCGGGATTGTTGCTGCTGTTGTGATCTTTACGGGTATGGACGTTCCGCGTGTTGGCGATTTGGCTTCTATTCAGGGTGGTTTGCCGTCCTTCCACAACCCGTTTGGTACAGGTGAAGGCCTTTATGGGACGGCCCTTGCGCCATTTAACCTCGAAACACTTTACATCATCGCGCCCTTTGCTGTGATCCTTGCAGCAATTGGTCTGATCGAAAGCTTGCTGACGCTGAACCTTGTAGGTGACATGACCAACACACGCGGTGGGGCCAGCCAAGAATGTATCGCGCAGGGTGTTTCAAACACTGTGACTGGCTTCTTTGGCGGTATGGGCGGTTGCGCGATGATCGGTCAGTCGATGATCAACGTGAAATCAGGGGGACGGACGCGGGTTGCTGGCATTGCCGCTGCGGTATGCCTGCTGCTGTTTATCGTTGTTGCGGCGCCGCTGATTGAACTGATTCCACTGGCTGCATTGGTTGGTGTGATGTTTATGGTAGTGATTGGGACGTTTGCATGGAACAGCCTGACCATCCTGCGCAAAGTGCCGCTGACGGATGCGTTTGTGATCCTGCTGGTGACAGTTGTGACCGTGTACGAAGACCTTGCCGTGGCCGTGGTGGTTGGAGTGATCGTCAGCGCGTTGGCTTATGCATGGAACAACGCACGCCGTATCCACGCGACCAACTACCTTACGCCAGAAGGTGCCAAAGTGTACCAGATCCAAGGGCCGCTGTTCTTTGGTTCTGCTGAAGGGTTCTCTGAACTGTTTGATGTGGCCAATGATCCTGCCGCTGTGATCGTTGACTTTAACGATAGTCGCGTGGTCGACCAATCGGCATTGCAAGCGATTGAGGCCATTGCAGGCAAATACGAGAGCGCTGGAAAACGCATTGAGTTGCGTCACCTCACGCGTGATTGCCATGCCCTGCTGACAAAAGCGGGCCACCTGATGATCGATAGTGATGATGATCCAGATTATCAGATTGCAGTCGACTATCAGGTGCGGACGGGCATTTTGGGCGGGCATTGATCCTGTTGGATTAAAGTTCCCTCAAGCGACAACAAACCTGCCCTTTGAACGCTAGCGTACAAAGGGCGGGCAGATGCCGATCCAGTCGGTGCAATCCGCAACAATTCGCAGCACTTTGGGCTTTTTGCCCGCCGGAAGAGGGATGCGTTTCCACGATTGGAGCATCCAAAGACCTTTGTTGGCTAAGCGAAAGTCATCCATCGTGAATGTCCCTAGAGGTCTGCCATCTAGGTACAATTTCATTTTTCCGTAGCTATCTTTAGCAATGCCTAGCATCACTTCCGTCGCATGCTCATCGACAGGATACTCAATGGCTTCGCCATTTCGCAGCCTCTGAATTGGCACTCCTAAACGATCAGGAACAATGCGCTTTTCTTGCCCGCCTTTAACAATACCTGCTTTTGGTTTCAGAAATCTGACGGCAGGCTGTCGATCCTTTGGGGGTGTTTTGGCCAGAATACCTTCTATCCAGTAACGTCCGAACATCGATGGCAGAGGTTTTTCGTGAAAGCCAGACTGACAAAGGACGTCAAAGTCGTCTAGATTCCGAGTTTCAAACCAACGCAATGGATAGAGGTTCATCATTGGCTCAGACCAGTTGTCCGCGACCAGATGGGTGGCCAGCTTCTGAGGTGGTGCAATCGACAAGTCGAATTCTTCAAAACCTACATGTTGGCCGTTGCGGTAAAGCCCTAGCTCGACCGTCTCTTCGGAGCGTACGCGATTGCGCCAGCTTTCATGGTTCGAGCGATCAATGAAGTGCTGCGCAAGCTCTGGTGGAAGTAAGTTTAAGTAAGGCAGACCTGATGAGTGGTAATCAATCGGCGAAATCCGGTTGGGGGTCTCACCAATATACAAAAGCCCTTCAGGGGGGAGTGCTTCCCAACACAAACGAAGTGTTTCAAGCCGTTCGCTGATGGTCAGGTGTTCCAGAACCGCGTAGAGAAAGATTACATCAAATCGGTCGTTTGCCAGAATGTCAGGTAGATCATCGGCTTCTAGGAGGCGTAGATCTGCATTGGTGATGTTGAGGGCTTCAGCATTCGCTTGCCCCATGGCCAAGCCGTCAGCATCAAGGTCAATGCCTACATATTCTTGAAACAGTGGCGCAAGAGCGCATGTTTTTGGGCCTTCACCACAGCCAACTTCCAATGCGCGCATTTGGCTCAATGGACGCCCCGTCTGTTGGAGTAGTGGCGCTACAAAACGTCTGGCCTGTTCAAACCGCTGTTTGAACTTTTCGCTATGGTAAGAGGTTGTCATGAAATGCTTTTCCAATATTTCAAAATGGCGATACTGAAATGCCGCGTTTAACGACAAAGAGGGTCCTCTTTCCTAAAGCCTCTGCGGTGCTTGAGCAGATTGAAATGCAATAGGATTGCCACACTCTGGCTAGTTACAGGAACAAGGCCAGAGTGTGCATCTTGTGGTCGAAAGTGCAATCAAGATTCATGCTCAGCGTGCCATAGGAACGGCCATTCGCTGAAAGGCCGAAGACCGATCCGGCTTAGTCCATTAGGCACGTGAATGCTGTTAGTCGTCAGGCCGAATGATTTCGAACACTTCGCGTACGGCAGTATAATCGCGGTACCCAAGACGGCTAAGGGGGACATAACGGGTCACATCGAAACGACCTTCAACAACACAATCGTCGCGTAGGTGAACACCAATGACTTCGCCAAAGCATACAAAATTTGATGCACCCTCAATCTGGACAATCTGCGTCATGCGGCATTCTAGGGCCGCTGGTGCATTGCCAACACGCGCGCATGCGATTGCTTCGCATTCGGATTTATCGATACCCGCATGGGCGAACTCATCCGTGCCGTGCGGCAACGTGGCCGAAGATTTGTTCATTGCATCAGCGGCGGCGTACTCAACAACGTTGACACAGAAGACACCTGTTTCGCGGATATTGAGCATGCTGTCTTTTGTGCCGTCCACGTCGTCTTTGACACCGGTTGAGGCAAACATGACCTGAGGCGGGACATAGGCGACACCGTTAAAGAAGGAATAAGGGGCAATGTTGTCGCGCCCTTGTGCGTCGCGGGTGGAAATCCAACCGATGGGGCGTGGCGTTACAATTGCATTGAAGGGGTTGTGGGGTAGGCCGTGGCCGTCCGCAGGGCGATAGAACATGGATCGTTTTCCTTGTTGTGATTGAAACCAGAGCTAGCGCCGTGATAGGGCGCTGACCAGTAGAAAACCGCCGGAGCCGCGCAACAGTGTACGATATTGCAGCTGAAACAGCAGATGACCAATGGGAGGTCGAAGCCCTTTATGACACCTGCTTTGCGCCGGGCCGTACGGCATTGTCATCCTACCGCTTGCGCGAGAATGTCCCGCCCGTCTCAGGATTAAGCCTTGTTGCGCGGGATGAGTTGGACATTTTGGCAGGAGCGATCCGGTTTTGGCCTGTAGAGGTTGGCGGGCATGCGACCTTGCTTTTGGGGCCAGTTGCCGTGCACCCCACCCGTCAGGGTGAGGGTCTTGGTGCTTTACTCATTGAAGAATCGCTTGATCGGGCAGGGCCGCAGGGCTGGGACCGTGTGATGCTAGTCGGGGATGCGCCCTATTACGGCCGCTACGGGTTTGAGCGGCTAGAGGGCGTTATTATGCCGCCTCCTACCAATCCTGAACGTGTGCTAGGCCGCGCGCTCACATCTGGGGCATGGGCAGGTATTGCGGGTGAAGTCACTCGCGTGCGTTGAATTGTCAGCGTTGCTTCCCCACATTAAGTTTAAAGGAGCCTCAGATGATTGAACAACACCTGCCAGTCGCCATTGATGTAGACGCCGAGCTAGAAAGTATCGCGCGGCGATATAAAGCGGCCAGCGGAGTCGGGATCAATGTACTGAACCTCATTGGTGAGCAGGCTGAAAATTTGCTAGAACGTCTGCCTACAAGCGTCAGAAAACAACTAGAAACGGCGACAGTGCGTGCGCTGGATCACGCACTATCTGCGGCCAGTAAAAGCAGGGATGCGGTGCCTGATCAGGCGTCATGGCTTAATTCTGCAGTATCAGCGGCGATGGGGGCCGCGGGCGGCGCGGGTGGCTTGCCCACGGCCTTGGCCGAACTGCCTGTGACAACCACACTGTTGTTGCGGGTGATCGAGGGGGCCGCAGTTGAACATGGATTTGATCCCAAATCGGAATCGGTGCGTTTCGATTGTGTGCAAGTCTTTTCTGCCGCTGGGCCACTTGCACAGGATGACGGATCTGACCTTGCGTTTTTGACAACGCGCATGGCGCTGTCGGGTAAGGCCGTGCAGGCGGTTATTCACAAAGTGGCACCGCGACTGGCTGTGGTGATGGGCCAAAAACTGGCCGCACAGACGGTGCCTATTTTGGGGGCTGTGGCTGGTGCGGCGACAAATTACGCCTATACCAACTATTATCAGGAAATGGCCCATGTCCACTTCAGCCTGCGTAAACTGGCAATAGAAGCAGACATCGATTCTGAAGAGTTGAACAAGCGCCTTGCGGACAAGATGCGACTGTTGACCGTTGCTTAAGAGGGTTTAGGCTCCAGCAACTCGATCTCGACAAAAGCGCATTCAAAATCATTTGCGTTGATCACGTCATGCTCTGTCCCAAACTCACGGTAGTAGGGGACACCATTTTGCATCTGCGCTGTGACGCGTTCGCCATCCCCAAGGTCAATCTCTAGCATGCCATCAAACAGGGGGACTACAACGTAGTCGTAATCGTGACGATGCCACCCCGTGTTATCCCCGCGTTTGGCAAAACGCCATTCGGTGACTTTAACACGGTCATTATCGATCTGGACGGTTGCAGTTGCGGTTCCAGTGCTTGAACACATGTGTTGGCCTCTCGTAGGTCAGCGCCCGATGCTGGAGGGGGCGACAGTTGTTGCTTTTAAGATCGCGTAGATTTGCGCGCCCTCACGAAGGTCCAGCGCCGCTACCGCACGGCTTGTCACGCGTGCAAGCAGCGCATCATCTCCGGCGGTTAGTGCAATCGCGGCACCAGGGCCGTCACCTTGCCGGATGCTCTGGACGATCACAGGCAGGATATTCAGTGCGCTAAGACCGCTGGGGCGTTGGCGTGACAGCATCACGTCTTGGGCCATGACACGCAGTCGCACGCGCGTGCCGACGGCCGCCTGCACGCCGGGCAATTCTAATGTGCCAGCACTGATCGCCAGTTGCGACAGGCCATCGTCAGCGTGGCTAACAACTGTGGCCTCAATGACAGCACCGGCTTCGCGGACACCCAGCAGCGGCACAGCGGCTGGGTCAGCCATGACGTCACGTAGCGGCCCTTGTGTGGCGATGTGCCCGTTCTTTAGCAGTACCAGCGTGTCGGCAAGGCGTGTGATCTCATCCACGGCGTGGCTGACGTACAGTATTGGCAGGCCAAGGGGACCGTCACGCAGGTGCTCAAGATAAGGGAGGATTTCCTGTTTGCGCGCCCCATCTAGGCTGGCAAGGGGTTCATCCATTAACAACATGCGCGGTGCGCTCAGTAAAGCGCGGCCAAGGGCAACGCGCTGTTTTTCACCACCGGACAAGGTGTTTGGCGCACGGTCCAATAAGGCGGAGAGGCCAAGAAGGTCGATCACATCACCGCGTGGCACGTTCGCACCCTGAGGCGCATACCGTGTCCCGAAATCTAGATTTTGGGATACGCTGAGGTGCGGGAATAGGCGTGCGTCCTGAAATACCGTGCCAAAACGGCGTTTGTGCGGAGCCGTGTGGATGCTGCGCTTTGTATCCATGAGGGTCACGCCATCGACTTCTAGAAATCCTTCGTCAGGCTGCAAAAGGCCCGCGACCGCGCTGATGATTGTGCTTTTGCCTGCGCCTGAACGACCAAATAACGCGGTGATGCCTGAACCAGCCTCCAGCGATAGATCAAGCGTGAAGCCGTTAAAACTATGTTTGAGCGTCAGTTTCATCGCGAGCCCCCGATGCGGGTTGCAACGCGGCGTGCCAGTGCTTCGGATAGGAACACGGCCCCTAGCGCTACAGTACAAGACAACAACGCCATAGCAGCAGCAGGGCCTTCACCGCCCGGAATTTGTAGGGCGGTCCAGATCGCAATGGGGAGGGTTTGGGTTTGACCTGGTATATTTGCGACAAAAGTGATCGTCGCGCCGAACTCACCCATGGCTTTTGCAAAACCCATGACTGCGCCCGCTAAAACGCCCGGCGCAATCAGTGGCAAGGTCACACGAGAAAAAACGCTAATGGGGGATGCACCCAATGTTGCTGCGGCCTCTTCCAGTTTTGGATCAACGGCCTCGATAGCCAGCCGCATCGCGCGCACCATCAGCGGAAAGCCCATGACAATTGCGGCCAGCACGGCTCCAGTCCATTTGAATGCAAGCGTCAATCCAATAACGCCAAGCGCAGCTCCAGCAGGGGCTGCGGGCGAAAATAGGGTGAGCAGGATGTAACCCGTAACGACAGGCGGTAACACAAGGGGCAGGTGTACCACCGCATTGAGCAGTGACTTTCCCCAGAATTCGCGGCGCGCCAAAACCCATGCGACCCAAAGCGCGAGGGGGACCGCGATCACTGTGGCCCAAACAGCCACCCAAAGGGACAGGCGCAATGCATCCCATGCGACGGCGTCCAAGCTCATGGTGCAAACCCGTACTTGGTGAAAATGGCGATGGCTTGGGGCGTGCTCAGATGTTTAACAAAGTCACGTCCAATGTCCGTAATCGCAGCAGCAGGATAGCGGATAGGCGTGTGGGCATCCGCGGCAATCGTATGTAAAATGCGGACGCGCGGTTCGGCCATTGCATCTGAGGCGTAGACCACACCCAACGGTGCGGCGCGCTGGGCGACAAGGGCAAGGGCTCCACGCACATTGTCAGTTTCGGCCAGTTGCGGCGATAGTACATTCCACGCGTCGATATGTTGCAGCCATTCGCGGGCGTATGTTCCTGCGGGCACGCCATCACGCTGCCCCATCGCCAAACGGCCGCCATTGAGGGCGCTTGTTAACGTGGTTGTGTTTGTATTTGGGATTGGGTCAGCATCCGATGCGCCAATTAGAACAAGTTGGCCGCCTGCAACTTCTTGTGTGCTGTGAGGAAGGATGAGTTCGTGGGCCTCTAGCCAGATGGCCCAATCGCGGTGGGCAAGAACAACGGCATCAGCAGGCGCACCTGCGGCGATCTGACGGGCTAGTGTCCCTGAACCTGCAAAAGACAAAGTAATATCATCTGGATACTGCGCAGCAATCTCGTTCAATGCCTCGCGCAATGACGCTGCTGCAAACACAGTGACAGGTTGCGCCTGCAAGGGCAGGGCAAGGAATAAAGAGATGAGTATCTGGGCAATGATGTGACGCATATTGTCCAGACTATCTGACAAGCTGTGCAGCGCCGCAAGGGGGTGCTGAGCGGCTGGCCATGGCTTGGAATTCAAGCTAGGACAGATTTAGTACGTTGTTTAAGGCTGGGTTTCCGCAACATGGTTAATCAATTGCCAATCTCACTGCATGGCGGTGCAAAAGGCAGCGCGCGCACGCAGTTCGGTGCGCTATGTTGGCGGCGCAAGGCAGGCAAGGTTCAGATCCTACTTGTAACGTCACGGCGCAGGAAGCGCTGGATCGTCCCAAAGGGCTGGCCTATGGAGGGTAAAACCCCAGCGCAATGTGCACTGATCGAAGCATGGGAAGAGGCGGGTGTTGTCGGCGCGGCAAGTGACGCATGTATTGGCGTCTATTCTTACGCGCGCTTGCGTGAAGGGCAGGACACATTAGCCTGTTTGGCGATGCTCTATCCCGTTAAGGTTAAGCGACTTAAGAAGAAATACCCAGAAATGCGGGACCGTCGCCGCAAATGGGTGTCCCGTAAGAAGGCAGCAAAAATGGTGCAGCACAGGGAATTGGGAAAGTTGATTATCGGCTTTTCTCCACCCAAAAGGGCCACCTCTGCTTGACCGCGGTAGGGTGCATAGCACATCGTGAGGCATCGCAGTTGAGTCTAGGGATAAGTGAATGATCAGATACGCGCTGAAATGTCAGGAGGGCCACGAATTTGAAAGCTGGTTCCAGTCGGCATCGGCGTTTGATGTTTTGGACAAGGCAGGACATCTGAGTTGTGCTATTTGCGGAGCGGCTGACGTAAAAAAATCCCTGATGGCACCACGTGTTGGTGCTGACAAAGATCGCGCTATTATTGCCGATCCGCAGGCTGAAACACGTGCTGCAGCGATTGCCGAAGTACGCCGCGAAGTTGAAGAGAATGCGACTTATGTCGGGGGTAAATTTGTAGAAAAAGCGCGTGAGATGCACGAAGGTACCGCACCTGAGGCGTCTATTTATGGAGAGGCGAGTGCGGCTGACGCGCGTGCGCTTATCGAGGAGGGCGTTCCTGTGGTGCCACTTCCTTTCAAACCAAAACAGAAGTTGCAGTAATTAGTTGCAGAAACCTGACATAAGGAACCCGACATGACAGTGGTTATTACAGGCGCGAGCCGTGGTATTGGCGCAAAATTGGCTGAACATTACCGCGCGCAAGGCGTTGATGTGATGGGGACGGGCCGTTCGGTAGCGGCCGACATCACGTTGGATGTCACACACCCTAGTGGCCACACTGAAATGGCTCAGGAAATCGGTGAAAAACCTGTCGAACTGTTAATCTGCAATGCAGGCGTTTATCTGGACAAAGGCGATGATATCCAAACCGGATATGGAGCTGATCTTTGGGCTCAAAGCTTTGCGACCAATGTAACAGGCGTTTTCCTAAGCATTCAGGCGTTGCTCCCGCATTTGCGGCGCGCTCAAAAGCCACGCATTGCTATTATCTCGTCGCAAATGGGCTCATCCGAGCGCGCGCCGGGGGGCAGCTATATCTACCGGGCCTCAAAGGCGGCAGTGCTGAACCTTGGCCGGAATTTGGCGGCTGATCTAAAAAGCGAAGGCATCGCGGTGGGTATTTATCATCCTGGCTGGGTGCAAACTGACATGGGCGGCGCAACAGCGGAGATCACAGTGGATGAGGCCGTATCGGGCCTTACTGCGCGGTTTCACGAGCTGAGTATTGAAAAGACAGGCTGTTTTGAGACATGGGACGGGCGGCCGCATCCCTACTGATCTTGCGCCCGCGCGCCTGCTGGCGTAGATGCAGCGCGGAGTAAAGAAGACGAGGGTCTTATGCCTGTATTGGTAATGAAATTCGGTGGCACATCCGTGGCCACATTGGACCGTATTCGCCGCGCAGCAAAACGCGTCGGTGTTGAGGTGGCCAAAGGCTATGATGTGATTGTCATTGTCTCTGCGATGTCTGGTAAAACAAATGAGCTGGTGGGCTGGGTCAATGAGACATCGCCCCTGCATGACGCGCGTGAATATGATGCGGTTGTGTCTAGCGGTGAGAACGTGACGGCAGGCCTTATGGCACTTACGTTGCAAGAGATGGATGTCCCCGCACGTAGCTGGCAGGGCTGGCAAGTGCCTGTACAAACAACATCTGCGCACTCAGCGGCGCGTATCGAAGCCATTCCACCTGAAAATATCATGGCGAGATTCGCTGATGGTATGAAAGTAGCTGTGGTCGCTGGTTTTCAGGGCGTAAGCCCTGAGGGACGGATCACGACGTTGGGTCGAGGTGGTTCTGATACAACTGCGGTTGCTTTTGCGGCCTCATTTGATGCTGAACGTTGCGATATTTATACAGACGTCGATGGTGTTTATACCACCGATCCGCGCGTTGAAGCTAAAGCGCGCAAGCTGGACAAAATTTCGTTTGAGGAAATGCTAGAGCTTGCGTCACTTGGGGCCAAGGTACTGCAGACCCGCTCGGTCGAATTGGCGATGCGCTACAAGGTTAAGCTACGCGTATTGTCTAGTTTTGAGGAACAAAGCGACGATGCTGGTACGCTCGTTTGCGATGAGGAGGAAATCATGGAGAGCAATGTAGTAGCGGGCGTCGCATTTAGCCGCGATGAAGCCAAGATGACGCTGGTATCGGTTGCTGACCGTCCCGGCATTGCGGCGCGAATTTTTGGCGCGCTTAGTGACGGGGGCGTCAATGTTGACATGATTGTGCAGAACATCGCCGAAGAAGGCCGCACCGATATGACATGGTCGTGCCCTGTTGATCAGGTCACGCGCGCGCAGGCTGCGATGCAAAAAGCCGCGGATGACGGTGTGATCAATTACCAAGAATTGATCGCGGATGAGGGCGTTGCCAAGGTCTCTGTTGTGGGTATTGGCATGCGCAGCCACACTGGTGTCGCGGCGAAGATGTTCAAGGTTTTGTCTGATGAGGGTGTTAACATCAAAGTTATCACTACGTCAGAGATCAAAATCAGTGTTCTGATTGATCGCAAATACATGGAGCTTGCGGTGCAGGCGCTTCATGATGCGTTTGAGTTGGACAAAGCAACCTAATCGAATTCGTTTTTCAGCCCATTGATTTATGATTTGAATCAGTGGGCTAAATCCGCTTTCTGACGTGGTGCGTAATAATTGATCACCTTTGGCGGCATTCGCGCATGGCGCGCAATTGCCTCTCCCATTCTGGTTTTGCAGCGGTTATAATCGAACTTAAGCAAAGACTAGGGATGCCATGCCAGAACGTACTGAAAGCGACAGTCGCAAGCTGCTGGGGCGTCTGCGGGACGCAATGGCAGGGGATGACGCAGGTCAGGCTCGGCTTGATAAAATCACTCATTTGATCGCAACCTCTATGGGGTGCGAGGTGTGTTCGATTTATCTGTTTCGGGATGAAGATACACTAGAACTTTGTGCAACCGAGGGTCTGAATAAGGACGCGGTACACGAAACACGCATGAGAATGGGTGAAGGTCTGGTAGGCCGTGTGGCCAAGCAACGGCGCGTGATCAATACGCCTGATGCGCCACAGGCCAAAGGTTTCCGGTACATGCCGGAAACGGGCGAAGAGATTTATTCAAGCTTTCTTGGTGTGCCGATCCAGAGATTGGGTGACACATTGGGCGTTCTTGTCGCACAGTCCAAAACTGCACGCGAGTTTAATACCGATGAGGTTTACGCGCTGGAAGTTGTCGCCATGGTGCTGGCAGAAATGACTGAATTGGGTGCATTTGTGGGTGAAGGCGCAGCGATGTCTGCACGCCACAGCCAGCCGGTTTTGCTGCGTGGCACCATCGCGCAGGAAGGCGTGGCCGAGGGTCACATTTGGCTGCACGAACCGCGTGTGGTTGTTTCTAACCCCATTGCGGATGATCCCGAGCGTGAGTCGCAACGCCTGATCGAAGCGGTCGATACCTTGCGGCTGAGTGTTGATCAGATGCTGACAATGGCGCTGGGCGATAAAGACCAGCAGGAGGTTATCCAGACCTATCGCATGTTCGCGAATTCAAAAAGCTGGATGAGGCGGATGCAGGACGACATCACGCAGGGTTTGTCTGCTGAGGCGGCAGTGGAAAAAGAGCAGTCTCTTGCCCAATCCCGTATTGGGGAATCGTCCGACAGCTACATGCGTGAACGGTTGAGCGATCTGGACGATCTGTCAAATAGGCTTTTGCGGATATTGACGGGCCAAGGATCAGATACTGGGGCTGAAATGCCTGCGGATCCAATTCTGGTGGCACGTAATATCGGCCCTGCCGAGTTGTTGGAATACGGTCGTTCCTTGCGGGGAATTATACTTGAGCAAGGCTCGGTTGGGTCACATGCCGCGATTGTGGCACGTGCGCTTGCGATACCGCTGGTTGTGCACGCAGGGCGTATTACCAATGAGGCGCTGAATGGCGATCACGTGATGATCGACGGCGAACAGGGCATCGTACACCTGCGCCCCGAAGATGCTGTGGCAACCGCATTCCGCGATAAAATCGCAATGCAAGCCGCAGCGCAGGAGCGTTATGCATCCATTCGAGAAAAGCCTGCTGAAACGAAATGCGGAAATACCATCACCTTACAAATGAATGCTGGATTGATGGCCGATTTGCCTTCGTTGGTGAATTCGGGTGCCGAAGGGGTAGGGCTGTTCCGGACCGAGCTGCAATTCCTCGTGCGTAACAAAATGCCGCGACGGTCTGACCTAAGCTCGCTTTACAAGCGTGTTCTTGATGCGGCTCAGGGCAAACGGGTGGTGTTTCGCACGCTTGATATCGGGTCTGACAAGGTCTTGCCCTACATGAAGCCAAACGATGAACCCAACCCTGCATTGGGATGGCGCGCAATCCGCGTCGGGTTGGACAAGCCGGGCATCATGCGGATGCAGCTGCAGGCGTTATTTCGCGCCGCGGATGGTGGGCCGTTGACGATTATGTTCCCCTTTGTCGCGCAATTTGAGGAATACCGCGCTGCACGCGCCGAGGTCGACAAGACCCTCGCGCGCGAAGCTAAGCTGGGGCACAAGCTACCGTCCTCCATTGATGTGGGTGCGATGCTGGAAACGCCAAGCCTCGCCTTCGCGCCCGACAAGTTCTTCGAAGAAGTTGATTTTCTGTCCATCGGGGGCAATGATCTCAAGCAGTTCTTCTTTGCGGCAGACCGGGAAAATGAACGGGTGCGCAAGCGCTATGATACACTGAACCTTAGCTTCCTCACCTTTTTGGAAGGGATCGTTCAACGCTGTGCTGTCACTGGCACGCCTGTCTCTTTCTGCGGCGAGGATGCTGGTCGCCCTGTTGAGGCGCTGTGCTTTGCGGCGATCGGTTTGCGGACACTTTCGATGCGCCCAGCGTCGATTGGACCAGTCAAAAGCCTGCTGCGCCGTTGTGATTTGACCGAAGTCCGCGCCGTTATGGAAGATGCGCGGGAACGCGGTGAGATGTCGGTGCGCAGCTCAGTGATGGAATATCTGCGCTCGCAATATTGATTTGAGAGACATCATGGAGGGATTCAAATTATGACATTGGTCATTTGCCCTGTAAATATTGATCGCTTGGATCGGTTTTAGATAAGTTCTTTGATGGTGATCAGGATGAAAGAACCCTTCAATGTCTGGGTGTAGATTTAGGGAAATGAAGGGTTGCTAGAAGCTGATCAAAGCCATCCAGCGTGCTTTTCTAGAAACCAATTGGATTAATGGAGTTGCATCATGGCTCATATCAATAAGGTCATTCGATCTATCAATCTTGATGGCGAAACAATTTGTGTCGATGTTTTTGCGCGCCCGGATGGCACATTCGGATTTGATGAGTTTCGGCGTGATCCCGAAGATGGACGAGGATGGTATAGCATCGGTCACCACGGTGATGAGATATTTGAGAATTTTGATGCGACGTTAGAGGCCGCGAAAACTGCAGTGTCTTGGCTGCGGAACGCATGCCCCGAGAGATGATTTGAGGCGGGCGAAACTACTGGGATTCATAGATAGAACATATTTTTTAGCGTGTTAGAGGGGAGAGATCGCGTTGACTACTCGCTATGGGGGTGCCGTATTGGTAAAGCACATTAATTTGAAAGAAATCCCAATGCGTATTTTGCCTTCATTCTTAGTCTTTGGTCTCGCTTTTTCCCTTGTAGGATGTTCGGGCTCTGACGCTGACTACGTCAGGCTTTCTGGCGACTACGGTAAAGATCGAATTATTCTGGGTGTTCAAGGTGCACCAGAAGGGACGGTCTGCCAAGTGGCCACGCCTGATGGCGTATTGAAAAATAATGATTTAGCTAACTCGATCGAAATCCCTACAAAATTCAGGAACTCACCTTTGTCCTGCCGCCTGCCAAACGGATCGGTGAAAAAGTTGAAGGTTCTGACAACCATACCAGTCGGAACAAAACGCTCGGCTGCTGTCACGGTACATCTGCCAACAGGTGAGGGGCATTCAACATATGGCAACGCTCAAGGACAATTGGTCCAACCCCAATGGAACGCAAATGAGCTGTGAAACATAAAAAACCAATGCGCTGCACCATCTATCTGTTTAATCGTGATACTCTACCAAGTGCAGATCAGCAGCGTATTGTGCCCCGAGTTTATCTCAAAGAATAATTCGGGGTAGGGCGGTTACTTATAGCGATAAGTAACCGACGCCGCAGAAGGCAATGATGCAGCCGACCCATTGGGGCAGTGACATTTTTTCTTTGAGAAACAACCAAGCGAGCAGAATCGTTAAAAGCCCGAACATCGATGAGGTGACTGCTGCGTATTGCGGATCGGGCTTGCTGCCTGCGGAAAGAACGCTCAGCAGCGCAATACCATCAGCAACACCCATGGCAATCAACAGCGGAAGCGCGTTGCGACCTGGCCAGAAGGGTAACTTGAAGGCGAGCAGAATGGTGATGGTCAGTCCGACAGCCAAAATGCGGGTCACAAGCGTTGTTGGCATCTCTCCGCCCAGCTCGGCTGCGTGTTGGCCAAGGGCGAATGTACCAGCAAAACCTCCAGCCGAAGCCAGCGCATAGAAAATCGTGCGCCCTTTGGGGGGGGCATCATCGGCACTGGTATCAGAAAGGGCGGCAACGGCTGCGACCCCCAAAACAATGGCTGTAACGGCGATCCACTGCAGTGCTGATATTGGGATTCCAGAGGCTACGGCCAATGCAACCGACAGAATGGGATAGCCAGCAATCAGCGGGGCAACCAGCCGGACCGGTCCCCGTTCAAATGCGAGATATAGGCCAAAAGTTGCAAGGACAAAAAACACGCCAGCGCCCAATGACATCCAGATCACATTCGCCGGAAGCGGCGCAAATCCTCCCGTGAATGTCATGAGGCCAAGGTGAAACAACAATCCGGTCGTCAGAACAGTGATGATGCAGGCACTAATTGGTGTTTTCTGGCTTAAGAACCGGACGCAAATATCATGAAAACCCCAGCAGAAGGCGGCAATCAATCCAAGGGCAATTGTGCTCATATTGCGCTCCCAATGAAGGGAATCATATAAGGTGCGCCGCCGAATGCTGCGGGGGCGTTTTCAATAGAAACAGCGTAAGAGCCAGTTGTAGGAACCACAAAGCAGGCCCAATCGATAAATGTGTTGGTTTGAGTGTTCATTTTGTCCGATTTTATTTGCTGTAGCGCTTCGGTTCTGTATTCTTCATGTTAAATAATTATTCCGCTTATGCAACATTTTGGACAGGGGGTCTTGATGCTTGATGACTATCCTAACGTTCGCTCGGGTCCACCGAAACCCAGTAAAATTATTCAGCCACAGGTGTTTTCGCTCCCAGCGGGGACGGAACGATATGTGGTAGAGGGGCAGGGTGCTGTTCTTATCCCGATTGAGGCTGGCGATCAGCTGACAGTGATCAATGAAGAGGGCGGCCAGCACTGTGAAATCGTCGTGAGCGACCCAAAAGGGCGCGTTGATGCTGGCATTATTGCAGGGAAGGCTAATGGTGTGGCCGCTGGTCTGCACAGGCTGCTGACAAGTGACGATAAATCGCTGCGTGGTTTGCGCATGGGGCTTGATGCACGCCACATCGACATAGCGTCAGCTGCTGCCATCCATCTGTTTGAGGCCACAACCCCGCCTAAAACAGAAGCAAGTTTTACCGCTTTGCGTGACGGCGTGGTGATTGTCGCAACCCCAGCAGACAAAATGGATTTTGAGGCGCAGAACACGGCAACACCACTGATCGTTATGATCAAACGGGCCACCCTAAAAATGCATGCGCGTTTCAAACTACCCGATCCTCTGGCCAATCAATTATCTGACATCCGCGTCCACAGCCAAACGGCCGAGGCGTTTTTTGTGAAGGCGGGCGATTACATCCAGATTATAGATGTAGATGGGCGGCAGTGTTCCGATTTTGAGTGTTTTTCCGCGCGAAAATTGGACAAGGGTATCGAGCATGCATTGGATGTGACAACGACCCGCACGTTGATGGGCCATGCCTATCCGATGCCTGGCCTACACGCGAAGTATTATGACCAAGAGATGTTGCCTCTGGTTGAGGTCGTGCAAGATACCTGCGGGCGTCATGACGCCTTTGCCATGGCTTGCACTGAAAAATACTATAATGACACAGGCTATCCCGGCCATGTGAATTGCTCGACTAACTTCAACACTGCGTTGGCGAACTATGGCGTTGCGCCGCGTCCCGGTTGGATGGCGATCAATTTCTTTTTCAACACGTTTCTAGATGATCACGGCGTGATGTATGCAGACGAGCCATGGTCGCGTCCCGGCGATTTTGTGCTGTTGCGTGCCCTGACGGATATCGTTTGTGTCAGCTCTGCTTGTCCGGATGACACGACTGCCGCTAATGGCTGGAACCCTACCGATATTCATATCCGCACCTATAGCGGCAAAGAGACATTCCAGCGGGCCATCGCAACCCGCACGACCCCAGATTCGGAGCCGAAAATGACCAAGCAAACAGGTTTCCACGACAGCTTTGCCAAACACACCCGAAATTTCATTGAATATAACGGGTATTGGTTGGCCAATTGTTATGCAGATGCAGGCCCCATCGAAGAGTACCATGCGTGCCGCGAGAAATGTGTCATCTTGGATTTGTCGCCCCTGCGCAAATTTGAAATCATGGGACCGGACGCCGAAGCACTGTGCCAGTATGCATTTACCCGTAATATGAAGACGTTGGCTGATGGGGGCGTGGTTTACACGGCGATGTGTTACGAACACGGCGGGATGATCGATGATGGAACCGTTTTCCGCCTGACACGCGATAATTTCCGCTGGATCGGCGGGACTGAATATGGCGGCGAATGGCTGCGAGAACTGGCGGAGAAGTTGGAGCTTAAGGTTCTTGTGCGCTCCTCGACGGATCAAATGCATAACGTTGCGGTTCAAGGACCTGAAAGCCGTGATTTGCTGCGTAAAATCGTTTGGACCGCGCCGCATAATCCTGAATTTGATCAATTGGGATGGTTCCGCTTTACCCCTGCGCGGCTGAACAATGAATCTGGCACAGCATTTGTGCTGAGCAGAACCGGATATACGGGCGAGTTGGGTTATGAGGTCATGTGCCACCCCAAAGACTGCGCCGAGATATTCGATGCGATCTGGGAGGCGGGACAGGATCACGGTATAAAGCCGATGGGCCTTGAGGCGCTGGATATGGTGCGCATCGAAGCGGGCCTCATCTTTGCTGGTTATGATTTTAGCGATCAAACTGACCCGTTTGAGGCAGGTATCGGGTTTACCGTGCCACTCAAATCAAAGACCGATGATTTTATGGGGCGTGATGCTTTGATCCGGCGCAAGGAAAACCCGATGCGCAAATTGGTTGGCCTAGAGATAGACAGTAATGTTGAGGTGTCCCATGGCGATTGCATCCATGTCGGACGTGCGCAAATCGGCGAGGTAACGTCCTCGATCCGCTCGCCGTTGTTGGGTAAAAATATTGCGATGGCGCGGGTTGATTTGGCCCATTCCGCGCCGGGGACCGCGCTGGAAATAGGCAAGCTTGACGGCCATCAAAAACGTATTCCAGCAGTGATAGCACCCACGCTTGCAGCTTATGATCCGACCAAAGAAAAACCACGTTCATGACAGCGTTAGACGATTTGGGAGGTGAGGGTCGTTTGCGCGCATTGGTAGAGCAATTTTATGATCTAATCGAAACTCTTCCTGAGGGTGCAAACCTGCGCCGCTTGCATGCTCGTGGGCACGGCGTTGCGCATGCGCGCATTGAGCAATTCAATTTCTTATCCGGTTTTCTGGGGGGGCGGCAGTTTTACAAGGAAAAGCACGGGCATATGGATGTGAAGCTTATCCATGCTCATGTTCCAATTCGGCAGGCAGACGCCGATAACTGGTTGGCCTGCATGGACAAGGCGATTGAAATGGAGGGCCACAGTGGCCCCCACATCGACAAGATGCGCGCGGTCTTTATACGAGTCGCAACAATCCTGATTAACGATGTCGCTGATTGGGAAGGCGAGATGCAGACCCCTTGAAGAAGGGGGGGGCGGGAGTGATCAGCTATGGCTGACCATCCCCGCAAAATCCGTGATCAATTCTGCAAATAGACCTCTAAGCTGTCGTCTAGCGCGTCTTTCCACGGCGTGTGGTGCTTGGGTGCCATCGTACCGGTGATTACAGACTTATAACCGTTATCCCGGAAGGTCATGATGCCCGCTTTCTTGTGGCCCTTCCACGCTTTGAATGCCTGACACGCGCCTTCTACGTCAAAGGAAGGGTAGTCCGTTTCGGCTACCAGCTCTTTGATATAATCGCCCTGATACCAGATTGCGTCATAGTCGTCTGCGCCAGCGTCTTCGCGTGTGATGCGTTCCGCAACATCTGCTTGCATGGTCGATTTGTCGGGGAGCGGGATGCGGCCCATGATAGCATCCCTGATCCACCAAGCCTGAGCATCAAACATGTTAAAGGTGAACCACTGGTCCTGCATGCCAATGTAGAACAAGGCCGGCTCATCGACATAGCTGACCCCTTTGTACAGGTCCGCAGTTGCCAGGCGATTGGCCGTCTTGAGACGCAGACTGTCAGGCAGGAATGCGAAGTGGTGTTTATATCCGGTGCAAAGAATCACGGCATCAACGTCTTTGGATGTGCCATCTTTGAAATGGGCGGTATTGCCATCAACATGGGTCAATAGCGGTACTTCGGCCCAGTTGTCAGGCCAGTCATACCCCATGGCGGCGGTACGGTGGCTTACTGTGATGGATTTCGCTCCGTATTTCCAACACTGCGACCCGATGTCTTCGGCGGAATAGCTTGTGCCAACAATGAGGATGTCCTTGTCTTTGAACTCCATCGCATCACGGAAATCATGGGCATGCAGAACGCGGCCCTTAAAGCTCTCGAACCCATCAAACTGCGGAACGTTGGGCGTACTAAAGTGCCCTGAACAGACAATCACGTGATCAAATTCTTCTGTGTATGTGTGGTCTTCGGGTAAGTTGCAGACTGTGACGTTGAATTTATCTCCTTCCTTTTCGACCCACCGCACGGCGGTTTCAAAACGGATCAAATCGCGGACCTCTGCTTTTTTTACACGTCCTTCGATGTAATCAAACAGGACAGCGCGCGGCGGATATGAGGCGATCTGTTTGCCGAAATGTTCCTCAAATGAATAGTCAGCAAATTCTAGACCCTCTTTGGGGCCGTTAGACCACAAATACCGGTACATGGAGCCGTGGACCGGCTCGCCGTATTCATCCAACCCTGTGCGCCACGTATAGTTCCACAATCCACCCCAATTGGACTGCTTTTCAAAGCACACAATCTCTGGAACCTCTGCACCTTGTGCCGCAGCCGATTGAAAGGCCCGCAACTGTGCCAGACCAGACGGGCCTGCTCCGATAACCGCAATTCGTTTGGTCATGATTTGTGTTCCTTTGAAAAGTTATTGTTAGAGCGATACGATCGTATTTGGACACTGAAAGTCAACAAATATTCCTTGTGGGAAAGTTGATATCTGCGAATAAATCGCCCAAGGTCGTATTCTGAGCAATTTTTACAGGGGGCGTCGATGACACAGGTAAAACCACATTTCAGCTTTTGGATCGCGGTGACATTGGGGCTGGCATGGAACCTGATGGGTTGTCTGAATTTCATTGCCCAGACGGATGCTGAAACTGTTTTGCAGATGCCTGAAACCTACCAGTTGATCATCAATTCACGCCCTGCTTGGGCGACGGGTGGTTTTGCCGTGGGTGTCTTTGGCGGTGCTGTCGGATGTATTCTTTTGTTATTGCGCAGACGAGTTGCATTAGTGGTGTTGGGCGTGTCTCTGCTTGGTGTTATTGCCGTATCGGCCTTTACCCTGATGCTGTTGGGCATGCCAATTTCGATGATGTTCTCTTTGGCCGTTGCGACCGCATTGTTTTGGTATGCAACGATCGCACAACGTTCTGATTGGCTACGCTGAGAGTGGCTTAGTGACCGCGCCTCATCAAACGAAGAGGCGCGGTGCAAACGATTAGATGTCTAGTGTGTTGGCTTTTTCCCAGGCAGAGAAGTGGCCGCAGAAATCATTCCATTCTTGCATTTTCATCTTGAGATATGCAGCTGAGAATTCCTCGCCCATTGCGGCCTTTAGGCCTTCATCCGCATCATAAGCCCTCAATGCATCCAACATGTTGAGCGGCAGTTTAGGAGCATCGGTAATCGTGTGCCCTTCAGCGTACATATCAATATCGTGACGTTTTCCTGGATCAGCTTTGGAGCGGATACCTGATAGGCCCGCTGCAATGATGATCGCCTGAAGCAGGTAAGGGTTCACCGCACCATCTGGCAAGCGCAGCTCAAACCGGCCAGGGCCGGGCACGCGGACCATGTGTGTCCGGTTGTTGCCTGTCCACGTGACAGTGTTTGGGGCCCATGTTGCGCCAGATGTTGTGCGCGGCGCGTTGATCCGTTTGTAGCTGTTCACAGTGGGGTTGGTGATCGCGGCCAAGGCACTTGCGTGCTTCATGATGCCACCCAAGAAATGTTTGCCGCGCTCGGAGAGGCCGACTTCGCCAGTTTGACCTTCACCTTCACCTGCAAAGACGTTTGTTTTTGATGCAGCACCCGGTGCATCCCAGACCGAGACATGGGCATGGCAGCCGTTACCTGTAAGACCCTCGATAGGTTTAGGCATAAACGTCGCGCGGTAGCCGTGCTTTTCCGCAACGCATTTGGTCATAAACTTAAAAAACGAGTGTTTGTCTGCGGTCTTGAGCGCATCGTCAAAGTCCCAGTTCATTTCCCACTGGCCGTTCGCATCCTCATGATCGTTCTGATAGGGGTTCCAGCCCAGTTCAAGCATGTGATCCGAAATCTCGCGGATGATGTCTAGGCGGCGCATAAAGGCTTGCTGGTCATAACACGGCTTGGCTGCAGTATCGAATTCATCGCTGATCTGATCGCCCGCAGGTGTGAGTAAAAAGAACTCGGCTTCGATCCCTGTTTTGACATGCATGCCTTGCTCGGCGGCTTCATCAATCAATTTACGCAACACATTGCGCGGTGCTTGGGCAACGTCTTCGCCCTCCATTACGCAATTGCCGGGTACCCAAGCGATTTCTTTGTTCCACGGCAGGATGATCACGGCCTCAGGGTCGGGAACCGCAAGCATATCAGGGTGCGCTGGCGTTAAGTCCAACCATGTCGCGAATCCAGCAAATCCAGCGCCATCTTCTTGCATGTCAGAAATTGCGCGTGCGGGAACCAATTTTGCCCGTTGGCCACCGAACAGATCGGTGAATGAGATCATGAAGTATTTGATGCCGTTGTCTTCGGCGAATTTTGCAAGGTCCGTTGCCATTGTTTCGTTTCCTGTTGTGAAAAAGAATGGGGCGCGATCTGAAATCAGCCGCGCCCTCGTTTTGGATCAATAAGAAGTGTTTGGTTTGCCGGGGTACCAGTTGGTGCCTGCCAGTGGCACTTGCGCCATTGCTGCGGCCTCCATTGTCAGGGCGACCAAATCTTCGGGTTCAAGGTTGTGCAGGTGGTTCTTGCCACAGGCCCGCGCAATCGTCTGCGCCTCCAGCGTCATCACCTTGAGATAGTTTTTGAGCCTGCGGCCGCCTTCAATGGGATCAAATCGTGCCATCAGATCAGGGTCTTGTGTGGTGATGCCTGCAGGGTCTTTGCCTTCGTGCCAGTCATCATAAGCGCCTGCTGTTGTACCTAGCGCGTTGTATTCGGCTTCGTACTTGGGGTCATTGTCGCCAAGTGCGATCAAGGCCGCAGTACCAATTGCAACGGCATCAGCGCCCAGTGCCATCGCTTTGGCCACATCCGCGCCAGAGCGAATGCCGCCTGATAGGATCAGCTGAACCTTGCGGTGAATACCGAGATCCTGAAGCGCCTGAACCGCGGGGCGGATGATGGCCAGTGTAGGTTGGCCCACGTGCTCAATGAACACATCCTGCGTAGCGGCTGTACCACCTTGCATGCCATCCAGAACAATCGCGTCAGCGCCTGCTTTCACTGCAAGGGTCACATCATAATAGGGGCGTGCGCCTGCAACCTTTACGTAGATTGGCACTTTCCATCCAGTGATCTCGCGCAGTTCAAGGATTTTGATTTCCAGATCATCGGGGCCAGTCCAGTCAGGGTGGCGACAGGCTGAGCGCTGGTCGATCCCTTTTGGGAGGTTGCGCATTTCCGCAACACGATCACTGATCTTTTGCCCCAACAACATCCCGCCGCCGCCCGGTTTGGCACCTTGGCCCACGACGATCTCGATTGCATCTGCACGGCGCAGGTCATCTGGATTCATGCCGTAACGTGATGGCAGATATTGATAGACCAATTTGTCTGAATGGCCGCGTTCTTCGGATGTCATGCCGCCGTCACCTGTGGTGGTGGAGGTGCCAGCAGCCGATGCACCGCGCCCCAAGGCTTCTTTGGCGGGCCCTGAAAGCGCGCCAAAGGACATACCTGCTATGGTGATTGGTATGTCCAAGTGGATCGGGTTTTCTGCGTGTAAGCCACCGATGGTTACCGAGGTTTCGCATTTCTCGCGGTATCCCTCGAGCGGATAGCGAGAGATGGAGGCACCCATAAACAACAGATCATCAAATGACGGGACCTTTCGTTTGGCTCCGCCCCCGCGAATGTCATAAATCCCCGTTGCAGCCGCACGCCGGATATCGCTGTTTACATCCTGACTAAAGGTAGCGGACTGGCGAGGCGTGGTGTGGGGGATACCCTTTGGGTCGTTTTTATTCATGTTGGTATCCTTAATATGCCGCGGCGTTATCAACGTCGAAATTATACAGGTTGCGGGCCGATCCGTAGCGCGTGAACTCTTCGGGTTTGGCGTCTGATCCGGCTTCTTCCAAAAGGGCGCGCAAAATTTCGATATGCTCGGGCCGCATTTCCTTTTTCTCACAGTCAGCACCCAATGACTTTACTTCACCGCGGACAAACAACCGTGCCTCATAGCAGCTGTCACCAAGTGCATCGCCTGCATCTCCGCAGACAACTAGATTGCCGGATTGGGCCATAAACGCTGACATGTGGCCGATGTTGCCATGCACCACGATGTTGATGCCTTTCATCGAAATGCCACAGCGCGAAGATGCATTGCCTTTGATCACCAGCAGCCCGCCATGGCCTGTGGCACCAGCGTATTGAGAGGCGTCGCCCTCAATCACAACTTTGCCAGACATCATGTTTTCAGCGGTCCCAGGACCAGCCGATCCGTGGATGTTGACGGTGGCGTGCTGGTTCATGCCCGCGCAGTAATACCCGGTTGAGCCTTTGACGGTCACTTCGATCGGTGCATTCAGGCCGCATGCGATTGCATGCGCACCTTTTGGATTTACGATTTCCCATGCCGTCTGGTTTGTGTTGTCTGCTTGGGCATGCAGCGTCTTGTTCATCTCGCGCAGGCCAGTTTCCTGTAGGTCGATTGTCTGCATCTCAGGCGGCCTTTTCTTTGGAGGAGGGAGCGTCGGTGTGGCTCCAGAAATATACAGTTGCGGGTTCCGGCTCCCAAACGCGGGCAGTTTCGATGCCGGGTAAGTCCACCAATGCACGGTATTCAGATCCGAAGGCCACGTATTGATCAGTTTCGGCCATCACGGCTGGCTTGCATGCAATCGGGTCGCGAACCACGCCAAAGCCATCTTTGGTGCCAACGACAAATGTGAAGAACCCGTCCAGATCATCAAGGCTGCTTTCCAGCGCTTCACCCAGTGTTGCACCGTTCTGCATTTGCCATGTGAGATAGGCCGCACCAACCTCAGTATCGTTTTCGGTTTCAATGTGGATGCCGTCACGGCGCAGTTTGCGGCGCAATGAATTGTGGTTGGACAGTGATCCGTTGTGCACAAGGCACTGATCATCGCCCGTATTAAACGGGTGGGCACCCATCGTTGTTACCGCTGATTCGGTCGCCATCCGAGTGTGACCAATGCCATGAGTGCCTGACATTTGTGCTAAATCGAATTGGGCTGCCACATCTTTGGGCAGGCCGACTTCCTTATAAATCTCTAGACTGTCGCCACGGCTCATCATGCGGATGCTGCTATCGATCTCTGTAAGAGCAGTGCGCGCCTGAGCGATTGACCCTGCAGGTAAATCAAGAATGGCATGGGTGCTTTTTACGGACATCGCCACCTTTGCATTTAGCGCCTTTGAGAGCTTTTCATCCAGTTCAGAGAACGCCGTTTCAGGCGTATCGGACTGGACTGTCATTTTGGCCCTTCCCGTTGTTTCGCCACCATAAATTGCGATTCCGGCACTATCTGGTCCACGGTCAGTCATCGTGATCAGCATAGATGTCAGCATCTCGCCTAACTTTGGTTCTAGCGCTTTATCCTTCAGGAACAGTCCAACAATTCCACACATATTTTTATCCCCGACTCACTGCGCGGCGCAATGGCCGCTGGTTCAATTAGACGTACCACTAAATCCACGAAACTCAACCATCAGGAAACATTTTTTCACTTTAGGCAAAAATGCTAGGTCAATTTGCGAGTCTGTGTTTAAGTTCGCTCAGCGGTCAATACGACAGAACAAGGCCGCAGCTAACAGAATTCCAACGTAGGGGACCCACACTGTGGAAGAACAAATTGCTGAATTGGCCGCAAAGCTGGCCGAGCTAGAGGCCGCAAGTGCTGGTGCGGCTGTCACCAACACGATGTTTGCCGAAACATTCTATTACCTGACAATACCGCTGATGATTATCATTCACGCAGGCTTTCTGGCATATGAAATGGGCGCATCGCGGCTCAAGAACGTGCTGTCGTCTGGTGTGAAGAATATTTTGGCCTTCGCCTTTATGATCCCGACATTCTACTTCTTCGGATGGTGGATCTATTGGGGGCTGCCAACGGGCATCACCGGTTCCGCGGGGCCAGCGGGCATTTCTGGTGCGGAATACGCCAGCTCGATCGCATTCGGTTGGGGCGAGTCAGCCCAGTACATGGGGCCAAACATTGCGGATCAGGCATCCGGTGTCTTCTTTGGTGCCTTTGCGTTGTTTGCCGCTACGACGGCATCGATCATGTCGGGCGCTGTCATTGAACGTATCCAGACAGTAGGCTTTATCATCCTTGCGATCGTGCTTGGCTCATTTGCTTGGGTCGTTGCAGCCGCGTGGGGCTGGCATGCTGATGGCTGGTTGGTAACCAAATTCGGCGTTCATGACTTTGGAGCAGCGGGGCTTGTACATGCGGTTGCCGGTTTCTTCGCGCTGGGTGTTTTGATCAACCTTGGACCGCGTATCGGCAAATTTAACGCTGATGGTTCTGCGAACCACATTCCGGGTCACAATATGCCGCTGACTGTCACGGGCCTGATGCTGATTATCGTTGGTTTCTGGGGTTTCTTGATGGCCTGTGTGATTGTGCCGGGCGAAGCATGGTCGTGGTTTGGTGATAAGCCTGCAACGATCTACGGCACGCCGATCACGCTATCCGCTTTGTCCTTTAACATCCTGATGGCAATTGCTGGTGGCATTATCGGTGCGTGGCTATTGACGCGTGATCCGTTCTGGATGATGTCCGGCGCGCTCGCCGGGATTATCTCAACGGCTTCGGGTCTGGATATCTACTTCCCTGCGCTGGCCTTTATCATCGCATTCTCCGCGGGCATCATTCTCAAGCCTTGTGCAGACTGGCTTGAAAAACGCGGTATTGACGATGCTGTTGGTGCGGTGACGGTGCATGGTACGATCGGACTATACGGTGTTGTCATGCTGGGTATCTGGGGTTCGGGTTATCCGTCGCTTCAAGGTGCGGCAGGCGATGTACCAACGATCAATCTTATGGGCCAGATTATTGGCGCGGTTGTCTTCTTCTTGTTGGGCTTTGTGCCAGGTTATGTTGTGTCCTACGTCCTCAAGATGTTTGGCATGCTGCGTATCCCCGAAGGGGCGGAATTGGCAGGGATGGACCTCGTGAAGGTTCCTGCTGAGGGCTACCCAGAGTGGGGCGGCGAGGCACCTGTTACACCCGCACATCCTGCAGAATAAATCTAATCAAAGGAGAAACACATGTTTCCATATGACGAAGTAAGCTGGAGCGCCGTAGACGGTGCAATGTTCATGGGTTGGGGCGGCGCATTGCCAGGATTCACCACGGTCATCGCCATGATCATCTGTGTTGCCGTTCTGGTTGTTGGCCAAAAGTCGGAAATGGCTAAAACCAAAATGTTCGACAAGTAGCCCGTGAACGAAATGGTGAATTGAGATTGGGCTGCCCTTGTTGGGTGGCCCTATTTTTTAGCAACATTGCCTGACAGGAAAAAAAGTTGCTTCTTATTCTTGCTTTTTGACATGGGCTAGGGCTGAATACATGTAATCAAACAGAGTCGAAAATGGGGAATACACACATGGCCATTCTATGGAGACACTCCGCGCTGGCGCACCGTCACGCTGAAATCGGTGGAGAGCTAGAGGACTGGAACGGGATGGGCACTGCGTGGTTCTACGATCACACGCCTGAACGTGCAAAAGCTGATTATGAAGCGATTCGCACTAAAGCAGGGTTGATGGATGTATCCGGGCTCAAGAAGGTCCATGTGGTCGGCGCGGATGCGGCATATGTTATTGACCGCGTCACAACCCGCAATGTGGAAAAGATCGCACCAGGGCGTTCCACCTATGCGTCGATCCTATCTGCTGAGGGTAAGTTTATTGATGACTGCATCATCTACCACCTAGCAGTAAACACATGGATGGTTGTCCATGGAACCGGCACAGGAATGGAGCAGTTGGCATCGGTTGCAGCGGGTAAAAACTGTGAAATTCTGTTTGATGATGACCTGCATGACATGTCTTTGCAGGGACCTGTGTCAGTTGATTTACTGGCCAAAGAAATTCCATCAATCCGCGATCTCGCCTATTTTGGAATCATCCAAACGCGGCTCTTTGGCCGCGACGTGATGATTTCGCGCACAGGTTATACGGGGGAACGTGGCTATGAGATTTTCTGTCGCGCCAAGGATGCGACCCACCTTTGGGACAGCATTCTAGAGGCAGGCAAAGACATGGGCGTTCGCCCAGTGCAGTTTAGTACGCTCGATTTGCTGCGCACTGAATCATACCTGCTGTTTTATCCTGGCGACAATTCCGAGACATATCCGTTTGAAGGTGAAACATGCGGTGATACCCTTTGGGAATTGGGCCTTGAGTTTACTGTTTCACCGGGCAAAACGGGCTTTATCGGCGCGGAAAACCACTATGCCGCTGAGGGCAACGAGCGCTTTAAGATCTATGGCGTGATGCTCGAGGGCACCACACCTGCAGATGAAGGAGCGACATTGTTGCAGGATGGTTCGCCTGTCGGGCATGTGACCTTTGGTATGTATTCAGAAGTGAATGGCCACAACGTTGGCATTGCCCGTATGCCAGTGGCTGCTGCTATCGCAGGAACAGCGCTGACAGTGCGGAATGCCGATGGCACTGAAATTGCAGCAACAGCGGCGCAAATGCCGTTCTATGACAAAGACAAATCCATTCGTACCGCGAAAGGATGACGTCAACGCGGTGCGCGGCCTAGCTGCGCATCCGATACCTACAAGGAACAATATGTCAAAGTTTGAGTTTCCAGCCAGCATCCTAAGCCGCCCTGTTTATGGCACACTTGAAGCACGCGCAGGCGCGTCGCACCTGTTCATCGCGGATGCGGAAGGGGCAGAGGCGATCTTTGATGTTGCCACCCCAGACCTGATGGCGCGCGCGCATATTATCTACATCACTAAGGGCGGCGATTATGAGGGTGCCCTACGTGCATTGAAGCCTGCACAGTTTTATGCAGGCCCGTCATACAGCGCGGCAGAGCAACGCATCCACAAAACCTTTTTGGACGCAAAAATGGGACTTCAGGTTTATTTGTCCGGTACAGAAGGTCTGATGGGGCAGGCGCAACAAGCAGCCATGCAGGCAGGCATTCCCCATACTGCAATTCAGACCGAACATCGCGGTTCAACCGCGCGGCGAATGCAATGCGTTCACTGCAAGGGCATCACCGAAGATGTAGCAACGGACCCGTTTCAATGCAGCCACTGTGGCTTGCATTTGTTTGTGCGCGATCACTACTCTCGCCGCCTTGCGGCGTATCAGGCTGTTTGTATTGACGCCGAAGATCCAGGCAATGTGCCTACGGCAAAGGGGCTGTACGAATGAGTGGCGCTGAGAAAATTGTGGTCAAAGTGACCGATATTGTAGCGGTAAATGAACTGGTGACCCGCTTCCGGTTCAAAAGAACGGATGGCGGCCTGTTGCCTACATTCTCGGGCGGGGCCCATACCGTTGTGGAGATGCAGGACGGCGATATCACCCGCCTGAACCCGTATTCACTGATGTCTGATCCGATGGATCAAAACGCATATACGATTTCAGTACGGCGTGATGACGAAGGCCGGGGTGGCTCGCGGTTTATGCACAGCAAGGTCAAGATCGGAGATGAGATGACGATCTCTTATCCCGTAAATCTGTTTTCTCTGGATCTGAGGGCCAAGAAACACCTGTTTATTGCGGGCGGCATCGGGATCACGCCCTTTCTGGCACAAATCAAACAGTTGGAGCGTTTCAACGGACATTGGGAACTGCACTATGCCTGCCGCTCACCTGAGCTAGGTTCTTATGTGGATGAGTTGCAGGCGCATCATCCGAATGGAACTCATGTCTACTTCGATGATCAAAAGCAGACGATTGACCTTGTGAAACTACTGGAAGGGCAGCCTTTGGGGACACATGTTTATGTCTGTGGGCCAAAGGGGATGATCGACTGGGTGCGCGCCACGGCACAGGCGGAAGGCTGGCCGCTTGAGGCGATCCACTATGAGGAATTCCTTGCGCCGCAACCGGGCAAACCATTTGAGGTCAAACTGGCGATTTCGAACAAAGTAGTTCAAGTCAGCGAGGACGAAAGCCTGTTGGAAGCGCTGGAGCGTGCCGGGGTCGATGCGCCTTATCTGTGCCGAGGCGGTGCGTGTGGGCAATGCGAAACAAACGTGATCGATTATTCGGGCACGTTTATTCACCGCGATCACTGGTTGGATGAAGCAGAACTCAGCAGTGGCAAAAAGATCATGCCGTGCGTGTCCCGATTTGAGGGCAAGACGCTGGTCTTAGACCGTTAGAACACCTCAGCCCTAAAAGGGACAAATTGGGGGGCTGGCTGACAGCGCCCGATGGAGAAGAAAATGACTTTGCAATTCAACGACGAAACCTTTCGCGATGACTATTCGTTCCGGAATTCTGATCGCGCGATCAAGCGTTTTCCATTTCCGTTTCACGAAGACAGCTACATGTATTCCGTGAACATGGAACAGCACCGTGGGGGCCCCAAGGATTCGATTTACGAGATGCGGTTTGACGTAGACGAACACTATATATCGGAAATGCGCGACCGCGCGATGGTACTGGCCGATGATCCGCTGCGCTGCCAGTCCTTGCCTCACATGACACTGGCGGGTTGGGACCTGTTAGAGTTGATTATGGTCAGCAAATCAGAGGACTACCCCGACCTGTTTGAGTTGCACCGCGACGGTGACACATGGCGGTGGGTGAACAAGCCATTGGGGATTGATGACACCTTCACTTTCCTAGATGAAGCTACGTTGCCTTATGGTCCCATGGAATACATCACACGCCAAACGCAGGGTGATTTTGCGGTTCTGGATCAGCGTGACGATAACCTGTGGATGGATGCAGGGATGATCACAACGCAGGCGGATTGGTCTCTTGATTTCGACATTGGCATGAATTTTTTTGAGTGGCATGCACCTGTTCCATTGGCCCACGAAAAGGGCATCTTTATTCGCGCATTAAAATTCTTGCTGAATATCCAGCAGGGCGCACCTGCGCGGCGGTTGAACTGGACAATGACCGTGAACCCTCTGCTGGATACATCGCCAGAGAACTATCACAAATGGGGCATTCAAAAGACGTCCGTGACGCCCGAAAACATTGGGGCGAAACAGCATCTGAGAGTTGAGTTGCAAACTTTTTTCAGGTTGCCGCGTTCAAACGCGTTGGTTTTCCCGATCCGGTGTTATCTGTGCAGCTTTCAGGATCTGATGACCGCTCCCAAATGGGGGCGACGTTTGCACCGTGTTATCCGAGATCTTCCCGAGGAATTGGCGACCTACAAAGGCTTCATCGACAACCGCCCAATGATGCTGGATTACCTTGCAGAATTTGACGACGGTCAGGCGACCTCCGCAGGCATATGGCCCGACCTTGAGACTGAGCCGGCGCTAAAGAAATAGCGTCTGCTAGGTCAGCTACCCTGCGGATAGCTGATGATTGACAAATAGCGGGCAGGTAGTTTCACCAGTACTTCTGGCCCGTGCGGCGCATCTGCGTCAAAGAATAATGTGTCCCCGGGCCTGAGCGGATAGACGTTTTCGCCGTGACGGTAATTCACTTCACCTTCCAGCATATAGATCGTTTCAATCCCTGCGTGCTGGAAGGTCTGAAAGGTATCAGCTTCGTCAGAGAGGGTAATCATATATGGTTCAACGATTACGCCACTTGCGTTGGCACCGATGTGACCCAACAAGTTGTATTGATGATTGGCCCGAGTACCTGCGCGATCCATTTCAACGCCTTCGCCACTTTGCGTGTGAACGGCCATGCGGGATTCTTCAAAGCCGCGGAAAAAGGACGTCAGCGGGACAGACAGTGCATTGGCCAAAGTTTGCAACGTTGTAAGAGAAGGAGAGGTGTTGCCATTTTCTATCTTGGACAACATCCCGATAGACAACCCTGTCGCCACCGAAAGATCGGCAACGGTGATTTCTTTCTTGCGGCGAAAGGCACGGACTTCGCGGCCAATTGCCACTTCCAGTACTTTCTCACGGTTTGCGCGCAGGCTGTGGGGGTCTTGCACAAGGCTGGTAGCGGGCATATCGGGGTCCAATCGTAATGTGATGTTACCGAATATCGTTTTGTTTGAGTGTGACAAGCCATCAGATGAAATTTCCGGTAGAATGCTACTAGTCTATCACAAAATTTTCCTGTTAGGATATTTTATGACCCGTGAAGAAAAAATACAGCTTGGCTTTCTTATATTCCCCGGATTTCCGATGGCATGTTTGACGTCGATGATTGAACCCTTGCGCGCCGCAAATGAAATTGCGGGCAAGGAAGCGTTTGGATGGAGGATCGTTTCGGAGGATGGAAACAGGGTTCAGGCCAGTGCAAATGTTTGGTTTGAACCTGATCTAAGTTTGGATGAATGTAACGGTCAGGACCAGATATTTTTGTTGAGTGGCCCATCCTCGAAATTTGAACACCCTGTGCATTCAGATGGCAAGTTGCGCAAGTTGGCCCGCCATGGGGCGATCATTGGTGCGGTGAGTGGGGGGATATTTCCGTTGGCCCGCTCTGGTCTGTTGGATGGGCATAGGATCTCGGTGCATTGGTGTTATGAAACCGCTTTTGCGACGGAGTTTCCACAGCTAGAGGCTACCGAAGATGTTATAGCGCTGCACGGACGCCGTATGACCGCATCAGGTGCGGCAGCGGCGTTTGAATTGTCACTGCATCTGATCGAAGAGGCGCTGGGCGCAGGCGTTGCGACAGAGGTTGCGTGCTGGTTCCAGCATCCGTTGGTGCGGGGGCAAGGGGTAACACAACGCAAGCCGACATTCGCCGCAAATAGCACCGATGACATGTTGCCAGATGTAATCCGCGAGGCGGTTTCGCTGTTTTCGCAAAACATCGAAGACCCAATCAACATTGCGGATGTGGCTGATGCTGTAGGCGTATCGGTGCGGCAGTTGGAACGCCTGTTTTACAAGGCCACAGGCAACACGCCGTTCCACTATTACAAATCCCTGCGGATGCAGAAAGCACGCCAATTGCTGCTGTATAGTAAGGAAAGCATGAGCCAGATCGCAATCTCGGTGGGTTACACAACTGCTTCCGCGATGAGCAAAAACTACATGGATGTGTTCGGCATCAGCCCCTATGAGGACCGCAAGAAGGTCAATATGTTCCGTGTGCGTGACAATTCGATTGCGCCGCCAGCCTAGGCTACAGAGTGGGCAGCATCCATGAGCGCATGATGCAGCGACCCTGCAGAGGCACGCGGTCCCAAGATGCGGATGTGATCATCTGCTTCGCGCTTGATGACAAAACACCCAAGATGATGGATCACAGTACGCTGTGCATCCCCCGCCTGCATCCGACGGATAGGCACGCTGCACAGGCGTTCGCACAGATCGGCCATGGCAGGGCCTGTGACATCAAAACAAACCCATGCGCCGGTTTGCTCGGTCACTGATGCCGCGTTCCCCAGCAATTCTTTTAGCTGATCAGCAAGCAGTTCATGGGTGGCGCGGGGGGCGCCGATCATCCACTGCTCTGGACCCATCCAAAAACCAGCTTCGGGATCATGCAAAACAGCCTTACCGGCTTGAGGTACTGCGCCCAGCAGCTTTTTGAGTACACCGTGGCAGGCCTTCTCATGGCCCATGCGTGCGGCAATTGAGGCAAGTGCTACACCATCATTTTCTGCAATGCAGACATTTTCAAACCGATCAATACGCGGCTCGGTGCCGCCTAGGGCGGTCACTGGTTTTAGATCAAGCACGAAGCCGCTCTCCCTCTGGGTCAATGAAATGGGCGCTGACGATTTCTACTTCCACATCAACCCCCGTGAGCGGGCTAACAAGCCGCATGCGTTCCCCTAGACGGTTTGCACCGTCTTTCAAAAAGCCGAGTGCAATGGCGTGGCCCAAGTTAGGCGAATAGCAGGCCGAGGTCGCATAGCCTTGATCATGGGCCGCATCCACAACGCCACTGGCATTCATCAGATGCGCGCCTGCTGGAACGCTGTCATTTGGGTCAACAGGTTTGATCCCGACTTGGCGCAGATCATCTGTGCGGTTGAGGCCCTCGCGTTTGGACAACTCGGTTCCGATGCTGTCCTTGGCCTTGCTGACCATTCGGCCCATCCCTAGGTTTTGCGCCGTTGTAGTCCCGTTCAGCTCATTTCCTGCCGCATGGCCTTTTTCGATACGCATCACGCCCAAGGCTTCGGTGCCGTAAGGTGTGATACCATAGGGGGCACCAACCTCCATGATCTTGCGGATCAATGCGTCGCCATAGGCGCTGGGTACGGCTATTTCATAAGCTAGCTCACCGCTGAACGAGATCCTGAACAGGCGCGCACGTAGGCCACCGCAGATGGTGATATTGGCGCAGGCCATAAACGGGAAGGCGTCATTTGAAATATCCTGATCCACGATCTGTTCAAGCAATTTGCGACTGTTTGGTCCCGCAACAGCGTATTGCGCCCATGCTTCGGTTGTTGAAATCAGCTGCACGTCCATATCGGGGAACAGACACTGGCGGACAAATTCCATGTGCCGATAAACGGGCAAGGCATTTGCTGTGGTTGTGGTGACAACAAAATGATCCTCCGCAAGGCGCGCGGCAGTACCATCATCCATCGCAACGCCGTCTTCCCGCAACATCAACCCATAGCGGGTCTTGCCAACGGCAAGTTTGGCGAACCCATTGCAGTAAACCTTGTTAAGGAATGCGGCAGCATCCGTGCCCTGCACATCTATTTTGCCAAGGGTAGTCACATCACAAACACCCACTGATTTGCGAGTCGCGAGGACCTCGCGGTCAACGCTTTGCCGCCAAGTTGTTTCGCCTGCCTGTGGAAACCACTGGGCGCGCAACCAATTGCCGACTTCAACAAATACCGCACCTTGTTCTTGGGCCCAAATGTGTGAGGGTGTGAGGCGTTTTGGATGGAACGCTTGACCACGCGCGCGGCCCCCAAAGACACCGATTGCGGTGGGGGTATAGGGCGGGCGGAAAATTGTCGTGCCAACCTCTGGAATCGTCTTTCCTGCCAACTCGGCCATGATCGCAAGGCCACCCATATTCGAGGTCTTGCCCTGATCGGTTGCCATGCCCAACGTGGTGTACCGTTTGAGGTGCTCAACCGAGCGGAAACCTTCTTGGTGGCTGAGCTTTACGTCTTTCACCGTGACATCGTTTTGTTGGTCGAGCCATGCGCGGTTGCAACCCTGCACGTACCAGAAGGGTTTGATGTTGATAGGGGTATCTTCGGCTTGGGGAAGGGCGGGCAATTTACCTTTGAGCCCTAATGCTTGTTTCGCAGCCTGCGCGCCAGTGCGCAGCGCACCTGCTGTAGACAGATCACCATTTGCGGCTCCTGCAACAGTCATGCCCGCTGGTAATGTCCCCCCTGGCACAAATGCTGCCAGATCAGCATCCCATTGTGGCCGACCTCGTTGGTGGCAGGTCATGTGGACGTTGGGGTTCCAACCACCAGAAATACCAAGCGCTCCGCATTCAAGTGTCCTCATGCTCCCATCTGCAAGGCGAACTTCGGCAAAGTTAAGGCCAAGGCGCCCCTTGGTATCTACAACCTCTCCTTGCAGGACTTCATAATCCAAACTGCGAGGGATATCGGCGCGCACATCAATCACCGCAGCGATTTTTACGCCCTTTGCGTGCAGATCCGCGGCGGTGCGGTGACCATCGTCATTGTTGGTGAAAATCGCGACACGTTGGTCGGCTGTCACCGCAAATCGGTTGGCATAGGTCCGCAATGCGGATGCCAACATGATACCGGGGCGGTCATTGTTTTCAAAGGCGATGGGTCGTTCAATTGCGCCTGCTGCAAGAATGGTCCGATTGGTATAGATACGCCATAGCACCTGACGTGGCTTGCCTGCTTCAGGGGTAATCAGGTGATCACTGACGCGTTCAACCGCGCCGTAAATGCCATGATCAAACGCGCCGATTACCGTTGTGCGGGTCATTAGGCGCACATTCGGGAGGTTGGCCAATTCGGTCACTGTCGCTGTGGCCCAATCGGCACCGGACTGATCACCTAATGCAAAGGTTTCACTGTTCAGGCGTCCGCCCATGCGGAAATCTTCATCCGCCAGAACGACATCTGCGCCGGCGCGTCCGGCAGTAAGGGCAGCCGCAAGGCCAGAGGGGCCTGCGCCGATAATCAGCAAATCACAGTGCAAGAAGCCTTTGTCATAAACATCTGGGTCATCTTCTTGGGACAATGAACCAAGGCCAGCGGCCTTGCGGATGATTGGTTCGTATACCTTTTCCCAAAAGGCGGCAGGCCACATAAATGTTTTGTAGTAGAACCCAGCAGTCAGAAAATTCGAGAAACGATCATTGACAGAAAGAAGATCGAACTTCAGAGATCCCATCCTGTTCTGGCTTTTTGCGAGTAGGCCATCAAACAGCTCAGTTGTGGTGGCACGTGTGTTGGGTTCTTGGCGCGCACCGCTGCGCAACTCAACCAAGGCATTTGGTTCTTCTGATCCTGCTGTTAGTGGGCCGCGCGGACGGTGGTATTTAAACGACCGCCCCATCAGTCGAACCCCGTTTGCCAACAATGCAGAGGCAAGCGTATCACCCTGATGGCCAACGTATGATTTGCCATCGAATTTGAAGTTATATTGCTTTCCCGTGTCGATCTGGCCACCGGACAATCTGTTTTTCTGGGTCATTTGCTGCGCCCTTTGCTGCGCGCGACATCGCGGGCCAGTTCAACCTTGGAAATTTCATGGGTGAGGGTGTTTCGCGTGACAACCAGCCAAGAACGGTCACCCGCCTCATGAAACCACAACTCATCGTGCCAACCAGCTGGATTGTCGCGCAAATACCCATAGGCGTAAAAGTCTTGCGCGGCGGTCGGTGACTGAGGATCAGGGCGGTCAATCAGCTTGGCATCGCCCAAATAGGTGAACTCTGAACTGTCGCGGGGACCAAGGAGAGGATGATTAATGATCATTGTGGGATGCTCGTAGATGAAGGCGGGGATGGCGTTGGGCCATCTGGGAAAGCTGGCGGCGCATCAGTGCAGGTTGGGCTGGTTGCCCATGCCTTTTTCGTCGATCATTAGACCTTTTTCAAAGCGGTCAAATCGATAGGCAGTGGCATTGGGATGGGGTGCATCACGGGCCAGTAAATGCGCAAAACACATGCCGGATGCGGGGGTAGCCTTGAACCCGCCGTAGCACCAGCCGCCGTTGAAATAGAGCCCGTCAATATGGGTTTTGTCGATGATGGGTGACCCATCCATAGACATATCCATAATCCCACCCCACATTCGCAAAAGCCGCGCACGGCCAAAGGCAGGGAAAATAGCCATACCGCCTTCGCAGACGTCCTCGACGACGGGTAGATTGCCGCGCTGGGCGTAGGAGTTATACCCGTCGATATCGCCGCCAAATACAAGCCCGCCCTTATCCGACTGGCTGCAATAAAAATGCCCTGCGCCAAAGGTGACAACGCCAGGCATGACGGGCTTTAGCCCTTCAGATACAAAGGCCTGCAAGACGTGGCTCTCCATCGGTAGTCGCATGCCTGCATGCGACATCAGCCGACTGGACGACCCTGCAACAGCGCAACCGACTTTTCCAGCACCGATAAAGCCACGCGATGTTTCCACCCCAAGACACTTACCATTTTCGATTTTGAAGCCGGTCACTTCGCAGTTCTGGATGATGTCCACGCCTCTGCTGTCGGCACCGCGCGCATAGCCCCACGCAACCGCGTCATGGCGCACAGTGCCGCCGCGATGCTGGGCCAACCCACCTTTGATGGGAAAGCGGGCATCGTCTGTGTTCAGGAAAGGATAGCGCGCCTTGATCTGCTCCGTGGTAAGCATTTCCGCGTCAGCGCCATTCAGGATCATCGCGTTTCCACGCCTGACAAACGCATCACGTTGCGCATCCGAATGGATTAGGTTCAGGATTCCACGTTGTGAGATCATCGCATTAAAGTTGAAATCCTGCTCTAATCCCTCCCAGAGCTTGAGCGACATTTCGTAAAATGGCTCATTTCCATCAAGCAGATAATTCGAGCGGATAATGGTTGTGTTACGGCCCACATTGCCGCCGCCAATCCAGCCTTTTTCAAGCACTGCAACGCGTTTCTGTTTGAATTCTTTGGCAAGGTAATAGGCTGTCGCAAGGCCGTGACCGCCACCACCAATGATGATGATGTCATAGTGGGCCTGAGGTTCTGGATCGCGCCAAACGGGCTTCCAACCTTTGTGCCCGCTCAGTGCTTCTTTGATGACCTGTAGTCCTGAAAACCGCATAAGATATACCTTCTTTGGTACAGCATCCTGCAGAACGCGCCTGATGTCATCTCCACTTTGGACAACATCCCCTTCAAATGCGTCATTGGTCCGATATTTTGAATGTGTTCTCTGAACCTTGATACTTTGAACAGCTTGCTCAAGCGACCCGAAGGAGTGGTGTTTGCGTTATTTCAAGCATTGAAGAAAATGACTTTGGGCTGCACAAAACTTTTGACGTTCGGAGGTTGTCGCTGACAAAGCCGCGATCATCCCTCTCTCACCCACTTTAATCCCATGTAATCCTTAGATTGATGCCACCGATAAGGCCTGAGTACGCGCGATCTGAGTTGTTTGATTTGTTGTGGTCCCAACCAACGTAGGCCTCAGTACGCATGTTTTTTGAGTATTTGTGGCTCACGCCAAAGGTCGCTTTCAGGCGCGTATCCTCACGCGAGAACCCTGCGGTATCGGCGCGATAGTTGCGATTGTACGTTGAGACCCGTCCAAAAATATCGGTCTTGTCGTTTAGAGGTGCCCGCGCGCCAAGACGAATACCAATCTCATCATAGCTGAACCGGTCGGCCTCGGCGCGGCGGGCCTCGCCAAATACCGTCGCGCTGAGGGTGCGTTTATCGCCCCATGGGCGCCATGTGTGCCCCAGTTCAACAAGGTATTCGGACTGGTCGTAGCCGGAAAAGGTCGTCGCTTCGTTTTGATTGCGGTAGCCCCACCGCAGCCTTGCGGAAGACGTGTGAAATTTGTCATGACGATACTGTAAACGTCCACCGATACGGATGCGATCAAAGGTCTTTTCGCCGTGTTCGCGCTGAGTATCGATCACGGCTCTAATACGGTATCGATACGCATTCCCTGCACCAAATTTATCGTGGTACTCCGCAGTTAAGCCAGGCTCAACTTCTGTCGCTGCTGAGGTCTCGGGGAAACCGATGACACGGAGATGAGCCCCAAAACGCAGTTGGGCACCAGAATCGAGTTTGCGCCGTATCTCGACCTTGGTGAAGGAGTAAGGTGTGAGTTCAAGGCCCGTTTGCAATCTGCCGTCGGCGTAGGTTTGCTCGGCGGAATGTTCGATCCCGATGATTTGCGTGGCAATTGTATCCACCTGCTGCGCAGAGGCGAATACTGGCCAGATCGTTAAAGCCGCAAGGGCGGCAATGCGGCCCAAACAGGCGAGTTTTTGGAAGGGCGCATGTCGTGTGAGCGGGGACATCAAGCGATCCTCATGGGTTTGTCAGACACAATGTCCAAGCGAATAGGGGTTTCAAGTTTGTGGCCATCCTTCAAAATAAGGATGCTCAACATGGATTCTAATGTGAAATAGGCGCGTAACAGGCGAAACAGCAGGTATTCTGGTAAGGCGAATATTGCGCGCGGCATACTGTTGAGAAAACAAGCAATGACCGCCATGATAGCAGGGGCACCAACGCCAACAGCGACAATGGACTGCCAAACAATTGGTGTATCGGGATTGAACCCAGAAAGGTACTCAATCAAGCCAAAGATAATGAGCGGTACAAGCATCGCGCGACGTGCGGAGTTGATCAACATGTAGGGCAGGATGACCTTACCGCGCAACGTTGGCTTGTCCGAATAGATCAGATCACGGCACCGCGAACTGATGTGGAAGACTGAGCGGAACCAACGCATCCGTTGCTCGCGCATATGGTGATAGCTGGTTGGAACTTCCGAGATGTATTGGATTTTCGGATCTACTACGGAGTGAAATCCAAGCTCTCCGATGCGCAGCGAAACATCAGTGTCTTCACCGTTCATACCCGCAACAAAGCCACCCAGATAGCGCGGGTGTTTGGTGCGATAAACGACAAACATGCCGGGAATTCCGATGACGCTATGGATGCCGCCCATCGCAATCGAGTAAAAGCCGTGTTTGACCAACACTTCGAGTAGACGGGGACGGTCAAACAAGCCACCTCCCGGAGGAATTGGCACGCCGCCCACCACGCCAACCTTTGGATTGGCAAAATATTTCATGGCGCGGGTAAAGTTATCTTTCCCTACCAACGTATCCGCATCAACACGGATCACAAATTCGGTCTCGACTGCATCCAACCCAGCATTTAGCGCATGTGATTTCCCTGGACGCGGGACGTCAATCACCCGACCTTTGGCCGATTTACATGCCTCAAGGGTTTCCCGCGCTATTGCGGCGGTATTATCCGAAGAGTTGTTGTTCATGATCAGAATTTCGACCGTGCCGCCGTATTCTTCTGCAGCCGTATCAAGCGCGCGAATGGTGTCCGCGATGATGTATTGCTCATTGTGGGCAGGAACAATGACGCTCACGGACGGGGTGAAATCGACAGCCTTGGTTGTCAAAATGTCAATCCGCGCAATCAGGTAAAGCAGCCCGAAGAAGGTCGGTAGAAACAAAAAAACGCCGGGGCCAATGCCGCCAAGCAATGCGACGCTGCGCAGGGTGACTACGGTCCACAGTTCCATGCCGGACACTTGCCATGCAGCAAGCATCGCCAGAATGGTCACACCCGTAATACGCACCAGTGGAACGGTCAGCATATTAGGGCCGCGTTCAATTCTGATCCGCGAAGGCATCGCGCCGCGCTCTAACAGCTTTAAGGAAAAGATGGCAAAGCCAGTGAGGCCGGATAGGATTGCGCCGAAATCCAGAGAATAGTGAATGTCAAAAAGAACGGACATGATGATGTTGGCCGCGTCCAGAACGCCGTTCATCAAAATGAAGGTGAATATTAAATCAAGCCCGAACTTCAAGCGCCCGAAGATGGAACCATGCGAGAAGGTCGCGAAGGCCACAAAAAATGATAGAATAAAAATCCGGATCGCAATGGAGTGATGGCCCTCATAAGGTGAGAAGACAAAATCGCGATTGGGAAAAATTAGGCTAACGGTTGGCGTGTTGACCAGCCAGAGCAATCCGCAGGACAAAAGGCTGAACAACGCAAGCATCGCCGGAGCGGCCCATTGTGGCACGGGGCCAGCAAAGCGTTTGGGAGCGCTGTCGACGGATATGAAATCGGTTTCTTCGCGCCGACCTGTTTGGGCGGGGGCTTTCACTTGGGGGCCCTGATCAATAGGGCCAATGGTGCGCGTTGGGAAAGCTTCGCCAGCACGTCTGACGATCCTTGCATCGCCTGCAGACCACCAACTGCTTCATCCATAAAGACCACCCAATCATTTTGATTTACCTGATCGGAACCGGGCAGGGCGGCTGTGTCAGCGCGGGTGAGCAGGGTGATGTCAGCAGTTTCCAAATCACCCTGTACCGTAACGGTGCCAGAAATTACTCCGGCGATCAAAGCTGCAAACGCTTTTGCATTTGCAGTGCTAATCGCGCCAGCCGATTTAACGCTAAGTGTTTCCTTTTGAGCCAAGGCGGCGCGCAAGTCGCTCAAAGGACCAGTCAGTTTCTGACCACTACCCAATAAGAATGAGTTTTCAGTAAGTTCAGCAATCAGATCAGGGCCGTTGTTACACTCCCCTTCCAGTTCCTGACCAGACGTGGCTGATATTTCAATGAGGTTGCTCGTGCCCTGATACGCCGCGGGGAGTTCCAGCCGTGTAGTAAAATCACGTGTTCCGGCTACAAGCATGTCGGCGATCAGCAAGTGACCATTCAATTTTGCCGAAACGGTCCATTGGTTATCAGCAGGAAGCGGTCCCAAGTTTAGATCAACGTTGAGGTGTCCGGGGATTTCACTGTCTGTGGTCTGCTCCAGATTGTATCGGGTGCGCCATGTGGTGCGGTGCTTGAAGTCACGCGCACCTGCATTGCCTGAAAACTCGGTCAGTGCCAAAGGAAAGGCTCGTTCAGTTTTCGGTGTGGTCGCGTGTTGATCGACAGACGTGAGCAGGGACGACAAAGCCGCGGCATCTAACCCATCGTTATCATGGAAGGACACGGCATAACCCTGACGCTGAAGCATTGCGGCTTTTGCAATGTTGTCCGCGCGATTTTGGGCATTTTGTTCCTGCGGCCATTCAATGCGAAGATCATCACCCCAAGCGCTGATTTGGTCTTCGGTCGTTTGCAAAGGTGTGTCGAAAGTTAAGACCATAACGCTGGACGGTTCAATCTCGGCTATTGTGGCAAGATGATCTTCATTTGAACAAGCTGCTGACGGACCAGAACCGACGAGGCTTAGTGAGACGACCAAAGACTCTTTGCTCAGGTCCTTAGAGGACAGCGGGAATTTTACGGACCGCGACACAAGCCCGGGTACTAGCAAAACTTCGCCCCGACGCGTGTTATCGATAGAGACTCGCAAGACCCCCTCGACCCCAGCAAGGGATTGCATGGTCGTATCAAGCTGCAGGTATCCTGATTGCGCCTGCGCGGAAATAGGCAAACTAAACCGCGCGGATCCAAATGCAGGTAAACCAGACAGGATCAGAGGGGCGGATGCATCCGAGCGTAAAAACGCAACACGTTCCCCTTTAGTCGTCTTTACATCGGACGTGTCAGGTTCAAAAATAAGCTGCGTATTGCGCCGTTTGTCTTTGAGTGTGTTAAACCCGTTCTTAACGATTTCTGACTGGGACAACGCCAAAGTTGTTCCAGTCAAAAGAAAGGCCAATAGGCCAAGGCCGATGATACGCATCACTTATTTCCTTGGGAAAAAGTAAGATGGAGCCACTTTTCTAGCGGCCCACCCTTATCTGTTTAAGATGCCTGTTTTGAAGGTACAGCAGCTATATCAACAACAACACCGGGGCGCTGCTCATTTGTCCATGTAGACACACAAGGGATCATCTCGGGGAGGCAACGGTCCGCAAAGCGTTCGGCGATTTGTTGTGTTTCTTCCAGCAGTCCATCCTGAAGGGTGATCGGATTCAGGCCAAGTTCAAGGAATGCTTGGTTGGAGACGCGCAGGCCATTCTCGGCAGCTTCTTTGCGAGGATTGCTTACATTGGCTATTGCAGCACCGGTAATGTCTGCAACAGCATAGGCTAAATCGCGGACAGTATGGGTTTCGGTCATCTGGTTCATGATCCGTACTTTTCCAGTATCATGCTGGGGGTTTTCAACAGCTAGAGCAAGGCACTTAACTGTATCCTGAATATGGATGAACGCGCGGGTTTGCCCACCGGTGCCATGGACGGTAAGAGGGTGACCAGTAGCTGCTTGCATCAAGAACCGGTTGAGCACAGTACCGTAATCGCCATCATAATCGAAGCGGTTGATCAAACGGTCATCCATCCGCGTTTCGTCGGTCTGTGTTCCCCAAACGATGCCTTGGTGCAGGTCGGTTACACGCAGGCGGTCATTCTTGGCGTAAAACTGGAACAGCAGTTGATCCATAGATTTTGTCATGTGGTACACGCTGCCCGGATTGGTCGGGTAGAGGATGTCACGTTGGAAAATTCTCTTGTCGTCCCCGGGAATGTAGACTCGCAGGTACCCTTCGGGAATTTCCATGCCATCGTCATCATATCCATAGACACCCATGGTGCCCAAGTGGATCACGTGAGGATCAAGGTTCAACGCAGAAACCGCGCATAGAATATTGTGCGTTGCGCCAATGTTGTTGTCGACGGTGAAGCGCTTCTGTGTGGTGCCCTTCATAGAGTAGGGAGCTGCGCGTTGTTCACCAAAGTGGATGATCGTATCGGGGCGCATGTCATCAAGTGCAGCTTCAAGAGCGTCGTAATTTGCAGCGGCGTCGATCTTGGCAAACGAGATTACGTTTCCGGACACTTCTTTCCACGCTGCGATGCGCGTTTCGATGGTCTCGATAGGGGTCAGGCTGTTTGCGCCGAGTTCTACATCGATGTCGCGACGGGACAGGTTGTCAACAATAGTGACACTATGCCCTTTCGCTGAGAGGTGAAGGGCAGTTGGCCAACCGCAGAAGCCGTCGCCACCGATAATCATGATTTTTTGCATTGCGTCGCCTTCCCGTAATCTTCTGTTCTGTATTATTTAATCGTCCGATCATTGATCATTAAACGGATCAGGTCGGTGGTGTCTCGGGCGCAGTAGGACAGAGAGCTGGGTCAAACGAAATTCGACCTACCCTTATGGGTATAGAGAACTTCTGCGGCTTGAGCTGCCTTCCACATGAGGGGTTTAATTTATTGTAATAATTAGGGTGAGGGGAATAATTCGGGCGTGTTGTCTAATTGCGATCCCTCAATAAAACACCCATTTTGGGCCGTTTTTGAGTTTTCAGGATGCAACAAGCGACCTGCATGATTTTGCTAGATGCCCTGACCAGTTCGCGCGGGGATCAGGCGTTCATGCCAATAACGGCGATGCCGAAAGCCATCAAAACTGCCGCGCCAAACCGGCGTTTCCAGTTGCCTTCTTTGAGGACAAAGTAACCGATCAACGTAGCAAATATCACAGAGGTTTCGCGTAACGCTGAAACTGCGCCGAGTGGTGCGAAATTCTTCGCGTAAAGGACCAAGCCATATGCGGTCATTGAGACCATTCCTCCTGCAATTCCCAATGCCCAAACGCGAACGGGTAACTGCAATAATGTTTGGCGCCTGCGCCAACCAGCGAAACTTGCAATGAAAATGTGCAGGAACGCCCCCCATGCCCAATAGCTGAGCGTATTTCCTGAAACACGAACACCCACGCCGTCAACCAAGGAATAGACCGAAATGCAAAGTCCGGTTCCTAGTGACAGAATCAAAGCGGAGGTTCCCACGCCCGATGTTAGTACCTTCCAACTGCTCAGCAAGATGCCTGAGATAATCAGGGCGACGCCGCACCAGATTGCAAGTGGTAGGACTTCGCCTAAGAGTAGCCATGCCCAAAGGGAGACAAGCACTGGGACGATACCACGTGCAATGGGATAGACGACGCTGAGATCTCCATGCTGGTACGCGCGCCCAAGCAAGTAGAAATAGCCAAAGTGAACGATTGTTGACAACGCAATGTAGATGAAGCTCTCGGCGCTAGGGAGCGGTAGGGTGATCACCATCACGGTGCCCGGTAAAACATGACCGAAAGCCACCAATCCCAGTGTCGTTGTACGATCGATGGCCGTCTTGACGATCGCATTCCAGACTGCGTGCAGTAGGGCCGCCGTCAGGATGATGGCAATGATAGATAGGGACATTGTGGTCCTTTAAACTTCCTCAGGGGGCTTCATCTGTAGGAGGCATGTCTTCAATCAGCCGGGTTTCCAGTAATTGACCATTGGCATAGAGGATCGGCGTTGCGACGGCTGCGATACTGCTGTTGAAATCGCGAAACGCCCGCAGGGTCTCGAGGTGGATGTCACTGCTTGCAAGGCTTTCTTGCACACCCGATTGGAGGCGTTTGAAGTGCCTTTTACGGCTCTTGCGTTCGGCGTGTTTGATCTCGGTTTTTTCTATATTCAGCATTCGGGCACTCTCAAGATCGTCAGAGATTAAAACATTTGATGCCAGCGCAATATTGGCTGAGATATTTTCATGCATTTTCTGCAATTCGGACCATCCGTCATCAGAAAATGTTGCTCCCGATTTTTTGCGATTTCCGGCTAGAACCATCAGACGTCTGGCCACGACATCACCTGCCGTTTCAAGGCGCACGGCGTATTCCAACAGCTCGCGAGCCATACGGCGACTGTCCTTGTCCATCACGTCAGCGGGCAAATCAGCTACAAAAATACGAATTCGGGCGAGGCACTCATTCACCTCTTCATCGAGGAGCTGCACGGATTTGATCGCGGCCACTTCGCCAGATTCATACAGGGTCATGACAGGGTAGAACATGGCACCGACCAGCTCGGTCATGCGCAGCAATTCGCGTTTGAGAGTAGATAGGGCCTGTACGGATGTGCCGATGTTTGAGGGATCTAATGCGACGGGGGGGCGAAAAGCGCTCGGCTGTTCTGATGTGGCGGTTTTGTCAGGCCAAAAACGTTCAACGGGACCTTGGAGTAAATTGCAAAATGGCAGAGCCAGCAACAACATAGTTGCATTGAATGTGACGTGCGCGACAACCAAAGACTGGCCGCCGTGGTCCGTTCCTAATAGGTTTGCATCCAAAATTAGGTTGGCGACAAACAGGGCGATGACTGCCCAAATTCCGCGCAACAACAGGTTTGAATATACAATTCGGCGGGCGGGTAACGCCATTCCGCGGGTCAACCAGACCGGTATGAACGCACTTCCTAGATTGGCACCAAACACCAGTGATAAACCCGCCGCGAAGGGGAGGGCGCCGACCTGAACCAAGGTCACACACATCAAGATCGCCGCCACCGAGCTATGCATCAAGAATGCCAGCGCACAGCCGACGATAAAGGCTGTGATGTAATCGCGTGCAAGGTATTCCGAGATCACAGGCAAAAAGCTACTTTCGCGAATGGGGTCCATCGCCTCGCGCAAAAACTGTAGCGAGACAAGGATGAGTGCGACACCCATCAAGATGCGCCCAGCCTGCTGAAGCTTTTTCGTTTCTGTCTTAACAAATAGCCAGCCACCGACTGCCAATAACACGGGGACCAACCATTCAAGATCGGCAGATAGAACCGAGATGATCAATGCAGAACCCAGATCGCCACCCAAAACAATAGCCAGTCCGGTGCCAAATGCGAGAACGCCACTGGCTGCAAAACCTGAGGTTAATAGTGCGACGGCGGCAGAACTTTGTAGCACAAGAGCCAGGACCATCCCGACAAAGCTTGCCCCCGCCACGCTGCGCTGGTTTGTCATCACCCGCTTGAAGGATGCGCCATAACTGCGCTCGATCCCGGTTCGCACAAGGCGCACGGCAAACAGTAATAACATCGTGGCGCCAATGATATTGACGAGAAAACTAACAATTATCATAGTTTATTGCCCAACCAGCGTCAGCAGCTGTTCATGTATTTGTGTCGTTGCAGCTGACAAAACCCGACCATCAGAATTCAGAGTGAGGGGTTTGCCGTCCCAGTCGGTTATCACGCCGCCAGCTTCTTGGATCACAACCGAGAGCGGTAGGTAGTCATAGGGTTGCAGGTCATAATCTACGACCGCATCGACATGACCCGCCGCGAGCAATGCGTGTGGGTAGCAGTCATACGAAAAACGGCGCGTCTGACCTGATCGTGTGATGCGGTCAAAAACTCTAGGGTGATCGGCGTAGATCTTCTCACCCTCATTGATATACAAAATCGCCTTGTCCAGATGTGTCTGCTCAGAGCAATTTATCGTGTCGCCGTTCAATGTGCTGCCTTTACCTTTTACACCGATGAACACCTCTTCCAGTGCTGGCATTCCAATAACGCCGATCTCGGGTGTTCCCTCGACCAAATGGCCCAATAGAAACCCAAACAACGGGTGCCCCGATAGAAAGGATCGCGTGCCGTCGATGGGGTCGATGATCCACATACGCTGTTTGTCAGCGCCCTCTATGCCGTGCTCCTCACCAAATATTCCATGATCGGGGAAGTGCTCACCTAGGTAGGTGCGCACCAAAGCTTCCACGCCCTTGTCAGCCTGTGTGACCGGGCTGGTGTCTTGCTTGAATTCGGTCCCAAGGGGGCCACGAAAATACCCCATGGCTGCTCTGGCTGCGAATTGCGCAATCGTTGCGGCGTGGGATGCGTAGTCAGTTTGTGGAAACATGGTCGCCTCTTGTCGCGAGATGAATTTGAATGCCCCAGGCTTCGATGGCCTTTGCCAGCTTTTCACTGGGTGCTTGGTCGGTGACGATCATGTCCACTGCGCGCGGCGGAATACTGCAGTGCGGGGCGGATTGATCGAACTTATGATGATCTAATGCCACCAAGACTTGTGAGGAAGATTCGGCGACAACAGCGGCAAGATTAGCCTCGGATGCGTTTGAATTTAGAAAGCCGTGCGTCGCGGATAATGCATCCGTGCTGAGTATGGCTAAATCATAGGCATACCTGCGGCACTGCTGCTCCGTGACAAAGCCGAATGTGCCGCGTTCGTCTGCTTGCATTTCTCCGCCCAGCAGATGCACATGATTGCCGTTATGATTGGCCAAAACCTGCGCAACACCGATCGAATTTGTTGCAATTGTCAGGCGGAACCGGTCGCGCAATCGTTGTGCAACAAATGCGGTGGTCGAGCCAACGTCCAAGAACAACGTCATTCCGTCCTGCACATGGTTCGCGACAGTCGATGCAATGTCGCGTTTTTCGGTTGAGTGTTTTGCGATCCTGCGGATGAAGCCAGGTGCGTTCCGGGGGCCTGATAAATGGGCACCGCCATACATGCGTTCCAACACACCCGTCTTTGAAAGCGCCTTGATTGTGCGGCGAACGGTTTCTTCGGAGACATCCAATGTTTTGGCAAGTTCACTGCTGCGTGCTGATCCGCCCAACCGATGCAGAGCATCAAGAAGTTCAAGTTCTCGGTGTGAGTGTTTAGCGCTTTTAGTCATGATAGAGAGGTTTTTCCAAATTTCCCACAAACTCCCACATTAATGAGTAGAAATATAGGATCAGTTGCGATTATTTACACATTTTTCCTCGAAATGTCTTGGCTGCGTAGGATTTACTCTGTTCAGTCCTGTCTGTTTGAGCATTATTTGGTCTCACGATCTCTGAAAGGATTCGCCCATGGACCGCGCCAAGAACGTCCTCTTTATTGTGATTGACCAACTTCGAGCTGATTGTGTTTTTGGTGAACTGGCGGAGCATCTTGAGCTGCCCAACCTACGTGCTTTGATGGCGGATGCAGTCACGTTTGAGCGACACTTCTCAGTTGTAAATCCGTGTGGCCCTTCGCGCGCGTCCCTTTTGACGGGGCAATATTCGATGAATCACCGATCTGTTCGCAATGGCACACCTCTGCGCCAGGATGTACCCAACATCGCGACCGAGATGCGTAAAGCAGGCTATGTGCCAATGTTGTTCGGCTATACCGACACATCACAGGACCCGCGCGCGTATCATGCGAATGATCCCGCATTGCGAAATTTTGAATATCCTATGGTTGGTTTTCAGGAATCCCTCGAGATGCGATTTGAAATGTCGTATCCTTGGCGGTCTCATTTGATCAACCAAGGGTATAATTTCGAGACCTTTGCATGTGTTTATCACCCTGTTGCACCTGATGGCGGAAAAGCAAAAATCAACGATCCAGCGCTTTACCGTGCCGAAGACAGCGATACGGCGTTTCTGACGGATCGTTTCTTGTTGACGATGGCTGCGTACAAAGAAACCGACTGGTTTGCACATCTGACGTATATTCGCCCGCATCCTCCCTTGGTGGCACCAGCGCCCTTCAACAGCATGTATGATCCTGACCAAATTCCTGTGCCGTCACGTCACGCGACCGCATCAGAGGAGGTTGCGGCCCATCCGTTTTTTGAACCCACCTTGGCGAGCAAATCGCCTGCTGGAAATGTTGTCGGGTTTCCCGACCTTGAAGCGACGGACGAGAATGTGCAGACGCTGCGCGCGCTTTATTTCGGCCTCATTACCGAAGTTGACCAGCACGTCGGACGGGTGATCGCGTTCTTAAAACGCACAGAGCAATACGATAACACGCTGATCATTGTGACTGCGGATCATGGTGAAATGCTGGGGGACCGGCACTGCTGGGGCAAGTCTACGGTCCATGATGGGGCATATCACACGCCGCTCATCATTCGCCAACCAGGCAATGCAGAGCGGGCAGGGACAGTAGTTACCGAGCCAGTTGAGACAATCGATATTACACCAACAATTCTGGATTGGGTTGGGCAGGAAATTCCAAATTCGATGGATGGCAGATCGCTGTTGCCTTTGCTTCGGGGGGAGGTGCCGGATGATTGGCGGGCCTATTCCTTCTCTGAATTTGACTTCGCAGAACCTGAGGCTTCAACCATTTGGGAAAAGGCGTTGGGCACAGGGCCTAGCGACTCCTCGCTCGCGATTTTGCGGGAGGCGCGGTATACACTTGTGGAATTCGCGGCTGATTTGCCACCGATCCTTTATGATCACGAGGGCCGTGGTGAAGAGGTGAATGTTGCAGATGATCCTGAGTATCTAACGGATCTAAACAGGCTGACCCGCTTGATGTTGCGGCACCGCATGAAGAACATGGACCACACATTGTCCCTCTATACGATTACAAAAGATGGCCCACGTCAAAAGATGCGGCGCGGCGACGCATAGAACGGATCAAAACGGCCCCATTACAGAAATGGAAAGGTCGGACGAGGCACATGTTTTGAGTCCAGTGATGCGTAGTCGAGTGTGCAAAGAGCACCGCTATCGCAAGTAAGAATACGTCCCGCGACGCGTGAAAAGGTCACGCGGATATGTTGCGTCGATTTTATGGCCACAACTGATTTCAGAGTGGGATCTATGCCGAAGGTCTCGAATTTGACGCACGATGCTGACGATGAATGTGTCTGTCCCCGCTACTTCCAAAGCCGCGGTTGTGCCGAAATCACGTTCTAACCGGTTCATCATCGGGCCGTTTCCGACGACGTGACCATCGCCGAGCCGCTGTACCGTTCCTGTTAAGAAAAGGGCCCTGCCGCCAATTTCGGGTGCCGTAATGTCCCCAATGCTAAGCGTGACCTCCGAGCAGATGTTTTGAGATGTCAGGGAATTCGCCGCGTGTGGATCAACCTATGGATCAAAGCACGCATCCTTTACTTCCGCCTTGAGCAGAATAGCTAACAGGCTTGTGGCATCGCCGTATGCACCAGCGCCCAGATTGTTGGCATAATCTGCAATTGTCAAAGGGCCGGCATCATCGGTCAATGGTCTTGCTAAAACGGCGGCCTCGGCGCAGCTTAGATATCTGCGGAAGGAAACGCGTCATTGATGTTGACGGCATATCTCCCCGTTCAACAATTGCCCGGTCTCCCTTCCAAAAGGAAGCGGTCCCTGAAACTTTGAATTGTCGTTGGATAGATGTTGAAGGTATTGATCCCATGCACAATTTCAGCACTCAGGACTTTAAACGTCATCGGTTGGGCTTTCGTGGTTAGGAGTATTTATGGGCGTGCATCTGGTAAGCACCATGATTTCCAGTTGGATTTTCTACATGATGCCATGTCGCCATGTTCGGTGAAGTTGCGGCAAAGGCATGCCAGCTTGTTCATGCTATCTCCGACTTTTGGGCCAAGCACCGTGAACACAACGTTGGCCCGTAGATTTGTAAGGCTGGCCATTTGCTCCGTCGCATCCCAGAATAGGGTGAATGCCGTTGGCACAACTCTGCCTCGTTGTGGTCTTGTGCCACAATCGCAAAATTGGTCTGCAATACGGCCCTTCTGTCTCGGGGTGGAGTTTGGCAGATAATAACACAAGATCGGGTGCTATCATGATCCCGATTTCGCCTTGTGCAGCGAGCCGAAAAAATCGGACAGTTCAGTATCGATCTCGACAAACGGTGTCTCATTTGGGGCAAAGCTGCTGACCAGCCCGTCGTGCGACGTCCGGATGTGCTTTCGTTTCTAACACTAAGAGGCTGGCGTGCGCTGTCAGTTCATAAGTTGCTGATGCACCCGTCATTTCACCATCGATCGCTAGAGATTATGGTTCATTATTGGGCGCTTTTGTCAGGGTTGTGGCATGGTCGGGGACTGCGTGGTGAGGATACAAGGCCTCGTCCCGAATGGGAGTGTAAGAAAAACAATTTTTGTTGACATGTCGAAAGTTATGTTACCTACTTTCACCATCTGCGGAGAAATTTTCATGATAAAACAGCTGTATAAATGCTCAGCATGAGTGGAAATGGCTGCGTCAAATACGAAATTTGTAGGAGGGAATTGGGGCCCGCATCCTACTGGAATTGGTGCGCGGTTATGATCGTTTGCTGAATTCGAAACTACAAACCCAGTACAAAAATCACGAGCGGCACCTAGCCCAATAAAAAAATTCATCGAAATACGGTGATAAACCAACAAGGAACAAACTTTATGAAGAAGATACTTTTATCCAGTGCGGCGCTCACAGCGATTGCTGGTTCGGCAATGGCGGCCTGTCCGGCTGTTACTGTGTCAGACGCCATGGGTGTTGCTGCGGGTGCCTTCCCGCAACAGTACGAATTAACGGAATTCAATACGCTGGGCGATTGCACGCTTGAGCTATCTGAGAACCCAGATATCGCAGCAATGAATGCGCGTATCCGTGGCAATCCAGATATGCCTGCACTGGCAGATCGTTTGCCGTCCGAACCGCTTGTTGTTGCGCCATATGACGCGATTGGCAGCTACGGCGGTACATTTAACGCACTGTCAAACGCGACAGAGGCGGGGACATCTGATTTCATGTCTGTGCGCCACGTCAATCTGGTGCGCTATGCGGATGACTTGACAACAATTGTGCCAAACGTCGCAAAAAGCTGGTCATGGAACGATGATTTCACACAGCTGACGTTTGTACTGCGTGAAGGCCACAAATGGTCTGATGGTCAGCCCTTTGGTGCTGAGGATGTAGAGTTCTGGTATGAAAACCTTGCCCTAGATCCCAACGTGATCGAAAGCCCAAAAGATTATGTTCTTGCGGGCGGTGAGGCGATGACTGTCGACGTGATTGATGCGCAAACTGTACGCTTTAACATGCCTTCTCCAAAGCCGGGTTTCCTTGCCCACTTTGCAAACCACTATGCACAAGGTTTCCAGCCTAAGCACTTCCTTGGTCAGTATCACCCGTCGGTTAATCCTGATGCGGATACGCTGGCACAATCGTTGGGATTCGAGAACGGCTATGATCTGGTAAAAGCGTATTACGGCAGCTCCGACTGGATGGATACGCCGACACCAATGTTGGCCCATCCGGACAAGGTCGCAAACCTGCCACTTGATGCAGCGCCGACGCTCGAGAGCCATATCGTGACTTCCGAGACCACCGAGGGACGCCAATTTGTTGCGAACCCTTATTTCTACAAGGTGGATACGGCGGGTCATCAGCTTCCTTATATCAACGAGATGGACGAGATCTTTGTTGGTGAAAGCGAAGTGCGTTTGCTGAAGCTGGTTAACGGTGAGGTAGACTATAAGGCGCAAGCACTCCAGATCGATTATGTGCCACTGCTGATGGAAAATCAGGAAAAGGGCGGTTTTGTTGTCGACCTGAAACCTGACATCACGATGCCAACCTTTGCGTTCAACGTCACCTCGGCTGACCTTGAAAAGCGTAAAGTATTTGGGGATCTGAAATTCCGTCAGGCGATGTCTGTTGCGATGAACCGCGACGAGATCAACGAAGTTGCGATGTTCGGTCTGGGTACACCTCAGCAGTATGTCGGGTTTTCCCCAACACCTGATTTCGTTCCGGCGGAATGGGAACAGCATTTTGCCCAGTACGATCCAGAGCTGGCCAAATCCTTGTTGGATGAAATCGGCGTTGTGGACAAAGACGGTGATGGCATGCGCGAATTGCCAAATGGTGATCCGCTTATCCTGAACTTACAGGTTGCCACTCAAGGCATCTCGATCAAAATCGTTGAACTGGTTGGCCAAACATGGCGCGACGTGGGTATTAACAACACGGTCAAAGAAGTAACTTCGGATGAGTACCGCTCTTCGCAGTCCTCGAACCAGTTGGATGTGACGCTGTGGGAAAAATCTGTTCCGCTGGCTGTGGTCCTTGGTAACGGCGAAATCTTTATTCCGCCATATGACAACTATTTCAACATGCGCACCGCGATGCTTTGGGGTGAATGGGTTGATAGTGATGGCGCTTCAGGTGTTGAGCCGCCAGCCTACGCCAAAGAAATGATCGAAGACGTCAAAGCGTTTCAGGCAGCACAAGTTGGCACGCCAGAATCTGATGCGGCGGGTCTGAAATTGGTTGAAACAATGACCAGCAACCTGCTGTTTATCGGGACCGTGAAAGAGCAAAAACCGATCTACCGCAATGCGGCGTTGAAGAACGTTCCGGCGTTCCAAACTGCGTCCTACGCCTACTACCGGACGTATCCTTACCGTCCGTCACAGTGGTTTCTTGACGAATAATCGCCAAGGTTACTAAATATGATACCGTTGCGGGCCGCAAAGGGCTGGCCCGCAACTAAAGACCTAACAGCGAACCCAAATGGGTCGCATGCTTTAACAGGGCGCATTAACAGATGATCCAGTTTCTTCGGTTTGCGGCGATCCGCGCCGCACTTGCCTTTTTTACGTTGTGCCTTGTTTCTTTTATTGTTTTTTCCTTGATGGAATTGGTTCCGGGCGATTGCGCCGAGCGATATCTCGCCTTCAAGAACAGTCAAGGCGCACAGATTTCCATTGCCGATATCGAGGCCGAGCGCGTTCGGCTAGGTTTGAACAGACCTTACCTTGAGCGCTGGACCAGTTGGATATTCAACGCCTTTCAGGGCGAATTTGGCGACAGCTGCATTTTGCGCCTCAATATCAATCAACTGCTTGGCCAGAAGGTCTGGCTCAGCATCGGCATTTGTCTAGGATCGCTGCTGGTTGCTTATGCTATCGCCATTCCGGTTGGCATCATCGCGGCCACATCACGCAATCCGTTTCTAAATAATGGCCTGCGTTTGGTCAGCTATTTGGGGTTGGCACTGCCGAATTTCCTGTTGGCGCTGATGATCATGCTATTCTCGACAGTAATGTTTGGAAATAGCCTCACGGGGCTATTCTCGCCGGAGTACCGTGATGCCCCTTGGGACTGGGGGAGGATAAAAGACTTTCTTAGCCACGTCTGGCTGCCTGTCTTTATTCTTGGTTGGTCTGCCACGGCGTTTGCCATCCAAACTGTTCGTGCATTAATGTCCGACGAGATCAGCAAGCTGTATGTGACAGCAGCGTCAGCGCGCGGTGTGTCGGGCCGCAGGTTGTTGATGCGCTATCCCGCACGCCATGCGCTGAGCCCGATCATCAATTCGCTGGGTTTTGACCTGAATAGGATTTTCAATGAACTGCCCATTGTTGCGCTGATCCTGACCCTCACCGAGGCGGGGTCGCTGCTGATCGAAGCGCTGGCGCGATCGAATGATCAACAGCTTGCAGGCGCGATCATCTTTTTCCTGACGGGGAGTATCGTGGCAATCAACTTTATCACCGATATTGTGCTGGCTCTGGTCGATCCGCGCATTCGTCGTAGCATATTGGGATAAGTGATATGGCTGAGAAAAACATCTACGATGCTGCCGTGAACCAAAGCGCAAAAGATGCGTATTTCACCGCTTCTCAAGGGCAGTTGATTTGGACACGGTTCAAAAAACAAAAAGCGGCGATGGTCGGTGCGTGGGTGCTGGTGATCCTGATCTTGTCGGGTATCTTTGCGCCATTTCTGACGCCCTATGATCCAACAATTGCAGGGCGGGACAAAGATTACCTGAATGGTGCCCCAACTGTCCCGCAGTTTTGCGATGATAACGGCTGCTCAATCCGTCCGTTCATTTACGCGCTAGAGCGTGAACGCTCGGCCAAGACCAATTTCAGATGGGTCACCACCGTCAACACGGACAAGCGTCAATACGTTGAGTTTTTTGTCGAAGGGTCGGAATACAAATATTTGGGCATAACCTTTGATACGCATCTTTTCGGAATCGAGGAGGGGTTTATCCATCTGTTTGGCACTGATTCAACGGGCAAGGACATCTTCTCGCGAACCTTTCATGCCATCAATACGTCGCTGGCGGTCGGCACAATCGGTGTGTTTATCGCCTTTGTCCTCGCGCTGGTTATCGGAGGGATATCGGGTTTCTATGGGGGATGGGTAGACAGCTTTATCCAGATGGTGACAGACGCGGTTCGAACCATTCCTGCGATCCCGCTGTTTATGGCTTTGGCTGCGTTTATCCCCGACACGTGGAGCGCGGAGGAGAGGTTCTTCTTCATCTCGGTCATATTAGGGTTTATCGGTTGGCCAACCTTGGCGCGACGGGTCCGAACACATTTGCTAACCGAACGTAATCAGGAATACGTGTTGGCCGCGCAGTTGTGTGGCGCATCGTCAGGCCATGTTATCCGCAAACACCTGCTGCCCAGCTTTACCAGCTACATCATCGTCGATCTCGTGATTTCATTCCCGTATATGGTTTTGTCTGAAACCGCCCTGAGCTTTATCGGGCTGGGTCTAAAAGACCCGGTCAACTCGTTGGGGGTTATGCTGCAAAACGTAACCAGCGCAGATGTTTTGCTGAATTATCAATGGTATTTCATTCCGGTGCTTTTCTTCATCGTGCTTGTTATGGCGTTTGTGTTTGTTGGCGATGGATTGCGCGATGCGGCCGACCCCTATGGAGATACCAAGAAATGAGCCGATTGATCGACGTTGAAAACCTGACCCTGCAATTTGACACAGACGAGGGTCGTATCACGGCTGTTGATGACGTCTCGTTCAGCCTTGAAGCTGGGGAGGTGATGGGATTGGTTGGGGAAAGTGGCTCGGGTAAATCCGTGACCGCTAAATCGTTGATGAAACTCAATCCGGGCAATGCCGTGTATGGGGCGGATACCAAAATCACGCTGCATCTTGATGACGGGCCTGTGGACGTCATGGCCTTGCAAAATGACCGTGAGATGAAGGTCGTTCGCGGCGGCGCGATCTCACTCATTTTCCAAGAACCAATGGCCAGCTTTGCGCCTGCGATCTCGATAGGGGATCAGATGGTGGAACAGCTGTTGATCCACACAAATTTTTCAAAACCGCAAGCCAAGGAACTGTCGATTGAGATGCTGGACCGCGTTGGCATATCCGAACCCAGTACACGATTTGGACAGTACGCGTTTGAACTTTCTGGGGGCATGCGCCAACGCGCGATGATCGCCATGGCACTGTCGACCAAACCTAAGCTTCTCATTGCGGATGAGCCGACAACGGCGTTGGATGTGACCATTCAGGCGCAGGTGATCGACCTCATGAAAGACCTCGTTTCAGAGTTTGGAATGGGAATTATCTTCATCACCCATGATCTGGGTGTGATTGCCCAAACGGCAGATAAGGTCGCCGTTATGTACCTTGGGCGTCTGGTAGAGCAGGGGGCCGTGCGCGATGTGATCCGCAGGCCAGCGCATCCTTATACGCGTGGGTTGTTGGCCGCGCTCCCGACTTTGGACGATATAGATGCACCTCTTACCCCGATCCCTGGCGATATTCCGTCGCCGTTAGAGAGGCCTCCGGGTTGCGTCTATAATACGCGCTGCCAAGAGGTCGTTGGGCCTCAGTGCTCGGCACAAGTGCCTGCTTTTTCCGAGGTGGCAACAGGGCATGCGGCAGCGTGCCACTTGTATGATGCGGCAGGTGGTTCAGAATGACTCAAAAGCCTCTGATCACAGCACAAAATCTTTCGGTTCACTTTCCCCTAAAGGGAGGGCTGATTGGCCCTAAACCCTATGTTGGCGCAGTCGAAAATGTAACGATCGAAATTGCTGCGGGTAGTTTTTTTGGCCTCGTAGGCGAATCTGGTTCAGGCAAAACAACGTTGGGCCGTGCCATGTTGCGAGCAGCTCCTATTACCAAAGGGGACGTGCAGTTTGATGACGGTGAAGTGGAATATTCACTTAAGAACCTTGGGAAAAAAGAACTCAAGGATTATCGAAAAAGGGCACAGCTGATCTTTCAAGATCCCTATGCAGCCCTAAGCCCGCGTATGACAGTGCGCGATATCATCGCCGAACCCCTTGAGGTCATGGGGTTGACCAAATCACGTGCTGAGACAGATCAACGTGTGCGCGAAATTGCTGCGAAATGCCGGCTAAATGTCGAGCACTTACGCCGCTTCCCACATGCGTTCTCTGGTGGACAACGACAGCGTATCTCGATTGCACGTGCGCTTGTATCTGGACCAAAGTTTATTGTGGCGGACGAAAGTGTCGCTGCTTTGGATGTGTCCATTCAGGCAGATGTTCTTAACCTACTCAAAGCGATTCAGAAAGAAATGGGTCTGACGTTTCTGTTCATTAGTCATGACCTTAGTGTTGTGGCCCACGTATGTGATCATGTTGCGGTCATGTACCTTGGTCGGCTCGTTGAGACCGCCCCGACACGTACGTTGTTTTCTGGGCCGCGCCATCCCTATACAAAAGCACTCCTGTCGGCGATTCCATCGCTTGACCCCGATGACCGTGGCAAAGCGCAGAAGTTAGAAGGTGAAATCCCTTCACCGCTGAATCCGCCGCCAGGGTGTAAATTCCAGACACGGTGTCCTTGTGTGATTGAGCGATGTCGCGTGGAAGAGCCGGTTTTGGAAAGTGCTGGAGCGGAACATAACGTGGCGTGCCATCGCTGGAAGGAACTGTCGCTCTGACATAGTTTAAGTAATCGCGGTTCCTCGGATGGGTATTGACGTCAGTCGTTGAGTGGACAAATGCACCGACATGAAAGTTGGCGAGTTGCGGGTACCAATTTGGCGAAAATTAACAGAAGCAACGAAAGATCCGACTTAAAGCGACCATCTTTGATTTCTAATAAGTCTTAGCGTTAGACCGGTCCATTCCAGAGGCGGCGAAAGTGAACCGGCATTCTGGGCGGAACTTGCTAGTTGATCTTGTCGTGGTTTAGTTTGGATCTCTTTCGAGCAATGTTTGCCATGAATGAGATAGAGAATGACACCGAGATACACCGACGCATTTCGGCGTGATGCTGTGCGTATCGCAATCACGAGTGGCCTGATGCGGCCACAGGTTTTATCTGACTTGGGTGTTGGCCTTTGGACATAGAACAAGTGGTGTCAAAAGCATCAGCATGATGATTTGATGTCTAGGCTGCACGAGGACGTTGAGAAAGAGAATGAGCGTCTGCGCAAGGAAGCACGCGTGCTGCGCGGAGAGAGGGAAGTGTTAAAAAAGGCGGCAATTCACTGACCGTCAGATCATTGTGCAACAATATCCCGAGAGGTTTCTTTGCAGGCCAAAGCCCTCTCTCATCGAGACTGCGTTTCGGCTGCCGGGCAATGGTCAGTAACCGGACGAAACGCGAATTGACGGTTCGGACTTCGGACAGGGCCGTGGCCCTGCGGCAACCACCCAAGGGCTATATTCACCACACGGATCGGGGGTCTCAATACTTTTCACATGACGATCAGAAGCGTCTTTTGAGGCATGGCTGCAAAGTATCCATGAACGGTAAAGGAAATTGTTACGATAATTTCATGGTTGAGTAGTTCTTCAAATCCATCACTCTCGGGACTTTGCTGCGCAATATGGACCTGTCGCGCTTTCGTGCCGCTCCAAGTTCTCGTTTAGGCCACCCTGCGTTCGAAAACGACAGGGCTTTCCCAGCCGAGCGCTGAGTGTCGGCGAGGTGGATTGTAGGAGCCGTTGATGTTTTCCCGTGTCGGATTGGGATCTATCCACACGGTTTTCGCGTCCAACGGTATACCACCTGACCTTGCCCGATATTTGCGGCGGCAAGTCTGTTACTGCGCTTGCGGACGAGGTGTTGCATTTTCGGATTGGGGCAGACGCGACCCAACCATGGTTCGGCACGGCATGCGCCGCTAGGTATTTTGTATGAGCGTTTGGCAGCTCAGAGCCTAAACCGCAAAATGCTGCGAGTGGTACAAACGGACGCAAACTCTATTAAATCAGACATTGGTCGGAACCAGATCGGAGCACGCGAGAAAACTGGCTATTCGTTATGCCGCAAATGTCATTGAGCATTATGCGACTGTTTCGCCGAGTGAATCTGACGCCGTTCTAGCCAAGCTCAATGAAGCAAAGGAGAGTGAAGATGCGTTCAAATTGTAAACGCCCGGTGTGGGCACTATCAAGGAGAGAGCTAAGTGTTTGATTTGAAATGGAGGCGAGTACGAGAATCGAACTCGTGTACACGGATTTGCAATCCGCTGCGTAACCACTCCGCCAACTCGCCACCGTGGTTTTGTACGGCTCTAATGGCACCAACAGGAAACCGCAATACCAATTATGACACACTTCGGTGCACCTCTCTGTTTTTGGTACGGATTGCACCAATCAATCCAGTTTCACCCTATTGGGCATTGCATTCAGTATAACGGATCAGTTGTGCAGCCGGATCAAGCCCGTGCTTAACAGGCCGAAATTCGCGGTTTGGGGTTTGAAATCTTGCTTCTGGCTGTTGGGTGGGATGTGGCGTTGCTGCTCGAGTTCTGTTGTGGCACTATTGGTGTGATCAGGATTCTGTATAAACGAGCATTCCCCATGACCGATTTTTCAACGAGACGCACAATGATGGTCGACACGCAGGTGCGCCCTTCGGATGTAACTAAATTCCCCATTATCGACGCGATGCTGAATGTAGCACGTGAAGATTTTGTGCCCGCGCAACATCGCGAGGCTGCTTATGTCGGGGAAAACCTTGATATGGGGCAGGGGCGGGTACTACTTGAGCCTCGCACATTGGCTAAGATGTTGGATGCATTGGCCATTGATGGTGGCGAACTGGTGCTCGATATCGGCTGCTGTATGGGATATTCGGCAGCTGTTATTGCGCGTATGGCGCAAGCTGTTGTTGCTGTCGAGGAAGATGAGGCCATGTCACATGAAGCCCAAGATGGGCTTGTGGCAGCGGGTGCGGACAACGCGGTAGTTCACACTGGCGAGTTGATATCCGGTGCCGCGCAGCACGGACCTTACGATGTTATCATCATTGAAGGTGGCGTATCTGCAGTGCCTGATACGCTGACTGATCAACTTAAGGAGGGTGGCCGTATTGTTGCGCTCTTTATGGATGGTGTGCTCGGTGAAGTGCGTTTGGGGTCCAAGCGTGATGGTCATATTAGCTGGCGTTTAGCATTTAATGCCACTGCGCCTGTTTTACCGGGCTTTGGTAAAGAGATGTCGTTTACGTTTTAAGGCGCTGTGCATAGACATGGCGTTACATCATTAAAATAAAGGCTAAGTCCGATGCGGCTTGGCGATGTTTAGGGGCACTAGAGATGGTATTTGGTGAGATTAAGCAAGAGGTAAGCCGCGTTATTCGAATGAGCTGTTTAGCAACTGTCGCTGTGGCGATGACTGGCTTTTCGGGGGCTTCGGCGCGGGCTGATACGTTTGCTGACGCACTGGTCAGTGCATACAACCATTCGGGCCTGTTAGAACAGAACCGGGCGTTGTTGCGCGCAGCGGACGAGGACATCGCAGCGGCAGGCGCAGCGCTTGAACCTGTTCTGCGCTGGACAGCAAGCATAACACAAAGTTTAGGGCGTGCTAGAACATCTACAACGTCGGGTGCGTTTGATAATGATAGCTTGATTGCTTCAGGATCATTGATTGCGGAATTGCTGATTTATGATGGCGGCGCGAGCTCTTTGGGTGTCGAAGTTGCTAAGGAAACAGTGTTGGCAACCCGTCAGACGCTCATCGGTATCGAGCAGCAAGTGCTTGAGCGTGCAGTCCAAGCATACATGGGCGTAATCGAAACGACCCAATTTGTTGCGCTGCGCCAAAATAACGTGCGTGTATTGACGCAAGAACTACGCGCAGCACGCAATCGTTTCGAAGTTGGGGAAGTGACCCGCACAGACGTCGCGTTGGCCGAAGCAGAGCTGGCGCAAGCGAACAGCGGTCTGGCAGCAGCGCAGGGTAATTTTGCCATAGCAGTTGAGGAATATCGCAACGTTATCGGCCGCAAGCCTGGCCATTTGCCGCGTCCGCCCAGCTTACCCAAGCTTGGAAATGACCTAGCTTCTGCAAAAGCAATTGCTGTTCGCCGTCACCCAAACATGCGTGCAGTTCAGCACCAAGTTTCGGCTGCTGAACTGGCGATCAGGCGCGCGGAAGCGCAAAAGAGACCAACAGTGACTGCGCAGGGTGCTCTGACGACCAGCGAAAATCTCGATAGCAGCAGCTTTAGTGCTGGCGCGTCGATTGGTTTGAACGCGTCCGGTACTATTTATGCTGGCGGTGCACGCAGTTCTGCTGTGCGCAGAGCACAGGCGCAGCGTGATGCCCAGCGTGGCAACTTGCACGTGGTGCGCCACAACATCCAACAGAGCGTAGGCAATGCTTATGCGCAGCTGAGCTCGGCTCGGGCCTCGCTTCGGGCGTCTGAAGGGCAGATACGTGCCGCACGTATTGCGTTCCGTGGTGTGCGCGAAGAGGCGACGCTTGGTGCGCGGACCACACTTGACGTGCTCGACGCTGAACAGGCGGTTCTGGACGCCGAAGCGTCGCGGATTTCTGCTCAGACTTTGGTTTATAATGCGGCCTATGCCATTTTATCGGCCACAGGCCAGCTTACGGCGCGGGATTTGCGTCTGCCGGTGCAGCAGTACGATGTTACTGAATACTATAATTTGGTTAAAGACAGCCCTCGTTCCCAATCTAAACAGGGTGAGCAACTAGACCGGGTGCTGAAACGTTTGCAGAGGAACTAAGCTACCTAGCCCATAGAGTTTTTAGTGGGCCGTTCATGATTGGGCGGCCCGTTTTGCATGTTGAGTTGGCGGTCTGAATGAAGACAATCTGCTAATTTTATATTATTAAACGATTTTCGCCCCATTGTGAGAATCTTATCAACAGGTTATCTTTGCTCCTGAGCAGAGAGTGGTAAAAAATGTCTAATCCCGTCACAAATGTAGAGGTTGAAGATGTACTATCTTCGATCCGCCGGTTGGTATCCGAAGACAAACGTCCTTTGGCAGGTTTGCGCAGCGCGACATCCGAGCCAGCGGCAGTTTCTGAACCCGATCGTGAACCTGATATTGATCCCGCAGCAGGCCGTCTGGTCCTGACACCTGCATTACGCGTTGCGGTAAATGAAGACATTCCCAATGAGGCACCGCTTGATTTAGGGGCGGTGGCACAGGAAACGTGGACAAAATCAGAAAACGTCGAGACTGATCGGGACGAGCCGTTGGTTCTTTTTCCAACATCCAAAGAAGGTTCATCTGAACCTGATGAGGCGGCCCTTTCTGCGCTTATCCATGATGCGGTCGAAGCTGAGGCAGAGCCTGTCGAGGATGGCCTAGAGGATGGCGATTATAGCGATGAAGAGTATTGGGAAAGCGAAGAGCAATCCGCCTCAGGCACTGTGGAACAGCCGCAGGACAACGATGCCGCCGATGAAGAGCTCCATGATGACGCAAATTGGGATGTTGATGGCAGCGACACATACTCAAGCTTCAGTGAGGATGACGTAGAACCGACACTGGAAGTTGCTGACGAGTATGAAGAGCAGCAGTTCTTTGAGCCCGCAGTGGGAAATGATGCAGCCACGGCTGACCAAGGCGATGATGTGGAGGAGGCTTCAGTCGTTCCTTTGACGGAAAAAATCGCTGCACTTGAAGCCGCTGTAGGGGAGATCGCCCAAGATTGGGAGCCTGACGGAGACGCCGAAAATGAATTGGCTTCCGCTGATGTTCCCGCGATGGCATGGGAAGACGATGTGGAGCTGGATGCCAAAGGCGCGCCTATGCTGGACGTTGTGGATGAACACGCTGGTGAGGCCGACGATGAAACGGAATTGGCTTCTGACGCGGACCCAATATCCGGTGCACTTGGCGTCGATGATCAGTTGATGGATGAAGAGGCTCTGCGTGACCTCGTGAGTGAGATTGTGCGCGCCGAACTGCAAGGTGCTTTGGGTGAGCGGATAACACGTAATGTGCGCAAACTGGTACGCCGTGAAATACATCGCGCGCTCACAGCACAAGATATGGAATAAGGTTTAGCCGACTTCTGCAGCTGCTGAAAGCAAGGCGTCGAGGTCAAAGTAGGTTTCGATATGGGCGGCCAATTCGTCCAATGTGTCCTCAACTTGATCCTCGAATACTATGGATGAGAGGGCACCAAGTGCGCCAAGATAGGCCGCGCGAAATGTGTCTGACGCGAAAATCCCGTGCAGATAACATCCTAAAACTCGACCATTGGCACTGGCAGCACCTTCATCGGTGTTGCCAAGGCGCAGCCAGGGACGCGCGCAATCCGCGCCCTGTGTTTGTCCCATATGGATTTCATACCCGCTTAAGGCTGCTCCACTGTCCAGATGAACGCCCTCACGCAGTAACAGGTTTTTGCTAGGCTCGAGCGCAGTGTGAACATCAAGATGCCCTAAGCCCTTAACAGTTCCAGCCGGACCTTCGATGCCTGCCTCGTCGCTGATGGTTTTGCCTAGCATTTGATACCCACCACACAGGCCCATCACGTGGCCGCCGCGCCGGATGTGTGCGGCGATGTCAATGTCCCAACCCGCTGCACGCAGCGCTGCTAGATCAGAGATGGTTGATTTGCTGCCAACCAGCAGGATCAGGTCTGTATCAGCCGGAATTGGAGTGCCAGCCGTGATCATGCGTAAATCTACCGATGGTTCGGCGGCCAGCGGATCAAGATCATCAAAATTAGCAATCCGCGGGAGCTGAGGCACAGCAACCACCAATCCTGCGCCGCCGGAACGCGCGCGCGCTGGTAAGTCCATGACATCTTCGGCGGGCAGGCGGGAGGCATTATCAAACCATGGCAACACCCCAAGGCTTGGCCAACCCGTGCGCGCGGCAATATCGTCGCGTCCGGTGTCAAACAGGCTGCGGTCACCGCGAAATTTATTGACGCTAAAGCCTTTGATCAGCGCGTTATCTTCCGGTTCAAGAACTGCTTGGGTTCCCACGATTTGGGCAATGACGCCCCCGCGATCAATGTCACCCATTAAGATCACAGGTACGCCAGCAGCACGGGCAAATCCCATATTGGCGATGTCGCCTGCGCGCAGGTTCGTTTCCGCCGGAGATCCCGCACCTTCAATCACGACCAAATCGCATTGGGCCGCAAGTCGGTGAAAGCTCTCAAGCACGGCAGGCATGAGCGTTTTCTTATTCTTGCCAAAGGCGTGGGCCTCTTGATGGCCGGCAACCTGTCCCTGTACGATTACTTGGGCACCAGTGGCGGTCTGAGGCTTCAGCAGGATCGGGTTCATGTCAGTATGAGGATCAACACCACAGGCGCGTGCCTGTAGGGCTTGGGCGCGGCCTATTTCGCCACCATCTGATGTTACGGCGGCATTGTTTGACATGTTTTGTGGTTTGAACGGGCGTACATTTAGGCTGCGCGCACGGCATGCGCGCAAAATGCCTGCCACGATCATAGATTTCCCGACATTGCTGCCGGTGCCTTGTATCATGATCGCTTTTGCCATTTTCTGCCCTTTGCCTGTTTGGGGCAAAGTGGCGCAAACAGGCGCTGAGGAAAAGGGTATTTCATGAACACACCAGCGCATCTGCTGATTGGCGCGGCGATCATGGGCAAGAAAAAACAGCCTGCGTTGATTTGGGCAGCCATGCTCGGGGCATTGATGCCTGATCTTTCGCTCTACTTAATGGCGGGTGGTGCGCTGTATCTGTTCAACACCCCGCCTCAAGTTGTCTTTAATGAGCTTTATTTCTCTGACATTTGGCAGATGGCCTTTGCGGTAGATAACTCGTTTTTCTTATGGGGCGCGCTTTTGGGTTTGGCGGTGTGGCTGCGTAAACCTTGGATGGTTGCTTTTGCGGGGGCGGGGTTTGTGCATTTGTGTTTGGATTTCCCTTTGCATCACGATGATGGAAGGGCGCATTTCTGGCCGCTGTCACTGTGGGTGTTCGACAGCCCTTATAGTTATTGGGATCGAGGGCACGGTGCGGATTGGATTGCACCACTGGAAGGGGCTTTGGCAGCCTTGGCCGCTGTGCGAATTTGGATGCTGCAACCTGGATGGAAAGTTCTGACGTCGGTTGCGCTTTTGTTGGTGTGCGAGTTGTCAGTGACTTGGATTTGGGTGTTTGTGTTTAGTGCATAAAAAAACGCAGCCAATAGGCTGCGTCTTTTTTAACAGTGCAGGGGAAAGTCGCTTACGCGGCTTCGGCCTGCTGAGCTGCATTGCGGCGTTCGGATTCTTCGCGCGACAGGGCGACGGAAGTACGTACACCTTTGCCAACAAAATCCATCAGGCCGGTTACAACACGCTCGTTTGGGTCAATACCAGCACAGCTGAGTACTTCGCGACCATCACGGGAGCGTGCCCAACGTGCGATTTGCTCTGGACCATTGCCATATTTTTTGTCATCTGCAATAGCGTCATCTAGGGCAGCCAATACTACGGCTGCAAAAAGTTTACGGGCACGGTTACCTTGTTCATTATTAAAGGCAGTGCCATCAACGAAATCTTTCAACTCGTCGTCCTTCCATTATTCTTGCTCTTGTCATTTTCGGCGTTCGTGTCTTCTGACAGATAAAGAGCGATTCGGATACCCTTTTAATGCATGGCTACCATGACGTTAACGCATGGCTTGTTGTGGGTTGCATACTAAACAGGGCAGCTTGCGCGTGGTTTCTACGCAAGATATAGGGATGATCAAGATTTCATCAACCTTTTGACAGAGTTTTGCCCATGCCCAAAATTAACGGAAACGAGATTCGCCCTGGAAATGTTCTTGAACATAATGGGGGATTGTGGGCCGCTGTGAAGGTAGATCACGTAAAACCAGGTAAAGGTGGTGCATTTGCGCAAGTAGAGATGAAGAATTTGCGCAACGGTTCCAAGTTAAATGAACGTTTTCGCAGCGCCGATAAGGTCGAACGCGTCCGTCTTGAACAGAAGGATCAGCAGTTCTTGTATGAAGATGCAGGTATGTTGGTGCTGATGGATACAGACACATATGAGCAAGTTCAGCTAGCCGCAGACCTACTGGGAGAGCGCCGTCCGTTTCTACAAGATGGGATGATGATCGTTGTTGAATACCACGATGACGAGGCAATTAACGCTGCGTTACCACAGAAGGTAACGTGTAAAATTGCCGAGACTGAGCCGGTTGTGAAGGGTCAGACAGCAGCCAATTCGTTCAAACCAGCGATTCTGGACAATGGCGTTAAGGTGAGCGTGCCGCCATTTGTGGGTCAGGACGAAGCTATCATCGTTAACACAGAGACGATGGAATACGTAGAACGCGCCTAAAGCTACAATTTTAGGAAACTAACACGGCGCGGCCCAATGGGCCGCGTTTTGCGTTTTAGGCGAGGCGGGTGACTGTGGCACCATTTGCATCCATCGCAGCGGTTGCACGGTCAAACCTCAGATAGGCCAGTGCCTCGTCGCCGGAACGGGTGAGCAGGGTACCTGCGGTTTTTCCGTCCGCAGTGGTAATTGGTGTACCAGCGGGTGCGTCGCCAGTGATGGATACGCGTGCCAAACCTTTACGCAATTCGGTTTTGTGCTTCATGCGCGCGGTGACTTCTTGGCCGACATAGCAACCCTTGCGGAAATCTACGCCGTGAATACGTTCAAATCCCATTTCAAGGATGAAGCTGTCGGTGGTCAACTCGGTGCCCGAGTTCGGGATCATTTGGGTGACATAGAGGGCGGGCCAGTCAATTGTATCGTCAGCTTGTGGTGTTTCACGATAGGCGCGCCAGCCCAATGCGAGATCACGTGGATCCGCAGCCCCGTCCTTAGGAGCCTCATCCAGACCTCGATGCAGGTGGAGATCAGTGCGCTCAATCTGCACATCTGCACGCAGTTTGTACATGGATAGACGTTGGGCCAGCATGTCTGCGAGCTCAGCATCAACATCAAGCAGAATGGCATCTCCGTCAGCCTTGAGGAAGAAATCAGCGAGATATTTGCCTTGTGGGGTCAGCATGGCGGCATAGACTAGGCCGCTTTGGGTGCCACCGATGTCATTTGTTATCAACCCTTGCAAGAAATCACGGGTGTCAGCGCCTGTAAGGCGCAGGATTTGGCGGGAGGGAGCGTTCATCGGGGTATCCTTTTGGAGTTGTTTTCAATATAGCAATTCACGTCCCGCGTAACAGGGGCATCTTTGGGGATTGTCATGCGGGCGCAAATTTCAGTTGTTGTACCGACCTATAATGCGGAGCACGCCCTTGCGGGGTGTTTAGGCGCGTTGATGGAAGGGGTTGAACAGGGCTTCATTCGCGAATTGATCGTGAGTGATGGCGGTTCAACTGATGCGTCAGGTGCGGTAGCACAAGCGTGGGGGGCTGAGGTATTAAGCGGGCCCGCGTCGCGTGGTGGGCAGTTGAAACGCGGTGTGGATGCGGCAAAGGGCGAGTGGGTGCTGATCGTGCATGCTGATACCGTTCTGGCCGCAGGTTGGACTGAAGCAGTACGGCTGAAATTGAACGATCCCGGGACTGCTGGTTGGTTTATGTTAGCGTTTGACCAACGGGGCCTTGGGGCCACTGTGGTCGCTGGCTGGGCCAATCTGAGAAGCCGGTTTGGTCTGCCTTACGGCGATCAGGGGCTGCTTATTCACCGCGATTTATACAGCGCAGTTGGCGGATACCCAGACCAACCGCTGATGGAAGACGTTGCGCTGGCACGCCAGTTGCGTGGTAAGCTGGAAGAAATGGATAGTGTGGCCGTGACCTCAGCGGCAAAGTACCGCAAACAGGGGTGGATTCGGCGAGGGGCTAAAAACTGGTTGCTCTTGCTACGTTACTTTTGGGGCTCTTCACCAGAGCAGCTGGCCCAATCTTATCGCCGTTAGGGTTGATCCAAAGGACGCGCCTAGCGGCGCGATTATATTCTGATTACCCGTGTCCGAAGTTCTCGCAGAGAGTTTGGCTCAGTTCCCAAAGAAGTGCTGCCCGATACGTTGCAATAGGTTTGGCTGTTGTTCTGGAGTGGGTGTATCGCGTCTGCGCAAAACGCCTCGCCGGCGATCAGATACTGTTTTACCGTCTTTGAACTGTAGGCGATAAAGGTCGGCATAGATGCCGCCGCGCTCTAGCAGTTCTTCGTGGGTGCCTTCATCAACAGCGTGACCACGATCCATGACGATGATCTTGTCAGCATTCCGAATGGTGCTAAGGCGGTGGGCGATGACAATCGTTGTACGCCCTTTTGATAGGCGATCCAAAGCGTCCTGAACAACTTGCTCTGATTGGGCGTCGAGTGCGCTGGTTGCTTCGTCCAGTAGCAAAACGGGCGTGTTACGTAGCAGGGCACGCGCGATGACGATTCGCTGGCGTTGTCCACCAGACAGGGCAGAGCCGCGCGGCCCGACACGTGTTTCCAGACCCTTTTCCAACTGCGGAAGGAAATCAGAGACAAACGCCGCATCAAGCGCGTCTTTTAGCTCGGCGTCAGTGACGTCTTGGCGACCCAGAACGATGTTTTCCCGCAAGGTTTCATCGAACAGAAGCGCCTCTTGGCTGACAACTGAAAACAACGTGCGCAAGTCGGGGATTGCCATTTCGGTTGTCGCGATCCCGCCGACACATACCTTCCCCGAAGAGGGATCAAGCAGCCGGGTGAGCAAATTGAAGACAGTTGATTTTCCAGCACCAGACGCCCCAACTAAAGCGGTTGTTTTACCAGCCTCAGCTATTAAGGACAGGCTGTGCAGGACCTCGGTTTCACCAAAGGACAATGTCACGTCATTCAATGTGATGTCTGCATTTTCTTTTGGTGCAGGCGTAGGATTGGTCGGGGAAGTGAGGTGGAGCGGAGCATCCATTAGCTCTTTGATCCGCTCAAGAGCGGCTGCGGCGATCTGCCATTGGCCGCTGATACCGCCAAGGCGGCGCAGAGGATTGAAGGTGAAGCCCATGGCTGTGAAAAAGGTCATGAACTGGCCGATGGTTTTATCGCCAGAGATGATTTCGGAGCCGCCGTAGAGGATCACAGCCATAAAACCGACACCGGAAATGATGTCGATCATAGCGGGAATGGCTGAACTGCCGAATGCTGTGCGTACTTCGGTTGAGACAAATTTCTTGGTGATGTCGCGATATTGTTGTGATTGATATTCTTCCAAAGCGTTCAATTTAATCTGAACGATGCCGTGGAAAACCTCATCTAGACGTGTGGACAAGCTTGCGCCCAGATCACGCGCTTCACGGGCGCGTGTGCGCACAAAACGCTGTGCGAAGGCGGCGGGGAGCACCATAACAGGGATGCCGATACAAGCGAGCAATGCCCAAACCGGATCAATTGATATGGCAACGCCAAGTAAGACCAACAACCCGATAAAGTCGCGGCCTGCACCTGTAATGACTGCACGCCAGACATTACCAACAGCATTCACATCCGACTGGACCCGCTGGATCAAAAAGCCGGGCGGATGCGTTTGGTGAAATGCGCCGTCTTGCTGCATCATCCTGTTGAGCAAATCGATGCGCATATCCCCGGCTGAGCGCTGCGCGATCCGGGTGAGCAGCACCTTTTGAGCAACGCCTGAAAACGCGCGGACAACAAAAATGCCAATCAGAACAAAGCCAACGATTAGGAGCCACGATTGCTGGCCTGCGACAAATACACGGTCAAACATCGGCTCCATCAGCTTGGCCATAGCGCCAAGGCTTGCGCCTTCAAGGATCATAAAACAAACCGCAACCAGCAATTTACCCATATGTTGGCGTAAATAATCCCGCCAAAGCCAGCGCATCAAGACGCCCGAAGTATAAGTTTGTCCACTGCTCATGGGAGGGTTGGCTTTCATTTTGGGGCCTTTTCAGGTTGCGCAACCATAATGCGCGCAAAGCGGTGGAGCAAGTAAGAGCTGCGATTGACGGCAGGTCTTTGCGGCGTATGGTTGCCAAGAACACTCTGTCCTGCAACTGCTTGAGATATAGGAAAAAGACGTATGACGAATAGGCCGAACTTGTCCCACGGTCGTGGATACCTAGCGATCCCCGGTCCATCAGTGATGCCTGAAGCGGTTTTGCAGGCGATGCATCGCCCCGCGCCTAATATTTATGCAGGTGAATTGGTAGACATGATGCCTGGCATCATAGCCGACCTTAAGCGTGTCGCACGCACCCAGCATCATGCGGCCATTTACATTGGCAATGGCCATGCTGCTTGGGAGGCTGCACTCAGCAATGTTGTTGCGCCGGGTGAGCGTGTTTTGGTTCCGGCGACCGGGCGTTTCGGTCATGGGTTTGCTGAAATGGCAGAGGGCATCGGCGCGGATGTGCAGATAATTGATTTTGGCAAATCCTCGCCCATGGATCTTGACCGCATTGCCCAAGCATTGGCCGAGGACAAAGACCATCTGATTAAGGCTGTGTTGGCCGTTCATGTGGATACATCCAGCTCGGTCATCAACGACATCCAAGGAGTGCGCGGGGTGTTGGATGCGGCAGGGCACCCGGCCTTGTTGATGGCGGATTGCATTGCCTCCTTGGGTTGTGACCGCTTTGAGATGGATGACTGGGGCGTGGATGTGATGGTCACGGGCTGCCAGAAAGGGCTGATGGTGCCTCCGGGGTGTTCGTTTGTGTTCTTTAACGACCGTGCGCAGGCCGCTCGCGATGCGATGCCGCGCGTCAGCCGCTACTGGGACTGGACGCCGCGCAGCACGGGAACAGAGTTGTGGGAGTATTTTAACGGTACCGCTCCTACGCATCACATGTTTGGCCTGCGGACCGCGTTGGACATGATCCACGCGGAGGGGATCGAGCAGGTTTGGGCGCGCCACACGGTACTTGCGCGCGCAATTTGGGCGGCCTGCGAGGCCTGGTCGACCGGTGGCGATCTGCGTTTGAACATTGCTGATCGGACCAACCGCAGCACTGCTGTTACCTCGCTTCGTCTGAGCGGAAATGATGGCACGCGCTTGCGGAACTGGGTCGAAAACGAACTGGGCCTTACGTTAGGCATCGGGCTGGGAATGGCCGAACCTGATGATCCGGCACGCGATGCATATTTCCGTCTGGGGCACATGGGACATGTGAACGGTCAAATGATCATGGCGCTGTTGGGGGGGATGCAGGCGGGCATGTCCAGCCTTGGTATTGCGTATGGACCCGGCGCGTTGGACGCAGCAGCAGAAGTGATCGCGGGGCAATAGCTCGCGGTTATTCTTGTCTGGAAGCAATCAGGCTGATTACGCGGTTGATGCACCATCCAGTGCAGGCCACTGCGATCAGCCCCCAGATCGCCCAGATCACAAAAAAGACCCACGCGACATTAACGCCAAACATGACAATGCAGGCCTGTTTAAAGTTGGGTGCGCTACCTTGTGAGTTCTTCATTTTTGGAATCCTTGGTGCATTCTTGTATCAAGGTAACGCAGGATTTCATTTCGTCAGCTTTTTTTTACATCGGCTAATACGTCGGGCAGGGCCATGGCAAGTGCGTCCAACATATCGTCTGTGCCACAACTGATCCTGATGCAGCGGTTTTGCGGTGCTACAAACGGCATGCGCACAAAAATCCCGCGTGCAATCAGGCCGTCCAGAACAGCCTTGGCAAATTCTGCGTCTTTACCACAGTCTATCGTCACAAAGTTGGCGGCTGAGGGCAAGGGCGTAAGGCCGTTGGCTTTTGCTATCTCAAAAATGCGTGTCCGTGCATCAGCGATTTGGCTCAGCACAGTTTCCAAATACGGCTGATCATTAAGGGCAGCAAGTGCACCAGCTTGGGCGGCGCGGTTCATACCAAAGTGATTACGAACCTTGTTGAAGGCCAAAATGAGGTCGGGATGGCCAATGGCATATCCAACCCGCGCGCCCGCCATTCCGTAGGCTTTGGAGAAAGTGCGCATTCGGATCACGCGCGGATCCTCGGCTGACAAAGGTAGGGTAGCGTCGTCAGGGGCGGATTCTACATAGGCCTCATCCAGGATCAGAAGCGATCCGGCAGGCAGACTCTCAATAGCTGCGGCAATATCCGCGCCCTTATGGTAGGTGCCCATCGGATTGTCGGGGTTTGCAAGATACACCAGCTTTGCATCCACTTCGGCAGCTTTTGCAAAAAGGTTGGCAGGGTCTTCGAAGTCATCCACATAAGGCACGGTGTGCAATGCACCGCCAAAACCTGCCACGTGGTAGTTAAACGTCGGATAAGCTCCTGCTGACGTTACAACAGCATCATCCTGTCCGACGATCAGGCGGACCAGATAGCCCAGCAATCCGTCGATGCCCTCACCAACAACGATGTTGTCGGGTCGGCAGCCGTGATGGGCGGCTAGTGCAATGCGCAAATCATGGCTTTCTGGATCGCCGTACATCCATTGGTCTTCAACGGCCATTGCCTCAATCGCGCGGGGAGACGGGCCGAATACATTTTCATTGGCCCCCAGTCGTGCGTCAAACGCCGCGCCGCGCGCGCGTTCTTGGGTTTCGGGCCCCACAAAAGGAACCGTGGCAGGTAGGGATTGGGCGAGCGGGGTAAGGCGTGCATTTGTCATGATGGTTAGTTAATGCAAGCGCGCGCCTTGGGACAAGCCCTTGAAAATCAGCAATGAGGTTCATATATGAGAATGGATCGCAAAAACTGGAGAATTGGCATGACCAAGCTCACAAGACGTGGATTTATCGGAACAGTAGCGGCAGCAGGCGCGCTGCGCGGTGCAGGGGTGACCATAGCCAAACCGCCGATGCGCCGAATCCTGACGTTGGCCTATGATAAAAGCCTCGGCACGATGCGCGCGGTTGAGCGTCTTGTCCCCCGGTAAGTGCCGCCACGTTTTGCTGGCATGATGGCTTTCGCTCTGTTTGGCTGCGTTCAAACATTCCGGAGGAAAGCCCATGTCCCGCGTCTCAGTCACCTATGAAAACCACATCGCCCATGTTCGCTTGACACGCGCGGACAAGATGAACGCCGTTGATCAGGACATGATCACAGCAATCATCTCGGCTGGGAATGAGGTCGCGGCCTCTGACGCACGGGCGGTGATTGTTTCAGGTGAAGGGAAGGCGTTTTGCGCTGGCATCGACATTTCTGGCCTGTCCGGAATGATAGGGAAAGACCCAGCAGAATTGCTGATGCCGCGCACCCACGGCGAGGGGACAACAAACCAATGGCAAGAAGTGGCAATGGTCTGGTCCCGCATGGATATCCCTGTGATCGCAGCAGTGCACGGTGCCTGTTACGGTGCGGGTATCCAATTGGCGTTGGGCGCTGACATTCGTATTGCTTCACCCGATGCGAAATTTGCAGTGATGGAAATGAAGTGGGGCATTGTGCCGGATATGGGCGGCATGGTTTTGCTGCCAAAGTTGGTGCGCACGGATGTGCTGCGCCGCATGACCTATACCGCTGAACCCATCAGCGCTGAACAGGCCGAGCGTTGGGGCATCGTGACCGAAATCGCGGATGATCCAATGGCAGCGGCACAAAAGCTGGCCGAAACCATCGCTGGGAAAAGCCCGTCGGCCATCCGCGCGGCAAAGCGTTTGATTGGCGTGGCAGAGACCGAGGATGCAAAAACAGTGTTAGACGCGGAATCGCGTGAGCAGGTTGATCTGCTCGGTAAACCGCATCAGATGGAAGTTATTGCCGCGACATTTGGCAAGCGCCCTGCGGTCTTTAAATAGGCCAAACAGCCCTCCGGTAGGGCCCGCCGCAGGTTAGCGTAAAAACTTGCGGCGTGCTTCAACAGCGATGTTATAGCGCAGCTCAAGACCGCTGATCGTGGCCATCTGTTGGCCACGGGATTCCTCAGTCGTGAGGCTGCTGTACACCTTGCGCGCGGCATCCAGTTCTTTCTTGACGGCAAATTCTTCGGGAACAACACCCGCTTCCGCCATGATCCGCATTCCGGTTGAGAGGGCGGCTTGCTCGCCCGTCTCGATTGCTTGCTCAGGCAGCGGTTTGCCCTCCCCCTTGAGGCCCGTCAACAGGCCAGCGGCACGTGCCTTGGCGATCTGGGATTCAATGAGGCGGGCAAAACTGCGCATGTCCTGATCTTATCCGATTTCGGCCAAACGGTCCATCGCGGCCTGTAGCTGGTCAGCCTCTTCCTGACGGGCTGCCAGATTTGCTTGGGCTTCAGCGACCACCTCGGGAGGGGCAGAGGCAGCGAATTTGGGGTTGTTCAAACGCCCTTTGAGGCCACCCATTTCCTTGGCCAACTTATCCAGTGACTTTTGCAGACGCGCCTTTTCTTCGTCAAGGTCGATGAGCCCCTCAAGCGGCAGGCCAAACGTGGCACCCGGTGCGCTGATGGCAACCGTACCTTTGGGGAACGTTTCGGCCTTTTCCAAGGATTCAACGCGCGCAAGGCGTTTGATCATGGTCTCATTGTTGTCCCAAGCAGCCTGCGCTGCAGCGTCCATGCCCGTAACAATCATCGGTACCTTTAGACCCGCAGGCACGTGCATTTGCTGGCGCGCCGAACGGATGTTTTCGATCAACCCGATGACCCAGTTCAACTCACGGTCGGCATCGTTGTTGAGCAGGTCAGCCGTGGTGTAGGTCGGCCAATCGGCATGGACCAGCTGTTTGGTGCGCGTAGCTGTTTCGCCCCACAGCTCTTCGGTGATGAACGGCATGATCGGGTGCAGAAGGATCAGGCATTGATCCAGCACCCACGCCATGGTTTCGCGGGTTTCTGTCGCCAGTGGGCCTTTGCCATCGTCATCTTGCAGCAGCGGCTTGGACAGCTCAACGTACCAGTCACAAACCTTGCCCCAGACAAACGCATAGAGCGCGCTGGCCGCATCGTTAAAGCGGTAGGTTTCTAGCGCTGCGTCAACTTCTTCGCGCACACGTGCCGTTTCGCCAACGATCCATTTGTTGAGGGTCGCGTTGGGCGTGGGCATGGGCGCTTGCGTGTCGCTGAACACATGGTTCATTTCGGCGAAACGGTGAGCGTTCCAGATTTTTGTGCCGAAATTGCGATAGCCCGCAATTCGCGTTTCTTCCATCTTGAGCGCACCACCAAGGGAGGCCATGGCCGCGTTGGTAAAGCGCAACGCGTCCGCGCCGTATGCGTCGATGATTTCCAGCGGATCGATGACATTGCCCACGGATTTTGACATCTTCTTACCCTTAGCATCGCGCACGAGGCCGTGGAGGTAAACCGTGTCAAACGGTACTTTGCCCGTTGTATCAAGCTGCATCATCATCATGCGCGCAACCCAGAAGAACAGGATGTCCTGACCCGTGATCAGATCGGAAGTGGGGAAGTATTTGTTGAGCGCGTCGTTCTGCGCGTCAATGGTTTCGTCGCCTGTCCAGCCGAGTGTGCCGATTGGCCAGAGGCCGGAGGAGAACCATGTGTCTAGGACGTCGGGGTCGCGTTCTAGCTGACAAGCGTAGAAGTCCTCGGATTCAGCCGAGCTTCCAAAAGGATTGGCAATTATTCTGCCCGAAGAGTCTGGTCCATCTGCATCGCTGATGCCAGGTGCGTCAAAGTCAATCTTGGTCCTGTCGTCGAAATCGTAGAAGCCGAGCTTGTCCAATTTGCTTTTATCAACATTATCAAACTCTTTTGGATCGGCCAGTACCGTGAACATCAATTGAGCTTCAGGCAGTCGATTTCGGTGAAACTCAATCGCAAGTTTGGCCGCTTCCCAAGCGTTTTCTGCACAGAAGCGGTTACCCAAATTATCAAACCAAACAGGGATCTGGTGCCCCCACCAAAGCTGACGCGAGATGCACCAAGGCTCGATGTTGTCGAGCCAGTTATAGTACACTTTCTCGCCGCTTTCGGGCATGATTTTAACGTCGCCATTGCGCACCGCGTCTAGGGCAGGTCCGACGATTTGGTCAGTGTCCACAAACCATTGATCGGTCAGCATCGGCTCGATAACCACTTTTGAGCGGTCGCCAAACGGCTGCATGATCGGTTTGTTTTCAACGTAGGGAACGGTCTCGGTAATCTCAGACTTATTGCCGTCTTCGTCCTTCACCGTGCGGGTGACGTCATGCATGACGGCGAGGCCCTCGGACGTGATGTCAGCCACAACTTTGTCGCGGGCGTCAAAGCGGTCTAGGCCACGGTATTCATCAGGTACAAGGTTCATCGCGGCGATCATCGCCTCATCGAATTCTTGGTCGCCGTTGGAGATCGCTTGGGCGATTGCCGCTTCTTCGGCGTAAGGTTTGCCGTCGGCGCGCATGGCGGCTTTGGTGTCCATGAGGTTGTACATCGGGATGCCGCCACGCTTGGCGACTTGGTAGTCGTTAAAGTCATGCGCGCCGGTGATCTTCACCGCACCGGAGCCGAATTCTTTGTCTGGGTATTCATCTGTGATGATCGGGATCAGGCGGCGGAGTTCTTTTGGCCCAACCGGAATTTCACAGAGTTTGCCAACGATTGACGCATAACGCTCATCCGTTGGATGAACCGCAACTGCGCCATCGCCCAGCATGGTTTCAGGGCGCGTTGTCGCGATTGAGATATAATCGCGGGTTTCGCGCAGGGTCTCGTTGCCGTCTTCGTCTTTCTCGACGTATTCATAGGTCGCGCCACCTGCGAGCGGGTATTTGAAGTGCCACATGTGACCCGGTACTTCGGTGTTTTCCACCTCAAGATCAGAGATCGCGGTTTCAAAACGCGGGTCCCAATTGACCAGACGTTTGCCGCGGTAAATTTTGCCCTCGTTGTACATCTGCACAAAGACTTTGATCACGGCATCATGGAAGTTGGGGGAGTTCTCGTGACCGATACGCGTGTCACCCGGCGCGCCGGACATGGTGAAGGCATTGCGCGACCAATCACAGGACGACCCTAGACGCTTGAGCTGACCCACGATGGTATCAGCGGTGCCCTCTTTATAGGACCACGCATGTTTGAGGAATTCTTCGCGCGACAGATCCGTGCGTTTGATACCGCTTTCAGCGAGTTTGTTTTCCACGGCCAATTGCAGAGCAATACCTGCGTGATCCTGACCGGGTTGCCACAGCGTGTCAAAGCCGCGCATGCGGTGCCAGCGTGTTAGGATATCCTGAAGCGTGTTGTTAAACGCGTGACCCACGTGAAGCGAACCGTTCACATTAGGGGGTGGAATCATGACGCAGTACGTCTCATCGCGGCTGGCGTTTGCGCCTGCTTTGAATGCGCCTGCTTGTTCCCAAGCGGCGTAGAGGCGTGCCTCGGCTTCTTTTGCGTCGAAGTTCTTTTCCAGTGCCATGATCGTGGCTCCCGTCTGTTTGTTTGCACGGTGATGTACCGGAGGATGGGGCAGAGGGGAAGGGCTCACGCGGCGCTCCTGTGGCCTGTGGCCCCAGTTCGCCCCGCCCGCCCTCCCGTATTTGCATTCAAACAGGTTTGTGACGTCATGTGCTCTCTGGACAAGGCGGTGTGGGGCGCTAAGATTTATCGTAAGGTATTCAACGATGTTCGGGGAGAGCGCACTTGGAAAAATTTGGCAAAAGCCAACCGATTAAACGGGTTGAGGATGTGCGGTTTCTGACGGGTCAGGGGCGTTATGTGGATGATATCACGCCTGATGGTGCGCTGCACGCTTATGTGTTCCGCTCGCCCAATGCGCATGGCGTCATAACCGATTTGGATGTGAGCGATGCGGCGGAGGCGGATGGTGTTCGTTTGGTGTTTACATGCGCTGACTTGGAAGAAGCGGGTGTGGATATCGCGATAGGCAGCGCTGCGGTGAAAAACCGTGATGGGACAGATGGGGCGTTACCATTGCGGCCCATGTTGGCAAAAGAGCGTGTACGTTTTGTGGGTGAACCTGTGGCGATGGTCATTGCTGATACCTACGAGCAGGCCCGCGATGCAGCCGAACTGATTGTGTTTGATGTGGATGAGTTGCCTGCCAAGATATCCATCGAACGCGGCGGTGAGATATTACATGTTGAAGCTAAGGATAATTGCGCCTTTGATTGGGGTATGGGGGATGAGGCCGCCACCGACGCGGCGTTCAAAGAGGCGGCTAAGACCGTATCGTTAGAAGTAGATGACAACCGGATCATTGTGAATTCAATCGAACCACGTGGTTGTTTTGCTGAATGGGACGGCACACGCCTACATGTGGCTAACAATGGACAGGGTGTTTGGGGGCACAAGGCAAACTTGGTCAAGGCGTTTGGTTTGGATGAGGCGAACGTGCGGGTGACTAACCCTGATACGGGCGGCGCATTCGGCATGAAGTCCATGTCCTACCCTGAGTATTTCTTGATCAGCCATGCTGCCCGCGTTCTGGATAAACCCGTGCGCTGGATGTCTGAACGTACCGAGGCGATGCTGAGCGACAACGGTGGGCGTGATTTGGTGTCGGTTGCTGAATTGGCATTTGATGAAAACAACAAGATCACTGCGTATCGCGTGAAGTCCAAGTGCAATCTAGGTGCCTATAACAGTCAGTTTGCGCAACATATTCAGACGACGTTGTTTTCCCGCGTATTGCCGGGAGTCTACGATATTCAGAAAACTTGGTTGCAGGTTGAAGGTTATTACACAAACACCGTTCAAGTGGATGCCTATCGGGGTGCGGGCCGACCCGAGGCGATTTATGTTCTTGAGCGTGTGATGGACCGTGCTGCACGTGAATTGGGTGTGGATCCTTGGGAGCTGCGCCGGGTCAACTTTATCAAGCCTGATCAATTCCCTTATGCGGCAGCTACGGGTGAGACCTATGATGTTGGTGAATTCAATAGGGTGCTGACGCGCGTTGAATTAGAAGCTGACGCGGCGGGGTTTGAAGCGCGCCGGGATGCAGATACAGCCAAGGGCCTGTTGCGCGGGCAGGGGATTTGTTATTACATCGAAAGTATCCTTGGGGACCCTAGTGAAGGCGCGAAGGTCAACTTTCTTGAAAACGGAACTGCAGAAATTCTTGTTGGGACCCAATCAGGTGGGCAGGGACATGAGACGGTTTATGCCAAATTCCTGAGCGACCAGACAGGAATCCCCATGGATGCGATTTATGTCATTCAAGGGGATAGTGATTTGATTGCGCAGGGTGGCGGCACGGGTGGATCACGATCAGTAACCACGCAAAACAATGCAACGCTGGCCACAGTAAGCAAGATCAAGGAAGAGTTCACCGCATTCCTTGCGGAGGAAATGGGCGTACCTGCGAATGAGATCGCCTTTGATGACGAGCGTTTCCGTGCAGAGGGGTCAAACCTTACGCCAACGATGTTGGAAGTTGCACAGATGGCACGTGAAAAGGGCCGGACTGACCTGCTTACCCATCACGAACGCGCGACACTGGATGCGCGGAGTTTCCCCAATGGCGCACATGTGTGTGAAGTTGTGATCGATCCGGAGACAGGTAATGTGAATGTGGATCGCTACACCGTCGTTGATGATTTTGGGAACCTTATCAACCCACTGTTGGCTGAGGGCCAAGTGCACGGCGGTGTTGTTCAGGGTATGGGGCAGGCGCTGCAGGAGCGGGTAGTCTACGACGAAGACGGTCAACTGCTCACGGCATCGTTTATGGACTATGCAATGCCACGAGCGCTGGATGTTCCTAACATTTCGTTCACCAGTGAGCCAGTACCCTCAACTGCAAATGTTATGGGTATGAAAGGGTGCGGCGAAGCAGGTACTGTTGGTGCGCTAGCTGCTGTTTCCAATGCTGTGCAAGACGCATTGTGGGACAAGGGTGTGCGGCAGGCAGATATGCCGTTTACGCCACACAAAGTTTGGGAGTTGTTGCAAGGTGAGTCTGTCGCCGGATAATTCAAATACACCATTCCTGAAGCGGTTATTTGGCCGCCTTTGGAGGCGGCCCGACGCGGATTTTGGTCCTGTGCGCGGGCCGCAGACCCATCTGATTATTCTGGACGGTACGATGTCTACGCTCAAACCTGGGTGTGAAACAAATGCTGGATTGGCTTACCGGGTGGCTCAGGATATGGGCAGCCAGATTTCGATTTATTATGAACCGGGCTTGCAGTGGAATGACTGGCGTTCAATCCGTGATGTCGCGGAGGGGCGCGGGATCAACCGCCAGATCAGGCGCGCTTATGGCTATCTGGCCTCGCGTTACCGCGCAGGAGATCGGATTTTTCTGATGGGCTATTCGCGCGGGGCCTACGCGGTGCGTTCACTGGCCGGCATCATTGAGAGTGTTGGGCTTTTGACGCGCGAGCAGGCAACAGAACGTAACATCCGCCAAGCCTATCGCTTGTACGAATGTCAAACAGAGAACGGGACAGTAAAAGCATTTTCTGAGGCGCATTGCAGGCCTGAAGTGCCGATTGAGATGATTGGTGTTTGGGACACCGTTAAGTCTCTGGGGATCAACGCGCCTGTATTGTGGCGGCTAAGCGTGGCGCGACACTCGTTTCATAGCCATGCGTTGGGAGCCAGCGTTAAGCGCGGGTATCATGCGCTGGCTCGTGATGAAACGCGTGTGGTTTATCGCCCGGTTCTTTGGGAGACAGACCCGTTGCGGCCCGCGCAGGTCGAACAGGTCTGGTTTCGGGGCAGTCACGGTGATGTGGGCGGGCAACTGGGGGGCCGTGAAGTGACGCGCCCGTTGTCCAATATTCCACTGGTCTGGATTCTGGATCGGGCTGAAGCATCGGGGTTGCCGCTGCCGAACGGGTGGCGTGATAGGTTCGAAGAAGACGTGACTGCTCCGTCCATGGGCACATGGGCTGGCTGGGGCAAAATGTTTGTCACACGGCGTAAGCGTATCGTGGGCCAAGACCCGTCAGAGCGGCTGCACGAGACTATTGCACCTGACGTTGAAGAGAATGGCAGAGCGCGTGCAGAGGCTTTGACAAGCGCCTGAACCGTAGATGCCGATTTGGCGCTATGTGGCTAGATCAGGCGATCTTCATCACGATGCAGGTTGTCGAGCCTGTCGCATATAATTTGCCGTCCTCGACGCCTCTAATTTCTCCATGGGATACACCTGTTGAACGTCCGACGTGATCTATGGTTCCAGTGCAGTCAATTTGCATGCCCAATGGAATGGAGCGTAGGATATTTATCTTATACTCCAAAGTTGTATAGATTGATCCCTTTGGTACACATGTCATGACTGCGCAGGCCATCGCACTGTCCAGCAGCGTGCCATACCAGCCACCGTGTACAGTGCCCATGGGGTTGGTCACGTTGAACTCGGGTGCGCCCCTGAACACGCATTTGCCCTCTTCGACAGAATGTAACGTATAGCCCATCGTTGCCCCGATTGGCGGGCCGGGGTTTGTGCCATCTATCATTTTTTGCATGAATTCGAGTCCCGACAGCGCCAAGGCTTCGGATTTGCTCAAAAGGTCTTCGGGAGAGGTGGCAAGGCGTCGCATGAGGGTCGCTCCGGATCTGGTTTCGATTGCAACCTAGAACCGGAGTGATCGGTGGTGCAAGCCGTTACGCCACGTTGGAAAGTTCCGATTGTGGCGTGACGCCCAACGCGCGGCAGACATCGCGCGTCAACTCGGGACGGTTGAGGGTGTAAAAGTGCAGCGCATCCACACCTTCAGACACCAATTCACTACACATTTCAGTACACAAAGAGGTTGAAAGCAGGTCAGTGCGACCATCACGCTCTGCTGCACGGAAGGCTTCATCCATCCACGCGGGAATTGTGGTGCCGCAGCGCACTGCGAAATTACGCGCCGATTTCCAGTTACTGATGGGCAAGATACCAGGAACGATGGGTTTGGTTATGCCTGCAGCGGCGCATTGATCTCTGAAGCGCAAGAAACTGTCTGTCTCAAAGAAAAACTGCGTGATCGCCTCATCTGCACCCGCGTCAAACTTGCGCTTGAGGTATTGGATATTGGCATGCTGGCTTGCTGAATCTGGATGCGATTCAGGGTAGGCACCTACGCGAATGGTGAATTTATCTTGCAGTGCCAATGCTTCTATCAACTCAACGGAATTCGCAAAGCCATCGGGGTGGGGGATGAAACGGTCGTCACCCTTCTGTGGATCGCCGCGTAGCGCCACGATATCTGTGATGCCAGCTGCATGGAATTTTTCCGCAACCTCCATAGTTTCCTTAACGCTAGCACCCACGCAGGTGAGATGGGCGGAAACAGGTAGTTTTGAGGTCTGGTGTAAAACAAGGGCGGCATCGTGGGTCAGGTCACGTGTCGTGCCCCCTGCGCCGTATGTCACCGAGAAGAACCGTGGCTCAAGAGGGGCCAGTGCCTGTGACGTATCCCAGAGTTTGAACGATGCATCGACGGTTTTCGGCGGGAATACTTCGAACGAGACAGCAGGGAGGGTCATGATAGGCTTCCTTTTTATTTCGTCCCTTGTCGCACAACCTGCGATGTGAGACAAATTCATAACTTTCATCTTTAACATGAGGTTTGACTCATATGCATATTGAGTTCCGGCATTTGCGCACGATCCAAGCGATCCACCGTGCGGGCGGATTGGCGCGTGCGGCCGAGATGATGAATATTACGCAAAGTGCGTTGAGCCATCAGGTGAAGGGGTTAGAGGATCAGGCGGGCGTTGAGCTATTTGTCCGGCGATCCAAGCCGCTGAAGCTGTCCCCGGCAGGCCAGCGATTGTTGAAACTGGCCGAGCAGGTTCTGCCGCAGGTAGCGGCCCTTCAGGATGAATTTAGCGGGTTGCGCGATGGGAGCGCAGGGCGGATGCACATCGCAATTGAGTGCCACGCTTGCTTTGAATGGCTGTTTCCTGTGCTTGAGCAATTCCGCCGTTCGTTTGGCGAGGTGGATGTCGATATCCGCCCCGGTCTTGCATTTGATGCGCTGCCGGCGCTTTTGCGCCAAGAGGTCGATCTGGTTGTTTCATCCGACCCCGAGGAAATCGCAGGCGTCGAATTCATTGAGTTATTTGATTACAAAGCAGTTTTTGTCGCGGCCAGTACACATCCTTTGGCGCAGAAATCCTATATAGATGCCGAGGATTTTCGTGGTGAGACATTGATTACCTATCCGGTGGAACGGTCGCGTCTGGATGTGTTTAGCCAGCTTTTGATCCCTGCCAAGGTTGAACCAGCGTCAATCCGCCAGGTCGAACTTACAGCGGTCATTTTGCTGCTGGTTGCCTCAAATCGCGGTATTTCAGTGCTGCCTGATTGGGTTGTGCGGGAAGTTAAATACTCGTCTGACTATGTCACACGGCCACTAACCCAAAATGGCATCACACGTGGGCTTTATGCTGCGATCCGCAGTGAGGATCGCGAAAAGCCGTTTATGCAGGAATTGCTGATGTTGGCCGGACAAGAAGCACGCAAGCTACAAGACGCCTGAACTAGAAGGCCCTTGAATGAAGTGTCTCGCGGTGCCGTTAACGCACCGCGAGATCTGAGAATTAGATGACTTTTACCATAGCTTTGCCAGTGTTGCCGCCTGTCAGTAGTTTGATGAATGCCTCTGGTGCATTCTCAAGGCCTTCGGTGATGTCCTCTTGGACTGCAACAGAGCCGTCAGCGATCATTGGGCCAACCGTCTTGTGGAACTCGCCCAAGCGATCCCAATGGTTGGAAATGATGAAGCCATTCACGCTGAGGAAGTTCACAAGGATTGTGCGCCAAAGTTTTGGACCTGTTAGTCCTTTCTGTGATGCATCAGCGCCAAGGCCACCCGCATTGTACCATGCGATCATGCCGCAGATCGGGATGCGTCCGTATTGGTTCATCAGAGGTAGGACCGCTTCAAGAACTTTGCCACCAACGTTTTCGAAGTAGATGTCAATGCCTTTGGGGCAGGCCGTTTGTAGGGCTTCATTCAAGTCGGATGCTGTGGCGTAGGCGTAGTGATCAAGGCATTCATCAAAACCGAAATGTTCAACCGCCATTTTGCACTTTTCCGGACCGCCAGCGATGCCAATCACGCGCAGGCCCAATGACTTGGCGATTTGACCAACCATTGAACCAACAGGGCCAGTGGCCGCAGCAACAACAAGTGTCTCGCCAGATTTGGGTTTGCCGTATTCCATCAGGCCAAACCAACCCGTAAACCCGGGCATGCCAAGGACGCCGAGTGAATAAGTGATCGGCGCGGCGTTTGGGTCAACCTTTGCCAATCCCAGCGCGGGGACGGCAGCATGTGTGGCCCAGCCAAAGCCGCCCATCACAAATTCGCCTACTTCAAAGCCTTCGGCATTGGAGGCGATGATTTCGCCAACAGAGCCGCCTTCCATTTTACCATCTACCTGAAGGGACGCCGCATAGGATTTTGAATCGTCCATGCGTCCGCGCATATAGGGGTCAAGTGACATGTAATGGACGCGGACCAACACTTCGCCAGCGGCGGGTGTTGGGACAGGCAATTCTTCGAGGCGGAAGTTTGCGGGTGTTGGCGCGCCGTCCGGGCGGCTTGCCAGTGCGATTTGTTTCATCATTTCAGTCATCATATCCTCCACAGATTTGCCGTAACGGTAACCTAGTCAAAACTCGGCACAAGCAACACGCTGCGTCACTGCCTATTGGCTTTTTGCGTGTCACGTCCTAAGAGAGCGCTAATCCATTCAGAAAAGGCCGCGTCGACATGGTAGGCAGTGCGAATCTAAACATTATGATCAAGGCTGCGCGCTCTGCGGGGCGTGCGCTTGTGAAGGACTTCCGTGAAGTCGAAAACCTTCAGGTGTCTATGAAAGGTGCAGGCGATTTTGTCAGCCGCGCCGACATCAACGCAGAAAAAATTATTAAAGACGAATTGCGCGGTGCGCGTCCCACCTATGGCTGGATTGCCGAAGAGGGTGGTGAAGAAGAAGGCGAAGATCCAACACGTCGCTGGATTGTTGACCCGCTGGACGGGACCACCAACTTTTTGCACGCTTTGCCGCATTGGGCTGTTTCCATCGCGCTAGAGCACAAAGGCCAGATTGTTGCAGGCGTTGTATTTGATGCCGCCAAAGACGAGATGTTCTTTGCCGAGAAGGGATCGGGCGCATGGCTGAACGAGAGCCGTCTGCGCGTTTCAGGCCGTAACAGGATGATCGAATCGATCTTTGCCACGGGTATTCCTTTTGGCGGTCGTTCTGATCTGCCAGCAACCTTGCAGGATGTGGCGCGTTTGGCACCAGCATGTGCCGGTATTCGTCGCTGGGGGTCTGCCGCGCTTGATTTGGCATATGTTGCCGCGGGCCGTTATGATGGTTTCTGGGAACGCCGCCTGAATGTTTGGGATTTGGCAGCTGGTGTGATCATCGTGAAAGAGGCAGGCGGTTTGGTTGAGCCGTTGAACCCAAGCGGCAATGTGCTGCAAGATGGTGAAGTCGTTGCCTCAAACGAGGCGATCTTTACCAGTTTCTCAAAAGTGGTACGCGGCTAAATCAGATTTAGCTTTGGTCAGACGGGTGATTGATCCCGTCTGTCCACGGGACGGGTTCGTGGTCCCATGTGTTTACCCCTTCAATACAGCCCAGATTGATCCCGCATTGCGCGGGGTCCGATCGGCGTTGATGGTACAGGTAAATGCCGCAAGTTTTACAAAAATAGTGTTTTGCCGTGTGTGTTTGCCAGCTGTACAGCTGGAGATTATCCGCGCCTTTGGTGACTTCGACGCTAGACGTGAGGGCAGTAACGGCGGCGGCCTGACGGCGTTTGCAGAATGAGCATGTGCAGCGCGCCGCATCCGCTAGCCCATATGGGAGCGTCGCACGAATGGCCGTTGCGCCGCAGTGGCAGATTGCAGTGATTTTTTGGCTCATTTGCGTTTCACTTTTGGGATTGAACTGGGCAATGCGTAGGTGGCTTCTGGGTGGGGTGGATGTCCGTGGGTGGTTTGCCAGAAAGATACCCCACCAAGGCGAAGCCAAAGCGGCAGTGTTAGGATCAATCCAGCAATAAACCCGCCAGCATGGGCCCAATAGGCCACGCCGCCTGTCCCCTGAAGGGATCCAAGGCCACCAATGAATTGCATGGCGAACCACAGGATCAACATAATCCATGCAGGGATCGGGAATATTCGGAAGAAAATTATCAGGATCAGCAGAATGTCTATTTTGGCTTTGGGGAAGAGGAGTAGATACCCTCCCATCACGCCAGCGATTGCCCCAGATGCACCTACCGTGGGCACAAAGGATGTTGGGTCAGAAATCACGTGCGCCAGACCTGATAAAGCACCCGCCAGCAGGTAGAATCCTAGATAGGGAAGGTGACCCATTTCATCTTCGACGTTATCGCCAAATATCCATAAAAACAGCATGTTGCCTGCTAGATGCATCCAGCCGCCATGTAAAAATTGCGATGAAAGAAGTCCGCTATATCCGTCGCCCTCGATGATGCGGCGGGGCAAGAGCGCCCAATCGTAGTAAAACTGTGAAAGGGCACGCTCATCACCCGATATGGGCAGCATGCTGAGGAAAATGCCGATATTGGCCGCCATCAGCGCATAGGTCACATAAGGTACGCGGCCTGAAGGGTTATGATCACGGATCGGAAACATCAAGTGCTACGTTCTGTGATTGCAAGTGGAGCGTCAAGGGCCGAGGGAACGTGATCCAACGGACATGCTAACGCATGATTAGATTTATGGCGTTTGGGTCAGGCGTGAGCCATTGTGGATAGGGTGCGTGTGTAGTGAGGCCGTTCAAGAGTTGTGGCACCTGAACGGCCTTAGATTAATGCTCTGCAGGGATGGGGGCTTTGTTAAGCTGAAGCACCCAAAAGCGCGGCGTTACCACCTGACGCTGTCGTATCAACGCAAACATGCCGTTCTTGGCGCACGCGGGCTGTATCGGGGAGGCCACGCAGGAGAGGAATGATCGGACCTGTGCGTTTGGCGAGGGCCTGATCATAGCTTCGGGCGGTATCTTCATCGCCCCACCAGAGTACTCCGCCAAAATCGGGGGCGGTGATAAGGGCATCGGGTGGAATTGCACCTGTTGCTATCACTGCGACTCCGCCTAGGGCTTCGACGGCGCGCTTTTGTGCGGTGGCTGTTTCTGCTGTTGGTCCGGCGCATAGAAGGGCTGCGCGGGGTAGGGTGGAGAGGCGATTGCTTTCACCTGTAGGCCCTGGAAGGGAAAGCGTGTCGATGGCCTGCGCAGTGTGTGGTGGCAAAGTGGGTAGCGCGCCAGCGCTGTCCCAAGGAGAAGATTGTAGGGCCACATCAGGCGCCGAAAAACGCGGCAAGTAATTGGGCCCACCAGCTTTTGGGCCTGTACCGGAAAGACCTTCACCACCAAAGGGTTGGCTGCCAACAATTGCGCCGATCTGATTGCGGTTGATGTAGATGTTGCCCGCCTCGATCCGCTCTGACACGTGCTGAACGCGATCATCAATGCGCGTATGCAACCCGAAGGTAAGGCCATATCCCGTCGCGTTGATTGCATCGATAACATCATCAAGTTCATGTGATTTGAACGTTGCGATGTGTAGGACGGGGCCAAAGATTTCCCGCTCAAGATCGCCAATCCCTTTCACGCGCAGAATGGTGGGCGCAATGTAGGTGCCGTGATCCGGTGTTTGCAGTTCAGCGATGAGGCGGCCCTCTGCGCGGCCTGCTTTGATGTGGGCCGCAATGCCAGCACGGGCGGCTTCGTCGATGACGGGGCCAACATCGGTGCTTAAGTGCCACGGGTCGCCCATTTCCAGGGCTTGCATCGCACCGATCAGCATTTTTTGGAACGGCTCTGCGATATCTTCCTGAACATAGAGGCAACGTAGGGCGGAACAGCGTTGGCCCGCAGACTGGAACGCACTCTCGACGATGGCCTGTACCGCCTGTTCAGGCAGCGCGGTACTGTCTACGATCATTGCATTAAGGCCACCGGTTTCGGCAATGAGCGGCGTACCGGGTGCGCAATGTTCGGCCATTGCGCTGCGAATGCGCTGGGCGGTCACAGTTGACCCGGTGAATGCAACGCCGTTGATCCGCGCATCTGACGTTACTGCGGCACCAACATCTCCGGCGCCGGGCAACAGTTGCAGGGCGCTGATGGGAACGCCGGCTTCATGCAGGACTGAAATCGCCATGTGGGCAATCAGTGGTGTCTGCTCGGCTGGTTTGGCGAGCACGGCGTTTCCGGCAGCAAGGGCCGCACTGATCTGCCCCAAGAAGATCGCAAATGGGAAGTTCCACGGCGAGATACAGGTAAATACACCGGCAGCAGGCATGTTGGTGGCTTGGGCGGCATAGTAGCGCATGAAATCTACACCTTCGCGCAGTTCTGCCACACAGTCGGGCAGACCTTTGCCTGCTTCGCGGGTGAGGAGGGCAAAGATTTCGCCGTAGCGCTCTTCGTAGATTGATGCTGCGCGTAACAGGGCGGCACGGCGATCCTCCAGCGGGGCGGCCCACGGCGTCGCAGCATCAAGAGCCGAAGCCACATCTGCTGGCGTGGCTGGGCTGACTGTACCAGGTGATTTCCCCAAGCCAGTTGGCGTTTGTACGTCTTGGGATACGCCGCCTTTTGTGCCACTAGCGATCAATGGCACGGCGTTCCAAGTGGTATGTTCAAATGGCGAACGCGCGGCCTCAATAGCTGTCAGGGTAGGTGTATGAGTAAGATCAAAACCGCGAGCGTTTGCGCGTAGAGGGCGGAAGATGTCTGGGCCAGTGGGGATTACTGGAATGCTGACTTCGAGCTTGGCGAATGGATCTGCCGCTACCTCTTCGGGGGCAACATCCTCGTCAACAATTTGGTTCACAAAGCTAGAGTTGGCCCCGTTTTCCAACAGGCGGCGAACAAGATAAGCAAGCAGGTCCTTGTGGGCCCCGACGGGTGCATAGATGCGGCAGCGGCTGGCGTGCTTTTGCATGACGATGTTGTAGAGCGTTTCGCCCATCCCATGCAAGCGTTGGAATTCATAGGTTTCTTTGTCTTGGCCCATGTGCAGCACTGCCGCGACTGTATGCGCGTTATGTGTGGCGAACTGGGGGTAGATGCGATCGGTCATGCCCAGCAATTTGCGCGCGTTCGAAATGTAGCTGACATCGGTTGCAGCCTTGCGGGTGAATACGGGGAACCCTTCCACGCCCTCAACCTGAGCGCGTTTGATCTCGGTATCCCAATAGGCGCCTTTTACCAGACGCACCATGATGCGGCGGTCATGGGTTTCGGCCATGGCATAAAGCGCGTCAATGACACTGGCTGCACGCGGACCATAAGCCTGAACCACAATCCCAAAGCCGTCCCAGCCCGCCAGTGCTGGCTCACTCATGACCCGATCAATTACGTCAAGGGACAGGCCAAGGCGGTCTGCTTCTTCGGCGTCAACGTTTAGGCCCATGCCTGCGGATTTTGCGAGAAGGCATAATGCGCGCAAGCGGGGGACCAGATCCCGCATTACAGATGCTTCTTGGGCAACTTCGTAACGGGGGTGTAGCGCCGAAAGCTTGACAGAAATTCCGGGGTTTTGGCGGATGTCTTCGTTGATGCATCCGCGTGCAATTGAGGAAATCGCATCAGAATAACTAAGGTGATAGCGGCGGGCATCTGCTTCGGTGCGGGCAGCTTCGCCGAGCATGTCATAGGAATAGGTGAAGCCCTTGGCTTCCATCCCTGCGGCGCGTTTCATCGCACCTTTAATGTCTTCTCCCAAAACAAATTGTCGGCCCATTTCTTTCATGGCGTGGGCCACGGCCGTGCGGATCACAGGTTCGCCCATACGTTTGATCGCAGCGCGGAGGTGGCGGACGGGTCCGGGTTGTTCGTCATCCAGAACACGGCCCGTCAGCATCAAAGCCCATGTAGACGCATTCACCATTGTCGAGGTGGAGTGGCCCATGTGGCGCCCCCAATCTGACGGCGCGATCTTATCTTCGATCAGGGCATCCATCGTCTCGGCGTCTGGCACGCGCAACAGCGCCTCGGCCAAACACATCAGAGCGACACCTTCATCAGTAGAAAGGCCGTACTCAGCGAGAAATACTTCCATCATCCCGGGCGACGTGGCACCGCGAATTTTGCGCACAAGCCCAGCGGCGGCTGCGCTGATGTTACTGCGGTCTGCACTGCTCAATGCTGCCGTCTGGATCAATGTTTCCAGCACGGTATTTGCATCGCCGTAAGTGCCTGCATCAATGCTAGCCCGCAGGGAGGGGGAAGTATCACGTGCCATTAGCTTGCTCCAAATGTAATATTTGGCTAGTATGGGGCGTAATTGAAAGGCGTGTTGACTAAAGTTGATGTGTTTTGAGGGTGAATTGTCTTAATTTACGGGAAGATACAGTGGAAAGCACTTCTGATCTAGATCGATTTGATCAGGCGATTCTTAGTACTCTGGCCGAGGATGGCCGGATCAGTATTACCGACCTTGCCAAACGTATTGGACTATCCAAATCCCCAACGCAGGCGCGTTTGCGACGGCTGGAGGAAAACGGCGTCATTCTGGGCTACCGAGCTATGTTAAATCCAATACGCTTGGGGTTGGATCATGTGGCATTTGTCGAGGTGCGCCTGACGGATACACGCGAGGCCGCACTGGAGGCGTTCAATTCAGCAGTGACCCGTGTGCCCCAAATTGAGCAAGCCCACATGATCGCGGGTAACTTTGACTATTTGCTAAAAGTACGGACACGCGACATGGCCAGCTATCGCGCGTTCTTGGGGGACACGATATCAGCGTTGCCGCACGTCGGGTCGACCTCAACTTATGTTGCGATGGAAGCAGTTAAAGAAGTCATGTTGTCAGAAGGCATGTAATTGTGGCTACCTGAGGCCTGACTGCAAAGTGGCGGCGGTAACGGGGCATTTGACATATTTACACTTCGCTGATGCATTGTATGGTGCGCGTGTTGCGGGCGTGGTGGAATGGTAGACACACCAGACTTAAAATCTGTTGGGCGTATGCCCGTGGGGGTTCGAGTCCCCCCGCCCGCACCACTTTACCCAATTAAGTAATTGATTTTTAATGATAAAATTTTTGGTTGATTGCTGCGCCCCCCCAATTAGTCCCCCATGATGAGCGCGCTGCTTTCATTCGACCGCTACACCTTCAATTAGGTCCACCAAGTCCTGCACCTTGATAAAGGCAGCTCCATCAACTTTGTGGATCGTAAATCGCTCTTCTTTTTGCAATCGGTAAAGTTTGTATCGGCTTATGCCGAACGCTTCGGCAGCAGCGGTTAAACTAATTCTCGAGATTCTCCGTGTTCAACGCGGACGAATGAGAGGTTCAAACGACGTAAGCGGTAATCTCACGGCGGTGAAGGGAACTTTTCAGGCCGGCATTGAGGGCGATAATTTTTACACCGCCCTCTCGCCAAGTCAGATGGGTTAAACTGTTTTATGATGTCCGCCTGAGAGTGGCAGCAACATCAATTAAAATTGGCGGCTGAGCGAGAACTCAATCACTCTGCCTTCCCCATTTACGCAGCCATAGCCGTCATAACAGACCCCATAATAATCGCGATCAAACAGGTTGCTAACGTTCAGGTTCACGTCAAAGTTTCTTGTGGCATAGGTCACAGACATGTCTGCGGTGGTGTAGCTGGGGGTCAGGCGCTGGTTATCCTGCGTAGAGTAGGATTCTGACGTGTACCGGACGCCCCCGCCAACGGAGAGGCCTTTCACAACCGCCGATGCATCATAGTCCAGCCAAAGCGCCAATTGGTGGTTAGGAGCCATTGCATTGGCATTTCCTAACTTCGAAGCATCGGATGAGCTGATGATTTCAGAGTCGAGATACCCATAGCTCAGCACACCCTGAAGGTTGGATGTTAACTGGCCGCGCGCTTCTAATTCAAACCCGCGCGATCGGACTTCACCGACCTGTGTAAAGCTTGAGAATGTTGGATCGGATAGATCGTAATCCTTCACATTTGTTTTGCGCAGATCAAAGAGCGCACCGCTAAGCATTAGTTTGTTTGTTGGTTGATAGCGCAGTCCGGCTTCCCACTGTTTACTTTTAGACGGATCCAACGTCTCGCCACTGATGGTGGTACCAATGTTCTGGATGAAACCTTCGGAATAGCCGACATAGGGTGTCAGCCCGTTGGCAAATTCGTGGGTCACCCCAATCATGCCAGTGGCGGCGCTATCGCTCTGGCTGCTGGTGCTGTTAGACAACAGATCAACGGCTTCGTTTTCAAACCAGCTATATCGAAGACCCGCAGTGATCGAGGTGCCGTTGGAGAACTTCAGATGGTCCTGCAAATAGATCCCAGTTTCTTCATAGGTCGTGAGATCATGCGATGACAGGGTCGGATCGGTAACGCCAAAGTCAAAGGTGAGGTCGTCATAGGGCAGTGTGTAAATGGTGCCATCGTAATATTGCGTGACGTCAACACGACTGTATTGGTAATCGACCCCTGCAATTACGCTATTCTCAGCGCCTAACAGTTGGTTTGCCCATTCCAAGTTGTTGTCAAAGCCGATCGAACGGGCGTCTTCGTCATTGCGAAACGCGTAATAATTCAGGCCAGTGTCATCCGCATAGCTATAGTCGAGTTGGGCATAATCGGTGGTTTGATGGGCTAAGCGAAAGCGCTGGTTATAAGTCAGGTTGTCATCGAAACGGTGGGTCAGCTCCCAACCTAGCGATTCTTGCGTTGTTTCAAAGTGGTTATAATCGGACTGGCGATAGGAATAGTCATCAGGCAGAGAGCCATAGGCGGTGTCGAAATCTTCACCAGCCACGGGAGAGAATATTAGCGGCGTTTTGGCGTCCTGTTGGACATGGCCCAGCACCGTGAATGTAGTGTCGTCAGAGGGTGCCCACGTAAAACCACCGGACACGAAGGCCCTATCGTTTTCCGAATTATCGACCTCAGTTTCACCATTGTGCAGGAGCCCGGTCACCCGTGCCGCCATGGTGCCGTCGGCGCTGATTGTGTCTGACCAATCGAAGCCTACTTCCGCGGTGTTGTTGCTGCCATAGCTTAGCCGCCCTTGGGCCAAACGGTCAAAGACCGGTCTCTTGGTTACCAGATTGACCATCCCACCCGCGTCGTTCGAGCCGTACAAGACCCCGGCAGGGCCTCGCAGTACGTCAATACGGTCGATCATGAATGGATCGGTGGAAAAGGCAGAAAAGCTCAACACTTTTTGTGGCAGGCCGTCGCGGTACAGCGCGCTGGAACCCATGTCGAATCCGCGGATTGCAAACTGGTCGAACCGATCATCGGTGCCCCATGTCGACGGGTTGATCCCAGGCACATAGGCAATCGCATCCTCGATCTCGTCAGGAGAGCGGGTTTCAAGCTCGGTCGAGGTCACAACGGAAATCGACTGCGGTACTTCGCTCAGTGGTACGCCGGATTTCACGCCAGTTTCGGTCGCCGAGGCCAGATAGCCGTCAACGCGGCCCGAATAGTCCAATTGGTACTGCAAGAGGATCGACGGTAATTCCATCTCTGCGGCGTCTTGGGCCCGTGCTGATTGAGCAACCAGTGCGACGGACCACATGGCGGTGCAGCCCGCCAGAATGTGGTTCAGGGATTTGCGGTGCATACGGCGTGTGGTGGGAAGTAACATCTCAGGTCCTGTCAAGGGGCGCGTCTATATGCGCGGTAGGCTGATAAAGAGATCAGCACTCGCCTTGGGGAACCTGGGTGCATGCAACCTACGGTTCTGTCGGTTAATGTCAATCGGGTCTTGCCTCTGTCCTCCCCTTAAGTGCTCGCTGGAGCTTCGGAGCAAGACGCTTTGCGGCCCAAGGGATCGAAAGCGGGGTTTGAAAACTCATTGCGCCGGTTTCTTGTTCATCGGCCCAGATTGACCGGTGTGATTGTGCAAGGGGGCTGGTCTGATAGGCGGGCAGTGCTTCGATCAATTCTCGGCCTGCCGCATCGCTCAGCCACAGGGCCAGATCGCGTTCGAACAGGTCTATCCGCTCTAGGCTGACCGAAAAATTGCCCGCGGTGCTGGCCAAGGCCTCGAATTCCTCGGGGATGTGAAACCCAAGTGTCGTCATGAACCGGTTCGCACCGTCGGCGTAGCCATACCCGACCAGTTTAGTACCCGCGATATGAGCGACCGCTGCGCTGGCCCCTTCAAAGGCGGGGTATCTGCTGCGGATGTCGGCAAGTACTGAAGCGACATCGGCGATCACCGATTCGGCATGGTCCTGTTGGCCGGTGGCGCGTCCGATCAGGCGCAGCTCTTCTTGCCACGGTGCGCTCCAATCGGCGTAGCCCGCTGGCGGGCCGACAACAGGCGCGATACGCGACAATTGCGCATAGGTGGCAGCGTCCATCGGTGCAAAGCTGGCCACGATCAGGTCGGGTTTCAATTGCCAGACCCATTCCAGATCGATCTCGAACCCGCGTTGCACCTGCGGTTCCGCGCCTGCAGCTATGCGTGCTGTTTCTGCCCAGACCCAAGTGGCATAGGGCTGCGCTCCGAACCACTCATGCACCCCAACAGGGGCGAGGCCCAAAGCGTAAAGGAAATCTTGCTCGTGATAGCCAACAGAGACGATCCGCTGAGGCGTCACATCAATGCGGGTGGTGCCAAAGCGGTGGGTGATATCAATCGGCTCCGCGAGTGCAGGCAGGGCCATCGCAAATAGGAAAAATAGCAGGGTAGGGCGCATCAAAATCTCCTCTGGTCGGGGATGTGGGTGCCTCGCGTCTGCTGGGTGTGCGAACAGTCCTCCGCCGACGCCGCACTGTCAAGCAAGCTAAGAGGGTTGCAAGTCTTTGGCCTTCGGCGCTATCTGGGGTTCAGCCAGCCATCTGCCAGCCTTATTCTACTGATAATGTTGGATCGTCATGGCCTCGCTGCGCCCCTTTCTTATGTATCTGTTTTTGTGGAGCCTTTGCGGGCTGGTGTTACTGTGCGCCTTGCGGTTTGGTACGGCTCAGATCTCGACTGCCGCCCTGTTTCACGGCGAAGCGGGGGTGCTGTCGGGGCGCGGCTTTCGTGCGGTTTGTGCATTGGCCGTGGGGGCGGCACTGGCGGTGTCGGGGTTGATGCTGCAAAGCCTGACAGGCAACCCGTTGGCCGATCCTGGCATAACTGGCATCAACGCGGGGGCGGCGTTGGTGGCCGTGGCAATCGCGCAATTCGTCCCACAGGCCAGCGCTGTGTTGCTGATGCTATCGGCCATTGCGGGGGCCGGTCTGGCGGGACTGGTGCTTTGGTTTCTTGCGGGCGGAGCTGCCAGTTTGGGCAGTGAGGGCATTGCGCTGCGGCTGCCGTTGGCGGGGCTGGCGATTCAAGCGTTGTGCCTGTCACTGGCGATGATGCTGATCCTGACCGACGCGCAATCTCAGGCCCGTTATTTGCATTGGATTTCAGGTGCAATCCCTCCAGTTCCAAGAGGTGAGACTGCGGCCCTGCTGACTATTTGCGGCGCCTTGGTTGTTGGCGTATTTCTGTGCAACAGGTTGTCTTTACTGACCCTGGGCGCGGATCAAAGCCGCAGTTTGGGGCGAAATCCACGCATGACGGTTTCACTAACGCTGGCATTGGTCACGGTGTTGTCTGGCGCGTCAGTGGCGATCGTCGGGCCGGTTCCTTTTTTGGGGTTGTTGGTGCCCTTTGTGGCGCGCGGATTAGCCGGATCGGAGTTGCGGCGCGCCTATGGCTATTGCGTACCGTTGGGGGCCGCGGCCTTGATGGCAAGCGATCTGGCGGGGCGGGTGATTGTACGCCCAGGCGAGATTGATGCCGGATTAATCGTGGCTTTGTTTGGGGGCGTCGGATTGATTGTAGTGCTGACGCGGCTGTTGCCTCGCAGCGCGCATGCGCGGCCATGAGACGGGCGGCTGCGCTACCTGTGCTGCTGGCGGTGTTGGTTTGGCTGGCGCTGGCGGGCGGGCGCCACTGGCTTGGGCCAGTGGCGCTGGTGCAGGCGCTGTTGGACAGACAAGATTTCCTGATGTACGGGTTGCGATTACCTCGGGTTTTGATCGCTACCGGCGCAGGTATGGCGCTGGGGATGGCTGGCGCGTTGATGCAGGGGCTGACGCGCAACCCGTTGGCCACTCCAGACATTATTGGTCTGACGCAAGGGGCTGGATTGGGCTTCACAATTGCGCTTCTCTTTGGCTTGCCGTTGGTGGCAGGTGCGGCCTGCGGAGCGGCACTTTCGATGTTTGCCGTGGCCATACTGGCGCGGGGACGTGGCGTGCTGGCATTTGTGTTATTCGGCCTTGGGGTCGGTGCGACAGCGGCAGCAACCACAACGGTGCTTTTGGTTTTTGCCCCAGAGGCCAAGACCGTCCGCGCGATGATTTGGCTTTCGGGATCATTGTCGAATGCCGATTTTGCAACGGCGAGATGGTTGTGGCTGGTCTTGCTTGCAAGCGGTGGGCTGGTTGCCGTTCGGGCGCACCGGTTGGGGTTGTTGTGGTTGGGCGATGACGTGATGGCGGCCCTTGGGGTTGATCTGTTGAGGATGCGGTTTCTGGTGTTGGGTTTGGTCACAGCACTGACGGCGGCCAGCACCTTGGCGGTGGGGCCTATCGGCTTTGTGGCCTTTGTTGCTGCCCCGCTGGCGCGGGCCGTTAGCGGGGCCGAAGTACCGGCAATATGGCCTGCCGCGCTGACCGGTGCATGCCTTTTGGTGGCGGCTGATATCATGACCCGAATGGTCGCGTCAGTTGCTGTATTTCCGACAGGGTTAATAATGGGCCTGATCGGCGCACCGTATCTGATTTTCTTTCTGTGGCGCGACAGGCTGGGGGGCCGTTTATGACCAATACTCTTTTCGAAGTCGAAAATCTCTCGCTGCGCTTTGGGTACCATCAGATCTATGAACGTTTCTCCATGACCCTTCCTAAAGGCGGGTTAACCGGATTGGCCGGGCCAAACGGCTGCGGCAAGTCCACCCTTCTACGCTGTCTTGCTGGGGTGCAAAAACCGGATGCAGGGCGGGTCGTATTTGAGGGCGATCTGCTCGCAGATCTCTCTGCAAGCAAACGCGCACAGTGCATCGCCTACCTGCCGCAAAACCCGCCGCAGTTGGCAGATATGAGCGTTGCTGGTCTGGTCGCCAAAGGGCGCACGCCATGGCGTAAAGCGTTCCAACCGCTTTCAGAGGCGGATCACTATGCTATTGACGCAGCTTTGGTTGCTTCTGGTGTATCAGACATGGGTTCAATCCGTCTGGGCGAACTGTCTGGCGGTCAGCGACAGCGGGTTTGGCTGGCAATGGCTTTGGCGCAGGATACCCCTGTAATTTTGTTGGACGAACCCACCGCCTTTCTAGATTTGCAGCATCAATTGTCGCTGCTGCGTCTGTTGCGACAACTGGCGGACGAACAGCAGCGCAGCATTGTGATGGTGTTGCATGATTTGACGCTTGCAGGGCGGTTCTGTGACCATGTGATGGGACTGCGTGATGGGCAACTGATCTGCGCAGGCTCTGCACAACAAGCGATTACACCCGAGACCGTTGCTGCGCTCTATGATGTGGCGGCTGATGTGGGGCGAGACCCTGTCTTTGGCAAACCGGTGGTCTATCCGCGCGAATAAGGCGCGGTCTGGCAGGGCACGTTACGCTGCCAGACCGCCTTGTTACGACGCCGTAAAGGCCGCATTCAACCGCATGCGAAAGCGGTCGTGAAAGGCGGGGTCACCGATAATGTGTAAATGGTTGGTGCCACTCACAATCTCAGCTGGGGTCGCGCGTGCCGACCATTTGCGCCAGTCCATCAAGTTTAATCCTCGGCTTAAGCTGTCGCCCGCACTGAACGAGGCGACAGGCACGTCCAGTGGCATCAACTTATGTTGGCGGAATACCAGCGCGTTGTCGATCAACACCCAAAAAGTATGCTCGCGGCTGGAGATTTCTGGCCCGTCAAAGGGCAGCGGTTCGGCTTCGTTACCGATGAAACGCAGAAATTGCAGATAGCATTCGGGATCCATTGCGTTGATCAATTGATCCCATTGTGCGCGCATTTGGGTGCGGGCCAGCCATGTTTGAAGGTCGGCCTCAAGTCGCACCAGTTCGCCCGGGGCAAAAAACGGTGCAACACCGGGGCTGAAATCGGTGCCAAGGTCACAGACATCGACCATGCCCAGCATCTTCAAATCTACCTCGTTCTGCAATTGCCGCGCGGCCTCCCATGCCAGCAGACCGCCCCAGGACCAGCCCAGAAATGCCACTGGTGCGCCCGCGCTTTCGCGTCTGATGTGATCGACATAATCGGCTACCACATCAGAGACGGAGACGTTCAGTTGCTTTTCCTCATTCAGTGAATGGCAGAGAAAACCGGTCACAGGCTGGTCAGGCCCGAGGTAATCGGTCAGCCGGAGATATTCGCGAGTCGACACCAACAACCCCGGAAAGCAGTACAGCCGGGGACGGGTGCCGCTGGCGCGCAATGTGATGGCATTGCGTCCGGTTTGACCGCCCCGCGTGATACGTTCGCAAATGCCCCGTACGGTTGGCGCATCAAAGAAATCAGCGACGGTAAGGGGTACGTTTTGCCACTGCTTGCGCATGCCGACAATGGCCTTGAGCGCCAGCAGAGACGATCCGCCCATGGCAAAGAAATCATCTGTCACACCAAGATCGGGCAGGGCCAGAAGGTCGCGCCAGAGCGTCAGGATTTGCTTCTCGGATATCGAAGCGGCAGCAACTCCCTGTGTTTGCCTGCTGCGCATTTCGGGCAAGGGCAGGGCGGCGCGGTCCAGCTTAGCGTTAGGGTTAGTCGGCATTTTGTCCAACACAACAACCGCTTCGGGCAGCATGTGTTTGGGTAGTTTGCTTTCCAGTGCGCGGCGTAGGGTGTCTTCGTTTCCGGCGGCGGGGCCTGTAACATAGCCGATCAAACGTTTGGCTGTACCATCTTCGCGTAGCAGTACAAGTGCCTCGGTCACATCAGGTTCGCCGAGCAGCGCCGCTTCGATCTCGCCGGGCTCAATGCGATAACCGTTGATCTTGATCTGCAAATCGACGCGGCCGACAAATTCTACGGTGCCATCTTCGCGCCAGCGCCCCTGATCGCCCGTACGGTAAAGCCGCGCGCCCGAGGTGCCGTCCAACGCTGGCCCGAACGGGTCGGGGATGAACCGATCCGCAGTGACCTGCGGTTGCCCAACATAGCCGCGTGCGACGCCAGTGCCGCCCAGATAAATCTCGCCTACCACCGACTGCGGGCAGGGCATCATTTCTTCGTCCAGTACATAAACCCGTCTATCGCCCACAGCGCGGCCCAGCGGCGCATAGGTGCCCTGAAACCGCGTACCTGCTGCGACTTTCCAGACCATAGGTGTCATGATCGTTTCGGTTGGCCCATAACCGTTGATTAGGGTCTTGGCGTTCAAGGCGCGGCTGAGCAGGTCAAAGGTCGATTGCGCCAGCCCTTCGCCGCCAAAGGAATAGAGGCGCATAGGCGGGGCAGTTTCGGTGTCTTCGGCCCATTCCGCCAGTTGCTGTAAATATGTCGTGGGGATTGATGCATTGTTGCAGCCGTGTTCGCGCATCGCGCCCAAGGTTTGCTCGGGTGTCCATAATGGCCCGTCAGGGATCACCACTGATCCCCCCACCATCAGCGGCACCATCCAGCGTTCATGCCCGCCGTCTGATGAAAACGGTAGGAAAGGCAACTCGCGGCTTTCAGCGCTCATTTCATAGACCCGTGCGGTGGTCTGGTTGTGGTGTGACAGCGGGCCATGCTCAACCGCTACGCCCTTTGGTTTGCCTGTGGAGCCTGAGGTATACATCACATAGGCTAATTGATCGGGATGGATCCTGACATCGGGGGCATCGCTGCGCGGCGCGTCGTCCAGATCGTCCAGACAGATAATTTGTGCCGCAAGCCCTTTGGGGAGCCGGTCCCTAAAGCTGCGGCGTGTCAGGACCACGGCAACGCCTGCATCTGTCAGGATGTGGTGGTTGCGGCTGCTGGGGTGGTCTGGCTCGACAGGGATATAGGCGCCGCCGGCCTTGAGGACGGCAAGGATGGCAGTGATCGCCGCCGCTCCCCGTTCGATCAGGATGGCGACAGGGGTTTCGGCCTTTACGCCAGCGGCATGCAATCGGTGTGCCAACGCATTGGCGTGCGCATCTAGTTGTGAGTGTGTCAGACGGTCAGCCCCGCAGATGACCGCAATCTTGTCAGGTGTGGTGCGGGCATGGGCAGCAATGATTTCATGCGTGGCCCTTTGGTCAATCGGGGTGCCATCGGGGTAGGGGGCTGATAGTGTGTCCAGTTCGGCGTCCGCGATCAGTGGCATGCGCCCAACGGGCAGGGCGGGTTGATCTAGGCCCGAGCGTAAGACCCGTTGGAGATGTTGCAAAAAGCGGTCGATCAAATCCGGCTCAAACATTGCAGCGTCAGCATCGGCATGTATAACAATACCTTGGGGCGTGTCCTCGGCAGTCAGAACAAGTTCCTCGGCGCTGCAGGGCATTGGGCGCTGATGGTGGCAGATACCTTCGGGCAGATCGCGGCGCGGGCGTAGATAAAGCGAGATTGCTCCCATTGGGTAAGGGTCTGCATCCGCATGGGCAAGTTGATCTTGGACCAGAGTTTCGGAGGACACAGGCTGGGCCGCGGTCAACGCGTGAGTGGCCAAGTGTACGGCATCGCCAAATGGCGCTGTCAGGTCCGGGGTAAGGCAAACGGGGCGCAGATCGGTGCTGCGCCGGTCCGCTGTATGCGGTGGCAATGCCACAGCAAAACGCAATGCGTCCTGTGCGCCATATCTGCGCAAGACAATGCCGAGCGCTGCGACAAGAGGGGCCGCCATGCCGTCGTCTCCAACAAAGGAGCTTACCTGAGGCGGCAGGGTGATCTGGTGGGTAAGGCGTTTGCTAGTGGGTGTTACTTGATCATTTGTCACATAGCGGTGCGGCAGCCGCGCGACTTGATGGCTGTTCATGAGTTCGCGCCAGATGTTGCGTGCATTCTGTGTCTGGGGATCTGCCGCAGGTGTAGGCAGTGCGTCGGGCGCGTTGCGCAGGTCCAGTGCAGCCCACAGAGCAGTTTCAATGGTTTCAAATGTCGCATCATCGCCCAAAATGGGGTGCAGCACCAAGGTTAAGATTTGCCCTGTGCTGTCGTTAGGCCAAAGGTCGGCGTAGGCGGGGTGATTGGTCAGGTCTGGCGAGTGATGCGCAGCGTGGGCGCGGATGAAGTCCAGATTCGCGGTCTCATGCATGACCAGCGGCGTGTGGCCTGTCTCGTGCCTCGTTACTGCGCCGCCTGTATGGGTCTCGAACTGTGCGGTAAAGACTGGATGGTGCGTAAGAACATCGGTAATGGCGGCAATCAGATCAGTGCGGGCGTAGCGGTGATCAAACTCCAATATCAGCATCTCGAAGGTAAAGGGGGCCAGCTCTCCGACATTGTCATGGGCGTAGATGCGCCGCTCAATCGGAGTGAGCGGGAGGGCCGTCGGGGTCAAGAAATCCTTGCTCATGCCACTGCCTCTTGTACGCTTAGGGGCCGCATATCGGTCCATAGTTCGCCGATACGATCCAAGCATATCGTACGAGGGGCGTCTGCGCCCACGGGTGTCCAACCCTCCGGAATAGGATGTGTCACGCGCGCGATCGAATAGCGTCCCTCGCAATTGCGCAAAACGCGCCACAGGATTTGAGTCTCGTTAGTTTGGGTCATTGTGGCTTTCCTTTCAGGTCTTTCCTTGTTGACGTTTCGGGGCTGGAAAAATTCACCGTTGAAAAAAATATTTCAACCAAGGGTAAATTTTCCGCGTGCTGCAGCGTCTTGTTACTGAGACGAGGAGAAGCACATGGACGACAGCAATCTATCCGATCCTAATTTGCACCGCCTGATGTGGCGGTTGGGCCTGCCGGCAATGGCGGGGCTATCGCTGAATGCGTTGCATCAGGCGGTTGATGCCGCGTTTGTCGGCCGTCTAGGGGGCGATGCGCTTGCTGCGCTTGTGCTGTTGGCCCCGCTGGCAGGTCTGGTTGCAGCCGTGGGCATCGGGCTGGGCATTGGGGCCGCCAGCGCTACCGCCAGATCGTTGGGCGCTGGCCTGCCGGATCAGGCACGCGCGGTAGCGGGGATGTCGATGTGGGCCGCGCTGGTGGTGGCGGTATGTGCTGTTGGCGGGCTGCTGAACTTTGGCGAAGGTTTGTTGCAATTACTGGGCGCACGTGGGGACCTGTTCGAGATCGCACGCCCCTATCTGACGATACAATGCCTCAGCATCGGTTTCGCCATTGTGCAAATTCTCTGCGATTTTCTGGCAATCGGGCGCGGGGATGCGGGGTTCAGCCTCAGGACATTGGCCCTGTGCTTTGGTCTGAATATCGTTCTAGATCCGGTGTTCATTTTTGGTCTGGACCTTGGATTGCCGGGCGCTGCTTGGGCGACGTTATGCGCACAAGGCGTTACTTTGTGCGTCTGGGCATGGCACTTTTCTGCCCCGCGCCGCCGCCCGATCCTTGGGCCTTTGCGGACTTTGGGACCGGTGCTGCGTGTCGGTTGGCCCGAAGCAGCAGCGGTTGCAGTCACAACCCTAAGCCTTATGGCCCTGTTGCGCATCGCGACCGAGATTGGCGGAACTGATGATGTGGCCGCATTGGGGATCGCGTTGCGGTTGATATTCGTCGTGATGCTGCCGCTCGAGGGGTTTGCTATTGGCGTACAGCCCATCCTGTCCCATGCATATGGCAGTGGCGATACTGCGCGGTTTGCGGCGACGCTTCGGGGCGTGGTGCGTTTCAGCGGCGCGGTTACCGTCGTTCTTTCCATACTGTTTTTCATCGGCGCGCGTCCGTTGGTCCAGCTATTTGTGACCGATCCGGCAGTGGTGGCTCAGGCATCTGTGATGCTGCAATGTCTTGCCTTTGCGCTGCCTGCGATCGCGCTGCGCCTGTGCGCGCAGATCAGTTTGCAAGCTGCGGTTTTACCGCGATCGGCGGCCATTTTGGGCCTCGCGCCGATGGGCTGGCTGCTTTGGCCTGCGATGGCGGTACTTGTGCCTCAGCTTGGCGTTGTTGGCATTGCCTTGGCGGTTCTTGTCGCGGCGTGGCTGGCGGCCTTGGTGTCGCTGGTCCCGATCCGCACCGCCGTTTTCCCCCTTTCAACCACCGGAGCATCTATATGACTCACACACAAACCCTACCTGACCTGATTTCGCCATCGGGCCCCGTGCCTCATGACGCCAGCGCTCCGCCGATCTTTCAAAGCAGTTCGTTCCTGTTCGACAGCTACGCCCAGATCGAAGACGTCTTTGCTGGACGGTCGGACAGGTTCATCTATTCGCGTGGCGACAATCCGACAGTCTGCGAGTTAGAAGACCTGATCGCGCGGCTGGAAGGCGCTGAGGCGGCACGCGGGTTTTCGTCAGGGATGGCGGCGATTTGCGGTGCGGTGTTGCCCTTTTTGAAGAAGGGTGATCGGATCGTCGCGGTTGAGCATTTGTATTCAGATGCTTTTCGCTTGTTTGAAACAGTGTTGGCGCGCTTCGGGGTCGAAACCCACTATGTTGATGGCACTGATACGCAGGCGATGATTGATGCGCTGCCCGGTGCCCGGTTGGTCTATTTGGAGAGCCCAACTTCGTGGACATTCCGCTTGCAAGACCTGCAGGCTATCGCGGCAGAAGGGCGGCGGTTGGGCGTGATTTCAGTGGTTGATAACAGCTGGGCTACACCGCTATTTCAACGCCCTCATGAGTTAGGTGTCGATCTGGTGGTGCACGCGGCGTCGAAGTACCTATCCGGACACAGCGACACGCTTGGGGGGCTGATCACCGGATCCCGCGAGATGATCCGGACCATCGACCACGAGGCGACCCACCTGTTCGGCGGGCGGATGTCGCCGATGGATGCGTTTCTGGTGCTGCGCGGGATGCGCACGCTGGATATGCGAATGGCACGCCATATGGAGACAGGGTTGGTTTTGGCACGTGGGCTGGCGAAGCATCCGCTGATTACGGCGGTGCATCATCCCGGATTGCTGGCCGCTCGTCCAAACGGGTTGCACGGGTTCGGCGGATTGTTTGCTTTCGATTTGGCCGCAGGCGTTGATGTGCCGCGGTTTTGCGATGCGCTGCGCACTATTCGTATCGGCGTCAGTTGGGGCGGACCCGAAAGCCTGATCGTGCCGGGGCAGGCGGCGTGTGGGCTGTCAGGGGCCGCAAATGTGTTTCAACGTTTTGGCGTCAGTCCGCGCACCATCCGGCTGGCAGCAGGGCTGGAGCCTGCAGAGCTGTTGATGGGCGATTTGTTAGCAGCCCTGCATACGGCGCAGGAGGTCGCGGCATGATGCAGAATCTGGTGGCAGAGGGGATCGCCAACAGTGGGGGCACGCGGTGGTTTGATTTGAAAGATAGCCAAACTGGTGATATCCGCCGCGTCTTTCTATGGATTCCGCCCGGCGAAGCCCCCGCAGAGGGGTGGCCGGCGCTGTGGCTGCTGGATGGCAACGCGGTGATCGGCACAGCAGTCGATGTGATGCGCGCGCAAGCGTTCTGGCCCACCGGCACTAACCTTGGCTGGGGGGTGCTGATCGCGGTGGGTTACCCAACCGACGACGCTTACGATTCCTTTCGCCGCAGTTGGGATTTGGGGCCGCCGCCGGGCCAAAGCTATCCGCCCTTCTTCCCAGGTGGCCCCGAGGTCAAGACCGGTGGTGGTGCGGAGATGGCGTCGTTTCTGCTGGAGGACGTGCGCATATTCCTTGCGGGACGGGTTGCGCTTGATTTGACCCAACAATCGCTGTTTGGCCATTCCTTTGGTGGGCTGTTTGCGCTGTGGTTGATGTTCACTCGCCCTGACGCCTTCGCCAACTGGATTGTGGCCAGTCCGGCAATCACGTGGGAAAACAGCTTTTTGTTGGACGATATGGACCGCTTTGACGCAGGTGGGCGCCAGCTGCGGGTGCATCTTTCAGCAGGTGAATGGGAAGGGGATAGGCTGGCACCCTTTCAGGCGAATGGACCCGAAGCCGCAGAACGGCTGGCGGAAAAGGCCCAGACCCGCACTGTCGCCGCAATGCAAGAGATGGCCGTTGAATTATCTGCGCGCGGGGTCAGCACCCAAATCGAAATTTACCCAAACGAGACGCATATGTCGGTACTGCCGGTGGCGGTGAACCGCGCCCTTTGGTGGGCTTTCGCCCTCGCTAAGCCGCAGGATGATGTTGCGTCCACACAGATCAATGAAAGGAACTGATTATGGCTTTTGACATGCTTTTGGCAGATCGACCCGTGGCGCGCCGCACCGAGAGAAATGTACAGGTTGGCGAAAGTGTTGCCTTGCCCCTGACTGATGCAGGGGGCGGCAGGCTAGGTTTGAGAGCGACATTGGATTTGACGGTCGCGCAAGCGCTAGCGGCCTTTGAAACGCTCAGCGCGGAGGGGGGCGAGGTGGCCATACGGCTAGAGGGAGCAGAATGGCAAAACCTACTGCCGCAGCTCTCCGTGATGGGTGTCGCAATGGCCGTTAGCGCTGAGCATTGGGTCCTTCCGGTGGCGTTCTGGCAGGTGCCGGACCGTTGGATCATGCACCCGACGCCAACATGGCCGACGCTTTGGCAATCGGGGCCCAACGGGCGCCATCCCGTGCGCCCACCCAAACCGGTCGGCGCCTTGTATCGCCGCCACATTCCGTGGCTGGATCAGCATATTGAGCTGCGCGCAGCGGACATGGGCGATCTGGAGACCTTTCACCGCTGGCAAAACAACCCTCGCGTCGCCGAATTCTTTGAAGAGGCGGGCACATTGGAGGAACACCGGACCACCTTGCAATCAGTGATCAACGATCCGCATGTCCTGCCGGTGATTGGCAGCTTGGACGGGCGCGATTTCGGTTATTTCGAGTTGTACTGGGCCCGCGAGAACCGGATTGGCGGTGTTTACGATGCCGATCAATGGGATCGGGGGTGGCATGTGCTGATCGGTGAGGATGCCATGCGTGGGGCCGATTGCGTCACGGCGTGGATGCCTTCGCTTATGCACTACATGTTTTTGGCCGAACCGCGCACGCAAGCGTTAATGGGCGAGCCGAAGGCAAGCCATCGCAAACAGCTCAAGAACCTAGGGCGCGGCGGTTTTGCCCATGTTCGTGATTTCGACTTTTCCCACAAGCGCGCAACGCTTGTGCGGCTGGAACGCCAACACTTTTTCGAATCCCGCATTTGGGCGCGGCCTGACACTGGACAGGGCCAGCCGCTGGCTCTGTCGCTCACAAAACTTCTTGGTACAGGAACAGAAAAATGACCAATATGAACGAGCAACCGTTGGATGTGATCGGTATAGGCTTTGGCCCCTCGAACCTTGCACTGGCAGTTGCTTTGCACGAACGCGGTAGCCATCTACGCGCGGGCTTTCTGGAAGCCAAACCCGCCTTTGCGTGGCATCCGGACATGATGCTGGATGGGACGGACATGCAGGTGTCCTTTTTGAAAGATCTGGTGTCCCTGCGTAATCCGCGTAGCGGATTTTCTTTCCTCAGCTATCTGCAAGCCAAGGGACGTTTGTCGCGCTTTATTAACCGCAAGACGTTCTTCCCCAGTCGGGAAGAGTTCAATGATTATCTTGGCTGGATTGCTGGACAGTTTACGAACTGCCGGTACGATAGCCGTGTTACCGGTATTGAGCCGGTGCGCTCGGGTGAAAGGGTGACCCATTTGGCGATCCACAGCCAGGGTGCCGACGGCAAGCAAGCGCGCCATCTGGCCCGCAATCTGGTTCTGGCCCCTGGGGGCACAGCCTATTGGCCACCTGCTTTTGCCGCTCTGAAAGACAGCGACCATGTTATCCACGCCTCGGGCTATCTTTCAAAGGTTATTCCCAAGCTGAAGCCCGGTTTGCGCATTGCTGTGATTGGCGCGGGTCAAAGCGCGGCCGAAGTGTATGCCGATCTTTCCGCTCGCGTGGAGCGGCCCAAGGTCGACATGATCCTGCGTGGTAGGGCAATCAAGCCGTCAGACGACACACCTTTTGTGAATGAAGTTTTTGATCCAGGGCAAACGGATCGATTCCACGGTATGTCAGCAGATGCGCGGGCGCGGACTTTGCACAGCCTTGCTGCTACAAACTATGCCGTGACCGATGCCGACTTGATCGAACAAATCTACGAAGCTCTCTATGCGCAGGATGTGCGCGGCGGCGACAGGCTTGGCCTGCTGGCCGAAACCGAAGTGCAAGAGGCGAAGCAGGTTGGACAGCAGATCAAGCTGCGGTTGTCGGGAGTCTCCGGCGACTCTGTAGAAACCTATGACTTTGTCGTGCTGGGAACGGGATACCAGCGTGCGCTTGCGGAGTCGGTTCTGGCTGATCTGAACTCGTGGCAGACTGCGCAAGAGCCGGATCGCGATTACCGTTTGCCGATGAAGGACTCATTTGAACCGGCGGTCATTGTTCAGGGGTTCAGCGAACCCACACACGGGCTGAGTGATACGCTACTTTCGGTTTTGGCTTTGCGGTCGGACGAGATTGCACAGCAACTCGAGGATTTGTACCAGTCTGCTTCTTCCATCGCAGCGGAGTGATTTAATGGACCGCCTCTGTCTGCAACGGGCGTGGTCCAATACACGTATTAGGCGAAAACTCGCCTGCATTGGAGGTCTCGCGTGTTGTAGTAACCTCGGGTTAGGAGTATTGAATTCTTAGGTCTACTCAGCTTGTGCGCTAGGCAGATGACATCGTTCTGTCCCTCCAAATATATGCGCAAAAATGACCCATTCACAAAAAACTGCCACTTATGGTTGTGCTTTGACACGCCAAAAATTGCTGCGTCACTTGGTTGACGGGCGTGAAATGCTGCTGTGCGATGCGATGCGAATTGTCGGTAGTCGTGATCGTGCGGAAGACGTGGTGCAAGACGCGGCAATGCGCTGTTTAAACAGCAAGGCCATCGGTGCAGATATCGCAAGCCCACGCGGGTTTTTGCGCCGTATCGTGCGCAACTTGGCACTGGATCATCGCCGCCGTGAGATCAGCGAATGCGCGACGCCGCTAGAGTTGGACGATGACCTATCGTGCGACAGACCTTCTGCGGTAACGCAGTTGCAAGACAGCCAACGGCTGAAAAGGCTGTCCGAAGGGCTGGTGCAATTGCCCGCGCGTGAGGTCGACATTATTTTCGCGCACCGTCTGCGGATCGAAAGCCAGAAAGACATTGCGCGGCGCTATGGCCTTTCACCTGCCAGAATAAACGGGATCATTGCGCAAACACACGCAAAGCTGGCAGCCTATGTCGATGCGGTAGACTTACTAGGCTAGATAAAGAGGGTTGATGCTGGGGTCTTGATGGGGGTGCGGTAGTGCACCGAGATATAGCCACTGCCGCCGACCTTGCAATCTGTGGTGGGGTAGACAGCCGCCGGGCAATAGCTCACGATATCGGCGCGGCTTATAGAGAACTTCGTCCCTAGAACTGGACAGTTTAGTCATTGGCCCTTTGTGGCTCCCTTTCAGCTCATATTCTTGAAGGCTTGTTGAGGTGTTTGATATCAGACGCCAGTGTTGCGGCGCTGTCGGTTGTAGAAGACTTCAATTTATTCAAAGATTGCAGCCTTACCTTGGGCGCGGGTTCTGAAGCGTTGGCGATGGGCTAGTTCATTTTCAAAAATGCAAAAAGCTCTCCATTGGTGCATTGTCCAGACATTCACCCTTACGGCTCATAGATTGAGTGGGCCCTGCCTTTTTTGATCAACTCGCGATGGTCTCGACTAGCGTATTATCTTCCATCGCCCAGCCAACAATCTCTGGGGTGGCCATGCCGTTCATGCCAGCAAAATAACGCCACCCTTCATCCGTGCCTATATTGGTGATGTTTGCAAGCCAAACGGTGTTGGGCGTCTGACTGTGGAACTTCTGCTCAAGCAGGTTTGGGGAAGGTTTCAATTTATGAGTGCTGTCGGTCGTGACCGGTTTCTTTCGCATGGGCAGGAGGGGAGATATCTTGTTTTCTTTCAGTATTCTCGCCACAGACCGTTCAGAAACAACTCCGCCACTCGCCAGTAGATGCTGGTGGATGCGGTTTGATCTTTGGCAGAACTTCCAGAACCCGCGCCTCACGATCAACTGGGCGCTTTTTGAACAGTGATGAAGGTGTGCTTGTTCATCATGGTTGCATCGTCCGCGCCGCCAAAAAGCGGATGCCTTGTGCCAAATCTCCACTTTCTTGGCTAGTTTCTTGTTCTCTTTGCGAAGGCGAACCAATTCAGCAGTATCCGCTTGCTGGCACCGCTGGGCCTCAACGGAACCAAATGCCTCGATCTCAAGCCGCCACGCCCATTCCTGTGGTTTCAGCCCTTGTGCCAACTACACTGCTGAAATGGCGGCATGATCCCTAGATTGCAAATACTTCAAATGCTGACGCCACAATTAGGCAATATCGGTTAGATGTTTCGTTTGTAAACTTCGTATGCAGTGATCAGGTCCTGAACGATCAGGCCATGTGACTTATAGGCCGTAATCTCAAGGTCGAACTTTCTGCCGACGCCGTTATGAGTGAGCGCCTGTCCGAGTTCAAAAACCGGATAATCGGCACTGATGGCTCCAGTTCGCGTTGCGCCAAGAAGTTCGCCTGCCTCGCGGCTTGCGCTTTCAAGAGAGTCGGTGAACATGCTCACACGCGCCACACCTTCATCATCGATTTCGCGGCTGTCGGCGAGACTGGCTCCGACGAGGTTGACATGCTGCCCCGCTTGCAGGAACGCCCCCGGTAGAAAGGCTTCTTTTGCCGCAGTCGTTGTGTGGATGACGTCGGTGCCCGAAATTGCTTGCTTCAAATCCGGGATGACCGATATTTGGCCGATATCTTGAGCGAATTTATCCCTTAGTGCGCTTGCGGCGACGGGGTTCCGGGCCCAAAGGCGGATCTCGGCGTGCTCAAAGCAGAGCAGCGAGGCGCGGATATGCCACTCCGCTTGCTCTCCTGCGCCGCAAATGGTGATGATTTTAGGATTGGGGCGGGCTAAACACCGCGTGGCCACCATCGAAGTCATAGCCGTCCGCATGGCCGTGATCCGATCGGCGTCACATATGGCGAGAGGACTGCCATCGGTGCTGTCGAACAACGTCACAAACCCCTGATGGCTGGACAGGCCAAGCGCCGGTGCCTCAGGAAAGAGGCTAAGGATTTTAGCACCGTGGATCGGGGGATTCGTCAAGCTCCCATACATGACTCCGATGCGCCCAGCCGCGTTTAATGGGGCTGCAAACCGCGGTGGATGCGTGGCGGCCGCTTGAGTAATCGCGATCATTGCCTCTTTAAGTGGTTCGACCAGATCGAGCATGCTGATGGATGCAGAGATCACCTCGGCGTCGAGAAACTTTGGGTTGGGCATTATAAATTTTTTCTTTCCGTGACTTGCGCAAACAAGTGCAACAACACCGTGGCGCAACTGATGGGAACAACGCAGCCGACAAGTGCCATGTTCAGGCCTAATCCAGGTGAGATGCGATTGCTGCTGCGCCACATAAACCCACGTTCAAAGTTCATGTTTGGGCCAAAAAATGAATAGTACAGGATTGGCAGTAAGAATATCAAAACTGTCAGGGTGAGCATGGTCAATTGAGCAACCCGTTGTGCCCCTTCGCCTGTGCCTGCGGGCGATACAACCGTCGGGTCAAGCTGGCGTTTGAACGCGCATGTAGCCCCAAGCAAACCAGCCCAGATCATCAGGTACCGTGCGAGTTCTTCTGTCCAAGTGAACGGATAATCAAAGCCGTAGCGCGCCCAGATTTGGAGCAGGACAGTGAGAACCATGCCGCCCAATGCAAATTTGGCTATAAACAGGCAAGCGCGGTCAACTCCCGCGCTTGCCATGGATACTACCTTCATTGGCGGGTGGCTTCGGCCAGTGCTTTGAACGCTTCCACCGATCCGGGGGGCATCAGAGCTTCATAGGCATCAGAACTACGTTTTTTGAGGTCTTCATAGGCATCTGGCTCAAGCACAGAAACGGTAACACCAGCTTTCTTCAGGCCTTCGACTTCACTTGCGGCGGCTTTTAATGTCCACTCACGGTTCTTTTTGTTTGCCACGTCTACGGCGATATCGACTTTTGTTTTTGTTTCATCGTCAAGGTCGCTATACCAATCTGCGGACATCAGGGCCGAACGAAACGGTGTTCCCGCGCCGATGTTGGTGTAGTGTTTCAAAAACTCGGTGTGACGAAAGATCAAGGCGACAACTGGCGGGTTGAAATACCCGTCAACGATGCCTTGCTGGACGGCACCTGCGAACTCCGGCATGTCAACGACAACGCCTTGAACGCCCCACTTTTTGAACAGTTCAATCTGGGTTGCATCAATTGCGCGCAGACGCAGGTTTTCCATATCTTCGACCTTGGTGATCGGTTTGCTGGAGTTGAATACGCCCATCGTTCCACCGAGGCCAGGCAGGCCGGCGATGCCGATACCTTGCGCTTCCATGGAAGTTTTGATGCCTTTCAGAAGCTCGCTATCGGTGTCCTGTGTGGCGCGAAAGAAATGCTCCATGTCATCGAACATATAGGGTGCAAGATAGCCCAGAATGTTCTTATCAACTTCGTTAATCATTACAAAGTTAGTTAGGCCGAACTGTAGTAAACCTTGGCTAAGCTGGTCGACGATCTCAGGATCTTTGCCCAACGCACCGCCGGCAAAAACATTGGCCTTTAAGCCTTGTTCTTTCAGGCTCGTGGCCAGATCTTCGGCATAAACAAAGTCGGAACAGGCAGCAACCGGTGGGCATCCGACAGCGATTTTGATTTCGTCTGCAAAGACCGGCGCAGCGGCCAAAAGCAGAGTTGCAGCAGCAATAAGTGTATGTTTCACAGGGTTCTCCTAAGTTGGTTCGTCATCGGACTAGCCCCAGCGCGCGTGGCAGAGCTAGGGTGATTTCGGGCACTAAGATCAGCAAGATCAACAATGCCAGTTGAACTGCCAGAAATGGCAGGATCGCGAGACTAAGGCGCATGTAGTTCACTCTGCTGGCCGTCGAAATGACCATAAGGCAGCCTCCAAAGGGCGGCGAGATCAACCCCAGCGTCAGGTTTAAGCAGCTGACAACACCCACATGCACAGGGTCAGCGCCACCAGCAATTGCCGCAGGTATCAGGACGGGAACCAAAAGCACCAACGCCATAGACACATCCATCACCATGCCGGCCAGAAACATAATTCCGCTGGCGAGGAGTAGATACGATGTGCTGGTCAGGCCCGTGCTTTGGACAAAAGATGCGATCTGGTCGGGTACCCTAAGAATTCCCATCAGGTATCCAAACACCGCCGCTGCAAACAAGATCATGAAGATTGAACCTGTCAGCATCAGGGCGCGTTCGATGGAGGCTGAGGTTAGGCGCACCGTTTTCAGGAAAGCTTGGGGCAGGCTCAGCCGGTCAAGCAGCGCATAGAAAAACACCAATACCAGCGTGATCGCCACCGCAAGGCCCGCGGCCTCGGTGGGGGTGACGACACCAAAAACAATGCCGCCAACGATCGTTACTGGAATGAGTAAAGCAGGCAGCGCGCGCAGCATTGTTGGTCCGGGCGGCGGCAACGATTCCACATCGCCCCCTGGGTGGTTTTCTTTGCGCGCAATCCAGAAGTTATAAGCAAACAGAAAGACCGCCATTAGCAGGCCGGGCACGATCCCGCCTGCGAACAAGGCGGCGACATCAACGTTCATCAATGCGCCATAAAAGATGAAAACGATGCTCGGGGGGATGATTGGCCCAATAACGCAACTTGCAGCTGTTAACGCCGCCGCAAAGTCGGCTTTGTAGCCTTTCTCGACCATTGCCGGAACCAGTGTATTTGTTGTTGCGGCAGCGTCCGCGACGGCCGATCCTGATATCCCTGCGAGAAAGACACTTGAGGCGATATTCACGTAACCTAGCCCGCCGCGCAGCCGCCCGACAGCCAGCATCGCAAGATCAATCAACACACGTGTGACGTTCCCCTTTGTCATCGCCTCGCCTGCAAGGATAAACAGCGGCATGGCCAGAAAGGTAAACACGTCAATCTGGCTAAAAATGCGTTGAGGAAGAATCCCCAGATAGGCGCCATGGTCGGTCAGGACAAATGCCAGCACGGCGGCAGCACCTGCAACATAACTTATCGCGACACCCGAAAAGATAGCCGCCAGCGCAAAAATGACTAGAATGATCCAACCCATAACATCTCCTTGAAACTCACTTCAATTTTATGATAGGAAAAAAGTCAAGAAATTTTCGTATCGGAAAAATCAATGGAATCCAAATCTGCCGCAAAAATACCACTGGAAAGCAAGCGGGCTGCTTTTGGCGCGATGGTGCAGAATTTGCGACGGACACAAGGCCTGACGTTGCAACTGGTATCGAGCGCTTCGGGCCTTGCCGTGTCAACGATTTCCAAAATCGAGAACTCACATCTATCGCCAACCTATGATGTGATGTTGAAATTGGCGCAGGGGCTCGGCACCGATATAGTCTCCATTCTGGACGGGGCATCCGCACTTGAGCCAAAACACACTCCTGCCGGGCGTCTGGCAATAAGCCGTAAAAGCGATCTGCCACAGCTCGATGCCAAGAACTACTTGTTTCAACCCATCGCTACACAGCTAAAAGACCGTTTGATCGACGCGACTTATGCCACTGTGAAGGCACGTAAATTTTCTGAATTCGAAGCGCCAATTCGTCATGCCGGCGAGGAGCTGGTGATTGTCCTAAGCGGTGCAGTCGAGTTGCACTCGGATCTTTACGAGCCGATCCGGCTCGAACAAGGAGACAGCGCCTATTACGACGCGGTCATGGCCCACTGCTACGTATCCGTTAGCGAAGAAGACGCCGTCATTTTGAATATTGTATCTGGGGCATCCATGGAAAAGGAATTTCTGAATGTTGAATCGTGATGAATGGGTCGCATACGACCTCGTCGGGTTAAGCGAACTTGCGGCCTCTGGCGATGTGTCGCGCCGCGAAATTATGCTGACGGCAATTCGTGAGATTGAAGATCAAAACCCTGCGATCAATGCGGTGGTTCTGACACGCTTTGAAGAAGCGCTCGATAATCTGGACAAGACGACAGAAATCAGCAGATTCACGGGTATGCCCTATCTGGTGAAAGACTTGCATGCACCTGTTAAAGGCATGCCCTTGTCCAACGGTAGCGAGAAGTTCAAAGGCACGGTGTTTGATTTTGATTCCACCACAGTGTCGCGATTGCGCGCAGCGGGTCTGGGGCTGCTTGGTCGCACGGCGTCGCCAGAATTTGGCCTGACAGTGACAACGGAAAGCCGCGCGTGGGGAAAAACGCGTAACCCTTGGAGCCACTCCCTGAGTGCTGGTGGATCAAGCGGCGGGGCGGGCGCAGCAGTTGCCAGCGGCATGTTACCAGCGGCTCATGCCACTGACAGCGGCGGCTCGATCAGAATTCCAGCCGCGTATAATGGCCTTGTCGGATTGAAACCGACGCGGGGCCTAAACGCGCTTGGCCCCCATCGCGGTGATCCAAATTTCGGAATGAGCCATGAACATGCGGTTACACGATCCGTGCGGGATTGCGCTGCTCTGCTTGATATCACCGCAGGGCCAGATGCAGGTTGCCCCTATTTCACAGCGGCCCCGGTCGACGGTTTTGAAGCACTGCTAGAGCGCCCCACATCGCCTTTACGAATTGGATTTATCACCGATCGCTTTGACGGAGTGCCCATTCATGCCGATAGCGCCGCCGCCGTCGCTAAGACCGCTGCATTGCTTGCAGAGCTTGGTCATGACGTCACCGAAGCCAAGCCCGATTTTGATTCGTACGAGTTAAGTTTAAGGGCGTTTCGCATGCTTGTTGGATCGTTGGCAGGATTTTTCCCGCCAGAGTTCAGCCAAGGTCCTATGGAGGGGTTTGAGCCATTGACACAAGCCACCATGCGTTATGCTGCGGGAGTCTCGCTGCATGAGTATTTGCAAGGTGCGGCCGTTGTGAATGCGGAAGTGCGCAAAATGAGTGCCTTCTTCGAGAGCTATGACGTTTTGTTGACGGCGGCCACAAACGGGCCAGCTCACCAACTTGGCACAATTCATCTGGATCAAGACATGTCGTTTGAGGCTTTTGTAGATAACGTTTTTGAGCTGAGTCCATTTACTGTGCCGTTCAACGCATCAGGCCAGCCTGCAATGACGCTTCCAGTGCATCAAACCGCTGAGGGCCTGCCAATCGGTGTGCAAATCGTAAGCAAATTTGCGCGCGATGACGTCCTCTTTCAGCTAGCGGCACAACTTGAAAACGCGTCTGATTGGCAAACCGTAGCGCCATAAACAAGTTTTTGGCGCCAGTATTTGAAGCATTTGCAAACGAAGGATCAAGCCGCCATTTCAGTGGTGTCGTTGGCCCAAAGGCTGAAAGAATCCGAACAACGGGCGTGGCGATATGAGGTTGCTGTGAGTTGGTAGCGACGTGGGCGAAAAATCCGTTTCATCTGATCATACGTAGATAGAAACCTCTGAGCCTGCCGATAGGATTTGAATTTGCCGAATATCTTGTCTCGTTTACGGGTCGCCGTGTGCGAGATTTCGATCGTATGGTTTAGGCTCGGGACCCATTAATCGACTTGATACAGGGTTGTTGTCATGCTTCACGGCTCCCAATGATTTAGGGGCCAGATGAGTAATCTTTATGGGCTAACTGAAGCACAGATGGTGTGGCTTTGACTGTTCTTTCCAACAAGCCAAGGTTGAGACGATGATCGGCGGGTATTTGCGCGGATCATGACTGGATGGGCAGTAGAGGTTCCAAGACCATCTCAATTGATGCAACCGACCTACCTCAAAACGCACTGCACAGCCTCAAGTCTGCGGTTGAAAAAGGGGGGCGTGGACGCCTGAGTGGGCAGACCAAGGGCGGTATGAATACCACGCGGCACACCGTCACGGACACCAGCGGTCGCCCGATCCGCTTCTTTATCACAGCTGGCCTGGTCAGCGATTACACCGGAGCCATGGCTTTGTCGAACAATCTACCGGGTGGCTGAGTAACTATTGGTGTAAAGTTGATTGGTTCTGCGAAGCCTTGTCAGACTGAGGCACAAAGCCCCGCATCCCAGGTCGCAAGTCCCGCAATGTCTCAATTTGGGCTGGACAAGGCGTATCAATGGTTAAGGAACTTCAACCTGTTGGCGATATTGTTCGCGTCATTGTCGACGAAGCGAGGGCTGCCCTGTCACGTATTCGGCATTCTTGGAAACATACGGTATTGCGAGGAGCAGACATAAAAATACCTCAGCGAAAGTACGCAATGACATGGCTGCAATGGGCCGTCCGCAACGCTTGCGTGATGTGAAAACCGATGGGACTGCCGTACTGTCGCAAGGCGGAAGAGAGCCCAAAATAACCGATTTTGCACTCTGCCCGAATGTCAGATTTTACTATTCGATGAAATATGTTACGTGTGTTTGGTTAAGATAATGGATCGGATTATCCTGCTATGAATATTACCGCGCCATCCCTATCTGCAATTCTAGTGCTGGCTAGTTTGATCGCTACGTCAGCGGATGCTCAAACGTCACTTTCGGATGCTTTTTCTGCGTGCGAAGCAAGCGTTGTGGAAGGTTCCGATGGTCCCCTTCGGGCGATTGGGAAGCTCATCGACGAGAATGAGAACGGCTCAAGAATACGCTTGGATACGCCAAAGGGTACTCTCGTAGCGATGTTCCTTCCGCCCACCCGACCAATTTCAGCGTGCCTGCTATGGGGGCGGAATCCAGAATTAGCCGTTGAATTTCAAGATCTTTGGCAGGACTGGGTTGAGTGGGAAGAAGCAGCTGGTGCTTCCGAAGTGTGGTTCAACAGCGCATTGGAGATTTCGGGTAGCATCGACTTAACGGACAATAGTCGTGCAGGTTATGTGGTTGCGCGTTGTGATACCTTGGAAAATGGCTTGGTGCTCTCAAGCCAACCAGTTGTTACCAATGCCATGCGTCAAGTATTGCCGGAGCCAGATATCAAGTTAGAACCTACAATAATCTATCAATTCAGTGCGATGACGGCACTACCGGGTCGCTGCTCGGCGGCTGTCGAAGCCCATAAGGTTCAGAATTGAAACAGAGCATTGAAAAACTGAAAGCGACTGCGGTATCAGTTTGAGCGAACGGAAACTTTGTCCGCAAGTTACCAATTCATTTGCGGTGCAGCGAAAGGCGAGATTTCCTGAACCAGCCGTTAGAGGATCGCGCAGCGAAAGTTTCGGGAAAGCCTTGAGTGACCGATGGTGGGCCCTCAATGAATGGTCGGTTCTAAATTTTTTGGTTTGATTTTCACATTCGGAGCGTGGGAAGATGACTTCTCGATCGGTGACATCTTTTGGGTTAGTTGCAACGCGCCAATATTCCTCAGCGAACCGGGATGGATCGAATGGTCTATCAGGTACTACAATTACACAGATGGCTAAAACCGAAACGTGAAGGCTTTTGGGGGCAGGCTCTTTGAAATGAGATATTGCCATGCTTTTGAGCGCTGGAGAGATCCATTCTGGAAAAGGCTCGAGCGAAAGCCCACCTCCCGTGAACAAGATTGCACCTGATCCTTGCTCGATCATTGCCGGAGTAAGTTTTTAACCGCACTTTGAGTACCTAGAACATTGACTTCCGGCGTTGTTTTGTCTTGCCGTTGCTCTTATTTGTTCTGGGAGGCAACAGAGGGTGTTAGTCCCGCTTACCGGCGAAACGCTCTGCCCAGTCTTCGCGTTGATCGTCGGTGATTTTTGCGAATAGCACCTCAGGTACCTCAAATACGTGACCAGCAGGTAGCTGTGCAACAGCAGCGGCCACATCATCCGGCCAACCCGCATCCTCGATCTTCATGCCAGCCAGCATTTTTGCGGCTGCATCAGGGATAAAGGGCGCGGCAAGGGATGCATAAAACGGAATCAGGTTGAGCGCGAGGCGCACCTGTGCGGCGGCTTTATCGGGGTCCGTTTTGAACGTAGTCCACGGTGCCTGTGCTTGCAGGTATTCGTTGCCTGCGGCCCAAATTGCGCGCAACTCAGCTGCTGATTTGCGGACTTCCATCTTATCCATCTGCTCAGCGTAGCGGGCGACACGTTCTGTCAAATCGGCGATCAGGGCGTTCTCAGGCTCACCGTATTCACCCGCTTCTGGCACAGCTTCGCCAAACTTGGCGCGGCAGAATTTCGTGATGCGACTGACAAAGTTCCCCAACACATCCGCGAGGTCCTTGTTTGTTGCGGTTTGGAAATTCTCCCACGTGAATTCGGAATCAGATGTTTCAGGTGCATGCGACAGGAGCCACCAGCGCCAGTAATCGGCGGGTAAGATTTCCAACGCCTGATCCATAAACACGCCACGTCCGCGCGAGGTGCTGAACTGGCCTCCGTCATAATTGAGGTAGTTAAACGACTTGATGTAATCGACCAGTTTCCATGGCTCGTTTGAGCCCATAATTGTTGCCGGGAAGCTTAGTGTGTGGAAGGGGACGTTATCCTTGCCCATGAATTGTGTATATTGAACATCGTCTGCACCCTTGTCTGTGCGCCACCAGCGCTCCCAATCGGTACCTTTGCCCGCGTCCACCCATTCTTGCGCACAAGCAATGTATTCGATGGGCGCGTCAAACCAGACATAGAAAACCTTGCCTTCCATGCCAGGCCACTCAGTACCGCCACGCTTCACGGGCACACCCCATTTCAGATCGCGGGTGATGCCGCGATCTTGGAGGCCGTCACCGTCATGTAGCCATTTCTTGGCGATTGATGTGGTTAGGACGGGCCAGTCGGTTTTGGAGTTGATCCATGTATCAAGGCGGTCCTTGAGGTTGGATTGCTTCAGGAACAAGTGTTTTGTCGCCCGCATTTCCAGATCGGTCGCACCTGAGACCGTTGAGCGTGGGTTGATCAGATCTTCTGGGTCTAACTGCTTGGTGCAATTGTCACATTGATCGCCGCGTGCATCTTCAAATCCGCAGTTGGGGCAGGTGCCTTCAACGTAGCGGTCAGGCAAGAAACGGCCATCGGTTTCAGAGTAGATCTGGCTTTGCTCAACTTCCTCGATCAATCCTTCATTCGCCAAGGCACCTGCAAAATGCTGGGTGAGGCGTTCGTTTTGAGCTGAAGATGAACGCCCAAAGTGATCAAACGAAAGGCCAAAGCCTTTGGCGATCTCTGCCTGCACAGTGTACATTTCTGCGCAATATTCTTCAACGGGTTTGCCCGCTTTGGCTGCGGCCAATTCGGCGGGTGTGCCGTGTTCGTCAGTGGCGCAGAGGAACAGCACCTCGTTGCCGCGCTGGCGCAAATAGCGTGCGTATAAGTCAGCAGGCAACTGACTGCCCACCAGATTTCCAAGGTGTTTGATCCCGTTGATATAGGGAATGGCGGATGTGATGAGGTGACGGGTCATTGGGCGGCCTTGTTTCTGCGTTGGGAGGGGGATAGCGCAAGCTGCGCGCCCACACCAGTGGCTAGAGCTTGGTCAAGAGGGGAGATCTATGTTCCATTTTTCACGGAAAGTCTGTTTTACACGAGGCAAGTCACCGTCGCGATCCGCAAGCAGGTACAAGTTTTTGTATGCCACTCTTCCACTAGTCGTGATTTGGATGTCTTCGGATGTTTTCCATTCCAACCACTTCTTGTGGTTTTTGTAGCGGTTAACTTTGGACACCATTGTGGCGCGGGTCACTTGGGGATCGTAGTGTTTTGCAAGGTCAAAGAGCACGTCATGACTAATCGGGTAACCATACCGATCCCGCGCGTATGGGGCAGCGATAAGAAGCAGGTCGAAGCCTTTGTTGCGGCGCCTGACAGGGGATTTGAATTCTTCAGAGATCTGGCTCTTTTCCTCGTGTTTCATGGCGGATGGTGGCGATATATCTTTGCCTGCGTGCGTCTGTGCGATTGGCGTGGCGAGGCTGGATTGAACTGATTTATCAGTGATCGAGGTCGCGGTCATCTGTGGCACGATCGCATCGTTCGGTGCAACATTCCCGCCTAGGATAGTAAGATATTGTTGCAGCTGCCCCTTCAATTCGATAGCCTCCTGTTTAAGCGTTGGCGATAGATCCAGTGCAGCGCGTCCAGCGAGACGCTTTAGAGGCAGTCGATTTTTGTTGAGTAGGTTATTGATTTCACGAATGAGAATCAGGTCCTTTTCGGATTCTGAATTGGCATGTGTCATCGTCATGCCCTCCCCAACAAGCGCAGTGCCTATCTAAATATACCGCGCCCCAGCGGTACATAGTGATGCCGATCATACGGGGCCAAACCGTGTGATTGCATTGCGCAGAGCGTTATTGCGTATCGCACCATATCAAATCAAACCGATTTTATAAAATTCTGTAACGAATCTAACCAAGTCTGTTCGTTAAGTTGTCATGATATAGCTTGAAATGGCAAGTGATATCATTCGATGGCGTATGGTTCGTCACTATTTGGTATTAAATGATATTGCTGGGTCGGGTGTTATTGTCGTGCCAAGATGACCGTACAAAATCAAATACCTATCCGAAAATGGAGAGGCTCAAACTCATTGAGCGTTTCTTTTGAAGGAGATAGGCGATGAAATGTTGGAAACGTATTTTTCTAGTTGCTATTTGCATCATGGCGCTTGCTGCGTTGATCTATTCAATGGCATTCGGTAATCCCGAGGCAGAGGCTCTACATGTGATTTTGGCGAAGATTGTCGCTCTATCTTTGGGTGCGTTGGTCTTTTTGCTGGGGCTGGACCGTTGATCCATTCTTGGGCTCACGGCTGCGCCCCGTGAGCCGCCCAACAACAAAACTGGTGCGAAGTGCGTTAACAAAACGGGTGCGGTGGGTTGCAATGCGACCTGCGCGCATTCGAGCGACACTGAAGATGATCAATCCTGCATGCCCTGTTGCCAGCATGAGGAATAAGGCCTTAGGGCCGTAGTTTTCGATGAGCACTGAGGCACCGTAGGGGGCTGCAATGGCTCCCATGGCGAACCAAAACATTAGCGCGGCTGATAGCTCAACCCGCTCATCGGAACTGGCAAAATCATGTGCGTGGGCCGCGGCGACTGAAAATATCGGAAAAGTTGTGAAACCAAACAAACCTGCAGAAAGCAAAATGCCTGTAAGTCCCCAGCTGGTCGTGGACACGGAAACGGCGCAACTGCAAATCGCTGCAACCGACAGCCAAATCAGGACTTTGCGGCGGTCGTATTTGTCGGCAATCCAGCCGACAGGAAACTGTGCCAAGGCTCCACCAATGACAAAGGCGGCAAGAAACCATGCGATTTGGCCTGCGCTTAGGCCCATTTCCTGCCCATAGATCGGGCCAACCATTCTGAAAGATGCGCTTGAGAGGGCGGCGACAATTACGCCCGCGACGGCAAGGGGAGAGCGGCCATAGGCCAAACCTGGGCGCAGGCGCGGCGATTTTGGCGTTTCGGGCTGTGCCACCTTGGTTAAGGTGATTGGCAGTAAGGCCGCGCAGCACAGGATCGCCAGGAAATTATAGGAAATGTAATCGGCAGGTGCCAAAATACCGATCATGCCCTGAGCGGCAAGGCTACCCGACATATCAACCATACGGTAGGTGCCCATGGCGCGGCCACGCGTTTCGTTGGTGACTTTTGCCTGCAGCCATGCCTCAACAACGGTATAACAACCAGCAATGCATAGCCCCGAAGCAACCCGCATTAGCGCCCACGCATAAGGGTTAATTACCATCATGTGGGCAATTAGGCTGATGCTGCCCGCAGCGGTAAACGCGGCGAACGCGCGACTGTGCCCCACACTGCCCAACAAGCGAGGCGCAAACCAGCACCCAATAAAAAAGCCAAAGAAATGCGCAGAGCCGAGCATGCCGATTTCTTGGCGTGTAAACCCAAGGGCAGTGCCCGAAAGGACGTCGAGGGGGCCAACTCCACCTGAAGAAAGCTGTAATAAGACAACTGAAAAAAACAGCGCCGCAAAGGAAATCATCATCCGCATGTTTTCTGAATGATCCTGTTAGGATGAAAAACATAGTGAAATCCGACAAAGCGTGTCGCTTTGTGCGTAAATTGGCATTCTGTGTTGAAAACGGGTTGCGACCGCCGTCGCTGGGGCTAGTGTCTGCGCGACACAAGATTGGGGACCGAAAAATGCAAATGACCACACTGGGCCGTACTGGCATTGAAGTATCAAAGTTCTGTTTGGGTTCCATGACTTGGGGAACCCAAAATACTACGGCCGAGGGGCATGAGCAGATCGACGCAGCGCTGGCAGCAGGGATCAATTTTGTAGACACTGCGGAAATGTATCCAGTCAATCCGCTGAGTGCCGAAACGCAGGGCCGCACCGAAGAGGTGATTGGCGACTGGTTCGCAAGCGGCGGCGCACGGAATCGGATGGTTCTTGCAACAAAACACTCCGGTAACGGGATTGCCTATGTTCGAGAGGGGCGCGACATCTCGGCGGCGTCCATTCCCGAGGCAATTGATGGCTCACTTGCGCGTTTCAAAACCGACTATATTGATCTGTACCAGTTTCATTGGCCCAATCGCGGCAGCTATATGTTCCGCAAAAACTGGGCCTATAATCCAAGCAGCCAGAAACGTGCGAAAACGATCCAGGATATGGAAGATTGTTTGGGCGCGTTGCAGATGGAAGTAGACCGCGGCCGCATCCGTGCCTTTGGCATGAGCAATGAAAGTGCATGGGGCCTGACACAGTGGGCCAACGCAGCGGAACGCGGCAGCGGCCCGCGTATAGCGACCGTGCAGAACGAATATTCCCTCATGTGTCGATTGGCGGATACGGATGTTGCCGAGGCATGTCACAACGAAGACATCGGGATGCTGTCGTTTTCACCTTTGGCCTGTGGCTTGTTGACAGGAAAATATCAGGATGATGCGATGCCAGATGGTTCACGCATGACGCTGAGCCCCGAATTGGGTGGACGTAAAAATCCGCGTACTTTTGAGGCCGTTGCAGCATATCTGGACGTCGCGCAGAAGCATGGGCTTGATCCTGTTCAGATGGCGATGGCATTTGCGCGGGACCGCCCGTTTATGGCCAGTGTGATATTTGGCGCTACAACAATGGCGCAACTTGATTTGATCCTTGCTGGCGCTGATCTAGAGTTGGATGAAGAGGTTCTGGTTGATATTGATCTTGCCCATCGAAACAACCCGATGCCTTACTAGTGTCGGCGAAGAATAATCAAAGACGTTTTTAACAGCTACTAGGACGTTTTTGGATGTTGGCCTGGCAATCAATAATGCTCAATGTTCCAAAATTAAGAGGAAATCTCCATGCCACTCGCAATGAATCGTGAAGTGTTTATCACCTGTGCCGTAACCGGATCTGGGGCGACACAAGACCGTAGCCATCATGTGCCGCGCAGCCCCGAACAGATTGCTGATAGTGCAATCGCGGCGGCGAAAGCAGGTGCCGCTGTGGTGCACTGCCACGTGCGTGACCCCGAAACGGGTGCCCCTAGCCGTGATCTCGCGTTGTACCGCGAATTAACAGAGCGGGTGCGCGATAGTGAGACTGACGTTGTGCTTAACCTCACGGCCGGCATGGGCGGCGATATCGTCTTTGGGGGTGTTGAAAACCCGATGAACCTCAATGAGGCAGGCACCGATATGATCGGCGCGACTGAGCGGATGGCCCACATCAAGGAATGTCTGCCGGAAATCTGCACGCTAGATTGCGGTACGATGAACTTTGCCGAAGCCGATTACGTCATGACCAACACACCGGGCATGCTGACGACCATGGGTCAAATGATGACCGAACTGGGCGTTAAGCCCGAAATTGAAGCCTTTGATACCGGTCACCTTTGGTATGCCAAAGAGTTGGTGAAACAGGGCGTTCTGGACAGTCCGGCCTTGGTTCAGCTGTGCATGGGCGTGCGTTGGGGCGCACCGGATGATCTCAATACCTTTATGGCGATGGTCAATAACATACCGGATGGCTGGACGTTCTCGGGCTTTGGTCTGGGGCGCAACCAGATGGCTTATGTTGCCGCATCCGTCTTGGCAGGCGGCAACGTGCGCGTTGGGCTAGAGGACAACCTGTGGCTGGACAAAGGCGTGTTGGCCGAAAACCATGAGCTGGTGACACGTGCGCGTGGCATCATTGAGGGGATGGGCGCAACCTTGATCGGTCCTGATGCCGTGCGTGAAAAGTTGGGTCTTCAAAAGCGGATGCCGCGTTGATCCGCAGCGCCTTTCTGGCTGGTCTATTGGCATTAGGCGCATGTGTAGCAGAGCCACCTGTGCCTGTGCTTGTTGGCCCTAGTTATCGTGACCAAAATGCGCTGATTGGCGTAACTTCGCGATTTGACGCGGACAAATTTTCTGGCCTTTGGTATGTGCGTGCAGGGTTTGACCCCGCAATCTCGCGCATGGCGTTTCGCATGATTGATACGCCCAAGGGTCAGGCGATGCGTCTTGGCGTTTTTGTATGTGACGGCGCAGGCGTTTGCGGCGATTACGCCGAAGACCTACCTGCCACCAAGAAGGGTAAAGGCCGCTACAGCGTGAAAATGCCAAACGGCCAAAACCGAGAGTTTTGGGTGCTTTGGGTCGATGAAGGTTTTCGCACAGCAGTTTTGGGCAACAAACAGGGCGATTTCGGCTGGATCGTGGACCGTAGTACCACTGGTGGCGCGGACCGGATCAAAGCCGCACGAGAGATATTAGATTTTAACGGCTACAACGTGAGCCTTCTTAGGACAGTAAAATGAGCAAGATAGCAGCAATTATCGGTGGTGGTGTTATTGGCGGTGGCTGGGCCGCACGGTTCCTTCTGAACGGTTGGGATGTGCAGGTTTTTGATCCTGATCCACAGGCAGAACGTAAGATTAGCGAAGTGATGGCTAATGCCCGCCGCTCGCTTCCGGGATTGACGGATGTGGCGCTGCCGCCTGAGGGGACGTTAACCTATCACGCGACCATCGCCGAGGCCGTAACAGGCGCGGACTGGATCCAAGAAAGTGTGCCAGAACGTATTGAGATTAAACACGCAACTTTTGCTGAAGTGCAGGCTGCCTGTGCGCTTGATGCTGTGATCGGGTCATCTACGTCGGGTTTTAAGCCATCCGAGCTGCAACAAGGTGCAACGCGTCCAGAGCAGATTATGGTCGCACACCCGTTTAACCCGGTTTACCTGCTGCCGCTGATCGAGTTGGTCACCACCAAAGTTGAACCAACGCTGATTGAAAAGGCCAAGGGCCTGCTCACGTCGTTGGGGATGTTCCCGCTGCATTTGAAAAAGGAGATCGACGCGCATGTCGCGGATCGTTTCCTTGAGGCCGTTTGGCGTGAAGCTTTGTGGCTAGTCAAAGACGGCATTGCCACTACCGAAGAAATCGACAATGCGATCCGCTATGGCTTTGGCATCCGCTGGGCGCAAATGGGTCTGTTTGAGACCTACCGCGTCGCGGGCGGAGAGGCTGGCATGAAGCACTTTATGGCGCAGTTCGGACCATGTCTGAAATCACCTTGGACCAAGCTGATGGATGTGCCTGATTTTACCGATGAATTGGTCGACCTTATTGCGGGTCAATCTGATGAACAATCCGGCATGCATTCCATTCGCGATCTTGAGCGTATCCGCGACAACAACCTTGTCTCTATGATGCGCGGCCTAAAGGCTGAAGATTGGGGCGCAGGTGCGCTGCTAAATGCCCAAGAACGCGAAATGCGCGTTGGCACGGTTCACGGTGCAGTTGCCGCCGATCTGCCAGCAGACGCGTTGGTAGAAACGGCCCACCGCACAATCCCGCTGGATTGGACTGACTATAACGGCCACATGACTGAATCGCGCTATCTGCAGGCATTTGCTGATGCGACCGACCGTTTCATGGCAATCATTGGGTGTGATGCTGAATATATCTCTTCTGGTGGCAGCTACTTTACCGCCGAAACTCACATCCGTCACATTGATGAGGTTCACGCAGGGGCACTGGTCTCCATACGTACCCGTGTGGTGATGGGCGAAGGTAAAAAGATGCACCTCTGGCATGAGATGTATGAAGGCGACAGTTTGCTTGCCACGGGTGAGCATTTCTTGCTGCACGTAAGCCTTGAGACGCGTAAGCCCACGGCTCCCGCTGAGCACATTGAAGCGGCACTGGTGCGGTTCGCAGAAGGTCACGCGGGGCTGCCAACGCCTGAAGGTCTTGGCCGTGCTATTGGCGCCCCAAGATGAGCACAGTTCTGATCACTGCAGGCGCGTCGGGTATCGGGCGCGCCATGGCAGAAGCATTTGAAGCCATTGGCCATGAGGTTTGGGTGACAGATGTTGATCAGGCAGCCCTCGCGGCGTTGCCAAAGACATGGCATACGCGTGAGGCAAATGCCGTGAATGAGGCGAGCATGGCTGAAATCATCGCTGAAATGGGCCAAATTGATGTGCTGTGTGCGAATGCTGGCATCGCTGGTCCCACGGCACAGATCGAAGACATCGAGCTGGACGATTGGCGGGCCTGTGTGAGCGTCAATCTTGAGGGCGCATTTTTGGCCACCAAACATGCAGCTCCTCTGATGAAGGCTGCAGGGCAGGGCGCAATCATCCTGACCTCTTCGACTGCGGGAATTTACGGCTATCCAAACCGCGCGCCTTATGCGGCGGCAAAGTGGGCGATCATCGGATTGATGAAAACCCTTGCGATGGAATTGGGCCCGCATGGCATCCGGGCCAATGCGATTTGTCCGGGTGCTGTTGAGGGCACGCGCATGGAAGGTGTGCTGGAACGCGAAGCATTGGCCAAGGGGATGACCCGTGATCAGGTCTATGACGGCTACGCTGTTGGGACCTCGATGCGTCGGTTTGTTGAAGCATCCGATATTGCAAACATGGCAGTCTTCTTGGGATCAGATGCTGCGCGATTGGTTTCTGGGCAGGTGATTGCTGTGGACGGCCATACAGAAAACCCTGATCCAAAAGTGTGATGCGTACAGGTACGATTGCGTTGCACGCCTTTGCCAAAACCGCGAATTAATTGAGATCGGCACGTCTCGCTTGCGTCCTAGAGATGTTCAGTCTGGCTTGACGCTTTCGGAATAGGCTTTTCTGAGGGAGGCAGATATTCGGCCAATTAAATTCCCATAGCTCGGAGAAAATAAAACCTACTGATGGCTCAATATCGTCTGCCAAGCTCCGATTTTTCCCAAATATTGTCGCGATTTGAATGGCCTACCGAATTTCTCCTGATTGCTACCTTTGGCACATGGGCAGTGGCTTTGCTGATTTCTGCAAGGTGGGGGGAGCTACGTTTGTGCTGCCAACACTGGCTTTGACGCTTCATAGTTCGCTGAGCCACAAGGTATTGCATAGACACCTGATTGGTTTGGAACGTGCCAAGACGGCATTGGGGCTGTGGCAGCCGCGCTGGTTTTGCCCGACTTGCGGTTCAAACGTCAGCATCTAATGCACCACCGCGATGCAAACCTGACTGCCCGTTATGATGATCCTGAAAGCAACTATCTTGGTCCAGCCATCTGGGCGCGTGTGAGTAAGTGGCTACGCACCCTCTTTCGCGTCAACAATACGCCCGCGGAGCATTTCGTATGGGGTCTATGGCTAGGTGTATGCGTCTTAAGGCGTGGTTTTACGCTGCTATTATTTTCAATGGCAACAATCCCGTGGTGAATCCACTCTGGTACGAGGGCAAAGATTGATGCACTAGGGCAGGATGAATATGCCTGAACTCTGGATTATCGTTACCTTTTTTGCCGCTGCGTTCCAAACGGTCCGTTTTATGCTGCAAAAGGTGCTCGCAACGTCAACGCTTAGCCCCGCAGGGGCTACGTTCTCGCGGTTCATCTATTCCGCACCGTTCATCGCTGTGCTGCTGGTTGTTTACATGAATATGATAGGGGCTAGCCTGCCTGCGCTTGATGCCCGTTTCTGGGGCTTTGGGTTGCTGGGTGGTACCAGTCAGATTTTGGCAACGATCTGCGTTGTGGCATTGTTCAAAGAACGTAACTTTGCCGTTGGGATCACATTTAAAAAGACCGAAGTCATCCAGACAGTGTTGGTTGGTGTTCTGCTGTTGGGTGAATTGGTGAGCTGGGGCGGCTTTGCGGCGATTGCACTTGGGTTAGTTGGCTTGCTTTTGTTGTCCGGTGGCAAAGAAGCGTCGGGTTTTCACCTGTCTGATTTGCGCAACCGTGCGACAGGCCTTGGGATACTCTCAGGCATATTGTTTGCCTTTTCTGCGGTGAGCTACCGAGGTGCATCGCTTACGTTGTCTACTGATGATCCGCTGCTGCGCGCAGGTGTGACACTGATGGCAGTGGTCATGATGCAAACGCTAATCATGGCAGTATGGTTGCATTTCCGCGAACGCGGCGAAATCGGCCGTGTCTGGCAGGCGCGTCGCGTCGCGATTTGGATCGGCCTTACCTCAATGGGGGGGTCGCTGTGCTGGTTCATCGCGTTCACATTGCAAAACGCAGCATACGTAAAAGCACTGGGTCAGGTCGAGTTGATCCTGAGCGTGATCGCTTCAACCCTGTTTTTTCGCGAGAAGATCACAGGACGCGAGGCGCTGGGAATGGCCATTCTTGTCGCATCGATCCTGTTGCTGATCCTCGCGATCTAATCCTCTTTCGTGTAGTGGATGTCTTTCCCTTTAAGACGGATGAACAGGCTTTCTTCATCGTTGTTCTTAAAGAAGGGAACTGAAGCCGGAGGAGACAGATCACGTGCTCGCGCTTCTACTTCGGCCAACACAACTTCGGTGATGAAGGGCATGTCAAAACTGCGTGCTTCGCTTAACGGGACCCACTGAAGGTGGGATAGCTCGTCACAAGCTTCTGCAAAATCGTCCAAATCAGTGGCGATGGCATCGGCATCCAGCAAAAAGAAGCGCGCATCAAATCGACGGGTCCGCCCCGGAGGGGTCAACGCGCGGAAAACAAACTGCAACGCACTCGCTTGGGGGACATAGCCTTTTGCGGCAAAGCTCCGCCAGTCTTGGGGAATGTCGCCTTCCCATGTGCCTTTGGCACCAAGGATTAGGCCGGTTTCTTCCCATAGCTCACGCACGGCCGCGACAGGAATAGCATGACTAAGGGCTGCGTCAGTGTCTTCTTGAATGCGGACAGCGCATTGCTTTGGCAGGCCAGCAGCTAGGGGAACATGGGCATCTGATACATCTACAGCACCGCCGGGAAAGACGAATTTATTGGGCATAAATGCCGCCTCGGCACCGCGTTGGCCCATTAAAATGGAAGGTGCTGTCATCCGGTCACGGATGACAATCACTGTAGCCGCGTTTCTGATTGCCGTTTTGTCGATGGTCATATGGCCCCTCATTATGTCAGGGGCCAAACCGATCAGGCTTTGCGTTCAAAGCCGCCCATTTCCTTGGCCCATTGAAAGCCGATCAAGGCTCCCTTCAGTCTTGGAAGAAGGTAGAGTGACAATGCCACCGTGCCAACAGCAAAGATCGTAAATAGAGTGATCGGTTCGGGACGGAACTGTACAAAAACAATGTGTAGCAGAGGAGCCATCAAGTGGCCTACGATGAGAATCGTCAGATATGCTGGCCCGTCATCGGCGCGATGATGATGGAACTCTTGCTCACAGACAGTGCAGTGATCGTGGACTTTTAGATATCCGTACAACAATGGCCCTGAACCGCAGTTGGGGCATTTGCAACGCCAGCCACGCAGTATTGCTGGCATGCGAGGACGTTCGTCATCAGGTGCTGATGTTGTCGGAACGATATCGGATTGGAGTGCTGTCTGTGTCATATTGGTTTCCCGAGACATGGTGATCCTTGTAAGTGCTATACCACGGCGAAAAACAAAAGGTGGCGAATTGTCTCAAGGAGAATATTGAAACTTTTTCAAAGTTTTTGCGACGGAACCGTTTTGCCAGTCCGTAAGACATTCAACTGCACAGCAAAAGAGACTGATGCAGCGAGCAATAAAAACGGAGAACACCATGTTTAAAGAAACAATGACAGCACTGGCAATCGTAGCAGGCCTCGTGGCCACTAGCGCTCAGGCGCGTGAAGGTGGCGAAGGTATGCAAGCCCGCTTTGCTCAGATTGATGTAAACGGTGACGGTGAGATCACCGCCGAAGAGATGAAAGCCAAAGCAACAGCTCGGTTCGCAGCTGCGGATGCCAACGGTGACGGCGCATTGACCCAAGAGGAAATGTCGGCCGCAAAGCAAGGCAAACATAAGGAGCGCCTGCTCAAGCGGTTTGATACAGACGGTGACGGCGCGCTAAGTGCAGAAGAGCTGAACCAAGTACCCGAAGGCAAAAAGGGCGGCCGCGCAGCCAAGCATTTTGACCGGATGGATGCAGATGGAAACGGCAGCCTGACCCTAGAAGAAATGCAAGGCCGTCGCGATCCTGCCAAAATGGTGGAAAAGCTGGATACTGACAAAAGCGGAGGTCTAAGTGCCGAAGAGTTTGCAAAAGCCCGCGGGCATGGCAAACACATGAAAAAGCACGGCCACGATCATAAGCCAGCCAACGATTAATCACTACCCGTGGCAGCCCCCGCCTTGAGACCCGAGGCGGGGGCCAACTGGAAAGACCTTGTGAAAGACATGTCTGAGCATACAACCGCACGTGATGCGGATGCTGAACTTCTGGCGCGATATGCGGCCGGAGATGAAGCTGCGGCTCGCCTTCTATCGGCGCGTCTGTCTCCGCGTGCCTATGCGCATGCATACCGGGTGCTGGGGGATACAGCGGAGGCAGAGGATGTGACACAAGAAGCGATGTTACGTCTTTGGAAGCAAGCACCCAACTGGGATGCTGGGCGTGCGCAAGCGGCGACCTGGGTGTACCGTGTTGTAGCGAATTTGTGTACTGATCGCTTGCGTGGACGTCGAACAGAGACGCTCGATGAGATTGATGTGCCTGCTGACCCAGGGCCAAGTGCAGAGACACGGTTGCAGAATATTGCTCGCCATGACGCATTACAATCGGCCCTGCTCAGATTACCCGAAAGGCAGCGGCAGGCAGTGGTATTACGCCACATTGAAGGGTTGGCGAACCCAGAAATCGCTGAGATATTGGACGTAGGCACCGAAGCTGTGGAAAGCTTGACTGCCCGCGGGAAACGGGCGCTCACTGCGGATATGGCCGCGCAGCGCGATGCATTGGGGTATAATGATGACACAACCTGACGGTTTTGATCTTGAGGCAGCATTTGATGCTGCGCGCGCGGCACCTCCGCCGATGTCGGACGCATTGGCCGCACGGATAGTTGTAGATGCTGTGAGGTTGCAGCCCGCTGCGCCCCTCTGGCAGCGCTTGATGAAAGCGATCGGCGGCCCTGCGGCGCTTGGCGGGTTGGTAACGGCCACAGCTGTGGGGTTTTGGTTCGGTGTTGCGCCTCCGGGTGACGTGCTGGATCCGATCACCCTGCTGGGCGCAGTTGAACAAGTGGCAGATGAAGACATGACCGACCTGATGGGTGACGGTTGGTACAGTGACGAAGGATAGCAACATGGCTGAAGTAGCGACAAAAAGACGATGGATGCCGATTGTGCTTGGACTTTCACTTGCTGTGAACCTTGCGGTTGTCGCCGCAATTTCAGGCGCTGCATTGCGGCACAAAAGCTATAGCAAAGGTCCGACGCATTTCGACAAAGGCGGTGCAATCTATATGCAGGCGCTGCCGCGTGAAACACGCAGAGAGATACGCCAAACCTTGCGTGGGGATAGACGCAGCACCGGGGCAAACCCGGCTGAGATGTTGGGCATCCTTAAGGACGTACCATTTGACGTAGATGCAGCGGCTCGTGTTTTGAGCGCGCAAAACGATGCGGGTTTGATAAGGGTTCAGGCGGCAACTGGCGCTTGGTTGGCCGCTGTCACAGCAATGAGTGTTAAAGAGCGCGACGCATATGCGGGCCGTCTACAAGAGCTTTTGGAAAGACGTGAAGAGTATCACAAACAAAAGAAGGCTGAGCGAAACTAAAAGTAGCCTTGCCACGGCACCTACCTTGATTCTATGGATTTGGGTAAGCTGATATTAAGAGCGTAGTCTGAGATTAGGCCGCTGGACGGGCGTGCGGGTGACTAAGTGTAACGCGGTTACGCCCCTGCATTTTGGCCACGTATAACGCTTTATCTGCGCGATCCAACAGGGCTGCTACAGTTTCAGCAAGGCGGTCATTCTTGGTTAGGGGGGGTGTGCCTAACGTAAGCCCTAGGCTGATGGTGATGGACACAGGCTCTACCGCGCCGGGAATGACAAACGGAACGTCAGCAATTGCGCTGCAAATGCTATCAGCAATACACCTAGCTGTAGCCACATCCGTAGTCGGCATTGCGATTAGGAATTCCTCTCCCCCAATCCGAGCAACAACATCTGTACGCTGCACAACGTGACGCAGGCGGCGGGCTGTTTCGACCAGTACCGCATCGCCTGACGCGTGGCCGTAGAGGTCATTGATCCGCTTGAAATGGTCCATGTCACCTAGAATAACCGCAAATGGATCATTATTCGCTGCACATTTTTCGATTAGTCGGGCCATGTAGGGCATCGCGTAGCGTCTGTTATAAAGGCCTGTCAATGGATCGTTGACCACTTCGCGCAGACCAGTGCGTACGCTTTGCAATATTTGTGCGACCTCACGTTTGCGCCTCAATAAAACCTGCAGCCGCAACGCAAGTTCCGCCGGACGGAAGCCAGCGGTCATTACATCATCAGCGCCCATATCTAGGGCTGAGGTTAATCTTAACGGATCTATCGTTTTCTGAATGACCAGCAGCGCAATATCACGTGTCTTTGCACTGGCTCTCAATGCAGGGATCAGGCGCAAACATTCGTCAGTTAATTCAGGTGCGCTGGGCAGGGATAAAACAATAACGTCAGGCGCGTTTGTTGCCTGCATGCCTGCCATTGAATCCCGTAAATGGGTAATAGTGTACTCTGCTCGAAGGTGCGGTGATAGCTGACGCACCCAGCTTTGAAAGGGGGCTGTATCCAACCCAATCAGGGTGATTTTTCCAGGGAGTGTAAATTCGGCTGGCGCTTCGGCAAGGCCAAGCGCACAACTGGTATCATCTCGGATTTGCCATTCATCTAGCTGGTTATGCATACGAATCATATTGCGCACACGGCCCAACAGCAGTGTTTCATTGAGCGGCCTATGCATGACCTCAGTCGCGCCAGCATGAAGTGTCTCAAGACGGGTGTCTTCATTGGTTCCACACCCGATTGCCAGAACTGGAACAATTGGAGCGTGCCTGTTTCCGCGCAGGTGCTTGCACAGGTCGGATACCGATCCATCAGGTAATTTCATGGCCGATACGACAAGGTCAGGTTTTTCCGCTTCAATGATTTCAAGGCCTTCGGCGATGCTACCAGCCTGTAAAACATGATAAAAAGCTGCAGACAATTTTACCTTGAGCACAATGCGGTTGGTCGAAATACTGTCAATTATGAGTATTTTACCCTGCATTTTAGCTCCTTTCCGCACTTATCATTTGTTAAGCTTTAGTTTTCTGACCAATTGGTTAACAAAGCGTTGAGAAATGACGGTATTAGGATCCAAGATATGAGCATTACGCGGAATACCGCCGAAATTATGGCACTTCAGGCGCTAGGTTGGTTAGTAGGCAACGAAGAGCTGCTGCCTGTGTTTCTGGGCGCAACAGGAGCGTCAGAGGCAGATATGCACGAAGCAGCACGTGATCCTGAGTTTTTGGGGTCTGTTCTTGATTTTATCCTGATGGATGATTTGTGGGTTGTCGCTTGCTGTGATGCGCATAATGTTCCCTACGAACGCCTCTATGAAGCGCGTCAAAGTCTACCAGGCGGAGGGAATATACATTGGACCTAGGTAATACGACGACATCGATTAAAGGGTTGTGCTTTGATAAGGATGGCACGCTGTTTGATTTTGCTGCGACATGGGAAGCATGGGCGAACGCATTTTTGCTGCGCGCTGCTCAAGGGGATGTGGATCGTGCAACCCGCGTTGGGGCTTCCATCGGGTTTGACCTGACAACATCCAAATTTGCGCCAGACAGCATCGTGATCGCCGGAACACCGGGGGAGGTGTCAGCTGCGCTTGCGCCGCATTTTCCGGAACTGTCGCGTTCCGCGTTGTTGAACATGTTGAATGAGGAGGCATCGCGCGCGCCGCAAGAACCTGCTGTTCCGTTAACGCCATTGTTGGAAGGGTTTCGCGCTGCAGGTCTATTTCTAGGCGTCGCGACGAATGACAGCGAAGGCCCTGCGCGCGCGCATCTGGACGCAGCGGGAGTGACAGGGTTGTTTGACTTCATCGCCGGATATGACAGTGGATTTGGTGGAAAACCTGCCCCCGGACAGCTGTTGGCCTTTGCCACGGCGGTAAATCTGGCACCTGAGCAGATCGTCATGGTTGGGGATAGCACCCATGATCTGGATGCGGGCCGTGCGGCGGGGATGCGGACAATAGGTGTTCTGACGGGGACTGCTAAAACCGAGGATCTAGCGCCTTTTGCGGATGTGGTCTTACGCGATATTGGTGAAATCCCGACGTGGCTTGAGGCACAGTAGAGGAAGTGAAGCGCTAAAAACGACAATTAACGTCGTGAACGGATAGGCGGCACCTTGGTGCCTCAGGCTTCCTGTTGGGTAGACCCGTAAGGAGAAACCCAATGACGAATGAGCCGAAACGTAGAACCCGTGGCGGTGGCCGCGCAGGTGCCAAGTCACGCCGAGGCACCGCCGTCATTGAGCAGATGCCATGGAATCCGCCGGTAAACATAGATCGCCCAACAGAGCCTCTGAGCCCTGAGGGTGTTCAAGCGGTGCATGATGGTGCGATGCGTATCCTCGAAGAAATCGGGATCGAAATACTGAACCCTGAAGCGTTGGAAATTCTGCGCAAAGCAGGCTGTACTATTGATGGTGATAACGTGTGCATGGACCGCGACATGGTCATGGAATATGTTGCCATGGCCCCGTCCGAATTCACAATCACACCACGGAACCCAGATCGAAAGATTACAATTGGTGGTAAGAACCTTCTGTTCGGCAACGTGTCATCGCCGCCGAATTATTGGGACATGGCGTTGGGACGCAAAGTGCCCGGCACACGCGAAATGTGTCGCGACCTGCTGAAACTGACGCAGTATTTTAACTGCATCCACTTTGCAGGCGGCTACCCTGTTGAACCCGTGGATATCCACGCCTCTGTGCGCCACCTTGATGTTTTATATGATAAATTAACACTGACGGACAAAGCCATGCACGCCTATTCGCTCGGTAAAGAGCGGGTCGAGGACGTCATGGAGATGGTACGCATTTCTGGCGGTTGGACGGATGCTGAATTCGAAGGCAGCCCCAAGATGTACACAAACATCAACTCGACTTCGCCGCTTAAGCACGACTTCCCGATGCTTGACGGGTGGATGCGTATCGCGCGGCGCAATCAAGGTCTGGTAGTGACGCCGTTTACCTTGGCCGGGGCGATGGCACCTGTGACGATGTCAGGGGCAGTAGCGCAATCACTGGCCGAAGCGCTGATTGCTGTGGTGCTTGCCCAGATCATCCGGCCCGGGGCAAGCGTGGCGATTGGCACGTTTACCTCCAATGTGGATATGAAAACGGGTGCGCCTGCATTTGGGACACCTGAATATATGCGTGCGACGCAGATGACGGGGCAGCTGTGTCGTTATTACGGCTTACCTATGCGGTCATCCGGCGTTTGTGCGGCCAATGTGCCGGACGGGCAGGCCATGTGGGAGACTTCAAATAGCCTGTGGGCTGCTGTGCAGTCGGGTACGAATATGGTTTATCACGCGGCTGGATGGCTTGAGGGTGGGCTGATCGCTAGCCCCGAAAAATTCATCATGGATTGCGAAATTTTACAGCAAATCCAGCGCTATATGGATCCTCAAATTTGTGCGACAGGACCGGATGAAATAGCGCTTGATGCGATTAAGTCGGTAGGTAATCAGGGGCATTTCTTTGGGATTCAGCACACGCAAGACCGGTACGAGACCGCATTTTATCAACCTTTCCTGAGTGATTGGACAAATTATGAGGGTTGGGAAGTTGCAGGCGGGATCTGGACGCAAGAGCGGGCACATCACATGTTCAAAGAGATTGTGGGAAGTTTCGAAGAGCCTCCTATGGATGTTGCAATCCGTGAAGAACTTGCTGCATTTGTTGAACGACGTAAAGCCGAAGGCGGTGCGCCAACAGATTTTTAACCATTAAGGGAACCATTCGACGGCTTTAGCCTCTTGTTAATGCAAACCCCTCATCAAGATAGGGATAGCAGTAAAAAGAGGCCGGTATGCACGGGCTTATAAATCGTAGTTTTCAGAACTTCACATGCGACCGTTATGGTCGGGATGCTTGGCTGAAGGTCGCAGCGCAGGCGGAGATTTCTCCGCCTGACTTTGAGGCAATGCTGACTTACGATGACGCGATTGCGCCAGCGGTTCTGGATGCAATGGGGAATGTTCTACGTCGCCCGCGCAGTGAAGTGATGGAAGATATCGGTAGCTATCTGGTGTCACACCCCAACACCGAAGCGGTGCGTAGGTTGCTGCGTTTTGGTGGATTGAATTTCGAAGACTTTTTGCATTCCTTGGATGATCTGCCAGATCGCGCACGGATGGCTGTTTCAGATCTTCATCTGCCTGCAATCGAACTGCATGGCCATCCAGATGGGCGCTATAGCCTGATTTGTGACAGTCCTATCGCAGGATTTGGTCACCTTATGATGGGGGTTTTGCGGGTGATGGCAGATGATTACGGCTCACTAGCACTGCTGGAGTTGGAGAACTGTGAAACGGGCCGGGAAACGGTGCGTATCCAACTTATCGACACTGAATTTGCAGATGGCCGCGCGTTTGAGCTTGGGGCGGGAACAGCATGAAACCCAATTTTGAACCCGAAGTGTTGAATGTTCTGTGCCCCATGCACCTGATGTTGGATGCTGAGGGGACTATCGTTCATGTCGGCCCCACCACGCAGAAACTGCGCCCTGATGTGTCGTTGATCGGCATGCCCTTTCTGGATGCATTTACGGTCATGCGCCCTCGTGGCATCGTCACGCTGGAGCAGCTCTGGGAGATACAGCATGTCAAATTGCATTTGGAAATGGTTGGCACTCCCCCTGCGCGATTAAAGGGTGTTCTTGTATCTGACGGCCAAGGCGGGGGAATTGTGAACCTGTCTTTCGGCATCTCCATTCTCGACGGTGTACGGGATTATGCCCTGACCAATGCGGACTTTGCCGCAACTGATCTGGCCATCGAGATGCTCTATTTGGTTGAGGCAAACAGTGCAGCAATGGAGGCGTCTCGCAAGCTGAATTTGCGCCTGCAAGGTGCAAAAATTGTAGCGGAAGAACAGGCTGTTACGGACACACTTACAGGGCTCAAAAACAGGCGTGCGCTTGATCAGGTGCTGGAACGCATGCTTGCTTCGGGCACTGCGTTTGCGATCATGCATATTGATTTGGATTTCTTTAAGGCCGTCAATGACACGTTGGGCCACGCAGCCGGTGATCATGTCCTACAGGTGGCTGCTAAGGCAATGGTAGAAGAAACACGTTCGACTGATACGGTCGCGCGGGTAGGCGGGGATGAATTTACTGTCCTATTGCCGGAGGTTAGGGATATTGCCGTCTTGGAACGGGTCGGACGACGGATCATTGACCGCATTGAGGTACCAGTTCCGTTTAATGGTGCCATTTGTGAAATTTCGGCGAGCATTGGCACCGTGTGGATTCAGAACACCCATAGTGCTACGCGCGAAACCGTCATGGAAGATGCGGACATTGCGCTCTATGCCTCAAAAAACAAAGGGCGGGCATGTCAGACGTTTTACACGCCAGAAATGCGCGCAGTTGCGAACTGCTTGACGCCGCCAAAAGGACGTACTGAACAAAAATAGACCCCTGAGCATAAATATTGTATTTTGTGTTAAATCTTTCTTGAATCACTGCTGATGCAGGTAAGGCTTAATCATGGGCGCGTCGCCAAGCAGTCGCAAGTCCGCGCTTTTGGAGGCGCTGCGCACGCTGATACTCATTCTGACGGCCATGTCGGTGTCTGATCTGGCCAAGGCATGCCTTTCGACGGAATTTGATCTGTCGCGAACGCCTCTGCGCGAAGCATTGCGAGAGATTGCTGGGCATGGTTATGTCGAACTGACACCAAGCCGTGGTGCACGTGTCGTGGAGATGAGCCACACCACATTGCGCGACTTTTTCCTAGCGGCCCTAATGGTCTATGGTGCCATCCTGCGTCTTGCAGCGATCCATGCACTGCCGGGCCAAATAGATGCGTTTAAGCATGAACAAATCGAATTCCGTGCTGCTCTTACCAGTAGTGACGTCGCGACCAAAGCGTTAGCGGACAACCGATTCCATGCGATCAGGGGTGATATGGCTGGGAATACATCTCTGCGGCCCAGTTTTCATCGGCTGCTGATCGATTACACGCGTATCTCGATGCCATTGTCGCACGTGACCCAGAGGTGGCTGCCAAGCTTGCCGAAGATCATTGGGACAGGAACGATGCGCGCACCCGATAGTTTTGCCTTGGCGACGGGTGCACGGGAAATGGGTGCTGACGCAATTTTGCTGGGTACGCTGCCATATTCGGTTCCAACTAAACGGGAGAATGCGCTTAGTGCGTTGGCGAATGACCGTGCCGCGAACTTACCAGTGATGTTGTATAATTACCCGGGACGGATGGGTGTGAATATGGGCGGGGAGTTCCTCGATCGTGTAGGTCGTTTGCGCAATTTCTGCGCGATCAAGGAAAACTCGGGTGATATCATTCGTGTCCATCTATTGGCGCGGGACTATCCGCATATCCAGATGTCATGCGGGATGGATGATCAGACGCTGGAGTTTTTTGCATGAGGCACGCGCAGGAAGTAATTTCCTGCCCGAAGAACATGTCGTGCTTTATCAGGCCCGTGCTGTTGAGGGTAATTTCGACAAGGGCCGCTGCATTAAGTCGGCGATGATGCCGCTAATGCGTTTGCAGGAACAGATCGGCAAATTGGTTCAATGAGTCAAGCATGGTGTGATCATGGCAGGGATCGATACAGGGGGCATAATAGCGCCACTCAAGCAACTGAAAAAAGATGATAAACTCAAGGTCGAACAGGTGGTGCGCGTCCTAAAATCCACTGTTGCGGCAATCGTGAAGGAGACAAGTTGATGGCACTACCGACGCGCGAAGAATTCGGCACATTGGCTGCGGATAGACGCAGATCAACTTAACGCGCTGGGTGGCGCAGCGCGGTGGGGGGCACACCCTCAGATCCGATGGGTACAACGATGCGGCGTATTGATACAGGACAAGGTGGCAACCGGATCATCACAGGCACCTGTGCCAAAATCCGGCCAAACATGGAGGCCGGCCCACGCGCCAGCGCCATACAACGTATAAAGTTCGCAGACCGATTTCCGCAGTTGGCGGTCATCAAGACGGAACATGAATGAGCGGGGCATCTATGCCTCAACCGCAACGGCGTGGCTGTGACTCAAAAGATCGAAGAAGGCGTATTTTGCGCTGCAGTTCAAAACGGGCTGGGCACCGCGCGGGGCACGTGACTGGAATTGCCTCCGCTGAGGTCGCGATGGGTCATGCCAGTGCGATAACGGACTACTTCAAAGCCGAGGATGCACCCGCCAAAGCCATTTGCCACATGGTGTGTAAATGCATACTTGCGCTGCAAAGAGGCGCGTGTGGGCTCCGAGTAGTGGACCGATGCGGATGGCTGTCGTAAAGACGGGTTATGAAACAACGCGCCTCCATTTTCGCACGCATTCGCAATCGTTTGGCCAAAGCCGATCGCCGGCGCAAATTTGCAAGCGCAGTCGAGCATCTTCACGGTGACGGTTTCCACGTGCCAGAAGGCGAAGTACTTGCTATCGTGTTGGTGCGCGACGGCGCATATTACCTTGATGCGTTTTTTGACTATTACCGTAAGCTGGGCATCAAATACTTTGCGTTCATCGACAATGGCTCAACCGATGACACAATTGCGCGCATCCGTAATGAGGAAGGTTGTGTGATTGATCGCGCTGTCCTGCCGTTAGCGCAATATGAGGACCTGATGCGGGGGTATCCTGCACAGAAATACGGACAAAACCGTTGGTGCCTGTATGTCGATATGGACGAACAATTCGATTTTGAAGGCCGCGAAAACCATGGCCTACATGCGCTGATCCGCTATCTTGAAGCGCGCGGCGATACCGCGCTGATGGCTCAGATGCTTGAAATGTTCCCGTGCGCTCCCTTGGCCAACGTCAAGGATTTTACCTTTGCGCAATCGTTAGACACTTTTGCACATTATGACATCAGCACTGTGGACAGTTTTGACTACCATTCGCCACAGATTGGGTTCGAAGCATTACTGAGCGGCAACACACTTACGTCTGATGCGCTTATGTTTAAATTTGGCGGTGTGCGGGGTAAAGTATTTGGCGAGGCGTGTTGCCTCACTAAACACCCGCTTATCTTTAATGGCGGAAGCGTCATTGCAGCACCACATCCACATTTGTCGCAAAATGTGACCATATCGGATTTCACTGCTGTTATCCGTCACTATAAATTTGCAGGTAATGTTGCGGCGCGAGACGCAGCAAGCGCTGGCAGTGGTGAACTGGCGCACGGTGAAGATCAGGCGCGATTGGATGTTCTGTCTGCGCAGGCTTCGCTGACGCTGTATTCAGATGCCGCCCAAACGTGGTTAGGGCTTATGCCGCTATACGAGGCGGGGTTTCTGAACGCCTCGGAAGGCTATCGCCGTTTTTTGGCCAAGGATAGAGCATGAGCATTGGTGCCATCGTTATCGGGCGCAATGAAGGCGCTCGGTTGATCGCATGTCTTGAGGCCTTGGCCGGTTTCGCACCCTTGATCTACGTTGATAGTGGATCAACGGACGGCTCTGTCGATGCTGCGCAGGCGCGCGGTGCGCGGGTGGTTGAGCTGGATATGTCACTGCCATTTACCGCAGCGCGGGCGCGTAACGCTGGATTGGCGGTGTTGCCCAACGATTTGGAACTGGTGCAATTTCTAGACGGGGATTGTGTTGTGCAAGAGGGCTGGCTTGACAAGGCGCAGGCGTTTTTGGCGCAACACCCTGATGTTGCTGTAGTTTGTGGGCGGCGGCGTGAGATGTATCCAGACGAATCCGTTTACAATGCAATGATCGATGACGAATGGGATACTCCCGTAGGAGAAGCGCTGGCCTGCGGCGGTGATGCTTTAGTGCGCGTGGATGCGTTGCGCGCTGTTGAGGGGTATCGGGAGGACCTTATTGCGGGCGAAGAGCCGGAGTTATGTTTGCGTCTTAGGCAGGCGGGATGGCGCATTTGGCGTCTGGATGCAGAGATGACAGCCCATGATGCGCAGATTACGCGATTTGGCCAATGGTGGAAGCGTACAAAGCGCGCGGGCCATGCCTTTGCCGAAGGAGCAGCATTGCACGGCGCCCCGCCCGAGCGGCACTGGGTTGCACAAACGCGACGTGCGTTGATCTGGGGGGCTGGCCTGCCGCTGTTTGTAGTGTTTGGTGCGATCTTTTGGGGGCCCGCCGGACTGCTTTTGATGTTGATCTATCCGCTGCAAATCGTGCGACTGGCGCGGCGCAGTAGTGTGTCGTGGGCATGTTTCAGCGTGCTGGGTAAATTCGCCGAGGCCAGCGGAGCATTGAGCTATTATTGGCGTCAACTTACTGGCGTTAAAAAGCGATTGATCGAATATAAATAACCTAGCGCTTCCGCCATGCGTCCACGGTCAGCTTGGGCAGGATCGCAAAACACTTTGCATAGCGTGGGATCATCCGCTTGGGGCTTTGCAATGCGCGCCACAGCCATTCTAGTGCCAGTGCGCGCATGATTTTGGGTGCGCGCACCTGATGGCCAGACAAAAAGTCGAGCCCGGCACCGATGGACGCAAACCCAACAGCTGGGCAACGGCCCCGTGCATAGGCTGCAAACAGTTCTTGTTTCGGAGCGCCTAGCGCGATGAAGCACAGACGCGCGCCGCTCTCGTTAAGCATGTCACAGATTTCTGTGGCGGAGGAACCTGCGGGGTCAAATCCGTAAGCAGGCGCGTGGGTCATCACAATATTCAGTCCGGGAACGCGGGATTCAAGTGCTGCTTTAGCTCCGGCCAGCGCCTCGTCCGAGCTGCCCATCAGGGCGACGGGCATTTGCATTTCTGCGGCCAGTTCAGTCATTGGGATGACAAGGTCGGAACCGGGCATGAGCTCTAGAGGGTGCTTGGCGAGCTGGGACAACCAGACAACAGGCCGCCCGTCAGCCACAACCAAATCCTGCGCGCGGTAGGCTTCGGCAAAGGCGGCTTCACTAGGCAGTTTGGTGAGGTGGTCGAGGTTCAACGTCGCCAGCGCGAATCCGTTGCCCTGCGCGAATTTAGTTCGAACCGCGTGAAACAATGCCGTGCGGGTGGGGATATTGACCTCAACTGCTGAACGCCCTGTGCCAAATTTCATATCAGACCTGTGTAAGCTTGCCACAACGGGGTGTGGTTGGTGTGGATGTGAGGTGTCAATAGTAATTTGTTTTCAATTAGATGCGGGGTTTTCTTGCTGTGGGATACCCGCTTTGGTGCAAACTACCTTGATGACATCGGCCTGCCTAGAGTGTAAATGAATCCACATTCCCCCGTTCACGCCCACAGGAGCATGATGCCCAACGCAATTGCATATCTGATGCTGCTGATCTGGCCGTTTGTCTGTCTTGTGCTTTTTCGTACGCAAGCAGTCGAGCGGGCGATCGTTTGGTCGATCCTTGCAGGTTATTTATTGCTGCCGCCATTGGCCAATTTCAACCTGCCGCTGGTTCCAGCGATGGATAAGGTTTCGATCCCAAACCTAAGCGTGCTGTTCATTTTGTTGTTCGCCACAGCGCATCAAGTTCGGCTGATCCCAGAGGGACGCACCGCAAGGACGCTGGTGTTTCTGTTTGTGTTCAGCGCGATCCCAACAGTTCTGACCAACCGCGAGCCGATCCTGTTTGAGGTGCTGCGCGATGCTGACCCGATCTTGTTTTTGATTGATGCGCTGCCGGGGCAGTCGGTCCGCGATATTGGCTCGGTCCTTATTGGGCAAGTACTTACAATTGTTCCGTTTCTCGTTGCGCGCCAATTCTTAAGTTCGGAAACGGGTCTGCGCGAACTGCTGCTGGCTTTGATGGTTGGTGCGATCGTCTATTCCGCGCCTTCATTTGTTGAGATCATGGTATCGCCGCAAGTGAATATCTGGGTCTACGGGTTCTTTCAGCACAGCTTTGAACAGACGATGCGGGCAGGTGGTTTTCGCCCGATTGTTTTCTTGCCCCACGGTCTATGGTTGGCGTTATTTGTGTGTACAAGTGCCATGGCCGCAGCAGCATTGGCACGTGTGACACCGCGGCTTGATCGCTGGAAGGCTGTAGGGTGGGTTTTATACCTGATGCTGTTTTTGCTTGCTTGCAAAAGTGCAGCTTCAATCGCGTACGGTTTGTTGCTGGTGCCCGCGATCTATTTCATGCCGCGCCGCTGGTTGATCTTGATCTCGACTGTGTTTGCGTTGATCGCTGTGACCTACCCAATGTTGCGAAACTTTGGGGTTATTCCGACAGATGCCATTGTTGCTAAGGTTGCCGAGGCAAATCCAAACCGGGCGCAATCGCTTGGGTATCGTTTTGACAATGAAGAACAACTGCTTGAACGGGCAGCGCAAAAGGCAACCTTTGGTTGGAGCGGGTGGGGGCGCAGCCTGGTGCGTGAGGCCGAGACCGGTGAAATTTTGACCATTCCTGATGGCCGCTGGATCATAGTCTTCGGCAGTTTTGGCTGGCTAGGGTATATCGCTGAATTTGGCTTGCTGGCTTTGCCGCTGCTGTTGCTCGGTTGGCATGTGGTGCGCCACCGAGATGCGGAGCTGTCTCCCTACATCGGAGCGGTGGCGTTGATTTTGGGCGTTACGCTTATGGATATGTTGCTTAACGCGACGCTGACCCCTTTCACGTGGCTGACGGCAGGGGCCGTCCTTGGCCATATTGAACGGATTAGCCCGCGCCGCGCGCATGTTCCGCGCCATGCATTGAAAAATACACCTGTTATGGCCCGAAAACAGCCATCTGCGCGGGGCAGAACCTTGTGATTGCTTGCTTTTAGCAGATTCGGATGGATCAAGGCATTTTCCTGTAATCACTGTGGCATCGTTTCCATTTTTGCAACAATCTTCATGTTATGAGGGGATTTATTGTGCTATTCTCCCTCAGCGAGATGATTGAAAACTGGCCCCGCGCCATGAAATAACCACTATCAACACGTAGAAATGTGTTCGACGATTTTAGTCGTCTTAGTAAATGGTCCGCTTTTTATTTAATTCGTATGGAGACCTCTCTCCATCTCAAGTGGGCCGAAGGATGAGACCGAATGACAGAGCAGAGCCGCAAAATGATGTTGCAAAGCGAAGATATCGCTATCGTGGGTATGGCCGTTAATGTGCCGGGTGCCGACACGGTTGCGGCATTTTGGGAAAATCTGCGCGGCGGTGTGTCATCGATCCGTAAGCTGAGCGAAGAAGAACTGCTCGTTGCGGGAGAGACACCACAAAACATTGCCCGCAAGAACTATGTGCGCGCGGCGGCGGACCTCAAAGGCTTTGAAACCTTTGATGCTGATTTTTTCGGGTTCTCGCCAAAAGATGCCGCTATCCTTGATCCTCAGCACCGCAAGTTTCTCGAGGTAGCGTGGGAGGCGATGGAACAGGCAGGCCACGTGCCCGAAAATGTGCCGGGCCCCATCGGGGTATATGCGGGCTGCGGGATGGGTAGCTATTTTTACTTTAACATCTGCTCAAATCCCGATTTGGTGGATGATGTGGGTATGTTCCTGTTACGCCACACGGGCAACGACAAGGATTTCTTATCCACCCGTGTCAGCCACGTGTTTGACCTGAAAGGGCCGTCGATCAATTTGCAAACGGCCTGTTCGACGTCTTTGGTTGCGATCCACTATGCGGCTGCCGCCTTGCGCGCGGGCGAGGTGGACATGGCGCTGGCTGGCGGTGTCACGATTGAGCTGCCCCAAGGGCGCGGCTATGTCTTTAAGGAAAACGAAATCCTTTCGCCAGATGGCGAGTGCCATGCGTTTGACCACCGTGCCCAAGGGACGGTTTTTGGGTCGGGTGCTGGCTGTGTCGCGCTGAAACGTTTGTCAGATGCGCAAGCTGACGGCGATCATATTTGGGCCGTGATCAAAGGTTCTGCGATCAACAATGATGGGGCAGCCAAGGCCGGATATCTTGCACCCTCTGTTGATGGGCAAGCACAGGCAATTGGCAAGGCGCTGGATGCGTCTGGCGTCGGCGCAGACCAGATCGAACTGATTGAGTGTCACGGTACTGGAACCTATTTGGGTGATCCGATTGAAGTTGCGGCCCTAACTGAAGCGTACCGCACCCAGACCGATAAGGTCGATTATGCGCGCATCGGTTCAGTGAAAACCAATATCGGGCATTTGGATACAGCGGCTGGTGTCGCAGGGTTGGTCAAAGCGTCTTTGGCCCTTCACCACAACGAAATGCCACCCTCGCTGGGGTATGAAGCACCAAACCCTGCGATTGGTTTTGAGGGCAGTCCGTTTTCCGTAAATGCGAAGCTCACCCCGTGGCCCCGCCGCGCGACCCCGCGCCATGCTGCAATCAATGCGCTTGGCGTTGGGGGCACAAACGCCCATGCGATCCTCGCTGAGGCACCGGTTCGTGAAACCTCGGAGGAAAGCGATTTTCCTTTCCATGCGCTGTGTATTTCAGGCCGCTCAAAAGCAGCCTTAGACGCAAACTCCGCAGCCCTTGCGGCGCATTTGCGCGCGCATCCCGAACAAGACCTTGCGGACGTTGCCCATACTTTGAAAAACGGGCGGCGCGGGTTCGAACGTCGCCGCGTTGTTGTGGCCGAAACCCACGAAGAAGCGGCCACTTTGCTGGAGGCAGGCGATACCCGCCGTGTGTTCACCCATGAAGTTCTGGGTGTAGATCCCGAAGTTGTCTTCATGTTCCCGGGGGGCGGGGCGCAATATCCTGAAATGGCGCGTGATCTCTATGAGACCGAGCCAACCTTTGCCGAGGCGATGGACCGTGGCCTTGATCATCTTGCGCCGCAGCTGGATTACGATATTCGCGCGCTTTGGTTGCCTGAGGGCGATACAGGTGCCGCCGCTGAAACACTTAAGAAACCTTCCGCGCAATTACCCCTGATCGCCATCGTTGAATACGCGCTTGCGCAGCTGTGGATTAGCTGGGGCGTGAAACCTGCCGCGATGGTGGGCCATTCGATGGGTGAGAATGTCGCCGCCTGCTTGGCGGGGGTGATGAGCTTTGAAAACCTGATTGATCTGGTGCTGCTGCGGGGGCGCCTGTTTGATACAGTTCCCGCAGGCGGCATGTTGAGCGTGCCCTTGTCCCTTGAGGCGACCCGCCCCTATCTGAGCGATGGTCTGGATATCGCCAGCGTAAACGGGCCTGAATTGACCGCGATTTCTGGCCCTGATGCCGCGCTAAAGGCATTGGCCGAACGACTGGCCGCGGATGAGATCGAAAGCCAGCGCATCGCAATCGACATTGCGGCCCATAGCCGGATGCTGGAACCTATTCTTGATGAATACCGCGCCTTCCTTGCAGGGCTAAACCTGCAAGCGCCCACAATGAACTTTATGTCCAACCGTACAGGCGTGGCGATCACTGCAGCCCAAGCAATCGATCCGGATTATTGGGTCGAGCAGTTGCGCAATACCGTTCATTTTGCCGATTGCATCACCACCCTGAGCGCCGAAGAAGGCCGCGTGTTCCTTGAAGTCGGTCCTGGTAAGGCGCTGTCATCATTGGCGCAAATGTGTCCCGCTGTAAAACCAGCCCAAGTGCTAAGCTCCCTACGTCATCCCGATCAGGAGATTGCGGATGATATGTATTTCATGGGCATCATCGGCAGGCTTTGGGCTTGTGGTGTTGAGGCCGACTGGGATCAAATTTGGGGCGAATCACGCCGTAACCGTGTCCTGTTGCCAACCTACCAATTCCAGCGCAGCCCCTATTTCATTGAACCCAACACGCAATCGGTAACGTCACAAGTGCCCGAAATCGCTAGGCTTGATGACATGTCAGACTGGGGTGCCGTACCAAGTTGGCGCGCGCAATACGCTGATGTGGATGCGAACCTAGATGCTGCTTTGGCGACGGCAGATGGCGAGAATTGGTTGGTCTTCGCCGATCAGGACGGCATCGCAGCGCCTGTTATTGCGCGCTTGCGCAAGGCGGGGGCCACCGTGAATGTGGTTGAAGCTGGTGACAGTTTTGCGGATCTGGGCGAGGAACGTTTTACGCTGGCCCCTGAGCAGGGCCGCGAAGGTTATGACGCATTGATGGCCACACTTGTAGCCGCCGATCATTCACCCACACGGATTGCCCATTTTTGGGGCCTCACAGGTTCAGAAACCCATCGCCCGGGCAGCAGTTTTTATGATCGCACTCTGGAACAAGGTTTTTATAGCCTGCTGTGGCTGGCGCAAACTCTGTCAGAACGCGAAGAGGCACCGCAAACACACCTGAGCATATTTACCAATGGAGCCGCCCAAGTTGCATCCGAGGCGCTGCCCTATCCTGAAAAGGCCATGATCAGCGGCCCTGCTGGCGTTATGCCACATGAGATCGCCGACCTGACTGTCTCCACCATTGATGTGGTCCTGCCAAAAGCGGCAGCACCGAAATCCATGTTTTCCCGTTCTACTGAACCACCTGCTGACATTACCGATACGCTGCTCGAAGAACTGCTCGCGACGCCTGCAAATGCTGTGGTGGCCGTTCGGGATGGACGACGCTTTGTCCAAGGGGTCCGGTCACAGAGATTGGCGCAAGTGGATGTACCAACCCTCAAACGTGGCGGGACATTCCTGATCACAGGCGGTTTTGGCGGCATTGGCCAAACCATCGCGGCGGATCTGCTGTCATCGCATGACGCGCATGTTGTCCTACTTAGTCGCACTGCATTGCCATCGCGTGACGCGTGGCCGCGCGTCTTGCAAACCACGCATGCAGGTGATGCGAACGCGCGCCGCATTCGCGCGGTTCAACGTCTTGAGGCGCTTGGTGGTTCTGTCGAAGTGGCCGCAGCTGATGTGATGAACGTGGCGCAAATGCGCAAGGTCATTGATGGGCTGCGCGTACGAGGCGCAATTGACGGTGTTATTCATGCTGCTGGTGTGTTGGATGATGCACCGCTGCTGGGTAAAACGCAGGCGCAGGTTGATGCGGTGCTCGCGCCCAAAGTGCAGGGCCTGCGGGTGCTGGACCAATTGCTGCCGGATGGCGCAGTTGATTTGATGGTGCTCTTTGCTTCTACGTCTACCGCGACACGTGCGGCAGGGCAGGTCGATTACGTTGCTGCCAATGACTACTTGAATGCGTTTGCCAATGGACGCGCAGGCGGAAAAACCCGTGTGGTTGCCGTAAACTGGGGCGTTTGGGCCGATGTTGGCATGGCGGCCGAGGCCGTGGGGCACGCTCCCGTCGAAACGCTGCCACCGCGTGCAATTGACGTACCAATGCTGGACACAGTCGAAGTGCTAGAAGGCGAGACACGATTTGCCGCCACTTTGGATGCAAAGGCTGATTGGGTTTTAGACCAACACCGCATGGCTGATGGCACCGCTGTTATGCCGGGAACTGGAATGGTTGAAGCGATGGCACAGGCGGCACAAGGCGCTGGACTGAACGCGCCTTTCGTTCTGCGTGATCTGTATTTCCTGCGCGCGTTTGATGCGCCTGAAGGGACCACGCGCCAGATGCGCGTGACACTGGAGCCGCAAACCGATGGTTTTACCGCGACGTTACGCAGTGATGGCACATTGGATGGCCGCGATGGCTGGCAGGCGCATACCGAGGTCGAGATTGGGGCATCGCGCAGGGTTGCGCAGCCTGTTGATTTGGAAGGTATTTCTAACCGTCTTGGAGCTGTTCAAGAAGATAGTGGCGCACATATGCCTACCCCTCAAGAGGCGCATTTGCGCTTTGGTACGCAATGGCAAGTGCTACGTGCACGCCAGTTGGGTGAGGCAGAAGGCCTTGCACGGCTGATGTTGGATGCACCACTGGACGCAGGGCAGATTCTGCATCCAGGGTTGATGGACTTGGCAACAGGTTGGGCCATTGAACTGGCATCTGGGTATGATGGAACGGACCTTTGGGTACCGATGTCATACGGTGAGATCACCGTTCACGCGCCGCTGAAGTCCGAGATTTACAGCTGGATACGGCTTGGCGCATCAGGTGCTGATGATGCGCGGTTTGACGTGACAATTTGTGACGCGGATGGGGCCGTTCTGGTTGAGGTCACTGATTTCGCCATGACGCGCCTGGTAGGTGGTTTTGCCGCACAAACGGCACCGCTCAGCGTTTCGGAGGTTGTGTTTGATGATGTTCTTCAAACCGAGGATCGCCCGCAAACTGATGCCGAGGAACGCCTAGCTTATATGGTTGCCCAAGGCATCACAGCTGCGGAGGGCCCTGTAGCCCTGTCACGCGCGCTGGCTTTGAATTTGCCGCAAGTATATGTGTCTTCATTGCCTCTACAGGCGCTGATAGCGCAGGCTGACGTGCCACCGCGTGAGATGCCCAAAGGACAAAGCTTTGAGCGGACGGATTTGGAAGGGTTTGTAGCTCCTGAAGGCCCCGTGCAAACGGGTTTGGCCGCCATGTGGTCAACACTTCTGGGGGTTTCCCCTGTCGGTGCCGATGACAGCTTCTTTGATCTGGGTGGCCATTCGTTGATCGCAGTTCGGTTGTTTGCCGCCGTTAAGCGTGAGTATGGCGTTGAGTTCCCGATTTCGGTGCTGTTTGAAGCGCCAACAATCGCAGACATCGCGGCACGTATCACAGCGCAGACAGGTGAAATTGCCGGCCCCGACATGGCAGATACGGAAACATCCAAACCCGGATTTATCCACCTTGTCCCCCTCAACGGAGTTAAACCAACACAGGCTGCGCCACTGTTTGTTGTGGCTGGAATGTTCGGAAATGTCCTTAACCTGCGTCATTTGGCGTTACAGTTTGCCGATGCACGCGCGGTCTATGGACTGCAGGCGCGTGGTCTGATTGGCGACAGCGCACCGCATAACAGCATTGAGGAGACGGCCAAGGATTACATCGCTGAAATTCGCCAAGTTCAGGCGCATGGTCCCTATTTGTTATCGGGTTTCTCTGGTGGTGGGATCACCGCCTATGAGATGGCGCGTCAGCTGAAGGTCGCAGGCGAAGAGGTTGCCGTTCTAGCGCTGTTGGATACCCCGTTGCCCGTTCGCCCAAGCCTTAACAAACCGGACAAGGCCCTGATCAAAATTACAGAATTGCGCGAAAAAGGTCCGAGGTATCTATTGGAATGGGCGCAAAGCCGCATTGCTTGGGAAAAGAGCAAGCGCGCGGGGCATGTCAAAGACACTGTTGGTGCCCAATTTAACAACACCAAAATTGAGGCTGCATTCCTGCAGGCCGTTGGGCAATATCAGACACCAGATTGGGATGGGCCAATGATACTGCTGCGTCCCGCGCTGGATCGCCGTTTTAAGGTAAGCGGTGGCAATTGGGTTAGCGAAGCGCGCGAGTATGTCTTTGATGATAATGAGTGGAAGCAGTTCGCGCCACAGGTTCGTGTGATCGAAGTGCCAGGGGATCATGACAGTATGGTGCTATCCCCAAATGTCGTAGTGATGGCAGCGGAGTTGCGTGAAGTAATTTTCGAGGCGCTTGACACTCAAGCACCTCGTCAGGCGACGGCGGCAGAGTAGCAACATGACTAAACCAAACGTTCTATGCATTTTACTTAATTTTTGCACAGCTGACATGACCCTGCGTGCCGCCGAGGCGGCATTGGCCGATTTGCATGCCTTGAGTGGTGAGCTGGTCATTGTCGATAACGCCTCCGGTGATGGATCATACGAGAGATTAGCGCGTGAAGTTGCGGCACGTGGCTGGGCAGAAAACGGACTGGTACGCGTTGTCGCTTCGCCTGTGAATGGCGGATTTGGCGCGGGCAATAACATAGGTCTGCGCATGAGGATGAGCGATGCCAGCTGTCCTGATTATTTCTATGTTCTGAATTCTGATGCATTTCCGGATGCGGGATGCAGCGCGGCGTTGGTAGAGCATCTTGAGGCGCACCCAAAGGCAGGTTTTGCATGCAGCCATGTGCGCGGCGAAGACAACGTTGTTCACACGACTGCATTCCGTTTCCCCAGCATTGCAGGTGAATTTGTTGGCGCGGCGCGGCTCGGATTTATTGAGCGAATATTGCCGGACGCGCCGGTCCCGATGGCGCAACCTCATGAGACCTGCCAAGTTGACTGGAGCGCTGGTGCCTCCATGATGATCCGCCGCAGTATGCTAGACGAGATAGGCACTTTTGATGAAACGTTCTTCCTGTATTTTGAAGAAACGGATCTCTGCCTGCGCGGGGCGAGGGCGGGTTGGTCGTGCTGGTATGTTCCAGACAGCCGCGTTGTGCACATTGGTTCAGTTTCGACGGGCATGAAGATCAAACGTAGGATGCCATCCTATTGGTACGATTCCCGTAGACATTATTTCATAAAAAATCATGGCCGCGTCTACGCTATGACGGCGCTGGTTGCCCATTTAACAGGCGGTGTTTTGCACCGCCTCAGGTCAGGCATTGCGGGCCGTCGTCCCCAAGATCCAAACTGGTTCTTGGCGGATATGGTGACCCATGCTGCGACCCCATACCGTACGTCCACGGAGGACCGTTTATGACTGCTCCCTTTAATGCCGCAAGCTATTCCTGTGTGATCCTTGGCGATCAATCGTTAACAATTGCATGTGCCGATATGATCGTTGCGGGAGGCCACACCGTAGCCGCAGTGGTGAGCACGGATGCAGATGTGTGCAGCTGGGCCAAAGCCCAAAGTATCGCTGTTTTTGACAAACCTGCTGACTTGGTTGATGCTGGATTGCCCGCGTTTGACTGGCTTTTGAGCATCGCGAACTTGCGCATGATTTCGGATAATGTGCTGGCCTTACCCAAAAAAGGTGCAGTCAATTTCCATGATGGACCATTGCCGCGTTATGCTGGGTTGAACACGCCTGTATGGGCGATCATCAACGGCGAAGCGCAGCACGGCGTCAGCTGGCACATGATTGAAGGCGGCGTAGATGAGGGTGATCTTCTGGCGCAAGAACTGATGGACATCGCACCGGATGAAACGGCCTTTAGCCTCAACTCAAAATGTTACGCGGCAGGCATGGAGAGCTTTGGTCGTGTCATGGCGCAGCTTGAAAGTGGTACGCTGGAACGCAGCGTCCAAGACTTGAGCCAGCGCAGCTATTTTGCGCGCGATCAACGGCCTGCAGTGTTGGGAATGATTGATTTCAGTCAAAGTACAAGCCAGATCACGGCCTTGCTGCGCGGATTGGATTTTGCCGGATATTGGAACCCGCTGGGGGTGGCTAAGGTCGCGCATGGCGGCGCGGTCTATGCCATAAATTCGGGGGAACCCTTCAGTGCGAGCGGCTCTGAAGGAATGGTTATTGAAGCGGGTAAGGAAACGCTGGTTGTTGGCACTGCTGATGGTGCGGTTAGGCTTTCTGGCGTAATGCCACTGAACGGTACGGCTGCTCTTCCAGATATTGGTGCGCAGCTGCAGTCCGTTGATGTGGCATTAACTGATGCGCAGGCCCGTCTGATCCTTGACGAGACCTATTGGCGCGCCAAGTTAGCTATATTTGATGCCCTGCCTGTTCCTTTGGCACGGGGCACCGCCTCTGGAGAATGGGCTACGCGCAAGGTTGAGTTGCCAGCGACCAACACCGTTGAGGATTCAGTTCGCGCGGTTTTAGCGGCTTTGACATTGAGTGCAGGTCAGGCGGCTGGTGATGTTGGTTATGCAATTAAAGGTGCAGTTGATGGCTTTGCTGCTGACTGGGTGCCGCTGCGCAGTGATGTTAAATTTGCGCCGCAACTAGCGCGCATATCACAGACTGCAGGCTTTGCGGTCGATCTCCCGCTGCGTGATCCAGCAATTGAATTGGCCCAGCCCGCTATTATGATCGCGAAAGCACCTGTTGAAGGTAGCGTTCTGACGTTGGTTTTAAGTGATGATGCGCTCACGGTCCATGGTGACAGTGGGCAGCTATCTGGCGACGCAATGGATATGATTGCAGCGCGCATCGCTCACTGCGTTAACGGTGCAGAGGGGCTGCCATCGACAGAGAAGTCCGCGCTGTTAGAGACGTGGAATGCAACCGATACTGAATATGATGCTTCGCCGATCCATACAGCTTTTGAGGCGCAGGTCGCGCGCACTCCTGATGCAACAGCACTGGTTTTTGAGGATCAGACACTCAGCTACCGTGCGCTGAACGAGGCGGCGAACCAATTGGCGCACCGTTTGATTTCTGAGGGGGTTACAACAGGCACACCCGTTGGTCTTGCTACGTCACGTGGCCTTGATCTGTTGATCGGGGCGCTCGGCATCCTGAAGGCGGGTGGGGCCTACGTACCGCTTGATCCCGCGTATCCTGCCGACCGGATCAAACACTACATCGCGGATAGCGGAGCGCCTGTGATTGTAACGCAATCGGCCTTGGCTGATAACCTGCCAAGAGGCAATGCAAAGCTTTTGGTGTTGGATATGGACGGTGCTATCGCGGTGGCACCTACCTCAAACCCAGATACGGGCGTTGGTGCGGATACATTGGCGTATTTGATCTATACCTCGGGATCTACTGGTACCCCGAAGGGCGTCATGGTTGGCCATGGCAATGTCGCAAATTTCTTTGCTGGTATGGATCAACGTATCACCCACACTGAGGGCGACGCGTGGCTGGCCGTCACCAGCCTTTCGTTTGACATCTCAGTGCTTGAGCTGTTCTGGACCCTTAGCCGTGGTTTCAAGCTGGTCCTTGCTGGGGACGATAGCCGGACCGAGCTGAGCCGTGGTCCAATTGCTGTATCAGATCGTAAGATCGCCTTTAATCTGTTCTATTGGGGCAATGATGATGGCATTGGCCGCGAGAAATACCGCCTTTTGCTGGAAGGTGCCAAATTTGCCGATGCAAATGGCTTCAATGCGGTTTGGACGCCCGAACGTCACTTCCACGCCTTTGGTGGTCCTTATCCTAACCCGTCGGTAACAGGTGCTGCGGTTGCCGCAGTGACCCAGAACCTTGATGTGCGTGCAGGTTCATGTGTAGCACCGCTTCACCATCCTGCGCGTATCGCTGAAGAATGGGCTGTCATTGACAACCTCACTGATGGCCGTGTCGGGTTGGCGATCGCAAGTGGCTGGCAGCCAGATGATTTTGTGCTGCGCCCCGAAAATACTCCGCCTAACAATAAGCCGGCAATGTACAAAGCGATTGATCAACTGCGCCAGCTGTGGCGCGGTGATGCGGTCGAATTCCCAACCAAAGATGGCACGCCCTTTAGTGTGCTCACGCAGCCGCGTCCGGTCTCCAAGGAGCTACCAATTTGGGTGACTACTGCGGGCAATCCCGAAACATGGAAAGAGGCGGGGCAAATTGGTGCCAACGTTCTGACGCACCTGTTAGGCCAGTCGGTTGCCGAGGTCGCGGATAAAATCAAAATCTATCACGCTGCGCTTCGTGAAGCAGGTCATGATCCTGCAGATTTCAACGTTACAGTGATGTTGCATACTTATCTGGCAGAAACGCGCGAAATTGCCGAAGAAATTGCGCGCAATCCGATGAAGGAATACCTGCGTTCCGCTGCTGGACTGATCAAGCAATACGCTTGGGCCTTCCCTGCATTCAAAAAGCCAAAAGGTGTAACTAACCCGTTTGAGGTGGACCTAGGCAGTTTGGACGAAGAAGAGATGGAAGCGATCCTTGAGTTCGCGTTCCAGCGATATTTCAATGACAGCGGTATGTTCGGCACCGTTGAGGACGGCATCGCCCGTGCCGAAGATCTCAAACGGATTGGCGTGGATGAGATCGCCTGCCTGATTGATTATGGCATCGACGTCGACACGGTCATGGAGGGGTTAAGACCTCTGGCTGAAGTGCTCAAACGCTCAAACGCGGGCGCGGTGCTGCAGGATGATGATTTTTCACTGGCGGCGCAATTGATGCGCCACAACGTCAGCCACATGCAATGTACCCCGTCCATGGCGCAGATGTTGGTGATGAACGACGAAACCCGTCATGCGCTGTCTGGTTTACAAGAACTGATGGTGGGTGGCGAAGCATTGCCGGGCGCGTTGGCGTCTGATCTGATCAAGGCCTGCGGTGGGCGTGTACAGAATATGTATGGCCCAACCGAAACGACAATTTGGTCCACAACACAAATGGTAACCCAAGCCGAGGCGACTGCGGCCATTGGGACGCCAATCGCAAACACACAGGTCTACGTGCTGGATGATGCGCTATCCCCGCGCCCAGCAGGTGTCGCGGGAGAGTTGTACATTGCGGGTGACGGTGTGACCCACGGGTATTGGAAACGCGCAGAAATGACCGCGGAGAGATTTGTGAACAACCCGTTTGGCACAGGATACATGTACCGCACTGGCGATCTGGCTGCGTGGCGCAGTGATGGCACGCTTGGCTTTATGGGACGTGCGGATGATCAGGTGAAAATTCGTGGTCACCGTATTGAGCTGGGTGAGATCGAGAACGCGCTTGCCGCGCAGGTCGGTATTACGCAAGCCGTCGTTGTGGCCCGTGATGGGCCGGGTGGTGCGCAACTGGTTGGATATGTGACGGGCAATGGCTTCAATGAAGAAGCGCTACGTCGCGCATTGGCTGTGACATTGCCGGACATCATGGTGCCGGCACGTATCGTCGAAATTGCGCAGATGCCTTTGACACCGAACAAGAAAATTGACCGCAAAGCACTTCCAGCACCGGCAGCAAAGGTTGCTGAGCAGGTCACCGCTGAGGTTGCGCCCGATGGTGATACTCAGGCTGCAATTGCCAACGTTTGGAGTGCGATTTTGGGGGCGGCAAACATCAGGCCGTCTGATAACTTCTTTGCGCTTGGCGGGCACTCATTGTTGGCCGTTCAGGCGCACCGCGACATCAAGGCGGCGCTGGGTGCTGACAAATTGGGGATCACTGATATTTTCCGCTTCCCGACGTTGGCGGGGCTAGCGGCGCATTTGGACAAAGGTAAAACGCCACAAGCGGCCCCTGTGGTTGAGGACACCCCTGCAAGATTAGAAACCATGTCGAAACGCCGCGCGATGCGCGCCGGACGGAGCAAGGCGGAAACGTGATTGCTGATCTTCATCCTGATCTCGTACAGGGGTTGACCGAGTTGGTCCTGCCCAAGGGCTTGGCGATTGTCGCGCGTGATCCGCGCCGCATTCCGGTTGCCATGGACCCTCAAGAAGGGGTTGCTGTCAAAGATGCAGTCCCGCGTCGAGTAGCCGAGTTTCATGCAGGGCGCGCAGCGGCCCGCGCTGCGATGGTTGCGCTTGGGATGCCGCCACGGCCAATCCCGATGGGTCCTGACCGTGCACCGATTTGGCCGAGTGGACTGGCCGGGAGTATTTCGCATTCCGCTGATGCATGTGTCGCTGCTGTAGGGCTGAGTGACGTTTGGGCGGGCGTTGGTGTCGATCTGGAAGAGGCAACCCCGTTAGACCCCTTACTGGTCGCTGAGATCTGCACCAAGTCAGAACAGAGATGGCTGGGCCTGCAACCTCCGTCAGAGCGTGGATTAATGGCAAAGCTGATATTTTCCGCAAAAGAAGCCGCTTATAAGGCGCAATATCCGGTTAGCGGCGTGGTCTTTGGCTTTGACGTGTTAGAGATCATCATTGATAGAGAAGCGACCCGTTTTGAAGCGGTGTTTCAGTCTCCTCAGGGAGTTATCCCGGCAGGCTCGGTTCTGATTGGCTCTTATGCGCATGCTGCGGGTCTGCTTGTCACTGGTGTGGCATTTAGGCAGTCTGAGCTGGAGCAATTGTCCAATTCATGAGGGGTTAGACGCGAATGATATCGCGGCGGGGTATACTTAAGCTTGCATCCGGCGGTGTTGTTGCTGCGAGTACTGTGCTTGCGGGGCGTGCTGGTTGGCAGATGATGCGAGCTGACGCCGCACGCGATCTGTATTCCAGGGGCTTTCCAGCACCTGACGGGCCGCTCGGCGTGTTCCACTTGGGGCATTCGTTGGTCGGACGGGAGATGCCTGCCATGCTGTCGCAGCTGGCCCCAAATGGACATGAATACGCAAGTCAGCTGGGTTGGGGTACACCACTGCGGTCGCATTGGTATCCTGATGTTCCGATCAACGGGTTTGAGGCCGAGAACGATCATCCAAAATTTTTGCCTGCGCGAGAGGCACTAGCTGAGGGCGGTTTTGACGCAGTTGTCCTGACTGAAATGGTCGAGTTGAAAGATGCACTAAAATACCATGATAGTGCTGAATATTTGGCAAACTGGGCGCAGCTCGCGCGGACGGGGAACCCCAATGTTCGCCTGTACCTCTATGAGACGTGGCACAATACAGATGATCCTGCAGGCTGGCTTGAGCGGATTGATGGTGATTTTGAAGCGCTTTGGCTAAACCGTCTGGCGCTGATTGCCGGCTGGAAAATCGATGCGCCCATCTACATCATACCGGCTGGTCAGGTGCTTGCTCGTTTTGTGCGTGCGATCGAGGCCGCGGGTGGTATTGGTAACATTAACGATCGGGAAGCGCTTTTTGCCCGCACATCGGATGGTGAAGCGGACACAATTCACCTAAACGATCTAGGGGCGTATCTGATTGCGTTGACCCATTACGCGACGCTGTATCACCGCAGCCCTGTAGGATTGCCGCGTGCGCTCTTGCGGGCCGATGGTGAGGCGGCGCAGACCCCAGATGCAGAGGCGGCAGCACTGATGCAAAATATTGTGTGGCAAGAGGTGCAGCGCACTTCATTCTATAGCGGAGTTCCAACATGAGCGATCTGGCGAGCGCGGTCTTCTCGGTTGTAATGGTGGGCCATAGCCTGTTTGGTACCACAGGGCCTGACATGTTGGATGCCGCGCTAAAGGCAACCAGTGGCAGCGTCGAAGTGCAGGCGCAGATTATCAATGGCGCTCCGTTGAAATACAATTGGGACAACTCGGACGAGGCTCAAGGCATTGACGCACGTATGGTGATCCCGAATGGGAATACCACGGACTTGATCCTGACGGAGGCCATCCCGCTGGCCAATCACCTTAAGTGGAGCGAAACCGAGGTTTATGCCCAAGCCTTTGCCGGCCTTGCCCTTAGCGCAAATTCCGGTGCGCGGGTTTTTGTTCAGGAGACATGGCACAGCTTAAAGAGCGGCACAGGTGAAGCTGTTGAATTCGACGAAGGTGCGGCAGCGCCGTGGCGTGTGCGGCTTCAAGACGATCTTGATGATTGGGAAGGTATCGTTAGTTTGCTTCAATCGGATGCAAAAGATCGGATTGAACTTATCCCGGCAGGGCAGGCATTGGCGCGGTTAGATGATGCAATTGTCGCAGGCCAAGTTCCGGGGTTAAGCGCGATTAATCAAGTGTTTGATGATGACATTCATCTCAATTCGAAGGGCCATTACTTTGTCTCCATGGTGCAATACGCTGTTTTGACAGACGCAAGCCCCGAAGGGTTGCCGCACAATGTCAAAAGTCGGTTTGGCAAGAGTTTCGAGACGCCGGATGCTGCGATGGCAGCCGTTATGCAGCGCATCGCGCGGGAGGCCGTTGAGGCCTATAAGGGAGGCGAGGTTGCAGCTGCGCCAGTGCGCACAGTCGTTGCTACCCAAGCTGGCGCGCCACGCGCACCGGCTGAGCCAGCAGTGGTGGCAGCCGAAGAACCACAAGCCACACCAACAAAGGTGAAATCCACAACTGTAATAGGCGAAATGGCCGTTGGGCTTGCCCCTGTTACGGACTGGGCGGCACAGCAACCATTCCTTGATGTGATGAAAACAGCGCGACCGTGGCTGGGGCATTTGTCCGGTCAGTTTGGTGGCATTGAGTTCACCGAGCTGGTTGAAGGTGGACACATCGACAATGATGGATGGGTGCGCAGCAAACCGCGTGATGTGGGGTCCGTCGGGACGTTGATCCTAACGGATCTCCCCGAAGCTGCCGCAGCGTCGCTGGAGGGGCGTTATGTGTTGCGTTTTGAAGGGGCAGGGGTGGTTGAGCCAAAAGGACGCGTCAAAAACATCCGCTATGGGCGCGGAGAAGTACGGTTTGATTACACGCCCGGTCCCGGAAGCGTTGAGATTTTGATCCAACGAACCAATGCCAGCAATCCGGTGCGTCGCATTTCGGTGGTGCGCGAAGACAGGCTTGAGCTGTGGGAAAGTGGTGCGATCTTCAATCCAGATTGGACTTCGCGTCTGGCAACATTTGACACGTTGCGTTTTATGGATTGGATGGAAACGAATAATTCGACCCAATCTAGTTGGGAAAATCGTCCACAGATATCTGATGCTAGTTGGGCACATGAGGGTGTGCCGCTGGAGGTGATGATCAAACTGGCAAATGAACTGGGAAAAAACATGTGGATCAATATTCCGCATCTCGCAGATGATACCTATGTTCGCAACTTTGCCCAGACATTGCATGAGGCGCTTGATCCAGCACAACAGGTCTACGTTGAGTACTCCAATGAGGTGTGGAATTTCCAGTTTGCCCAATCTCGTTGGGCAGATGCACAGGCGCAGGCCCGCTGGGACAAGGCGGATGTGGGAACGCAGTTTTACGCAATGCGCGCTGCCGAAGTTGCGCGCATTTGGTCCAAAGAGTTTGCCGGACATGAAACGCAGTTGATCAATGTTATCTCCTCGCAGACTGGCTGGTTAGGGTTAGAGGAAAACATCCTAACCGCGCCTCTTGTTGTGGCAGAAGGAACGCCAAAACCTGCGGATGCTTTTGATGCCTATGCCGTAACAGGCTATTTTGGCGGCATTCTAGGCCTTGAGGCGCGGCGGGAACAAGTCGCAGATTGGCTGGATGAAAGCCTTGCACGGGCCAATGATGCGGTCGCTGCGCAAGGTCTGACAGGGGTTGAGCGCCAAGCCGCGATTGATGCCACACAGTATGACTATGCAACGGCGTTAGCCTTGCAGGAACTGACTGATGGGTCGGTCAGTGGACAGAATGTGGACACGGTAAGTGATTTGCGCGGCCGGATTTGGCCCTATCATGCGGATGTTGCAAAGAACGCAGGGTTAGAGCTGATTATGTATGAAGGCGGCACACATATTGTTGGCATTGGGGCGCAGGTTGATGATGCGCGCCTGACCGAGTTTTTCCAACATTTCAATTACTCCAATGAGATGGGGGGGCTTTATCGTTCTTTGATTGATGGCTGGTATGCTGGGGGTGGCCGTTTGTTCAATGCCTACGCAGATGTCTATATTCCGACAAAATGGGGCAGCTGGGGTGCGCTACGCCATCTTGATGATAGTAACCCCCGTTGGGATGCATTGGTGACAAAAAGATGAGTGTAGCATGTAGTATCCTGATCCCCGCTCATAATGAGGTCGGCTATATTGAACCGTGCCTTGAGGCGCTTTTGGTCTCGGATGATTTGGGTGCTGAAGTTGAAGTGATTGTTATGGCGAACGGCTGTAGCGACAGCACGGTTGATGCTGCGCGCAGTTACTCCGATGGGTTCGCAGCAAAAGGCTGGCCTTTGACGGTTCTTGATCTGGCGCAGGGCGGCAAGATGGGCGCTCTGAATGCGGGTGATGTTGCCGCACAACACGGTGCCCGCATTTATGTGGACGCGGACGTTGTTGTTTCGCCGGCTCTGATGGCACAGCTTGCGGATGTTCTGGATGCGCCTGAGCCACGTTACGCCAGCGGTGGCCCTGTTGTTGCCGCATCGGGTAGTTTGTTTACCCGTGTCTATGCCCGCTTTTGGGCAGGCTTACCGTTTTGCACGCACGGGGTTCCTGGTTTCGGTGTTTTTGCGGTGAACGCAGAGGGACGCAAACGATGGGCTGGTTTTCCCGACATCATCTCGGACGATACATTTGTGCGCCTTAGCTTTTTACCACGCGAACGTCACCGCGTGCCCGCCCTATATCACTGGCCTATGATAGAAGGTGCCGCGCCACTGGTGCGCGTGCGTCGACGTCAGGACATTGGCGTAGCTGAAGTGAAGGCGCTATATCCCGCGCTTTGGGCCAATCATGATGAAGCGCCAGCTGATGCACCGCCAATCTGGCTGCGGGCGCTGCGCGACCCTATCGGGTTTGCGGCTTATGCGGCTGTGGCTCTGGCAGTACGTCTGCCGCACCGCACCCAAGAGCGTTGGGCGCGTGGGCGTTAACCTTTAATGTGTGACGCCATTTTGTCGGCCTCAATAGCAACATCATGACGTTGCAAAACACGTCCGCGGCTGGCTTGTACCATTTCATTTAGTGTTTCGGGGTTTGTTTGGGCCATGTCCGCCATTGCATTTGCCAGCGCGTCGGGATCTCCAGCGGGGACCAGCCAACCTGTTTTGCCTTGCTGCACCAGCTCGGGAATGCCCGCGATGTAAGTTGCGATCACCAGACGGCCAGCAGCCATTGCCTCCATTATCACCATGGGCAGCCCTTCAGCAAAGCTGGGCATGAGCAGGGCATGGGCATCTTGCAGCTCGCTCAATATCTGTGCTTCATCTAGCCATCCGGTGAGGGTGATGTGATTTTCCAACCCAAGGGTTGCGATGCGCCCTTCAATCTGCGGGCGCATTTCACCATCACCGATCAGTGTTAAATGGGCGTCGCCGTGCGTTTTGATCAGGAGGGCGAGGGCATCAAGCGCCAGCAGTTGACCCTTCTGTTCTACGAAACGGCCGATCGAGACAAACCGCGCGCCGTCTTGTGGCAGCGGCAAGGGCGCGGGAAAATGCGCTGGTTCGATGCCGCAATGTACCACTTTGATCTTGTCCCAGTGCGAAGGCTTTGCCCAACGGCTAAGTTGGCTACGGCCATAGCTGGTGATCGCCACGGTGAATTTCGAACGCGCAATCTTTTCCCCCAATGACAACGCACGGGGGGCATCGTATTCTTCGGGGCCGTGCACGGTGAAACTATACTCAGGGCCGCCAAGTTCATGGCACAGCATCGCAACTGCGGTGGCATTAGTACCAAAATGCGCATGGGCATGGGTGACGTTCGCAGCGGCGCAAACCTGTAGGGCATGGGCAGCTTCAACCAGATAGATCAGGTGTTTGATGATCCCCGCTTCTGAACGACGCCCGCAGGTTATTGCTAGTTTTAACGCAGAAAAGAATTGCTTTGGATCGTGCAGAACAGAGGCAAACAATGCATGCAGCAATGTCATTGCGCCAGCTTGCAGCACATATTGCGTTGTCGCCGCTTCTTCCAGATCCTGCATGTCGACCAGCGGCGCATCACCTGCGCGCATAGCAAGGCGCGTTACAGTGTGGCCTTGCGCCTCAAGTGCGCGGATTTCGCGGCGAATGAAGCTGTGGGAGGGCTGGGGGTAGCTGTTGAGGATATAGGCGATGTTCAACGGTTGCGTCCTTCGTGTCTCACTTAGTCCTACAGGGCTGCTTGGCTCTGGCACAAGAGGCTGCAGGACGTTACCAAGGTGGATAACAGCCAATGCGGAGATGATTGAGGCAAATGAATGGTCTTTTGCAGCAGCTGCGCGGCGGGCGCCTTATGGCGCGTGTTTTTCGCAGCACCTCGTGGATTTTGTTGGGATATGGGGGCAGTCAAGGGCTGCGCCTAGCCTCCAACCTGATCCTGACACGGATATTGTTCCCTGAAGCGTTTGGCTTGATGGCGTTGATCAGTTTGGTCACCGTTGGTCTGATGCTGTTTTCGGATGTCGGCATTGCGCCCTCAATAGCACAGAGCAAACGGGGTGATGATCCCGATTTTCTAAATACCGCGTGGAGCATTCAGGTGATCCGCGGCGTTGGTTTGTGGATTGTCGCGTCTGTATTGGCGTTACCGCTCGCAGGATTTTACGACGCGCCCGAGCTGGCGACATATCTGCCAATTGCGGCGTTGTCGTTGTTGGTGACAGGATTTAACCCCACACGCATTGAAACCGCGCATCGGCATTTGCTGATGGGGAGGCTTACGGTGCTTGATTTGACGTCTCAGTTTATTGGGCTGGTTGTGATGGTTGCACTGGCGTGGTGGCTGCAGTCGGTGGTGGCATTGGTTATTGGCGGCGTGGTTGCGCCACTGGCAAAACTGGCACTGACATGGGCGCTTCTACCGGGCACCGCCAACAGGTTCCGTTGGGAGCCATCGGCGGTGCGCGAGCTGGTCACGTTCGGCAAATGGATTTTCCTAAGCACGGCATTCTGGTTCTTCGCGTCGCAAGGTGACCGCGCAGTACTTGGTAAATTCCTGAGCCTAGAGAGCCTTGGCATCTATAATATCGCATTCTTTTTGGCGAGTTTTGCGATGCAATTGGGAACGGCCGTGACGGGACGAGTTATGATCCCTGTGTACCGCGATGCCAAACATGAAGCTGCCAAAATCGCCAAGCTACGGTTTGCGATCAGTGGCGTCACGTTGACCCTGCTGTTGATCATGGCGCTGATCGGGCCTTGGCTGGTTGGGGTTTTGTATGATCCGCGTTATGCGATGGGCGGGGCAATTGTGACTGCGTTGGCCATCGCGCAGATCCCGCAAGTTATCGGTATGAGCTATGATCAAGCTGCATTGGCGGCAGGAGATTCACGTCGCTTTTTCGTTGTGTCAGCCAGCCGCGCAGTTTTTCAGATCACGTTTCTGATTGCCGGTGTCAGCCTGTTCGGACTTGTCGGCGCAATCATTGGTATAGGGCTGGCCCATTTGTTGACCCATCCGGTTATGATCTGGTTGGCACGCACACATGAAGCTTGGGACGCGCGCCATGATATTATCTGTGCATCTGTTGCAGGGACAATAGGGATGGTCGCGCTTTGGCTGCACTGGGATGCAATTGTGGCGCTTTCCGTCCTGAACTGATCAGGTCTGTCGGGCCAACCGTGCGGCACGACCCGCTTTTCCGGCTGCGCGGCGTTTTTCACGTGCCATGCGCCATTTTGAGCTTTGGTATTTTGGTGCAAGCTCGGGAATTGAGACAACAGGCATCACACCCGTTTCACGTTGCATTTGGCGCGCCGACCGGATCACAGGGCGGCGTAGCTCAAGTAGCCAAGCAATCACAAACGCAAGCCCTGTCGCGGCCACAGCACCCATGATTGCGCGCTTTTTCTTGCTCATCGTTATGGGGTAGTCGGGAACTTGTGCGGCATCGATCGTAGTGAGCCGTTCGCCCTGTGCGCCTCTTTCAAGGTTGAAACCAACCTGTGCGTCGTTTCTGCGTGTTGCGATCGCTTCGAGTTGGCTGCGCAGTTGTTCCATGCGGCGATCAAAATCGGCAAGCGCACGTTGGGTTTCCGGCGAACCTTGGATGGTTTCGCGCAATGCGGCGCGGCGTTGGTCCAAGAGAGAGCGCTGCTCTGACAGGGTTTGAAGCTGCCCGTCTAAGGCGCGTTCTTCACGCTGAACGGTTGACGCACGTGTGCTTCGGTCAATCTGGGTGCGGGCCAGCTCAGTCGAGATGATTTCGCGGTCCAATTCGAGGATCGCTTCGTTGAGCTGCGCTACTTCGGACAGGCGGAACTCAACACCACCTTCTACCGTTAGATCGTTTTCGCGGCGATAGGTCTCAAGTTCAGATTCAAGTGAAGCGATGTTTGCCATCACAACTTGTTCTTGTTGCTGGAAAAATGACAACGTCTGTTCGGTTTGATCGCGCCGTTGGGCCGTCATAAGGGAACGTGTCTGTTCTGCAAATTCATGGGCGACATCACGGGCAAGCTGCGCTTGTTCCATTTGTGCGGTGATGGTCAGAACCGAAATTGTGCCATCATCAGCAAAGCCTTCGCGGGCAGCAGCAACACCATTGATGCTGACGGACCTGCGCAGAAGGGTGACCTTTTCGCTGGGTTTCAGCGCAGTTAGATTTGCATAGATGTCGTGTTTTTCGATGATCTTTTGCAAGCTTTCACGTGCCATCAGTTGTTGTTGGATCAACTGCAAACGGCGCGCCGAGGACCCTTCGACAGTAGAGCGCGCAAGCTCGTCGTTGATCTTGGGTTGTTCGACCTGAATGACCTCAGATGACATGTAGAGGTGCACATGACTCATCGCCCAATACAGTGAGGCGATGCCACCAAGTATGATTACAAATGAGATCACGCCCAGACGTCGCCGGGTCATGTCCAGGAAATCCTGCCATGTATAGATCGGACCCATATGTTCCTCGCTCGAACTTTTATTTTGCCAGTTTAAACTGCATTTGCCGCCCCACAAGGGACGGCGTTTTAATGTCATTAGATGTAAATTCTGGCTATTATATGACCTCTATACCACAAGGCGAAGTGGTAAGAGATTTGCTTGCCTAGAAACGCTCAATGCTGGAAGCACGCGCACGATTGAGGATGACGCCAAGCAGTGGCACCTGACCATCTAGCATGCGCTCACATTCCGCGATGTGTTTTGCCATCGTTTGTGTGCCATCTGACACAAGAAGAACGCCGTCGAGGTGAGGCAAGAACGCGGATGTGTCATCATGCGACAATAGCGGCGGCATATCATACAGCACGATGTCAGGGCGCAGCGCTTCTCGCATTTCCGCAAGGCTGGCAGCGGTTGCAGGGTCTTGCATAATTTCAGCTGCGTCAGCATGCGCGTTAGAGCCAAGGCCAACCGCGAGCGTATCGGTTGCGCGTAAAATGAAATCACTAATCGCAACATCGCCAGCAAGGAAATCGGATAGATCACCTGTCTGGCTTGCATCCATGTCCAACGCCTTTGCTACGCCCGGCATGCGCATGTTGAAATCCATCAGGACAGTGCGTGAGGAGGGCACACGAGACAGGCTCGCGGCGAGGTTGGCAGCAGTAAACGTGTTTCCGCAGCCCGAGGTAGGCGAGGCGACAGCGATGTTCACCCAACCATGTTGCTTTACGGTTTGGCGCAACCTTGTGCGCAGCAGATCAAATGCACGGGATACGTCTGTACCGCGGAAATCTTCCGCAGCTTGGCTGCCTTCCATGATGTGCTGATCTTTGCCGGGATGTTGTTCGTGCAACAAATGCCATAGATCACGGGGCATAGTTTGCAGGCTGGTATCCTCAGCAATCGGTGCTGGCGTAATGGGTTTGCTCTGTTCAACGATCAGCTTTGCATCGCTCACGAATTCCTGCTGCGCCGCACCAAAGCGGCGTGGTCGGGTAAAGCTGCCCTGTGCTGGGACCATCAGGTCAGCCCGTGGGCGCAAGTTTTCTTCGGCGGAGGATGCAAAGGTATCCTTCATGAGATCAGGCTTTCGGGGTTCAGACATGCTTTGAATATACCGCATGTAAAGTTGAAATCAAAGGCGCGGGAAGCTAAATTAGCAGCCCGTCCGCCGTAGCATTACGCCAACTGTCTTAAAAATGATTGAAATGTCGCCAAGCAATGAGAGTTTTTTGTCATAAGTTGCGTCAACCTCGTTACGGAATGAAAAGCGATTTTCGTTGCGTGCAGAAATTTGCCACAGGCCCGTAACACCCGGACGAAGCGCAAAGTAATGTGAAGGATTGCCATACATGACAAGTTGTTCAGGCATCATAGGGCGTGGGCCGATCAGGCTCATGTCGCCGGTCAGAACATTCCAAAGCTGCGGTAGCTCATCCAGTGACGTGGAGCGCAGTGCAGCACCAACACGTGTCACACGAGGGTCGTTGATCAGCTTTTGCTTTTCATCCCATTCACGGCGCATTTCTGGATTGCTTGCGAGGTATTCTTCCAGCACGGCGTCAGCGTCGCGCACCATTGTCCGCATCTTCAGGATCGAGAACCGCTTTCCGTCTTGGCCCAAACGAATCTGGCGATAGAATGGGTTGCCGCCTTCGATCCAGAGGGCAATCATGCTGAGCACGACAATTGGAACAAAGAAGGGAAGGCTAAGTATGATAAGAAGCGTTTCCAAGACCCGTTTGCCGCCGTTGCGATAGACAGAACGAGGTTGGGTCGTTTCTTCGGGCGTAAACATCAGTGCCGAGTGCAACAGTGAATTGACATCACCACTTGCTGAAACAAGCTGTGCCAGGCCGAAACCAGGCTGATCAGCGTCGAATTTCTTCATAGTCCAAACCCCCCAGGGTCATTTGGTCGTCTTGTGTGATACGCCGATCCATTCGGCGAACCTGTGTTCATGGTCAAAAGATGCGTTCCACTTACTTCGGGCAATGGCAGCAGCCGGTGGTCCGGGTTGGCATCTTTTGTGTCGAGCAGTTAAGCCCCTCGTAGTGTCTCAGTATGGCGACGTGTTACCTGATGAAACGTCACCGAACATCGTTTTGCCTGTCCGGTGACGTTTAGATAACAGATTTTCGCCACATTTGAGGGGGAATTTTCGAAACAAACTGTTTCATCTAAAATTGGCTGTAAAATGGATATAATCCGGTCACCAGCAAAAACAACATTAATTTAAAGGGTTGTTTCATAACCGATTAGGTCAATTTTTGGGAACTTTCAACCACTAGTGGATGCGGTTACTTACATATTTGCCACTGTGACTGCAACCAGTGGCTTTATTCGCAGACAGATAAATCTTTTAGGGCGCATTTTTAGAGCTGTTAGATTGGCCAAACGAATCTGTGGCAGGTGCGGCAAGTGCTGGGAACGGCCTTTTCCAATCGTTATTCTCGGGGGAGATCACCCAGTTTTCCGGCGGCCTAATTTATTTAAGAGCGGGGTGAGCTGAGGCTGGATTAAGAGCCGTTTCATTTCCAGCGGCAAACAGCGTTTCGCGAAATTGGGAACAGCTTCTCGCTTCATGATGTGAGGTCGGTTCGCGGTGGTTCGGAGCAACGCAACCAACAGGATGCCTTCTGACGAATTGAAGCGCCGAGCACTCTTTGTGGGGCAGAATTGAAATGTCTGAAGAGATGGCAGCTTGAAACGAATGGGCTGTTTCAAGGTGACTATACCCAAAAGGGAGGCGCGGACATGGTTCAGAGCCAAAGCGACGAAAGAGTGAAATAAAAATCATCACCATGGATGATGAAGCGCGTATATCTTGATTTGGAAAGTTGCTTTCTTACAATCAGATGTAAGTAGAAGGTGGCAGCCCGTAGGGGAGTTGAACCCCTCTTTCCTGGTTGAAAACCAGATGTCCTAACCGATAGACGAACGGGCCACACTTTCTGTGCCGTTCTTTAGGCAATAGCCGTGATTGGCGCAAGTAGAAATGTTCGTTTTCAAGTCATTTTTTTCAAATTAAACGCGGGCGGCATCTTCGAGGCGCAACTGTACGCTTTGGCGGCCTTGCCATGTGTTTATGTCTAATCGTCCGGCAAGGTGAAAATGCGCGCCGCCATGCGCTTCTAGGGCGGGCCCAAGTGCGGAATCGTAGGCACCAAAGCAGATTGCATCCATGCGTGACCCCAATCCGTCGCCAAAACTCACTTTTAGATGAGTCTCGCCCACGCGGCGGGCGGAAAAGATGCGCATGTCCGCAAAAACGTAGCGCGGGGCAGGGGCTCCGGCACCAAAAGGGCCCGCCGATTCGACCGCCTCGGTTAATTCAACACTGGCAGCACCAGGCATCAGCATGCCATCAAGCCGCAGATCAGAAGGACCAAGCAAATGCGCACCCTGTTTTTCCAGTAACGCGCCGAGTTGAGCCATTGATTCTTCCAGCTTGTCTTCTTCGACCGTAAGGCCTGCGGCCATTTTGTGACCACCACCTTTGAGCAGTACACCTTGCATTGCTAGTTTTTGAATACAGGCCCCTAGATCAATTCCAGTCACAGACCGCCCTGAGCCTTTTCCGATGCCGTCGTCTAGTCCGATAACAACTGCGGGGCGGCCAGTTGCTTCTTTGAGGCGGGCGGCGACAATACCGACAACGCCGGGATGCCAGCCAGCACCTGCCGCCCAAACCAGTGCGCCGTCTGTGCCGCGTTCTTCGGCTTGGGCAAGGGCGGCTGCGCGCACAGCGTTTTCAACGTCGCGCCGTTCAGTGTTGAGCGCATCAAGGCGTTCGGAAAATGCTGCTGCTTCATGTGGGTCATCCGTAGCCAACAGGCGTGCGCCAAGGTCGGCTTTGCCGACACGTCCGCCTGCATTGATGCGTGGACCCAGCATAAAGCCAAGGTGATAGGCGGCAGGGGCTGTATCCATACGGGCAACATCAGATAGGGCGGCAATGCCAACCCTTTCGCGTCTGCCCATAACTTTGAGACCTTGGCGCACAAACGCACGGTTCACCCCGATCAGCGGCGCGACATCGGCCACAGTGGCCAGTGCGACGAGATCAAGCAGCGCCATCAGATCTGGGCCTTTAACTTCGACTTCACGCAATTGACGGCCAGCCTCGACCAACATCAGGAACACAACGGCGGCAGCACAAAGATGAGCCAATGCGCCGTCTTCATCTTGCCGGTTAGGATTCACCACTGCCAAACAATCGGGTAGGGTTTCGCCGCCCAAGTGGTGATCCAGTACCATCACATCCGCACCAACGGCAGCGGCGATGGGGCCATGTGATAAGGTCCCGCAATCCACACAGATAATCAGGTCGTGCTTGGCGGCCAAATCAGCCATGGCCTCATCGTTGGGGCCATAGCCCTCGTCGATGCGGTCAGGCACATACAGTGTGGCATCGCGCCCCATTTGGCGCAGCCAGATCAGCAGCAATGCAGCAGAGCTGCCACCATCCACGTCATAATCAGCAAAGATGGCAATGCGCTGGCGGGCCTTAACCGCAGCAAGGAAGCGTGCAGCGGCAGTTTCCATGTCACGCAGGCTGCGCGGGTCAGGCAGTAAATCGCGCAGAGCAGGCGCAAGGAATGCCTCAGCCTCAGAGGCCTCAACACCGCGCCGCGCAAGCACCTGACAAACCGCCATGGGCAGATCGGTTTGTTGTTGCAGTGCCTCGGACGCGCGCACGGCGTCCATGCCAGGACCGACCCAGCGCCGCTGCGTCAAAGAAGCCTCGACCCCCAGAAATGCTGCTGCTTGGTCCATGGCTTTTTCCTTTTGGTTAGGTCCTGCGATCAAACTTCCTCGATGCGCAGGGCCACGGGATCGCCCGCGACAACGGATGTTGCGTTGAAAGCTTCCAGCGCGTGATCGATGTCAGCACGGGTGGTTTTATGCGTGACGATCAACACAGGCGCACAATCATCCTTATGGCCGTATTGGCGCATGCGGTCGATGGAAACGCCAGCTTCGCCCAAAACAGCAGCAACTTTTGCCAATGCACCCGGTTTGTCCTTAAGGGACAAACGCAGGTAGTAGGCCGCTGGCCGCTGGCTGAGTGCTGGCGTTGCTGCCTTGAGCGATGTTGCGGATTGGCCAAATACTGGCCCGCGGTAACCGCGTGCGATGTCGCAGATGTCTGACATTACGGCACTTGCTGTTGGGCCAGCACCCGCACCTGCACCGCGCAAAACGATTTGGCCAACGGCATCACCCTCAAGAACGATCATATTGGTGCCGCCCTCAAGCTGCCCCAAGGGAGAAGTCGCCGGAACAAGACACGGCTGCATACGTTGTTCCAACCCACGGCCTGTCATCTGGGCAACACCAAGTAGCTTGATCTTATAGCCCATGTCGGCGGCTGCGGTGATGTCATCAAGCGTGACGCGCTGGATGCCTTCCAATTCGATACCCGCAAAATTGACCTGAGTGCCGAAAGACAGGGACGACAAGATTGCCAGCTTGTGACCGGCATCAATGCCGCCCACATCTAGGTTTGGATCTGCTTCGAGATAGCCAAGCTTGTCCGCTTCATCAAATAGGGCGTTATAGCCTTGGCCAGTCGCTTCCATCTGAGTGAGGATATAGTTACAAGTGCCGTTCATCACGCCCATCACGCGGGTGATTTCATTACCGGCTAGGCCTTCGCCCAGCGCCTTAACAACAGGGATGCCACCAGCAACTGCGGCTTCATATTTGATCACGCAGCCTTTTGATTCGGCAGTTTCGGCAAGGGGTTGGCCGTACATGGCAAGCATTGCCTTATTGGCCGTAACCACATCCTTGCCTAGGGCAAGCGCGGCCTCGGTTGCGTCTTTGGCTGGGCCGTCTTCGCCGCCCATCAATTCAACAAACACATCCACATCGTCGCGTTTGGCCAATACAACAGGATCATCTTCCCATGCGTATGACGACAAATTCACTCCGCGGTCTTTGTCGCGGCTGCGCGCGGATACGGCTGTGATCACCAAAGAGCGGCCTGTGCGCGCTTCTAGCAATGCGGCCTGTTTGCGCAAGATTTGCACAACGCCAGCACCGACCGTGCCCAATCCTGCAATCCCAAGACGAAGAGGCTGTGACATGGCGGTTGTTCCTTTGAATGAATGCTGTTTGCGCCGATGTAGCCCGAACACTGCCTTCGTGCAACGCAGCAGAGGGGCTTAATGCAAGCCGTTAGCCAATCGCTGTCTTTCGGCGCCGCTCAAGACTGATCCGCGTAACCGCGCTGCACGGGCTTTTAAGGCGCTGACACGTGCATCAATTGCACCGGATGCTTGAACGGGTTCGACACTGGATGTGTTAGCCGCGGCCAAAACAGGGCCAAGTGGTACGAGGGCAGGATAATGGGAATTTGCCAATTCAGGCGTTACAGTACGATCTAACTGGGGAAATTGCGTGCAGGCACCTGTTAAGGTCAGGCAGGCCAAAAGGGCCGTTGGAATTAACACGCGTTTCATAGGCTACGGTTTGCACCAGCATGTGGGCGTTATGCAAGTGGCTTGGGTTATCTTGGCGTGAAAGGGTTTACTTTTTGAATGCTCGTTCAGATAATCAGGCCATGGCACGTACCGCAGGATCACATTCAGACATCACAGGCCCACGGGTTCGCGAAGCAGCGCTAAAGCTATTTGCGCAGGGGGGGTATGCCGCTGTTTCAATGCGCGCGATTGCGGCAGAGGTTGGTGTACAGGCAGGCGCGCTATACAATTATACACCAGACAAGCAGTCATTGCTGTTCGACCTGATGGAAGGTCATATGACCGAGCTGATGGCGGCGTCAAAAGATGATGAAACATTGTCGGCAGACCAACGGCTCAAGGAATTTGTCTCTTTTCATATCGGGTTTCACCACGCGAGGGCAGACGCCGTATTCATAGCCTACATGGAGTTGCGCAATCTCACGGAGGATAACTTCGCACGAATTGAGGCGCTGCGCAGCGCATATGAAAGCGGGCTGGAGCAAATATTGCGTGATGGTGTTGCCTCAGGTGCGTTTCAGATCAGCGATACCAAGATCGCAACGCTGGCGATTATCGCGATGCTGACAGGCGTGAACACGTGGTATCGCGCCGGTGGCAGACTTTCGTTGGAAGAAGTCACCGCGCAGTATTGGGAAATGGTCCGCCGCGCGGTGACGTGATGCGTTAGTGGGCCGGTTTGATGAATGTGCCGTTCTTGAGGTCCTGAACAGCTTGAACCAGTTCTTCACGCGTGTTCATCACAATGGGGCCGTGCCACGCGACGGGTTCGTCAATAGGCGCACCTGAGATCAGTAAAAACCGCAAACCATCTGGCCCAGCCTGAACTGTTACCCCATCGCCAGTGCCAAAACGCACCAATGTCCTGTCACCAGACATGTCTCGGATATTGAGCTCTTCGCCCGCAACTTCCTTTTCTAGCAACACACCAGAGGGGCGGCTGGCATCCACAAACGCTCCAGCGCCTTGGAAAATATAGGCAAACGCGCGACGATATGTGTCTATCTTGAAGGTTTTGCGTACACCCGCTGGGACGCTAACATCCAGATATTGTGGGTCAGCCGCGATGCCATCAACAGGACCGCGCTTGCCCCAAAATTCACCCGTGATCACACGAACCTTGGTGCCATCATCATCAATGACTTCGGGAATCGCATCGCTTGTTACGTCTTGATACCGCGGGGTCGTCATCTTTTGTGCTGCGGGCAGGTTGCCCCAAAGCTGAAAACCGTGCATCTGGCCGCGCGTGTTTCCATGCGGCATTTCTTGATGCAGAATGCCACTGCCTGCTGTCATCCATTGTACATCACCCGCACCCAATGTGCCGTTATTGCCTAGGCTGTCCGAGTGCTCAACTGTGCCCTCAAGAACATAAGTTATCGTCTCGATCCCGCGGTGCGGATGCCACGGAAAGCCTTTTTCGAAATCTATCGGGCGTTCATTGCGAAAATCATCAAATAGCAGAAACGGGTCCAGCTCACTGGGGTCCTGAAAACCAAATGCGCGGTGTAACTTAACGCCTGCACCTTCCATGGTCGGTTGGGCGGCGCGTGTTTCTAGCGTTGGACGTAAGGACATTTTGCGGCTCCTGTTATGTTTCTCTCGATGAAATTAGGTGGTGTGTGGTTGGCAAGCAAGATGGCAGGGCGCAGGGCCACTGTGCGCAGATGCTCAGACAATCGCTTACAAAAAATTGCACGTGGCAAAACGGATAAAGGTCGGTTTTAGACGGGCCATGTCGCAAAACGAAAGCGAGGCTGGTTAGAACTTTGGAGAGGTTGGTTATGAAAATTGGGTTTATCGGGCTGGGCAATGTTGGCGGCAAACTATCGGGAAGTTTGTTGCGCAATGGTGTTGAGTTATACGTGCATGATTTGGACGCGGAGCTGGTTGCAGCGATGGTCGCAGGTGGTGCGACAGCAGGGGGCAGCCCTGCCGAAATGATGCATAACTGTGATGCGGTGATCACTTGTTTGCCCAGCCCAGCCGCCAGTGCTGCAGTGGTAGAGCAGATGCTGCCAGAGGTGACTGGTGGTAAAGTCTGGATCGAAATGTCCACCACGGATGCAAATGAAATCAAACGCTTGGCTGCATTGGTACAAGCACAAGGTGGTGCTGCGGTAGATTGCCCCGTGTCGGGCGGGTGTCACCGCGCGGATACGGGAAATATCAGTATTTATGCAGGTTGTGATCGCGAAACGTTTGACCGTGTACTGCCGATTTTGACGCATATGGGACGACGGATTTTGCATGTGGGCGAATTGGGCAATGCGAGCGTTCTCAAGGTGATGACGAACTACCTTGCCACGGCAAATTTGCTCACCCTTTGTGAGGCGCTGACCGTTATGAAAGCCCAAGGCATGGACCTAGGGATGACCTATGAAGCGATCGCAATGTCGTCTGGCACCAGCTTTGTGCATGAAACCGAAAGCCAACTGATCCTATCGGGATCACGGGATGTGAACTTTACGATGGACCTGATCCAAAAAGACATTGTCTTATTTCAAAAGCTTGCGGATGACGCCGGTGTTCCATTGGAAATTTCGCCACTGATGATCGAGATGATGGGCGACGGGCAAAAGCGGTACGGGGATCGTGCGCAGTCGGACAGAATGATTGAGCGGCTGGAAGAGGCAACCGGTTTGGAGGTGCTCGCGGAGGGGTTCCCGATGGATTTGGTCGATGATGAACCAGAAGAACGCGGATATGAGGTGCGCCCAAAACGGCTAATGTAAGGTCGCCGCGTTCTCAATAAGCGTTTGTAGTTGCACGGGAAACATCACCTTTTCAATTTCAACGCAGTGCTAGGTACTCGAAACCATGCGGACAGGCATATTGGGATATGCTTGCCCGTTGGTGCATCTGCGGCTAGGGGTCAGAAAAAGGAGTGCAGCCATGACCCCAACCGATGAAGTGCCAAAGACTGATCCACACGAGATTATCGCGACAGCAAAAGCCGGACCAGGGCGGCGATTTTTGGGCATGGGATCGCTGGGGCTGTTGGGCCTTCTGTTGATCTACATCGCATTTGTCCAATCGCCTGGACTTGAATGGCGGGTGTTCTTGTTAGTGCTCGGGGTCGGCTCGCTTTGGGTTGCGGATAAGATGCGGCGCGCAACAGAAACACGTATTGAGCTGACTGAAACGGAACTGCGTGACAGTGACGGCACAGTGATCGCGTTGATTGCAGATATTGACGGGATGGATCGCGGGTTTTTTGCGTTCAAACCTTCAAACGGTTTTTTGCTGCGCACAACGACCAAGGGACCAAATATTTGGCGGCCCGGTTTGTGGTGGCGGATGGGGCGTCGCATTGGCGTTGGTGGTATGACGCCGGCGAGTCAAACAAAATTCATGTCCGAGATCATTGCTGCAATCATGGCGCAACGTGATCTGAAGCTTTAGAATTTGCAAAAGAAAACCCCCGAACGGCGTGACCGTACGGGGGTAATTTATTCAGCGCAGATTAAGAACCAGCAAAATCTGCTTCGATGTCTTCCCACAATACTTGTGGTGCGTAACGTGGACGCGTGAAGATGAAGTGGTCAATCTGTTGGTTGCCAAGTCCGATCTCGAATGGCGGCTCATAGATACCGGCTGTTTCGACAACAATCATACGTTCGTTGTGGATCATCATCGGCAGTTTATCAGTCCAGTCACGCACGTCGTGGTTGCTTAGCTCAGTAGCGAAACCACTTGTTTTTGACCAGTCCAGCTTGAAGATGTCGTTGTTTGCGTCATAGCGTACAACGCTTAGGCGGATTGTGCTTTCCTGTGGGTCCCGTGTGAGGGTGTTCATCAAGGCGTGTGTACCCTCAAGGTAATCCATATCAATGGCGAGGGTCTCGCGAGAAACCATGTCGCTGATCGTATAGGCTGCCTTCTGATGCATTCCGTGCTGTCGGGTGTAATCAAGCAATGTAATGAAGCAAATCATGCAAAAGAACATTAGCGGGATCATGATGATGGCTTCGATCGAAGCCGATCCTTTTTCGCTGCGGGCAAAGTTGCTGCGCAGAGGGGATTTCAGTTTATCATACCACATTATCTTGGCTCCTGTACGAATGCGCTAACCGCGATCATTTCGCCTTTTCCGTTGTCACCAGATCCGAGCAGCTTACCTAGTCCAAGGGAGGCTAGGAAAGGGACGTACTCATAGCAGGCACGCATAAGCATCAGCTCGTGCTGTTCACCAAGTGACCAACCGCGCACTGGCGTAATCGTCACAGGTGAGTTGGTGCAATCTGCGTCTGCTGGCAGACCTGTGTAGTTACGCAGGTCCTCTGACAGCAGTTCTAGACGCATATTGGCTTCGCAGTCTTCCAATCCACCAGTGTTATCGCAGATGGCTTGTTTGAGGTCATCGTGGCTGTATTCGACCGCAGTGTTAAGCCGGATGATCCGTGTTGTGACTTCCAGACCGCGATCCAGTTGGAATTGGCGGTTAGAGTGTGTCGTCAACTCAACGCCGTAAAACAACGTCATGAAGAGGAGTGGAAGCATTACAGCGAATTCTAGCGTGTAGATTGCACCGGCTTCTTCCTTGCGAAACCGGTTTAGGCGGTTTGTGATACGAGTGATCATTGTGTGAGCCTCAGCTGGTTGATTTGGCGAGCAATTGCGCTGAACGCCTCTTTGATTTCGACACCTTCAACCCGGAAGAAGTGGCTGGGAGAAGAGGCGCAGTTTTCCATAACTTCGGCGCTATCGTCTGTAACTTCAAAGCCGATGGACCAAATCACGATGTTCTTGTCTTTGGCGGCGTCACAGATGTTGTTTAGCAGGGTATCGCCATAGTCAGGCCAGTACTTGAGGTACTTGAAGTTATCATGCTGGTAGCTTCGTACATAGCGGTTGAGATACCAGCTCAGGTTGTAGCGGCTCCAGTGCGCTGCGTGGCTGGTCGAAGCATAGTAACTGTCGTCGATACGGTAGGAGTAATGGTTTTGACCATCGGTCATCAAGACAACTGTTTTGAGTGTCTCATAGTCGTCGTATGCCGCTGGACGGGTAATGAACGCAGGGTCTGTAATGCCATCATCGGCGAGGTTTTCGTTGGCTTCCTGGAAGTCCGGATCAAGCAGGCCAACGGCCCATTTCATACCGGTAAAGATCGAAGTACTGCCGCGCGCTTCAAGCTCGCTGATCTTGCCTTTCAGATCGGATACGTCTTGGCTAAAGGCCATGATGTCTTCGTGTTCACCGATGGGGCAAACTGGATTGGTTACATCGTTGCTGTACCCGTTATAGCTCCATTGGAAGTGTTGAACCTGATCATAGGTCTTGCTTCTGTCCATCTTGGCCGAATTGAAATCGCTTTCACTGAATTCAAGGCAGTGGCTGTAGGGGTTGTTCACGTCTACATCGAACTGCGCCATCAGCTCTGGACCCGCGCTCACGTGTTCGGAGTACGGCACAATCGATACTGAAACGAGGTCAGTGGTGGATTCGTTTACTACGGCATCCACAAATGTGTTCGCGGCATCACGTAGGTTCGACATTTTGCTGCCGGATCCCATGGAGCCGGAGATATCAAGCACCATCGAGATTTCGACATTGTTGACCCGCTCTTCAGCTTCAGCGAAAGCGTTCAACTCTAGAAAGTTACCTAACTTATGGCCGATCCCGGCTAGTTCCAGGTTTTTTATTTCCTCATCCGTCAATTCGGAGTCTTCGGGTCGATTTTCGGCGATACGCGCATCTGCACGTTCCAATGCTTCAGCCACCGCTTCAGCAGCCTGCTCTGAGTCGCCTAGTGCAGCACTTGCTGAGCCACCCATGGCTGAAACGCCGTAAAAGTTTCCTTCAATGGTCTGCGCTTCGACTGCACCACTTGCGAGGACCGAAACAGTGCGGAAGTTCAAACCTTCATCGATGTTCACTTGTGCAACAAGGTCAGGATATCCAACCTTCGCAAAATAGTCATTCACAACGGCCTGTGGATCAAGTGTCTGATCCAGATCGGCGGCCGCAAGAACAGCGCGGTCAGCAGTGTGTTGGATTTTCACGCGGTGGTATTCGTGGCTGTTTAAGTCCCACGATACGCCGGCAAGCAATGTTAATGCGCCAAGAAATGCAAGCGATGTAATCGTAACATTACCCGCTTCTCCCTTCACAAACTTCCCCACGAAAGGGGGCAGTTTGGATCCCGCCGACGCCGGGAGGCAAGTTGTCGAAAATAGTTTTTTCATGTTCGTCACCTTTCGAGCCCGGACCTGTCATCGTGACGGTGTCATTGGCTAAATTCGATGCTCTGTATGGCGGATAAACGTGGCCAAAATGGGGCGAACTTGTGCCTAAAAGCCTTGTAATAAAGGGATTTCAGGCATAATGTCTTTAATTCAACAGGAGTGTTTCTAAGCGGTAAACAGTAGGTTAAAAAAACGTTTCGTTTTGGATGTTGTCGGCTGATGTGAGTCGTTGCTATCGTCCAAGAAGTTCTCGAAAGGTTAACCGGTGGCTGTTACTTTCAAGCATTTGAAAATAGTTTTGCACTTGTCACCGCCAAAAGAGCCTGAGGTGTGATCTCGAAAACTGTTTCTGGCGCGCCGCCAGCACCCCACACCGTTTCATAGCCCAATAGGGCGTCATCCATATAGGTTGGCATCGGGCACATATGGCCAATCGGGGCGACGCCTCCAATCGCAAACCCGGTTTCAGCGCGGACACGTTTAGGATCAGCACGCCCTAGTTTCTCACCGAACAGTATTTCAGCCCGCGTTAGGTTTAGCTCATGTGCACCACTGACAAGGATCAGTTTTAGCGCGCCAGATTGGGTCCCTTCAAAAATGAGTGACTTGGCAATCTGCCCGACATGGCACTCGCAACTGGCTGCAGCATCCGCAGCAGTACGGGCGCTGTTAGTCAATGTGATGATTTCAATGTTTAGGCCTGCAGCGATGGCAGCCTGTTTGACGCGCGTTGTGCTTTTACCCATCTCTGGCTCCTGCAACTTTTACTTTTGAGTAGGGTGCAAATGCTACAGATGTGGTCAAGGCCAAATCACAGAAAGAATATTGTTTCGATTGTTCTTAAACTGATTAAAAAAGTGGCACTTTAGGTTTTGCAGATCTAAGGTGCCGTAAGGGAGCGGGATTCTCCGTTCCCAAAAATGCGCATCGACATGTCCTTAGAAAGGGTGCCCCTTCCAATGAATCAAGCCACCAACGAGCCAAGCTTTCGCGAAAGCGTTGATATGATGTTTAACCGTGCGGTTGACCTGATGGATCTCAAGCCGGGTCTCGTAGAGAAAATCCGTGTTTGTAACGCGACCTATACTGTGCGCTTCGGCGTTCGGCTGCGCGGAGACATCAAAACATTCACCGGATACCGTTCTGTGCACTCAGAGCATATGGAGCCGGTTAAGGGCGGCATTCGGTTTTCCATGGGGGTCAATCAGGATGAGGTAGAGGCGCTGGCAGCGCTGATGACATTCAAATGTGCGCTGGTCGAAGCGCCATTCGGGGGCTCCAAAGGCGGTCTTTGCGTGGATCCACGTGAATACGATGTGCACGAGATGGAAATGATCACGCGCCGTTTTGCGTACGAATTGATTAAACGTGACCTCATTAATCCAAGCCAGAACGTTCCTGCGCCAGACATGGGCACGGGTGAGCGCGAGATGGCGTGGATCGCGGATCAGTATAAGCGTATGCATACGACTGACATCAACGGTGCCGCTTGTGTGACAGGCAAGCCGATCAATGCAGGCGGTATTCAAGGTCGCACCGAAGCCACAGGCCGTGGTGTTCAATATGCGCTTCGTGCGTTCTTCCGCGATGGTGAGGGCGTCAAAAAAGCTGGCCTGACGGGTTCGTTGGATGGCAAGCGGGTTATTGTGCAAGGCCTTGGTAACGTGGGTTACCACGCAGCGAAGTTCTTGAGCGAAGAAGACGGCGCGCCGGTGATTGGCGTTATCGAATATAACGGCGCAATCTGGAACGCGGATGGTATCGATATTGAGGCGCTCAAGGCGCACATCACCGCAGAGGGATCACCAAAGGGTTTTGCGGGGGGGACGTTTGTTGAAGATGGTGCCAGCTTACTCGAGAAAGAATGTGACATCCTTATTCCTGCAGCACTTGAAGGGGTGATCAACCTCGGCAATGCGGATAAAATCAAGACCAAGCTGATTATTGAGGCTGCGAATGGTCCGGTAACCGCTGGAGCAGATGAAATTCTGCGCAACAAGGGCACTGTGATCATCCCCGACATGTATGCCAACGCTGGTGGTGTGACTGTGAGCTACTTTGAATGGGTCAAAAACCTAAGCCACATCCGCTTTGGTCGGATGGGGCGGCGTCAGGAAGAAAGTCGTCACCAATTGATCGTAGATGAACTGGACCGGATTAGTCGAGACACCTCGATTAACTGGACTTTGTCTCCTGATTTTAAAGATAAGTACCTGCGTGGCGCGGGGGAACTGGAACTGGTGCGTTCCGGATTGGATGACACAATGCGGATTGCGTATGATTCAATGGCCAATGTCTGGCATGGTCGCGATGACGTGACGGATTTGCGTACAGCAGCCTACCTCGTTTCGATCGGTAAAGTTGCGGCAAGCTATCAGGCAAAAGGGCTATAGTGCTGAAATTTGCTTTTGCAGCAGGTGCAGCCATAATGGCTGCACCTGCGGTGGCTGAAATAGCTGTTTACGGCGAAGTTGAGCTGACAGGTCTGGGGCGCGACAGCTGGCCGTTGAACCCAAGCTTTGCAAGCCATAACGCGATGGTGTGTAATGTGAATGGTCCGGATGGCTTTCTTAGTGTTCGCAGCGGACCAGGAAGTGACTTTGAGGCGGTTCGCAAGCTCAAGCGACTTGCGATTGTCGAAGTGGACGATAGTGAGCGGCGCGGGCATTGGGTCAGGGCCGTAAACGCATATCGCACGGTTTCATCTGAAGGGCGCGGTGTGTATCCCAAAGAACTTCCAGTTCAAGGCTGGGTGCACGATGGCTACCTCTGCGGTTTTATTCACTGAATTTTTATGAATAAACGCCTGATTGGCGGCGGACAGCGACGGCGCGGCGCGCTAAGCATTGTCTATGATGTTTGATATCCCCAATGACGATACCCTGTATGAGGCACTACTTGCCCGTGATCCCGCATGGGACGGGCGCGCGTGGGTTGGCGTTTCCTCTACGGGTGTATTTTGTCGCCTGACCTGTCCTGCACGCAAACCCAAGCGGGTAAACTGTAGTTTCTTTGATAGTATCGGTGGCGCGATAGAAGCAGGTTATCGCGCCTGCAAACGTTGCCATCCGCTGGCCCCAGCTGCGGAAGGTGAGCCCGCAATCAAGGCCCTGTTGGCCGCGCTAGAGTCTAATCCAGCACGCCGCTGGCGGGAAGACGATATCACGACGTTAGGGTATGAGCTTTCGACAGTGCGGCGTGCATTCAAGCGGCACTTTGGCATGACCTTTCTTGAGATGGCGCGTCTTGCGCGATTGCGCGCAGGGGCTGCCGAGCTGGTTAATGGTGGGCGCGTGATCGAGGCCCAGCTTGAGGCCGGTTATAGTTCGGCCTCGGCGTTTCGGGATGCCTTTGGCGATTGGATGGGGTTGCCGCCCGGTGCTTTCCAAGCAAATGCGCTGTTACGGGCGGACTGGATTGAGACACCTATGGGGGCGATGGTTGCTGTGTCTTCAAAAGACGCGCTTCATTTGTTGGAATTCACCGAACGGCGTGCGTTGCCTGCTGAACTGAACGCGCTGCGTAAGGACGCGAAAGGTTCGCTTGGGTTTGGTCGCTTTGCTCCTACGGACATGATCGAACGCGAGATGGCTGCGTTTATGTCAGGGAGCAGCAGTACCTTTGAGACGCCGCTGCGCCCCCTTGGCACTGCGTTTACTCAAGACGTTTGGCGTGCGCTGCGGCTTATTCCTGCGGGGGAAACCCGCAGCTACAGCCAGCTTGCGCGTGATATGGCGCGGCCGGATGCGACGCGTGCAGTAGCCCGCGCAAATGGTGCCAACCCCATTGCGATTGCCATCCCCTGTCACCGTGTGCTGGGCGCAGACGGTAGCTTGACTGGGTATGGCGGCGGCTTGTGGCGCAAGCAGAAATTGATTGAATTGGAACGCGGCTTTGCCGTTAAAGGAGAAATAAGATGACCGATAAAGCAAAAATCTTTGCGGACCTGCACGTGAAGGGCTCACCTCTGGTGCTGTATAATTGCTGGGATGCCGGATCAGCCGCAGCGATAGCCGCGAGTGGTGCCAAGGCACTGGCAACAGGCAGTTGGGCGGTTGCTGTTGCCCAAGGGTATCAAGACGGGCAGGCGATCCCGATGGGTCAGGTGCTTGGCCTGGCGCAGCGCATTGTGGCGGGTAACGACATACCAATTACTTTGGACTTTGAGGGTGCCTACGGAGGATCGCCGCAAGAGGTCGCCGCCAATGCATCTGCTGTGGCACAGACAGGTGTGATTGGGATCAACTTTGAAGATCGCCATGTGCAGGGTAATGGCCTTTGGTCCTTGACCGAGCAGTGCGCGCGGATCGCAGCCATTCGCGCCGCTGTTGGCCCAGATTTCTTCATTAACGCGCGAACAGATGTATTTATGCAGTCAAAGCCGGATGCACACGGCGCTGGTTTGGAGGATGCAATCGCACGCGGTCAAGCATACGCTGCAGCGGGCGCTTCAGGCTTTTTTGTCCCGATGTTGAGTGACCTCGACCTAATCACGCAAATCTGCGCGCAGGTGCCGTTGCCAGTGAATGTGATGATGCAACCCGCACTGCCTGACCGTGCTGCGCTGGCCCAAGCTGGCGTTGCCCGTATCAGTTATGGGCCTGCCTCATTTGTAGCCGCGATGAAGGACCTAACGACAGCCGCATCAAAGGTTTTTTAGTCCATGCTTAATTCGCCGTAGTCTAGTGTTAATTCGCGCAGGACCGTCATTTGGTGATTGCTAGGACGTAAGAGGTTTGCCAGAGTGCCCGAATGTGTACAGGGAGTGCGGTATGCGGTTTTCAGGATGGCGTGTTCTGCGCGAAGGTCTAAGCGGCAACAAAGGGTGGCGGCCACATTGGCGCGACGCCGAGCCGAAGGCGGAATATGATGCGATCATCATAGGGGGCGGTGGACATGGTTTGTCCACGGCTTACTATCTCGCTAAAGAGCATGGAATGACCAACATTGCGGTGCTCGAAAAGGGATATCTTGGCGGTGGCAATATTGGGCGGAACACAACGATTGTGCGGGCTAACTACTTCCTTGATGGCAACTCCCAGTTTTATTCGCATTCCCTCAAGCTGTGGGAAAACCTTGAACAAGAACTGAATTACAACGTGATGCTGTCCCAACGCGGGCAGCTTATGCTGTGTCACTCGGACGGGCAGCGGGATGCATATGTACGGCGTGGGAATTCGATTGTCGGGCAGGGCGATGACGCTGAATTGCTAGATGTCGAAGGTGTGCGCAAACATGCGCCCTATCTGGATTTCGAAAATACACGCTTTCCGATCTACGGGGGCTTATTTCAGCGCCGTTCAGGGACAGCACGCCATGATGCCGTTGCGTGGGGTTATGCTCGCGGCGCGTCCGAGCGCGGCGTCGACCTGATCCAGCAGTGCGAAGTAACAGGTATCGATATCGAAAATGGCGTTGTACGTGGAGTGCAAACTACACGTGGTGCAATCCGCGCCAAGAAGGTCGGCGTTGTAGTTGCTGGTCGCTCGTCCCAAGTGGCGGCAATGGCAGGCATGCGCCTGCCCATCGAAAGCCATGTCCTGCAAGCCTTTGTGACCGAAGGCCTCAAACCTGTAATCGACAATGTGATCAGCTTTGGTATGGGCCACTTTTACATCAGCCAATCTGACAAGGGCGGTTTGGTGTTTGGTGGCGATCTGGATTACTATTCATCCTATGCCGCGCGCGGCAATCTGCCGTCAAAGGAGCATGTGATGGAGGCGGGCATGACCCTAATGCCGATGATCGGCAAGGCTAAGGTCCTGCGTGCGTGGGGTGGGATCATGGATATGACGCCAGATGGATCGCCCATTATCGACAAAACCCCAACCGAGGGCCTTTTTCTAAACTGTGGCTGGTGTTACGGCGGATTTAAGGCTGTGCCAGGGTCGGGCAATTCATTTGCCCATCTTATGGCTACGGGAAACCATCATGAACCTGCTGCAAAGTTCAGGTTGGACCGGTTCCGCACGGGCCGTGGTTTGATGGATGAAGAGGGCACCGGCTCTCAACATAACTTGCACTGATGGGACGCAAGATGATCAATTTGATGAATGGCGTTAGCAAAAAAATACGCCGCGCTGGGCTGGGCATGTTGGTTCTTGGGGCATTGGCCGCCTGTGATCCTGTGCCTACTGGCGATACGACCTGCAAAAGCGCATTTGCCTGTGAGGTGATCGAACTGACAGCCAAAAATTTGCGTGATGACATTGGGCGCAATTTCGGAGGCGGCGTTGTCTTGCGAAATACGAGGGCCATTGGACAAACATTGATTTTGGACGTGTCGCTACCGTTTTCAAGTGCAGTGTTTAAGGAACCTGAGGGACAACGCGTTTTGCAGGAGTTTGGAAAAAACCTCGGCAGAGGGTTCTGTCGTTCAGAAAATGCAGACAGGTTTTTTGAATCAGGTAGCCTGCTGCGCGGCCGCGGGTTCTCCAAAGATAACAAACTGGTTGTGGATCAAGTGATCCGCTCGTGCGGGAGGCGTTAGGGATGAGAATAACATGTCCATTGTGCGGTGAACGGGATCGGCGCGAATTTTATTACAAAGGGGCAGCACTGGCGAGACCTGCGGTAGATGCGGGCCCTCATGCGTGGGATGACTACGTGCATTTGCGCGAAAATCCTGCAGGGCGCACACAAGATTTTTGGCAACACGAGGCGGGCTGCGGCGCTTGGATCGTTGTGACACGCAACACTGTTACCCATGAAATTTATACAACTGAACTGGCGTCAGATGTAACGCGGAGTGCGGGCGCATGAGGATTTCAGAAACGGGGCTGGGCGCTCCGGTAAGGTTCCGCTTTGATGGTGTGGAATACATAGGGCGCGCAGGGGACACTGTCGCGTCCGCCCTATTGGCCAGTGGCGTGCGCCTGATGGGGCGGTCGTTTAAATACCATAGGCCGCGTGGCCCGCTAAGTGCGGGTTCGGAAGAGCCAAATGCGCTGGTCACTGTTGGCACTGGTGCGGGAGCTGAACCAAATATCCGTGCGACAGTTCAAGAAATTTATGAAGGGCTAGAGGTGTACTCGCAATCCGCGTGGCCCTCATTGCAGTTCGATGTGATGGCAGTGAACGATTTGGCGGCGCCGTTTCTGGGTGCTGGTTTCTATTACAAGACATTCATGTGGCCCAAAGCGTTTTGGGAAAAACTGTATGAGCCAATCATCCGCCGCGCGGCGGGGCTAGGACGTCTTAGTGGCGAACATAACCCTGACACATATGACCGAGCTTTTGCGTTCTGCGATCTATTGGTTGTTGGCGCAGGGCCAAGCGGGCTGATGGCGGCAACTGTCGCTGCTGAGGCAGGGCTGGATGTTATCATGTGTGACGAAGATTCCCACATGGGCGGACGTTTGTTAGCCGAAGTTGACGAGATAGATGGAATGGCTGGCGCTGAGTGGGCAAGGGCCCAAGCTGCGCGTCTGGCTAAATTGCCGAACGTGCGCCTGATGACGCGAACCACGGTAACAGGTGCCTATGATGGTGGCGTGTTTGGCGCGCTTGAGCGGGTCACACATCACGTTCCACGCAGCACCGCGCCGCTTGAGTGTTTCTGGCGGATTGCGGCAAAACGGACCGTGCTGTGTGCTGGTGCGATTGAGCGGCCTATCGCATTTGAAAACAACGACCGTCCGGGCATCATGACCGCAGGGGCGGTGCGGGCCTATCTGAACCGTTGGGGTGTGACACCTGCTAAAACGGTTGCAGTGTTTGGTAATAATGACAACGCACACCGCACAGCCCGCGATTTACATGCCGCTGGCGTACTGGTTGTTGCCTTGGTTGATTCACGGCCCGATGCCGAAGTGGGCGATGTGCCTTATCCGGTCTATTTAGGGGCCGAGGTGTGTAATACTGTTGGCCGATCTGGCCTAACCAGCATCAAAATCCGCAAAAATGGCAAGATAACCCATCTCGCGGCTGAGTGTTTGGCGATTTCAGGCGGGTGGAACCCTACGGTTCATTTGACCTGCCACATGAATGGGCGCCCCGCGTGGCGCGAAGACATTGCAGCCTTTGTGCCGACGCCTGATACCGTGCCAAATTTGGAAGCCGCTGGGGCGTGTAACGGGGCATTCTCTACAACGGCTTGCCTGGTCGAAGGGGCTGCTGCTGCCACACGTGTTGTCGAGGCGTTGGGCGCTAAGGTTGGTGAGGTTGCACTGCCCGTGGCCGAGGATGCGCCTTACCGGATTTCGCCGCTTTGGGCGGTAACAGGAAAAGGCCGCGCCTGGCTTGATTTCCAAAATGACGTGAGCGTGAAGGACATCAAACAGGCGGCAGTTGAAAACTTCCGCTCGGTTGAGCATATGAAGCGCTACACTACTCAAGGGATGGCAACAGATCAGGGGAAGAACTCAAACGTGGGGGCGCTGGCGGTATTGGCGGATTCTACGGGGCGGGGCATTCCTGAAACGGGCACAACGACGTTCCGGCCACCCTATTCGCCTGTTGCGATTGCAGCCATGGGCGGCGCAGCGCAGGGCAAGGGATTTGCGCCTGAGCGGCACACGACATCTCACAAACAATCGTTGGAAATGTCTGCGCCTATGATCGAGGCGGGCTTGTGGTACCGCCCCAGCTATTTTCCGCAGACAGACGAAAGTACATGGCGGCAATCATGCGACCGCGAAGTTGGCTATGTCCGCAAGGCTGTCGGCGTGTGTGACGTTAGCACATTGGGCAAGATCGACATTCAAGGTCCGGACGCTGCCAAACTGCTGGATCTTGTCTACACCAACATGTTCTCGACGCTCAAAGAAGGGCGCGTGCGTTACGGTCTGATGCTGCGTGAAGACGGGTATGTGATGGATGATGGAACCTGCGCACGCTTGGGGCCGCAACATTATGTGATGACCACAACCACCGCCGCAGCAGGGGAGGTCATGCGCCATCTTGAGTTTGTCACCCAAGCGCTGCACCCTGAATGGTCTGTGGCCTTTACCTCGGTGACGGAACAGTGGGCGCAGTTTGCCGTGGCAGGGCCAAAGTCACGCGAATTGGTCAACGGCATTGTGGACGCTGAGATCGACAATGAGAACTGGCCGTTCATGGCTTGTGGTGAAGTCGATGTGTTGGGCGTTGCAGGGCGGTTGTTCCGGATCTCGTTTTCGGGTGAACACGCTTATGAGGTGGCCGTTCCCGCGCGTTATGGCGCTGCATTATTTTCTGCCCTCGTTGAACGTGCCGAGGCAATGCAAGGTGGTGCCTACGGAATGGAGGCGCTTAACGTATTGCGGATCGAAAAAGGGCATATAACCCACGCTGAAATTCATGGTCGAGTGACGGCCTATGACATTGGCATGGAGCGCATGATCTCTGCCAAGAAGGATTGCATCGGAAAAGTATTGTCGCAGCGTGAAGGGTTAGCTGAGTCCACACGTGAGCGTATGGTTGGGTTTCGCCCCGTCGGTGTTGTGAAACAGCTTTCCGCGGGCGCGCATGTCTTTGATGTGGACGCGGACCATGTTCACGCAAATGATAAGGGGTATATCACCTCGGTATGTTATTCGCCCGAAACTGGTAGCATGATCGCATTAGGTTTTGTCAAAAACGGTCCAGATAGAATAGGCGAGCGGATGGTGGTGCGCGATCACGTGCGCGATCTGACTGTTGAAGTTGAAGTCTGCAGCCCGATTTTTGTGGATGGTGATGGAGGGCGCGTGCGTGGATAAGTTAACTCAGACAACTCCCTGCGCGGGACTGCTGCCATTACACATTGGCGCGTTGACAGTTGCAGAGGCCAATGTTGGCCCCGTGGCATCGGTCACGCCGTTTTCCAGCCCACCCAAGGCGGCCTTCAATAATGCGCTGGGCCTACCGTTCCCGGCGCCAAATCAATTCACATCTAACGGCGATGTGCGGTGTATTTGGGTAGGGCAGGGCGAGGCATTTTTGATAGGCGTGGCCCCCAAGCCAGCGCTTGGCAAACATGCCGCTGTTGTGGATCAATCTGATGCTTGGGCGTTTGTAACGCTGAGCGGTGCAGGGGGGGGAGATGCGTTGGCGCGTTTGGTGCCTGTTGATATGCGATTGTCTGCCTTTGGTGTGGGGGCCACGGCACGCACGCAACTGGGGCATATGAACGCCAGCATCACCCGCATTGACGAAGACAGCTATCTAATTGCGGCATTCCGCTCAATGGCGGGGACGCTTGTTCACGATTTGCGGACTGCTCTGGAAGCTGTGGCCGCGCGCGGATAAGGTCTGCCAAATCTGTTTAGTGGAGTATGTTATGATCCGTGTTTTGAGTATTGCCGTTTTTGGCATGATGGCCGCACCCGCCTATGCCGAAACGGCCAAGGAAAAAGACTGTGGCTATCAAGGTGATGTTGTTGCCGCTGTGCAGGCTGCGCGTGTGGCCCGTGTGAAGGAAAGAAAAGTCGCGGCACATATCGTGGATACCGCGCCAGAGTGGCCAGAAAAATACAACGCGGTTGTGCCGCTGGTGACCCCTTGGGTATACGGCATGAAAGTATCCGAGCTGAAAGACACTGACCTGTCTGCCTCTTGGAATGAGCTTTGCCTGTCGCAATAAGCGGCCCCAAAAGGTGGCGCGTTACTGGACTCTGACCGCGCGCTGCCCATATGGATAGATATGAGTCTGCCACCTGGTTTCCTTGATGAATTGCGTACACGCGCCAGCCTCTCGCAGGTTGTCGGGCGAAAAGTCATGTGGGACGCGCGCAAGTCTAATCAGGGCAATGGCGATATGTGGGCACCGTGCCCCTTTCACCAAGAAAAATCTGCCAGCTTTCACGTCGATGATCGTAAAGGGTTTTATTACTGCTTTGGGTGCCACGCCAAGGGAGACGCGATTTCCTTTGTGCGCGAGACCGAGAATGTCTCATTTATGGAAGCGGTTGAGATTTTGGCGCGGGAGGCGGGCATGCCGATGCCTGAACGCGATCCCCGCGCACAGGAAAAGGCCGATAAACGCACCGAGCTTGTTGATGTTATGGAGCTGGCCGTCAAATGGTTCCGGCTGCAATTACGCACTGGGGCAGCGTCAGCCGCCCGTGAATACTTGGAGCGTCGCGGCCTGCCACAAGATGTATGTGACCGCTGGGAGATCGGATTTGCACCGGATGGCTGGCAGGGTCTTTGGGATGCGCTCAAGGGTAAGGATATCCCTGACGAGTTGATCCTAGGTGCAGGGCTGGCCAAGCCGCCCAGCAAAGGCGGCAAGCCGTATGATACGTTTCGCGGCCGGATCATGTACCCGATCCGCGATGCCAGTGGCCGTGCGATAGCCTTTGGCGGTCGCGCGATGGACCCTGAAGATAAGGCGAAATACCTCAACTCTCCCGAGACCGAACTGTTTGATAAAGGGCGCAGCCTGTATAACGTCAAAAATGCGCGTGTCGCGGCGGGCAAGGGGCAACCGCTGCTGGTGGCCGAGGGTTATATGGATGTTATCGCCCTCAGCGAAGCGGGATTTGGCGGGGCAGTCGCTCCATTGGGGACCGCCGTGACGGAAAACCAGCTGGCGATGTTGTGGCGCATTAGCGACGAGCCGATCATCACAATGGACGGTGATACAGCAGGCCAGCGTGCTGCCCTTAGGTTGATTGATCTATCCTTGCCGTTGCTTGAGGCGGGGCGCAGTTTGCGGTTCGCCATGATGCCCGAAGGCCAGGATCCTGATGATCTATTGAAGTCTTCCGGTAAAGGCGCTGTGCAAAACCTGCTGGATGCGGCTGTTCCCATGGTTCAGTTGCTGTGGCAGCGCGAAACTGAAGGTAAAAATTTTGACAGTCCCGAACGAAAAGCAGCCCTGGATAAATCGCTGCGCGAAAAGATTAAACTGATCAAAGACCCCAGCATCCGCAGTCACTACGGCCAAGCCATCAAAGATTTGCGTTGGCAGTTGTTTCGCTCAAAGTCTAGTGGCGGTGGCAGCAGTGGCGGCGGGGGGAAATCAGCGCGGCGTAGCGGTCAACCTTGGAATAGTAAGGCGCCCGAGGGGCCTTCAGCCGGTGCTAAATCGTCCGTTTTGGCAGGGGGCGCTGATGCGCGGACCACGGATCATCTGCGCGAAGCGGTGATTTTGGCAGCCTGTATTTCTTGCCCTGATGTCGTTGAACCGTTTGAAGGGGCGTTAGAGAAAATGGCCTGCACGGACCATGATCATGCGCGCCTGCGGGACCTGATCCTGCGGTACGCAACCGAGGGGCGTAGCACGCTGCGCGGCCGAATTGATGAAACGATGGGCTATGACACCCTTGAAAATCTCATGACGCAACGCCATGTGGCTATTACGCCTTGTATCCGCAAACCGGGCGATGCTGAAGTTACCTCAATGACTATCGCAGAAGAGCTAGCAAAATTGGCTGCCGTGCGCGGGTTGATGGCTGAGGTGGATGACGCAGCAGATGACATGACCGGTGAGGCAGATGAGGGGCTGACATGGCGCCTAGCTGAAGCGGCACGTGCGGCTGATCTAGCGCAGCGTACAGGACAGGAAGACAAGGCAGAATACGTTATTGCCGATAACGGCGCGCGGTTAGACCGAGAGCAGGTTGCCAAAAGCCGGAACATGTTCGACCAAATTGACTTCTCGAAAGGTGGGAAGAAGGACCACTAAGTACGATTTTGGCTCCGTGAGGGCCATTGTTGTGGCGTAGGGGTTACCAAATCTCCGCATTTAGCGGAAAACTAAGGATGCGGGTTTAAGAATCATCTCAAACCCCGCATGATTCGCAAAACCGAATCACTTAGCGGTGATTCGCTTAGGGACTTAAAGGAATTCTTGATGGCTGCTAAAGACACCAACGAAGACGCCAAAAACGACGATCAGGATTCAGGCCACTCGCTGGATATGTCGCAGGCTGCTGTCAAAAAGATGATCGGTGAGGCCCGCGAAAAGGGTTACATCACCTATGATCAGCTGAACACGGTTCTGCCACCGGATCAGGTTTCCTCCGAACAGATCGAAGACGTTATGTCGATGCTGTCGGAGATGGGCATTAACATCATCGAAGATGAAGAAGCCGAAGAAGAAGATAAGGGCGTCACGGATGTTACCGTCACCGATGGCCCCAAAGAGATTACGCTAGGTTCGGGCACTTCCGAGAAACTGGATCGCACGGATGATCCGGTTCGCATGTACCTGCGCGAAATGGGCAGCGTCGAGCTGTTGTCGCGTGAAGGCGAAATCGCGATTGCCAAGCGTATCGAGGCCGGCCGCAACACGATGATCGCTGGCCTGTGTGAAAGCCCGCTGACATTTCAGGCGATTACGATCTGGCGCGACGAACTTTTGTCCGAAGATATTCTGCTGCGCGATGTGATCGACCTTGAGGCGACATTCGGCACCACGATGGGTGAAGAAGAGACAACTACCCCTGTGGTGCCTGTCGGCGGTGCCCCCGTTGCTCAAACTAAAACCGAAGGTCAGCCAGAGTTGGATGCAGATGGCAATCCGATCTCGACGGACGATGACGACGATGACGAGGACGAACAGGCCAACATGTCGCTTGCCGCCATGGAAGCTGCGCTGAAGCCGCAGGTTTTGGAAGCGCTCGACATCATCGCTGATGACTACGTGAAGCTTAGCCAGATGCAGGATAACCGTATTTCTGCGACGCTGAATGAAGACGGGTCATTCTCCTCCAAAAATGAAGCAGCCTATCAAAAACTGCGTTCTGAAATTGTTGCGCTGGTGAATGATCTACACCTGCACAATAACCGTATCGAAGCTTTGATTGACCAGCTCTATGGCATCAACCGCCGGATCATGCAGATCGACAGCGCGATGGTGAAGCTTGCCGATCAAGCGCGCATCAACCGCAAAGAGTTTGTAGATGCCTACCGTGGTCACGAGCTTGATCCAAACTGGATGGAGCGTATGGCTGAGAAGGCCGGCCGTGGCTGGCAGATGTTCATCGAACGCTCTTCTGATAAAGTTACCGAACTGCGCACAGACATGGCGCAGGTTGGCCAATACGTTGGTCTGGATATTTCCGAATTCCGCCGGATTGTGCAGCAAGTACAAAAAGGTGAAAAAGAGGCGCGTCAGGCCAAGAAAGAAATGGTCGAAGCAAACCTTCGTTTGGTTATTTCGATTGCGAAAAAATACACAAACCGTGGGCTGCAATTCCTTGATCTTATTCAGGAAGGTAACATCGGTCTGATGAAGGCCGTGGACAAGTTTGAATACCGTCGCGGCTATAAATTCTCGACATATGCGACATGGTGGATTCGTCAGGCGATCACGCGCTCTATCGCGGATCAGGCGCGTACCATCCGTATTCCAGTGCACATGATCGAAACGATCAACAAACTGGTGCGTACAGGCCGCCAGATGCTGCATGAAATCGGTCGTGAACCAACACCAGAAGAATTGGCCGAAAAGCTCCAGATGCCACTTGAGAAAGTGCGCAAGGTGATGAAAATTGCCAAGGAGCCAATCTCTCTTGAAACGCCAATCGGTGATGAAGAAGACAGCCAGCTGGGTGACTTCATTGAGGATAAGAATGCTGTGCTGCCTTTGGACAGTGCCATTCAGGAAAACCTCAAGGAAACAACCACGCGGGTATTGGCCAGCCTCACACCGCGCGAAGAACGTGTGCTGCGTATGCGTTTTGGTATCGGCATGAATACCGATCACACCCTTGAGGAAGTTGGTCAGCAGTTTAGCGTTACGCGTGAGCGTATTCGCCAGATTGAGGCCAAAGCGCTTCGTAAGTTGAAGCACCCTTCACGTTCACGCAAACTTCGGTCGTTCCTCGACCAATAACTGCGATGCTATAAAAGAGGGCCCGTCTGATAAGAAAATCAGGCGGGCCTTTTTGCGTTTGGGCTAGGAAATGCTTGATGAATATCAACCCTTTGAACTTTGGTTCCATTATTTTTTAGCACATTTAGATAGAACTGCTCTGTCGCTCACAATGCTTTGATTTTGATCTTCGACAATGCGCACCTATCTATAATGTATTGCCGCATTAGGAGATGCATTATGCGTTCTTTCATCTTTGCCACTGTCGTTGCTGCTATCACTCCCATGATGGCAAACGCTCAAAACTACCGAGCTGTGAATCTTCTTGATGTTGTCCCGTTGACCGAAACGACATTTGAAGTGATCGAAGCGCGCGGGGAGGGCCCAAGTGGAATGTGGTGTGCAGCTGCAGATTATGCGATCCACAAATTGGGGGCTCGCGGACGGGTGTACATATCTGAGCGGCGCGGGGTTTCTAAAAGTGTTCCGGGGCGAAAATCGGTTGTGTTCACGACCAATGCCAACAACCTGACGCAGGGACCTTCTAAGTCGATTTCGCTGAGCACGTCACAAGTGGGAGTTGGACTGCCCATCAATCACGCAATCCAGTTCTGTCGTAGGGATGAGTTTGAACTTTCAGAGAATGTATTGAGGTGGAATTGAATATGGGTAAGATTTGTTCAGCAATTGTGGTTGCTATCATGATGGCAGGCCCTGCGGTTGCCAAAGACTTTAAGGCCGCAAATGGGGTTATCGTCGTGCCCCACGCAAATGGGTTTGCTGTGACAGGGGATGCAGGTTTGGGCGCACGCGGGATTTGGTGTGCAGCTGCGGACTATGCAAGCAAGCACAAAAAGGTCAGAAATGGGCAGCGGCTCTATGTTGCTCAGGATCGAGAGCGGGGCCTGGGGCAACGCAAACCTGTTGTATTCACACTCAATTCTGCGGGCTTAACACCATCTTCTGCGACCATTCTGGGTTCATCTATTTCGCGAGCGGGTGCAAATCTGAGCGTGGGACATGCGATCGGCTTTTGTGCAGATCATAAGCTGTCACGCGGTGGGTAACCGATAAATCAATGGCAGTACGCAATTAGCGGGTTGTACCCAGCTGGCAGTATGGCAGGAAAACACCTGCCATACTGCCCTTCATATAGATGTTAAATTCTGGACTACCCAAAACCTTGGGTGTCGCGTATACCTGTGGATAAGTGGGGCGTTGATCCCACAATAGAGGCGGATCAAGAATAAGGGGACTGGCCAATGCGCTGCCCGTTTTGCGGAAATATCGATACCCAAGTTAAAGATAGTCGACCTGCGGAGGATCACGTATCCATCCGCCGTCGTCGTTTTTGCCCTGCCTGTGGCGGGCGCTTTACCACTTATGAACGCGTTCAGTTGCGCGATCTTGTGGTGATTAAAACATCCGGCAAACGCGAAGACTTTGATCGCGACAAGCTGGAACGCTCTATTCGTATCTCCATGCAAAAACGCCCGATTGAACCAGAACGGATTGATCAAATGATCAGTGGCATCGTGCGTCGGCTAGAAAGCATGGGCGAGACTGACATAGGGTCAAAGCAGATCGGCGAAATTGTAATGGAAGCGCTGGCACGGATCGATACGGTTGCCTATGTGCGCTTTGCGAGCGTTTACAAGAACTTCCAAGCAGCGGATGATTTCGACAAATTCGTTCAGGAACTTCGTCCAGATACGCCGACCGATAGCTGAGACTAAGGTGAGCGATACGCGATATATGAATCTTGCGCTGTCCTTGGGGCGGCGCGGGCTGGGCAATACATGGCCGAACCCTGCGGTGGGCTGTGTGATTGTCCGCAACGGGCGCATTGTCGGGCGTGGCTGGACTGCCCCGTCAGGGCGGCCCCATGCCGAACCACAAGCATTGGCCCAAGCAGGAGCGGCCGCGCGCGGTGCAGATGTTTATGTCACACTAGAACCTTGTTCGCATTTTGGTCAGACACCTCCCTGCGCTCAGGCGTTGATCGATGCGGGGGTCGCGCGTGTTGTGGTTGCCCTTGGCGACAGCGACGAACGCGTTGCAGGGCGTGGTTTTACGATGTTGCGCGATGCGGGTATCGAGGTCGTCACAGGTATTTGTGAAGCACAAGCGCGCGCTGACCAGATCGGCTTTCTGAGCCGGATTGAGCTGGGACGCCCGATGGTCACGTTAAAGCTGGCCAATTCATTTGATGGGCGCATTGCCACAGCCACAGGCGAAAGCCAGTGGATCACTCATGGCTCAGCACGCCGAATGGTGCATGCCATGCGGGCCAACCATGACGCAGTGATGGTGGGCGGCGGCACGGCGCGCGCCGATGATCCATCCCTAACAGTGCGTGACATGGGCGTTAGCCAACAGCCATCGCGCATAGTTGTTTCGCGCCGCTTGGATATCCCGCTGAGCAGTAAATTAGCCCAGACTGCTACCAACATCCCGCTGATCCTGTGCCACGGGGCAGATGCGTCAACATCGCTGGTTGATGCGTGGACGGGAATGGGCGCGCAGATGCTTTCGTGTCGTGCGCAGGGCGGCCATTTGGATATGGCTGATGTGTTGCGCCAGCTTGGATCACATGGTCTGACGCGGATCTTCTCAGAGGGGGGCTCGGCTATCGCTGCAAGCCTTCTAAAGGCTGATCTTGTGGATAATCTAGTTGGGTTTTCGGCAGGTGTTGTGATTGGCGCTGAGGGCCTGCCAGGGATTGGTGCCATGGGCGTCTCAAGGCTGGCTCAGGCACCACGGTTTGATCTGCTCGATACACAGGCCGTTGGGCCAGATGTGATGCACAGGTGGGCCCGCAACCGCGGTTAGGCTGCTACTATTTGCGCCACAAATGCGCTTTGCTCGCGAACAATCCCTGAAGCTTTGACAGTAGACGATTTCCGCGGCTGGGTGTTGGGACATCCCCCTGTGACAATCGTTCAAGCGCGACTTCGACGGGGCAGGGTAGCCCTGTCTTTGGATCAAAATATCGCGGATAATCAATAAGAGCGGCGTGGGCCAACCCCTCAATAGTTGGTATGGCACGGCGGCGGGGCGGTACATCAGACATATCTGTCGTTAATCCCCAGCCGGCGTAAAATGGCGCGCCGTAGGTTGTGACTGGCAGGTTCCGTAACAAGGCCTCAAAACCCATCAAGGACGTCATTGTGTGAACCTCCTGTACCTGTGCCAGCAGCGCGGCTGGGTCGGTCCCTGTGACGATGTGATCCGCCACGTCAGGGTTGCTAAGTGCGCCTTCTCGTAGGCCCGCTTCGACATCTGGGTGTGGTTTGAACAGGATCGTTGCATCTGGGTTGGCCGCGCGCACAGCATCCAGCAGCGCCTGATTGCTGGTCACATCACTGGTGCCTGTGCGGATAGAGGCATCATCGCCGACTTGCCCACAAACGAGGATACGGTGGCCATCGGGCAGGGCTTCGGGCGGCTTACCGGTGTTGTACTTACTCATTCCTGCCTTGGTGAGTGCGCGGATCAGGCGCGCGGCACGTAATTCTTGATCAAGGCGCAGCGTCGCGCGTGTCTCAATCCATTTTTCCAGCCGTGATGGGCGTGAAGGATCGTAATAGATGCCCAGATCATCCGTGGCCAAGGATAGGGGCGGCGTCAGCGCGGCACCCAACCCACGGGAGCGTAAAAAACCGTCCTCAACACGGATAACATCAGACGTTGCGATATCAGTTTTCCCGGCCCAGATCATTTGTGGGCGATCTGATATATCCAACAGGGCATCGTTGAAAGTGACAGGCGCATAGCGACCATAGAACTTTTGCAGATGGGGGCGCTTCCATAGGCTCATACCTGTTGCGGTCCATCCGAGGCGGTCTTCGCGCCAACAACGCGCCTGCGCCTCGAGCGTGTCGATAACGGTTTCCAATGTGCATAATTCGTCGCGGTAGGGATCATACCAGCGCGGGTAAAGGATCATTGCAGCGGCAAATAGTTGCGCACGCGTTAGGCTGCGCTGGCGGCGTTGGATTTCAAACGCGTCAGATGTTAGCCCCCAACCTGCGTAGAACGGCTGACCAAAGACGCGCGGTTTGTGCCCTGCGTAAATCGCTTCAAACCCCAAACCTGATGAGACTGTGTAGACACCCAATGCGCCCTCAAACAATGTGTAGGGGCTGATGGGATCGCTCAGGAATTCGATGCGATCGTTAAGATCTGTATCGTGGAAATACCCTTTACGGTGGCCTGCTGAGGTTTCTGGGTGGGTTTTGATAAGGATGCGCGCGCCAGGATGTTCTTCTTGTGCGTAATAGAGCATTTCAAGGAACCGTGTGCGGTCTGCGCCTGAGGCTGTGACGGATGCGTCACCTTCGGTTTGGTCAATGACCACAACATAGCCGGGTTCAGGGGCGGGGGTATCCAACGGGATCGCTGCGTATTTACTGAGATGAGCCTCTTGCAAGCGGGCGATGCAGATGCGTGCGCGATTGAGAAGGGCAGTATCATCCAATGGATGGGTGGCGAGCAGCACTTCCAGATCTGATGGGTTTGAGGGATCAAAATGTGCGGCACGGTGATCAATAACAAGGCCGAGCGGCGGCTCACCCTCTCGTCCTGGGAACAGCGAGCGCAGCAGCGCATCCTCAACACGCACAATTGGGGCATCACGGGCTTCGGCAACGCCTTCGCCGCGATGGGCCGTTGGTGAATTCCCCCAAACCGCGACGGCATCGGTTTCCTCAGAAGGCAGGCCTACGTGGATAGAATAACCTGACAACTGTAGGATGCGGCGAATACGTCCTTGGGTCAGGAAACCACCGTTATAGACAAAAAGCCGCTGGTCCTTTTCAGGGCCAGCGGCGGATTTGTCATAGGTTTCAGGACCAAGGCCCATGGCCTTAGCCGCCAGTCAGAGAGGTAATGCTGGAAGCGGAGCTTGCTGTGCCGGTGATTGCGCTGATGACTTTGCTCCACTGCGTGAATGGTGCTTCGGTCACATAAAGGGTGTCACCGTCGCGAATAACAAAGTCACGTGCCATGAACATGCCGTTTGGTTCTGTCAGGTTCAGCACATAGACCAGACGCTGCGCACCCTCTAGATCATTGCGGCCAAGCACTTGTTCGGCCACTTCTTCGGGTTCGTTTCGCATGACGAATACACCCGTCGGATCAGCTGAGGCAGCAAGCAGGCCACCAACTTGGGCAATGGCCTCAATAGCGGAGAGGTTTTGCGTTTCAAACGCGACCCGTGCCTGTGAACCAGTGGCCCCCAGTGCGGTGTAGGCGCGTGTGTCTTGCTCAACCAGAATTTTGTCACCGCCACGCAAGGCAATATCGAGTTCTGGGTGTCTATAAAGATCCTCGAACCAGATTTTCCCACGCTCTTTGCCACGGATCACTGTGATCTGGGCGATTTCGGGTTCGATGGTGATGCCACCGGAACGCGCAAGCATGGTTGCAAGCGAGCGAGTTGGCCGTTCAATCGGGTATACGCCTTGACCGCCAACAGCACCAACAAGAGAAACTGTTGATCCATCGCCCGCAGCGCGGCGGACTTCAACCTGCGGATCGGGTGTTTGATCAGCGAGCTTGTTGGTGATGATACGGCGGATCGCCTCGGGAGAATTGCCCGCAGCTTTGATACGTCCAGCGTATGGAATAAAGATAAACCCGGCACCGTCTACTTGCACTTCTTCGAGGGTCGCAGGCGCGCCTTCGGTGCCAAGCAGGCTGTCATCGACATTTTCATAAATTGTAATGCCCAGAACATCACCTGCACGGATCGTATCCGAACCAAGCGTCCCTGCGTTTTTGAACGCTGCAGAGAAGCCAAGTGCAGGAACAACTGCGGTTGCACGCGTTACACGGTCATTTACAGCAACAACAAAGGCATCGCCTTCGCGTTGCACAGATCCTGCAAAGATTTGGCGTTTGTTGGGGCCAACCTGCGGCAGTCCGCAGGATGCCAGAACGGCGCAAGCCGCAACGACTGCGATGGGGTTCGCCCACCGGATGCTTAGGGTTTTCACTGCCCGGTCTCCTCGACCTATATTCTGCCTCAAATCGCCGATTGTTTCGACGTATTGTTTCCATTGCTATCGGAGTTGCGGACAAAAATCTACTCGGGCGTATGATTTATCTCGCGGGAGGACGTGAATGTGTGGCATTGCTGCCGCGATAAGCTGTAATCTTTGCAAGCTACCACAAGGGGTTGTGGCGCTTAGTTCACCAGACGCAACTGCTGGCGCGCAGGGGCAGTGCCTGAATCCAGTGCTTCATATGGGTCATCGGGCCCTAGCATCATATCTACAACTTGACGCATCAGCTGACGGCGGCCGCGCGCGGAGTAAAACCCACCTGGCAGCTGGCTGGTTTCCAGCAGATAGCGGCGGAAGTCTTTGTAGGCGCGATTGTCGGGGCGCGAGGCCGTTTGAAAAAACTCTGGCAAGGGTTGGTCGGAGACAAACTCAGGCTTTGCATAGACCGCGCGGCCAAACACTTTGAGCGGGATGCCGCGCCACAGGACCTGTTGGCCAGCGGTGGAGTTTACAGTGACAGCAGTACGCGCATCATTGAGCAGTTGTGCCAATTTGCCTCCGCGCACAAAATGCACACGCTTTTCAACGCCGCGCTCTTTTGCGAGCCGCTTAATTTCTTTTCGTACAGGAACACGACCATCTTCCAGTGGGTGGGCCTTTACCACCAGATGGTGGTGTTGTGGCGCGCCATTGGCAAATCCATCAATGACGAGCTCCAGAAAGTCGCTCATTGTGTCAAAGGGGGAGTGCTTTTGGAATGAGCTGTCATGTTCTAGCTGCAGTAGCGCCAGATGGTAGGGAAAGCCGCCCAATCGGATGCGCAGCGTGGCCAGTCGCCGCTCAATCGCTTGCCATGGCATCAGCAGTAGCCGTTTTAGATAAAGTTGGAACTCTTTTGTCACGGGTAGGTCGCGGTGAGGGCGGAAATTACGATAGTCGCCATTTCTGAACATTACAAACCAATGATATAATGCGCCGTAAAAGACGTGTTGGCGCATGTCACCCCAATGGCTGGGGGGCAAGGGGGCCTCCATGTCGGATTTTTCCAACGCCTTTTGCATCTGCGAGATGCTCATATCCATCAGGCGCGAATTGCCATTTGTGCCACCGCGTTCATAGGTAACCCAATAAGGACGCATATAGCCTTCTTCAAACACATGAACTGTCAGGCCGCGTGCACGTGCCTCTTTGACGGCATCAGCGTGAACTGGGCGTGTGTCACCGTATAATACAATGTCGGTAACTGATTTCTCATCTAACAGCGCCTTAAAGGTTTCTGACCAGTCACCTGATGCGCCACGATAGGGGATGTAGCTGCGTGGATGAAACCAGAATGCGCGGTCGCCTGCGTTAAAACCTACACGCCATACATCCGCACCCGCCGCCCTAAGCATCTTGCCAAGGCGGTTGAAAAAGGGGCCGTGCGGCCCTTGCAGGAACAAAAATACCCGAGAGTCGGGGGTATGCGATGACATGTGTGGCTTTCTAAGGTTGCTCTTCACAGTATTTAGTCTCAAAACTCTGACCAAATTATGGCTTATGCCTTGCCAGCTCAACATAAACCGGAGGGAATACGATGTTCACGGGGATAATCACCGATATCGGGACCATAACCGAGCTTAAACAAGAAGGCGACCTGCGCGCGCGGATCTCATGTGGGTATGACACAGCGGGTATAGATATGGGGGCGTCCATCGCCAGTGACGGTGTTTGCCTCACGGTCGTTGATTTGGGCGCTGATTGGTACGAAGTTCAAGTTAGCCGCGAAACGGTTGATTTGACCAACCTTTCTGACTGGCGTGTAGGCCGCCGTGTCAATCTTGAACGCGCGCTAAAGGTTGGTGATGAATTGGGAGGGCATATTGTGTCTGGCCACGTCGACGGGGTCGCCGAAGTTACCTTGATGCGAGACGAGGGCGATAGCACCCGCGTCACATTGCGCGCCCCAAAAACGCTGGCCAAGTTTGTCGCATCTAAAGGGTCGGTTGCGTTGAACGGAACATCCTTGACGGTGAACGAAGTCGATGGCTGTGAATTCGGCATCAATTTCATCCCTCATACAAAGGTTGCGACAACTTGGGGGGATGTGAATGTGGGCGACCAGGTGAATCTCGAGATTGATACGCTTGCGCGTTACGTTGCCCGGCTTGCTGATATGCAGGGATAAACGGGGTACGTGCGCTGTTACGCAGCGCTTACTCTGGTCATGTACTGTGCTGTCGGCTAGGCCGGAAGATAGAAAACAAGGGAGCCTCCCATGAGCTTTGAAACACCCGGACCTGTTGAAGCGGAACTTGCCAACGCGATTTCCCCGATTGAGGACATCATCGCCGCCTGCCGCGCAGGAGAAATGTATATTCTTGTGGATCATGAAGACCGCGAGAATGAGGGCGATTTTGTGATCGCTGCCGAATTTGCCGATGCGGATGCGATCAACTTTATGGCGACTCACGGGCGTGGCCTGATTTGCTTGCCCATGACACAGTCGCGCGTAGATACGCTTGAGCTGCCTATGATGGCGACCAATAACTCCTCACGTCACGAGACGGCGTTCACGGTTAGTATTGAGGCGCGTGAAGGTGTGACAACCGGGATTTCCGCAGGCGACCGTGCGCTGACAGTGGCTGTAGCCATCGAAGAGGCAAACGGCGCAGCAGAGATCGCCACTCCAGGCCACGTGTTTCCGTTGCGTGCGCGCAATGGTGGTGTGCTGGTGCGTGCTGGCCATACTGAGGCCTCAGTTGATATCAGCCGCCTTGCTGGGCTAAAGCCCGCTGGCGTGATCTGTGAGATCATGAAGGCGGATGGCACCATGGCGCGTTTGCCCGACTTGGTGAGCATTGCGGCCCAGCACAAGCTAAAGATCGGCACCATCAGCGATCTGATCGCCTATCGCAATAAACATGACAACATGCTGGTTCAGCGCGACGATCGTGTGGTCCAATCCGCCTATGGTGGCGAGTGGCGAATGCGGGTTTTTGAGGATCAGATTTCCGGGACGGACCACGTATTGATGAGCAAGGGCGAAATAGGGGACGGTAAACCCGTGCTGACACGCACACACGCGCTGAATGCGCTTGAAGACGTTTTGGGCCTTGGCTCCAGTGCTCCTGATGAGCTGCCCCATGCGATGAAGATTATCGCAGATGAGGGCCGTGGCGCTGTATTGTTGTTCCGCGAACCCAATCCGCGCTTGCGGTTAGAAGGTGACGATGACGCGCCGCGCACTATCAAACGCACGGGGTTGGGTGCACAGATACTGGCGCAAATTGGCGTACACGAACTCGTATTGCTGACAGACAATCCGCAAACGAAATATACAGGTCTTGAAGCCTACAATCTCGAAATCGTGGGCACCCAGCCCATCACCAAGGAGTAAACTGCACCATGGCCGCATCCCTCGAACATACAGTTCTGCCCGCTCCGCTCTTTGATAAGCCCGTTAAGGTGCTGATCGTCGTTTCGCCATATTACAGCGACATCGCTGCGGGCTTGTTAACGGGTGCAAAAGCGGCGCTTGAGGATGCAGGGGCCAGTTATGAGGTGGTTGAAATGCCGGGTGCGCTTGAGATTCCGACAGCGATCAGCATTTCAGACCGCCGCAGCAATTTTGACGGATTTGTCGCACTGGGCTGTGTTATTCGCGGCGAGACGACGCATTATGAAACAGTGTGCAATGACAGCTCTCGGGCGCTTCAAATGCTTGGGTTGCAAGGATTGTGCATTGGCAACGGCATCTTAACCGTCGAAAACAAGGCGCAGGCTGATGTGCGTGCCGATCCTGAAGGGCAAAACAAAGGTGGCGGAGCTGCGCTCGCGGCCTTGCATCTTATCGCGCTGGGCCGTAAGTGGGCGTCCACACCCGCGGGCATCGGGTTCAAGCCATTGGGCGAGGACACTGTGATGGCCGGAGATTTGGACGGAAATACCACCGCATGAGCACGCCAAACCGCACCGATAACATGACCGGTAACATGAAGCGCAAGATGCGCTCAGCTGCACGGCTGTATGCCGTTCAGGCATTGTTCCAGATGGAGCATTCCAATCTAACGCTGGATAAAGTGCGGTTAGAGTTCCTTGATCACCGCTTTGGCGATTTTATGGACGGTGACGAAATGTTGGAAGGCGATGAGGCACATTTTACCCGTGTGTTGGAAGACGCGGTAAATCATCAGGGTCCGATTGACCAAATGACGGATCGTGCATTGGTGGCTAAATGGCCAATCGCGCGGATTGATCCAACCTTGCGCGGCTTGTTCCGCGCTGCAGGTGCAGAGTTACGTGATGAATCTACACCGCCCAAGGTTGTGATCGCGGAGTATCTTGATCTGGCATCCGCTTTCTTTCCAGACGGAAAAGAGGCACGTTTTGTGAACGCAGTTCTGGATCACATGGCCAGAGAGGCCCGCCCAGAAGCGTTCTGATTGACGTGTTAACTGGCTCTAATTTTTTTGATTTTGTTGGTATTTAGTGCTGCTGTAGCTTTCGCTTCGGCAGCTTTTTTGCGTCTGTGCAGATCGCTGTAAATTTCATGTAATTAATGTATTGGTAATCATTTATGTGCATTTTTGCACATACCGCTGGTGAATTATGCACACATAGCCGTTAAGTACTGATAGTAATTTGATTTTTCAATCTCAATGACGTGAGATTTCCATTTATATTTATGCAAAGTGTTTTTTGCGAAAACGCACTGATGGCCTGTATCTTATTGAATTTAATTGATTTAATTGAATTGAGGTGAGATCGGATTGTCTCTCTGTGCGAAACAACTTAATCTGAGAGGCGAGAGCCGACTGAGGTGGTGTTTTTGTGCAACGCTAGGGTGTGCGTTCCCAAACGTAAACTATTGAGGTGTTGATATGCGATCTGTGCAATTCTTCGACGTGTTAACCAATTGAAAATTAACCAAGTCTTAACACATGATATGAACATACCTAAATCACGGAGAGCATAGCTCACATTTTGGGGCAAACTTTTGGTTATGCATTAGAAACTATTATTCCCGTCAGCAGTGAAAATTTCTTTTCGGTTGGGCGGGACTTCATTACTACTCTTAAGTGATTGCCGGAACCTACAGCACCGGTGTCAGAAAGGTTCGGTGGTTTTGTTCTTTGTACGAGTGATCTTGTTTTTTATGTCGCGAACAGCGGATGATGTTGAGGTGCCCAAGATGGCAGAGCACTCAAAAGTGACGCGCGCAGACCACCGTCCTACATCTCATTATGACTACACTTCATCTACGGCCGCGCAATCTAGTGATGACCCAGTAACCCGGGACGAAATGATGAAACTTTTTGGTGGCGCGCTGCGCGTTCGCTAAAAATGATGTGTGACGGGACCGCCGTTGCCGACCAGTTTTATTCCCGAGGACCTGTATGTACAGGTGGGTGCCAGATAAATTAGCCAGGGCTAAAACAGAGCCAGCTCCCTGGGATTTGCTTAAGGCCACTGGAATGTAAACTTTATGTCGCACAGGGCAGAACCCGTCACTCTTCTTAGGTAGGGGCGTGACGGACTTAGGGCAAGGGGCTATTGCGTGACTGGTTCGATAAACCCGTATCGAACCAGTTCTTGGGGTAGCAGAACGTAAATTTCATTGGGTGGTGTTATCAATGCGTGCTGCATGATGAGCGGATCAATGCCCATTTGGTTGAGATACCGCATCACCAATCCTTGTCCGCGTTGGATGTCTTCAACGGCGGCAAAGGCAGGTAAAATGGTGCTTTCGCCGAAATAGTGTTGATGCACACCCACAAATGCTTCTTCGGGGATGGTGCGTTTGACGCCGGCTGCCAGCAGATAGGGGCAGGCCGAATAGCAAATATCACCTTCGCGCATTTCAGTTTCCAATCCAGCCAACCGTACAGCGCGTCCAAGTTCTAGCGCGTCATGGACTGACCCGCCGGGGGAATTAAGGAACATGCGGGTAGGGGCCTCGCGCAGCTCCTCTAGTTGTTTGATAATGCGCGGCGCATCGCCATCTGCAATTGCGCCCTCAATCAATACAGCTGCCCCGCCAGAGACAACAGTCAGCGTCAGGCGTTTTGGTAGGGGCTCACGGTTGCCGGGCACCGCGCGGCTGGGCGAGAAACGGCGTGTTTGGTCGCCGGGGCGGACAGGCTCGGTTAAGGAGGGGGCCTTGGGCCCCAAGCGCGGCAGGCTAAGGCCATTCTGCAAGTCCCCGACAAACAGCAGGCCAGCCAGTAAAAGTTGAAAGGCCAAGACCCCGATCAACACGCGACCAACAGGGTTTCTTTTAGGTGCAGCGCTCATTCTGCCGCTGTTCGTGTTGGTAATGGTGTCGCGGATGGTACGTCAGCGTCCGCCTTCATGGCGCTGTCCATTTCTTTCATCACTGCAATCGCCGCACGCAGTTCGGCTAGCGTTAGGCTATCTTCGACGGCGGTCCCTTCGCGCCCCATCCTGATTGCGCCTTGGGTGATGGCAAGGATGAACACCAAAACTGCAGGCAGCAGATCAATAGCAATCGCGCCAGCCCAAGAGGGGACAAAATTGCGCGCATAAAGGATCACGGCATCGGCTGCCGAGATCGGTGTGTATGTGGTCTCAGGTGGCGCAGGCATTGCCTGAACAGCTTGTGCGGCCCGCCCTAGGGTTTGGGCGCGCTGAGCCAGTACTTCGAGGACCGAGGATATGGTTGCGGCCTGATCTCCGCGTGTTTCAGCAGAGCGCCCATCAAGTTCTGGCAATACAACTGAAGCGGAAAGATCTTGCGCGGCGCGTTCAACCAGTGAGGCAACCGAAAGTTGACGCATCTGGGTGATCAACCCCGCCAATCGAACAGCCTGCTCCGAAAACTCAACCGAGCGGGCCTCGACAGGCCCTGCCTCAACCGTAAGGGCGCGCATTCGGCTGAGGATTGCATTCCCTTCTGTGAACGCGGATTGAACCAGCGGGGTTTGTGAGGCGATCTGGGCTTCTAGCCCGGCAAGCTCACTTGATTTTTGGCGGAGTACCCGAAAAACCGCACCGCGCCCCGCAAGGCCAGACAGATTTCCTGTGGCTTCTTGCTCGCTAAGGTCTTCAAACGATTGACGGACACGGGCCACATCACGCTCTAGCCCTTGTGCGGACAAGGCGACCTCATGGGCGCGTTCCAATGACACTTGGTAGTCTTGGACGGTTTTGGCCAGATGTTGTTCGACAGCGGCAGATCCCGCAAGAGCAGCCGCGTTCAGCCAGCTGGACATGGCGATGATCGCGATAGATCCAAGGCCCATAGTCGCCAATAACGCCACACGCGCCCGTGCGCCGCGCACGGCTGGAAATAGGCGTAACATATAGGACCAAAACACAAATATCCCAACGGACACCGCCACAGAATAGGCAATGGCAGCAAAGGCGGACATGGCACCGTTGTCGTCTAGCAATGATGACACGCCGAGGTATGTGTAAATGCCAGAGGCCACTGCAAGGACCCCAAGTGCGGTGCCGGAAAAGGTGTCCAACCAGCTGAGGTGGCCTTCCAGTTCGCGCGCATAACGGACGCCACGGGCGCGGGCGGTGGGGTCTTGAAGATCGCTCATTCGGATATCCTTGGTTTGTTAAGGATAAGATAGGCAGATGGAGGCAAAAGGCCAAGTCACAGCCGCGAGGGTTGCAAGTGTTCATGATATGTTCATAGTTTAAGTATGACTGAAACATCCAATAACCTTCAACCCGGACAGCTATTGCAGCGCGGTGTGTCACGGCACCTCGCGACACACGGATTCGCCTGTGTTGAGGAGTTGGTCCCGACGCGCGGATTGCGCGTAGATGTTATGGCGCTGGGGCCAAAGGGGGAGGTCTGGGTGGTTGAATGTAAATCCAGCCGCGTGGATTTCACCTCAGACAGCAAATGGCAGGGCTATCTAGCGTGGGCCGACAGGTTCTTTTTTGCAGTAGACGAAGATTTCCCAACCGAGCTGTTGCCCGAAGATCAAGGCCTGATCATCGCTGACGGGTATGGCGGAGAGATTGTGCGCATGGCACCTGAAGCGAAACTTGCACCAGCGCGGCGTAAGGTCATGGTGCAGAAATTCGCGGAAACGGCCGCGCGACGCCTACAGGCAATGCGTGATCCTATGTGGAACGGTGCTGATAGTTGACGCGGTGCTGGGTGAGTTTTGGATCAAGTCGGCTAGAGTCGTGTGTAAAACTATTGGCAGTTAAGTCCGTTATGCGGACTGAGCTGCCGTTGGATCAAATAATTTAAACGGCTGCTTTGATGGCTGTTAATTACTGCGTTCACTTTATGTAAGGTGGTTTGGGGCGAAGATTTGTAAGAAACCGACCACTAAAAATAGCGTCAAGAAACTCATTGCGACGTATCCGATAGCTTTTGCCCACTTTCGCCGTAACTCGGGATAAATCTCACCTGCAATGAAACGGCCAAAGGTGTTGTTGACGCCATTTGGGTTGGCCAAATCCTTCCATGGGCTAGTAGGTGCACCATCCCAGTCCGAGGTTCCCAACAAGGTAAAGATGACCCTTGCCTGCCAATAGAACGCGACCCCGAATGCGATCAAGGCATTCGCAACCAGCAAAAGCGCGATGGAGGAAATTACATAAGACATGCAGTAAACCTAGTGGCCAACGACAAGTTGTTCAATTCTATTTGCGGACATTGGTACATCATGCAGCATGGCGTAGGTCTGGGCTCTTTGCGAACCTTCGAGGTATCCTGCGCGAAGGTTTTTCCGTTCTACGTCAGAAACGCGAGGTGAAGGCCAAAATCATCTGACCACCACATCCGGCTTTGCAATCGTCGCGAGGCTTAGCGTCGTTTTTTGCCACCCATTTGAGCTGCTGCTTGCGCGGCGGCTACGATCTCTTCGGCGATTTCGCGTGCTTCGTCCGGGGTGAAGTCCATCGGGATTTCAACGCCAGCACCTTCAATGTACAACCGTACCATCCCTTGATCGGTTGGGGCGATTTGCAGGTCGGCTTCAATGTCGCGTTCGTCGTTGATGCCCATGGCGGGTCCCTCCAAGATTTCAGGTGGTATCGCTACCGCTGTGTAGCTTGAAAGGCAAGTGGTTGTGCGGGTAGGCTGAGGCCATGACACAGATTGAATTACGCCCCTTTTTGCTATCCGACCGCGCGTGGATGATTGAAACCCATATCCAGACCTATGAACGCGATGAGGGATTCGATGCCACCTTTGGTGTGCTCATTGCTCAGATATTGGATGATTTCCTCGAAAGTCATGATCCCGAAGTCGAGCAGGGCTGGATCGCGTGGGATGGCGATACCCGCCTTGGCTCGATCTTTTGTGTTCGTCTAAGCGACCAAACTGCGAAATTACGCCTGTTTCAGCTGGTGCCAGAGGCGCGAGGGCGCAAGCTGGGCTTGAGGTTGTTAGAAGCCTGTACCGATTTCGCCCGCGACAAAGGATATCGGGATATGGTGTTGGCGACTCACAAAAGCCACGAAGCGGCCGTTGCTCTGTATCTGCGCAATGGCTGGGCAATTGTGGACGAAAAACCAGTAGTTTCCTTTGGCCAATCGTTGATTGAACAGGTGTTAACTCGCTCTCTTTGAAGGTATATTTTCTTTTTTTTCGCTGATCGTGGTGCAAAGGTGCAAAAAACTGCAACTATAGGAGTTGACGCGCGCGCTTGTGCAATCTAATCAACGCCCCAGTGCCGGGGTAGCTCAATTGGTTAGAGCGCGTGGTTGTGGTCCACGAGGCAGTTGGTTCGAAACCATCTCCCGGTACCACTTTCAACAGATCAGTGATTTTTGAAAGTGAGCAAAGCACGGCGTTTCCGAGGAAATGCCTGTTTGCAGTCCCTCAGAGAACTGTAAGCAGCGTTAGAACGCGTTACTCTATCACTACCGTTTGGCGCAGCGCACCTGTCATCCGGTCAAAGATTAAAATCTCGTTTTTGTCTGTCACAACGGCGTACCAATCAACGGCCTGAGTAAAGGCTGTGGCCTTTGCGCCGTCAGGTAATGTGATTTCAGAAGGTAAAACGGGGGTATTGCGGCTCAGACGCGTGACAAGCAGTCCAATAACGACTACCACGCCCAAAATCATTACTGCCGTTAGTACCGTCACCATCCGGCGCAAGAAGCGCAGGTTTGCCGGCTCAGAAAGATCATCCATGTCGCACCGCCGTATTACATTCATTCTGGGCGAAACCCCGCCTAAGCGTCTTGATAAGGCGCTTGCGCGCGATGTGCCAGAGGATGCAGTGCTATCGCGCACGCGTCTGGCCAAGTTGATTGATCAGGGTGCTGTTCAAGTAAACGGTGAAATCCAATGCGATCCGCGTGCTGTTGTGGGTGAGGGTGCCCAGATCGACATCGATGTGGAAGAAGCGCAAGACAGCCATATCCTGCCGGAAGATATCCCGTTGGACGTTGTCTATGAAGATGATGATCTGATTGTCGTGAACAAACCCACTGGCATGGTGGTGCATCCGGCGCCCGGTTCGCCCTCAGGCACGTTGGTGAACGCGTTGTTGGCCCATTGCGGCGATGATCTGTCTGGTGTGGGGGGGATGAAGCGCCCCGGTATTGTACATAGGATCGATAAGGAAACGTCGGGCCTATTGGTTGTTGCGAAATCGGACGCGGCACATCACGGCTTGGCCAAGCAATTTGAGGCCCACACGGTTGAGCGGTATTACCGCGCGCTGGTGTACGGTGTGCCCGATGCCAATGATCCGCGTCTGCGGGGTGTGAAGGGTGCAAATTTTGAAAGCGGCAATATCCTCAAGCTGACTACGCAGCTGGCGCGCCACAAGACAGACCGCCAACGCCAAGCAGTGCTGTTCCACGGCGGGCGTCATGCGGTGACACGTGCACGCACTGTGTCCCGTTTTGGGACGCCACCGGTTCTGGCCCTGATGGAATGCTGGTTGGAAACAGGGCGTACGCACCAAATTCGCGTGCACATGGCGCATGCGGGCCACGGTCTGGTCGGGGATCCAACCTATGGCGGCAAGCGCAAGCTGGCGCGCACAGCCTTGCCAGAGGAATTGGCGCAATCGGTTAAGGAATTCCCTCGCCAAGCGCTGCACGCGGCTGTGTTAGGGTTCATTCACCCGATTAGTGGCAAGGCGATCAGGTTTGAAGCGCCATTGCCATCGGATATGGCTGATCTGCTTGCTTCGCTGGAGAAAACGCGCGCCTGACGCCGCTGTCACAATCTGCACAAGGCAGTGATGCGCGCATTTGCGGCGTTTTCTACGTGCGATTGTTGTGTAACTGTTTCTTAAAGGGCGAGTAGCAGTCTTGAAACGGGATGTTTGCGCCCCCATATTGTATGTTAAGCCCAGTAACATGGGCGCCAGGGAAAGGAATTTAGCCATGGCCAATTATGCAAATCTGCCAGCGCCGACACCTGAGGGCGGCTTAAATCGTTACATGCAGGAAATTCGTAAGTTTCCACTGCTGGAACCGCAGGAAGAATATATGCTCGCCAAAGCGTGGGTAGAGCAAGAAGACACCAAGTCGGCACACCGCATGGTAACATCACACCTGCGCCTCGCGGCAAAAATTGCGATGGGATATCGCGGCTACGGCTTGCCGCAGGCTGAAGTGATTTCCGAGGCCAACGTAGGTCTGATGCAGGCGGTGAAACGTTTTGACCCTGAAAAGGGCTTCCGCCTTGCGACTTATGCAATGTGGTGGATCCGGGCAAGCATTCAGGAATACATCTTGCGTTCGTGGAGCTTGGTCAAGCTGGGCACGACGTCTGGCCAGAAAAAGCTGTTCTTTAATCTGCGTAAAGCCAAAAATAAAATTGGCGCGTTGGAAGAAGGTGATCTGCGGCCTGAAAATGTGAAGACCATCGCAACCCAGCTGGGTGTGACGGAGGCCGAAGTGATCTCGATGAACCGTCGGATGTCGGGTGGGGATGCGTCCCTGAACGCCACTGTCGGCTCTGAAGGTGAAGGCACGATGCAGTGGCAGGATTGGTTGGAAGACGACAATGCCGACCAAGCGGGCGACTATGAGGCGCGCGACGAGCTTGAAACACGGCGGGAAATGCTTGCGGATGCGATGGATGTGCTGAATGAGCGCGAAAAGGACATTTTGGTTCAACGTCGTTTGTCAGACAAGACTATCACGCTGGAAGACCTAAGCGGTCAGTATAACGTCAGCCGCGAACGTATCCGCCAAATTGAAGTGCGTGCGTTCGAAAAGCTGCAAATCCGTATGCGTGAACTGGCGCAGGAAAAAGGTCTTACTGCGGTCGAGTAAGGTCCGCAGTCTGGAATAAGAAGCATTGAAGAAGAAAAAGCCGCCCGGTTTGAGGCGGCTTTTTTTGTTTTGGAACGCAGTGACATTTGCAGAGGTTACTTGAGGCGCGCGCGCAGGACACGAACCATGTTTTCCCCCATGACCTTACGGATTTGAACTTCTGACAGACCAACCTCCATTAAGGCATGTGTAAGGGAGGACAGTTCGGAGGTGTCAAATTCAGTGGCAACCGAGCCGTCAAAGTCTGAGCCAAGGGCGACGTGATCTTCGCCAACCACACCAATGGCTGTTTTGATCATCACTGCGATACCCGCAGGGGTGCTGTCGCCACAAGTGACCTCATCCCAATACCCCATGCCAATCACGCCGCCTGTCTCAGCGATGCGTTTCATCAATTCATCAGGAAAGTTGCGCTTTACGTCGCAATGGGCCTGAATGCCTGTGTGGCTCACGACCAGCGGGATGTCGGTCATGGCAAGAACATCCTCGGCCACTTGATGGCTTGAGTGGGCAATATCTAGGATCAAATCGCGGGCAACCACTTGGCGCACCACTTCACGGCCAAATTCAGTGAGGCCTTGATCTGATGTGCCATGCAGAGACCCGCCCAAGGCGTTGTCAAAAAAGTGTTGCAGGGCAACAAGACGATATCCCGACGCAACAATGTGGTCCAAATTGGCGATGTCTCCTTCTAGAGGGTGCGCGCCCTCAATGCCTAGAATGCCACCTGTGATGTTTTCACCATTTGCGCGGGCTTTTAATACGGCATCTAGATCGGCCCGGGTTTTGATGATCTTGAGATGTCCGTTTGAATCCTCTTCAACGCGGTGCAGTTTTTCAGCTTGATATTGGGCGCGCGCCAGCAGGCTGGTCCATGTGGCGACCGGCCAGCGCTGCCCAAATGCGAGCAATGTGATATTGTCTAAAGCCTCTGCGGTATTTTCGTCGTAATTCTGCCCTGCAGGTGATTTGGTGACTGCCGTAAACACTTGAAGCGCCACGTTGCCTTCTTGCAGGCGGGGCACGTCAACTTGTCCGCGGGTGCCGCGTTTGCTGAGGTCGCGTGCCCACAGCAGCGGATCGGCATGTAAATCACCAACGGTGAGGGTGGCATGAAGCGCAGCAGCCGCATCACTAACGGGATAGGGGCCGCCTTTGCCGACTGTGTTTTTGGATCGCTCGACCACTCCAGGTGCAATGGTCCAAAAAGCGATCAAGGCGATAATGGCCAGTGCGGCCAATGCGATGAGTGAGTTTTTAAGTAAACGCATGGTATCTCCGAGTTTTGTGTTGATCCTCGGCTTCGGTGTTAAGCTTGGCAAGAGGGGTGTTGGGGCTTAATCTCATAAGGAACCCTGATGGAGAATGGTATGGCTGGCGGTTGGGCGCGCGATGGCGCGGTATCAGAACAGATTGAAGCCTCGATCAATGATGAGCTGGCGCGGCTGAAATCGCGACGTGCGCCTGTTGGTGATAGCCTGACGCATTGTGTCGAGTGTGAAGAACCGATCCCGCAGGCACGCCGTGATGCGCTGCCAGGCGTGAAATTGTGCATCGACTGCGTGCGTGAACGGGATGCGGGTTTTAGCGCAAAGGGTGGTATGAATCGGCGGGGCAGTAAGGACAGCCAGTTGAAGTGAAGCGTGGGTTTTGAATGCGCTTGTGGAGTACTGGCTAGCGTAACGGCCAATTTAGCAAAGGCCACTAGTGACCCAACGGCATTTCCTTGACCCATTGCTATGGTGATTTGGTTCGCATATGAATTAATTTAGTCCACATGCGAATTAGATTATGTCCCGAACTCTGAAAATATTTCACAAACTGCAGGTTGCGCATAGCGCGCTGTTTCGTGCGGCTGATCAACGCACACGTTCCCAAATCGGGCTAAGTACAACGCAATTGGCGGTGCTGTTTATCTTGTCGCGCGCTGACGGGCAGCCCATCAGCGAAATTTCCAAGACACTTGCCATGGGTAAGTCGAGCCTTACAGGCCTGATTGATCGGATGTGCGACAAGGGGCTGGTACGCCGGTCTGCTTCTGCGACGGATGGGCGGGTCACAAATGTATATCTGCAACCACAGGGCCAAGACGCACTGAACCGTGGCCGCGAAGAAACCAAGCGGTTTAATCAGGCGCTTTTGGCTCCGTTCTCGGTTGAAGAGCAAGACACGATTGAACGTTTCCTGACCCATCTGGCTGAGGACGCAGACAAGATCATCAACGGTGTGGATGGATTAGAAGAAGAGGCGGACAATGATGGATAACGAATGGTCAACGACAATCCACTTTGCTGCAAATGATGGCTGGATGCTTGAGGGCGACATTTATAGCGGGCCTAAGCCCACTATAGCAGTACTTATTTCCGCAGGAACGGGATTTCCACGCCGTTTCTATCATGAACTGGCCAAGTATCTGGCTCAGCAGGGCGCAGTTGTCCTGACCTATGACTATCGCGGCATTGGTGGTTCAGGAGCTGATAATCTGGCGGCGTCTGGCATCGATTATCCGGATTGGGGGCGCTTGGATATGCCTGCTGCAGTGGATGCGCTGCAGGCTGCCGCCCCAGATTTACCGATCACCCATATCGCGCATAGTGTTGGCGGCCATTTTTTAGGTCTGATGCCAAACCACGCAAAGATTTCTCGCCACGCGTTCATTTCGGTTGGAACCGGTTTTTGGGGTGTTCATCATTTGAAAAATATCCCGCTGGAGCTGTCTTTCTGGTGGGCTATTGGTGGGTACTCCCTGTTACGCCACGGCTATATCAAACCGATTGGCGGCTGGCAGGGGGAGCCGTTGCCGCCTAAGCTGTTTAAAACGTGGCGCCGTTGGAGCCAGCGGCGGGCCTATTTTCAGTCAGAATATGAAACAACGATGGCCCCTCATCATTATGATAGTGTCACCGCGCCTATCAGGTCGTGGATATTCCCCGACGATCCCATCGCGACGCCTGCTGCTGCTGCTGATTTGCTGTCCAGCTATCCGTCTGCCCCAACCGAAATTGTCATGCGCTCCGCATCAGAGATAGGCGTGAAGCGTATCGGACATGAAGGGGCTGCGCGCAAAGGGCGTGAGATCCTTTGGGCTGAGATGCTTGAGTGGCTGAAGTCAACTGATGACACCAAAAAAAATTAACATTCCCATACACATCCAACCAATAAGGCCAAAAATGACCGAGAACATTGCGCTACACACCGCCAACCGTGTGACAACCCTAACGATGGCACGTCCAGACAAACGCAATGCCATCACCCAAGCCATGTACGCGGCCATGGCAGACGCGCTGGAGGAGTATGCAGCGACTGATGATGCGCGCGCGTTTGTGATTACAGGGGCCGAAGATTATTTCACCTCTGGCAATGATCTGAGAGATTTCTCAATGGGCAGCAGCGGTGACGGAGTGCCGCCTGTTGTAAGGTTTCTAAAGGCGGTTTCGACTTGTCCAAAGCCCCTTATTGCAGCTGTGAATGGCCCAGCCATCGGGGTTGGCGTGACGATGTTGTTGCATTGCGATCTTGTCATCGTCTCAGAAACATCAACGTTCAGCACGCCATTTGTGCAGCTTGGTCTTGTTCCTGAGGCCGCGTCATCGCTGCTGTTGCCCGCGTTTGTTGGTATGGCTGTTGCAAATGATATGCTATTGGCAAACCGTGTTTTGGATTCGCGCGAAGCGGTAACTTTCGGTTTGGCGTCACGCATTGTGCCGCCTGCTGATTTGATGGCTGAGGCCGGCACCATCGCAAATCAACTGGCTGCGGCCGCGCCGCAATCCATGCTCAAGAGCAAATCGCTGATCCGGCATGGCCGCGATCAGATGATTGCGCAGATGGACAAAGAATCTGTGATGTTTGCAGAGCAACTCAAATCGGCTGAGTTTGCTGAAGTCGTCACAGCAAAAATGCAAAAGCGGGCACCTGTGTTTAAGTAATGCAGTGCTGTTGTATTGCCTCCCTGCATTCACATGCGGGGAGGCAATACAGATAGCTTAGTCTTCCATGGCTTCCAGCTCGTCGATGAAGCCGGAAATCATCGATAGGCCTTTATCCCAAAAAGCAGGATCAGACGCATCTAAGCCAAAGGGGGCAAGCAGCTCTTTGTGGTGCTTGGAACCTCCAGCCTTGAGCATCTCGAAGTATTTATCTTCAAAACCCGGTTCGCCCTCTTCGTAGACCGCATAAAGCGCGTTCACGAGGCCGTCACCAAAGGCGTAGGCGTAAACGTAGAAGGGGGAGTGGATGAAGTGAGGGATGTAAGCCCAGAAGGTTTCGTAGCCGTCCATGAACTCAAACTGCGGCCCAAGGCTTTCGGCCTGGACAGACATCCATAGGGCGTTGATGTCATCTGGGGTCAGTTCACCATTGCGGCGCGCAGCGTGAAGTTTGCATTCAAAATCATAGAACGCAATCTGGCGCACTACAGTGTTGATCATATCCTCAACTTTACCAGCCAGCAAAATCCTGCGCTCGGCCTTGGTTTCCGCACCTTCCAGCATCTTGCGGAAGGTCAGCATTTCACCAAACACAGAAGCGGTTTCCGCCAGTGTCAGCGGTGTCGAAGATAACATCTCGCCCTGACCCGCGGCCAGTACTTGGTGTACGCCGTGACCTAGTTCGTGCGCGAGGGTCATGACGTCGCGTGGTTTGCCCAAATAGTTAAGCATCACATAGGGGTGTACATCGGTTACTGTTGGGTGGGCGAAGGCACCCGGCGCTTTGCCCGGTTTCACACCCGCATCAATCCAACCCTTGCGGAAGAAGGGTTCGGCCAATTCACCCATACGCGGATCAAACGCGTTGTAGGCATCCATGACCATCTTTTCAGCCTGTGGCCAATCGACGATCTTCGGGTCTTCCATGGGAAGGGGGGCATTGCGGTCCCAGACTTGCATCTTGTCTAGCCCGAGCCACTTTTGCTTGAGCGCGTAATAGCGGTGCGATAGCTTTGGATAGGCCTTAACAACAGCATTGCGTAGCGCTTCGACAACTTCGGGTTCTACCTGATTGCTCAGGTGGCGGCCTGTTTGGGCTGTTTCCATACCACGCCAGCGATCGACAATCTCTTTTTCCTTGGCTTGCGTGTTGTGGATGCGTGCAAAGGTTTTGACGTTTTCGCCAAACACCTCGGCCAACTCACGTGCGCCTGCTTCGCGGTTGTCGCGGTTCGGATCAGTGAGCAAGTTCAGCGTGCCCTCAATACCCAACGTTTCGCCATTTACGTCAAATTGCAGACCTGCAATCGTTTCATCAAACAGGCGTTCCCACGCGTCACCAACAACACCCATGTCATGGAGGAACTTCTCTATTTCATCGCTGAGCTGATAGGGCTTCATCGTACGGATGCGATCAAAGATCGGCTTGTAGCGGGCAAGGTCTGAGTTTTGGGCCAATAGGCCATCCAGATGCTCATCCTCCAGCGTGTTTAGCTCAAGCGTAAAGAACACTAGCGGGGTCGTGAAATTGGTAATCTTTTCTTGGACATCTGACATGAACTTCGCGCGGTCCGCATCGGTTGTCAGCTGGTAATAACGCAAACCTGCATAGGACATAATGCGCCCTGCGATCTGGTTGATCTTTTCATTGCGCAATACACAATCCAGCAGGCCTTTGGCATCTAACGTCTCCAGCTTGCCTTCATAGTCTGATGCAAAACTGGCGCAGGCCTGTTCTAGCCAGTCCAGGTCACGTTTGAGTTCTGGCGCGTCCTCGCCTGCGTATAGGTCGTCGAGGTTCCATTCTGGCAGGTCGCCAAAGGGTGTCGCGGAGCCTGCTGCACTGACGTCATATACGGGAGTAGGAAGATGAAACATAAAATATCCTTTGAACGTTTGCAGCATAGGTAGGCACGTAGCCTGCGAGGGGCAAGATGCTGCACCTGCTTGTGATGCTTAAGCTCTTAAAAATGGTGTGATTTGACGTGTTTTGCTGGGCACGATGAGTGCCATTACTGTTTTAGGGCGAATTATTGAGGTGTGGTCCGGGTCTGTTGGAGCAAAAGCAACGGCTGTAAGTGCCAGTTGACCTCGTGCGAAATAGGGAATTGTTAAGCTATTTGTAAGAAGGTTTGGTAGGGTGAATGTGCCCATTTTTATTAATGCATAGCATTAGGAGAAATGCGTAAAGCATTGTTTAATGGTTATATTTAATTAAGTGTGTGAATTGGGGTTATCCAGTCTTGGTATTGAGGAATAGGTTCGCAATTTTTTGGATAACACTATCTCGGATGGCGCGGCTTTCCATCAGAACTTCATGCTCGCCGCCGTCTACAACGTGAAGCTCGCCACCTTTCCAGCTTTCCATGCGCGCATGGATGCGGGGTACTTCAACGATCCGTTCATTGCTACCAACAAAGGAAATACAGGGCAGGCTGGGCGCAGCGCGTTCAGCCAAATGTGCCGTTTCAGCCAAAGCTTCACGCAGCCAGACATAGCTAGGCCCGCCAAGCTGTAGGTCGGGGTGAGCGCTGACTTGATCGCGCATCATGTTAAACATCTCAACGTCGGTGGTTAGCGTATTATCCTCAAACGGGGCAGACAGAACATATGGTTGGGGTGACGTACCCGCAGCCAGTCGGTGACCCTGATTGAACTTGGGCATGAGGGTGCTCATTACTTTGGCAGGTAGGCGCATGTGCGGTGCAATGTGTACGCCCCACATTGGGCCCGTAAAGGCTGCGGCCTGAACGGCCATGCCTTCCATTGCAGCGCGCAAACCAATGCAGCCCCCCATCGAGTGGGCTAGTAAATAGTAGGGCCGTGGGAGGTTGAGTTCACGGACGGCGCGCATCATTGCGGCTACATCTCTTTGGTAGTCGATAAAATGCTCGACGTGGCCTGTCAGCATATCATCTAGCATCCGGTCGGCCAAACCTTGACCGCGCCAGTCGATCGCAACGGATGCAAGGCCATGCGCTGCAAGGTCAGCTGCAGTTGTGCCGTATTTTTCAATGTATTCAGTACGCCCAGGGAAAATAAGTACAGTCCCCTGAGCGCCCTCAGGCGTCCACGTGCCCAAGCGGATTCTCAATCCATCTGATGTTGTGGCCCAATAGGCTTGTGCCGCTTTGGGCCCGGAGTGAATATCGGTATAAAGTGGTGCAGGTGTTAGGGCCATTTTTAGTTCAGTTCACGCCAGTGCTGAAGCTAGTTTCATGGCCATACCCATGTCACCGTCAATCTTGAGTTTGCCCGTCATGAAGGCAGAGGTTGGATTCGTTTCGCCTTCCATCATGCCCTGAAATGTATCTGGATCAGCGCTGAGCGTCACATCGGCATCGTCGTCCCCAGCACGCACGCCTTCATCGTCAACGATGATGGAACCCTCGCCTTCGATATCAAATTTTACGCTGCCACCGATATCAACACCGGCCATTTTTTCCGTCAGTACTTTAACCGCTTCGTTAATTACATCGCTCATATTTAGCCCTTTTTTGGCAATTGGCTGCTTACCTCTCTGGAAATCGGGCGCTCACCTGTTACATTCACTCTTGTTATGCGTATGAACCTCGTCAACCTCAAACATACCGTCGCGGCACTTGGCGTGCTTGTGTTGCTTTGCTGTCCCGCCGTTGCGCAGGAAAGTGAGAGGGTCGAGGCGTTGCTTGAATCTTTGCGTACATCGACGCCAGAAACGGCCAAAGCGGCGGAGCGGGATGTGCAGCGCGAGTGGTCGCGTTCTGGATCTGCGGCGATGGATTTGCTGCTGAAACGTGGGCGTGATTCATTAAAATCGGGCGAAGTCGTCACGGCAATCGAGCATTTTACCGCTTTGACAGACCATGCGCCGAAATTCGCCGAAGGGTTTCATGCGAGGGCGACAGCGTATTATCGTGCCGGCATGTACGGGCCAGCGATTGACGATTTGGAAACCGCGTTGGCGCTGAACCCCGATAATTTCAACGCAATTTTTGGCCTTGGTATCTTGCTTCAAGAACTGGGCAATACTCGTAAGGCCGCACAACTTTACCGCCGTGTTTTGGCGTTAAACCCGCATCATGAGAATGCCGGTAAGGCTCTTGAACAGCTTAAAGCCGAAGGCATCGGTCGCACCCTCTGATCAGGTTAGGAATTTGCGGTGAACACGCAGGGCAGGGTCGTGGCCGTATTGGGTCCGACGAATACAGGCAAAACGACATACGCAATCGAGCGGATGCTGGGCCATAGGTCCGGCATTATTGGCCTGCCACTGCGCCTGTTGGCGCGCGAGGTCTATGATCGCATCGTCGCGACACGTGGTCCCTCAGTGGTAGCGTTAGTCACTGGCGAAGAGCGGATAGTGCCGCCGCGCACGCAATATTGGGTCTGTACCGTTGAGGCGATGCCCGATGGGATGGGTGCTGATTTTGTCGCGATTGATGAAATCCAGCTTTGTGCGGATCCTGAGCGGGGGCATGTTTTTACGGATCGATTGATGCGGGCACGCGGACTTCACGAAACGCTGTTTATGGGTGCGGATACAATGCGTGGCACCATCGCGGCACTGGTGCCCGAGGTTCAATTCGTAAAGCGTGAGCGAATGTCTGAATTGACCTACTCAGGTCCGAAAAAGATAAGCCGAATGCGCCCCCGTAGCGCAATTGTCGGATTTTCGGTTGAAAATGTATATGCCATCGCTGAGCTGATCCGCCGCCAAAAGGGTGGCGCGGCGGTTGTTATGGGGGCGCTTTCACCGCGTACGCGCAACGCGCAGGTTGAAATGTATCAAAATGGTGAAGTCGACTATCTGGTGGCTACGGACGCCATTGGTATGGGGTTGAACTTGGACGTGGATCACGTGGCGTTCTCTAGTCTGGCCAAGTTTGACGGGCGACGAATGCGGCCGTTGGCCCCCAATGAGTTGGCCCAGATTGCGGGGCGTGCAGGACGTGGCATGAAGGATGGCACCTTTGGTGTGACGGGTGATGCGCGTCCGCTAGAGGATGGAGTGGCGCGTGCCATCATGGATCACCAGTTCACTCCGCAAAATAAAATCAACTGGCGCAACCCGCGCCTTCAATTCGGAACAATTGCGAATTTGGTCAAGTCGTTGGAGATGACACCAGATCATGAGCGGCTGGTTAAGGCACGCGAAGCGGATGATCTGCGGGCGCTCAAAGCATTGGGCGAGGATGCAGAGATTGCTGCACGCTGCACGGACGGCCCATCCGTTCGATTATTGTGGGACGTTTGCCGCGTTCCCGACTTTCGTGGGATCAGCCACGCGGAACACGCCAACCTGCTTGAGATTATTTATAACTATTTGCACCAAGGCGGCGCATTGCCTGATGCGTGGTTGGCAAGGCAGATTAAACTTATTGATCGAACAGACGGTGACATTGACGCATTGTCGAAACGATTGGCATTTATCCGCACATGGACCTACGTTACCCAGCGCAAAGGTTGGACTAATGACGAAACCCATTGGCGCGGCGAGGCGCGTGTCGTAGAAGACAGACTGTCGGATGCTTTACACGAGCGTTTGACCCAAAGATTTGTAGATCGGCGTACATCTGTATTGTTACGCCGGCTAGGACAGAAGGAAGCCATGGTGGCCGAAGTAAACGAGACTGGTGAAGTAACCGTTGAGGGCGAATTTGTAGGTAAGCTGGACGGTTTCCGTTTCCGCGCCGACAAGGGCGCGGGCTCGGCTGAAAGCAAAACGATCAAGACGGCGGCGCTACAGGCGCTGGCACCGCAGTTCCATCTGCGGGCGGATCGGTTCTATAATGCACCCGATACCGAGATTGATTTTACCGAGCAGGGGGGCCTCATGTGGGGCAACTCTGCGGTAGGTAAACTAGTGGCTGGCCCTGACGGGCTAAAGCCGCAAGTCGAAGTATTTGTGGATGATGTGGCTGGTCCGGAGGTTGCACAAAAGGTGCAACGCCGCTTGCAGCACTTCATTGATCGCAAGGTTGCGGCATTGTTTGAGCCGCTGATTGCATTGCAAAAAGATGAGGCCCTGACAGGTCTGGCACGCGGCTTTGCGTTCCGGATGGTCGAAAGCTTTGGCCTCTTGCAGCGCGCCGAGATTGCGGACGAAGTGAAAGCACTGGATCAGGATGCACGTGGTGCCTTGCGCAAACATGGTATCCGTTTTGGTCAATTCACGATCTTTTTGCCGTTGCTGCTCAAGCCAGCGCCAACGCGTCTGCGTTTGGTGCTGTGGTCACTGACCAAAGGCTTGTCAGAGTTCCCCGAATCGCCTCCTCCTGGTTTGGTGACGATTCCTGTGGAAGTGGGCGCTGCGGCGGGTGCGGACACAATGTCTGGCTATCGCAATGCAGGCACACGTGCCATTCGCATTGATATGCTGGAACGTCTGGCCGACATGCTGCGCAACGAGGATTCGCGCAGCGGGTTTGAAGCAAAAGCAGACATGCTGTCGATTTCGGGCACCACGCTAGAGCAGTTTAGCGATCTGATGCGAGGCCTTGGTTATAAAGCTGAAGCTGGCGAACGCCCCAAAGTTAAGGCTGTTCCTGAACTCGCCAAAGAAAGCGCTGGCGCGCCAGCAAAAGGCGTTGCCGCTGACGATACAACGCTAACTGACGATGCAAAGCCAACTGAAGAGCTGGCGACATCTGAAGCTGGCCAAGCTGAAGTGCCAGTTGCTGAAGTCGAAATGGAGGCGTTCTATACCTTCACTTGGGCCCGTCCAGCACGCCGCCAACCTGCTGGTGGGGATCGTCCCAAAGGTAAGGGTAAACCGAACCCGCGTGGCAAAAAAGGTCAACGCGAGCCTGGTGGCAAAGCAGCGAAAAGCCAAAACTTCTCGGCGCGTCCGCCCAAGAAGGAAAAGCCGATCGATCCTGACAACCCGTTTGCTGCGGCTCTGATGGGCCTCAAAACTGACAAGTGAGCGAGGAAGCTGCGCCAAAGCTACGGCTAGATAAATGGCTGTGGTACGCGCGGTTTTTCAAAACACGAACTCTGGCGGCAAGTATTGTCGCCGGAGGTGCCGTTCGCATTAACGGCACACCAGCCTCCAAACGCAGTACAACGATCACTGCGGGCGATGTTCTGACCTTCGCTAAAGATGATCATATCCGCGTGATCCGCGTCGAAGCATGCGGTTCGCGGCGTGGTCCAGCACCCGAGGCACAGGAACTTTACACTGATTTGGAACCGCCTGTACGGACCCCGAAGGAAAAAATTCCGCATAATCCCGCTTTTGAGGGAAAAGGGCGCCCAACCAAGCGTGACCGTCGCCAGCTTGATCTTTCTAAGGCGCGCCACCTTGAATGATCCTCGCGGCTGTTCTAGCTACTGAACAAGCTATCCTGACAGAGACATTCTCCCATGACCTATATCGTAAACGACGCCTGCATCGCCTGCAAATACACCGACTGTGTCGAAGTATGTCCGGTCGATTGCTTTTATGAGGGGGAGAACATGCTTGTGATCCACCCTGACGAATGCATCGATTGCGGTGTGTGTGAACCTGAATGCCCTGCGGATGCGATCCGTCCTGATACGGAGCCGGACATGGAAAAGTGGGTTGAATTCAACCGCAAATATTCCGAGCTGTGGCCCGTGATCATCACCAAGAAAGATCCGCTGCCAAATGCAGAGGAAATGGACGGGAAAGACGGCAAGATCGATCTGTTTTCTGAGGTCGCAGGCGAGGGCGGTTAAGCTACTACACGTGATTCGCTGCTTCTTGGGCATGTGTGCATCATAGTCTTACTGCGCTGGCATTTCGCGCCCCTTTTAGGGGGGCGCATTTTGTGATATACTAGTGCCAATGATACGTATTTTCACACACACAAGCGCCCTCCAGTCACGGCGCATCTGATCAATCAAAAATTAGCGCAAAATGTGCAGGTTTCGACCTGTTGCCGTTTGCGTTTGTTGTGCGCTGCTGATGCAGGCCGCGCCGCTATAGGAGCCTAAAGAGTATGACTAAATCTAAAAAGCTTGATTTTCGCATGGGCGAATTCGTTGTTTACCCTGCGCACGGCGTTGGCCAAATTGCCGACGTTGAAGAGCAGGAAATTGCAGGCACGACGCTAGAGCTTTATGTGATTGCGTTCGAAAAAGACAAAATGACCCTGCGCGTTCCAACGCATAAGGCGATCGAAATCGGCATGCGCGCGCTTAGCTCACCTGACGTGATTGCCCACGCGATGAAGACTCTTAAGGGCAAAGCAAAGGTAAAGCGCGCAATGTGGTCGCGTCGCGCCCAAGAATACGAGCAAAAGATCAACTCTGGGGATCTGATTGCGATTGCAGAGGTTGTGCGTGATTTGCACCGCACGGATGACCAGCGTGAGCAGTCCTACTCAGAGCGTCAGTTGTACGAAGCGGCGCTTGAGCGTCTGACACGTGAAGTTGCTGCTGTTGCAGGCGGTGACGAGTTGGCAGCAGCCAAACAAATCGGTGATGTTCTGGACAGCCGCGTTGTGCCTGTTCCTGTCCAATAAACGTCATTAATTTTTTTGAACGGCGTCTGATTTTTCAGGCGCCGTTTTTGATTAAAGCATTGCGGCGCAACACAGCAAAACCGCCACTTCGCTGAGTTGTTGCACAGCGCCCAGTACATCGCCAGTTTGCCCGCCGATCTTTTGTTTGGCCAACAGGGCGATAGCGATAGCGATCGCGACCGCAAAGGCCGCACAAATCGCAATCACGCCTGCACCTGAGATGATAAATAGTGACAGGAGCGCACCAATGCCGACGGCCACTGTTGTTGTTCCGGGCGTGGGCTGACCAACACTGTGGGATAGACCGTCGTTGCGGGCATGGGGCAGGATGTTCATCAGTATTGGCATAACGGCGCGAGACAGGACTGTGCCTACAATAATTGCGGGCCACCAACTGACCAGCAGCGCGGCAATGGCACTGATGCGCAGGGTGCTGACCATGATCAGGGCGAGCACGCCGAAGGTACCGATCTGGCTGTCGCGCATGATTTCCAAACGCCGTTCAGGCGTGTAGCCGCCCCAGAACCCGTCAAAGACATCGGCGAGGCCGTCCTCGTGCATTGCGCCGGTAAGCAACATCATAGTGGTCAGCGTCAGCGTAGCAGCGCCGTAAACAGGTAGGCCGAACCAAAGGGAAAGTTGCCCCACCAGCACACCGCAGGCCCCAACGACGAGGCCAATCAGTGGATAGGCCCACACGGCATCTGCCCCTTTTGAAAACGCATCATTGGGTAAATGTGGCAGCGGCACCCGCGTCAAAAGCACTGCGGCCAGCCAAAGCTGACGTCCTCGGTCGTTTTTATCCATAACAATGACCCTTTCAATGCTTGTGAGCAGCGCTCCATTGGGTAAACAGGCGTGAACGGTCTGGCAATAAGGGTTTCTGGGATGGCTGATTTTTCTGATCTCGACGGGTTTCGCGCAGCACTTGCTGCTTTACCAGATGTGGACACTGCTGCGCGCGAAGGTGCTGCAGAGCGAAACAGCCAGTTGACCAAACCACCCGGCGCCTTGGGGCGTCTTGAAGAGTTGGCGCACTGGTATGCTGGCTGGCGCGGGAATCCGCAGCCAAAGATTACTGCACCTCAGGTGATTGTATTTGCGGGCAACCACGGGGTTGCGGCGCAGGGTGTGTCTGCCTTTCCGCCCGAAGTGACAGAACAGATGGTAATGAATTTCCAACACGGTGGCGCTGCGATCAACCAGCTTGCGCGCGCGGCGGGGGCAAAGCTGGATGTGCGTGCGTTAGATCTTGAACGCCCGACTGATGATTTCACCCAAGGCCCTGCAATGTCTGAGCAAGACGTGATTGCTGCATTGGCAACTGGATGGGATGCGGTAGATGAATCCGCTGATCTGCTGGTTGTGGGCGAAATGGGTATTGGCAACACAACACCTGCGGCTGCATTGGCAGCTGCGTTGTTGGGCGGCGACGCTGCGGATTGGACAGGGCGCGGTACTGGCGTTGACGATGCGGGCCTCATGAACAAAACCCGCGTGGTTAGTGAGGGGCTTGCACTGCACAAGGGGCAGGGTGACGGCATCGAAACATTGCGCCGTTTGGGCGGCCGTGAACTTGCTGCGATGGCGGGCGCAATTGCGCGCGCGCGCTGGTTGCGCATTCCGGTGATCCTGGATGGGTTTATCTGCACCGCGGCGGCTGCCTGTCTAGAGCATACAAGTAAGGGCGCGCTGGATCATTGCGTTGCAGGTCACCTTAGCGCTGAGGGGGCGCATGCCCGCCTTCTTGAGGCGCTTGGCAAAGAGCCGCTATTGGCCCTTGGCCTGCGTCTGGGGGAGGCATCGGGAGCGGCGTTGGCGATCCATGTGGTTAAGGCCGCACTAGAGTGCCACAGCGGCATGGCGACCTTCGCCGAAGCAGGCGTCACCGACGCCTGATCCGACGACGGCCTATGCCTTTTTCTTTTCGTCCTCATCCGAGCGGTTGAGGAAGGCTGTCTCAAGTTCTTTTTGCAATTCTTTTGCACGTAAAACGTAGGCTTTGTTGTCTGATGCCGCGACATCGGGCAGCCATACCTGCGCTAATTCGCGAACTGACATGCGATCATGGTGGTAGAATATGCGCTGCGCCTCTGCGGCCTCATATTCTGACAGGCCCAAGTTTTCGAGTACGTAGCGGCCCGCCCGAAGTGAGCTGTCAAACATCTCGCGCACGATATCATCCGCGCCAGCCTGATAGAGGTGATAGACATCTGTGCGATCGTGCGCCCGCGCTACGATATGTAGATCAGGCCGCTGCGCACGCGCGTATTTCACCAACGCACGGGCTGCCTTCTGATCATCCAAGGCGACCACCAGAACCCGAGCATCTGCTAGACCTGCCTTGCGCAAAACATCAGGGCGCGTGGGATCACCCAAAAACGCCTTAAAGCCAAAACGGCGCATCACTGCGATTGTGTTGGGATTGTGATCTAGTACAACGGTTTCAAAACCTGACGCTTGTACCAATCGATTAACTATCTGACCAAAACGCCCGATGCCTGCGATGATGACTGGTCCTTCTTGATCGATTTCGTCGTCAGGTGGTCGGATTGTACCATCTGCGCTGCGCTTGGAAATTAGATCGAATAAGATAAACAGCAGCGGCGTGATCAGCATGGTCAACGCAATCACCAAAAGCAGTGTTTCAGCTACATTATCGGGCATCACGCCAGTGGTCACTGAAAAGCTGACCAGTACAAAGCCAAATTCACCAGCCTGCGCGAGGCCTAAGGCAAACAGCCATTGGTCACGGCCGCGCAATTTAAACAGCCGTCCCAGCGCGAACAGAATGATGCCTTTGACCAAAATAACCAAAAGGGCCATTCCGCCGATGATGACAAAATCTGACGCAAGCAGCTCGAAGTTAATACCCGCGCCGACAGTGATAAAGAAAAGCCCAAGCAGCAGCCCTTTGAAGGGTTCAAGGTCGGTTTCCAGCTCGTGGCGAAATTCTGAGCTGGCCAAAACAACACCAGCAAGGAAGGCTCCAAGGGCAGGGGACAGACCAACCAACATCATGGTGAATGAAATTCCGACAACAATCAGCAACGCCAGAGCGGTATACATCTCGCGTAATTTGGCTGAGTGGATGTAACGGAAAACCGGGCGGGTAAAGAAAACGCCCATAATGATGATACTGGCGATTGCACCAATCGTAACAAGGGTGACGCCCCAAGCAGGCAATGTGTCGATAAAGGTGAAGGCGGCGTCAGCTGCGCCACTGCCATGTCCTGCGCTATGATCCGCGCCATCTGGAGCCTCGATCACAATTGAACCGTCCGGTGATACCACAGGAATGGGCAATGTGACCACGATAAGTGGTAGGAACGCGAGCATGGGAATGACTGCGATGTCCTGAGACAATAGCACAGAAAAGACAGATCGCCCTCCTGCGGTTTGCATCAACCCTTTTTCAGATAATGTCTGAAGTACAATCGCGGTTGAGCTAAGGGATAAGGTCAGGCCAATGGCTAGCGCGACACCCCAAGGTTGGTCATAGGCCATTGCGATGCCCATCAGGGCCGTTGTGCTCACTACGATCTGCAGCCCACCCAAACCAAGCAGCTTGTGGCGCATGTCCCACAGGGCCTTTGGTTCAAGTTCAAGTCCGATGAGGAACAACATCATTACAACGCCAAATTCGGCAAAGTGTTGCAGGTCTTTTGTCTCAGCACCAACCAGCCCAAGGACCGGACCGATTAATATACCGGCCGCGAGATATCCCAGCACAGATCCCAGCCCGAGGCGGGCAGCAATCGGCACCGCAATGACAGCAGCAGCGAGATAAATTGAAGCTTGAAACAGAAAACCTTCCATGGGGATCCTTCATTGGTGCCGCAAGGGCGTTAAGTGGGTAGAGGACCGTCTTGTTTAAGCTGATCCATGACAATCTGGCTGTGAACGCGGGCAACTGCCTTGTGGGGCAGCAGAACCTCGTGAATCAACCGATTTAGGGCGGGTAGATCTTCACAGTAAACCCGCAGCAGGTAATCTGCATCCCCTGTCATGGTCCATGCGCTTACAATTTCGGCGCGGTTGGCAATAAGGCGCGCAAAACTAGCGGAATGTTCTGGTCCGTGGGTACCCAAATGCACCTGAACAAAACCTTGCACCGCGAGGCCCAGTTGGGGTGGGTCAAGGCGGGCCGTATAATTGAGAATGACCCCGTCGGCCTCCAGCTTTTGACGGCGACGGCCCGCCTGCGAGGGAGACAGGTTTAGCGCCTCTCCTAGCTGATGGGCCGTGAGGTGCGCATCCTTTTGGAGCGCGGCAAGCAAGCGTTTGTCGGTTTCATCAATTTTCATGCGGTTCTTTTACAATAATTTAGATCATTATGCGGTACTTCATCGAATTTTTCAATATCCACGGTGAACTATGCGCAAATGGCGCATCACGCTCAGTGTATATCTGTTGCAGGTTAAATAAATCAGGAGGCTAGCCATGGGCCCGTTCCCACACGACGCACCAAAATCAATCATTTCATCCGAAAACCCCGCTGGTACGGATGGTTTTGAGTTTGTCGAGTTCGCCTCAGCCAATCCGGATGAATTACGCGAAGTGTTCCGCAAAATGGGATACAGCCATGTTGCCAACCACAAGACCAAAGCGGTCGAGCTTTGGCAGCAGGGCGATATCACCTATGTGTTGAACTACGACAAAGATAGCTTTGCAGCTGGTTTTGTTGAGGAGCACGGTCCTTGTGCGCCTTCCATGGGGTGGCGTGTTGTTGATGCGCAAAAGGCATTGGCACATGCGGTCGCTAAAGGGGCTGAAGAATATAAGGGTGACGGCAAAGTATTGGATGTGCCTGCCATTATGGGGATTGGAGGATCACTGTTGTATTTTGTGGACCAGTATTACGACACATCACCCTACAACTGGGAATATGACTGGATTGCGCAATCCAAGCCTGAAGGTGTTGGATTTTATTATCTCGATCATCTGACGCACAATGTGTTCAAAGGAAACATGGATAAGTGGTTCAAGTTCTACGGCGATCTGTTCAATTTCGTGGAAATCCGGTTTTTCGATATCGAGGGCAAGTTCACTGGTCTTTTTTCACGTGCTTTGACGTCGCCATGTGGACGTATTCGCATCCCGTTGAATGAAGATCGCGGAGAGACAGGCCAGATTGTAGCTTACCTGAAGAAATATAACGGCGAAGGGATTCAGCACATCGCTGTTGGCGCGCGCGACGTCTATGACGCGACGGATGCAATTGCGCTGAATGGGCTGCGGTTTATGCCACCACCACCTGCCACATATTATGAACTGAGCAAGACCCGTGTTGTGGGCCATGACGAGCCGCTGGATCGTATGCAGAAACATGGCATCCTGATTGACGGTGAAGGTGTGGTTGATGGGGGAGAGACGCGGATATTGCTGCAGATTTTCTCGAAGACGGTGATTGGCCCGATCTTTTTTGAATTCATTGAGCGTAAAGGTGACGATGGATTTGGCGAAGGTAACTTTAAGGCGCTGTTTGAGAGTATCGAGCAGGAACAGATCGACAATGGTGAGCTTGCAGCCAGTTAACGCATCCTAAAGTCTTCCTATAGATCTGGCGGGGTGACCTGAATGTGCGCGGTACGTTGTACCGCGCATTACATTTTTTCTGATGTGTGAAGCCGCGATGTGAGTGCGCCGGATGTCTGCGGAATGGAGTGCCTTACGGCATCTTCAATACAACGTTTCGGCCACCTTTTGCGTAGCGCAGCTCGGAATTACTAATGGCTGAAACACGACCGCCATCAATGCGATCTCCAACACTTACTTTTTTGTAACGCCCGTTTGATAGGCGCACCAGTGCTCGGCGGCTGGAGGGTTTTCCGTAAACGCCAATCAAGTTGACCTTTCGCAGATTGATTGCGTTTTTGACGGTAGCGCTGCGCGCAACGGATGCTTTGGATGGAATTTTGGGAGCAACGGTGCGGGGAGCAACAGCTGCGGCAACGCGTGTTTCTTGAACGGGTGCACGTTCGGCACGTTTTACGATCCTGTCGAAATTACGCGGGCGTGGATCTGGGCGGGCAGATTTTGCGATGGCGTATTTTGTCGCGTCTTGAATAGCGGTTGGTGCGATTTCTGGTATTGCGGGTACGGCAAGTGCTGCTGCGGCGGCGGCAGTGGCTGCTGCAGTCGCGCGCTCTTCTTCAGCTGCTACGCGGGCTTCTTCAGTTTTTCTGGCGTCGTCTTCCGCTTGTTTTGCGCGGTCCTGAAGGGAACGCGGGCGCAAGGAGGGGCGGTAAGCTGCCAGCTCCAACCGAGAAACACCGCCCAATTGTGCGCGCTCAGTGCGTTCGGCCAATCCAAGGGGTCTATTTTTAGGGCGGAAATCAAGCAGGGGGGACCTTAGAACAGCGGCTGTTATCGTTGGTGCATTCGCGTCAGGCTGTGTGGCAAATCGCGTGACTGTCGCAGGGGGTTTGATCGGTGGGCTGGCCGCAATCAACGTGTATCCGCCCGGCGTAACAATGCCTTCTGCTGTTGGCACGATAAGCCCGCCAGCACCTAATACAGCGCGCTGTCCAAAGGGAGGTGGCGATAAGGCTGCCGCCAGTTGGACACTGGGTTCAAGTGCTTGCACCTGCGGCAACGCAATTGCATCCGTGGCGCTGCTGACTGCGTCAATGCCGCTGCGGTAGACGGGATCTGGTTGGATTTGGGGCTGAGAATGTGTTGTGGTCGGGGCCAACGGCCAAATGCCAGTCACAGCATAACGCGCAGCGGCTTCCTGTTCGGAAATCACAGGGAGTTCCGGCTCTTGCCGTGGATCCTGAAGGGCATCGAGCACTGCAGTGTCTTCGGCAGAAAGTACGGGGTCCAGTGCAGCGATCTGGACACCTTCTCCGGAAATGGTGTCAGAATTTGGAATGCCATCTGGGGTGCGGATGACTTCGGGATCGATTTGGTTTTCCGGTGCAGACGCAGTAGCGCGACTGTCGCCGCGTTTCATAAGGCCAGCAATGCCTTCGTCCAAGAACACTGCGGCCCATGCTGCGACGCCCGCCAGGAACACCAGCAGGATGACCGTCATGATCAATCCGAGGAACCGTGGCTTTCCACCAACTTGGTCAGACCGCGCGCCAAAGATCGTCATGCGTTCGGTTTCGCTGCCTGTGGCAGCTGCGGGTGCTGTTGGTGCTGGAATGGGGGCAGCAACGCCTTTACGTGGTTTGCGGCGACTTAAAAATCCAGCCTTGGCGGGAGGTGCGGCGACAGGCACATCCGCTAGGAGGGCTGGTTGGGTGAGAGAGCTACTGTCCGGGGCAGGCGTCGTTGTAGTGCTGCGTTGTGCACCGCCCAACGGTTTTCCTGCAGCCGCTGGAGTGCCCCCACGACGGCTTGAGAAACTTGTAGCCGCACGCTGAGCACTGCCTTTGGGCGCGGGTGCCCTTTTTGCAGCCGAAACAGTTGGTTTTTTTGGAGGAGGCGCAACAGCTGTAGCCGACAGCGGGTCGGGTTCATTCTCTTTCGGAGAGGCCGACGAAGGTTCAGCGTTTTGTTCTGGTGCTGCTGTTATGGTTTTCTCTATGGCAGCGGGAGGCGTGGGCGCAGTCACAACCGTCTTGCCATCACCCTCGGTAGTCGGATCAGCTAAGGAAGAAAATAGCGGAAGTTCGGCTTTTGCTGTATCACGTGCAGTGTTTTCGGAAGCAAGTTCAGAAATAGAGGCTGCAACTACTTCTTCTTCAACCTGCTCAGGTGCCGGAATATGCGCTTGAGGCGCATCATCCTCGGGCAAGTCGTTAGATGAGGCAACGACAGATTGCGGGGCTGCCGGTTCAGGGGCATGCGGGGCCTCTGTTGCAATGATCTCTTGTGGCGTTGCGATCTCTGGCGCGATGGCACCGATGATGACAACTGCAATGCCATCTGCTTCAACCGTTTCTTCGGGTTCTAACAGATTGGCCGCACCCATCGTGGGGCCAAAGAACGGCTCACCCAAATAGCCAGCATTACCCGGAATCGCGACAAAACTTACCGGATGAAAGCGGTGCTCGGTTGCGAATGCTTCGGCTTCGGCTAGCGTCTCACGGGCCACTGCGGCGACATGGGTTTTTGCGCCATCCACACTGATATCATAGGCCAGCTCGGAGATTTCATAAGGCGTTGCGTTATGCAGGGCTGCCTCGGCTTCTTTGCGGCGCGCAGCCTCAGATAGGCCGATTGTCTCGATGGTCAGATATTTGATTTGGCCTTCGGGAATGATCAGTTTTGAGCGCACACCACCCGGCTCAAGACTAGAGGCTGTTTTGCGCAGCATGGCGAGTTCGCCAGCCAGATCTTCGGCTGTCACAGGGACTTCGCCGACTTCACGCCAGCCACCCGCAACACGGTGCAACAGTTTTATGCCTTCAAAAGACAGGGAAAGGGCAAAATTAGGCTTCATGCACCGCCTCTATCACGGGTCTGGTTAACCAACAACTTCGTATCCCGACAGAGTACTGCACGCAGAGCGCCAAGAAAAGGTCCGCAAGCGGAATTCGGCACATGGTCGGGGATGGCCCTGCGCAATAGGATTACGGCGCAGGGAAGGGGTTTAAGCAGAGGCTTGCGTTAGTGCCTGATCCAGATCGGCGATCAGATCAGCTGCATCCTCGGTACCAATGGATACCCTTACAACACTGGCACCAGCGCCAGCTGCTTCTTGTTGCTCAGGCGTGAGCTGACGGTGGGTCGTTGAGGCGGAGTGGATGATCAATGAACGTGTATCGCCCAAGTTTGCCACGTGACTGAATACTTCGAGGGCATTCACCAGTTTTACACATGCGTCATAGCCGCCTTTTACTGCGAAGGTGAAAAGACCGCCTGCGCCCTTTGGGCATACCTTTTGGCTGCGCTCATAGTAGGGCGATGATTCGAGGCCAGCGTAGGTCACGTAATCAATCCGGTCATCCGCCTCGAGCCATTCTGCGATTTTTTTGGCGTTGGCAACGTGGCGGTCCATCCGCAAGCTGAGCGTCTCGATGCCCATCAGCGTGTAATGCGCGGCTTGTGGGTTCAGGGTCATGCCCAGATCACGCAGGCCGATGGCGATGCCGTGGAAGGTAAAGGCCAGGTTGCCAAAGGTCTCGTGGAATTTGAGTCCGTGGTAGGCAGGTTCTGGCGCGCTGAGGGATGGGAATTTGTCTGTTGCTGACCAGTCAAAGTTGCCGCTGTCCACAACACAACCGCCCATAACAGTACCGTTGCCTGTGAGGTATTTTGTTGTGGAGTGAACAACCAATGTCGCGCCCAGCTCAATCGGGCGGCACAGGTAAGGGGTCGCTGTGGTGTTGTCGATAATCAGGGGGATCTGAGCGGCGTCTGCGATGTCGGCAATTGCGCGGACATCCATGATATAGCCGCCGGGGTTGGCGATGGCTTCGCCAAATACGGCGCGCGTATCATCGTCGATTGCGGCTTTGACTGCGTCGAGATCGTCAAAATCGACGAATTTAACTTCCCAACCGAAACGTTTGATTGTGTGGCTAAACTGAGTGACCGTGCCGCCATAAAGGCGCGTCGACGCGATGATGTTTTTGCCGGGCATCATCAACGGGAACAATGCCATGATCTGGGCCGCGTGACCGGATGAGCAACATACAGCGCCGACACCGCCTTCTAGAGTCGCAACGCGTTCTTGAAGAACGGCAATTGTAGGGTTGGTTAGGCGGGAATAGATAAAGCCGACTTCTTGCAGGTTAAACAGCGCGGCAGCATGATCCGCATCGCGAAAAACATACCCTGACGTTTGGTAGATCGGGGTTTGGCGGGCGCCTGTGGCTGGGTCGGGCCGGGCGCCAGCGTGGATCTGCAGTGTATCAAAACCGTGTGACATGTTGGTCTCCTCCTAATGGTTGCCCATAGCGATAAGGGATTGCTGTTACACAAACAAGTGAACGGGTGTCGCGTGGAACTTCAATTGAGGATCGATAACAACTGGCACGTCTGTCTAAATGGGCGCGGCATTCCGAATAGTCGCGAGGGTGGGTCACCAGTGGAATGTTGTGATTCATACTTCACAAGTATGTTGACAAAATTTGAAAACCCACCATACATAGTAAGTATGATTTGAGAGCAGGAGACCAAAAATGACAAAGATTGAAAAAATCGCGACGAAAAAATCGACCAAAGCAACCAAAGTAAGCAAGGCCGACGCCGCTGCTAAAAAAGCAGGTGGCCGCGCGCGCCGTCTCGAGAAAATCGAGAAGGCTTCCACCGTGACATTCTCGCTTGAGTTGCCAGTACGTAAATTCATTGACGCGCAGGCCAAAGCCGCCGGTATGAATACGACCCACTACATGCAAAAGCTGGTCGAAACACACGTGATCGAAGCGGGCGCAGCAGATGAGCCGTTGGCAGTACGTTTGGCTGCTAAACGCAAAGTTATCGATCAAGTCGTCGCATTGGCAGTCAAGCTAGACGCCGCGGGTAAGTTTGACGACAACTTTATCCTGACCGTTGTGAATGAAGCTGGAAAAGACACTGACTTTAAACAACAGTACGGAATTGCTGTTGGTGTGGAAGCAGAAGGTAACGATGCCGCAATCAAACGTGCACGTGTTTCTTTGAACCAACAAATTGGTCGCGTCATCAAGAAATCAGTTGGCGCACGCAGCAAACGGAATGAATTGGGCCAGATCGCACGTGCGCAGGCCACAAATACATTCGTGGCGACCTACACTCTTTTGGAAAAACCAACGGCGTAACCCAAAATTCGCTCAGCGGGCGTGAACGCGCCAGCCTGAGCGCTATTTTTTATGTGTAGTAGAGCACCAAAAGGCCCGCAGATAGCGGGCCATATTTGTTTCAATACGTTGCTGCTTCAAAAAATACAAAGGTTAGCGCATCCAATAACCGTTTGATTTGAGCTGGTTTCTGATAGCCTGTTCTTTGCGGGGCAGGTTTTCTTGATCAAACAGTGCGCGCGCTTTTTGTCCACGACCTTGATAAATCATTCGCTTGATCGGATCATAAGTTTTGAGCACTTTTTTCAGCTTATTTGGAGCAGTGACGTGTTCAAGGATCGATACCACCTCATCGCTTTCGCGCGCATAAAGCAGGGGCAATAGGCGGTAATGACAGCTCACAGCACCATCGAGCAGCCCATCGGGAAGCGTGTCACGTCCCCCTCCCAAAGCATGGATGACCAAAGGCAAAGCGACCTGATCAAGCCATGGATCAAAGCTTTGGGCGCAAAGCTCAACTGGAGGTGTGTCGCGAATGGCTAATGCGTACTCAAGGAACTTTGCGCCAAATTCATGCGGACACTTATAATAGAAAAAGCCTGCATTGAAATAGAGATACCGGCGCCAGTATTCATCAGGTTGGCTGAGATCTAGCGAGCTTTCAAAGTCCAGTTCGAACTTGTCATAAAGAGACTTCCACAAGCCAGTGTATTGGGGGCCGTAAAGCTGGGGCTGGGGCCAAGTGCCTTCGCGGCGTAGTGATGCACTGGGGCGGTCGAAATCGAAAGGAACATTGGCAAGGTCACCTGTGATCAGCGTGTCGGTATCAAAAAAGACAAATGGTTCGCCCATTGGCAGAGATTGCAGCATCTCGATTTTATTGCCGAACGGATAGGCCTCGCCAAAGTGTTTGCTCTCGAAGGGGATGATTTCGGCACCCATTTCAATGAGCGCCTCGCGGATGGGGAGGCTGCGGATACTTGGATCTTTTTCCCAAAGCGGCCCTGCCTGAGGTTCAGCAACAAGAATACGGCCAGAGAAATCAGGACTCATGGCGCGCAGAGAGGCCACAAAAATCAATGCTTCGTAGGAAAGCCGCCCGTGTTGAGCAACGATCGCTACGTTGAAAGATTGTGTCTTGGCTGTTGTGCGTGCCATACTCGGTCCTCAAATGCTCCTGCGTGTCACGGGATGCGCTTTTTTGCATCATTATACGGCGCAAGGATTGTTTTGAAAGCAGGCAATTTTGTCCTGCCCGATTGAGGGTTTTTGAATGATCGATTTTATCTTTGCTATGGTCGCGATTGCAGCAGCGTCCAGTCCATCTGAACCGCAGCAGAACCAAATAGCCCAAGTTGTACCGCAGATTGATGTGCCTGCCGTTAGCTCTGTTGTGATTGGAGAGGGCGTAACAATTGGAGATGCGACAGTTATTGAAGGTACACCTGCCACTACATCAGATGGTGCGCAGACCGATTTAGCCGTGATCCCAGATGGGTTGGTGGCCGAGCCGCAAAACCCGACAGGTAAATTCACAACCGCCACCGAGGTGAAACCTATTCTAACAGCGACCAAAGCCAACTGGGTTGGCCTTCGCGATTACGGTGGCAATGACCTGGTCTATGTCACCCATCTTTGGGCATGGCGCTGCGGCCTGAGTGCGATGGCTATGTCGATCAATGATGGACCGATGAAGGATGTGCCGCTTCCTGAATGTCACTTGGAATACGCAAGCCCCAACGCGATATTGGAGGGAGATGGTCTCCCCTATATGACCTATCCGCAAGGAAGTGTGGAGCGCATCACTGTACAAGTCATCTACGATGACCTGAGCCAAGATACAGCTACATTTAGCGGTAATGAGATCCGAATACCCTGAATACACGTTCAGGTAGTGGCTTCGCGGCGGAACGATTCGCCGTGCTTGGGGAGGTAAGAATGGCCGTTTTGACAGTGACGCTGCAGGCAAATGATTGTCGTATTTTTGGAAACGAACTTTTAGCAAAAATTCCCGTAATCGGCTCAAATTGTAACGTTTGTGTTAGTAGCGTGGCTGTTCTGTGAATTCCCCTCGGCGATAAGAAGGCAGTGTGATTTAGAAATTCCCGAAAAGTTATTAATGATAGGGAAGTACACTGCCATGAGCTCCACAAACACAATTTCAATCACTCTAGGCTGCGATCCGCAGGCTATCGTAACGATCTCTGAAACTGATTCAGGTACGCTGTTCATCGTTGTTGCCTCGGCAGATCCGACGATGCCAATCGATTTGGATGGTGTGTTTTTTAACCTGTCTGATGACAGCACGTTGGATAGCCTCAACTTCTTCCCCGAAGCAAATACTGGTTCGATCTTTTCACCAGTTACGGGCGTTCAGGCCGCTGTAAACAGCGTGGATACGCTGGCAAATGGCGCGCAGGTTGCTGAAGGATATGATGTCGGTATCCAGTTCGGTACAGATCCAAGCAGCACCACAGGTGAAGTTTCCCAAGCGAACTTTACCCTGTTCTCAGACAACGGCCCGCTCAGCATCTCTGATCTGGACGTGAGCAGCTTTGCCACTGTTGTGGATAGCGACGGCGGCAATGGTCAGGTTTTGACAACAGGCGATACGCCAGATGCAGATCCGGTTCTGGTGTCTAAAGAAGTGTTGTTTGACAACTTTGATGACCTCTACAATGCTGAAGATTCCTCAATTGTCGAAGGCCAAACAAATTGGGCTGCCGACTGGGATAAGCTGGTTACAAACAGCCACAACGAAGGCGTTCTTGAGCTAAAGACAGTCAGCACCGACGGCCCCGTCACGCTGAGCTTTGATGCGAACGTGCACGACACAAGATTGTTCGAGAATTCCGGCTGGGCAGAAGACAGCCTGCGCGTCGAAGTAAGCCTTGATGGCGGTGAATGGGTTCTGCTCGACGAATTCCAAGTGAATGATGCAGGCACTGCCATTGTTGGGTCCGAAACAGGCCAGACATTCGGCAACAACGCCAGCGGCGTTCTGTATGAAGGCGGCATTCTGGATACGGCAGAAGACACTGTTCAGTTTCGGTTTGTTTCCGACGTCACGGCCTCAAACGAATACATCAAACTCGACAATGTGTCCGTCACGGCCTCTGAAGAGGTCGAAGGCGGCGATGTGCAGGCGGTTGAGGCTGTTCTGCTCGCAGAAGATTTTGACGATATCTCTGATCCAGCTCAAAGTGCTGGCATCGTTAGCGATGGCGGTTGGGACGTTTATGGCGATGAGTTGAAGACAGACGGTAACAACGACGGGACATTGCAAACTGCTGCAGTTGCGGCGGACGGTGATGTTTCACTGAGTTTTGATGTACGCGTCAACAATGCGGACAATTTTGAAGCCACTGGCCGATACGCAGACAAGTTGACGCTTGAAGTGCGCACGGAGGACGGCAATTGGGAAACGCTGGACACCTTTGTTGTGAACGACGCAGGTACAGCCCTTGTTGGCAGCAACACCGGCAATGAGATCACCGAGGATAGCAACACGCTGACCTATTCGGGCGGTGCGTTGGATGATGTGAACGGCAACGTCGAATTCCGCATTGTGTCTGACATCTCTGCTGGCAATGAACGGGTCTTTTTTGACAACCTGACAGTGACCGAAACCAGCGAAGGCGTTGCCACAGGTGAGCCGACAATCATCGACTTTGAAGGTCTGTCATCAGGCGATGTGATCGACGAACAGTTTGACGGTGTTACCATTTCTGCACAGCGTGATGGCGATTCAGACAGCAGCGAAAACGACGCGATGATCTTTGACACGGACAACACAACAGGTGGTGATAGCGATTTGTCGTTTAACGGTGTTGGCAACGCATTCATCATCTCCGAGGATAACGACAGCTCGGATGCGGATGACAATGCTGGTGGTGGGACACTGACATTTGATTTTGATGTACCCTCCGAGGTGCTCAGCATCAATGTGCTGGACGTCGAAGAAACAGGCGGCACAATCGATTTGTTTGACATCGACGGTGGCCTGATCAACACAATCGACATTCCAGCAGCGGGCGACAACAGTCAGCAGGAGTTGATCGTCAACGCCGACAACGTATCAACCCTGAACGTAAACTTGGTTGGTTCTGGCGCAGTAGATGATCTGGCCTATGTCTCGCCTGAAGACGAAGTTGAAGGTAAGGCTGGCCAGTACGATGTAGAGTACATTGCGGGTATTCCAGTCCTTCAGCCGGTGGCTGATGATCAGCTAAAAGCTGAGATCAATGTGGTCGACGATTTGGAAGATGACCTGCTTGTCTAAAGGCAATCACCGCTGATACCTTTGGCCTCTGCCCCGGAAACGGTGTGGGGGCCTTTTTTGTAGAGTGGTCTGAATTTCATGCCCAACACCCATTTGGGGAAGACGCTGTATCATTATCTCAAATGGTGATGGTGTTGCGGGGCAATCACAGCCATTTGGCAGGCCGATGTGACGCGAACGGCGTAACGCGCAGTAGTAGCTAACCCTCGATCGATTGGCTGGCAAAGCAGGGTGTAGCAAAAGTTACATCTGGGAATTGGAGAACAAGACCCCGCCACGACCGTCTGCGGATAAACTTGCTGCAATCGCATCAGTGCTCGCTACGACCGTCGATGTTCTGATTGGTAAACGCCCGGAACTTGGCTTTAAGGCTACATACTCGGACAGCTATGGCTATCACTCCCCGAACGCTTTTAGTGCCACCTATTTGAAGCATCTGATGAGAAAATGCGCATTGAATGTCGATATGCATGTGGACCGCCATATTGCAGCGAAAGGCATTCTGGGTGTGGATCCTAGCGCTATGGGGCTCATTCAGGAAATTCTTGAGCGTAAACGTATCGAAACAACACGCGCTCATTATGCTGAAGTCAGCAAGCTCTTAGCACAGAAAAGGTATCTGCAATTTATTGACAAGGCGACTTTGCGAGCACTCGGGAAACTTGATTTTAGGGTTGGCCTCGAAACACAGTTGGGACGCTAGAGCTTGGCAAAGCAGATTAGAAAATCACTCGCCATCCCTCATTGGCTGGTCAATATACGCGAACGTTTTCTCATAGTATCCAGTGATAAAGAGAGATCCCATCTGGCGCGTTTGAGACAAATGATGGGTTGCTGGTTGCTTGGCGCAGAACAAGATGGCCCGTCACCTATAGTGGTGATGCCCTCACGCATCACGCAACGCTCAAAGGGTCTTAATCTCGCAAGCCGTTCTGTAATGAAGCAAGCGCATTTCGAGGTATTTGAAGTGTCCTGCACCTTCGTATCACCGGAAAGGCAATTTCGCAGCAGTGAAAGAAGCGGCTCTTAGATCTGGTTCAGCGACATCTTCCGCGCTTTCCTAAAGACTTGCATGACCGTGCTATCTCGAAATTACACATTTGTCCGGAAGGGCTTGCAGACGGGGCTATACACACTTTTTTCTTAAGGTCTGCTCTTGATTGTTTTTCAATGTGGTGACCGCCCCGTCGCGATCATGAGATGATGCTGTTGGTGATGCGCTCCGATTGTCATCATTCCAAAGAAACCTAATCCCAGCGCTTGGTTCAACTCTTCGTCTGAGCCGAGCTGAACCAACATGGATGCACCGCCTTCGGTCTCATCCACGATGACGTTCCAGTCCGATGATCCCTGCAACATCGGGCTGTGTGCCAACACCATGCGCCTGATAGATGCTGCAACCACATCATCGCCCGTGACGATGAACGTCACGCCCATCCCATCGACTGTCCGCTCAACCGATGCCCTACCTCCCGGAAGGAACTGATACATCGGGCTTTAGTCAGGCCAAACTCAGCGCTGTTGCACGCCAGCTTAACGAGCGGCCCAGAAAAACCTTGCAATACTAAACCCCAGTGGAGAAATTTTAAGCCTGTGTTGCGCCGACCAATTGAAACCAAACCTGGGAGCGGTCATTGCACAGTCGCACGTACGGGCCAAAACGGCGTTGGCATCAATTTTGAATGCTGCGATGCAATGCGTGATTGAGGACATTGACCCGTTAGCGCAACATTATGCGAGCTTTATGGCCTGCAAAGCGTACCAAGTCGCTGTTCGTATAGATATTCGCAACTACTCAATTCTTATAGGTGCACCCAGAAGTTCATACCGAATTTAACCAATATTCCTGCTTACAGCCCAACTAAAACCGGCCCGTCAAACGAAGCATTCAAGACCGCAGCTTCATATTTTTTGAGTTTCGGGCGTGCTGAATACATGGTCTTCAGATCATGTTGCTTCAATACACAATTTAGGCTGTCGTTCTGTGACGGGTCAAAGCTGGATTGGGTTTGCCTTCCCGGTTGGAAGCTCTCGCTGAGAACCCCGTCTCCGGTGATGATTTCATGCTTATCAAACAACAAGTGAAAATACGTGACCTTGCCACCGCAATCTCTCCTGCGGATGGTTCTACCATTTATCAAATGTTGGGCCTGAACCAGAATTTCGTAAGAACCGAAAAGGACCATCGCATCTAGATCATGGACCAGCAAACGGTGCTGTGGAGAAACTTCAGTCTTCGACTTTGCGCCAAACTTCCCCTTATCGATCTCAATGGGTGCATCCATACCTTGTGCGTTTCGTTCAGACCTTCCAACCCACAGGAGTGGCTTCGGGCCGTTGTCCAAAGTTTCCACGAGGTCGCCCGGGACTAACGTCTCAACAAGTCGCTCACCTTCCGGTGTTAAAATTCGTGTACCGGATGTAAAACAGGGCGTTGTCGTGAGAGTAACAAATCCAATGTCAGAGTTACCGTCCTCGTCTTCGACTGTGTATGTAAATACACTTTCCGACACTTCATCACTTGCAGTCGCGAGAACAAAACCATCAGTGGTTAGCTCAATCACTTCTCCTGAAGGCAATGTGACCGATTCACCAATCGCGACAGGTTGACCATTGATGTGGGTTATCGTTAGCTCGCTGTTATTGGTGCTTTCATCGTTGGCCAGCAGGTCGACATTAATGTCTTCCCCAATATTTACGGAAATTTCATCATCGCCCGCTACAAGAGTAGTTTGAACGGAATTACCGGCAATCAATAGGTTGCTATCATAGCTGCTATCACCACCGTCCGCGATACCGATCTTTATCGTATTGGATTCACCCGGTGTGACGGAGGCTTTAAGGGTTAGAGTAACCGTGAATCCATCCATTTCGGTATTGAACGAGTCATCGGATTGGGCGTTGTCAATGTAGAGGTTTTCGTTTGAACTATCGTTGATATTGTCAATCGAAACATCGCCACTACCAACCGTCAGTTCAGCTTGGACGCCGTTGACCCATATCCCGACGGCGTCGTTGAAGCCTGAATCCACATACTCAAGGTACTCTTCTGAAGAAAACACAATCTGCATTGTTAATGTGCTGCCTTCAGGAACAAACTCCGCTTCAAAAACAGCGGCATCATATGTTGTTTGGCCTGAAACAGAAGTTAAATCGCTGTCGCCACTTGTCCCATGGCTGGTGGATGTTCCTGCAGACGTGTTTACATCTCCGCTGCTGTTTGTGATGTCAGTAGCATTCCCGGTTGAGAGGATGACGCCGCTATCAGATGGGGTGAGATTTGGTGCAGTCGCATCGCCATCTGAATAGATCCCCGAGGCCCCAGTGGCCCCTGTATAGCTAGATGAGACGATCGTGATTCCGTTTCCAAACATTGCCTCGGCCATGTCACTTGCCGTGGCATTTGTATCAACGGGCAGTTCGGTTGCTGTCGGCATTTAAGAAACCTTTGATCAAAGTAAGGGTCTCCAAATGCTCTAGCAAACAGAAATTAATGAGAGATTTCTTTCATGTGCTTGAACTCAATTTAAACTTGATCCAAGCTCAGAGGTATTGAGTTTAGGGCCCCTCACAATTGCCAACAGCAGCAAAACTCGCCGAGTGAAAATCAAAGACAGGATGAATGTTATTTGAGCAAAGCCACCAACATTGGACTTGGTCGTTTATGGTAGTTATCGCCCCGAGCGTCCGATTTCCTTGGGCTATTCATTTTGTTCGCGGGCGCTGTCAAAGTCCGCACTCCGCTGGATGTGCCTAAAAGCCATGTCCGCTTTGGGCTGGAAAAGGTCATATGACGGGTTTCGTAGGAACGGAGGCTTTGGGTTGTTTGCTTGAAATGTGTGGTTAGCGTTTGCCTGTGCAGCAACAAGTGCTGTATGCAAAACTCAATAAAATATAGAAGTATGGTTATTTAGATGTCCAATGTACAGCGTAGTACACTGCACGTAACTTGGCGTGATGGTGCTAATATTGAAGAAGAACAACGCCTTGCGATATTAGACCAAAGAATTGACCGCCGAAAACTCATTTTGGCCGATGATATTGAGGAACGCCGAAAGATCATGATGCGGATCGTTAGACGGAAACGGCGATCTGAGGGGAAGACATAGAGGCGTTTTAACTCTTGGAGCTAAGCGCGTCCATCACGCCAGCTAACAGTCTGCCTGCAAAAATGACGGCTAGGGCAGGGCATTCCCAAGCGAGAATGTGGTTCATTTCGTGTTTTTTACTTTTTACGAGATTTAGCGACGCGCGGCACTGCTGCATTGTTATGGGTATGGCCGGACCATGCAAGTCTGCCGATGATGTTGACGTGGTTTGCGTCGTCCCCCATCCGAACTTCTGTTGGTGAGTTTGGATTGTCAGAGTGTAGAACTATTCCGCCTTCGATTTTTTCCAGACGCTTGATCCGAACATCACCAACGACATCGGTAACAGCGTAGACTTGTCCGTTGCGCAATTCGGTTACGCGGCGATCAATCAAAACGAGATCCGTATCAAAGAGTAGCGGCTCCATGCTGTCGGCTGTGACGCCGCATACAACGCAGCGATCTGCAATCAATCCTTGTTGGGCCAGCCATTCTTTGCGGAATGCGACGGACGCAAGGGGGCGAGAATTGTCGCCATTTGCACCGGGGCCAGCTGATAGCTTCACAAAAAAGCGTTGGACGAAGGCGAAGTCGTCGACGTTGGGCTTGGGAGCTGCGTCTTCAACTTCATCCTTGGCCTGACCGAGGTGGGCGAGATCAAGCAGCAGCTTGCCGCCGAAGCCGCCGCAGACGAGGCGCTTCATGGCGGGGACGAATCTTCATCCTTGATGAATGACATCTTCGGGCTGTTTGTCGGGGCGGCCCACGCACAAGAAGCGTGGCAGGACGAGATCACCTTCACCTTGGCACCTGGCGAGTTCTCCGAAATCAAGGTGACGATGGAGGAAGGGGCCACCATGACCTATGCGTGGTCAGCGACGGGTGGGCGGATCAACTTCGATCTTCACGCTCATGCTGGTGGTGAGGATGTGACGTATGAGCGAGGTCGTGGCCAGACATCAGGCGAAGGCAGCTTCGAGACGCCCTTCGCGGGCGACCACGGCTGGTTCTGGCGCAACCGCGACGACGCAGACATCACAGTCACGCTGCAACTGAGCGGCGACTACAGCGAAATCGTTCGCAGCGAATAGTCTACCTTTGCGGCCACCCGCAATCATCAGCGGGTGGCCGATCTAACATGTAGCGGTGATTGGGCCGAAGGCTGACTGTGGACAGAAATACGTCTCAGTGTTCTCCACGACAGTGCTGATGGTTGGCCAGGGATGCCAGAACATAGCATTCCTCTGAATTTCCCTCACCATCGCATCCGTCCGCGATGCGAACCAGTTCGGTTTCCAGTGCCTTGAGCCTTAGCAGCTTTTTTCGCACATCGGTCAGTTGATGCTGGGCGATCAGCGTGGCCTCTTGGCAGGAGCGATCAGGATGCTCCTGTAGGTCGATCAACGCGGTGATGGCTTCGATAGAGAATCCGAGGTCACGAGCATGTCGGATAAGTCCCAGCCGTTCCAGACCGCCTTTGTCATATCGACGTTGATTTCCTTCGGTGCGCCCTGCGGACATAAGCAACCCGACCTGCTCATAGTATCGAATGGTCGGAACTTTCACACCTGTTTGCTTTGACAACTGCCCAATAGAAAACATGTAACTTACCTCTTGAAGCTCTAGCGACTAGAGGTTGTAGATAGAGTGGGACACAAAGAAAAGGTGATTCGTATGTCCTCTGATCCAATGACCCAAGAGACCTCACTGCTCGATTATTCATCAGGCCCAATCCAGTTGCTGATTGCGGATCGTGGATGGTCGGCACTGGAACCCGCAGAACGGGCAAAGGCGGCCTATGAGTTTGTCAGGAATGAAATCGCATTTGGCTATAATAGTGACGATAAGCTGACAGCATCCGAGGTGCTGCGGGATGGCTACGGTCAGTGCAATACAAAGACCTCGCTCCTGATGGCATTGCTGCGGGCCATGGATTTGCCGTGCCGCTTCCATGGCTTCACCATCCACAAGTCCCTGCAACGTGGTATCGTTCCCGAAATCGTCTACCCCCTCGCACCTAGCAACATCCTGCACTCTTGGGTTGAGGTTTCACTAGACGGGAGATTGGTCACCCTTGAAGGTTTCATCCTTGATGATGCGGTGCTGACTGCCCTGCAAACAGCTTTCCCCGATCAGGATAGCATCTGTGCCTATGGTGCTGGCACAGACAACCTCCAAACACCTGATGTCGGATGGTCTGGGCAGGACACCTACATTCAAAGAACGGGGATCAACTTTGACTTTGGCACTTTTGCATCACCAGACGCCTTTTATGCGAAACATCGCCAACTGCGTGGGTTCAAGGGTCTGCTCTATCGTTTCGTGATCCGCCACTGGATGAACGCACGTGTGGAACGCCTCCGTCGTGGCCTGGTGCCGACCATCCCTAACGGTCCTGCAAATGCATTGCCTCCTCAACAGCCTAATGTGAAGGAGGCTGTGTGATGTCGGGTTGCTGTGGACACGAAGCCAAATTCGAAGGCGTATCTGCGATTCCAAACGCCGCCTATGGGTTGTCATCGCCCTGAACGCCACGATGTTTGTGGTCGAGATGTCGGCGGGTTGCTATGCCAAATCTCAGGCCCTTCAGGCCGATGCATTGGACTTCTTAGGCGATGCCCTGACCTACGGTATTTCACTAGCGGTCATTGGTGCGTCAATTCAGGTGCGCACTAATGCTGCATTGGCAAAGGGACTGAGCCTCCTCTTGATGGGGCTTTGGGTCTTCGGCTCGACTCTTTACCGCGTATTCTACGTTGGAGTGCCTGAAGCGGACATCATGGGCGTTGTTGGTGTTATGGCACTGGCCACAAACCTCGCCAGTGTTTTCTTACTTGTTCGATACAAGGATGGAGATGCCAACCTCAGATCGGTGTGGCTGTGTTCGCGCAACGGCGCCATCGGCAATGTAGCAGTCGTCTTGGCCGCCTTCGGCGTCTGGGGGACAGCGACAGGTTGGCCAGACCTGATCGTTGCGGGGATCATGGCGACATTGTTCTTGTCGTCGGCATTCCAGATCGTGCGTCAGGCGTTGCAGGAACGACGAGACGGGATGCAGCACATCCACGGGGCAACATGATGGTCGTTCTGCTTACATCCATAGGGATCGTTATTGCGTTCGGGACCTTAGCTGCGATCGTCTGGTCCATCGTTTATCCCGAACGCCGACTGTGGCCTCCGAAAAAATATTCAACACTAACACCTGTCTTGGTTTGGGTGCCAACGTTCACCCTGTTTGGCACCATGATTGTTGTTGGTGTCATGGAGTGGGGTTCTTGGTCCGTTCCCGCTGCTATCAGATACGGCTTGGGAGGGACGTTGATCTTCCTTGGCAATCTGGGTGTGTGGTCGGAAGTGCTGAAATTTGGCGTCGATCAAACTGGCGGTGCTCCTGGGGTGCTACGGACAGGAGGGCTGTATCGGTATTCTCGTAATCCGCAGTATGTATCAGACGTTATGATCCTTGTGGGATGGGTTATGATGTCAGCATCACCCTCGGCATCCGTAATCGGATTGGCGTCAGTTTTGGTCCTTATCGTAGCCCCATTTGCAGAAGAGCCTTGGTTGAGACGGACCTACGGTGAGCAATATGCCGATTACGCTGCCAAGGTCAGGAGGTTCCTATGACGTGCAAAGGGACTAGTTGACCATTGTGCGCTCAGCCAAGACCTTGAGGTTTTGGCTGAGATCAACGGTTAACCGAGATAGTCGATGATCGGACAGTCAGGCATGTGGTCACCACGGCATGATGTCACTAGATGGGCCAACTCATCATGCAGGGACTGTAGCTCTCGCTGCTTCTCTTCTATCTCTTCCAACCGCTTAGATGCGATGCGTTTCACTTCCGAACTGGTACGGTCCTGATCTTGATAAAGGCCCAGAAGTTCGCGGCAAACTTCGATACTGAACCCGAACGCACGTGATCTCCTGACGAACACCAGCTTGCGAACAGCTACATCGTCATACGTGCGGTATCCCGCTTCTGATCGCGACGGTGCTTCGACCAACTTGATGTCCGCGTAGTAGCGCACGGTTTTGACGGGAAGGCCCGCAGCCTTTGATGCAGCAGAGATATTCATGTAACTCACCCTTGACCTTCCAGTTACTGGAAGGACTAGATTGATAATGAACGAGTTTCAAGGGCGCCATTTGTGATGGATGCCTGCACCCGCATGAGGATTTGATACATGCCCAAGGATACCGCCGCCAAAACGACCACCCTCTATCGGATGGTGATGACCGATCACATGTGTCCATACGGGTTGAAGTCAAAAGACCTGTTAGAACGTCAAGGCTTTCAAGTTGATGATCGCCACCTCACCAACCGTGACGAGGTTGATGCGTTCAAAGCCAAGCATAATGTGAAGACGACGCCACAGACGTTCATTGGTGAAGAACGCATCGGTGGCTTTGATGATCTGAGCGCACATCTAGGGACGGTCACCAAGTCCAAAGATGCCACGACCTATAAGCCTGTCGTCGCTTTGTTCACGGTCGCATTGTTGATGGCCATCGCTGTTACTTGGGTGGCGTTAGGTTCCACATTTGCGGGACGGACAGTGGAATTGTTCATCTCGATCTCAATGGTGTTGTTGGGTTTGCAAAAGTTGCAAGACGTTGAAAGGTTCGCCACGATGTTCCTGAACTACGATCTGCTGGCACAGCGGTGGGTACGCTACGGGTACGTCTATCCGTTCGTTGAGACCGGAGCCGGGCTGCTCATGATGGCGGGAGTTCTCACATGGCTATCTGCACCAGCAGCGTTGTTCGTCGCTAGCATTGGCGCTATCAGCGTGTTCAAGGCAGTCTACATCGACAAACGCGAACTCAAGTGCGCTTGCGTTGGTGGTGACAGCAAAGTTCCGCTGGGGTTTGTGTCACTCACTGAAAACCTGATGATGATTGGCATGGCGATCTGGATGCTCTCGAAGCTGTGATCAGAAAGGGTTTGACCCTCCACCTACAGGAAGGCTTAGCAATTACAAAAAGACATAAGGGCCAATGCGTTCTATGAAATCGATTATCGCAATAGCCGCAATTTTGTTTGCGAGTGGCGTGGGCTACGCGATGTGGCCCGCAGAACCACACCCCCCCCGCTTCTGACGCCGCTATCAGTATGAAGAATGAGGTCCTCACCAATGTGCTTTTGCCCAAAACATTTTCGCAGAACGCTCAGATCGGGCAACTAGGTTTTGAAGCCAAGTGCACAGTTTGCCACGGGGTGAATGCGGAGGGCCAAGATGGCGTAGCACCGCCACTGGTTCACATCATTTACGAGCCAAGCCACCACGGTGACGAAGCGTTTCAACGGGCCGCTGCTATGGGCGTTCGGGGACATCACTGGCCGTTTGGTGATATGCCACCCGTTGAGGGTGTAACACGGGGCGATGTCACCATGATCATCGCCTATATTCGAGAGCTGCAACGTTCCAACGGGATTAACTGATCCCCAACAACAAAATTGGAAACCACAATGAAGACTATTCTACTCGCAGGCATGATCGGAATTTGGGCTACGGGTGCGATAGCGCACTCGCCCCTCGATGCAACGACTCCTGCCAATGAAGCCACTGTTACGGAGATGCCGACTGAAGTCTTGATGGACTTCAAAGGTGACATCCGTCTGACACGGGTCGCTATCACACATGCCGACACACATAGCATGGACATGGACCTTGGTGAACAAACTGCGTTCACACAGGAGTTCGCATTGCCGATGCACAACATGGGTGAGGGTGTGTACGTCGTTGAATGGCGTGGGCTTGGTGTTGACGGCCATGCCTTGAACGGCACTTTTAGCTTCACTGTCGAGTAACGATGCTTGATCCGTTCGGTCTGGCGGCCATCATCACCAAGTTTGCACTCTATCTTGGCGTCATGACTGCGGCTGGCACGGTCATAGCAACGCTAATGTTTGGGCTGGACCGCACACGTGGTCTGGCCGCTACATTTGCGGTTCTCGGGCTAGTAGCAACGGTCCTTGTCTTTATGTTGCGCGGTGCAAATCTGACAGGCGATGTCAGCGGCATGACTGATCCCGAGATGCTGGGCCTGCTGTGGTCCACACCAGTTGGTACGGCTTTGCTGTTGCGCTTGGTGGGTTTTGGTCTGTTGATCGCTGGCCTGTTCATGGGCCGCGTTGGAACTTGGGTCTCGGTTTTCGGTGGTGTCATTGCTATCTGGTCTTTCGATCACGTCGGACACGTCTCTGGCCGTGACACGACACTGCTAGACATCGCTTTGACGTTGCACCTGCTGGCCGTAGCCCTGTGGATCGGTGTTCTCACGCCGTTGAAACGACTGGCATCATCTTCCAACACCTATGCGTTGGCTGCGGATGTGGGGCATCGATTTGGAGTTGTTGCGACTGTCGCAGTCCCCGTGCTTGTCATCGTTGGTGGTTACATGGGCTACCAGCTTGTCGGGTCGTTCCCTGCGCTTACAGGCACAGGATACGGACAAGCATTGATCATCAAGGTGCTGCTGGTCGGTCTGCTTCTTGGGTTGGCCGCTGCCAACAAACTTCGGTTCATACCTGTGCTTCGTGCGGGCGATCCAGCCGCCGCAGGCCATCTCTCCAAATCCATATCAGTCGAATGGCTGGTTATCCTTGCCGTGCTGGGAACGACCGCTGTTTTGACAACAAATCTGACTTTGCCAACATGAGGCACCACATGAACAGACGACACTTATTGGCTACCGTCTCGGCCACTGCGATCTTACCTATCCCCACATTTGCAGCCGAAGACACGTTACGATTGAGAGCAGAAGCGGTGACGCAACAAATCTTGCCGTTGGGCGATGGTGCAACACCCATGCTGGGCTTCAATGGATCGATGCCAGGTCCCGAACTGCGGGTGCGTCATGGGGAACGGGTGAACATCGAGGTCGAGAACGGTCTTGAAGAAGGCACAGCGGTGCATTGGCACGGCATCAGGTTGGAAAACCAGATGGATGGCGTCCCGATGTTGACGCAAGAATTGATCGAACCTACCGACACAAAAACCTATAGCTTCATCCCTCCGGACGAAGGCACTTATTGGTATCATTCGCATTACATTTCTCATGAACAGGTCGCACGTGGCATGATGGGCGCGTTGATTGTTGAAGATGAAACGCCCCCAGATGTGGATCACGACATCACCGTGCTGATAGCGGATTGGCAGATGCAGGAAGATGGAAGCCTATCTGATGAGTTTACCGATATGCACAGTGTCGCCCATGGCGGTTACATGGGGAATTTCGCCCGTGCATTCCTGTCTCAAGATCAGGTGAAGACTGGAGATCGGGTTAGGTTTCGGTTGATCAATGCAGCGACGAACCGCATTTTTCCTGTAGCGGTAAGCGGTGTCAGCGGATCGGTCGTAGCTTTGGATGGTATGGCCCTACCTGAACCACGTTCGATGACAGAACTCACTCTCGCACCCGCACAACGTGCAGACCTCATCGTAGATATCACTGGCCCTGTGGAGTTCGATATGCTGACCCGTCAGGGACCATATCGATTGGCTGATCTGGCTGTGAGTGGCACCAATAAAGGTAGGCAGGCTGGACCGATCATGGCTCTGTCACAGCCAAACCTGCCAACACCTGCGGACCCTACGCAACATCTGACGCTGACAATGATGGGTGGTGCAATGGGTGGTCGCCATGATGGTGACAATATCTGGGCCTTCAACAACGTCTCGGACATACAAGGCGACCCATTCGGATCATTTCAGAACGGCGAAACGGTGCGGATCACTTTCGCAAACGACACGTCATTCCCGCATGGCATCCACCTGCACGGTCATCACTTCTATGAAGTCGATGAAAACGGGACCTTGGGCGACCTGCGTGACACCACTCTGGTGAACGCAGGTGAAAGCCGCGATGTCATCTGTGTATTCGACAATCCTGGTCGTTGGTTGCTGCACTGTCACATGCTCAGTCACGCTGTTGGCGGGATGCGCACATGGGTGAACGTGGCATGAGGTGGCTGATCCCATTCCTGATGTCGTTGGCCTCCACAGCCGCTGCTGATCACAACTGGGAACACCGCGACATCGTTGCCGGTCAAAGCCTGTATGCAGGCATCTGTGCGTCGTGCCACGGTGCAAACCTTGAGGGGCAACCGAACTGGCGAACCCCTGACGCCGATGGTGTGCTTCCAGCACCGCCTCACGACGGGACGGGCCATACGTGGCATCACGATGACGCACTGCTGTTTGAGTACACCAAATTCGGTGGCGCTGCGGTTTTGGAGGTCAGGGGTGTCACTGGGTTCAACAGCGGGATGCCAGCCTTTGGCGAAACACTCACCGATAACGAGATTTGGGATGTCCTCGCCTACATCAGATCAACTTGGTCTAATCGGGAACGCAAAGTCCAAGCCAGCAGGAACCCACCGCACTGATGGACAATTACCCGAAAAGCACTGGACGCTATGACAGCATATATTTTCCACGATCAACACGGATCATTCGACCGTCGTCACACAGTCCCCGCAGTGCGCGATAACAAGCTTCATGGCTAAGATTGATGCGGGTCGCCAACTCGGTGACCGTTGCATCGAAGTAGCCAGCCTGAACAGCCGCCAGTATGCGTTCTTTGGCTGACGGGATTGCCAGCAACTCGATATGTGCGCGATACTGTTGAACCTGAACAGCAAGCAACCTTGTGAAACCTTCGGAGAACTCCGGACTGGATTGCATCGTTGCAACGACATCTGCCTTTGCGATCTTCGTTACACTTCCAGCCTCGGTGCAAATCGCATCGCAATGATAGGTCGATGAGAAGATTGATGCCTCGGCAAACAGCCCGCCCGACGCTGCCCTGTGCGTTGCAGCGTCACGCACCCAGAGACGACACGGTAAAGTCCCGATGTCGTCTGGTTCTGGCGAAACAAAACATCCCCCTTGTGCATGTCAATTATGCGACACGCAGTCGTGGGCAAATGGGAAAAAGGATCAGAGCGCATATGATCCAGATCATAAAAGATCGGAGTGGCGTTGGGTAGGGTGATCAAGAAATAGGAGTGTTCAATGAAACTAGGCCTTTTATCAGCAGCCATGTTGTTCGTCGCATCAAATGCCATGGCGCAACATGCGCATTCGTCGGTGTCACCAAGCGAAACGGGCCAGTCCCAGTTCGCAGCGATTGCCGAGATCGTCACTTTGCTGCGTGATGATCCAGACACGGACTGGGCGCAGGTAGATAGCGTAAACGTATTCATCTCGATCATCTGGGTCATCTGGTGGAAGCGAGTCCGCTGCGAAGAAGTGATTGAGAATGCTTATCAAACGATCTCTGTAACGTTCATCTGACATTGGCCTTGGCAATTGGTCAGTGAATTCAAACTGAACGACATCGGTATCATGGATATGTGGTGGCAGCTTTATCAGGCCGATCACTGGCCCGCTAAGTTAGCTGCGTCCTATCTTGGCTTTTAGTTGTAGTAAATCGTTCTCCGGTGCATTCAGGTTAGTCTTCTCTTTGTCTAGAAGTTGGATTTCTGCGAGTTGCTGCCTGCCAGGGTCTTTTGAGATCATCAACGCGAACTAGATCGTCGTCCTCAAGCCTGAGACCGGTTCCTCCGCTGAGTTCGATGTGTTGGTCGATAGCAGCGTCGTCGGATCGGAGAACGCTAGCTTCAATTGAATCATAACCATCCAAGGTTCGTAATCTCGCCAACATGCCATCTTGGCACCGACATTACTTCAAAAAGTTAAGTAAATCAACGCTTTAGATTGAATGGTGGGCGACCCTGGAATCGAACCAGGCGTGCGTCTCCGCGAGGGAGTTACAGTCCCCTGCCACACCTTGCGGCCTGTCGCCCACTGCGGCTTGAATTACCTGCGGGTCTGATGGCCGTCAACCTCTAAATCTTATGATTTGGGAGGATTTTTTTGAGGAGCGGTGAGCAATGATTATTCTACTTGTACCCGCGTGTGATGCGAGAGGCTTGGCGCGGGGCGCTCAAAGGGGTAGAGGGGGCGTCAGACGCGCAATGTCAGGGGGCAGCGATGAAGAAACCTAAGTGGGTTGTTGAGAAAGAACAGGGCAAACAAGTAGAGGCGCGCGAAACGCTTTGGCTGTTTGGTCTACATGCTGTGCGTGATGCATTGATGAACCCTGCGCGTAAAAAGCTGACGCTGATGGTAACGCCAAACGCGTTGACCAAGCTGGAGGATGCCGTTTCTGCCAGCGGCATTGTTCCCGAAGTAATAGATCCTCGTAAATTCCGCCCGCCAATTGATCAGGGTTCCGTGCACCAGGGTGCTGTTCTGGAAGTTAAACCTCTGGATTGGGGCCGTATGGCGGATGTTTGTATCGGAGCAGAAGCGCCGCGTGTGATCATGCTAGACCGCGTAACAGATCCGCATAACGTTGGTGCCATTTTACGCTCAGCCGAAGTGTTAGGCGCGTCAGCGGTGATTGGTACACGACACCATTCCGCGCCTGAAACAGGCGCATTAGCTAAAACAGCGTCTGGTGCGTTAGAGCGCCAACCCTATCTGCGAATCCGCAATTTGGCTGACGGCATTCGTGAGTTACAGAACATGGGCTATCTGGTGCTGGGTTTGGACGGTGACGCAGACATCACTATCGAAACTGCGGTCGAAGGTAAACGGGATCGTGCCGTGGCATTGGTGTTGGGTGCGGAAGGTCCAGGTTTGCGCGAAAAGACGCGCGAAACTGTGGATGCATTGGTGCGTATTGACGCAGGGGCTGATTTTGGCTCTCTCAACGTCTCAAATGCTGCTGCGATCGGCCTATATGCAACTAGGGACCACAAATAGGGAGCAGGGCCATCGCCCATCCGACAAAGATTGCGACTTGCTGCCATTGTGGCACGCGGGCAGTACTGCGCCTCGATGCAGGGCATCATACGTTGTCCTGCGGCGCATGCGGTGCACCACTCAGTAAACTTAAGGCAATGCCTGTTGCTGCCTCAATACAGAAGGCTGGTGTTACGCATCAGACCAAGACGCCAAAGTTACGGAATTTGCCAAAGGCTAAGCCGGAGAAACGGGTGAAACGCAGGAAGGAACGCAAAAGCGTGTTCCGTAAATTTGCAGAAGAAGCGTTTGATCTGGTTGAAGATATCTTTGATTGAGGTGCTAATATCGGCGGTTTTTGGCGCAGGGTCAGCTGCGCAGTCCCTTTGTTCTAACGTTACACTGTTATCCGCGTGGACCGTGCCTATGTTCCCTATAACCGGTCCGGTTTGGAACATCCGGCCCGTGTATTGTCCCTGTTCCCACTTTTAACCTCCCAGCGTCGTCTGGGAGGTTTTTTTGTTTGGCACAGGCTGCTAGTATTGCGACATGAATTATTCCGATACCTTTCTAAAAGACATTCTCAAAGGCATGAAACGGGTCGCTGTTGTGGGGGTATCTGACAATCCGGTGCGTGCGAGCTACTTTGTGGCCCGCTATCTGTCGCTGCGCGGAGTTGTGATTGTCCCTGTGAACCCTAAATTGGCCGGCCAAAGGCTGTTTGGGTCTGTGGCTGTTGGATCCCTTGCCGAGATTGATGGATCGGTGGGCATGGTGGATATTTTTCGCCGTTCTGAAGCCGTGACAGAGATTGTTGATGAGGCGCTTGAGCATTTGCCGGACCTGCGCACGGTTTGGATGCAGATCGGCGTTGAAAATGCGCAAGCAGCAGCAACCGCTGAAGCGCGTGGCATTAATGTCGTTCAAAACCGATGCCCCAAAATCGAATACCAGCGCCTGTTTGGTGAATTGCGCATGGGTGGCTTTGCGACGGGTATTATTTCAAGCAAGCTGTGATTTGGTGAACCGTGATCCGATCGACGCGCTATCGCGCGATATCATGATTTGGGTGCGACAAGGACAAATGAAGCAGCCCGCAGGTGACAGGGTGGGTGTTGCGCCGTTTATCGTCTTAGCGGCTCGCTTTTTCTGCAACGCCGGATTGGGATTGGCGGCGTGATAGCTCATTCATGACATCCGCAAGGGGCACATCGCGCGCGGCCAGCATGACCAACAGGTGATAAAGCACATCGGCGGCTTCGCCTGTTAGGCCCGCTTTGTCATCTTTGACGGCTTCAATGATCGCCTCGATCGCTTCTTCGCCAAATTTCTCAGCGCATTTCTCGGGGCCTTTGGCCAATAACTGTGCGGTCCAGCTGGAGGTTGGATCAGCCGATTTGCGCGCTAGGATGGTTTGGTAGAGATCATCAAGGGTCATGTGAGCCTCATGGGGATGCCAGCCTTGGCCATGTGGTGTTTGGCCTGACCGATTGTATATTCGCCAAAGTGGAAGATGGACGCGGCAAGAACTGCGGATGCCCCCCCCTCAAGAACACCGTCAACAAGGTGATCCAGATTACCAACACCGCCGGAGGCGATCACTGGCATGGTAACTGCATCCGATATGGCGCGGGTGAGGGGCAGGTTAAAGCCCTGTTTTGTGCCGTCACGGTCCATGGAGGTGAGCAGGATTTCACCTGCGCCTTTTTCCATCATGGTTATTGCAAACTCGACGGCATCGATGCCTGTGGATTTGCGCCCGCCGTGCGTGAAGATTTCCCATTTTCCGGGTGCTACTGTTTTGGCGTCAATGGCCGCGACAATGCACTGACTGCCGAATTGATCTGCGGCTTCGGCAACAACATCGGGATTGGCAACTGCGGCTGAGTTGAAGCTGACCTTATCAGCGCCAGCGAGCAGAAGAGCGCGCACATCTGCGGGGGTACGCACGCCGCCGCCTACGGTGAGGGGGATATAGCAATGTTCCGCCGTCCGGCGCACCAGATCAAACATGGTGCCACGGTTTTCATGGGTGGCATGAATGTCGAGAAAGCACAGCTCATCCGCGCCAGCGGCATCATAGGCGATGGCGGCATCCACAGGATCGCCTGCATCGCGCAGGCCAACGAAATTTACACCTTTGACCACACGGCCATCGGCGACATCTAAGCAGGGAATGATACGGGTTTTAAGCATAGTTGCTGTGTAGCTGTGGCTTGGCGGTGGGGCAAGGTGGCATAGTGTTTTGATGCGCTAGTTATCTCTGTCTAACCAAGCAATAAATCCAACACAAATTCCGCCCATAACAAGCCATGGCACTACAAAGAGCACGAGGACATAACCGGAGAATACCCCGGGGTAGATAAATTCACCCCAGTCTCGTCCGTTGATGAGGCACGGGGAAATCCCGCGTGCGCTCATTTCGCAATCAAAAGCAGATACAAAGTACATCCTGAGAGAAAACTCAGCAAAGAGATACGCGATCGGACCGAGGTATAATACCCAAATTATGGGCCAAAATATTCTATCCTGCCAATGCACTTAAGGCTTCTTTTAGATCAATTGCACCATCATAAAGTGCGCGACCTGAGATCGCGCCGCTGATTACCCCTGTGGTTTTGAGTGCGGTCAGATCTTCAAGGGATGACACGCCGCCTGAGGCAATGACGGGGATGTTGACGGCGCGGGCCAACGCGGCGGTTGCGTCAATGTTGGGTCCACCCATCGCGCCGTCGCGCATGATGTCGGTGTAGATAATCGCGGCCACGCCTGCGTCTTCAAATGACCTGGCGAGGTCCGTTACCATCACGTCTGTTTCTGTCGCCCAGCCTTTGGTGGCCACGCGGCCATTGCGGGCATCGATTCCTACGGCGACTTGGTTTGGGAAGGCGCGGGCGGCTTCGCGTACCAGATCGGGGTTTTCGACTGCGACGGTGCCTAGGATCACGCGGGCGAGGCCTTTGTCCAGCCATGCCTCGATTGTGGCCATGTCGCGGATACCGCCGCCCAGTTGTGCGGGTACTTTGCACTGTTTGAGGATTGCCTCAACAGGGGCTGCGTTCACGGGTGACCCTGCGAATGCGCCATTTAGATCAACGAGGTGCAGCCATTTGCATCCTGCATCGACAAATTCTTGCGCTTGGGCAGCAGGGTTGTCGTTAAACACGGTTGAACGTTCCATATCGCCGTGAACAAGGCGTACGGCTTGGCCGTCTTTGAGGTCAATTGCGGGATAGAGGATCATGGCATGCACCCTTTGTAAAAGCTTGGAGGCGGTTTTGCATGGAATGGCGCGATGTGCAACGCGACCCAAGGTTAACCTTGCCTGAATGCGGGTGGTTGGGTCATGCTGTTGCGCAGTTCTAGGGAGGAACCACGATGAGGATGATTTTGACAGCAGCAGTTGCTGCGATTGCGTTTGCAGGCGCTGCTTGGGCGGACCCGGTATTGGGGACGTGGAAGACGCAGGTAGACGATGGTGCCTATGCGCATGTGAAGATGAGCAAGTGCGGCCAAGCCCTGTGCGGTACAATTGCGCGCACGTTCAATAGTGACGGGGAGTACAAGTCCAAGAACCTTGGCAAAAAGCTGGTTTGGGACATGGCCCCAGCGGGGGGCGGTTCATATAAGTCGGGTAAAATTTGGCAACCGTCTACTGACAAGACGTTTAAGTCCAAGATGTCGCTGTCAGGCAATACTCTCAAAGTGTCCGGTTGTGTTGGTCCGATCTGCAAAAAGCAGACGTGGAAACGCGTGAACTAAACCCTAGCATATTTGGCTACTGGAAATGAAACTGCGCGGGAGCAAAAATCTCCGCGCAGTTTTTTTGAATAAATAGGGGCGCGTCAATGTCCGCTCAGCGGACAAAGCCACCGTTGAACCTCCCTTGTCCTCGTGGCATCTTTACCTATGAAAATTAAAATCAGTGACTTTGATTGTTTGACCCACGACAGGGAGGGACGAAGCCTTTTTGTGCTGTTCTTCAAAGACAAGGTACCTCTCCCCTTTAAGACTGTAAGGGAAGCCGATTTATGGGTTTCGAAACTCGGTCAATCGTTCCGATGTGAGGTTTATCATCCGATTCCAAACGGCATTCTTGATCCTCCGCATCTGCATTTAAGGGCAAATAGGGAGTTTCGTTTGAAGGACGCTATTGCTGTCGGCGATGTAGTCACCATCGTGTAGGTATGGGCTCGAAGCGGACATTAAGTAATTTGAACTGTGTTAAGAACTGGGGTCACTAATTGGAAACCAAGTTAGGGTGCCCATTTGAGGAAGTTGGATATCATCCGCAAGCCTGTTCCTTGGCTCTTTTCGGGGTGGAACTGCATCCCGATCATGTTGTCACGCCCAATGATGGCGGTGACTTCACTGGCGTAATCTACATGCGCCAACCGCTGTGCGGGGTCAGAAACGGCCATGTGGTAGCTGTGTACAAAATAGGTGTGATCGCCGGTCTTGATCCCGTCAAAAACCGGGTGGGGGGCATCGAGCACCAGATCGTTCCAGCCCATGTGCGGGACTTTTAGGGTTTTGTCTGTTGGAGCGATGCGGGTGACTTCACCTGCGACCCAATCAAGCCCTTTTGTATCTTCGTATTCGCGGCCCCATGTCGCCATGAGCTGCATTCCGACACAAATCCCAAGGAAAGGCCGTCCTTTTTCCTCAACGGCTTCGATCATCGCAGCATAGATACCACTTTTGCCTTTGAGTTCGGACATGCAGGCAGGAAATGCGCCGTCACCGGGCAACACAATGCGGTCAGCGCGCGCGATGACATCTGCATCAGCGGTTACAATTACTTCGCCAGCATCCGTTTCGCGGGCCATCCGTTCAAACGCTTTGTGCGCCGAGTGCAGGTTGCCACTTTCGTAGTCGATAATTGCGGTGAGCATTTAGAGCATGCCTTTTGTCGACGGGATTGCGTTCAATTTGCGGGGGTCGCTTTCCAACGCGTCACGCAATGCGCGGGCGACGGCCTTGAATGCAGCCTCGGCGATGTGGTGGCTGTTGAGGCCATGTAGTTGATCAACGTGCAGGGTGATGCCGCCGTGTGTTGCGAATGCTTGGAAGAATTCGCGCACCAGCTCAGTGTCAAACGTGCCGATCTTTTGGGTGGGCAGATCAACGTTCCAGACAAGGATCGGGCGTGCAGACAAATCAAGGGCGGCGCGCACCAATGCGTCGTCCATCGGTAACAAGCAGGAGCCGTAGCGCACGATACCACGTTTGTCGCCAACAGCTTGCGTCAATGCCTGACCCAGCGCGATGCCTACATCCTCAACTGTGTGGTGATCATCGATGTGTAAATCACCCTTGCAGCGCACGGTCATATCAATCAGCGCGTGACGCGAAAGCTGGTCCAGCATGTGATCAAAAAAGCCTACGCCGGTTTCGTTGTCGTAGACGCCTGTACCATCGAGGTTTATCTCGACGCTGATGTTCGTCTCGGCGGTTGTGCGGGTGATCTTGGCTTTGCGCATGGGAATGCTCCGTTGACGTGTTTGTGCTCTTATAACAGGGCATAACCCCGCGCCAAGGGGCGATGAGGGATTGCGGCCTCTGTGGCTTCGTGCCAGCCTAAGGCCATCGCCACTTCAGGAGCCTTTCATGAGCACATGTGTTTTTATCCAGATCCGCTGCAGACCCGGTACAACCTATTCGGTTGCCGATGCGATTGCCCAGCGTGAGATCCATTCCGAGCTCTATTCGACGTCAGGCGATTTTGATCTGTTGATGAAGGTGTATATCCCCAAAAGTGAAGATGTAGGAGTGTATATCAACGACAATCTGCTGGATATCGATGGGATTGAACGGTCGCTCACCACGATGACATTTAAAGTATTTTGATGCGTGCGTTTGCCCTTGTGCTGCTGATGGTAGCCACAGATGCATCTGCTGCGCAGCGCGTCTATGAGGGCGACGAAGCATCCGCCATTCGCTGTGCAAATATGATGGCCATGACTGGCATTACCTTGAATGCCGCCGGATTGATGAGTGATCCGGAAAAGGATGTGCTGGTGGGCATTTCTGTGCTGATCCTAGAGCATCACGTGAGCGGTAACTGGAATAGCAAAAAACGCGCAATGGCAACGATGCGTGACCGCCGAGATGTGGATGAGACATTGGCTGATTACCAGCGCAACGCGCCAGGCTGCCTTGAGCGGTTTCCGATAAACTAGTCATCGATACGTCTGAAACGGTGCGCGACGCTGCCGGGGCAAGTGGCCTCAATCCGTGTCAGAATATCGGTGACGGGCAGGCCAGTGGCCGCCTTTATCGCCTCGCGGTAGGGGGGCAAGTTTGTACATTCCAGCACGATGTGGCGGTGCGCGGGGGTCTGGCTGTCGGCCATGAACGCTTTGATCTCATTGACGGCGGTGCGCCTGTCCAACGTGCTCAGGTTTCCCTCAATTACAGCGCGTAAGTGATGGGCGGGCGGCAAGCCGATGATGCTGCTCGCATAGGTGCTGTGGCGTCCTAAATGAGCAGCATTCAGGCGCGCGGCGTCAAAGGTCACGATGCACATCTGCTCTGGGCTAAACCTGTGGTGCAGCCGGTCCAACGCCGTGAGCGCAGAGCTGATGAACGGGCGGTCGGTCAGGGCTGCAAGGTGTTGCTGCCAATAGGACAGAAACCCGCAGGAGGTGACGATGATATCACCAGTGGCTTTTGCCAGCGCCTCCTCGAACGGGGCAACATCAATATCCTGAGGGCGGTCGGTGACGATGCGCCCAACAGATGCCTCTTTAACCCGAATGACCTGTGGTAGGGAGGGTATAGCTTTCCTTACAACTGACATCCCCCGCAAGGCGGGGGAAGTCAGTGTCAAGTTGCAGAACCGTAACCTGAGGTGTCATCTGACCTGACTGGCGCTGATTTTATCAGGTAACCACGTTGCCAATTCGGGGAAGGCAACAAGGATCACAACCATCAGCAGCATCAGCCCTACCATGGGCAGCGCAACCTTTGAGATGTAGGAAATCTCGTGTTTGGTCATGCCCTGCAGGACAAATAGGTTGAACCCGATTGGCGGCGTTACCTGAGCCATCTCAACAACCACAACGATGAAGATACCAAACCAGATTACATCAATGCCAGCTTGGCGGATCATCGGTTCGACAATCGCCATGGTTAAAACCACAGACGAGATACCATCAAGGAACATGCCAAGGATGATGTAAAACACCGTTAATGCAGCGATCAAAACGATTGGGGACAAGTTCATTTGGTCAATCCACGCGGCCAAAGCACGCGGCAGGCCAGTAAAGCCCATCGACAGAGACAAAAATGCAGCGCCCATCAGGATCAGCGCAATCATCGCGGAAGTACGCGTGGCCCCCATGAGACTTTCTAAGAACGTGTTAAAGCTAAGCGAACCTTGGAATAGCGCAAGCGTGAGCGAACCGAGAACACCCACAGCTGCGGCTTCGGTCGCCGTGGCCCAGCCGAAGTACATTGATCCGATGACGGCAAAAACCAGCATCAGCACAGGGATCAGAAAGCGACTCTCAGCGAGCATGGTGCCAAACGACATTGGCGGTTCGGGCGGCGGGCGCTGGTCTGGCTTCACAAAGTGCCAGACGGCAATATAGCTCATAAACAGGCTCGCTAGGACCAGACCGGGGATGATGCCAGCCATAAACAGCTTGATGATGCTTTCATTGATCGAAACGCCGTACACAATGAGTGTGAGGGATGGCGGGATCATCAGGCCCAGCGTGGCTGCACCCGCAAGTGTGCCAATGATCATGTATTCGGGATAGCCACGTTTGCGCAGCTCGGGGATGCTCATTTTGCCCACGGTTGTTAGGGTTGCGGCAGAAGATCCGGAAACGGCGGCGAAAATGGTGCAGCCCGCGATATTGGTGTGCAGCAACCCACCCGGTAACCAGCGCATCCACGGCGCAAGGCCGCGAAACATGTCTTGGGATAATCGCGTTCGATACAGGATTTCACCCATCCAGATGAACAGCGGCAGCGCGGTCAGTGTCCAACTGCTGCTGCTGGTCCAGATCGTAGTGATCATCGCGTCCCCTGCAGGGCGGGTGGTGAACAGTTCTAAGCCAACCCATGCCACACCCATTAGGGCAAGGCCGATCCAGATTGATGAGCCTAGTAGGGTGAAGAGGACAAATAGAAAGACAATGGTTGCATAGGCTTCGGTCATTCCACGGCCTCCGATACGATGGGGTTCTTGCCCGTGATAATGGTGCGGTAGAGCGTATCCCAAAGCGCGATAGCCAAAAGGATTGCACCCACTGACATGGCCAATTGGGGGATCCAAACTGGTGTGTAGACCAGTTCAGAAGATGCGTTACTCATTGCGCTGCCCCAATCGCCAATTGGCGTGGCGGGGAGGCTCAGGAATGTCACAACCCATTCGGGTATTTGATCTTGCCCTTGAGTACGATCATTGAGCATTTCTGAAAATATGTTGGTTTTGACTGCAAAGCGGGCAAAATAGGTGGCGATCACGGCCGCGCCAAACACGGCAAACAGATCAAGCCAGCGTGAGGTGTGTCGATTCCAGTTCAGGATAATGGAAACACGGATGTGCGCGCCGCGCGTTAGTGCATGGCACAGCGCAAAGAATGAGGTGGCGGCCATGGCGTAGCCTGCAAATTCGGTGGTGCCTGGCAAGGCAACATTGGTCCAGCGTGCCACCATCTGCGCGACGATCAACAATAAAATGGTGACCATGAAACATGCGGCAATGGCACCAGAGGCAAAATATACGCCATCCAGAATGCGCCAGATCGGGCGCATCACTCGTTCTAATCTAGGGCGAGCGAAAAAGCAGATAAACCCGAAAAGGGATGGCAAAACAAACAGCCAGACCCACAAGGGCAGGCCCAGCACTGGCGACCAGTCACGCATGGAAATTCCTTTGAGTGTTGTTTGGCGCGCCTAGAAAGGCTCAGGCGCGCCCATGTCGCTTATTTAGCGGCGTTAAATGCGTCGAGAATGGCCTGGCCATCCGCGCCAGCAGATTCCAACCATTCGGCGGTCATTTTCGCGCCGATGACTTTCAACTCGGCCAAGAATTCTGGTGATGCATCGGTAACAGTCATGCCGTTCTTGGCCAGTTCATCAAAGTAGAAGTTGGACAGTTCGGCAGATTTGGCACCGCATGATGCGGCCGTTTCGTCTGCTGCTTTCATAACACCTGCCTGAGTTGCCTCATCAAGGCCATCCCACGCTTGCTTGTTCGCAACAACGTAGTTGCGTGGCAGCCATGCGTTGACTTTGTAATAGTGGCTTAGGTGCTCCCATACTTTGCGGTCATATCCGGTGGAACCCGAAGAGATGAACGCAGATGCAACACCGGTTGCCAGTGCTTGGGACAGTTCTGCTGCTTCGATCTGAACAGGGATCATGCCCAATTCTTCGGCAAAGGTTGCTGTGGCAGAGTTGTACGAGCGGAACTTGACGCCTTGGGTATCAGCCGAAGAGTTTACTTCTTTGTCAAAGTAAAAGCCCTGACCAGGCCAGGGGCAAGTATACAGCGCAACCAGGTTAAGATCGGAAAGTTGTGCGTTTACGATGTCCTTTGATACATCCCACAGTTTTGCGTTGTCTTCATAGCTGGTGGCAAGGAAGGGCAGGTTATCCCAACCCAGCAGAGGCGCTTCATTTGCGTGCGCGGACATGAAACGCTCACCGATATTGACCTGACCGGTCTGAACTGCACGTTTGATGTCGCCGCCGCCGAACAACGAACCCCCTGGGTGTACCGTGATGTCGATTGCGCCGGATGTGTACTCGCGCACTTTGTCAGCAAAAATCACACCCTGTTCAGAGTGGAAGTTACTGGCAGCGTAGGCCATTGGCATGTCCCATTTTTGGGCGTGGCCATCAGCAAGTGCCGCGCCAGCGATAAGTGCTGTTGCTGCGACTGTTGTGCTGAGTTTTGTAAATGTATTCATAGTAGTCTCCCGGTTATGGTGGCTCTAACGGCCTTTGTATTTCGAGGGGGCAAACGGGCGCAGATCCAAATTAGGTGTGCGCTCCGATAGTAACTCAGCAATCATCCGACCCGTTTTTGGTCCGCCTGTCAATCCGACGTGTTGATGGCCGAAGGCACTATAACTGAGGCCCCCGGTATCATTTGCGCCGATGATTGGCAGGCTGTCGGCTGGGGCAGGGCGGTGACCCATCCATTCCACGATGTCATCATAAGCTATTTCTGGCAGCAGTTTTTTGACCTGTCGGCGCAGCATTTCAAGGGGGGCACGGGATGCGGGGGCATCCAAGCCGCCAAATTCGATCACGCCAGCAGCACGCAGGCGGCCGTCCATTGGCGTCAGAACAAATTTCCCAGAGGCAACCATCATAGGCGCGCGGGGCATGATGCTCGGGTTTGTTAATTCGATATGATAGCCACGTTCGCTTTCAAATGGGACTTTGACGCCTAATTTATGGGCGATCTCGCGCGACCATGGGCCCATCGCAAAGACGGTTCTATCAGCGCTTAGGCGACCGGCATCTGTTAGCAGTGCCGTAACTGCACCATCTTGCATTTCAATGTCGTTGATTTTGGTGATTTGTAACTGGCCACCTTGCGCGACAAAATGATCTGCCAAAGCGGTAACATACGCGCCAGGATCGCTGATGCGGCCATGGTTTTTGCACCTGACAACCGTTTCAAATGCATCACCAAAAACAGGGTCATACGCGGCATACTCTGTGCCGCTGACCACGTCATGTTTGACGCCCTGTGCCTCGCGTTTGCTCCAGCCGTAGCTGTCGGCGTCAAAATCGGCCCGTGTTGCGTAGCCGAAACAATAGTCTTCTGTTGAAATGTATCTTGCCGCCGGAGTGTCAGCCGCCAATGCTTGATGCTGCTCAACCGTATCATGCAAGAGCATGGCCATGGATTTGGCATAGTGATCAACGTGGGCATCATTTGCGTAGGACAGATAGCGTCTCAAAAACGGGAGTAGGCGTGGCAGATAGGACCAGCGTAAGAACAAGGGCGCGTCGCGGTTAAGCAGCATGCTAGGTGCTTTGAATGCTAGGCCGGGTGTTGTGACAGGCACAACCGCCCCTGCGGCCAGAACGCCTGCATTGCCATGGCTGGTGCCGCTTGCTGGGCCGGAACGGTCCACTACAACCACATCATGACCCGCACGTTGCAACCAAATTGCAGTTGAAATCCCCACGATCCCTGCGCCAGCTACCAATACTTGCATTTGATTTCAGTGCCCCAAATCATGTGTTTCACAGCAGCTTGCGCAAAGCGAGGGGCATTGTCACGCCTCTAATTGATCGGAACGGGCCCAAGGGATTCGCGGATCTTCACCGATATCTGAAGTTTAACCGGACCAATGCTCCGGTTGCCTTCGACAAGGGCAATGAGGGCGCTGGCGGCCTTTGTTCCCATTTCCCCATGGGGGACATGCACAGTGGTCAAGCTTGGGGTCAAAATACGGGCCAGTTCAATGTCGTCAAAACCCGTTACTGAAACGTCGTGAGGTACTTCTAGGCCTAGCGATTTGGCACCGCGCAACGCGCCGGCTGCTAAAACATCGTTGCCGCACATCACAGCAGTTGGCGGGTTAGGAGCTTTCATTATTGTTTTCATTGCGGCTTCGCCGTTGTCGAACCCATAAGGTGTCTGGATGACGGGCAGATCAACTGCGGATAGGGCGTTGTCACTAAGCGCGTCTATGATGCCCGCTAATCGTTCGCTTGCGCGGTCGTTGCCTTTGGTCACGGCCGAGATCACTCCGATTCGTTGGTGGCCACGGTTGATAACTTCCTGCGCGAGTAGCTTCATAGATGTACGATTATCAAAACCAATCGCGGGTCGCTCAACTAAAGGGGAGTAGGCCCAAGCAATAAGAGCGGGCACGTCTTGTTGATCTAGGTAGTTGTAAATCTCTGGGTCGCGATTATAGCCAATGAGTAACAAGCCGTCAGCGCCTCGCGAAATCAACGCGCGAATTTGCTCTTCTTCCCTGTCTGGGCGATATGCAGTGCTAGACACAAGAAGGGTGTAACCCTGTTCATGAAGTTCTTCTTGAAATGCCTGTAAGCCTCTGGCAAAAATAGCATTTTCCATTGTTGGAATGATCGCGCCAATTGTGAATGTTCTTTTGGCGGCCATGATCCTTGCGCCAAAATTTGGTGTGTATCCCAAAGTTTCGACCGCCATAAGCACTCTTTCGCGGGTGGCCTTAACCACGCGATCCGGTGAGTTGAGGCACCGCGAAACGGTTGCAGTGGAAACACCCGCAGCTTTTGCGACGTCATCCAGTGTAGGTGTTGATCGATTTGAGGTCATTGGCTCTCTTTTGGTTTTCTGAATACCACAATGAAGGAAAACGGAAGATAATGAAAGTTCAGATAGATGACAGATTATTCAATGTAAGCGCTTGCATGATTGGAATGTAAGCGCTTACAGTAGTTTCTAACACAGCCATTTGAAAGGCTTCACGTTGGGGTGGAGTAGGTATTGCGCACGTGGAGTGCGTGCCGTTTTAACTGGTCTGTTACCTGTGATTTTAAATTAGGACCTGATCCATGACACGTGAATACCTAAAAAAAGCAACACTCACGCCCACGTCGGATGCGTCGGAAACACATGAGATCGTAAAGAATATTCTTGCCGATATCGAAGCTGGTGGGGACGCAAAGGCCTTGGAGTACGCCAAGAAGTTTGACCGCTATGACGGGAATGTCGTCCTTACGGCAGAAGAAATCAAAGCGGCCTGTGCCTTGGTGCCAGAAAAGCTAAAAGCAGACATTCGATTTGCCCATGACAACGTAAAGCGGTTTGCCGAAGTTCAAAAAGGCACGGTTTCTGATGTTGAGCTGGAAATCGTTCCGGGGTTAATTGCAGGCCAAAAGGCAATTCCGGTTGATGCGGCAGGCTGCTACGTTCCTGGTGGTCGTTATAGCCATATCGCGTCGGCGATAATGACCGTCACAACTGCCAAGGTTGCTGGATGTGGGCACATCACTGCATGTTCCCCGCCGCGACCCGATACAGGTGTACCTCCTGCGATAGTATATGCTGCGCACATCAGTGGCGCAGATCAGATCATGGCGCTGGGCGGTGTTCAGGGAGTTGCTGCAATGACGTTTGGCCTGTTTGGTTTACCCAAGGCGAACATCCTTGTCGGACCGGGGAACCAATTTGTGGCTGAGGCCAAGCGTATCCTGTTTGGCCGAGTCGGCATCGACATGATTGCGGGTCCAACAGACAGCTTGATTCTTGCGGACAAAGGCGCGGATGCGCACATCGTCGCAACTGATTTGGTGTCACAGGCCGAGCACGGATACAATTCTCCGGTTTGGCTGGTCACGGATGACCGTGCGTTAGCCGAAAAAGTTATGGAAATGGTTCCTGCGTTGATCGACGATCTGCCTGACGTAAACCGCGATAACGCATTTGCGGCATGGCGTGACTACGCTGAGGTGATCGTATGTGAAGACCGCGAAGAAATGGCAGCATGTTCAGATGATTATGCGCCAGAGCACCTGACAGTTCAGGCGGACGACCTCGAATGGTGGCTAGATCGCCTCACGTGCTACGGTTCGCTGTTCTTGGGCGAAGAGACAACAGTTTCCTATGGCGACAAGGCCAGTGGCACAAACCACGTGCTGCCAACATCTGGCGCAGCGGGCTATACTGGTGGCCTGTCCGTTCATAAATACATGAAGATCGTCACTTGGCAGCGGGCGACCCGTGAGGGGTCTAAAGGGGTGGCGCAAGCGACGGCGCGCATTAGCCGCCTGGAAGGGATGGAGGGACATGCCCGTGCAGCGGATGTACGCCTTGCCAAATACTTCCCGGGTGAAAACTTTGATCTGACAGCCAATGGATGATCCGCGCACCCTTTTGGATCTAACTGGCCGAGTTGCCTGTGTGACCGGTGCCAGTTCTGGCCTTGGTCGCCGCGCGGCCATCGCCTTGGCCGCTGCGGGAGCCCAAGTTGTAGGCGTTGCACGTAGGCTGGAGGCGTTAGAAGATCTGAGTGCGGAGATAGGGGACAGCTGTGCTGCAGTCGCAGCCGATGTCGCAGATCGCGATGGGATCGCGGCGTTGCAGATGGCGGTTTCTGCGCGGTTTGGTGCCCCTGATATCATTGTCCATGCCGCTGGTGTGAACACACGACAGGCGGCGGATGATGTCACGGCGGAGGGGTGGGATCAGACGATTGCGCTTAACTTGACCGCGCCTTTCTTTCTATCACAGGCATTTGTGCCTGCTATGCGCGAAAAAGGATGGGGGCGGATCGTGAATTTTGCCTCCTTGCAAACAACGCGCGCATTTCCTGGTGGCATTGCGTATGGCGCGACAAAGGCAGGTATTGGCCAACTTACCCGCGCAATGGCCGAGGCATGGTCGTGCGATGGTATCACAGCCAACGCAATCGGGCCGGGCTTTTTTCCGACTGAACTAACTGAGGCGGTATTTTCTGACTTAGATCGCGCGGCCCGAAATGCTGCACAGTCCTGTGCAGGGCGCAATGGCACGTTGCAAGATTTGGATGGTCCGCTGTTATTCCTGTGCTCGGATGCATCGTCATATGTGACCGGACAGGTATTGATGGTTGACGGAGGGTTTACCGCAAAATGAAAGCACTGGTTTATGATGGCGTGGAAACGCTGGGATATCGCGATATGCCCGATCCGGTTGCAGGAATGGGCGAATACCTGATCCGTGTTCAAGCGGTGGGTATCTGTGGATCAGATATGCATGCCTATCTAGGTCATGATGCACGCCGTCCCGCGCCCCTAATCCTTGGGCATGAAGCTGCTGGCGTGATTGTTAGTGGTAGCATGAGCGGGCGGCGGGTAACGATCAATCCGTTGGTGACTTGTGGTACTTGTTCGGCTTGTACAACAGGGCGTGAAAACCTGTGCCCCGAACGTCAGATCATTTCGATGCAGCCACGCCAAGGCGCCTTTGCTCAATATATCAACATGCCTTTTACCAATTTAGTAACGGTCCCTGATGACGTTTCATTGGCGCATGCTGCATTGGCTGAACCACTTGCAGTTAGTTGGCATGCAGTGCGGCTTGCGCTTGAGGCATCGCATCAGGGTTCCGAGCGGCGGGCGTTGGTGATTGGCGGCGGGGCAATTGGCTTGGCTGCGGCCTTGGCTCTACGTGCGATGGGTGTGAATGATGTGACCATCATCGAACCAAACGATGTGCGTCGCGATTTTCTCAAAGGGTTGGGCGAAAATGTTATGGCGCAGGCAGAGGGGCTATTCCCGATTGTTATCGACGCCGTTGGATATGCAGCGACCCGTGCCAGTGCCTCCACTCTGGTGGCACCAGGGGGGGTGATTGCGCATGTCGGGCTGGGCGAAGACGCGGGCGGTTTGGATGTTCGGCGCATGACGCTGCAAGAGATCACGTTCATCGGAACCTACACATACACTGATCAGGATTTTCGTGACACTGCGGCCGCTATCTTTGATGGCCGTCTTGGAGCGCTTGATTGGTGTCAGCATCGTCCGTTGGAAGAAGGAGCTGCTGCCTTTGCTGCATTGCGCGCGGGAACTGTTGCGGAACCAAAAATTGTTTTGGACCCTTGGGGGTAATAGGGAGGCGTTATGTTCCAAACAACATATTCTTCCTTTGCTTACGCCAATTTTGAGCCAGACAAGAAGACACAGATCATTATAAGCAATGGGCGTTTGCGCTTTGCTCCGCGGCTGGATTTACGTCGTGATACGGAATAACTCGTTATAACTCCTTAGAAAGGCATACCTTAGATGAACATCGACAAGAAGATCACCGATGATCTTGTCGCCAACAACGTCTCCTTTGTCACCACCGTGCCCTGCAAACAGCTGGCTGGTGTGATCGAAGAAGTCGACGCGCGCGACGAGATTTTCCACATTCCATCCAACAAGGAAGACGAAGGCATGGGCCTGTGTGCTGGCGCCTTTATGGGCGGCAAGCGCCCTGCGATCATTATGCAAAACACGGCCATCGGCGTCACGATCAACACGCTGGCGACACTGATCCAATACTACCGGATGCCGCTGCCGATGATCATCTCATACCGTGGTGAGCTGCGCGAGCCTGTAGCCTGCCAAGTCGAAATGGCCGTTCACACAAAGGCATTGCTGGCTGAGATGAAAATCCCGACCTATCACTTCCACCACCAGTCAGACGTGGAAGAATTTGATGCAATCCTGAAATACACATTCATGTGCAACAAGCCGGTCGCAATCTTGACGGATGCAAACTTCTGGGGAGGCTACGGGGACCAATGATACGCTCTGAAATTTTGCGCGAAATCGCGCCAATCCTGCGCGACCAACTGGTCGTTTGTAACATCGGTCTACCCAGCCAAGAGCTGCATATGATCGACGATCAGCCTACCAATTTTTATATGTTGGGCACGATGGGTTTGTCCTCGTCCATTGGTCTGGGCCTTGCCTTGTCTCAGGACAAGACGGTTATCTCCATTGATGGTGATGGTTCAGTTCTGACGAACCTTGGTACGTTGCCAACGATCGCCAACAATGTGGCTGATAACTACATTCTGCTGATCATCGACAACGGGTCTTATGGCTCAACCGGTGACCAGCCAACGTATGCGGGCAAAAAGACGTCTTTGACGGCTGTCGCATCGGCATGTGGCTGTGAAAATGTGATCGAAGTGCAAGACAAAGACCTTGGTCCTGTGTTGCAAGCCGCCATCGACAGCAAGCAGATGACCGTCATCGTGTGCAAATGCGACAGTGGCAACATCAAGCTGCCTGTCATCACCATGGACCCTGTTGTGATCCGCGATCGCTTCATGAAAGCGGTAAGCGTCTGATATGGGCAGCGCCGCGCAAATTCACTCGGCTGAGGATGCGCGGCGGTTAGCCAAGCGGCGTCTGCCTTGGATGGTGTTTGACTACATCGATGGGGCGGCGGGAAATGAAACAGGGGCCGCGCGCAACCGTGCGGCTCTTGATCAGGCAACACTACGGCCTCGCATTTTGAGTAACGTCAGCGAACGCTCTCTCGCTACAACTATATTTGATGCACCCGCTGAACGGCCGTTTGGCATTGCACCGATGGGCATGTGCAACCTGTCTGCGCCAGGGGCTGATCTGATGTTGGCGCGTCTAGCAGCGCGCCATAAGGTACCGCACGGTGTCTCGACAGTTGCCTCAACCCCGCTAGAGAAAATCATTGAAGTGGCACAGGGACATGCATGGTTTCAAATTTATTTCAGTGGCGACGGGGCAGGGACATTTAAGTTGGTCGATCGCGCGTTGCAGGCAGGGTACAAGACGCTGGTCCTAACCGTTGATGTGCCCGAAGTTGGCCGGCGCCCTCGCGAATTGCGCCACGGGTTTACGATGCCTTTCAAAATAGGACCAAAGCAGTTTCTGGATTTTGCGTTGCATCCCGAATGGTCCCTGACCAGCCTGTTCAAAGGCAAACCTCAAATGGCGAACTTTGACCTGCCAGGCTATAGTTTTGACCGCACGGAAAGCCGCGCTGCAGCTGATTGGGGCACATTGGCGCGTATGCGTGAAGCATGGCCGCACAAGTTGGTTGTGAAGGGTGTGTTGGATGTTGAGGACGCGGTCCTGCTTAAGAATGCAGGTGTGGACGCGATCCAAGTCTCAAGCCACGGTGCGCGCCAATTGGAAAGTGCGCCAGCTGCGTTTGATATGCTACCCTTTATCCGCAAGGCGGTTGGCCCAGAGATCCCTGTGCTTTTTGACAGCGGTTTGCGCTCTGGTGAGGATGCGCTCAAGGCGATGATGGCAGGGGCAGATTTTGTGTTCTTTGGTCGATTGTTGCAATTTGCTATCGCTGCTGCGGGTGAACAGGGGCTAGAGCGTATGTGGGAAGTGTTGAGTGCCGAGATGAGCATCGCCATGGCCCAAACAGGTATGTCCAGACTGACCGAAATTAACACACCTTTGCCGCGTTAGACTGCTGCGTAGCGCGATTTAAGAAGTGCCTCGGCGTATTCGTCTTCTGGGGTACTGTCATAAACGACCCCGCCACCTACATTTAGCCGGGCTGTACCATTCTCGTGGCAGACAACCGTTCGGATCGCCACATTGAATTTCATTTCGCCTGTAGGAGCGATCCAGCCGATCGCCCCACAATAGGCCCCGCGCGCTTCATCTTCTAAGGATCGCAGAATCTGCATTGCTCGGATCTTGGGGGCACCAGTGATCGAGCCGCAGGGAAACAGCGCCTCAAATATGTCGAATAACGTGATTTCGGGTAGCAGTTGGGCGACGATGCGAGACGTGAGTTGATGCAAGGTCGCATAGGTTTCCACCTTGAATAGATCCGGCACTTTGACGCTACCAACTTCTGACAGCTTGCTCATATCATTACGCATTAGATCGACAATCATGAGGTTTTCTGCTTGGTTCTTTTCAGAATTTTGGAGCCACTTGATCTGCGCGGTGTCTGCTTCTGGTGTCGTGCCGCGCGCGGCAGTTCCTTTCATTGGTCTGGTTTCAATGCGACCAAATTCATCTATCGAAAAGAACAGCTCGGGCGAGCGAGACAATAGCATCGGACCACCAAGATCAACAAAAGCACCATAAGGGACAGACTGTTTGAGGCGTAGTTGATGATAGAGGGCTAGTGGTGTGCCGGAATATTCGGCCTTTAGCGGAAACGTGAGATTTGCCTGATAAAAATCACCAGCCGATATGTATCGTTTTACCTGATCAAATGCGGCTGTGTATTGGTCTTTATCCCATAACGGCGCAAAGTCGGCAAATTTTGCGTGCCCCGTTGGCTGATCTGTTTGTGAGGGCATAGGCGCATCGAAAACGCCAAAATGAACCAAGGGCAAGCTTCTGTTCAACGGCATGAGGCCTTGCAGCTTTGGCGAAAACACATAACCGAGTTCGTAGCTGGCATAGCCCGCCAGCCAATAGCCTTGCGCCTTCGCGTCTTCCATCTTTGCAAAGGCAGAAACGACTTCGTCAGGGGTGTCTGCGCGGATCGTCCGTACAGGATTGGCAAAAGCAGTGCCGCCAGCCAGTGGGCCGTTATCAAAGACGACCTGCTGCCGCATTGAGGTATCAGTCAAAATTAGAAGTCCGCAGCAATCCGCAGGTCCCGCAAGGGCCGCACAATGTTGATCGCCTCAAGATAAAGCGGATGCGCTTTGTAAGCTGATAGGGCCTCGTCACTGGCAAACTCGGCATATACGACAACATCTACCTCACCAGAAAGGGCGTCTTCGCGGATGTTCTCACGAACTTCAAAAAAGTCAGAATGGGGGATGTTTCCCAGTATCGACAGACCTTCGACAATACGCGTGACGTCAGCCTGATCTTTGGAATTGAAGAACACAACATGTCGAATTTTTGGGCGATCAGATATGGAAGGGCGGTCAGACATGGAAAATCTCCTTACTGCATATAAGACTATTGCCGAATTTGGCCGCAACTTACTGCATCGCGCCGATAGTACCAGAGCAAAAATGAAGCCCTAAACGAGGCAAGTATTTAGAGGTGGGACGTGGGCAACCCAGTGCTGAAATAGCCCTATCAGGCAGGGTAACTCGATGAATGTTAATATGGCAGCGTCAGGGTATTTCGCGATGTCATATTCTGCGGGAACGCTGGTAGACATAAAGCACGAACAGACATTGAAAACCCATTCGGGGTCATGACCAAATCAATGGGCAGTTTTCTTTTCAATCTATGAAAACACCGTTGTTTGCACGGAGACCTTTCTGGATCGCTATCTGGTCACGTCACGCGAATGACACGGCTGAAGTGCTTAGATTCCGCAGAGAAGTCATTACGCAAAAAAGAGGAGCCTGAAACGACGAAGGACTGCCCGAAGGCGTCCCTGCCGATTAGCACTTGGATAGAGCAGTCTAGCTGGAGGGGGCGCAGAGCTTCGAATTCTCGACTCTACACGAATTCCACATATAGCCGCGATCATTAATCAGACGGAAAACCATCTTGATAGGCGGTTGGAACGTCATCTTGATAGGCGGTTGGAACGTCTTGTCCACCTGACTCTGCACCAGTCGAATTAAGCCTATCTGCTCATCAGCTTCGGTCAGAAGGCTGAGGCGACTGCGGTCATCCATCAATTTATCGATGCCACCGGTTGCTGTGGTTTCCGAGTTAAACATGACACCTGCCAAGGCTTAATAGGTATAGAGAACATCCGTACCGATCACTCGGAGCAACGCCTGCTTGTTATGTGTTCGAATGGCCCGCAGCGCCCATGATGCCATGATCGGCAAACACCTAACATTCAAGTTCGCGCGCAAGGCGTTTACATCGTGCCAATGGCTGCGTGGCATCCTGTTGGTACTGATCCGAAAGACAGTAAGGCACTACTTCTAACTCTCACGTAGCTGAAAAGAACTACTTTCGCATGCCAGCGGAATCCGTGCGTGATCTCAATATTCTTGCTGGAAAAGCGAAATGAAAACGGGAACAGATGACAATAACAAAAAGGCCGCCCGAAGGCGGCCTTTTGTAAGTCCTTGTAAGGACTAGTCTAGCTGGAGCGGGCGAAGAGATTCGAACTCTCGACCCTAACCTTGGCAAGGTTATGCTCTACCCCTGAGCTACGCCCGCATCAGCTAGTGAGGGTGATTTAGCCCTCTGCGCTGTAGGCCGCAAGAGGTAAATTCACCTGTTTTGAAAAAACTTTCATTCAGATGATTATGTGGCCGATTATGGTGACCGCAGAGACGGCCATCATCAAGAATGTGAGTACCATTCCTGCCTGACGCAGTGGGAAAACCTGTGGGCTCAGCGACATGCCAACAGCGTGGCACAGGCGACCGATCAATAAGGTTGCGCCCATGGCATGAATCGCTAACGCAGGCGCGCCTTGCAACTCGGCACACAACATCAGCAATAGGGCAAGCGGCACATACTCGGCAAAGTTGGCTTGAACCCGCATACGTCTGGTTAGGTCCTTGTGCCCTCCGTCACCGACGGAGGTACGCACGCGGAACCGTTCACGTATCACCAACACGCAAAGCGCTATGAACAACAGCGTCAGGAGGCCAGCGTAGAGGGGAGTAATGCTTAGAGACATGCTCACTCCAATTCTACCAGCAGATCTTTTGCGTCAATCTGGCCACCTGGCTGCACATGCACTGCCTTGACCACTGCATCGCGCTCGGCGTGCAGTCCGGTTTCCATCTTCATGGCTTCGATGGTGAGTAGCAAATCACCTTCTTTGACGGCTTGGCCCACGATCGCACCTACGGAGGCGACAACGCCCGGCATCGGCGCGCCGATGTGGTTAGCGTTACCTGTCTCGGCTTTCGGACGCTGAAGTGTTGTCGCTTTTACAAGACGGTTTGGCACACGAATTACGCGTGGTTGGCCGTTCAGTTCAAAGAATACTTTTACTTCGCCGTCTTCAGTGGTTTCGCCAATAGCCTGCAAGCGAATCTCGAGGGTTTTACCCGGGTCGATTTCGGCTGCGATTTCATCACCCGGTTCCATGCCATAAAAGAATGAAGGCGTTGGGAGTGTACGAACAGGGCCGTAGGTGGCGTGACGCTCCATGTAGTCTGTGTAGACTTTGGGGTACATCAGGTAGCCGGCGAGGTCCTCATCGTCGATTTTCAAACCATCAAGTTGTTCTGACAGCTCTTTGCGGACAGCCTCCAGATCAATAGGTGCCAGATGTGCGCCCGGGCGATCAGTGTTTGGTTTTTCGCCTTTCAGCACTTTCTTGACGATGCCTGTTGGGAAACCGCCGGGAGGTTGGCCCAGATTGCCCCGCATCATATCAATAACACTGTCGGGGAAGGAGACATCGGTCTCAGGGTCTTCGACCTGATCGCGTGTGAGGCCTTGGGACACCATCATCAATGCCATGTCGCCGACAACCTTGGAAGACGGCGTGACCTTTACGATATCGCCAAACATCTGGTTCACATCGCGGTAGGTGCGTGCAACTTCGGGCCAGCGGTCATCAAGGCCAAGCGAAGATGCCTGTGCTTTGAGGTTGGTAAACTGACCGCCGGGCATTTCGTGCAGGTACACCTCGGACGAGGGGGCCTGCATGCCTGTCTCAAACGCCGCGTACTGGTGGCGTACTTCTTCCCAGTAATCAGAAATCTCGCGCACTGCTGTCATATCAAGGCCCGTGTCGCGGTCTGTGTGGCGCAATGCCTCAACAACCGAACCAAGCGTTGCCTGTGACGTGTTGCCGGAGAATGCATCCATGGCGCAATCTACAGCATCTACACCCGCTTCAGAGGCGGCAAGAATGGTTGCGCTTGCGATGCCTGCTGTATCGTGTGTGTGGAAGTGGATCGGCAGACCTACTTCGGTCTTCAACGCGCGGACCAGTTGGCGTGCCTGTGCTGGTTTCAACAACCCTGCCATGTCCTTTAGACCCAAAACATGCGCGCCCGCATCGCGGAGCTGTTTGCCCATCGCAACATAGTATTTCAGGTCGTACTTTGCGCGGTCCGGATCAAAGATATCGCCTGTATAACAGATGGTGCCTTCGCAGACCTTGCCAGACTCGAGCACGGCGTCCATTGCGACACGCATGTTTTCCACCCAGTTGAGGCTGTCAAACACGCGGAACACATCCACGCCGCTGTTAGCGGCTGTTGTCACAAAGTGTTGCACAACGTTGTCAGGGTAGTTTGTGTAGCCCACACCATTGGAAGCACGCAGCAGCATTTGCGTCATGATGTTGGGCATCTTTTCACGGATATTGCGCAGACGCTGCCAAGGACATTCTTGCAAGAAACGATAAGCCACATCAAATGTCGCCCCACCCCAGCACTCAACCGAGAAAAGCTGCGGCAGATTGGCGGCGTATGACGGCGCGGCCTTGATCATGTCATGGCTGCGCATCCGTGTCGCCAATAGTGACTGGTGTCCGTCCCGCATGGTGGTGTCTGTGATCAAGAGCTGACGCTGCTGACCCATCCAATCAGCCACGGCCTGTGGGCCTTTTTGTTCCAGCAGATTACGCGTGCCCATCATAGGCTCGGCACGGTTTTCCGGTGGGAGCGGCGCGCGCAGGGCTCTTGCGGGCAGCGGTTTGTCTTTGGTTTCGGGATGCCCGTTCACGCTGATGTCGGCGATGTAGGTCAAAACCTTGGTGCCGCGATCAAGACGGGCCTTGAAGGTGAACAGATCCGGCGTCTCATCGATAAATTTGGTGTGGTACGTATTATCAAGGAACGTAGGGTGCTTGAGCAGGTTTTCGACAAAGGCAATGTTGGTGCTGACGCCGCGAATACGGAATTCGCGCAGGGCGCGGTCCATGCGGGCAATTGCCATCTCTGGGGTGGGGGCCTTGGCGGTGACTTTGGTCAGCAAGCTGTCGTAATAGCGCGTGATCACGCCGCCCGCATAGGCGGTGCCGCCGTCCAGACGAATGCCCATGCCTGTGGCCGAACGGTAAGCAGTAAGGCGGCCATAATCTGGGATGAAGTTGTTTTGTGGATCTTCGGTAGTGATGCGCGTTTGCAGGGCGTGACCTGTAAGAGTGATGTCTTCCTGACGTTCTTTGCCTGTCGCCTCAGCAATGGTTTTGCCCTCAGCGATCAGGATCTGGGCGCGCACGATGTCGATGCCAGTCACTTCTTCAGTGACAGTGTGTTCGACCTGAACGCGAGGGTTTACTTCAATAAAGTAGAACTCTTCGGTTTCCATATCCATCAGGAATTCAACCGTGCCGGCACACTCGTAATTCACAAACGAGCAAATCTTGCGGCCAAGCTCACAAACCTCGGTGCGTTGTGCTTCGGTGAGGTAGGGAGCTGGAGCGCGCTCGACTACTTTTTGGTTGCGGCGCTGGACGGAACAATCACGCTCATAGAGGTGGTAAATATCGCCGTGGTTGTCACCCAGAATTTGAACTTCAACGTGGCGGGCTTTCATGATCATCTTTTCCAGATAACCTTCGCCGTTCCCAAAGGCGGCCTCGGCCTCGCGGCGCCCTTCACGAACCTTTTCTTCCAGCTCTTCTTCGTTGTAGATCGGGCGCATGCCGCGTCCACCGCCACCCCAAGATGCCTTGAGCATCAGCGGATAGCCGACTTCTTTAGCCTCGATTTTGATGGCTTCCATGTCGTCGCCCAGCACTTCGGTTGCGGGAATGACGGGCACTCCCGCTTCTACCGCGACGCGGCGCGCGCTGGCTTTATCACCCAAGGCACGCATGGTGTCGGCCTTTGGTCCGATAAAGGTGATACCGTTTTGCGCACAGGCATCTACAAAATCAGGGTTCTCAGACAGCAACCCATATCCAGGGTGAATGGCGTCAGCACCACATGCCTTGGCCACGCGGATCATTTCATCAATGCTTAGATATGCGGCAACAGGACCTAGGTCTTTGCCAATGCGATATGCTTCATCTGCTTTGAAACGGTGCAGACCCAATTTGTCCTCTTCGGCAAAAACGGCAACGGTTGTTTTCCCCATTTCGTTTGCTGCTCGCATAATGCGAATGGCGATCTCACCACGGTTAGCGATGAGGATTTTGCGGAAGTCGGTCATTTATTTAGGCCTTGTTCTGTGAGCAATTGGGCAGTTTGTAAGCGCAAGCAGCAAGGAGCTGCAATGCGTGTAATTGGGTAGAGAGTGTTGTTTTCAAGGTATCTGCAATCATGTTTCTTGCCGTTGCGGCAATGTGGGGTGAAATCAGAGGGTTAAAGGCCGGTTAAGAAACTGGAACTTGTTTGAATTCAAAGCTTCATTGGTTAACATGTTTCAAGAAGTGTATATAAAGGGGAGTTTTTGAGATGTTTTTGGTCGTCAAATTAGTAAAAGTTAGCTTTGTGGTCGCCATGTTGAGCGGTTGCGCAGCACCAGATCCCTTTGCCGCCACTGCTCTGCTCAAAGGGGAACCTTTGGACATTCAAAACATTCTTGCAGCGCACCCAAACAAACGGGCGTGTATAGAATATGAGGCGGCCACAAACAGCTGCGCATCAATTATCACCGCGACTGTTGAAGGGAATAAGATGATTTCCCATGAAGTCGGCGCGCAGAAAATCCCCGGAACCAACAATACACAGCGGGTCGAAATCGTGACACGCAGCACATTGGGCAACGGACAAGCCTGTTTGCAATCCAGTGATGTCACTGTGGCGGGCGGTGATCGCGCGTCTGCGGTTTTGTTACAGGCGACGCGTCAGCTCATTGACGATTTTGGCGGCAGTATATGTAGTCGTTATTTTCGCTCAGGTCATGGTTATGTCGTCAGCACCCTAGGTGCCAATGGCGAGGCTTTCCCACCCGGCGATACCCGTTTCCAGTTCATCGTTGGCGAGGCAGGTTTGCGGGCACATTAAATGCGTTAATGCGGGCTCAGACGGAGCGTTGCGGGCAGATCAGATAGGGTACGGGCCCCGATCTGTCCCATATTGGATTCCATGTCCTTGGCCAGAATATCGATCAGGTGGTCGATGCCTTGCGGCCCCAGCGCGCCCAATGCGTAGTGAAACGCGCGCCCGAGCATGACAAAATCGGCCCCCAAGGCAAGTGCGCGCAATATGTCCAAGCCTCCCTCAATTCCGCTGTCAAAGATAAGCGGCAGTTTGGTTGCGGCGCGAATTTCTGGCAGCACTTCGATTGCAGCTGGCGCCCCGTCGAATTGGCGTCCAGCATGATTTGAAATCCAGATGCTATCCACGCCAATGCTTTCCAAACGCTTGGCATCTTGTGGACGCATCACACCTTTAACAAAAAGGTCTCCGCCCCATTCGTCGCGCAGCAAATTTACGTATTTCCAATCGGGCGCTGTGCGCAACAGGTAGCCAACATGGGCCGTTGGCGAGAGGCCATTGGTGGCCGCATTGGCATATTTATCAAGGCCACGCATGTGGGGCATACCGCGCTGGGCCATGCCCATTGCCCATGCCGGGCGCATCGCGACTTGTGCCACCAGACGCGGCGTGAGGCGTGGTGGATTGGTCAGACCTGAGCGGACCTGCCGTTCACGGCGGCTGGCCACCGGAACGTCAACCGTGAGAATAAGTGTCGAAAAACCAGCAGATTTTGCGCGCGCAAGCATGTCGCGACGAATGTCTGCATCACGCGGGGGATACATCTGGAACCACGCGTGTTCTCCCAGATGGGGCGCGATGTCTTCGGGGCTTTGTGTTGCTACTGTTGAAATAGAATACGGAATATCCGCACGTGCAGCGGCGCGGGCCAGATGGCCTTCTGCGTCCGGCCACATCAGGCCTGACATCCCGATAGGGGCAATGCCAAAAGGCAGGGGCATCTTTTTGCTTAGAAATGTTGTGGACAGGTCAGGTGTGAATTCACCGTGCAACACGGATGGCATCATGCCGATCCGGTCAAGTGCGGCGCGGTTGCGCGCTTTGGTCGCCTCATCTCCTGTACCGCTATCTAGGTATTCCCAAACAAATTTGGGGATTCGTTGCTGCGCGCGTTTGCGCAGATCAGATAGGGCGGGGAATTTAGCGTGTAGGTCCATGGAGCGACTATGATCTTCTCAAGAATGGAATGTCTAGAGTGGGTTGACCGTAAAAAAGAAAATCCAGAACAATATGGGAACACGGGTTTTCGACAACGCCAGTTTGCGCTAATTGTTTGGTATGAGTGATTTTGATGAAAATGCCGCCTTTGAAGGTGCCTCTTTGTCCGCGCGCGCAATGGCTGCGCGCCCGCAGCCCTATCTGGACGGGTTAAACCCCGCTCAGCGTGAAGCGGTGGAAACAATGGATGGCCCTGTTTTGATGCTGGCCGGCGCGGGGACGGGTAAAACCCGTGCGTTGACTGCACGGATTGTGCATCTGCTCAATACTGGTCGCGCGCGGCCAAATGAAATCTTGGCAGTGACCTTTACCAATAAGGCTGCCCGCGAGATGAAAAACCGCGTTGGTGCGATGTTAGGGCAACCGATTGAAGGGATGCCGTGGCTGGGCACGTTCCACGCGATATGTGTAAAATTGCTGCGCCGTCACGCAGAATTGGTGGGATTAAAATCAAATTTTACCATTCTGGACACTGATGATCAGCTGCGGTTGTTGAAGCAGTTGATCACCGCGGAAGGTATTGATGACAAACGTTGGCCCGCACGGATGTTGGCCAACATCATTGATGACTGGAAAAACCGGGCGCTGACGCCCGATAAGATTCCGGCAGCAGATGCTGGGGCTTACGATCACCGTGGCCCAGAGATTTATGCAGCCTATCAAAAACGACTAGTAGAGTTGAACGCAACTGACTTTGGCGATCTGCTGCTGCATATGGTCACGATATTTCAGACCCATGATGACATTCTGAAGCAGTATCAACGCTGGTTCAAATACATCCTCGTGGACGAATATCAGGATACCAACGTCGCCCAATACCTTTGGCTGCGTCTGCTTGCGGCAGGTCATAAAAACATCTGCTGTGTTGGGGATGATGATCAGTCGATCTATGGCTGGCGTGGGGCCGAAGTGGGCAACATCCTGCGGTTTGAAACGGATTTCCCCGGCGCGCATGTGGTGAAGCTTGAGCAAAACTACCGCTCGACGCCGCATATCCTTGGGGCTGCATCTGGCGTGATCGCCGGCAATCTGGGACGTCTGGGCAAGACATTATGGACCGAAGCGGTTGAGGGCGAAAAGCTACGCCTGATCGGCCATATGGGCGCTGACGAAGAGGCGCGCTGGATCGGTGAGGAAATCGAATCCATGCAAGGTGGCACGCGCGGTATGCGCTCAATGTCATTGGATCACATGGCGATTCTTGTGCGGGCTTCACACCAGATGCGCGCATTTGAGGACCGCTTTTTGACGATTGGTCTGCCGTACCGCGTAATCGGCGGCCCACGATTTTATGAGCGCATGGAAATCCGCGATTCGATGGCCTATTTCCGCGTCGTGACGCAACCTGACGATGATTTGGCGTTTGAACGCATCGTGAATACACCCAAGCGCGGCCTTGGGAATGTGGCGCAACAGAAAATCCAAGCCACAGCGCGTGAGCACAGTACAAATTTGGTGGAAGGTGCGCGTATCCTATTGGCGCAAAACGGTATTGGTGGCAAAGGCGGCGCGCAATTGCGTCTGCTGATCGAAGGGATTGATCGCTGGTCCTCAAAATTGCGCGGCCCGCGGATTGAAGTGAACGGTGGCGGTGCGCAGGACGACAGTGTGTTGGATGACGGCGCGCCATTTCGCATGGAATACGGTCCACCCGAGATCAACCACGTTGAACTGGCAGAGATGATACTGGATGAGAGCGGCTATACGGGCCACTGGCAGAACGACAAAACGCCCGAAGGTCCGGGGCGTTTGGAAAACGTCAAAGAATTGGTCAAAGCCTTGGATCAATTCGAAAATTTGCAAGGATTTCTAGAACACGTCAGCCTGATCATGGATAATGAAAAGGAAAATGAGGGCGAGAAGGTCAGTATCATGACGCTTCATGGTGCCAAGGGGCTGGAATTTCCCTGTGTGTTTTTGCCTGGTTGGGAAGATGGTTTATTCCCGTCCCAGCGTTCCATGGACGAAAGCGGGCTGAAGGGCCTTGAGGAAGAGCGTCGGCTTGCCTACGTGGGGATCACCCGCGCTGAAGAAATATGTACGATCTCTTTTGCATCAACGCGGTTTGTGTTTGGCCAATGGCAAAATGCCATGCCATCGCGGTTCATTGACGAACTCCCCGAAGAACATGTCGAGGTGCTTACACCTCCCGGTCTTTATGGTGGCGGATTCGGCGCGGCGATGCCGAAAAGCACACTGCATGAGGCTGCCGCTGAGGCGAATGTTTACAATTCGCCAGGGTGGCGCCGTCTTCAGGAACGGGCAGGTAGCCGTGGGACGGCTGGGGCGACTAATGCCAAGAATGTGACCATCGATGTTAAAGCGACCAGCAGTTTTACGATGGGAGAACGGGTGTTTAACCAAAAATTTGGATACGGTTCGATCATCGGCATTGATGGTGACAAGCTGGAAGTTGCATTCGAAAAGGCGGGAGACAAAAAGGTTGTCGCCCGCTTCCTTACCGCGGCGGATGATGTGCCGTTCTAGGGCTAGTCTATTCCGGCGTATGAGTGTCGATGATCTGACATTTTTCAAGTCCGCGTTGACGTGCCCATTTGCGCGCTTCGATGCCTAGAGGCGCAAGCGCCTTTGACGAATCTACTTTGCAGTATTCTAGCGCGGCAGCTTTTGCCTCTGCTTCGGTGTCCCAGCCGAATGAATATCCAAATCCAAACGCTTTGTTCAGTGCAAATGCGCCGTATTTGCCGGTCTTCTGCTCTTTGGGATACCGTCTATTGAGCGTTTTTGCAGCAATTTGACTTGTCCCACGTGCACCTTTCGCATTTGGATCGAGCCCTTTTGGATAAACGAGCGCGTAAAGCTCACATTTGCCTCCCTTGGAGACTATCTCACATCCTTTTTTGGCAGCGGATTTGGCGATGTCAAAGTCGTGGAAGTTACGTGTCCAAAAGCCAAGGTCAGTCCCTTGAACAACGTAAAACGCGCCGAAGTATGATTTTTTGCTTCGGTATTGTTTGAGCGAGCTTCGTTGTATGCGGGACAATTTAATACCCGGCAGGGTTGCCATACTAACGGCATTTCCGAACTGACGGGTTTCGGCCTGCAGGGCGGAGACATTGGTAATGGCGATGATGGTGGCAAGTAAAAAACTTTTCAAACTGTAATCCCTTATAGGTTGAGTGATCTCCATAAGGAACACCTGTTGACTGAAAGGCAAGAACTAATTATCGTAACGCAGTAATTAATTGGAGATTGGGATGAACAAAATACGTATCATGTCGACCGTCGCGATGGCCGTGATGTTGCCGATGCTCATATATTATCCGTTTGAGGCACTATCGTGGAATCTGGAATTGTCTTTTCTTGACCCCGGTAAATGGACACGTAGAGACAGTTGGGTTGATCCTAACGCCCAGATCGCCACTGCTACGCGGGTTGTCTTCTTTATCACCTGGCTGATTCCAACTGTGTTTGGCGCACTTGGTTATTTTGTAGGCTTTTCAACGTTATTTTTGGTGCGCAGAGGTGTTGTGTTTGATCAACGTGTTGCGCGGCGATTAAGGGCGATGGGTGTGTTGATCTTTCTGTCGTGTACAGCATCCCTATTGGCAGGAGCCGTAAGTCCTATGATCAGATCATGGCACAATGCCGACGGCCCATTACCTTTGCGCTTTTGGTACGACAGCGGCAACATCGGTATGGCGTTTTGCGGGTTGGCCTTTCTTTTCCTGGGTCTTGTCATGCGCGAAGCGATCTACATCGCGCGCGAAAACGAGGAATTCATCTAATGGAGATTGTAGTCCGGCTTGATGTTGTTCTCGCTCAGCGCAAGATGAAGGGGAAAGATCTGGCGCAGGCTGTGGGTATCACCGAACAGAACCTGAGCTTGTTAAAGTCTGGCAAGGTTAAAGGGGTGCGTTTTGAGACGCTTGCTAAAATATGTGAGGTACTTGGATGTCAGCCCGGCGATCTACTTGAAGCTGTCCCAAAAAGATAAAACGGCGGACCACAGGGAGGTGTGATCCGCCGCTCTATGAGCTGCACCCATCCAACAGGGAGGAGGGAAAGGTGCATCTATTACAGTGTGGGGTCATCGGGGAGGCGAGACACTGCCACACTGCATATTCACCCGCAGCCCAATGGGAGGACCGGACAACGGGGAATTCTATAATTAGACGAGGGCTTCTGCTGCTTCTTTGGAGATGCGACGGAAGTCACCGCGAGAAAGACCGAGATCGGCGAGATCACGAGATGTCATTGTGCACAGCTCATTGAACGTCTGGTTGTATACTTTGCGTTGACGCAACTTCAGGGAGATAGCGTCGAAGAATGCTGCGATGCGGCTAGGTTGCGCGGATACGGCTACGTTGGTGTCTGTGAAGTATGTCATATTACTCTCTTCTCAACTTTAATGCGTCTTGTTGTGATGAGTATTTAAGCGAGTTTGCCGCTGATACAATGACCAATGCTGCAATGCGGCTATGCATTCCTTGCATGATGGACGTTAGGTAAGCGTATGTTTCATAAAAGTAAAATAAATGCGATATCACGCGGGCGTGTTTTCGGGCTAATTTTGAGAGGGTAAAAAAGTGGCGACGATATCAGGGAGGAGAGATATCGCCGCCTAAGAAAAGGAAACCCTCGGGAGGAGGATGAGGGCCCTTAAGATATTCAAGAAAACCATCGGGAGGATTGCTTTCATGATTTATTAATATGCTGAATTGCTGCGACTGCACAATCCAAAAAAGCGCAATGCTGCTATGCGGAATATGCATAAGCGTGCGGTTGCTTAAAATTTGAGCAAACGCACGTACAAACGCGATGCGTGCGTGCTGGTGCTTTCTCTTGCGGATTCTGATGAATCTGCGATGTCAGTATTAAGTAAATGGAGTATCGCAATGTCCGTCACCAAATCTGATGTAATCGCAGCCCTTGAGCGGATCAATCTGCCAGATGGGCGTAGCATGATTGCCCATGACCTGATGCGCGCGCTGACAGTAGAAGGAAGCGTTGTACGTTTTGTTATTGAGGCACCTAACGCTGATGTGGCACGTTCCTTGGGACCGTTGCGAGATGCCGCCGAAAAAGTGGTCTCTGAATTGCCAGGTGTGACGCAGGCAACTGTGGCCCTCACAGCGCATGGCCCAGCGGCAAAACCAGCCGCACCTCCTAGCCTGAAGATTGGCGGCCACCCCAAGCCTCAAGAGGGACCAACCAAGCCGAGCGGCGTTAAGCGCATTCTGGCGATTGGTTCTGGCAAAGGCGGTGTGGGTAAATCAACAGTAAGTTCAAATCTGGCGGTGGCGCTGGCAAAGCAGGGCCGCAAGGTTGGTTTGCTTGATGCGGATATCTACGGTCCCAGCCAGCCGCGCATGATGGGCGTGAATAAACGTCCAGCCAGCCCAGACGGCAAAACGATCATTCCACTTCAGGCGCACGGCGTCACGATGATGTCGATCGGATTGATGATGGAAGAGGGCAAGGCCGTTGTTTGGCGTGGCCCGATGTTGATGGGGGCGTTGCAGCAGATGTTGGGACAGGTCGAGTGGGGCGAACTTGATGTCCTGTTGGTCGATTTGCCACCTGGCACAGGGGATGTGCAGCTGACATTATGCACCAAATCTGAGCTGACAGGCGCAATCGTTGTATCCACGCCGCAAGACGTGGCGCTGATTGATGCGCGTAAAGCGTTGGATATGTTTGCCACGCTCAAGACACCTGTTTTGGGCTTGATCGAGAACATGTCGATGTTTGTGTGCCCGGATTGTGGTTCTGAACACGAGATCTTTGGACAAGGTGGCGTTGCGGCTGAGGCCAAGAAGATGGGTGTGCCACTGTTAGGGGCTTTACCTATTGATCTCGAAACTCGGATTGCTGGTGATGGTGGTACGCCTATTGCCGCAGGTGATGGCCCAATGGCGCAGGCTTATGCGCGCATTGCTGAAGGTCTGGTCAAAGGTGGTATGGCGTAACCTTCTGGTTCAACCGACATCATTGTTATGGATTTGCCGAGCATAAAGCGTAGTGAGCACGCTAAAGATCAGTAGCCCTTCTATGATGTAGATGGGCAATTCTAACGCGAGCGCATGGCTGGCTCGGGTTAGTCCAAAGGACATGATGAGCGCGCTTAGGGTCGTATTGATAAACGCGAGAGCGGCCGCCACACCCCATAAAGAACGCGATAGCGGCTCGGTGGCGGTCCAGCTTTGAGAGATGCTGATAGGCCGCCCTACTGCTGCTGCGGGCAAGATTAGACTTAACCGTAGAGACAACCACATCAGCAAAAGCTGTGTTACGAAGGTGGTTAGCATCATTGATGTTAGGGCAGGGCCAGCGGCATCGGTCTTTCCTAATGCTATAAGCGGGATCACAAGCGCGATCCCCGCAGCGAGTTGGATCAGCGCAAGCGCAAAAACCCGCCACAAATAGCCAAACACCAGAGGGATGCTCATCGGTAACGGCTTGTGAGACTCTTTGAGAGTATGGCGATGCCAGAGAACAGCCATTAGCGCGTAGCTAAGGATAAAGGTCGTCAATAAGACAAGCGCCAGCTCTGCTGATTTTATCGTCTCGAGATCAGGATTAGCTGGATCAAGTGTGAGCAATTCGGGCGCAAAAGCCGCAGTGGTCAGGCCAACCCCGCACATGACAACCAACGCTGGCGCAACTACAGCCAACGTTTTGAAGGGTCGGTGGGTCACAAGCCCAAGTGCATGGCTTAGAAGGTTAAGGGCGGAGTTCACATAAATCCTATTCGTAACTGACGTGCTTCCTTTCTGAACGCTATCTATCGTTTTAACAAGCTGGACACGAAACCTGCGCGATGTGCGTGCGGTGTGTGGTGAAAATGGGTCACTCAGTGCTGACTGGTGTTTTGGCCTATTGATTTGAATGAGAGACCGATCAAAGTCATTCTTGCATTGTCTCTGCATCAGCGCGACTGTCGTCGAGGCCATTCTAAATTGCCCGCTGTGGGTATCATGGAGTATTTTTCGATGATTGATTGGGTGATTTTCGTTCCCGCTTGTTTTGCACTGAATTTGGCATTCGGGCCAAACAATTTACTGGCAATGACCAACGGCGCTAAGTCAGGCGTTGGATTCGCCCAAAAAGCAGCTGTAGGGCGCCTCATTGTCTTTATCCCTATGATCGGGTTCAGTGCGCTTGGCTTGGGCGTGGTTCTCAGCACGTCGGCATTGGTGTTCAGCGTGGTGAAAGTCATTGGCGCTGCATATTTGATTTGGCTGGGTATTTCCCTGTGGCGAAGCGCTAAAGTCATGGAAACAAGTGGCTTAGGTATGGAACCCTCTACGGTGCGACGGGCATTCAGGAGAGAGGCCACGGTCGCGATCAGCAATCCCAAAGCGATATTGATTTTTGCGGCCTTCTTTCCTCAGTTCGTTGCGGTTGATGCGTTTTGGCAAAGCTATGTCATACTTGGGGTCGCATTCTTGTTGATGGAAGCGATTGCCATTTCTGTCTACGCTACATTTGGCAAGGTTGCTTCAGCATATGCTTCGACCAAACTGCCAATGATGCAACGCGTTTCGGGGTTCATGATGTGCTTGTTCGGTGCTCTGCTGCTTGCAAGCCCTCAGCCAACATCTTCCTAAAGAAGTACTGCAAGGGCGACGCAGCTACAAAGAGATCAGGCGATTTGGGACGGGTCTTGCAAATTTCTTGTGGTCCTGTGAATGTTTTTGAAAAGAGGTTGGGGTTTTAACCTGTGAACTTGACCGAAGATGAATCAAAGCTGGTTTTTTCAATCATGCATGACCTGAGTGGTGAGTTTGACCACTTTGAAGTGAGGCAGCGTGTCGGTCAGAAGTTATTGGACCTGCTCAAGGCTGATCACTTTGCCTCGTATGTTTGGGATGATGCCAGTCAAGAGTTCGTATCGTGTGTTCAGCTTAACATGTCAGATGATAATCTACGCAGTTACGAGGGGTATTTTCAGTTTCACGACCCGATCACTCCCGTATTACAAAAGCGCCGTAAGGCGACGCCAGTCAGCGAAGTGATGCGCCACGATCGTTTGGTAAGGACCGAATTCTTCAATGATTTCTTGAAACAAGACGGGCTGTGCTACGGGCTTAATTATTTTGCATTTGATCGGGGGGATAACATTGGTGATCTGCGCATCTGGCGCGGGGCCAATCGCGAAGATTTCACGCAACGAGATGCGCAAATTGTGGATGCGATCGGGCCCAGTCTGGTAAACGCGCTGATCCGTGCGCGCAACAACAGCACAAATGCACCTTCACTTCGGTTTTCCCAAATTGCACCTGATGTCGGCTTGACCGTGCGGGAGGCCGAAGTCGCTGATCTGCTTGTCACTGGCCAGACCGACGATGAGATTTGCGGTAAACTGGGTTTTTCCAAGCCAACATTGCGCACGCATATTGCGGCAATATTCCGGAAAACAGGCCTGAATAGGCGGTCACAACTGGCGCTATTTCTTGCCGAGAAAAATCATCATTTGTGATGATAGCCTAAGGAACACCGCTGCTTCTATCCTTCTTGTAACAAAACAAGGAGGCTTGCGTGCCACAAGATTTATCAAAACTGGACGCCATTGCCACGATTGCAGCTTTCAAAAGTGGCGCGGTCACTCCTGCCGATTATGCAGAAGGGGTGATCGAACAGGCGGCAAAGAATAACCACCTCAATGCGCTTCAAAGCTTTGCTGAGACTGCGTTGACGTCGCACAGTCAGGCTGCCTTTGAAGGGGCCCCTGATGGGATGTTGGCCGGGCTTCCGGTTTTGGCAAAAGACAACATCAACACAAACACATACCCGACTTCCGGTGGGACAAAATCACTACTGGATCATACGCCAAAGACGAATGCAGGTGTTGTTAACCGTATCATGGACGCAGGTGGTTTCATTGCAGCCAAGACATCCATGCACGAACTGGCGTTTGGGATTACATCGAATAATGCTGTGACCGGACCAGTGCGCAATCCGGTTGATCCGGAAATGATCGCAGGTGGATCGTCTGGTGGAACGGCTGCGGCTGTAGCGGCAGGGATATTTCCGATTGGATTGGGCACAGACACGGGTGGATCATGTCGCATTCCTGCGGCGCTGTGTGGTGTCGTCGGATTTCGCCCAACTACCGGGCGGTATGACAGCGAAGGTGTTCTGCCGATTTCCCATACCCGCGACACGGTTGGTACAATCGCGCGATCCGTGCGTGACATTGCATTGATGGACAATGTTCTAAGCAGTGAGATTGCAGATGAGCGCAATGTTGACCTGTCTCAAGTAACACTTGGTGTTCCAGGGGATCGGTTCTTTGATGATCTCGAACCCGCGGTAGCAAGGGCGATAGAAGCACAGCTTTTGGTCCTCAGTAATGTGGGTGCCAAGCTGGTTGATGTGAGTTTTGAACCAATCTGGGCGCACAACGATGCCTTTGGCTTTCCAGTTGTATTGTATGAAGTGATGCGCGATCTGCCCGCCTACCTTGCAGAATATGCGCCCGATACATCTTTTGAAAAACTGATTGCAAGCATCGGATCGCCAGATGTTGCTGGTGCTATTGCTAGCCAAATGGGTGCAGATGCGATGCCTAAGGTTGCGTATGACGCGGCCATGAACGAGCACCGTCCGGCAATGCGTAAAATATATACCAAGGTCTTCGAAGACCATGGATTGGATGCGATTGTTTTTCCGACAACACCTTTAACCGCGCGCCCAATCGGGCACGATGAAACGGTTGAGCTGAACGGGGCCCAAGTCCCGACTTTTCCAACTTACATTCGGAACACTGATCTGGGTTCAAACATCGGAGCACCGGGGATTTCGCTGCCGTGTCCCATCACTTCAGGTTTGCCAGTGGGCATCGAATTTGACGCATTACCGGGTCAAGACCGTGCCCTTTTGGCGCTGGCAATGGCCGTCGAAAAAGCAATGGCGCAGTAGACGCCGAAAACAATCAGGGAGAAGTAACATGGTTAACAAGACACTGCGCCTTTTGGCGAGCACTTCATTAGCTGCGATGATGGTTGCAGGCACTGCACAAGCTGACATCAAAATTGGAGTTCTGGTGCCTGATTCAGGCCCTGCAGGACTTTTCGGTCCCTCAACACGTAACGCCGCAGAGTTGGCCGCGCAGAAGATTAACGCCGATGGGGGCATCAACGGCGAACAGATCGAGTTGGTCTTTGCTGATGTTGGTGTCCCACTTGCTGAGGCGGCACAAGCAGCGCTGCGTTTGTGGAAGGGCGAGGGCGTTCAGGCGTTTGTTGGCATGCACGACTCTGCGGTTCGTGAGGCATTGCTTGGCCGTTTTAATGGCCAAGTGCCCTATATCTATACCCCCGTATATGAGGGTGGTGCCTGCGCTGATGGTCTTTACGTGACGGGAGAGACACCAAGCCAACAGCTTGCCCCGGTTATTCCTTATCTCATGGACGTAGAAAACGTCTCTAAATGGTATCTGATCGGTCATGATTACAACTGGCCACGTGATACAAATGCATTGGCCAAAGGGTACATCGATGAGGCTGGTGGCGAGGTTGTGGGTGAAGAATACCTTCCATTCTCCGTTGCTGAGTTTGACAGCTCGCTTCAGCGGATCAAGACAAGTGGTGCAGATGCTGTCCTGATTACCCTCGTTGGTGGTGGATCGGTTGGGTTTAACGTTAGCTTTTCGGGCTTTGGCATGGACACGCAGGCGATCCGTCTTGGTACGCTTATTGAAGAAAACACATTGGCTGGGATCGGGGCAAATAACACGAAACGTCTGTTCTCAACGTCTGGTTACTTCAGTTCGATAAAGGGCGAAGCGGCTGCAACATTTGCAACTGATTATGCTGAGGCATTTGGCGCTGATGCCCCTGCACTCAATACCTTGGGGCAGTCATCGTATGAGGGCCTGATGCTGCTGGATGCTTTAGCGGAAAAGGCTGGCAGTCTTGATGTTGTGGCAATGGACGCTGCCGCTGAGGGTTTGACATGGACAACACCGCGTGGGGAAAACACCCTGACCGGTCGTCACATGGCGCAGACGATCTATCTGGCAGACGGATCAAGTGGCGCATTTGAGGTTGTCACCTCCTTTGCCAGCGTTGCCTCATCAGAATCCTGTTCAAACTGATCGGCGACTTCAGATGACTGTTCTTATCCTCAACCTAATTTGGCAAATCAGCACGTTGGCTCTGGTGGCCTTGGGGCTTGCCATCGTCTTTGGCAAGCTGCGGATCATGAACATGGCACACGGTGAGTTTGTGATGATCGGGGCCTATGCTCCGGTCATCACCAGCAGCCTTGGTCTGCCAATGTGGTTACAGCTCCCTGTTTGCCTTGTAACGGTCGCGCTGGTCGCGCTGTTTTTAGAGCGAACGATTATCCGACATCTCTATGGGCGGATGTTTGACAGTTTGCTTGCAACTTGGGGCATCGCCATTCTCCTTCGTGAGGTAGTCGAATTGCTGTTTGGTCGCGGTTATCAATCAGTGAAGGTACCAATTGCAGGGACAGTCGATGTCTTCGGAACTCAGTACCCGCTTTACCGGATCGTTGTGGTTTTCGTGATTTTGGTTTGTTTTGGCGCATTGGCGTGGTGGAACCGCCGATCAAAAGTCGCAACCCAGATCAAGGCGATGGTCGGCAATCCCGAACTGGCCCAAGCTGTCGGCATCAATACTGAACGGTTGTCGGCGGCGGCTTTTGTATTTGGATGTTGCACGGCAGGAATGGCTGGTTTGCTGTTGGCTCCGACCATACGAATAGAGCCCGTCATGGGTATCGATTACCTGATCCGTTCGTTCTTTGCGCTTGTGGTTGGCGGTTTGGGTAGCCTCGAAGGGCTTGGCCTTGGTGTGACCCTCATTGCAGGCACCCAATCGGTTATTGGTGCGTTTGCCAGCCAGACATACGGTTATCTCGCGGTGCTTACCCTTTCAATTTTATTCCTGTGGCTGAAACCTGATGGCATTCGTTCTTCTTCCCGTTAGCCTGCTGTTGGCGGCGCTGTTATTGATCCCTCAGGTATTCGGGGATTTTGTAGCCTACCAGATCGGGCTTTATTTGATCTATGGCATGGCAGCACAGGGCATAGGGTTTCTTTGGGGTAAAACAGGAATTCTTCCTTTAGGGCAGGCTTTGTTTTTTGGCGTCGCAGCATATGCCACGGCACTGACACTTCGCAATGTTGATAGCTTGCCTATGCAATTGGGGGTGGCTATTGGCGTCATGGGGGCAATTGGTCTGCTGGCGTTTGGACTGGCCACGTTGATCTTTAAGGGACGTAGCGAAAGCGGGCCGTACTTCTCCCTTATTACTTTGGCACTTGTCATGATTGCTGAACAGATCGCCAACACCGCGTCCGGTTTGACGGGAGGCTTTAATGGGCTGTCCGGCTATAGCAGCATTGGCGGGCTCGATCCTTATAGCAGCTTCTATTACTTGGTCGTTGGTTGCACTGTCTTCCTCTCCGCGGTGTTGCTTTTCTTGAACCGCTTACCTGTCGATTTGGTGGTAAAGGGAGTGGCCGACAACGAACCTCGCCTACAGCTTTTGGGTTTTGTGACCCACAGGATCAAGGGGGTCGCCTTTGCTGCTTCAGCCGTCATCGCTGCCTTGGCTGGTGGGCTTTTTGCGTCTCACCAAGGTATCGTGACGCCCACTTCCACTGGGTTTGGATTGTCAGCGGAGTTGGTTATTCTTGCCGCCATTGGCGGGCGCTTTCATGTGTTAGGCCCCCTTGTTGGAGCGGTTCTTGTGGGGTGGGCCTCAGCAGAGTTGCGTGACAGTTTTCCATATTGGGAGATCGTCATGGCCCTTGGTTTTATTCTGGTGGTTCTAAAAGCACCGGGCGGATTGTCTGAATTGATAGAACAGATTGGTCTGCGTTTTTGGACGCCATCTGTCGCGGCACGTGATGTTCCAACTAAAGCACCACCGTCACGTGGTCTGCGCGTGCCAGCCTCCTTGGTGTTTGATGATGTGAAACTGCAAATCGGCGTTGTGCGTATTCTCAACGGTGTCACGTTTGAAACGCCACCCGAGGGGATCGTCAGCATCATCGGACCAAACGGTGCAGGAAAAACGAGTGCGTTGAACACCATTACCGGTAATCTGAGCATAACTGGTGGTCACATTTACCTCGGTGGCACACCCATAGAAAACCGCGCACCATACGCTGCGTTGGGCCGTGGGGTTGGTCGAAAGCTGCAGGTGCCGTCCGTCTTTTTTTCGATGACCGTTGCAGAGAACCTGACCCTCTCCATGTTGGCTGGTCGGGCTGGGTGGCGCGATTTCTTTCGCCGGTCGACTTTCGGATGGCAATCCAATGCGCTTGCCCGCGTTATGGCGAACCCCAATCTCTCGCTTAGGGATGATCTTGCAAAAACTGCGGGCAGTTTACCGCAAGGGCATCGCCAGTTTCTTGAATTCGCGATGACAACGGCCTCTGAACCCACGCTGCTTTTGCTGGATGAGCCTTGTGCGGGTTTGTCACCTGATGAAACTGCAATCATGACGCAGCTTGTGTTGGAATTCCAAAGTAAAAGTGGCGGGCTTGTCATCATAATTGAGCACGACATGAGCATCGTCGAAGCGATCTCGGATAAGGTTCTTGTGCTGCATCAGGGGCAGGTTTTGGCTTTTGATACCTATGCAAAGGTCCGTGGCAACGCACAGGTGCAGTCTGTCTATGCCGGAGCAACCAAATGACCGCATTATTGGAAATCGAAAACCTGAATGGTGGGTATGGCGACACGAATGTGATCTTTGGCCTGTCTGCGCGGGTAGTGGCGGGGCAGGTGCTGGGTGTATTCGGACGCAATGGCGTTGGGAAAACAACGTTGGCGCGTTTGATCCAAGGTAGCCTAAACTTGGCTGGCGGCAGTTTATCCCTACAGGGTGCAGATATTTCACGCCTCAGGGCCCACCAAAGGCGGGCGAGGGGCATCGGATACATGCCGCAGACGGATATGGTTTTTAATGATCTTACGGTCATGGAAAACTTGACCATTGGTAACTCATCGCTGCCCCTTGAGCCATATTTTGATAGGTTTCCCCGGCTTGCAGAACGACGTCATCAACCGGCGGGAACCATGTCGGGGGGCGAGCGTAAAATTCTAGCGTTTGTACGCACGATGATTGAAGACACCAACGTGATCATCCTAGACGAGCCGTCAGAAGGCGTGCAGCCCGAGAACATTGGATTGATGGCCGACTGTCTGCGTGAACGTGTCGAGGCGGGTGCAGGTGTATTCTTATGTGAGCAGAACTTGGGCTTTCTGACTAATATTTCGGATCATTACCTTGGTATCGACGCTGGTAAAGCAATCATGAACCAAAGCGCTGCAAATGTAACGCCAAACGAAGTTAGATCTGCCCTTTCGCTGTGACGTCCGCAATCATTTCGATTGTTGAGGTTTCCGGGTTGATCTGAATATGTCCGAAAACTCGATATTGCTGCCCTCGTGTGAGGCCAAATCTACCTGCGTAGCCGAGATGGTAAACACAGCTAATTTCCGCTGGTATTTTTTGGCATGCGGGCGGTCTTATGCCCAAAGCATGAGCGAAGATCTGGAAGGATTGCACAGAAATGAGGCATCCTATTAGGGTCCAGTTGCTGGATGAGATGTCTAGAATCAAGTCGATTCCAGCGTCGTAGAGTATTGAAAAACATATATAATTTCACCCGTTAAGTGATGTTAGCTTTTCAAAAATACCTGGCCAGATGCTTTGGCCAGATCAAGAAAGATGTGCTTTGTTCTTGGCGAAATGTCAGGCCAAGGGTCATCGAAAAAAGAACCTGTTTAGGCACGGCCTAAATCAAAAATATCATCAAAAGGAGATACGAAATGTCAAAAGCAAGTGCGTTAGAACAACAGATGCTCGAACTCGTAAATGCGGAACGTGCCGCAATTGGTGTGGCCCCGTTAACGTTTGATGAGCGCCTGAATGATTCATCAGAAGATCACAGCAGCTGGATGATTGAGAATAACATTTTTAACCATACTGGTGCTGATGGCTCTGCGCCAAAAGACCGTATTCTGGATGCAGGCTATGAACTGGAAGGGAATTATGCGGTTGGTGAAAATATTGGCTGGCAGTCTGAACGAGGTGAGCCCGGCCTGTCGGATGATGTAGCGGATATTCATGAAAGCCTGATGAACAGCCCCGGTCACAGGGCGGCCATCTTGAATCCCGACTACACCGAAATTGGTATCGGTATCGAGGAAGGCCCGTTCACCACAAGTGGCAGTACATGGGACTCAGTGATGGTCACACAAAACTTTGGGACAACTGATGCTGCCGACGATGAACCTACGGTGCCTGTCGCTACTGATGAGGTGGCAGAAGTTGTCGATCCTATTGAAGAGCCCGAAATAGTAGCTGACTCTGACACTAGTGATCCGGAGCTGATCGAAACCATTACCGACGAGACCGCTACACCAGAGCCAGTGCCCCCCGTAGACACAAGCGAAAGCACAGATGTTGCGATGATTGGGTCAGATGACTTTGACTGGAGCAGTTGGGGTAATAGCGACTTCTTTGACAAACTCTTCACTGGAAATGGCAACAACAACGGGAACGGCAACAACGGTGACGGAATCAATGGTCAAGGAAACGGCTTTGGAAATAACGGCGATGGCGTGAACGGGCAGAATAATGGAAATGGGAACTCCGATTGGTGGAATGATCTGTACCAAACGGCCGAGGCCTCCTTCGCTCTAAACATACCTGGCAACGCAAATAGTGAATTTGCGATCTGGTCTAACGACGAGGCGGACATCCCAGCGTTAGTTGAACTTCCAGAATTAACTTCGTTTTTTGAAGACTGCATCATGATGTAAGAATTTTGATAGTGCCCGTCGTGGTTAAATTTCGACGGGCACCCACTATCAGATAGTGCAGATCAACCTCGCGCAGTAAATGTCAAAGAGAGCATCTGGTGCTTAGGGGATAAAGTAGGTTCGGGAACAAGTTCAGTAACCTGTGAATTGTTCAAACCTTTTTGGTTTGGAAAAATGAAATGCCAAGATGCCGGTCGCAATTATCTCTCGACCTAACAACGTCACATTGCTTGTAGGTTTTCCTTTGCCGATAGACGGATGCCGTCGCGTATATTCAAACCCATCAGGTACAGGTTCACGGCCTCAGCAAACAGTTCCACACCCTGTAACACATAGAACACTGTGCCGAACTGACTGGTTGATGCCTGTGCCTCAAGGAAGAAAGCCATGGGTAGCAAAATCCGTAAACTGTTTGCACCCATGAAAGGCATGCGTTTTCTCATTGCACTGCCAAGCGTATCAGTTCGTCCGCCAGCAAGCGAAAACCCTGAAGCACCAACAATTGCCATAGCAGGAATGAACGTCAAACTGCTCGTGATTATCGATCCGAGTGAACGCCCCACACGCCTCTTTATCACCGCGGGTGAGGCGTGCAGTTATTGCTGATTATCCCTTAGAGATTTTGTACAGATCAATGGAGTTTGACCTGAAAATTAAATCTCTGGCGCGCTCATCCCCTATCAGTGACTCTGTCAGCGCTACCCAATCTTCATAGCTGGCGGCCATTGTCAGGACCGGCCAATCACTTCCCCAGACCAGCCTTTCTACTCCGAAACATTCTAACAAGTGTGCGACGTAAGGGGCTAAATCAGATGACGTCCAGTCTTTGCCAGCTTCGGTCAAAAGACCGGATAGCTTGCAATACGCGCCGCACTCTTTTGCAATCACAGCAATATCGGTTGCCCAGTTGTCAAAACTTTTGTCTGAAATATCGGGCTTTGCCCCGTGGTCAATCACGCAGCGCAGTTTTGGATGACGAGCCAACAGTTGCCGAAGTTGCGTAAGGTGTTGCGGCAATACCAACGCGTCAAAGGTCAGATCGGCCTTGATCATCGCCTCAAAGGCAGAGGAAAGGTCCGGGCGCAGCATCCAGTTATCATCGGCGATATCCTGTATCATAGGGCGCAGGCCGACCAACTTGGGATGTCTGGCAAGAGCAGTAATGTCATTGGCGGCTGAAGCAGAGGTGAAATCGGTCCAACCAACAACGCCCAAAACGAATGGCGTCCTGTCAGCAATCTCTAGCAGGAATTCGGTTTCGGCAGACGTTGGCGCAGCCTGAACCAAGATCGTTCCCTCAACGCCATGCTGGGACAAATGCGGCACCAAGTCGTCAGGCATAAAGTCGCTGTAAAGCGGTCCAAGGTCAGGCGTCAACCAACCGTAATCGCCACGTGCGAGTTGCCAAAAATGTTGATGCGCATCAATCTTCATGTACCGATCACGCCTTTCTTTAGGATAATATTACCATACAACCGTGTCTCGCCCGTTTGGATAATGGCAAAAGCCGTCTTGGCGCGGGCATAAAAATCGAAACGTTCCAATTTATCTAACTTGACCGGATTATCGGCTGTCGCAGTTGTGATGTTTTGAAATTCCGCCACGATGTGTGGCACCGCGTCAGGCTCACCCACAACCTCCATCACTAGTGCGGGATTGGGAACAAACCTATCCAGTGGCAGGACGGTCAGAATTGCCTGTAAAACATCAGTTGCAGACACTCCGTCCAGTCGGTGACATCGCGCCCCCAACGCTGTTGCGGGGAAGTTCGCATCGGCAATGACCAGGTCATCGCCATGGCCCATTGCCCGCAGGGTCCAAAGTAAATCGGGCGATAGGGTGGGGGGGATGTTACGAAGCAAGGTGTGTCTCCTCTGGCGTTGGGGCATCCTGTCGGATCAAGCCTTGGGATTTCAAATCAGACCACAAAGCCGAGGGAATTGGTGTCTCGAAAATCTCTACATTCTGGCGCACTTCATCAGGGTTCGACGCACCGGGGATCACAGACTTCACTGCGGAATGACCCAATGGAAACTGCAAAGCTGCCGCAATAAGTGGCGTGTTGTGCGCCCTACAGACATCATCCAAGTTGCGCACCCGTTGCAGGATGGCATCGGGTGCGGGCGCATAATCATATCGCGCGCCATTGATTGCACCCGTTGCAAGGATACCGGAATTATATGGCCCACCCAGAATGATCCCGACATCGCGTTTTTTGCAAAGTGGCAGGAAAGACTCGAGGGGGTCCTGCTCAAGCAACGTATAGCGCCCTGCAAGAAGAAAGCCGTCAAAATCCGCCTCGCCCAGCAACCGCTCACAGATTTGCCATGTGTTCACACCTGCGCCAATTGCCGAAATTTTATCTGCGTCACGAAGTTCGGACAGCGCGCGATAACCGCCTTGTGAAAACAACTGTCGCAGATTGTTGTCTTCAAATTCCTGACCGTTCGCCCCCGCATCAATGTCATGTAAGAACAGCATGTCGATCCGGTTTGACCTCAGTCGGGCGATACTGTCCTCATAACTGCGCATAATCCCGTCGTAGGAAAAATCAAAAATGATCCGTTTCTGAGGCACATCCACGAAGGATTCTGGGGTGACGTCATTGAGCGCGCAGTCTTCCAGAACGCGCCCTACTTTAGTCGACAGTGTCAAGTTTTCGAGGTCAAACCGCGCCAATGCATCTGCAAACCGCATTTCAGATCGCCCCAATCCGTATTGCGGCGCTGTGTCGAAGTACCGGATGCCAGCGTCCCAAGCAGCATCAAGCGTCGCCTGTGCATCGTGATCTTCAATCCTTCGATACAGGTTTCCAAGCGGCGCGCCACCAAACCCGAGCCGAGTAAGGTTTACCTGTGAGCGGGTGCGCTGGTTGAGAGGGGTGGTTTTCGACAAATTCATCGTGCTTCTTTTCAGTTTTGGCGGATTTCTAGTTTGGACGGAAATATTCTGGGTGTTGGCGTTCAAGTGGTTCGATGCGGGTGATCAACTGCCGAAGGTGAAGTGACATTGCAGACCTTGCGGCATCAGCATCACCCGCTCTGATACTGGTCAGAATGGCCTGATGCTCAGCGACGGCCTGTTTAGGGCGGCCCGGTTCAGGCAAAATCAACATTCGCGCACGGCGTAATTGTAACGACATTTGACCAGCGGTCGCAGCGACTTTTGGGAAGCCCGTGAACGCCAGAATTAGTTCATGAAATTCAAGGTCTGCCTCAAAGAACCCCTGAAAGTCCGCATCCTCAACCAAAAGGCCCTGCATTTTTAGGTTGCGCGAAAGGACGGTCATTTGTTCATCGGTATGGTCTTGTGCCACTTTTGCGACGGCGGCGACCTCGACGGCCTCACGTAGAAACGCCTCTTCACGCAATTCGAAAATAGAGAACTGCGAAACGCGGGTAGCGGACTGCGGGATGATATCGACCAAGCCATCAGTGGAGAGCCTGTTGAGCGCTTCTGTAACAGGCGAACGTGATACACCCAATTGCTCGCAAAGCGCACCCTTTCGCAGCACGGTTCCAGGCTCGAACGCCATTGTAAGGATCTTGTTTCGCAGTGCTGTATAGACCCGATGACCCAGCGGTCCATCCAGAGTGTTGATATCAAGCGTGAAAGTCTTGTTGGTCATTTGCTGCCCCTCAACTGACATGTTAGTTGACTTGTGCGTCAAGTCAAGCTAACGTTTAATCTAATCAAAGCCACGTCGCTAAACCAGAGGTACTCTGCCCATGACCCAGCCAACCCGCATGCTAACCCTACATCCGCAAGATAATGTTGCGATTGCGTTGGCAGATATTTCAGCGGGTGAGGTTGAAGCGGCATATGGTGTAACGGTCAAGCAATCAGTCAAACAAGGACACAAGATTGCAATAGCGGCGATCAGTGCCGGACAAAATGTACTGCGCTACGGCCAGACAATCGGGCAGGCGACAACCGACATCGCGACGGGGGAACATGTACATGTTCAGAACCTCGGCATGGGGGAACATTCAAATGATTATGCCCACGCAACCGAGGCCAAGACCCTCACCGCATCATCCAGCTTGCGCACATTTGATGGCTATCACCGAGCAGACGGACGCGTGGGTACCCGCAACTATATTGGTATTCTGACATCGGTGAATTGTTCTGGATCGGTTGCGAAATTCATTGCGGAAGCGGCTGAAAAGTCCGGTCTGCTGGACGATCTGCCAAACATTGATGGTATCGTTCCCATCACTCACGGAACCGGCTGCGGAATGTCAGGCGAAAACGAGGGTTATGATACCTTGTTCCGCACACTTTCCGGGTATGCCCAGCACCCCAACTTTGGTGGCATTCTGCTGATTGGGCTTGGATGCGAAGTCATGCAGGTGTCAGCGCTAGTTGGTGGACGGCCAATTCGGGCGGACGGCGCGTTGCGCTACATGACGATCCAGCACGAGGGCGGCACGCGAAAGACCATTGAAAAAGGTCTTGTTGAACTGCGAAGCATTGCGGAACTGGCCAGCACCGCTAGGCGTCAGCCTGCGTCTGTGTCTCACCTCATGGTGGGGATGCAGTGTGGCGGGTCTGACGGGTATTCGGGGGTCACGGCCAACCCAGCACTTGGGGTCGCCTCGGATTTAGTAGTGCGCCACGGTGGGACAACAATCCTGTCTGAAACCTCAGAAATTTACGGAGCCGAACACCTGCTGACCCGCCGTGCGGTCACTGTCGAAGTGGGCGAGAAATTGATTGATCGCGTGCGTTGGTGGGAAGACTACACTGCGCGCAACAAGGGTGAAATGGACAATAACCCCAGCCCGGGCAACAAGCGCGGCGGGTTGACTACGATCCTTGAAAAGTCACTTGGGGCCGTTGCAAAAAGCGGCAGCGCGCCCCTGACGGATGTCTATCTATTTGGTGAGCAGATCGATAAAAAGGGATTTGTTTTTATGGACAGCCCCGGTTTCGATCCCTGCTCTGTGACGGGTCAAATCGCGTCAGGCGCGAACTTGATCGTCTTCACGACAGGGCGTGGTTCAGTGTCTGGATACATGCCGACCCCTTGCATCAAAATCGCTACTAACTCTGAAATGTACGTCCGTATGGCTGACGACATGGACATCAACTGCGGTGACATAATCAGCCTCGGAGTGAGCTTAGCCGACAAAGGCGAAGAGATTTTCGAGATGTTCATTCGCATTGCATCTGGAGAGCAAACCAAAAGCGAAGATCTCGGCTTTGGTGGCGTAGAATTTGTGCCATGGCAAATTGGCGCGGTGATGTGATCATGGGGAATAATATGACACTGACGAACAAAACAATTTTGATTACCGCCGCGGGCCAAGGCATCGGAGCGGCAAGCGCGCGGGCTTGTGCCGCTGCGGGTGCCACGGTCTATGCAACGGACGTAAACGGCGATCTGCTTGCTGATCTTGATGGGGTACAAGGGGTCGAAACCCGCATGCTTGATGTCACGGACGTAGCAGCAGTGGACGCGCTTGCGGCAGAATTGCCCGACCTTGACGGGTTGTTCAACTGCGCGGGTATTGTCCATCACGGATCGATATTGGAACTAGACGATGCGGCGTGGGAATTCTCGGTTAACCTTAATGTGACATCTATGGTGCGCATGTGTCGCGCATTTGTCCCCGGTCTTTTGCGCCGCGCCGACAGCCATGGCACCGCATCCATTTTGAATATGGCATCCATGGCTTCATCGGAAAAAGGCTTCGCCAATCGCACGGCTTACGGCGCGACCAAAGCTGCTGTTATCGGCCTGACCAAAGCGATTGCCGCTGACTTCGTGACACGGAACCTACGGTGTAATGCCCTTTGCCCGGGCACAGTCGACACCCCATCCTTGCAAGGGCGCATCGCATCAGCACCTGATCCTGTGCAGGCCAAAAAAGACTTTATAGCGCGACAACCTATGGGCCGATTGGCAACTGTCGACGACTTAACACCCACGATTGTGCATCTGTTGTCGGATGGCAGCAGCTTTGTGACGGGGCAGGCCGTGTTGGTTGATGGCGGCGTCACGATCTAATCACGCGATCCAAGGTTTGGGAGGGCCAAAAAACATGAGTTATCTTGTCGAAATGAAAGGGATCGAAAAGCGCTTTCCGGGCGTTCATGCGCTTAAATCGGTGCAATTCGATCTGAAACCCGGTGAAGTTCATGCCCTGATGGGTGAGAACGGTGCTGGGAAATCAACGCTGATGAAGATCATGTCAGGCATCTATTCCCGGGATGGTGGTGAAATGTTTGTGGATGCAAATCCCGTTGCCCCGAACAGTCCTCGAGCAGCGCAGGATCTTGGGATCGGGATCATTCATCAGGAACTTAGCCTCATGAACGATCTTACCGCTGCGCAGAACGTCCTGATCGGCCGCGAACCGCGCCGCAGCTTTGGTCGCTTGGATGAGCCGGAGCTAAATAGCAAAACCGCTGAAATCTTTGCCTCGCTCAATCTGGCGATGGATCCGCGTACGCAGGTCAGCACCCAAACCATCGCGCGCCAGCAGTTGATCGAGATCGCGAAAGCGTTGTCATATAATCCACGTGTGCTGATCATGGACGAACCGACAGCAGCCCTGAACGACACCGAGATATCCGAGTTGTTTAAAGTCATTGAAAAGCTGAAAGGTGACGGTGTTGGCATCGTTTACATCAGTCACCGCATGGACGAAATTAAACGTATTGCAGACCGCGTGACTATCCTGCGCGATGGCGCATATATCGACACCGTCGAGGCGGCAGACACCCCTCTTTCGACAATTATCCAGCTTATGGTTGGCCGTGAAGTCACCCAAAACGCCCCCGACATTCCTGTCACATCGCAAAACCCCGTAGCCTTGGAGGTACGCAATCTGTCACGCGGAAAAGAAGTGCGTGATGTTAGCTTTGACATTCGCAAGGGTGAGATTTTGGGGTTTGCAGGTCTGATGGGCGCGGGTCGTACTGAGGTGGCGCGGATCATCTTTGGTGCCGATCCCCGCGACGCAGGTGATATTTTGGTCGATGGCCAGCCTGTGAATATCCGCACCCCTCATACAGCTGTGCAAGCGGGTATCGGGTATCTGTCTGAGGACCGCAAGCACTTTGGCCTTGCCGTTGATATGACCGTTCGCGCCAATGTCCCGATGGCCGATCTGGGTCGCTTCACCAATCGCATTGGTGTGCTGGACGAGGCCGCGATGAAGGACGCCGCAGTCAAATATATCGACCAATTGGGCATCCGCACGCCATCCGACTTGCAGGCCGTGCGTTTGTTATCTGGCGGCAACCAGCAAAAGGTTGTCATAGCCAAATGGTTACTGCGCGACTGCGAAGTGCTGATCTTTGATGAACCGACACGCGGCATCGACATTGGTGCAAAGTCGGAAATTTACACCCTGCTTGAAGCCCTCGCGGCACAAGGGCGCGCGATTATCGTCATCTCATCGGAATTGCCCGAGGTCATGCGCTTAAGTCACCGCATCGCGGTCATGTGCGAGGGACGCTTGACCGGCATTTTGCCGGGCGGAACTGCCACCACCCAAGAACAGATTATGGAACTAGCCACACAACGCGACCCCGCGTTAAGTGTGAAGGAGAACGTATTATGAGCACCGCAGTAGATGCTCCCAAATCAACGCTGTCACGCATTATCGCGGCTGGCACACACCAACGGGTATTGGCATTCGCCAGCCTTATCGTGCTTTTGATCGGTTTCTCAATCGCTTCGCCCAATTTTATGCAGACATCCAACATGCTCGCGATATTGCAGGCAACGTCGGTGAATGGAGTGCTGGCGATTGCAGTTACTTTGGTCATTATCACGGGCGGGATCGACCTGTCGGTCGGTACTATGATGACGTTCTGCGCCGTGATTACTGGCGTTGTGCTTACCTACGCAGGAATGCCGCTCATATTTGGTGTGATTGCAGCCGTGTTGACAGGGGCACTTTGCGGTGCTGCGTCGGGCACTTTTGTGACGAAAATGGCCATTCCACCGTTCATTGCAACCCTTGGTATGATGCTGATCCTCAAGGGGCTTAGCCTTGTGATTTCAGGTACACGCCCGATCTATTTCAACGACACGCCGGGTTTCAGTGAAATTTCCCGCGGATCGCTGATTGGCGAAGCCTTTCCATCACTGGCAATTCCAAACGGTGTGTTGATCTTGTTTATCGTGGCCGCCGTTACCGCCTATATCTTGAACCGAACTGTGTTGGGGCGCTACTGCTTTGCGCTCGGCTCCAACGAGGAATCTGTGCGCTTGTCGGGGGTGAACACCGACCGCTGGAAGATCGCTATCTATGCGCTTGCGGGGGCAATCGTCGGCATCGCAGGCCTGTTGATTGCATCACGCTTGAACTCTGCACAACCTGCCTTGGGCCTTGGTTACGAACTCGAAGCGATTGCTGCAGTTGTCATCGGTGGTACGTCCCTGTCGGGCGGTCGCGGGTCAATTCTCGGCTCGCTTATCGGGGCATTGATTATGGCAGTGTTGACCAATGGTTTGCGCGTCCTGTCCGTCGCGCAAGAATGGCAAACTGTCGTCACCGGCGCGATTATTATTCTTGCCGTTTATGCAGATATGATGCGCCGCAACAAAACGAACTAACCCAATAGCCCGGCAAAAGAACCGGGTTTCACAGACAACCTAGGAGGAACAAACATGTTGTCACGTCGCTCTCTTATTGGTGCACTTAGCGCCTCACTCGCTTTCACATCGGCACCCGCCGCTTTTGCGCAGGACGAGATTTATATCCCGATGATTTCCAAGGGCTTCCAGCACCAGTTCTGGCAGGCCGTGAAATCAGGAGCTGATCAAGCTGCCGAAGAATTTGGTGTTCGGATCACGTTTGAAGGCCCAGACAATGAAACAATGGTTGATCGCCAGATCGACATGCTGGCCGCTGCGTTGGCCAATAAACCCGCCGCGATCGGCTTTGCCGCACTTGATAGCCAGGCGGCCATTCCATTGCTACGCCAAGCATCAGAGGCTGGCATTCCTGTCATCGCATTCGACAGCGGCGTGGACAGCGATATTCCAATGGCAACAGCCACCACTGATAACGTTGCTGCCGCCGCACTTGCTGCTGATAAGATGGCCGAATTCTTGGGCGGTAAAGGTTCCGTAGCGGTTGTTGCACACGATCAAACCAGCCGCACTGGTATCGACCGACGCGATGGTTTTTTGAATCGTATGGAAAGCGAATATCCAAACATTGAAGTCGTGAGCGTTCAATACGGTGCTGGCGATCAACTGCAATCCACCGAAGTAGCCAAGGCCATGTTGACAGCCAACCCTGATCTGGGCGGCATGTTCGGCACAAACGAGGGCTCTGCCATCGGCATCGTGAATGCGGTACGCGAAATGAACACCAAGGGTGTCACCATCATTGGCTACGATTCCGGCAAGGCGCAAACAGATGCGATCCGCGAAGGCCTTATGGCCGGTGCGATTACTCAAAACCCTGTCGGCATCGGGTATGAGACAGTCAAAGCTGCTGTTGCGGCGATGAACGGTGAAAAGCTGCCTGCGATTATCGACACAGGCTTCTACTACTACGACCAATCGAACATCGACGACGCTGAAATTCAGGCCGTTCTTTACGATTGATCAAAACAGCGTCGCGCCCATCTTTCCCCGGGGTGCGACGCTACCCATTTTCTGAATTTTCGAGGATCCTCATGAAATTACTGCGTTACGGCCCAAAGGGTCAGGAAAAGCCCGGCTGCCTAGATAAGGAAGGTCGCGTTCGTGATTTGTCTGATCATGTGCCTGATATCGCGGGTGCGGCACTGCTTCCTGATGTGATTGAACGCCTCAAATCGTTGGATCTGGATCATCTGCCAATTGTCGAGGGCACGCCCCAAGTGGATCTGCGTTTGGGACCCTGCGTTGGACAAACCGGAAAGTTTGTCTGCATCGGCCTAAACTACGCCGATCACGCCGCTGAAAGTGGCATGGATGTCCCGCCAGAACCCGTCATCTTCAACAAGTGGACATCAGCCATCGTTGGCCCCGATGATGACGTGATCATTCCTCGCGGCTCCCAAAAGACTGACTGGGAAGTTGAGCTGGGAGTCGTGATTGGCAAAGATGGCGCGTATATTGATGAGGCGAACGCAATGGAACACGTTGCGGGTTTCTGTGTCATTAACGATGTTTCTGAACGCGAATTCCAAATTGAGCGCGCAGGCACTTGGGACAAAGGCAAAGGCTGTGATACTTTTGGGCCGACCGGTCCTTGGTTGGTCACACCTGATGAGGTCGGGGACTATGACAACCTTGCCTTATGGCTGGAAGTTGACGGCACCCGCCATCAAAACGGATCAACAAAAACGATGGTCTACAAGGTGCCACACCTCATTTCCTATTGCTCGCAGTTTATGAGCCTACAGCCAGGTGATATCATTTCAACTGGTACCCCCCCCGGTGTTGGGATGGGTTTGAAGCCCCCAACCTATCTTTCAGGCGGTGAAACGCTACGTCTCGGGATCGAAAAGTTGGGCATTCAAACTCAAACCGTCAGTGGGCCGAAATAGCTTCATCCCAGAAAAACAGGTGGACAGCCCTTGGTATGTCCACCTGAGCAACCTCGAAATCAAAAGGCAATGCTATCGCTATACGGATGAACTCGACGAATGCAAAAGGACGGAACCTCGTCTGACAAGGGCCATATTTCTCGGGATCATGATTTGGTTAGTCTGCATAATGAACCTCGGTTTGTAGCACTCTACTATTTATGATCGAATTGGCGTTTCACACACTCAGTGCGACTGCATCAAAAGTCCACTTTCCACCCCTGATGTCAAATCGGCATGTCCGCTTTGGGCTGTGATCGTCTGTAGAAGGCTGGATGCGCGTAGCTAGAGTGATGTGGCACCAGGTTTGCTAGCTGCAAACATCTCCTGCCAGCCAGAAAGGGTTGCTTCGTCAAGGTAAAGCAGTTCAGCAACGTCTTCGACCTGTAGGCCATCAGCCAGCAAAAGAAACGCATTAGCCATTCGGGCCTGCACAACTTCCGATTTTTTGCTGTTCAGCGTTGCAAGTAGAATGTCTTGGTCGGTGGACGAAATGTGCATGTGATTCAGTGTTCATAGTTTAAGGGATTTACCCGTTCCCATAAGCGCATGGATCGTTCGTTGGCTACTGCCGCGAACGTCAGCTTCGTCGGTCATGCCTCGATGCAAACAGGGCGGCGGGTGCTGTCTGGTGTGTCCAAGCCAATCATGCAGGCCGTAGAATTCGAAAGCGCAATGGCGGATGTTCGCAAGGTTGTGGATTTCGAAAGCCCAGAAGCATTCCAGCAGATGTCAGATGACATTTTGAAGCTGTCTACGGTTGTTCCAATGTCTACTTCTGCAATTGCGATGCTTGCTGCCACTGGTGGTCAGCTTGGTATCGCACGCGAAGACTTGATGGATTTTTCAATTCAGGCGGCAAAGATCGGGATTGCGTTTGAAATTTCAGCAGAGCAGGCGGCTGGTTCGCTTGGCACAATGCAGGGTGCGCTGGGGATGACATTGGCGGATTCAGGCAAATTATTTGATGCAATGAATTATGTTTCGAACAATTCTGCGGCGCGTGCTGATCAGACTTTGGACTTTGTGAACCGTGCTGGCGCAATGGGTAAAAAATTCGGCTTTGATCCTAAGGAGACACTTGCATTTGGTGCTGCGATGATTGCCGCCGGTGCAGGCGCTGACACTGCGAATACGTCATTCCAGAACATGGGGCGTGCGCTAACAAGGGGGGAAAGTGCGACAAAGAGGCAGTCGGTCGCTTACACGCGTCTGGGCCTTGATGCCTTGGCGGTTTCCAAAGCAATGCAGGAAGACGCTGTTGGGACCACGCAGGATGTTTTGAGACGCTTAAGTGAGCTACCAGCCCATCTTCAGGCATCAGTTATGTCTGACTTGTTTGGCGATGAAGCGCGTGAATTGTCCAAATTACTGAGCAACATGGAATTGTTGCCTGAAATGTTGGGCATGGTTGCTGACGAAAGTCAGTACCTTGGAAGTGCTGAAGCTGAATATGCGGAGCGGGCAAAGACCACGGCCAACAACATGCAATTGATGCAGAACCAAATGACCCGTTTGGGAATTACCATCGGTGAGGTCGTTTTGCCGCCACTGAATGAACTTATGAAAAAGTCGCAAGCAGTAATTGATCGAATGGTCGTTTGGGCGAAGGCGAACCCTGAATGGACAAAGCGTTTGATCACTGGTGGTATTGCGCTAGGCGGATTGGCTGTAGCAGGGGGATTTGTCCTGACTATGGCTTCTGGCTTGATCGGCACATTGGCAGTTTTGCGGTTCGGACTGGTCGGGCTGGCCGCAAGGTCGGCTTTTGCGCTTGGTGATGTCCTTGGATTGGGTGCAGGGCTTAAACGCCTTACAGGCCAACGGTTCAATCTGCGCCTTCGCAATCCACGTTTTGGTGGTCACCTGCGCGGTTTTCGGAACTTCCGAACATCAGCAATGACGGAAATGTTGGATTTGGAGCGCCGCCATAACAAGACGCTGGACCGTATGGCAAAGCGGCGCAGTACGGCGCGTTGGGCAGCTGCAAAGGGTGTTGGTCGCTTTGCCTTGCGCGGTGGTGCTGTCGGTGCTGGCCTTTACCTTGGCTTTGGCATCAAACCTGTCGCAAATGGGACAATCACCAAAGAAGCCGCAAATAATGCGGACTACGGGCAGGATACAGTTGATGGCATGCACAAGTCAGATGTGCGCTTTTCTGCTGCTGTTGCTACCTTGCGTGAATTTGAGGGCATGGCCGCCCCAACTGAAGCGGTCATTGCAAGTCTAAGAGAAGAGGCGACAGCTTACCGTCAGGAGATTGAAGCGGCGCAAGCAGCTTTGGACGCCAACCCTGAATTTGCAAGTGGCATTACGAACCCGAATCGCGTTTTGGCACAGGCTGATTTGACGGCGGCACAGGAGGGGCTTCGTCGCACTGAAGACAGGTTATTGGAGGCAGAACAGGCGTCTGTCAGGCTTCAAGGTGCGTTGATGGTTATAAACGAGACCAGTGTTGCACCTGAAATCATGACAACGTCAATCGACGTCGCGCTGCGAAAGGTCTCGCAACTGTCTGCACAGCTTCGCTCAATGCCTTCAGCGTCTGCTGCTGCTTCAGTACCCAAGCCAGCGGGTGCGCGCCGCGCAGGCGGCCCTGTTCAGGCGGGCTTGCCCTATGAGGTGAACGAAGACACGCCTCGGTCGGAGTGGTTTGTGCCTTCAGTGTCTGGTGGCATTCTGAACGTAAGTCAGGCCCAATCGGTGTTCAGGGATAGCCTGAGGCTGCGGTTTAAGCCGCGTCCAAATGTGGGTGGTGGGTTTGCGCGCAGTGCGCAGAAGGTTCGTTCAACAGCCCGTGCAGCGATGTTTGCTGCTCCTGCTGTGAGTGCGGCTGTGCTGTCGGCCAGTTCTGCAAATTCTGGTTCTACAGATCAAACGAGGTCTGGTGGCGGTGTTGGCAATGTGACGGTTGAAATCAACGGGCCAATCACAATTCCTGTTCCGGCAGGTGTGACAAATCCCGAGGCGATTGCCGAAATAGCTGCCGACCTTTTAGGGCAGCGCGTCGAAGCCACGATTGCGGCTAGTTTTTATGATTAGAGGGGGCACTTGATGTCTGGACCAGTCACCATGGCCTTGGGGCCATTCTTGTTCCGTTCGCATGGCTTTGGTTACACCGATGTTAGCCGCAAATTGGACACTACTTGGGCTGAAATTGAAACTGCAGGGCGTATGAATGCCCTGCAGTGGACAGGCCCGCGTTCAGAAGTTGTCACCATCAATGGTGTGTTGTTCCCCGCTGAATGGGGTGGCACCGGCACGCTGGAAGGCGTGCGGTTGGCGGCAAAGAACGGCATTCCGCTGATGTTGGTTTCTTTGGGTGGCAGAGTGTTCGGCAGTCACGCAATCCAAAAGATTGATGAAGACCGCGCTTTCCATGACCGAACTGGCGAACCGGGGCGCAATGCCTATTCCATCGAAGTACGGCGGATTGGGTCGGGCTTTTCACTACTTTCGTTGTTGGGGATTATCTGATGTCGGGCATTCATGTCACTACCGTCAATGATGCTTTGGACCTGATTTGCGCGCGTCATTATGGCCGTCAGGCCGGAGTGGTTGAACAGGTATTGGATGCCAACCCGGACATCGCTGCGGTTGCGCATCGTTTGCCGGTTGGATTGTCGATTGTGCTGCCTGATATCATTGTGGGCCAGCAAAGTCAGCAAACGGTGAGGTTGTGGGACTGATGACGCACCCAAAGGTTATAGTGGACATTGATGGTGTTCCGGTCTCTGGATTGTTCTTTGAACGTCTGATCAGCCTAAACATCACCGACCGCGAAGGCATCCAATCTGACACCTTGGAACTGGTGTTCAATGATGCAGCGCTGCATTTTGCGAGTCCGCGGCGTGGGGCTGTGGTCAGTGTCACCATCTTGTCTGGCGCAGGTGGTGGGTTTGTTGGCGCTTTTGTTATCGACCGAGTTAATCGCAAGTGTCTGCCTTACACCATAACGGTTTCCGGGCATTCTGCTGACCTGCGTTCAGAAATGAAAACGAATAAGTCACGGCATTGGGATGACACATCAGTCAAGGGCATTGTGACAGAAATTGCCGGTGAATATGGTTTGGTCCCAAAGATTTCAGATGCGGTTTCTGGCCATATTTATCCGTGGATTGGCCAGCAGGATGAATCAGACCTGAACTTTCTGGAGCGGGTGGCCAAACGACATGGCGCGTTGTTCACCATCAAGAATGGTGCGTTGCTTTGGTTGGAGCGTGGCGCGGGCAAAACAGCTGATGGCACATCAGTTCCGACGACGATCATCATCCCTACATCCGTAGTCGAAGGCAGTTGTCAAGTTTCTGAAAACGATGTTGATCGGTTCGGCAAGGTCAAGGCGTTTTACCAAGACCGTGGCGAGGCCAAGCGGCAAGAGGTCATCGTTGATGGTGACCCTGATGCAGATGGTGAACACGTCATTCGCGAACCGTTTGGGTCAAGGGCTGAAGCACAGGCTGCAGCTGAAGCTTTTGCGCGCGAAATGTTGCGCGGATTGGTGAAGACATCATGCGTCATCGTCGGTCGCCCTGCGTTGATGGCTGGCCAACCAGTCAAATATTCCGGCGTGCACCCGGACATCGATGCCCGCGAATTCATCCTTGGGATGGTGAAGCATTCTTATGCCAAGTCGACTGGCCTGCGGACTTCGTTTGAAGGGAAGCTGAAAGCTGAATGAATCGGCAAGTTTTGACAATTTGACCTGCTGCGAACGCAGCCAAGAAAACTATGAGGTGCGACGTGCAAAGATTTGAAGGCTTATGGACGGCGATTTTTGAAGGCTTATGGATGGCGATTGACGGGCTGTTCTGGCTTGCCCTTGGTGGTGGGGTGTTGGTCAAATTGATGTTCAGCGAAAAACTATCCACCCGCCAAGTGATTATGACCGTCTGTTCAGGTGTGTTTTGCGCGGTGTTCTTCTCGAAGCCAATCTTGGTCTTCCTGAAGCTGGATGGTGATCATTTTGAATATGCAATTGTTGCTGTCTTGGCTTTGACCGGTGAACATCTTGTTCGCAGGGTTGTGCAATTTTCAAGGACCGGAACGCTTGGGGACGTAAAGAAAGGATTGAGCAAATGAGCCGTTCATTTTTTTGGGAAACAGGCATCGCTCTTTCAATGCTTGCCATCGGTATCGTCGCGAACTTTGACGAACGGCCAACCTATAAAGACCTTGAGGCGACGGTTCTTCAGGAGCCATTTTCGAACGGAAGAGCGCTGCTTTACCGTTGGAATGGGGTTGTTTTGCGAAATTGCTCTGGCGCGTTACGGCGTGAAGTTCGGCAGGGCGGTGAAACCTTTTATCTGCCTGACAGAACGTTCACTTGGATTCCTTCAGATCGGTGGTCCGGAGAAGTGAGACAGAACGTTGTTGTGGCGGTGCAGTTAGGCGACTTCAGGGGGCGCTTGTCGAACGGTCTTGCCACATATCATGTCACGCAGGTCAGCCACTGCAATCGTGTTCAAGCTTGGTTTGGAACTACCATTGAAGAAGCATATCCGCCTGTTTCCTTTTTGATTTCCACCCAATCCTAAAACAATGATGGAGACTGACATGACAAATGACGTGGTTCAAAATTCGTTGAACAAGCGGTTCACCTATGCGGGCGAAAGCGGTGATCATTGGCGCATTCTAGCGGCTGACGGTTCCGTTTTTGGTGATTGTGAAGATTACGCTCTGACGCTCGTTTGGCTGTCGGAGGGGCAATCTCTTTTGCGTTTTTGGTGGGCCTTGGTGACTTTTAAATACGTGTTCTGGCATTGCCTTTCACCGCGCGGTGTCGGCCATTTGGTTGTCTGGTGTCGTGGTCGCGGCTGGACCGACAATATCCAGCGCAAAATGGTTCCCAAGCTGCCTGATGAATATCGCCTTCGGTTTCCATTTCTGTTCCCGTTGGTCGCGCTCAAGTTTCTTTTGCGGCCCATACTGAGCAAGCTCTAACGCCACCAGAAGCCTTCAATAAGTCAATCAGATCCACCCGCCTTTTTAGGCGGTTTTTTTATGGAGAACTCTCATGAATATGACAATCAAAGAACGCCAAACGCTGCTGAAGCAGCACGGGTTTTACCATGGCCGTATCGACGGCATAAAGGGACCAAAGACCATTGCGGGCACCATCGCTTTTAAGGAGTCCAGGGGATTGCGTGCGCGTGACTATGTTGGTCCTGTCACGGCATTGGTACTTCGAAAGGGCATCCTGCCAGTTGCACAAAATGTTGCATCTAATGAGGCGTCAATTCCAATGCCAATATGGTTACGGTTGGCGTATAGTCATCTTGGACTGCGGGAAATTCGGGGGCGTCATCACAACGCAGAAATCCTAGGCTGGTGGGAGCGTCTTTCGTTGCCGTTCAAAGATGATGAAACGCCATGGTGCGCGGGCTTTGGGAACGCGATGGTGCAGGCATCTGGTCTACCTATCGTGGGTAAGAACCGTGCGGCGGCTTTGGGGTGGCGTTGGAATGGGTATGGCACCCGCCTTGATGGTCCTGCCCTTGGAGCCAATATGTCGATGAAACGTCCGGGTAAGCCCGGCAGCGGCCATATGACGTTTGTTGCTGGTCGCGACAAAAACGGCAACATCATGGGCATTGGTGGAAATCAGGGCGATATGGTTTCAATCAATCCATACAGCCCGACCGCACGCGATGCTCAATACCACTGGCCAGAAGGCACGTCGCCACCTTCTGTGACAGGTTTGATGACCCTGCCTGTCATCACGTCCAGTGGTGCCAAGCTGACAAACGAGGCGTGACATGCTGAAGCTGTTTGGCAAATTCATCATCGGCGGTCGGTCGGGTAAGCGTGAACAGGCATGGGCTGTCTTCTTGCTGTGGTGTGTCGCGTTTGGATGGTCAGCCTTTAAGGAAGCATCCGGCGTTCCCGTGGATGGAACACAAGGCATTCTTGCGGCAACTGTTTGGGCTGCAATCGCAAATTTGGCCACAGCCCATGGAATTGAGGCGTTCAATACTCAATCAAGATGGGGCGCGGGCGAGTGATGACGTTTGCTTTGCAATTTGGTTGGCGGCTTCTGTCCAGCCGGTTGGGCCTTTCCATTATTCTGTGCGTGGCCCTTTGGGGCTGGCACGTCATTGATAAGTCACAAGCCATCGCGGACGCACGGAATGGCTATGTTCTTCAGGTCGAAATGGCAGCTGCGCAGGCTGAATTGGCTGAATTACGGCGGCGCGCAGCGGTGGCAGATGATGCGAACCGCGTGCTGCAAGAAAAGGTGCAGGCGTCGACCGGGGAGGCCCTTCGATTTGCTGCCGAATTGGAGGCTTTTGAAAATGAAACTGACATCAATCCTGATGGTGTTGTCGATGGTGACCTTTTGCGCCGCCTGCGATCTAACTGAAGCGCGACTGGATGCCGTGGGGGCAGAACGCGGCGCGCGTGCTGCTAACCGCACCTTGCCACCTTTGCCTGAAGACTGCCGTGCTCTGTCGCGCGCCGGTGTTCAAGCGGGTGATCGGCTGGATATTGCTTTGCTGAAAATTGACCGCGCGCTGACCCGGCAAAATATGCGCACCACGCGCTGTGCTGAATGGTTTGACCAGCTGCGCGCAGGGCTGCAGGCAAAGCCGTCTGAAGGGGCGGAATGACCGTCACGCTTGCGTTTTACAAGGGGCAGGGCGTTTCTGTCACTCAGCGCATTCAGGATGGCCTAATCCGGAGCTTGACGCGCGGTATCTATTCGCATGTTGAAATGATTTCGGGGGATGCCTTGCATGACCAAATTGCTGTCTGCCTTTCTGCGTCGGGTCGTGATGGTGGCGTGCGCCAAAAGCGCATTCTGCTGAAGCCGGAAAGTTGGGATTTAGTCTCGATGCAGGTGGAAGCTGAAGTGCCCTGTCAGTTCATCAGGAACCACTTGGCAGCGCGCTATGACTATGCTGGCCTGTTGCTTTCGCAGGTGTTGGCGATTGGTCGGCACAATCCGGATAAGTGGTTCTGTTCGGAAGTTTGTGCTGCTGCATTGGGGTTTCCAAACCCGCAACGCATGTCACCGCAGCTATTGTTTGACGTGGTTACATGGGACGTCAAGAGTTCTTGAGGGAACTCAGGTCGAATTTTTTTGTTTGTAATGCGGCAATAGAAGGCCCGCTTCAGTTTTTCTGAGGCGGGCCTTTTGCGTTCTTACGTTCCCTCAAATGAGTTCTTTTTCAGTGGCGGTGTGCTCGTCTGTTGTGAGCAAAACGTAGTGTCCGCGCCGTGGGTCTGTTTGTAAGATTTCGCAGCGCGATTTAGGTATCCAAATGTCAGGCCCGTCCTCGACTGCTTTTACGCAAACTGCGGCTTCTGTCTGGTGCTGAAACTGCACTGATATTTCTAAGATGTCTGACTCCATTTTCTATCCGTACTATTTGTTGATGTAATTTTCGAGACCGTAGTGCCGCGCAATACTCCTGACTTTTGTGTCCATGCTGCGCCCGTCACGACTGGCCTCTGAGAACCAGATCGAAATTAATCCTTCAAGCATATCGGTCGCGCGTTTTTTGGTTGGGTCCATCATTAAAAACTCAACTTCATCCATAGCGGTCACGATGTCGTCCACTTCCTGAACGTTGTGCAGGTATTGGTAGTCACGGACGGCTTTTGCGTGGGTCGTCATGTTAGGCGTCCTTAGTGTTTGCGGCATTTGCCGCTGGTGAAAACTGTCGCTTCGGTTTCGCCACCGCGTGGACCTTTCAAGGTTACCGGAACGCTACCGTCTGGAAATGGCGCGCCGATGCGGACCACCTTGTTTGGCGTTTCTCTCCAACCAAACTTGAACACCTTACCAACAGTTACGTCTGCGGCTTTGCCTTGTGCGTTGTTCATGTCTGGTGCCCCTGTTGTGCAATCAATTAAGTGTTGAAATGTTGAATAATGCGAACCAATGTTGAAACGTGTAGAAAGCCGTCTTAAAAGCCATGTATGAAAATAGCTTACTTATACAATCGAGATGTTTCGGAGGGTGCGGCCATGGGCTGCGAAAAAACCTTCGCGGATTGGAAGAACACCAAACGCGCAGAGTTGCGCGCCATGATCGAGGGCGAGGGCCTTCGCAAGGGGGATACCCTGTGCATCCGTGCTTTGTCGGATCTCGGGCAGGGGGCGGAAAGTAAGCGTATGCAGAAAGCGATTTCCGATATTGGCGCTGTTCTTGAGGTGGTTGCAGGCGCGGAGGCCCCACGTAAGAAGGGCCGACCAGCGCGCCTAAAACCAACGCCTGAGCAGAAAGAGCGGCTTTGTGATCTGTGGTATTCGCCAGCGCCAAATGACCACGTTCTGGGTCGCGCCGACGACATTATGGGCGCGGAGGTCGATCGTAACAAAATGAATTATTGGTGCGGGCCGCGTGACGGTTCCGCGAAGAAATAGGGGAGTGGAAAGGTGAGCTTCGAGGATTGGATGTTTGAGCTGGCTAACGTAGCGGCTAGGCACAATTGTTTAATCAATGCAGACCCAATGTGGCGTATACATTTTGATATGGGCGTAAGCCCCCAAACAGCGTGGGAAATCGAATATGCCAGCTTAGGTAAAGTCAATTGAAGGAGCGTCAGTCAGGCGTGTATTTGTAATGGCAGCGAACGGCGGCAAAGAGGCTAAATAACCTGATGCTGCGGTGCGCCCCGATGTCTGCCTTGCGCAGATAGCGACCTTTGCAAAGTTTGACCCGCTTCCCGACAGCGGACCTTCGTGCAGACAGCGGCGAACAGCAGCTATGAGCCCCTCTTTACCAAATGCCATACCGCAGCATTTTGCGTGTTCAGCAAAATCATCCTGACATGGACGGCCCAAAGCCGCCATTTGAGGAATGGCCGCCACGGATGAAAAATTCTAATCCACCCCGAGCCTTTAACTTTGCTTCCCCTTTGGCGCATCCACCCCAATAATTTCAAAACTCAAGAAAACGATTTCTCCAGATCTTAGATGATTGTGTTGCCAAGAAATCAATTCGCCATACCGTCGCCAATCGGCGGATAGGGAGATCCACTTGCGAAATTGACTGTGTAGCGGCAGTGCGAAGCCTACCCCTTCATGCTTTGCGCGAACATGGCAAACAACGTCTGAGAAACCCTATCACTAAGGGCGGAAAATTCAGCGTGCCACTGCACACCGTAAAAGAAGCTCCGATCCGGCGCGCAAAATGCTTCGACCACCCCATCTTCAGCTATGGCTTCCGCACGAAGAACGCTCGCCAGCGTGCCAACCGCTTGCTCATGTAGCGAATTCACTTGAACGCGGGTCAAACCGATATGGTCGCTCAATCGCCCGCCTTTAACCAAATCGACAAAATGGGAGGGCGCATAGCGCATTTCGGGCGGCCCATCTTGTGGCCGGTCACAATGGTCGCGAAGCGATCCGTTTCCATAAAGGTCGTTCCTTAACGTCCCTCCTAAAGCCACGTTCATTTCTTGCATGCCTCTGCATATGCCCAGCATTGGCACATCAGATTCGTGCGCGAGTTTAATCAACTGCAATGCCGAGGCGTCGCGTTGCGGATCAAATGGCCCATGAGACTGCACATCGCCAGCACCACCATAATGGCGCGGTTCCACATTTGTGGTGTCTCCGGTCAACATGATGCCGTCAACAATGCGCACCAAATCTTCGAGCGCCTCTGCGGTGGCAGTTGTTGGCACAATAATGCAATTGGCGCCAACTGCGTCACTGACCGCCCTGCAATATTTGTCATCAACGGTTTGGGTTGCCAGCCCTGCTTCACAGCCGGAGTTTGCCATAACGGCGATTAAAGGGCGTCGTGGGGGATTCGTTTTCATCGACTTAGTTCATCCAGTAGCGTGTGGGTTATCGTTTCAAAGAGCGCGAATAGTGGATTTCGATTTTGTGTTGCAAATATTCGAGCACCATCGACAGCAGCCAATAAATAACGGACACAGTGATCAACATTTCCAGGATTCTGAAATCAGAACGGCCTTGGGTGCGCGCGATGAACATTATGTCCCAGACCCCCACCACTGAAACCAACGATGAATCTTTGAGCATCGCGATGAATTGATTGCCCGTTGGCGGCACAATTGACCGCATGGCCTGCGGCATGATAACCTTTTGAAACGTGCGCAAACGCGTTAGCCCCAATGCGTCTGCCGCCTCCCATTGACCAACCGAAATCGATTGGATTCCAGAGCGGAAAATCTCCGTCATATAGGCACCGTAAACCAGCCCAAGCGCCGCGATGGCGGCTGGAATTGGGTCTACAACAATGCCAATCTGGGGCAATCCCAAATAGATCAGAAACAGCTGCACCAAAAGCGGAACACCGCGAAAATAGGAGGTATAGAACCCGCCAACCCCTTGCAAAACACCTATGCCTGACATTTTGGCCGTCGCCCCCATAAGGGCGAGAACAAAGGCGAGCGAAATTGATAAGGCGGAGACGTAGATCGTGGTCACCAAGCCTTTTGACAACAGGAATGGCAATTTTTTTCCAATAAACAGATAACTCAGTTCAAAGGAATAAAACGCCCCTAACGCGAAGCCTGCCAGCAAGAGCCATGTGGTCAGCAACTGCACCCGGTTTGGCAGCTCCAACAGCAAAACAAAACTGAAAACCGCCAGAATGTAAATCACCAGCGAGACGGAAAACTTACCCCACAGACCTGCCAGAGCCTGCGCATCCATTGCCGTTAGGAACAGCTGACCGAATGCGCTTTGATTGAGGCTCAGAAAAATGGCAAAAACCATTGGAACGATCGCGAATATAAATGCGGCCTTAAGGCGGGGGGGGCCCCGCCTTAAGCCGTCTGTCAAAGTGATCATACTGAATGTCGCCTATTTCACTGTGACCAAATCAATGCCATGCCATTTGACCGACAGCGCCGCGAGCGTTCCATCGGCACGCATTTGCGAGACAACGTCTGCAATCTTGGCGTTCAGTTCTGCATCACCCTTGTCGGTCGCAATTCCCAGAGGCTCATAAAACACCGGGTCACCGATCTGTTTCACCGGCATGCCGCGTTCAACCGCTTCTGCAACAACGGAAAGCGATTGGATCAAACCATCCATTCGCACGCCATCTCCGACGGCCAGGTCATCGAACTCATTGACGTCCGAATAGAGTTTCACTGTGGCTGGCGAAATATCATAGGTGAAAGTAGGCGCGCCAATCGCATCCATCTCAAGGCGGTGTTCCAAGTAGGCATGATAGGTGGAAGAGCCAACAACTCCCATCACTTTGCCAGTCAAATCTGATGGTTTGGTCGCCGGTGAGTTTTTATGCACCGCAACCACCGCCGGGGAAAAATAATAGATGGCAGGAAAATCGAGAATTTCCGCCCGGCTCTTTGTCGGGGTCATCGATCCGATAACCATGTGCCAACGCCCCGACCAATTGCCAGCGGTCATCACTTCCCAACCGGGGGTGATGAATTTAATGCCCACATTCATCCGCTTGGCGACTTCTTGCGCCACCGAAATGTCGAAACCTTGCAACTGGTTGTCGTCGCCCAAAAAGGAATTTGGTCGATAATCTGAGTTGGTGCCCACAATCAGCATTTTGTCAGCCATGATTTTGTCCAACACTTCACCGGCATTCGCCGCAGCGCCCGCGCCTAAAGTCAAAATCGCAGCTGTTGCGCTCAAAAGTACATTTTTGAAGTTCATTATCTTCTCCCTTGCTTGTCTCTTATCCAAAAAGGTCTCAAGAAACATCATGGGCAACCATGCGACCCACATCGAAAATCTCAAAATCGATTTGCTTGACGCAATTCATAGAAAACCTCTATACATCAAGCATGAAAACACCCCGTCGCTTTGCGCCCACCCTTGCTGAACTTCGCGCTTTAAGCGCTGTATCACGAAACAAGTCAGTCTCTGCGGCGGCCGAGGAATTGAATATCTCACAGCCGACTATATCCTATCATATCAAACGATTGGAGGAGAGGTGGGAAACAAAATTATTTCGTACCCAGGGTCGATCTTTAGTCCTAACCGAGTTGGCACAAGACCTTCTTCATGACGTTTATGCGATTAATGATAGCATAGATAAACTCTCCCAGAGGTTAAGTGAGAAAGGCGCGCAGAAACCACTTTCCATCAGCACATCTTCTTCGTTTGCATCGATTTTTTTGGTGCCGCGGATCGAAATATTTCGACGCATGCACCCGCAAACTTCAATACGTGTGAATGTCACCAATCGTTTTGTGGATTTTTCCGATGATCAAATCGACATTGCAATCAGGCTGCTCACAAAGCCCGTTCAAGCTATGCCGCTGATCGAACCCAATATGCTGATCCCGTTTCCCAACGAAACCATGCGCATCGTATGCGCGCGGCAGTATTTGAATGAGCTGAAACAGCAATCCAACGACTTTGAAACCAACCCAACAAACATTCTTGGACACGCCAGAATTATTGATGAAGATGGCACGTTTTACTGGAACAAGTTCTTGTCGGCGTACGCCCCAAATTTCGTTGGAGTATGTCGTGCGGACCTTTCGTACAACAATGCCGATTTGGTGTTGCAAAGCGCAATCGCCGGGCACGGTATTGCTATTCTGCGCGAGCTCTACGTCACCGACGCCATATCTCAAGGTAAACTTGTGGAACCGTTTGCCACCACAATTGACTGCGAGCGCATGTTCCAATTTGTCTTACCTGAAACCCGCATGCAGAAAAACACGGGGCTGGAGTTTATCAACTGGCTGGGACACGAAATTCAATCCGCAAAACTGCCCATCTGTATCCAGAGCTTATAGGCCAGCCCATGTTCTAATTCGTAACGAGAGAATGTAAACTGGCCACTTCCCCCGGTTTATGCCACGAGCTGTCTTTGCATTTCACAGCCATGATAATGCAAGCAGAGCTGGGGCAATTTATGGCTCACACCAATTTGGGCCTGTATCTGAACGACCGCTTCCCGCCCTTGGTGTCGATGCAGTCGTCCAAAAGCTAATTTTCTCTCGCATGCAGCGAATTCACCCTTTGTCCGCATCTTGCCAGTTCGTGACCCGCGCCGCGAAGGTCTGCTATCTCAAATTCCTGTCGGAGGCTGTGGGTCCGCTCTGGGCTGGCAGAGGACATTGGCGCGACCGTTGCGAAGGTGAACAAAGTCCTGCTGAGCGGACATTGAGCATACAACAAAAAGGAGTGGAAAGGTGAGCTTTGAGGATTGGATGTTTGAGCTGGCTAACGTAGCGGCTAGGCACAATTGTTTAATCAATGCAGACCCAATGTGGCGTATCCATTTTGATATGGGCGTAAGCCCTCAAAAAGCGTGGGACATCGAATATGCCAGCTTGGGTAAAGTCAATTGAAGGAGCGTCAGTCAGGCGTGCATTCGTAATGGAAGCGAACGGCGGCAAAGAGGTCAAATAACCTGATGCTGCAGTGCGCCCCGATGTCTGCTATGCGCAGACAGTGTACTTTGCAAAGTTACGCGAACGGTCGATTGCTCCCGTTCAGCCACCCTCGGAGATGCCGCAGTGTGGCCCGTCAAACCGGGCTTTCGCCGCACGCGCAAAAGTGGAGGATGAGTCTAACTCACAGGCTGCGGACCAAGTGATCTTTCGCTGCTATTGCGCCAAAGTCGGCTTTGGGGGGAAACGAACGGTAGTGTAGATAAGTAACCCAGAGCAGACCCCCTATGCGCATATAACTGATCCACTAGTTTAAGTTGGTTCTATCAGACCATTTGCGAACTTCAATTTTGGAGGGAATTCATGCGACCGAAGCCCAACTCAGGATGGAAGAGTGTCCATTTTTCAACTAGTTATATTGAGTCCTTCGACGTATTAATATTTTGTTAACCTTCGGTTCCTGACAATGATCTTTATCAAAATCTAAAAGATCGGAGAAGGCCCTATGGAATACTCCCCGCGCTCGTTTCTGTTGTCATTTATCTTTAAAACTCATCGTAACATCTTGGAGAAAATGTCAAAAGTTACAATGCAACCCTTACGAAATGTACTTATTCCAATAGGCTTAATAGCCATCTTCGCTGTCTTGATTATGATTGCAGTCGGCCTTTCATTTAAAGGTATTGTGCAAGCTACGCTCCAAAATGAGGCCGAGAAAAAGGCGGTACTTTGGGCTCAAGAATTCATGGTTCTGGTTCCAGATCACCGTATCCTTGCCGACACTGGGGAAGCCTCTGCTGCACAATTTGAAAAAATTAGGACAACCTTCGGTGGCGGAGGTATATTTCGCTTCAACTATTTTTCCCCGGCAGGTGAACTCATTTACACTTCTGATAACGGCAAGTTTTTTGCGCCTGGGGAAATTGCTCATAACAGTACAGCATTGAGCGTCTATGCTTCTAAGCAGAACAACATTACTGTAAAATCCGGAGAAGACGTTCCAAATCGTCCAGATACATACGTTGAGGCGTATATACTCGCCATCTCCGCCGAAGACCGAATACTAGGGATTATGGAGGTTTACGTCGATGTATCGTCTCTTGCCTCTACATTGACCGGAATAGTCCAATCACTCGGATCGCTGGTTATTTTTGGCAGCGGCATCGCCTTTCTAGTTCCAGCGTCCTTTTTGGTGTTTCGCAACCAAAAACTGCATAGTGCTCAAGCTCAGGAAACATGGCTTGCCGCCATCTTAAACCATGCCCCATTCGAGGTTGTCATCAAAGACGCCAATGGCAAAATTCGTGCTATTTCTCAGAATGTTATCGATGAGTTAGATCTAGAAGAAGCAGACTTCATCGGAAAAACGACGGCTGATTTTTTACCCGCAGACATTGCTCAAGAATATATGAGCGCAGACCGAGAGGTGGTTAGAACTGGAGAAGCCACTCAGAAGGAAGTTGTGGAAACAATAAACGGCACTACGAGATACTCCCTTAGTTCCAAGTTTCCACTGAAGGATTCCGATGGTCAAGTGGTTGGAGTCTGCAGTATTACAAATGATATCACGGACCTAAAACTCTCTGAAGTGAAGCTTGCTCAAGCTCAAAAGATGGAAACTGTAGGCCAATTGTCCGGTGGCGTTGCTCACGATTTCAACAACCTCCTCAGTGTTGTTTCAGGAAGTCTGCAATTACTCGAGTATTCTAAGGAAGAAGACGAGCGCGAAAAGCTAACTCGAGTTGCATCACGTGCAATCGAACATGGATCAGCGCTTACGAAACAAATGTTAGCGCTTAGCCGCAGATCACCTCTGATCTCCAGGCCGACAAACCTAAATAGTACCCTTGTTGAATTCGAGAGTTTTATCTCAAATATTCTTCCTGCAAACATTGAATTTGATGTTCTACCTGCACCCGCTAATCTAAACGCTGTGGTCGACGTTAGTATGCTCCAGAACGCGTTGCTCAATGTTACACTAAACTCGCAGGCAGCCATGCCAAATGGTGGAAAACTCACTATTTCTGCTGATACGGCTATCGCGCCCGACGGCTTCCCAAGTGCATTCGTTCTTGGCGGGAAGTGCGCTTCTCTGACAATTACAGACAATGGCATTGGGATTGCTCAGGATGTAATAAGTTCGGTGTTTGATCCGTTCTACACCACTTGTGAGGTTGGGAAAGGTTCAGGGCTCGGACTCTCCATGGTGAAGGGGTTTGTTGAGCAATCCAATGGGATCATTCAATTGGACAGCAAAGTCAGTTTCGGTACAACTTTGAGAATTTTTTTGCCGCTCACATTCGAAACCGCTGACGTCAAGGACAGACCGCCAAGAAAGATCGTGGCTCGTCCACCCGGCGAAGAAAAAGGAACCGTTCTTGTTGTTGAAGACAACGAGCAACTCTTGAATATTATTGCTCTAAAACTGGAGAGAGACGGATTCGAAGTAATAACGAAGCAGTCAGGAGATGATGCTTTGGAGGTTCTAAATAATAAGTCAGGTATTCAGTTGGTACTCTCCGATTTGGTCATGCCTGGAGATGGTCAAGGCATAGATGTATTACGCAGAGCGAAGTCGTTGCATCCGTCTTTGCCAGTCATTTTGATGTCCGGCTACGCGGACATCAATAAGTCAAATGAGAAAGGGTTGGAACTCGCCGACAAGTTCATCGAAAAACCTCTCGCCTTGGGGAGGCTGTCTGGTGCAATCGAAGATCTAATTACGGGCTGATTGAGATTTGGTGATACAGGTTTCAACGAATGGAGCTCAGCTTACATTTTTGGCCACGCGGGTAACTGCAAAAGCAGACCTTCATATGTGCCGCAGCATCAGCTAAATGGGCTCGGATCCACCTTCCGCACTGAAGAATGAGTCTTCGATCCGCTAACATTTGATTGTCGGCTATCGCGTTTGGCTCAGACACACTGCGCGCTTGCAGCGAATGAATGGAATCCACCACTCAATGTGTCGTTCAGACATGTCCGCTTTGGGCTGGGAACGGTCGTTGCTCATCACTCGTCTACTTGCAACTTTGCGCAGTACAGCCGACATTCAGACATACGACAAAAGGGAGCATTTATGTTGAGGGCCGATTGTGAGGATTGCCCGCAAACACGATCCGAAAGTCAACGGCTGGCTGGCCGCATCGTCTGCAAACGGCGCGACTCATGGCTTGAAGGGTGTCTTGCGGGGCGTTGGGTATTGCTAGCAGGCGAATCACCGCTACTGCGCTCGTGTGGTCTTGGGCGCAGATGAAATGCAATTCGTGATCTTCTAAGACGCGCAGCTTGGTAGGTTGCTTCACCTTTGCCTCCACTGTCAAATCTTGGTTTCTCTGCAATCAATTCCGCAAAATTTACGCACATACATCGCAAGTCGTTGTATTTGTTGATTTAGTGGTGCCCCCACACGGACTCGAACCGCGGACCTATTGATTACAAATCAATTGCTCTACCAGCTGAGCTATAGGGGCACTTGGCGATCGTTTAAGGTCAATTTTCGGGGCGTGCAAGTGCATTTTAACATCCTTTTGCAGGTTTTATCTCTCTGATAGGTACTGATAGACAAAATTGAAATTAGACGGGCGATTCAGAATGAAACTGGTCCTACATGCTGGCGTGCATTTTACCGAAGAAGATCGGCTGATGAAGTGTCTGCTGCGCAACGCCGATGACTTTGCGTCAAAGGGCGTAATGGTGCCCGGACATAGCAAATATCGCGGTATTTTAAGGGAAACTCTCAATGCGATGGCAAGTGCGCCACCTTCTGAGATGGCGCGCGATGTATTGATGGATGCGATTCTGGATGACGGAGAGGCCGAGAGGGTGATCTTGTCGGACGCCAATTTTTTCCGCACTCCTAAAACGGCGGTGCAGCAGGGAATGTTTTATCCGGCAGCTCCGGTGCGGATGATGCGAATGGCTCAAATCTTTGATCGTGACGAAGTTGAGATATTTATCGGAATCCGAAACCCAGCGACATTGCTGCCGATTCTGTACGGTAAGTCGGACGGCAAGGACCCAGCTGCATTCTGGGGTGGCCGTGACCCGCGTGATGTTGTGTGGTCAGATACAATCGATCTGATGCGCCAATCCGTTCCAAATGTGCCAATCACCGTTTGGTGTAATGAAGATACACCGCTGTTGTGGGCGCATATCATTCGTCAGATGGCGGGTTTGGCGGATGATCAGAAGATCATTGGCGGTTTTGATTTGCTGAGTTCGATCATGAGTGGGGAAGGGATGAAACGGTTCCGATCCTACCTCAAAGATCATCCCGTCATGACGGAACATCAAAAGCGTCGTGCGATTGCAGCGTTTTTGGACAAATACGCACTTGATGACGAAGTTGAAGAAGAGCTGGACATGCCAGGTTGGACTGACGGTTTGGTGAATGAAATGAGCGATATCTATGATGCGGATGTTGCTGCCATCGCTGAGATGCAGGGCGTACGCGTTTTGATGGCTTAAATCGCTACAATACGCATTCCAAAATGTTGTATGCGTGCAATATAGTTGTTGTTTTGGTATTCGCCAATATGATACGGCTCTCCTGACCGCAGATAGGAGGGCTGACAAATGAGCGAATTTGAGCAAGCGTCTAAAGGCGCAAAAATGGATTTCTCGAAGGATATGTCCTACGGGGACTATCTTGGGCTTGAACCGATCCTGAATGCCCAGCACCCATTGTCGGAAGCACATGACGAGATGTTGTTCATCGTCCAGCACCAGACGTCTGAGTTGTGGATGCGGTTGGCGATTCACGAACTGGAAGCGGCACGAGCCGCGTTGTTGAGTGGAGAACTGCAAACTGCATTTAAAATGTTAGCGCGTGTTTCGCGCATTTTCGAACAGCTTAACTCCGCTTGGGATGTGCTGCGCACAATGACACCCAGTGAATACACAGCGTTCCGGCCTAGTTTGGGGAACTCGTCGGGTTTCCAATCGCACCAATACCGATTGGTCGAATTTATTCTCGGTAACCGCAACAGTGCATTGATGAAGCTACACAAGCACCATTCAGACGCCTACGCGCGACTGGAAGGGGAGCTGGCCCAGCACAGCATCTATCAGGTTGCGATCTCGCTGCTGTGCGCGCGTTTTACCCAATCCGATTTGGCCGGAACACCGGGCACAACAGATTGGAAAGCCGACGACGCGATCCAAGACCTGTGGCGGCGTGTCTATGAAGACCCGCGCGCTCACTGGGATTTGTATGAGTTGGCCGAAAAACTGGTTGATCTCGAAGATTATTTTCGCCGCTGGCGCTTTAACCATGTCACAACGGTTGAGCGGATCATCGGTTTCAAACGGGGTACTGGCGGTACGGCTGGGGTCTCATACTTACGCAAAATGCTTGAAGTAGAGCTGTTTCCCGAATTGTGGAATGTTAGAGGAGCACTGTAATGTCCAATATTCTGAAAAAAGACGCGTTTATCCTGCCTGATGGGGTGATCTACCTTGATGGGAATTCCCTTGGTCCGATGCCAAAGGCTGTTGCCGCGCGGGTGCAAAGCATGTTGCAGGACGAGTGGGGTGAGATGCTGATCCGTGGCTGGAACACAGCCGGTTGGATGGATCAACCCTCCCGCGTGGGCGAACAGGTTGCCCGTATTATTGGCGCGGAGGCGGGTTCGGTTGTGATGGGCGACACACTGTCGCTCAAGGTGTTCCAAGCTTTGGCAGCTGCCGTGAAGATGAACCCGGAACGCCGTGTGATCCTGAGCGATACAGGCAATTTTCCATCCGATCTTTATATGGCTGAGGGCCTAGTAGGTTTGTTGGAGCAGGGATATGAGCTGCGCACGGTAGCCCCCGAAGAAGTCGCGAACGCGGTCGATGACAGCATCGCCGTCGTCATGCTGACGCAGGTTGATTACCGTACGGGCCGCATGCACGACATGAATGCAATGACCAAAGTGGCCCATGGCCACGGTGCCGTTATGCTGTGGGATTTGGCGCACTCTGCTGGCGCGGTTGAGGTTGATCTGGCTGGATCAAATTGTGAATTCGCGATTGGCTGCACCTATAAATATCTCAATGGTGGCCCTGGTGCGCCAGCATTCATCTATGTGCGTCCTGACTTGACCGAGACCATCCAGCCCGCGCTGAGCGGCTGGTTGGGGCATCGCCAACCGTTTGCCTTTGACCTGAGCTATAAGGCAGGGGCAGGGATTGAGCGTATGCGCGTTGGCACGCCGCCAGTGATCCAGCTGACCGCACTTGAGGTCGCAATGGACCTTTGGGCAGATGTGGACATGGCAGAACTGCGCGCGGCGTCCATCGCGCTGCAAGAACAGTTCATCATGGAGATCGAGCGCGATGTACCAAGCCTTACATTGGCCAGCCCACGAGACAGCGCTGTGCGTGGCTCTCAGGTGTCTTTCCGTTTTCATGAGGGTTATGCAGCTATGCAGGCTGTGATTGATCGTGGTGTGATAGGTGACTTCCGTGCGCCAGACATTATGCGCTTTGGTTTTACGCCGATGTATTTAGATGGTGGCGATGTCAGTGCCGCTGTTGCGATCATCGCAGATGTGATGAACAACAACTTGTGGGACGAAGAAAAGTACAAAGTGAAATCAAAAGTAACATAGTTTATCAACGGATTACGGCGCGATGTGGAAGCGGTAGATGAAGGTGCTAGTTAAGCGTTAGACCGATCTGTGTCTCAATTAGATCGGTCTATTGTTGTGTTGTTTGATAGTTTTTACTTTTAGGCTACACCGTCAAACCAAAGTAAGAAAAACGGAAAAGCCCCCGGACGTGCAGGTAGAAGCGGAAGGCAGGAAAGAGCCAGATATGCGAATTTCCATTTTGTGCTGGATGCGCTCGCCGCACAAAAGTTGCTGCAGTCACATGATTTTGAAAGCTGCGCCCTGACCAAGAGACCGGCCATTAGTTTCACCAGTAGTGCTTGTGCAAGCAGGTACGGACTTCTGCTAGATTATGTTCTATTGTTGCCAAAACATACAATCTGTGAGCGATCCGAGTAATGAATATTCGTCAAATGCGGAGCCTTGTTGCCGTTGTTGAAACTGGTTCGTTTGCAGCAGCAGGAGATCAAATTGGGTTGTCGCATTCTGCAATCAGTTTGCAGATCAAAAATTTGGAAGAAGAGCTGAAGGTCTTGTTGTTTGACCGGACACTGCGGCCGCCTGTTGCCACGGCTCAAGGTCGCGCTTTGGCCGAGCATGCGCGAAAGACCATTAGTATGTTTGATGCAGCACCGGACATCGCCAAGGGCGACGCCGTTCGGGGCCGTTTGATCGTCGGGGCAGTCCCGACTATTCTTGCCAGCTTTCTTCCCGCAGCTTTGGGTGACTTGCGGGTCTTGCATCCTGATCTCAATATCGAAGTACGCAGCGGAAGTTCGGCACAGATGGCTGAACATCTGTTGAAGGGGCGACTGGATGTAGTTGCCTGTATCAAACCCCCGCAGCCTGTTCATGGTCTGGATTGGCACCCAATTGCCAAAGAACCTTTTGTTGTTATTGCCCCTCTGGGCAGCATTGAAAGCACCGACCAGACCCTGCTCACGTCGATGCCGTTCATCTGGTTCAATCGGAAAACTTGGGCGGGCGCTGGAATCGAAAACCAGCTCAAAACCCGCAAGATCACGGTGAATGCGGCGATGGAGATCGACTCTCTTGATGCGATTGCCTCGATGGTGCGTGAAGGGCTTGGCGTGTCAATTGTACCTGTGTGCAAAGGCAGTCGCCCTGAATGGGATGGTCTGCGTGCCGTTCCTTTTGGTGATCCGCCCTACATGCGCGAGATCGGCGCACTTGTGCCGTCTGGTGCCACGCCTGACGCCCTGATCCAAGCATTTTTAAAAGTTTTGCAACAAATCGAATAGCGCAAGAAAAACTCATCTAAATAACAAATAAATCTCGTTACCGCAGGTTTACAAAGCAAAGTAACGTGTCCAAGAATCACAAATTGGACACAGCACAATGTTGGATGCATCTTCCCGTTCGGGCTTATCGTTTGAATTGAACGAGCAACAAGTCGAGTTGCAAGCAAAAGCCCGCAAACTTGCTGAAACGATCGCGCGGCCAATGGCTGCGCAAACCGACCGGACAGAGCAATATCCCACCGCCGCAGTTCAAGCGATGACCGATGCGGGCTTAATGGGGATGAGCGTCCCAAAAGGTTTAGGTGGGCGGGGGGCAAGTTACTGCGATGTCGTCTTGGTCGTCGAAGAAATGGCACGTTGTTGCGGTGTGTCCGGCCGCATTGTCGTCGAGGGTAACATGGGCGCGGTTGGCGCAATCATTGCTTATGGCACAGATGCCCAGAAGAAAATTGCGGCTGAATATGTGCTTGCCGGCGACAAACCTGCCATCTGCATCACCGAACCTGATGCTGGTAGCGCGGCCACTGATATGACAACAACCGCTGTGCGAGAAGGCGATGCCTGGGTCCTGAACGGCGCCAAACACTGGATCACCGGTGGTGGTGTTTCCAAGCTGCACCTTATCTTTGCACGCGTTATCGAGGATGGTGAATTCAAAGGCATCGGTGGCTTTATGGCTTTCTTGGGCGAAGACGGCTTGATTATTGGTAATCGCGAACCTGCAATGGGTCTACGTGGTATTCCTGAAACCGAAGTGCATTTTAAAAACCTACGTCTGCCTCTGGATCGTTTGATCACACCGCCCGAAGGCATCAGACGTGGATTTGCCGGTTTGATGGATGCTTATAATGCCCAACGTGTTGGGGCTGCGACTGTGGCGCTTGGGATTGCGCGTGGGGCCTTTGAAGAAGCGCGAGATTTTATGAAAACGCGCGAACAGTTTGGTCGACCGATTGCAGAGTTTCAGGGGCTTCAGTGGATACTGGCCGATATGACGATGCAGATCGACGCGGCGCGGTTGATGATCTGGCGTGCTGCTGCCAGTGCGCAAACACAACCTTCAGGATTTCCTGATCCGATGTTGGCCGCACAGGCCAAGGTCTTCGCTTCTGAGATGGCGGTCAAGGTGACCAACGATGCGTTGCAATTGCATGGTGCACGGGGATATTCGCGCAACCTGCCAGTTGAACGGATGGTCCGCGACGGACGTATGTTCACAATCGGTGGGGGCACGGCACAAATGTTGCGTAACCTTGTGGCAGGAAAAGTGCTGAACATGAAAACACCGCAGACCCGCGATGGGTACACGCGATTGGCTGGGGCAAATATTCTAAATGACTGACATAGAAGTGACGGGCCAAAGTGCCTCGGAAGTGATCGCAGAACGGTTGTACGACGCTGGTTGTCGCCATGCATTTGGCATCCCAGGTGGTGAAGTTCTTGCTTTGATGGATGCGCTTGATCGCGCCGGTTTGGGTATCACGCTGGTAAAGCACGAGAACTCTGGCGGGTTTATGGCTGAGGCGACATACCATACCAACGGTGCCCCGGGTGTTTTGTTTGCGACCATCGGACCGGGTATTGCCAACGCGGCGAACGCCATTGCTAACGCCTGGCAAGACCGAGTGCCTTTGATCGTTTTGACTGGATGTGTCCCTGCACCTGAGGCGCATACATATACCCATCAGGTGTTTGATCACGTCAAATTCTTGGAAACAATCACCAAGGCCAGTTTTCGCGTCGAAGCGAGAACCGCAGGCATTATCATCGACAAGGCCATCAAGATAGCGACATCGGGCCGCCCCGGTCCTGTGGTGTTGGATGTTCCGATTGATGTGCAGCGCGAAATGTCAAACGTGTGGATGAAACCACGTCATCAACCTGAGGCCATTATGGTTCCGGCGGGGGAGGATTTGGAGACCGCACAGACGTGGTTGCGCGAAGCGAAACGCCCTCTTGTTCTGGCGGGGGTTGATGCGCTTAGTCAGCGTGCAAGCGAGGCTGTGGCCGCGTTCTGCATAGCGCATGACGCGCCATTGGTGACCACCTATAAAGCCAAAGGCATTTTGCCCGAAGACCACCCGCTTGCTTTGGGCGGAGCGGGTCTGTCGCCAAAGTCGGACGCGGTTTTGTTGCCGCTGATTACTGCATCCGATTGCGTAATTCTGGCGGGCTACGATCCAATTGAAATGCGTATGGGCTGGCGCGATGTTGTGGCACCTGATCAACGGGTAATCGATATCACGTCGGTCGGTAACACCCATTACATGCACCAATCTGCGTTGAATTTCGTGGGCTCTGTCAGCGCCACTCTTACCGCGCTTGGGGCACCTGATGCGACCACAGAACATTGGCAGGGAGGCGAGATCGAAAATGCCAAAGCGGCCCTTAAAGCCATGTATCTTAGCGACGAGACTTGGGGCCCCGCGGCGATTATCGACGAGGCCCGCAAAGCATCACCTGCAGGTACAGTTGCTACAGTCGACAGCGGCGCACACCGCATCGTTCTTAGCCACGTATGGGAAGTTGATCACGCGGGCGGATTGCTGCAGTCCTCGGCGCTTTGCACAATGGGGTGCGCCGTGCCATTGGCGATTGGCCGAAAACTGGCAGAGCCGGCGCGCCCTGTCATTGCATTTGTCGGGGACGCAGGCGTTGAGATGTTCTTGGGGGAGTTGGCAACAGCACGCGACCAGAAGCTGGGCATCCCGATTGTCGTTTTTATCGACGAACAGCTTGGTTTGATCGAATTGAAGCAACGTGGCAGCCAAATGGCAAATCTTGGTGTCGAATTCCCCGGCACTGATTTCCCCCGCGTTGCTGATGCGATGGGCGGAATTGGCGTGGCTTGCCATGACCGGGAAACCCTGAATGCTGCCATCACGGCAGCCTACGCACAGAACACATTCACCCTCATTTCTGCCTTTATCGGAACGAACGCTTACGATGGCCGTATCTAACGCGCTCACTATGCCTATGGCTTTTAAAGACGTCCGCGGTGTTCCCGTCTTTTATCCCGACCACGGCGCGATTAACGGGCTGGAACAAGTAGCGATCATGTCATTGCCCTTTCGTGGCGACACAGTTGCGTTGATCGACGGCGTTTTGAACGGACCCCCCTATTTACAATGGGCTGGTCGTTTAAGGCAGGATGGCTGACCCAATTCGTGGAGGCCCGGACTTTTCCGCTGATGGTGGAGTCTTTGAAGAAGGTTGAACGCACAATTAGCAACGCTAAAGACCGCGAAAAAGATCATTTCTCTGCGGTTCAAACATAGGTCAACAGTGACTTATTCGGTGCAGTGCAAAAATGGAAAGCCGTCCTAATACAATACCCGATGGACCTTCTGGCGCTTAAACTGGTCCACTACACGATGGTTTTGTTAGGCGATGTTCTGGGCTATCGCGACGTTGTGACGAATGAACCTTGCTGGTTTGGAAATTGGGGACCTTTGGGCGCATTTGGCCGATAAATGGAGACCTGCGGCGCAAGACACGCATTGTGCCCATCAACGATGTGCACGCGATGCGGACTTTTGTGTCTGACGATCGTGTTGATGCTCAGTAAACGCTGCTCAGCGCGAATGAACGGTATCTCGAAAATGCGTCGGACGCCAATGTAGCGATGAGCCGTGAGATTGGTCTGCTCTTCTGTTTAGTGATGCAGAGCTTTGGGAATGAGGACTAGGCAGCCACGTCGATCAACTGCAGCCGATGCGTTACATGACGCATCGTTTGGGTGGCCGCCACCCGCCGCGACGTTCAGTTGGTAGCGACAGGCAAAGCCAGCATGTCTGACATGACAGAGGATGATCTAAACACTATGCTGGCTGCGCTGAAAACACGCGGCTTTGAAGGGGCGTTTTAAGAAGGCCGTTCCGCGTGCTGATCTGAGGCATGTGCATGTCCTCTGGGGCATGCTGGGCAACGCAAGCAAGCTGAACAAAAAGGGTAGGGCAGGGCTGAACGCATTTGTTCGCTCGAGGTTTAATGACAGCTCTAGGTAATTAGAGATGTTATCGGACCAAGCGGTCATCCGCCGCACATTTATGTAGGTATTGCATCGCCCCCCTGAGGCGTCCGCCACTGCCAAGAGATCCCGATGATGGCGATTAGGGCGATCAATTGAATACTCATGAAAAAGACGTTGTCGAGGTCGGGCTTGAGGTTCATCGCCACGATCATGGCCATCGTCAAAAGGCCCACCACAATGTTCGCCCATCGATTTATCCCATGTGGCAACAGCAATGCGAGGACTGTCATCAAGATCGGAATCTCTATCATGATCCCGCCTAACAGCATCAACATTTCCGTTATCACAACCCCGTCAATTGTGCCGGACATCATTTGTTCCAGCATGCCTGGACGGCCCAATTCATGAATGTCGCGGGCAAAGAAATTCAGGATGATGAAGGCCCAAAGGATCGACAAAAGAAGACGGGGATTGCCATTTTGGTGCGTCATTTCAAATCCGGTTGCTTGGTGCGGAAGACCGACTATGGGGCAGTGACGATTGCTTTTGCCGACGTTTTGGCGGCCTCAATTTTGCGCGGATGAAGATTTCTGCGGCGATCAAGTTGACCACCCACGAGAAAATCATCAACCCGTCGCGCAGGGGTCCCATCGCTTCGGAGCCAACAGCGATGATCCAAGTAACGCCCAAAACAGTCTGCGTTGAAGCGCCCTGACCGATGGCATAGGCCCGCACCATCGACGCGCTGTGTTGGAAAACGTTGCGTGACCTGATTGCGATTACGGCCCAAATGATGAGTGCGATCATTGATGTGCCCAATACTATCCGTACCCAGTAAAGTGGGGGCCCCTGAAGTGTTTCGGTAAAGGCATAGAAATGCGTCATCCACAGGCCAGTGAGCGCGGAAACACATCCCGCCGCAGCGATCACCCGACCGATAGCGCGGTGCGCTGCTGGACGCTGGCGGCGCAGGCTCGGCAAGAACTGGCAAGCGCCGAGCACGCAGAACAGGCTGCTGCTTAGGATGTGGAGTATGATGGGTGTTGGAGCAAACGATGCCCGAAGGTTCTCTGGTGCGATCTGCGGCCCGCCTGCAAGCTCAAGAACCCGTATCAACCCGCCAAAGACTGGAATGAACGAATAGACAAAGATTACGCCAAGGACGATCCACTCAGATCTTCCCAAGTACAATTTGGGGGCGTTTCGATTTGCAGTAGTCATTGTGGCCGCCGCGCCCAAAAAGCAGTGCTCGCGAAGCCAGCAAAGGAACCGAGCCGAACCGGCTGGAAACCGACATCGACAAGCTGGGATGCTTGCAGCCACGCAACGCCCTGTTTTTCGGTAATTGCCCATGTTCGCCACAGAAGTTGGACAAGTGCGCCGAAAAGTGAGGGGCGCGTCACGCAAAGGAACACCATCCCACCCGGCTTTAGAACGCGGACCATCTCTGCAAGGGCGCGCTGCGGATCTGGCAGATGTTCAAGGACATGCGCGGCCATTACAACGTCAAAAGACTGATCCTTATAGGGCAAGGACATAACATCGGCCTGTTGCAGGTGCGGGGCCAGCCCCGCGCGCTGCATTACGGACTTGGCCTGCACAAGCATTTCAGCAGAGGTATCAATTGCGTGAAAGTCGACAGGACCCTTCATGAGGCTATTAAGCGCAATCGAAAGGCTCCCATTTCCGACACCGCAATCAAGAATCCGCGCCTTTGGCTCGACCTTCATAAGATCTACGACAACCTGAGAGGCCAAAAGGGGCGCGCAATATGCTGTATTCAATCGAAAACGACGCCCCGTTCGCGCCCACCTGCCTGAGGCTGCGTCGTAACGGCTGGCAAGGTCGGCAGAGGAGAGCCTCCGCCTACTGATGAGAACTTCCCAAGATCCAAAGCGACGAGTGGTCATGGGAATTGCCTGTTCTATCGTGGCAATGTGCGATGAACCGAAGTCTTCGGTGTCTAGCTGCGTCATATCTCTTACCTGCTTTAAGTTGGTCGTTGGCAAAATATAGAATGCATCTTATCAATACGAAATTGCGTATCTCTCTTGATGTGGTATACGTAAATAATGGAGTGGAAACGATCAACCTTCGACTGGAATCAAGCGCGGGCGTTTCTAGTTACCGCTGAAGAAGGATCGCTATCGGCGGCCGCGCGCGCGCTTGGGCTGACGCAACCAACGTTAAGTCGACAGGTCGCGGGCCTTGAAGAAGCACTCGGAGTTACACTCTTTGAGCGGACATCGCGCGCACTTTTGCTGACACAATCAGGCTTAGAATTGCTGGCCCACTTTCGGATGATGGGCGATGCGGCAAACAGCATATCTCTTGTCGCAACGGGCCAATCCCAAGCTGTGACTGGACATGTGTTGATTTCGGCCACAGACCTGATGGCAACCCATTTTTTACCGCCAGTCCTCAAGACATTGCGCACAACCGCACCAGACCTTCAGATCGAGATCATCGCAACAAATGAGTTAAGCGACTTGCGGCGGCGTGAGGCTGACATCGCAATTCGTCATGGGCGCCCCAAAGACGAGACCCTGTTTGCAAAACGGCTTCGCGACACCAAGGCACATCTTTTTGCTTCAAAAGAGTACCTCAACGAAGTTGGTCACCCTGAGACGCTTGCAGATCTTGAAAAATTGAAGTTTGTCGGCGTCGACCAACCAGAACAGCGACTTGGTTTGATGGCATCACGCGGCGTAAATCTGACGACCGGGAATTTCAATTTTTCGACTTCGAGTGCCACACTCACACTCGAACTTGTCCGGCAAGGTTTTGGGATCGGCATTCTTCCGGTCGAAATCGGGATGGCTTATCCTGAACTCGTAAACCCTTCTTCGGCATTTGAGCCGATAAGTATCGAGACATGGCTGGTGGCTCACAGAGAGCTAAAGACCAATCTAAGAATTCGAGTGGTATTTGATCTGCTGGCAGAAGGCATTGGATAGAAACATCGAGGCTCCGTCAGCGGGTTGACGCTGGAACGCCCAAACCGCCGCTATTCCAAACCACCCCCCAAATAGGCAATCACAGGGAGGTCCCAGCACGGATCAAACGTCAATTTCTGACGTTCGCGCTAGCGTCGTCAAGGTTGGCTTTGTCTGCATCTTGTCAGTTGATGCGCGGCGCGGAGAACAGCCGCTCAGCCAGACCCACCGTTCACCGAGAATGCGGCAAAGGCGACCGAAGAGCCGATACCGACCACGTTGCTGCATGGTGGCTAACGGCTGTTCTCTCAAAAACTCAAGTAAGATCACTTGACTCTGAAGTTATATATCGCGATATGCCGATATATGGATATTGATAAAACACTATCGGCCCTCAACAACCCGGTTCGCCGCCAGATATTGGCATGGCTCAAGGATCGCTCCAATTTCCCACCCGCCCTGCCGGAACACGCTGACCTGAGCGGGGTTTGTGTGGGCTATATTCAGGAGAGGGCAAACCTCTCACAATCGACAATCTCGACCTACATGCGCCTGCTCAAAGATGCTGGACTTGTTACATCAGAACGGCATGGGCAATGGACGTTTTACAGACGGGACGAAGACGCAATCGCAGCAGCACTGAAAATACTGGCGGAGGAACTATAGTTATGAACATCGGTCAACAACTGAAACTGCCAAACGGTGTCATCCTAAAAAATCGCATCGTAAAATCCGCAATGTCGGAAGCGCTTGCGGACGAATGCAACAATCCCACGCAAGCCCAGATTAACCTCTTTGCGCAATGGAGCAAAGGTGGTGCCGCGCTTTTGATCACAGGAAATACACTAGTTGATCGGATGCATCTCGAACATGCTAGCAACTTTGTATTGGACCCCGGTTCCGACATGGGGCGCGTTTCAGCACTTGCCGCAGCAGGCAAGAGTGGTGGTGCTAAAATCCTTGCTCAACTTGCCCATGCCGGACGGCAAACTCCTGAGGCAATCAATGCCCACCCAACATCGATATCAGACGTCCAGCTAGATTTACCCGGCTATGGCAAGCCGACGCCAGCAAGCGAGCCGGAATTTGAAGAGATCATCGCAAAATTTGTGCGGTCTGCGAGGCTTGCAGAGGAAGCCGGGTTTGATGGCGTCGAGATTCATGCCGCACATGGGTACCTGCTTAGTTCTGCCCTATCGCCTCGGATAAACACCCGTACCGACCGTTGGGGTGGTGCTTTGGAAAACAGGGCTCGGCTAGCAATCGACGTGGTCAGAGCGGTTCGGATCGCCGTTGATCCGGGCTTCATCGTCGCCGTCAAACTGAACTCTTCCGATTTCCAGAAAGGCGGGTTCGACCACGCGGATTCAGTTCAAGTGGCTGTCATGTTGGAAGCAGTGGGTGTGGATTTCATCGAAATCTCTGGCGGTAATTTCGAGGAGCCGACAGCGTATCAACATGCGTCGAAAAGCGGATCAACTAAGATTCGCGAGGCTTACTTTCTGGATTATGCCACTGCTATCAAAGATGCCTTGACTATTCCCCTGATGGTTACCGGTGGGTTTCGATCCGCTGGTGTAATGAATGACGCTATTGCTAACGGCAAGACCGACCTGATCGGGATGGGTCGTCCCTTTATTGCCGATCCGAGTTTCGCCGCCAAGTTGTTGGCTGGTGAGATTGAGAAAGCACCCGCAGTTGAACAGGATTTTCCACCTGCCGACACCCTGCCACGCGGTGCAGTCCTAAATTGGTTCTGTGCCCAAATTGCACTTGCGGGACGGACAGGGGCGCCGGATTTAGAAATGTCAGTTGTGGATGGGCATGAAAGCTACTTGAACCAAATCAAACTGGCCACCGACCGGCTACTCACTGCTAGACGCGAATGATAAAAGTGTGACTGTTGTTTCTCGATTTTTGGCAAAGCGGCCATCGAACCAATTGCGGTGAAAGGTAGCAAAATCCCGCATAGCCGCCACTCAGTCTGTTAACCCGTCAGGCTCGCACAGCTGACAATTTCCGATCGCTCTCCATATTTGGCGGTGCCGTGCATAAGAGTAGCCAAGCGCTCCATGTTATGCAGTAGCACTCAATAAGTCCCCTATGTTAAGTTTCCGGCGAAACGTGACAGGACTGTTTTCAGAGGTCGGCAATCTTCAAAAATCTTTTTAGATAGCGTTCAAATGGCCGTTCGACTGGGCGTTTGAAGTGCAGGGCAGGCATCTATTGATGTTGCGAATTAGTGCGCGGGGGTCCAGGTGCAGTTTAGAGCGTCCTAGTTGGATGTTTGGCCCCTATTTATATGGCGATGTTGCGGTTGTATGGCAAGGAAACAGGAGCTTCAAACTAGGACACGATTTGGCAGCCAAGGTGACGGATGCTGTGTAATACGCCGACGGGCAATAGATGCGGAATCCTGACATTAGCCGCAGGCTGTACCGATGGCAGATATGCGCAGAAAGTGTACTTTGCAAAAACGCACGAACGGCCCATTGCGGACCTTCACCGCCACCTCAAAATGCTGCGGTGCCGGCAACGCAAGCGGTCAGTCGCGCATATTTTATCGTTCATTGTTAACGGTCGATTATCGACAGTTGGGTGTAAGGATCAGCTTTGACCACAAAACTCAGTTTTTGTGGAGTATTCATTTATTAAACCAAGTCCACTGGCCGATTGTATGGTGGTCTCCACTTTGGCAGTATTCTCTTTTCGAGAGAGTGTAATTTATCTCACAGAATGACGTCGGCTTCACTGAAATCTGAATAGTTGTATAACTCGATTCTCCAGTCGATTGAGGGTTCATCGCCTCCGACTGTCCCCACGAGATCACCAGCATCGTCAATATAAAAAGACGCGGCACCGTTTGCGGAAAATTCAGAATTCGCATTGAACTTCGTATTGAAGGTGCGAAGATCAATGAGGTCCTCACCCGCTGTGAAATCATAGATGTAATCTAAATCTGGTTCGCCCTTAACAATTCCGCCCGCAACAAAGACAAAGAGATCACGACCTTCGCCTCCGATGAGAACATCGTCACCAACCCCCCCATAGATCGTGTCATCCCCCAAGCCGCCGTATATTTCATCATCTCCCGCACCACCGCCGATGAAGTCATCGTCCGCCCCCCCACCAATGAAATCAGCTAATTCGCCGCCAAAAATAGTGTCGTTGCCATTCTCGCCGAAGAGCCTGTTTTCGCCGATATCTTCGACAGAGAGGACTGTGCGAGTCCTCGCATCAATGATATCGTCTCCCGATCCCGCATAAACGGTGTCGTCACCGTGTCCTGTTCCTACTGTGTCATTCCCCGTAGAAAGGACGATCAGGACATCGCCGTTAAGGTTATCGATCTGGTTATCTCCATATCCTCCGTAAATCGTGTCGTTAGACCCCCACGAAATTATAGTATCATTTCCGGCACCGCCCGCGAGAAAGCTATTACCTGAAGGACTAAACAAAAAATCATCGCCGCCTCTCCCATAGGCGACCAAAGGCCCTGTTAGAGGCCCAGAACCAGATAAATCTACATGAATTCGGTCATCGCCGTCACCGCCGACCACTGTTACATTGCCTTTGGTCTCAACAAAATTGGAGGCCCCGGCAAGGACGATTATTGACTCTACATTGCTCTTTATTCTGTCGTTGCCCAGCCCAGAGAAAATGAGAGCCTTACCAGACGCGGCCTCAATGCCCACTTCGATTGTATCGTCTCCTGCGCCACCGGCCAACGTGTCGTCATTACCGCGGTCACGGATAAGATCATTGCCGCCATTCCCGCGGATAAGGTCTGCTTCGAACGTGCCGATGAGTGTGTCGTCACCCTCAGTACCGTTACCTAAAAACTCAGCAAGGGCAGATGCCCGTGTGATGGTTTCATCAGAAAACTGCAAGAAACGCACATTACTCACTGTATCAACGTCGATGGAACCGTCGAAGTCAGAGCGGGTCGTAACAATCAGGTTTTGACCATCGCTTCCGAAAACCGCATCAGCAAGGCGGCCATCAAAAATCACAGTTTCTACGCCTGTGCCGGTAATCCTATCATTGCCAGGACCACCAATTACAACGCTGGACCTATCAGACATAATGAGATCATCGCCCGGCCCACCTGAAATTGTTTCATTGGCCGTGGTTCCATTGATGGTGTCGTTCCCTGCACCAGTCTCGACCAGAGTTGAAAACGCAAACGTTGTGTTGCTTGGAATTAATATGTGAAAAAAGAGGAGGTCATCCTCGGTGGTTGAAGCAAAAGGAATGTCCGCAAAGAGATACACAGCCTCTGATCCAGCACTTGGCGGAGCGAGAACGGCACTTTGCCTGAAGGCCAATGCAGACTCGAGGCTATCGAATGTGCCTGCCGGATAAGCATCTCCACCCAGACGAAATAACTGCTCAATTTCACCGTTGTCATCCCAAGTCCGCAAGACCGGTGCGCTTCCACCAGGCCATGACAGATCGAATATATCCGGTTCACCTCCTAGCCCTGAGATGCCTCCGTTCGTCGATCCGTTCTGCAATAACCCCATGAACGTACCGGTTTCCAAGCCTGCCTTTAGGCCGTTCACGTGATCTTTCGTCAAGAAATTCGAGCTCGTCACTTTGAATGAGATCGGGATGCTATCATTTGATCGAAATTGAATGCCTTGGAGAATTCTGGTCGTCATGGAACGGCACCTTTCCTCAATGGTCGCTAAAAGAAAATTTCTTCAAATACGCCAAGTGTCATATTTTTTGGTAAATAATTCAAGCGGCACGCTGCAAGTGTCTGGAAATGCCGAAGCCTATGTTTCCACAATGGGTGGTCGCTTCACGGTGACCAACTTTGGCGATCTCAAGCTGGGGGGTGACACGCCGCTCAAGCTGACGCTGGAAGTTGATTATTTCCGCATGGTGTTGGACGGCGATGTGCTGTTCGAGATCGATGTTGAAGCTGGCAAGCGGATCATCGGCGGTGTTGACCAGCTTGCAGAAATCCGCGCGGCAATGGGCATCTGAGTTTAGCGGCGCTGCCTGACGGGTGGCGCGACACTTTCTGCCGGGGTTTTGCGTAAACGCCCGCACCGCACTGGGGCGGTTCAGGCGACACGTCACCCAGACGATTACACCTTATAAGGACCATTCGAATGTCAGTTGAAAACATGAACAAGATACCGTTGCACGCCCCGATTAAGGACAACGGCGAAGAGATCAAGGCGATCACATTGACGCGGCCCAACAGCGGGCATTTGCGCGGTTTGAAGCTGCTCGACCTTGCCCAGATGGACGTCACCCAAGTCACCAAGCTGCTGCCACGTATCGCCCGTCCGCGCCTGTCACCTGATGCCGTGGCCCAGATTGATCCGATTGATCTGATGACCCTGTCGGCTGCGATCTCGGGGTTCTTCTTTGCCAAGGATCAGATCGACAATGAGCGGGCGCTGATGAATGCCGAGATTGAGGAGGCCGACTTTGTCCCTTTGGACACAGCGGCGGTGACGGCCCCCTAAGCCTGCCGGATGATGTCGAGGCGGTTATGGCCGACCTCGCCATCGTCTTTCGTTGGGGGCCAAGTGAAATGGACCCCATGCCCCTTGATGAGCTGATGCGCTGGCATGCCCATGCTGTTGAGAGATCCCCCAAACCGAAGGATGCGCCGTGAACGATCTGAATGTCTCTGTGATCATGCGCTTGGTGAACAAGTTGCGCGGTCCTGCGCGTGAAGCACAGGGGGATTTGCAGCGCATCGAGGCGCAAACCGAACGATTGGAAAAGCGCACGGGCGGGGCAGCGCGTGCGCAGGTTTTAATGGGGCAGGCGGGCCGTGTTGCGATGCGCGGTGTGGCCATTGGTGCAGGGGCTGCAACGCTTGCTGCAGGTAATTCGATCCGGCAGGCGATCAAGATGGAGGATGCGTGGTCTGACGCAAACAAGACATTGGAATTGTCTCCTGTCGCCCTGGCGCAAATGAAAGATCAAGTGGACGCGATGGCCACACGCATTCCAATCGCGCGCGAAGGTCTGGTGGATATCGTTGCGACGGCGGGCCAACTGGGTATCCGGGGCAGCGCCGACATCATGGCCTTTACTGAAGACGCGGCCAAGATGGCCGAGACCTTTGACGTGGCTGCGGGCAATGCCGCTGGCATGATGGGGTCATGGCGCGAACAGATGGGCTATTCTCAGGATGAGGTGCGCCTGTTGGCGGATCAGATCAACTATCTGGGCAACACCACAGCGGCAAACAGCGCTCAACTTGCGGCCTATACGACAGGCATTGTGGGCATTGCCGATGAGGCGGGTCTGACCGAAGAGGCAATGCTTGCTTTGGGGGCGGCAATGATCGCCTCGGGCCGTGCGCCTGAAGTTGCGGTGACGGGGATGCGGGCGTTGTTCCGCACAATGACATCGGGTGCCGACCAGATGACCAAAGCGCAATCTGATGTGTTGGGGAGCATTGGCTTGATGCGGGATTGGAATGACATCCAGCTTCAAATGCAGACCGATTCAGAAGGGGCGATCCTGCGGGTTGTGACGGCGCTTTCCAGTCTGTCCGAGGAGCAGCGCACAGCGGCGGCTGGTGATCTGTTTGGCGAAGAGGCCGCGCGTGCGCTTGGCCCTATGTTGACCAATGTTGAAAAGCTGGAAGCGGCGCTGGACCGCATCCCTGAAATCGCCGCCGCTGCGGGGTCGATGAATGCCGAATATCTGGCGTTGAGTGAGGACGTGGCGGACAATTGGAAGCGGGTAAAGAACGCGCTTGCTGCGCGCTCTGAGGGCTTTGGGGAAACCATGCTGGACCCGATCAACGCGGGTTTGAAAGGCACGCTGGAATTGCTGGCGTCGTTGGATGAACGGGCGAATGTGTTTGAGCGGATGGGGCAGGGTTGGAAAGGCTTTACGAGTGGTTTTGCGCCCGGTGGCGGCAGCGAGATTGCGGAAACTCTGGGACGTATTTCCGGCGCCATTGGTGACTTCATTCTTGGCGTTGAAGGGCAAGACCCCGGCGAGGTTTTAGCGCGGGTGTTTATCAAGGCGAAAGAAATGGGGGAACGGGCGGGCGCGGTGCGTGACGCTGTCGTCACGGCATACGCTCCGATTATCGAGCAGTTCAAGAGTTTGCAGACTGCGGCGGGTGCGTTGTTGAGCGGTGAGTTCTCGAAGGCGCAAACAATGGTCTCGGACTTCTTTGACTGGTTGGGAACGGCTGAAATCCCGCAGTTTGATCTTAGAGAAATTTATGCGCAATTGATGCCGACTGAGTTCTTTAATCTCCCGATTGTGCAATCGGTGATCGATGCCTTGCAAGGATTGCTGGACGCATTTTCCAGCCTTGCCAGTTTGGTCAAAAACACAGGAGCGGCATTCTTTGGCGGCTGGATCAGCGGCTTTGCCGAGGCGGTGCAACCTGCGTCAGAACATCTGTCTTCAGCTTACGATCAACTCCAGCCCATTATCGACAACTTTGCGCGTATCTTTAGAGCGCTTAGCGAGGCCTTTGGAAGTGCTGATGACAGTGACGCGGTGACCAATTGGTTTGCCAAATTTGGAGAGATTGCCGGGGAACTGGCAGGGGATGCAATTGTTGCGCTCGCCACCATTCTGGAAGGCATTGCACGGGCGATTGTGGCTGTGACGGGGGCAGTTGCATCCGCGCTTGAGGGCGATTTTGCGGGGGCGGCTGACAGCCTGCGCGCGTTCTTCACATGGCTGGGTGATTTGCTGCTGCCTGAGTGGTTGGATGACTTTAGCCTAGGCGACTATTTTGCGGGCGCGTTTGACTTTGAATGGATCGACATGCTGCCGTCTTGGGAGTGGGGTGACATCATTCCCGACATGCCCAGCTTTAGCATGCCTGACTTTGGCGGGCTGTTTGGGGGAGATGGTTCTGACGAGGTTGATGTTCCCGATGTACCAACCAAAACGCCCGATTTGCCAACCATCAAAGAGGTGCGTGCGGACACGGGTAAAGTTGAGGTGCTGCAGGCCAAGATCACGGCTGTTATGTCGGATGCGCAGGAATTGCCGGGTGTTGTTGAGGCTGCGATCCGGCAGGCCGAACAGGCGGCAACGCTTGATCTGACATCTGCGGGCGCTGATATGATGCAGAGCCTTGCAACGGGCATTCGCAGCGGCACAGCCGAGGTTGTGGCGGCGGTGTCTGCAATGGCGGATCAGGTCCGCCGCGCGATGCCAACTGCGCCTGCTGTAAAGCTGGTGGCGGGTGCGCAACCAAAGGTGCAGGCGCGCGCTGTCGGCGGTAATTTTGGCCCCGGCTTTTTGCTGACGGGGGAGCGCGGGCCGGAACTGGAATACCGCACACGCGGGGGCTTTATCGCCCATAACGGCCAGCTTCAGGAGATGATCCGCCGCACGGATGCAATCCGGCGCAATGTACAATCCGCGCGGGGCGGTGCCTTGGGCGGTCAGGCGCAATTGCAAAAGATGATTACGCGCTCGGATGCGATCCGCCGCACGGTTGGCCGCTCGGCTCCTGCGGGTGTGATTGCGGCGCAAGCGGCCCCGCCAGCAGCAGGCGATATGATCGTTGGCGACATCCACATTCACCCGCCAGCGGGGGCCGATCCCGCTGCTATTGCGCGTGAAGTACGCCGTGAGTTGAAGCGGCTCAATGACGCCAAACGCGGCAATCTGCATGACGGGGAGATGTACGGATGAACCTGTCTCTGGTGATGATGGCACTGGGAACCTTCCGGTTTGGTCTGTCAAATGGCGGCTATCAGGAGTTCTCACGCGAGGCGGGCTACCGCTGGAACAAGGTTGACCGTTTGGGCCGTGCGCCTGCGTTGCAATACGCGGGTGAGGACGCCCAGACCGCGACGTTAGAAGGGGTGATATATCCCCACTTCAAAGGCGGATTGCGGCAGGTTGAGCTGATGCGCCTTCAGGCGGGAACGGGTGTGCCGTTTATGATGGTCGATGGCCTTGGGTGGGTTTGGAAAAAGTGGTGCATCACGGGTGTCACCGAGCGCAAAAAATACCTGATGCGCGATGGCGCGCCACGGCGCATCGACTTCTCGATCACCCTGCAATCTTACGGTGCGGACAGCGGCGGCTTGTCTTCGTTCATTGGGGATTTGTTATGAGCGTTCACCGCACAATTGATGGCGATATGGTGGATGCAATCTGTCACGCCCATTACGGCAGCGCCGCCTTGGCAGTGCTGGTCTATGAGGCAAACCCCGGTCTGGCCGAACGCGGGCCGATCCTGCCGATGGGGATTTTGATCACGCTGCCCGAGGTTGCGCCAGAACCTACGCGCACGCCTGTGCGGTTGTGGTGACCTGATATGAAGATTGGATTCCGCGTTCTTTCGAATGGCAGTGATGTGACGGTTTTAATTGCCGATAGGCTGATCGGGATCACCGTCACCGATGCTTCAGGGGAAACCGCAGACACTGCCGAGATCGAGATTGATGACCGTGACTACCTCGTGACGTTGCCTGCGGTTGGGGCGGTTCTTCAGATCGCCATGGGTTTGGGGAATGAGCTGGTCGAGCTGGGGCAATTTGTGGTGGATGAGATCGGCGGCACTGTTGGTCCTGACACGATGAGCATAAAGGCCAAATCCGCTGATATGCGGGCGGCAATCAAATCCGCCAAAACCCGCGCGTGGCAAGATGTGACGGTCGCAGACATCGTCGCCAAGATCGCAGGCGAGCATGGCTTGGCCAAACAGATCAGCGATAGCCTGCAATCGGTACACTATACCTATCTTGCGCAAACCTCGGAAAGTGACCTCAACTTTTTGACCCGCATCGCCCGCGATCTGGACGCCACGTGCAAGCCAGCAGGCGGCGCGCTGGTGTTTGTGAAAACGGGTGAGGGCAAGGCGGCGGATGGCAGTGCTCTGCCCGTGTTCACGGTGCACCGCAGCCAGATGGCCAGCGCATCTTGGCAACTGACGGGCCGGGGAAAATATGGCCGCGTGGTCGCTGAATGGTCCAAGCGCGGCACAGGCCGTGTGGTAAAGGTGACGGCGGGCAATGAGAAACCGGAGCACATCCTGCGCACCCGCTACGCCAATCAAGCCGAAGCCCAACGCGCCGCAGATGCCGCCCTTGCCAAGTCCAAACGCAACAGCGGCACATTATCCGTTGAACTGGGTGGGTACTGGGGTGATTTGATGGCTGAAGGGCTGATTGACGTCTCCGGCATTAAACCCGAGTTGACTGGCCGTTGGTTGGTCAAGACCGTGACACACCGTCTCAGCAGCACTCTCACAACGTCCTTTGAGGCGGTGCGGGACAACGACGCGGCTTCTCTTTTGTAGAGGCCGTCGACCGAGCATCGCAGAATGGTAAATGGCGGCTATGAGCCCAGAGTCACCGATGCTGCGTTGTGCACGAATGGCCGCTAACACAAGAGAGCCAAAAATCTTCAACAACTGCTCAGGTTTTGAACGGGGTTTGTGGCAGCGTAAATTGGGTTGATAATGGGGTTAGTTACAGACTTTCATAGTGGATGTGGTAATAGCTTTAAAATCGCTGGGAAAAGCTGGGCTTAGAATATCAAGATCAAAGCCTTTGAAAAAGGCACATACCTTGTGAGGCAAAACGGTTAACTCAAAAGGGATAGGCAAGAAATGTGGGACCAGTTCGGAGAAGTATTTGATTTTCCAGAATATTCAGAGACACCGTCAACGTACATGATAGCTTGCTCACCTCGTACTGGTAGCCACCTGCTAGCAAGCCTTCTGTTTCAGACACAACAGCTAGGCTACCCAGTTGAATATTTCCATAATAGCCACATCAAGACTTGGAAAAAACATCTCAACACAGAGAGTTTGGAAGATACGTACTCTCAATTATTCAGACGGCGAACATCCCCGACTGGTTGGTTTGGTGTCAAAGCGCATTGGCCACAATTCAAAAATATGGTTGAGCACCCAAGTGCGTTAGATCAATTCCCCTTCAAGAGAGTCATTCGTTTGACGCGCGCAGATTGTCTGGAACAGGCTATTTCTCTCGTGATTGCCAAGCAAACTCAGGCGTGGATCAGTTTTCAGGACATCAAGAGCAATCCTGAATATGATAGAGCAGCAATCCTCAAAGCTATGAGCACCCTTGAAAGACAGGACAGAGCTTGGAGCACTTGGTTGGAGATCTGCAATGCTCCAGTTACACAAGTTGAATACTCTGAACTGGTTGAAAGCCCCACTCGGATTTTGGCTCGAATTCGTGACGACTTCGAGCTTTCATTTGACACATCGCAATATAGCATGACGAGGGCGCCAGTTCGTCAAGCAACAAATCTCAACTCGGAATGGAAGCTTCGTTTTCTAGAAGGAGCATGATGTTTGTTGAGCGCTTCGCCCAACTAGATGTTGCTGTGCGTTTTATTTGTCGCGGATGATCTCAATACCGTCAAAGGTTAGGCCCTCAGTTTAAGTGAACGCGATGGTCTTTGGCTCCTTGGGGGCTTCATCGTTAGTCTTGCATCATTTGCAGTTGTCGGGGCCATTTTCGCCGTCGGGACATTTGCCATGCTGAGTTTTTTATGACCTTCGCCACCACACCTTCTAATTTACCCTCAAGTGCCAAAAACCACCGTTTTTGGAAGGGTTGAATCCGAAAGCAGACTTTCGGTTAAATTTGATCAACGGCAGCTAAGTCCGCAAAGCCGCCGTTCAGTCTCTTAACCCGTCTTACTCGCACAGCGGACAATTTCCGATTGCTCGCCTATTTGGCGTTGCTGTCCATAAGGGCGGCCAACGCTGCATGTGCGTCGGCTTCTTAGTCGGGAGATTATCGGATGGGAATTCGTACCACCGTTCGAATATCTGTTCGAAGGGGCGTGGAAAACGAATCACTTCAAAACATTTGTTGCAACATTCTCTGTAAATCACTGCAAGATTCGGTGTCACGCTACAAATGTGATGAGAACAAATGGAGAACTTTTTCGCTGATGTTTTGTGAGAGGAAAGGTTCTGGGAAATCGTGGGAAATTTAGGGTGGTGATGTTTTTGATCTATATCTAGTGTTCAATTTGTTTTATGTCGGTATATATGCCGATATTTTGCTGTATTTGCACGTGTGATGCGCCAGTTTACAAATAAATCGGCAAGATAATTCATCTTTAGTCAAAAAAAATTGTAGACGCCCATGATTTCCCATGGCATCCCTAGTGCATCGGATGAGAACGAGACACGGGGCACCAAACGACCCCACATAAAAATAAAACTCTAGCAGGTTTCATACAGGCCTCGATTTTCATCAGACCAAAGAGATCCGGCGCGCGAGCGAGCAGACATCCCCCCAGGTGGCGCGCGCAGTCGGACATACCCGCAAAGCGGGGCAAGGTGGCGGGTTGATCAGTGGCAGCAGATCAATCCGCCCTTTTTACATTCAGGGGTTGGGGCAGGGGCCTTAATCACAAATCAGAAGGCGGTCACGCCAAAGGCTGGCAAAGGAAATCAAGTGAGCCGAAGGTTCAGAGGCGAAAGCCAACATAAAGTCGACACGAAGGGGAGGGTATCTATACCAGCCTCTTTTCGGCGTGTGTTGGAGTCTGCTGACCCGAACTGGAAAAGCGGCGAAACGCCTGAGCTGGTGATTGTCTATGGTGATCACCGCCGCAGCTACCTTGAATGTTATACAATGAAGGCCATCGAAGAGGTGGACACAAAGATCGACGCGCTGCCGCGTGGGTCTATGGAGCGCAAAATGTTGCAAGCCCTGTTCCATGGGCAGTCCTTTCCTACGACTGTCGATGAAACCGGACGGCTGGTCCTTCCCGCAAAATTGCGCGGTAAAATCGATCTGGATAAAGAGGCCTTCTTTATCGGGATGGGTGATACATTCCAGATTTGGCAACCAGAGACATATGACACTCAAGAGCGTGCCAAGCAGGAAGCATGGCTTGACGAGCTGCCAGAGGACTTTGATCCGATGCAGTTCCTAGACGGACCTGCCGGGGCGTAGCGGGTTATGGCATCTGACCAGACCTCCCCCCACATTCCAGTTCTGTTGCGATCCATTCTAAAGGCAGTCGCACCTGTTGAAGGGACGTGGCTAGACGGCACATTTGGTGCTGGCGGCTACACGCGTGGGTTTTTAGATGCTGGTGCTGAGCGGGTGGTTGCGGTTGACCGTGATCCGCTTGCGTTTGAGATGGCAAAGCCTTGGGCTGATATTTACGGTGACCGTTTGATTATGCAGCAGGGCGTGTTCTCCAAGATGGATGAATATGCCCAAAATCTTGACGGGGTTGTGCTGGATCTGGGTGTTTCGTCCATGCAGCTTGATCTGGCGGAGCGTGGGTTTTCCTTTATGCGGGACGGCCCGCTAGACATGCGGATGTCTCAGGATGGTCCATCTGCTGCTGATCTTGTTAATGAAGCTTCTGAGGAGGAGCTGGCAAACATCATCTTCCTTTACGGCGAAGAACGCGCTAGCCGCCGTATTGCCAATTTGCTTGTGCGCGCGCGTGAAGAGGCCCCCATCACGCGCACTCTGAAGCTATCAAGATTGGTTGAAAGTTGCTTGCCACGAGCAAAGCCAAACCAAAGCCATCCCGCCACGCGTACCTTTCAGGCACTGCGTATCGCCGTGAACAATGAATACGGTGAGCTGTGGGAAGGTCTTATGGCTGCCGAGCGCGCACTAAAGCCGGGCGGCAAACTGGCGGTGGTCACATTCCACTCGGTAGAGGATCGCATGGTAAAGCGGTTCCTGACAGCGCGTGCAGGGGCAGGTGGCAATGCCAACCGGTTTGCACCTGAAATCATTCATGCTGCGCCGCAATTTGAGATCAAATCGCGCAAGGCCATTGGCCCTGACGCACAGGAGCTTGAAGAAAACCCCCGCAGCCGCAGTGCCAAGCTTCGTGTCGCCACGCGCACCGATGCGCCCGCTGGCAGTATTGAGGCAAAGGCCATCGGTATGCCGATGATGAAGGAGAAAAAGCAATGAGATCGGTGATCTATGTTTTGACTGCATTAGGTGTGATCGGGTTGGCGTTTTGGGCCTACCGTGAAAACTATGCCACTCAGGCCGTATTGAATGACACTGATAAATTGCACTCTGAAATTCGTAACGCACATGCGCGTTTGGCAATTTTGCGGGCTGAATGGGCTTTTCAAAATCGTCCTGACCGTCTGCGCGATTTGGCTGAGTTGAACTTTGAACGTCTCCAGCTTTTACCGTTACATCCTGACCAGTTCGGTCAAGCGGATGAAGTGCAATACCCTGCGCCCGAATTGCTACCAATCACGGATCCGGTTGATGTTTCGACGATGAATGCGGAGGAAAAGCTATGATCCGCACACCGTTACGCCCATTGGCGCGCATCCTTGAGGCACGGGCAAATGGCGAAAACCCTGACGCGATCGAGCATCAGAACCGCCGCATCCGCCACGAACAAATGCAAGACCAAGACCGCAGTCGCGCCGAGGGCCGTTTGTTGGTGCTTGGTGTGTTCTTTTTCTGCGCCTTTGCCGTTGTTGGTGCCCGCATGGGGTTGCTTGCGGTATCCGACCCTGTTGAGCCGCGCGCCCATGCACCCGGTTCCATAATAGCAAACACCCGCGCGGACATCGTTGACCGCAATGGTCGTATTCTGGCGACCAATCTGGACACCCATGCGCTTTACGCTCAGCCGCCTCACATGATTGATGCAAAAGGTGCCGCGCAAAAGCTTGCGAAGATCTTTCCTGATCTCAAAGAGGAGCGCCTGATCAAGGACTTTACTGGCAAGCGTAAGTTCCTGTGGGTGAAAAAGAAAATCAGCCCAGAGCAGATGCAATCCGTGCATGATATTGGCGATCCGGGCCTGTTGTTCGCGCCGCGTGATATGCGCCTGTATCCAAATGGAAAACTGGCCGCGCATATCATGGGCGGGTCCAGTTTTGGCCGTGAAGGCGTGCGCGCGGCCGAGGTGATCGGGGTGGCGGGTGCCGAAAAGTATTTTGATGACTACCTGCGTGATCCTGCAAATGCAGGTAAGCCGCTAGAGCTGAGCCTTGATCTGACTGTCCAAGCCGCCGCTGAACGTGTTCTTGAGGGCGGCATGAAGTTGATGAACGCCAAAGGCGCGACGTCAATTTTGATGGATGTACATAGTGGCGAAGTGATCAGCGTGGCGTCTTTGCCTAGTTTTGATCCCAACAACCGTCCGCGCCCAGCCATTGAGGGGGATGCCTCTGATAGCCCGTTGTTCAACCGCTCTGTTCAGGGTGTGTACGAATTGGGATCTACGTTCAAAATCTTTGCTGCTGCTCAAGCGATGGAATTGGGTTTGGTGAATGCAAACACGATGATCAACACCGCTGGCCCCATGAAAGTAGGCGGCCATAGTATTGGGGAGTTCGCTAACCATAACTATGGCACAATCAGTGTCGCCCAGATCATTGAGAAGTCCTCTAACCGTGGCACGGGCCGCCTTGCTTTGATGATCGGCAAAGAACGCCAGCAAGAATTCTTGCGCAGCCTTGGCCTGTTTGAACGCACTCCGTTTGAGATTGTCGAAGCTTCTGGCGGCCGTCCATTGCTGCCCGCGCGTTACACAGATTTATCGGCCGTGACGATTTCCTATGGTCACGGCATTTCGACCACTGCCATGCATTTGGCTGGCGCCTACGCCGCGATTGCCAACGGTGGTCGCTCGGTCAAACCAACGCTGATCAAACAGAATGGTCCGCAAATGGGTGAACGCGTTATGCGGTCTGACGTTGCCGCAGCCTCACGCCGGATGTTGCGTTCTGTGGTGATCGGCGAAGATGGTACAGCCTCCTTTGGCGAGGTCCCGGGTTATTTTGTGGCGGGTAAGACGGGCACAGCAGACAAGCCAAAGCCGCGCGGTGGCTATTACAAAGAAAAAACCATCACCACATTTGCTTCAATGTTTCCTGCACATGACCCGCGTTATGTGCTGGTCGTGACCTTGGATGAGCCTGTTGAAACCTCTAGCGGTAAGCCGCGCCGCACTGCAGGTTGGACAGCTGTGCCCATCGCAGCTGAGATGATCCGCCGTGTTGCGCCCCTATTGGGAATGCGACCAGCCATTGAACCCTCAGGCGTCGCTGGTATAACCCTCACCAGCAGCAACTAAGCCAACAGGCCCCCATTATGACAACCGCTCTGAGTACCTCGTTAAATTCCTTGGGGCTCATGGCCGTGGGGGGCGAAAACCCTATCCTGAACAGTATTGAAGTTGACAGCCGACGCGTCAAAAAGGGTACTTTGTTTGCCGCAATGCCGGGATCAGTTGTTCATGGGGCCAGCTTTGTTGAAAAAGCTATAGAGCAAGGTGCCACGGCAATTTTAACTGACGCTGATGGTGCGCAACTGGCTGGAAATGCTGTGCGCGCAGCAGGTGTGGCGCTGGTGATATCCGAACAACCACGCGAGGCGTTGGCCCGCACAGCGGCACTATGGTTTGGCGGGCAGCCAAAGACCATGATTGCGGTGACAGGCACAAATGGCAAAACGTCCGTCAGTACCTTTGTACGCCAAATCTGGATTGAAATGGGACTGGATGCCGTCAATCTAGGCACAACAGGTGTTGAAGGGGCGTGGACCGCGCCATTGGCCCATACAACGCCGGAGCCGATTACATTGCACCGCACCCTCGCGCAGGCCTTAGAAAACGGCATCACCCACGGCGCAATGGAGGCTTCCTCGCACGGGTTAGATCAACGCCGCCTTGACGGTGTGATGTTGAAAGCCGCCGGTTTTACCAATTTCACCCAAGATCATTTGGATTACCACGAGACATTTGATGCCTATTTCGATGCAAAGGCAGGGCTGTTTGTCCGCGTCCTTCCCGAAGATGGCACGGCTGTTGTGAATATCGACGATGCGAAGGGTGTAGATGTCGCTGCAATCGCGAGTGCACGTGGATGTAACGTGATTACCGTTGGCCGTGATGGCGGTGATCTGCATCTCATGGCCCAGCGGTTTGACGCGACGGGGCAGGACCTGCGGTTTGAATGGCGCGGCAAAGCTTATCAAAAACGGCTTAATCTGATTGGCGGGTTTCAGGCCGATAACGTCTTGCTTGCGGCGGGGCTGGTCATTGCCTGCGGGGCTGATCCCTCGGCTGTGTTTGACACCATCCCGCATCTCAGCACTGTTCGCGGACGCATGCAGCTGGCCGCCACACGCGACAACGGTGCAGCTGTGTTTGTGGATTACGCGCATACGCCCGATGCGGTTGCGACAGCACTTTCGGCTATGCGCCCCCATGTGATGGGACGTTTGATTGCAATTGTCGGCGCTGGTGGGGACCGTGATACGGCCAAGCGTCCGTTGATGGGTGCGGCAGCTGCAGAAAACGCAGATGTTGTGTTTGTCACAGATGATAATCCGCGCTCAGAAGATCCGGCGACCATTCGCGCGGCTGTGATGCAAGGCTGCCCAAACGCTGCCGAGTTCGGCGACCGAGCCGAAGCGATCCTGCGCGGTGTTGATCTGCTGGAACCGGGCGATGCATTGCTGGTTGCGGGCAAGGGACATGAGACGGGCCAAACTATCGGTGATGATGTATTGCCGTTTGATGATGTAGAACAGGCCAGTGTCGCAGTGGCCGCGCTTGACGGGAGACTAACATGAGCTTGTGGACAGGGGCAGAGGCAGCCGCCGCAACAGGTGGTGAGCTGCGCGGCAATTGGGCCGCCGTTAACGGCGTGTCGATTGATACGCGTACGCTTGAAAAGGGTGATCTCTTTGTTGCCCTCAAAGATGTGCGAGACGGTCACGAATTTGTCGCTGCTGCAATTGCAAAAGGCGCAGGGGCCGCGCTGGTGTCCCGTGTGCCAGACGGTGTTTCGGACGATGCGCCTTTGCTGATTGTTGAGGATGTCCTCAAAGGACTAGAAGCGCTTGGCGCGGCTGCTCGTGCGCGGACAGAAGCTAAAGTCGTTGGCATCACTGGTTCGGTTGGAAAGACCTCAACAAAAGAAATGTTGCTGGCGATGTTGGCCGTGCAAGGACGCACGCATGCGTCAGTTGACAGCTATAACAACCACTGGGGGGTGCCGCTCACGCTGGCGCGGATGCCAGCGGATACGCAATACGCGATCATTGAAATGGGCATGAACCATCCCGGTGAAATTCTGCCGCTTACGATGCTGACGCGCCCTGATGCTGCATTGATCACAAACGTGGCCGCCGCACATTTAGAGGCATTTGAAAACATCACAGGCATCGCCCTTGAAAAAGCTAGCATTTTCGACAGCCTGCCGATTGGTGGCGCGGCGGTGTATAACGCCGATGTCGAAACTTCTGCAATTCTGGCCGCAAAAACCCACGACCGCCGTTTGCACGGCATCGCCTTTGGTGAAAACGGTTTTGACTGGAAACTTAAGGAGCTGACAATTCAGGGTGACACCACAATTGTTCAAGCCGAAGTAGACGACAAACCGTTGCTGTTCAAGCTGGCCACGCCGGGGCGTCACTTTGCGATGAACGGGCTGGGGGCCCTTGCGATTGTTCAAGCCATCGGTGCCGATCTTGCACAGGCGATTACCGTGCTTGGGCAGTGGACCCCGTACAAGGGGCGCGGATTGCGTGAAATCATTCAGCTTGACCCAGTTGAAGCACGCCAGCGTCTGTCTTTGATTGATGACAGTTACAACGCAAACCCCACATCCATGGCCGCCTCTCTTGAGGTGCTGGCAGGGGCGCAAACAACCGACGGGGTGGGCCGCATTGGCAAAGGCCGCAGGATCGCTTTTCTCGGCGATATGAAGGAATTAGGTGCTGATGATATCGCGTTGCACGCGGGGATCGCGCATCTGGACGCGACCAAAACATTGGATGTGGTTCATTGCGTTGGTCCGTTGATGCGATCACTTTATGATTTGTTGCCTGGACACCAACGGGGCGATTGGTTCGAAACATCCGCAGAAATGTGTGACGGATTGCACAACCGTTTGGACGCTGGGGATGTTGTATTGGCCAAGGGATCATTGAGCATGAAATTGGGTCTAATCGTTGACGCCATCCGCAAAATGGGCCATCCGGTAACAGAAATCTGACACCCCTATTAAGGGGCGTACTATGACTTAGCCTACAAGATGTAGGCATTGGGACTGTGAACAAGTAAGGACGATGTATGCTCTATTGGTTAACCCTGCTGTCGGATGGCGGCGATTTCTTTAACCTGTTTCGCTACATTACTTTTCGCGCTGGCGGCGCTTTTTTCACGGCACTTCTTTTTGGTTTTCTGTTTGGGAAGCCACTGATCAACATGCTGCGCCGCACCCAAGGTAAAGGCCAACCCATCCGTGACGATGGCCCCGAGGGGCATTTTGCCAAAGCAGGCACACCGACAATGGGCGGGCTGCTGATCGTTGGCGCGCTGTTGACCTCAACCTTGCTCTGGGCACGGTTGGACAATGCCTTTATCTGGATGATCTTGTTTGTCACCATGAGTTTTGCCGCCATTGGTTTTGCAGATGATTATGCAAAGGTCAGCAAGCAAACTGTTGCTGGTGTGTCCTCGAAAGTGCGCCTGTTGCTTGGTTTCATTATTGCTGGAATCGCGGGTGTTTGGGCTGCGGCGTATCACCCAGCGGAATTGCAGAACCAACTGGCGCTGCCGGTGTTTAAAGATACGCTCATCAATCTTGGCTATTTGTTTGTGCCCTTTGCGATCATCGTCATTGTAGGGGCGGCAAATGCCGTAAACCTCACCGACGGTTTGGATGGCCTAGCTATTATGCCAGTGATGATCGCGGCCAGTTCGTTGGGTGTGATTGCTTATGCTGTTGGTCGTGTGGATTTTACTGAATACCTTGATGTCCACTATGTACCAGGCACGGGCGAAATTCTGGTCTTTACCGCAGGTATCTTTGGCGGCGGGCTTGGTTTCTTATGGTATAATGCGCCACCTGCGGCTGTGTTTATGGGCGATACGGGCTCGCTAGCTCTCGGTGGCGCGCTAGGTGCTATCGCGGTGGCCACCAAGCACGAATTGGTTCTTGCTATCGTTGGCGGCTTGTTTGTTGTTGAGGCGCTGTCAGTGATCATTCAGGTCCTGTATTTCAAACGCACAGGCAAACGCGTTTTCCTAATGGCACCGATCCATCACCACTATGAGAAAAAGGGCTGGGCCGAGCCACAGATAGTCATCCGCTTTTGGATTATCTCGCTGATTTTGGCGATGATCGGTCTTGCTACACTGAAGGTCAGATAATGTCTGCGCCTGTAAAAGACACGCAGGCCATGATTTCGGGGATGGCTCCGCTGCTGGATGATACCGTGTATCATTTTTGTGTGGGGCCAGAGGCGCTATTGCCTCAGGCCATCGCCAGCTTTCGTGAAACCGAAGGTCTGTCCCTGATCCTGCCGGACGCCGTTGCACAGGTCCATGGTCTGCAAAGCGACTTACCGATGAAGCGAATTACACTCAGTGTGTTTTCGGCGCTTGATGGCGTTGGGCTAACGGCGGCTGTTGCAACCGTTTTGGCGCAGGCGGGGATCGCGTGTAATATGGTTGCCGGTACGCATCATGATCATGCTTTTGTTCCTGCTCAAATGGCAGACCAAGCAGTTGCATTGCTCAAATCCTTGGCGGACGACGCCTAAAAGACTACGTACTCATTAGATCAGACCGCAGGTACATGGCGTGCCCGCAGCATAAGGACAGTTGAGATGATACCAGTTCAGGGCATGCAGGGGCAACGTGTTGCGGTTTTGGGGCTTGGGCGTTCCGGCTTATCTGCCGCACGCGCGCTCAAATCTGGTGGCGCTGTGGCGGTATGTTGGGATGATAACCCGCCCGCGCGCGCAGCGGCGGAAGCTGAGGGCTTTGACTGTGTTGAGCTCACCAAAACCGGCGCATTTGAAGGCATTGCTCGCCTAATCGTCAGTCCAGGTATTCCTCACCTGTACCCCACACCAAATCTGGTTGTTGCCGCAGCCTTGGCTGCTGGCGTGCCAGTGGACAACGACATTGGGCTATTTTTCCAAAGCTTCGCAACCTCTGAATGGAACATGTTTGATATCGCGCCGCGCATCGTTGCGGTGACGGGTTCAAATGGTAAATCAACCACGTCGGCGCTGATCCATCATATTCTTGAACACGGTGGTCGCAATTCACAACTCGCCGGAAACATTGGGCGCGGTGTGCTGGATATTGAACCGGCCCCCTCGGGTGGCGTGGTTGTGTTAGAGCTGTCGAGCTACCAAACCGATCTGGCACGCAGCCTGACGCCGGATGTGGCTGTGTTCACCAACCTAAGCCCAGATCATTTGGATCGGCATGCGGGGATGGGTGGATATTTCGCTGCCAAACGTCGCCTGTTCGCTGAGGGTGGACCTGACCGCGCAGTGATTGGCGTCGACGAGCAGGAAGGCGCGTTTTTGGCAGGCCAACTTAGTGAGGCAGCAGTTGATGACCGCGTGATCCGCGTGAGTGTGGAGCGCAAGCTGACTGGTCCGGGTTGGCAAGTTTTTGCACGCAAAGGATTCCTTAGCGAATACCGGAATGGCAAACAGGTCGCCTCGATTGATCTACGCGACATTGCTGGATTACCAGGGTCACACAATCATCAGAACGCCTGTAGCGCTTACGGCGCGTGCCGTTCCCTTGGGTTGGCACCGAAACTGATTGAGGCTGCATTCCACAGCTTTGGTGGTCTTCCGCACCGCAGCCAGACGATTGGCGAAAAAGGCGGGGTTCGGTTTGTGAATGACAGCAAGGCCACAAATGTCGACTCCGCTGCCAAAGCGCTGGCCGCTTTCAAAAATATCCGCTGGATTTGCGGTGGTCTTGAAAAGGCAGGTGGTTTGGGTGGGCTTGCGGCATCTTCGGACAACGTAAAAAAAGCCTATGTCATCGGACGCGAAGCAGCTGGCTTTGCCATGCAGTTAAATGTCGAGGCAGAGGTGTGCACCACGATGGAAGTTGCAGTTTCCCGCGCTATTGCTGATTCCGAGGCAGGGGATGTGGTATTACTTGCGCCAGCCGCGGCCAGCTTTGATCAATACGATAGCTTTGAAAAACGCGGCGATGATTTTGCGCAATTGGTGAAGGCGCATATTGGGGCCACGTAACTATTTGACTGCGTTCAACGCGCTTGCCGCAGCTATGGCAGAGGACCACGCCCACTGAAAGTTGTACCCGCCCAGCCATCCTGTCACATCGACGGCTTCGCCGATGAAGTACAGGTTGGGGTGATCTTTGCTCGCCATTGTGCGCGCATTCAGCGCGTCAGTATTGATGCCGCCCAAAGTGACTTCAGCAGTGCGGTAACCTTCCGTGCCGTTGGGAGTGAGTTGCCAATCCCGCAAATCATCCATTAATGCGCTTAGCCGTTTGTCAGACCAATCGGCCAAATTACCGGTTAGGTCAAACACGCCAGATAGATGTTCGACCAAACGGGAAGGAAGGTGGCGCGCCAATTCATTTGTGAAGTTACGCCGCCCCGCTTCTTGGCGTTGGCTGCGAAGGGCTTCGTGCATATCGCTGGGCACGATATCGAGGCTGATTGGGGTGCCTTCGGTCCAGTAAGATGATGCCTGCAAGATTGCGGGGCCCGAAAGCCCGCGGTGGGTGAACAGCAGGGCTTCTTCGAATACCGGACCATCAGCATGAACACGCGAAGGTACCGCGACGCCAGATATCTCGGCAAAGCGGCCATCGGGGAAGGTGAAGGGCACCAATGCGGGCCGTGTATCGGTGACGGGCAGGTCAAATTGATGGGCGATCTCATAGGCGAAACCTGTCGCGCCCATCTTGGGGATCGATTTTCCGCCAGTAGAGATGATCAGGTTTTTGGCCGTCACTTTGTGTTTTTTATCAGCAGTTTGTAGCGTGAATGTGAAACTGTCGTTTAGTTTTTCGATGTTACTAATGCTGCTGTTGAGGTGCATGTTCACTTCGCGGTCTTTGATCAGTGAGCCAAGCATCGCAATGATGTCTTTTGCGCTATTATCACAAAACAACTGGCCAAGGGTTTTCTCATGCCATGCGATGCCGTGAGCCTCGACCAAGGCGATAAAATCCCACTGGGTGTAGCGCGCCAAGGCGGATTTTACGAAATGCGGATTGGCGCTGATAAAGGCTTTGGGATCAGTATAGAGGTTGGTGAAATTGCATCGCCCGCCACCAGAAATACGGATTTTTTCCCCGGCGGCTTTTGCGTGGTCAACCAAAAGGGTGCGCCCTTCAAGGTGGGCGGCACACATCATGCCAGCGGCGCCAGCGCCAATTATTGCATTATCAAATTCCATATCGGTGGGGTGCCTTAACCGGCTGGGGCGGTCAAGCTCTCTCAGGGAAATGAATGTTGCTGTGTTAGCGCGATCTGTTGGGCGGGACGGTGATACAAAAGCATGCAAAGACTCTAGCCGCGCAGCGATTTAGGCGTTATAGATAAGGCTAGACCTCCGAAAAGGGGGCATGACAGGCAGTGTAAGGCACGTACCCATGACAGAAATGGTTTATGGCGCAGTTCCCGTACGGGACGGCGAACCAATCCTCCCCAAGTGGTGGCGGACGCTCGATAAATGGGCGTTATCCTGCATTCTGATGCTGTTTGGTGTTGGGATGTTGTTAGGGCTGGCTGCGTCGCCCCCGCTGGCGGAGAAGAACGGATTTGAGCCGTTTCACTATGTGCAGCGACAGGCGTTTTTTGGCGGTTTGGCGATGATTGTGATGATGCTGACGTCGATGATGTCGCCCACAATGGTGCGCCGATTGGCTGTTGTTGGGTTTATAGGTGCATTTATTGCGCTGGCGCTATTGCCCGTATTCGGAACTGACTTTGGCAAGGGGGCAACCCGTTGGTATAGCCTTGGCTTTGCGTCGGTTCAGCCTTCCGAATTTCTTAAGCCGGGATTCGTTGTTGTTGCCGCGTGGATGATGGCGGCAAGCCTTGAGATCAACGGCCCGCCGGGTAAGGCATGGTCTTTTGGCTTGTGTATTACCATCGTTTTGATGCTCGCTTTGCAGCCTGACTTTGGTCAGGCTTGTCTGGTGTTATTTGCTTGGGGCGTGATGTATTTCGTCGCTGGCGCACCAATGGTGCTGTTGGTGGGGATGGCCGGTCTGGTCGTTTTGGCAGGAACGTTTGCTTACTCTAGTTCGGAACACTTTGCGCGCCGGATTGATGGCTTTCTAAGCGTGGATGTCGACCCGACAACCCAATTGGGTTATGCGACCAATGCCATCCGCGAAGGTGGCTTGTTTGGTGTGGGTGTGGGGGAGGGCGAAGTGAAGTGGTCACTTCCAGATGCCCATACTGATTTCATCATTGCGGTCGCCGCAGAAGAATACGGCCTTGTTTTGGTGCTGTGCATTATTGCGCTTTACGCGTCGGTTGTTGTGCGTTCCCTGCTGCGTTTGGTGCGGGAGCGTGATCCATTTATCCGCCTTGCGGGGACGGGTCTTGCCTGCATGTTTGGTGTTCAGGCAATGATTAACATGGGCGTTGCGGTTCGCCTGCTTCCGGCAAAGGGTATGACTTTGCCGTTCGTTAGTTACGGGGGCTCTTCGGTCATTGCATCGGGTATTGCGCTTGGGATGTTGCTGGCTTTTACCCGCACGCGCGCCCAAGGTGAGATCAGTGCATTATTGTCGCGAGGTCGATCATGAGTAATCCTCCCCTTCTTGTTATCGCTGCTGGTGGCACGGGCGGTCATATGTTTCCCGCGCAGGCCTTGGCCGAAGTGATGCTGGCGCGTGGCTGGCGCGTCAAGCTGAGCACAGATGCTCGCGGCGCGCGCTACACCAGTGGCTTTCCTGATGCGGTTGAGATTGAACAAATTGCCAGTGCAACATTTGCGCGTGGTGGTTTGCTGGCAAAGGCATTGGTGCCGGTGCGGATTCTTAGCGGTACGTTAAGTGCGGCCATGCGCATGATGCGCGATAAGCCGTCCGTGGTGATCGGCTTTGGCGGGTACCCTTCAATCCCCGCCTTGGCTGCATCATGGATGCTGCGCCTGCCGCGTATGATTCATGAGCAAAACGGGGTTCTGGGCCGCGTGAATGAAATGTTCTCCAAACGGGTCGATGCCGTCGCGTGCGGAACTTGGCCGACTACATTGCCAGAAGGCGTTGAAGGCTTCCATGTTGGTAACCCAGTACGCGCAAGCGTTTTAGAGCGTGCTGGTGCAGCCTATATCGCGCCGGGTGATTATCCAATGGAAGTGTTGGTTATGGGCGGCTCGCAGGGGGCGCGAATCCTGAGTGATGTGATCCCGCCCGCAATTGCAGCCCTACCGATGGAGATGCTGCGCAATATCCGCGTCAGCCATCAGGCCCGCGAAGAAGACGGCACACGTGTCGCACAATATTACGCTGAAAACGGTATCAACGCGGATGTTCAACCGTTCTTTCACGATGTGCCGCGGCGCATGTCCGAGGCGCAATTGGTGATCAGCCGTTCTGGTGCATCCTCAATTGCCGACCTCACCGTTATTGGCCGTCCGTCTATCCTGATCCCCTTTGCCGCGGCAGCTGGCGATCATCAGGTCGCAAATGGGCATGGATTGGTTGTGGCCGAAGCCGCAATCATGATCCGCGAAGATGCAGCTAATCCTGAAACTTTGACAGAGCACATACAAATGATCCTGTCCAACGGCGCTGCGGCCCTGACTATGGCCAACAGAGCCCTGTCATTGGGCAAGCCAGAAGCCGCAGAAACGCTTGCTGATATGGTTCAAAACCTCACCCTTAAGGAGCCTACCTGATGAACGCCGCAACCAAACTGCCCGGAGATGTGGGCGCCATTCATTTTGTCGGTATTGGCGGCATTGGCATGTCAGGTATTGCTGAGGTTCTGCTGAATCACGGCTATCAGGTGCAAGGTTCGGACCTCAAAACCACACCAATCACCGACCGTTTGGCTGAATTGGGTGCAAAGATCTTTGTAGGGCAGCAGGCCGAGAACATCGAAAACGCTCAGGTGATTGTCATTTCATCCGCGATTAAGCCGGGCAACCCCGAGCTGGACGAAGCACGCGCACAGGGCCTGCCGATTGTGCGCCGCGCCGAGATGTTGGCCGAATTGATGCGCCTAAAATCAAACATCGCAATTGCGGGTACCCACGGCAAAACGACTACAACAACGATGGTCGCGGCGCTGCTGGATGGTGGTGGATTTGATCCAACGGTTGTGAATGGCGGGATCATCCACGCCTATGGCTCGAATGCGCGCAAGGGCGAGGGGGAGTGGATGGTTGTCGAAGCCGACGAGAGCGACGGCACCTTTAACCGCCTGCCTGCTACGATCGCGATTGTCACTAATATTGACCCTGAGCATATGGAGCATTGGGGCACAATCGAAAACCTGCGTCAGGGCTTTTTGGATTTCACGTCCAACATCCCGTTTTATGGTGTGGCTGTGTGCTGTACGGACCACCCCGAGGTTCAAAGCCTCGTTGGTAAAATCACGGACCGTCGCGTCATCACATACGGGTTTAACGCACAGGCTGATGTGCGGGTTGTTGGTTTGCACTACAAAGCGGGAGTGGCGCATTTTGATGTTCACTTGCAAAGCGAAGACATCATTATCGAAGACTGTGAACTTCCGATGCCCGGTGATCACAACGTATCTAACGCGCTGTCTGCTGTAGCCGTTGCACGCCATTTGGGCATGAAGGGCGATGAAATTCGCGAAGCCCTCAAGAACTTTGGCGGGGTGAATCGGCGCTTTACGAAGGTCGGCGAAGTTGATGGTGTAACGATCATTGACGATTATGGCCATCACCCCGTTGAGATCGCCGCCGTGCTCAAAGCTGCACGTCAATCGACAGAGGGGCGCATTATTGCCGTGCATCAGCCGCACCGCTATTCACGCTTAAGCCATCATTTCGATGAGTTCTGTGCCTGCTTTAATGATTGTGACGTTGTAGGAATTGCCGATGTTTATTCTGCTGGTGAAGAACCGATTGAAGGGGCTGACCGCGATGCACTGGTTGCAGGGTTGATCCAACATGGGCACCGCCATGCGCGCCGTGTTGGTGGGCCTGATGATTTGGCCCGCCTTGTCGCAGAGCAGGCCCGCCCGGGCGACATGGTTGTCTGCCTTGGGGCAGGGACGATTAGCGGTTGGGCCAACGGCCTGCCCGACGCATTGCTCGCCCTAAAAGGGGAAGCAGCGTGATGTTTGCAGTTGAGACAATTTATCTAAAAGAAGCGCTGCAATGACGGTCGTTTGGTTGAGCATCGGTTGGGTTTTTGCATCGGTTGGCGTGGCGTGTCTGCCCATGCGCAGACAATACATTCCTGGTGTTGCGCTGTTGTTGGCAGCGCCCGTGTTGATTATCATGATTGGCCTGAAATTCGGCTGGATATTTGCGCTGTTGGGCCTTGCGGCCTTTATTTCTATGTTCCGCAATCCGTTGCGATATATCGCTGCACGTTTGCGCGGTGAGAATCCGGAGATTCCTGAATGAGCTTATCCCTAATCCTCTCGTGTCTATGGGCGCTGGTTGCCAATGTATTGGCCATGACACCTAGCCGCGATAACCATTGGCGCAATGCCTATATTCTTGTGGCAGTTGGTATTCCGATCTTGGGTTATGTCGTGTTTCAACATGGTCCTTGGGTTGGTCTGCTGGTGCTTGTTGCGGCCTGTTCGGTATTACGCTGGCCAGTGATTTATTTGGGTCGTTGGTTGCGCCGTGCTGGCGGCAACACCCCAGCGGAGTAATATCAAATGTTGTTTCTTTTGGTTGGCGGGCTCGTTCTGTGGATGTTTGGGTGTGGTTATGCGGGCTACAATAAGCGCTTCGGGCTATTCGTGGTCATTCTGGTGGTTGGCATGTCATTGAATACTGCGTGGATGGTTCTAGGGTTGGATGCGCGCCCGTTTTCGCCGCCCGCAATGACGGCACACCTTGCTGCATTGATGTATGCTATCTGTGCTGTCGGCACGGGGTTTCTGGCGGGCCGTTTGATCCGTGGATTTCGTGAAAGTAAAGTTGATCGTTCATGAGTGATCTCCCAGTGCCGCGCGGCAAGTTAACCCCGCAACGTGACCTGTCAGAACTGACCTGGCTGCGTGTTGGTGGTCCTGCTGATTATCTGTTTCAGCCTGCGGACGTTGACGATCTACAGAATTTTTTGCGGAATTTGTCAAAGGATATTCAGGTCTTTCCCATGGGCGTCGGCTCAAACCTGATTGTGCGTGACGGTGGAATGCGTGCGTTGGTCACGCGATTGGGGCGTGGTTTTAACGGTATCGAGATTGACGGCGGCGAAGTGACTGCTGGTGCTGGCGCGCTAGATGCGCATGTCGCGCGAAAAGCGGCAGACGCGGGGCTGGATCTGACGTTTTTGCGTACGATTCCGGGCAGTATTGGTGGCGCTGTCCGCATGAACGCGGGCTGTTACGGTATCTATACGGCAGATCACTTTGTGCGCGCACAAGCGGTGACACGGGCAGGGGATTTGATTACGCTCAGCCCTGACGATCTGAATTTTCAGTACCGCCAAAGCGCGTTGCCCGAGGGCGCAGTTATCGTCAATGCAACATTCGCGCCCCCTTCTGGTGATCCAGCAACACTTCATGCGCGAATGGCAGACCAATTGGCAAAGCGGGACGCAACCCAACCGACCAAAGACCGCAGCGCAGGATCAACATTCCGAAATCCGGCGGGTTTCAGCTCAACAGGGCTGGACGACGATGTGCATGACCTGAAGGCATGGAAAGTCATCCAAGACGCTGGAATGAAAGGGGCAACGCGTGGCGGTGCCCAAATGTCGCTCAAACATGCTAATTTCCTGATCAATACGGGGCATGCCACGGCAGCAGATCTCGAAGGATTGGGCGAGGAAGTGAGAAAAAAGGTTTACGATTCCAGCGGTATCACGCTAGAATGGGAAATTATGCGAATAGGCGAAAAATAAGCGTCAGTTTGTAAAACGAATGTCGCAAAAAGCGGCACACCAATAAACAATAAGGGCCAAAAGGCTCGGGACATTGAGGCACTGGGTTATGTCGAGCAGGACAAACCCGACAGTGGCGGTACTCATGGGTGGACCCTCGGCAGAACGAGAGGTGTCACTCGACACGGGACGCGCATGCGCGGACGCCCTGCGGGAATACGGATATGAAGATGTGGTTGAGGTCGATGCTGGCCCCGACCTTTGTGCTGTTCTAACAGCGCTGAAACCTGATGCGGTGCTTAATTGTTTGCATGGCCGCTGGGGTGAAGATGGGTGTGTTCAAGGTATCCTTGAATGGTTGAAAATTCCTTACACGCATTCCGGTGTTTTGGCCTCCGCTTTGGCGATGGACAAACAGCGTTGCAAAGACATCTTTCGCGCCGCAGATTTGCCCGTGGTCGAGAGTGTGATTGTCCCTGCGGACGAGGTGCGCAGCCGTCATGTCATGACGCCGCCTTATGTAGTTAAGCCAAACAATGAGGGCTCCTCAGTAGGGGTCTATCTGGTAGAGGCTGAAAACAACGGACCGCCGCAGTTGGACGGCGATATGCCTGAAACCGTTATGGTTGAAACATTTGCGCCCGGCCGTGAGCTGACAACCACTGTTGTCGGTGACCGCGCCTTGACGGTAACCGACATCATCACCACAGGCTGGTATGATTATGACGCAAAATACAAAGAGGGCGGATCAAGCCATGTTGTGCCTGCGGACATACCGCAGGACATCTTTGATTTGTGCATGCAATACGCCTTGCGCGCGCACGCTGCGCTAGGATGCCGCGGCGTGAGCCGTACTGACTTTCGGTGGGATGAGGCGCGCGGTGTTGACGGTCTGATCCTTCTTGAGACAAACACACAGCCCGGCATGACCAGCACATCACTGTCGCCCGAACAGGCCCAAGCAACTGGTATGAGTTTTCCAGCGCTTTGTGCATGGATGGTGGAGGACGCATCATGCGGGCGTTAAGGCGCAAGACCCCAGCCGCGGGCCGCGCTGATCCGGCGCCGTCGCGTTGGTCATGGCGTTTGCAGCGGTTGATGTTGACGCCGGGTATTCGCCTGACATTGCGGGCAGGTATTCCGTTTTGCATTACGTTGGTGGCGGGTACATTGTATCTGGCAGACGAGGGACGTCGTGGCGCAATTCGGCAAACGGTTGCTGAGGCCCGCGCGACAATCGAAACCCGACCGGAATTTATGGTTAATCTGATGGCTGTTGATGGTGCCAAAGATGAACTGGCAACCTACATCCGCGAAAGTCTGCCGCTTGATTTTCCGATATCCAGTTTCGATTTGGATTTGGATGACATGCGGGCCACTGTTACAAAGATATCTGCTGTTAAGTCTGCATCAGTACGCATCCGTCCCGGTGGCGTTCTTCAGGTTGATGTAGAACAGCGCAAAGCGGTTGCATTGTGGCGCACAGAAGATGGCCTCGCCTTGGTTGATGAAAGCGGGATTTACGTGGCGGGGGCGACCAGCCGCCATGCCCGCCCTGATTTGCCCTTGATTGCGGGCGAAGGCGCGAACGATCACGTTGAAGAGGCATTGGATCTTATTCAGGCTGCGTCTCCATTGGGGGGGCGTTTGCGCGGATTGGTCCGTATGGGCGCGCGGCGTTGGGATGTGGTGTTGGATCGTAATCAGCGCATCATGTTGCCTGCCCGAAACCCGCAGCGCGCGCTTGAGCGTGTGATCGCCCTTGAAGGGGCTCAGGATATTTTGACCCGTGATGTTTCGCGGGTGGACATGCGGCTGGCACGCCGACCAACAGTGCAAATGACAAATGAGGCCGCCGAAGAACGGATGGCCCAACAGGCAGCGTTTAGGGCAAAAAACAAATGAACGATTTATATGACAGCCAGCGCACAATGCGGCAAATGCGCAAACTCGCGATGCAGCGCGGTGTGGTTGCTATTTTGGATGTGGGTAGCTCAAAGATCGCGGCATTGGTGCTGCGGTTTGACGGCACTGCGCGTCTTGATGATGAAGGCGAGATTGGCTCGCTTGCGGGGCAGTCAGGCTTTCGCGTGATTGGTGCTGCTACAACGCGTTCACGTGGTGTGCGATTTGGTGAAATCACGGCAATGGGCGAAACCGAGCGGGCCATCCGCACCGCATTGCAAGCCGCGCAAAAGATGGCGGGCATCCGCGTGGATCACGTGATTGCGTGTTTCAGCGGTGGTGATCCGCGCAGCTATGGTTTGGATGCACAAGTATCCTTAGAGCATCAGGTTGTGACCGAGGATGACGTTGCGCGCGTATTAAGCAGCTGTGATGTGCCTGAGTACGGGGAAGGCCGCGAAGTTTTACACGCCCAGCCTGTTAACTTTGCGCTCGATCACCGCAGTGGTTTGATTGACCCGCGTGGCCAGTTGGGCAATGAATTGAGTGTCGATCTGCACATGTTAACCGTGGATGCAGCAGCTATTCAGCATCTGGCCTATTGCATCAAGCGCTGTGATCTTGAGCTGGCAGGCATAGCTTCTTCTGCTTACGTGTCCGGCATTTCGTCTCTAGTAGAAGATGAGCAAGAGCTGGGCGCGGCCTGTATTGATCTAGGCGGCGGTGCAACGGGCGTGTCGATCTTTATCAAAAAGCATATGATTTACGCCGATAGTATCCGCATGGGTGGGGATCACATTACATCCGACATTTCGATGGGCCTTCAGGTGCCAACCGCCAATGCGGAACGCATCAAGACATTCTATGGCGGGGTCCAGGCTACAGGCATGGATGATCGTGAAATGATTGAAATTGGGGGCGAGACGGGGGATTATGAACATGATCGCCGCACTGCCAGTCGCGCTGAACTGATTGGCATCATGCGTCCGCGTGTTGAAGAAATCTTAGAAGAAGTACGCGCGCGTCTGGATGCCGCAGGCTTTGATCACCTTCCAAGCCAACAGATCGTTTTGACGGGTGGTGGCAGCCAAATTCCTGGCCTTGATATGATGGCGACAAAGATTTTGGGGCAGCAGGTACGCCTTGGACGTCCACTGCGGGTCCATGGCCTGCCACAGGCTGCTACGGGGCCGGGTTTTTCGTCGGCGGTAGGGCTTGCGCTGTTTGCGGCCAATCCGCAAGACGAATGGTGGGACTTTGATATCCCGGCTGATCGTTACCCCGCACGTTCCCTAAAGCGGGCTGTAAAGTGGTTTAAAGACAACTGGTAACTTCCGCTTTGTTTGGTAACGTGACCTGAAGTTGTAATAGTTTCTGTTCAATATTTATTAATGCTGAATGGGAACTCCCGCGCGCCAATGTCTGCCGTGCCGTGTTTCTATCTGATGGTTTGAATCGCAGGCGTTTGTTTGTGTGTCCATTCACTCGAGGTGTTGGCGAGCAAATCGGTTGAGCTGGGGCCGATGTGTTGATGTTTTCAAAGCGGCATTTACACCACCACCGACTGAGACGGGGCCGCTGACAGCTGAAACTATTGTTGTGCTCTGGGATCACTCACATTTAGTTCGGGTTCTTTTGTGTGAGCAATGGGGGTATTCGGTATTCAGGCTCGTGCCGGATGTCGCTGATGTAACAGAAATTTGTCCAAAAAAATTAACAACGCGTGAACCTGAAGGGTGACGTCGTAATAACGGCATGCTAAAGTAGCGCCACAATAAGCCTTTCAAAAAGGCAGTTCAGGTCGAGCAGGACCTTCGTAATTAGTGTTTTAGGTTTTTCGCACATCAATTGTGTCGCGAACCCGTTGTCGTGTAGTGCTCGAAGGGCGTTTGACCGCTAGATTTGCCGCCGTAGGCGAGATATCGCGTGAAAACTGCGAAAATATGCCCATATTTTGTGTTGAAAGCGCCTTTTTTACGTGACGATTGCCGTTGCTGTGTCTAAAGTTAGTGAAAACTGGGACATACGACCCGCGCGGTGCGGGCAAAAAAAAGAACAGGCGGAACCAAGATGACTTTGAACCTTACAATGCCGGGACAGGAAGATTTAAAACCACGCATTACCGTTTTCGGTGTTGGCGGGGCAGGCGGTAACGCGGTCAACAACATGATCGAGAAAAATCTCGATGGCGTTGATTTCGTTGTGGCGAACACGGATGCGCAAGCGCTCCAGCAAGCCAAGGCAGAAAACCGTGTTCAGCTGGGTATCAAAGTAACTGAAGGTCTGGGTGCGGGCGCGCGCGCAACTGTTGGTGCCGCAGCTGCCGAAGAAAGCATTGAGCAAATCGTTGACCACCTTGCTGGCGCGCACATGTGCTTTATCACTGCGGGTATGGGTGGCGGTACAGGCACAGGTGCCGCGCCGATCATCGCACAAGCCGCACGTGAGTTGGGTGTTTTGACGGTTGGTGTTGTCACCAAGCCGTTCCAGTTTGAAGGCGCAAAGCGGATGCGTCAGGCCGAAGACGGTGTGGATGCGCTGCAAAAAGTTGTTGATACACTGATCATCATTCCCAACCAGAACCTGTTCCGTCTGGCCAATGAAAAAACAACCTTTACTGAAGCATTCTCATTGGCTGATGATGTTCTGTACCAAGGTGTTAAAGGCGTGACTGACCTGATGGTCCGTCCGGGTCTGATTAACCTCGACTTTGCTGATGTTCGCGCCGTGATGGACGAAATGGGCAAAGCCATGATGGGTACAGGCGAGGCAGAAGGCGAAGATCGCGCCATCCAAGCCGCCGAAAAAGCAATTGCCAACCCGCTGTTGGACGAAATCAGCCTGCGCGGTGCCAAGGGCGTTCTGATCAACATTACTGGCGGTCACGATCTGACATTGTTCGAACTGGACGAAGCGGCCAACCGTATTCGCGAAGAAGTCGACCCAGAAGCAAACATCATCGTTGGTTCCACAATGGATACCGAGCTTGGTGGCGTTATGCGCGTCAGCGTTGTTGCAACGGGTATCGATGCATTGGACGTTAACACAGATATGCCTGTGCCACGCCGCTCAATGTCTCGTCCGCTAAGTAACGAAGTTCTTGAAGAGGCCGCGACACCTGCACCAATGCGCACGCCTGTAGCTGCACCTGTTGCCGCTCAAGCCGCGCCTCAACAAGTTGCAAGTGAGCCGCAAACACCAAGCTTCTTTGATGATGCGCCACAGCAAGTCGCTCGTGCAGAACAGCCACGCGACATGTTTGAAGGTCGTCGGTACGAACCCGTACAAGAAGCTGCTGATGATGTGCCTCCTCCGGCTTACACGCCAGAGCCGGTCGCCTATGAGCCAGAGCCTGAGTACCTTGAAGCTGAGCCAGAAGCATTCATTGCGCCGCGTGCACCAACGCCCGGCACTCCTTCGCCAGAAGCAATGGCGCGTCTTCGCGCTGCGGCCCAGCGTGCAACACCTTCCGAGCAACCGCGTGCACAAATGCAGGCCCCTGCGCCCGCACCGGCACCGCAGCCACAGGCAGCTCCTGCTGCACAGGGCGAGCGTCCACGTTTTGGTATCAACTCATTGATTAACCGCATGACAGGAACGCAAGAAGGTGAGGCGCAACCACGTGCCGCAGCCCCAAGCCAACCTGCGCGTCAGCAACCGCCAGTGCAAAGCCAGCAGAGCGCAGCAGCGCCTCAGCCGCGTCAGGAAGCTGATCCGGAGCAGGACCGTATCGAGATCCCAGCGTTCTTGCGCCGTCAAGCAAACTAAAACCATCATTTCGTGATGCGAGAGGCCGCCTTCGGGTGGCCTTTTTCGTTTTAAAGTGGGGTGTTATAACGCTTGAGGCAACATTGCGCCAGATTGTGACAGTCATGTTTCAGTTGGTTGCAATGATTGATTTGAATCCAGGCTGCAGGGTTCGTATCTAGGATGCAATCAAGTGAAAACTTGAATCAAAACCAGAGGCGGCAACGTGCAGAACACTGTAAAAACAGCGATCAGCTTCGCAGGGAAGGGCCTGCACTCAGGCAAACCCGCGACAGCAACCGTGCTGCCGGCAGCGCCTGATCATGGTATCTGGTTCAAACGTACCGATGTGCAACTGGGTGATCGTATGATCCCTGCGCGTTGGGATGCGGTCAATCGCTCACCTTTGTGTACCAAATTGGAAAATGCGACCGGCCTTCAGGTCTCAACGGTTGAGCATTTGATGGCGGCTTTGGCAGGTTGTGGCATTCACAATGCTCTCATCGAAATCGACGGCCCTGAGGTTCCAATCCTAGATGGTTCTGCAGCACCTTTTGTGCGCGGTATCATGGAATTGGGCGTTCAAATGCAGGCGGCTCCGGTGATGGCGTTTGAAGTGCTGAAGGAAGTTACTGTTCGGGACGGCGATGCTGTTGCGACAATTACACCCTCAGATACGCTGCGGATTGATTTCGAAATTGATTTCGCGGATGCGGCGATTGGGCGCCAGAAAAAATCGCTGGTGATGAACAATGGTTCGTTTGCGCGTGAGCTGTGTGACAGCCGCACATTCTGCCGTCAGGCGGATGTGGATGCGATGCAAGCGAATGGTCTTGCGCTTGGTGGTGAAGCTGGCGAAAACGCGGTCGTTTTTGATGGCGATACGGTTCTTAGTCCCGGTGGTTTGCGTCATGCAGATGAACCTGTGCGCCATAAGATGTTGGATGCATTGGGCGATTTGGCGCTGGCTGGCGCGCCATTGTTAGGCCACTATACAGGTACCCGTGCGGGTCATTCCCTTACGAACACACTGCTGCGGGCTTTGTTTGACACGCCAGGTGCTGTGCGCTTGGTGCAATGTGACGGTGCAATGGCGTCCCGCCTTCCGGGCCACGGACTTGTTTGGGAAGAAATTCCTGCGGTTGCTTGAAATGACCATCCCCCTAAAACTATATACAAAGCCCGAAGCCAACGCTTTGGGCCTTTTTTACAAAGTAGGAAATGGGCGTTTTGCACCGGTAAATAGTGTGCTAACACCTTAGACAAACAGGGGTGAAACCCTTGAGTATGATGCAAGCGGTAAGAGAATAAGGATGGCCAAAGATGGGTTTTGGAGGGTCTGCAAGACGTCTTTCCGTCACGCTGGTGGCTGTAGCTGCACTCAGCGCATGTGGTGGAGGCCAAGATTCGGGTCGGTTTACGAAGAATTTCTTTAATCCACAGGAAATTCCTCTAGAAAGCTACACGCCCGAGCAAATCTTTGAGCGTGGCGAATTCGAATTGAATCGCAAACGCCCAAGCGATGGTGCGTTCTATTTTGCCGAAATTGAACGCCTTTATCCTTACTCCGAGTGGGCTAAACGCGCATTGATCATGCAGGCATTCGCCTATCATCAAGATGCAGACTATCCCAACAGCCGCTCGGCTGCGCAGAGGTTTATTGATTTCTATCCAGATGATGACGATGCGGCCTACGCGGCCTATCTTCTGGCCCTTAGCTATTACGATCAGATTGATGACGTTGGACGTGATCAGGGACTGACCTTTCAGGCGCTCCAAAGCCTACGTCAGGTGATCGAACGCTACCCAGACAGCGAATATGCACGCGGTTCGATTCTCAAATTTGATCTGGCGTTTGACCATCTTGCTGGCAAGGAAATGGAAATCGGCCGCTACTATCTGCGCCGTGATCATTATACGGCTTCGATCAACCGTTTCCGCGTCGTTGTTGAGGATTTCCAGACCACCACGCACACTGCCGAAGCATTGCATCGCTTGGTTGAGGCATATCTTAGCCTTGGCCTGACGGATGAAGCGCAGACAGCAGGCGCTATTCTTGGGCACAACTATCAATCAACCGAATGGTATGAGGATAGTTACAAGTTGCTCACAGGGAACGGACTGGAACTTAGATCGCTTGGCAACAACTGGTTGTCTTCGATTTACCGTCAGACGCTGAAGGGCGAATGGATTTAACGTGCGCAAGCGCATGCCTGTGACGGATATATTCTGATGCTGCGCGGTCTTGATATTTCGGACATGCTAATCATTGAGCGATTGGAGCTTAACTTCCAGTCGGGTCTCAATGTGCTGACTGGTGAAACTGGTGCAGGTAAATCTATCCTGCTTGATAGTCTTGGTTTTGTGCTGGGCTGGCGAGGGCGTGCCGATCTGGTTCGCCAAGGCGCGGCACAAGGTGAGGTCACGGCATGGTTTGATCTAGCGGAAGGCCATCCTGCCCACGCAGTCTTGGAAGAGGCGGGACTTCCTGCAGGAGACGAGCTGATCTTGCGCCGGATCAATACAGCAGACGGGCGCAAGACGGCATGGGTCAATGACCGCCGTTGTTCCGGCGAAGTACTGCGCGCGCTCAGTGAAACATTGGTAGAATTGCACGGCCAGCATGATGACCGCGGCCTTTTGAATCCACGTGGTCACCGCACTATTCTGGATGCTTTTGGTTCTCTTGACGGCGCGCGCGCGAAGGTGCGCAAAGCATGGAGCGAAATGGCGCGCACCCGCAAGGTAGAAGCCGCTGCTGCCAAAGCCCAAGACGAGATCCGTGCCGAAGAAGAGTTTTTGCGTTATGCTGTAGCCGAGTTGGACAAGCTGCGCCCCGAAGAGGGGGAGGAAGCTGCACTCGATACTCAACGCCGTATGATGCAAAGTGCCGAAAAAATTCGCGCAGATGTGGTGAATGCTTATGAGGCAATGGGCCAAAGCGGCGCTGAGGCGCGGCTTGCTGATGCATTTCGTTGGCTTGACGGTGCCGTTGCGCAGGCGGAAGGTTCGCTTGAAGAACCCATGGCCGCGTTAAACCGCGCCATGGTTGAGCTTGATAGCGCCATGGAAGGTGTTGTGGCTGCAATCGAGCTGATGTCATTTGACCCGTATGAATTGGAAAACACCGAAGAACGCTTGTTTGCCATTCGCGGACTTGCGCGCAAACACGAAGTGCAACCTGATGAGCTGGCAGGGTTTGCAGATACGTTGCGCGGTAAGTTGGACGCACTGGATGCAGGCGATGCTGAACAGGCAAAATTACAAGCCGAAGTGAAAGCCGCTGAAACGGCATATGAGACAGCGGCTTCTGCGCTCAGCGCAGCGCGATCTAGGGCTGCGAAAAAGCTGGATAAAGCCGTCAGTGGCGAACTTGCGCCGTTAAAGATGGAACGCGCAGTATTTGCCACGCAGATCACGCCAGAAACTGAAGGCCCTGATGGACGCGATGCCGTTTCCTTTACGGTGGCCACCAACCCAGGCGCGCCTGCAGGCCCCCTGAACAAGATTGCATCAGGCGGTGAACTAAGCCGCTTTTTGCTGGCGCTAAAGGTGTGCCTGACCCAAGGCCAATCCGGCCTTACGCTGATATTTGACGAAATCGACCGCGGTGTCGGCGGTGCGACTGCGGATGCAGTTGGTCGCCGGTTGGCCTCAATTGCGTCTGAGGGGCAAGTGCTGGTTGTGACCCACTCACCACAAGTGGCAGCACTGGGGGCACATCATTGGCGGGTAGAAAAGTCTGTGACCAAAGGCATGACCACAACAAATGTTGTTCCCCTCAGTGAGGTCGAGCGCGTAGACGAGGTCGCGCGCATGGTGTCTGGAGACACCATCACTGAAGCCGCTCGTGAGGCTGCTCGCGCCTTGTTGAGCGCCTGATCGCTTGAAACGGCGGATGCAATATGGTTTCCGCAGGGGTAGATTAGAACAAAGCCCATCCATTGAGAGACACCCATGACCGAGCAGATCCGCTCATTCTTGTTCCAGCAACTGACGACGGCAATCGACAGTGTGAAAGAAGGATGGCGCGTCTTGCGCCTCAAGGGGCCCAGCAAGATTACATTCTGGTTTATTGCGTTGCTGATCGGGATAGCCGCAGGATTTGCTGCGCTGTTTTTCCGCAAAGGCATTAACTGGCTTCAACAAACCTTATACGGCACCGATGACGTGCAGCATTTGCATAGTTTTATCAGTGGTTTGGAGTGGTATTGGATTGTTCTCATTCCGACGATTGGTGGGTTGGTTTCTGGGTTGATCCTTCATCATTTCACTAAGGACGCGCGCGCGCGATCGGTTGCCGATGTTATCGTAGGATCCGCGTTGCACGAAGGGCGGGTTGAGACGCGGGCAGGGCTTGCTTCGGCGTTTGCGTCGCTTGTGACATTGGGAACAGGTGGCTCTTCGGGGCGTGAGGGACCAGTGGTTCACCTCGCTGCCATGATCGCGACACGGGTCAGCCGCCGCATCAACGCAGATGGAATCACAGGCCGCGATCTGCTGGGCTGTGCTGTTGCTGCGGCTGTCTCGGCCAGCTTTAACGCGCCGATTGCGGGGGCGCTTTTTGCGTTAGAGGTTGTTCTACGCCACTTTGCTGTGCACGCGTTTGCGCCGATTGTGATTGCCAGCGTTGCAGGGACAGTCATTAACCGTTTGGAGTTTGGCGGCGTCACCGAATTCAAGCTCCCCACAATGGGAGACCTGCAGTTTTATGTCGAATTGCCCGCCTTTCTGCTGTTGGGATTGACTTGTGGTTTGGTCGCGGTGGTACTGATGCGCGCGGTCTTTTGGGCTGATGATTTCGGCAACCAAGTCCAAGCCCGCATCAATCTGCCACGTTATCTACGCCCGATGGTGGCGGGGGGGATGTTGGGCATTATTGCTCTGTGGTTTCCGCATATTATTGGCGTGGGGTATGAAACAACGTCTCTTGCTCTGACGGGAGAGTTGGCACTGCATGAAGCAACGGTATTTGCGGTACTAAAGGTGCTCGCTGTTGCTATCACATTAGGCGGGCGAATGGGGGGGGGCGTGTTTTCACCGTCCCTGATGGTGGGTGCCTTGGTTGGTTTGGCCTTCGGTCTGATTGCGACGGGGTTCTTTCCCGACGTTTCTGGCTCTGCATCGCTTTATGCGTTGGCGGGAATGGGGGCAGTTGCAGCTGCTGTTTTAGGCGCGCCGATATCGACAACGTTAATTGTGTTTGAACTCACAGGAGATTGGCAGACGGGTTTGGCGGTAATGGTTGCTGTCAGCATGTCCACATCTCTCTCTTCAAAGCTGGTCAACCGCAGTTTTTTCCTATCCCAGATCGAGCGACGCGGCATTCACCTTGCCGCTGGGCCGCAAGCCTATTTGCTGGCCATGTTCATTGCAGCAAAAACGATGCGACCGATGGATCACCCTAAGGCGGCGGGTCAGGAACGCTGTTGGGAAATGATTGGTGAAGGGTTGTATCTGGACGGCGCAGCTACATTGGAGATTGCGATGCCAATTTTCGAGAAGACAGGCGTGCAATTTTTACCAGTTGTTACTTTGTCAGCAGATGCGGCCCCGCCAGAGTTACTAGGCGCGCTGTTCCATGTGGATGCATTGCGCGCCTATAATCGTGCATTGGCAGCCACAGCTGCCGAAGAACATTCTTAGATATTTTCGACGGTGACTTCTTCGACGTTGTGAAAGGCAAGATGATCGCGAATGCGAGCGACATCCTCATTGGGGCTTTCATAGGACCACACAACATTTTCCAATGTCCTGCTTTTCGTCACAACGCTGAAATAGCTGGCGTCGCCTTTGTGCGGGCAGTGTGATGATTTGTCGCTGGCATCAAGGAAGGCCATGGCGATATCTTCACGCGGAAAATAGATCACTGGGGGGTAATCACCCTCGATTAGTTCCAATGCATTTGTCGTTTCACCCAGCACGGCACCCCCAGCGCGAACTGTCCAAATGCCTTCTGCTTTGCGAATTGTAATATGTTTTACCATTGTTTCCCCCCATACGACGTGAATGTGCACCCCTCAAATGGGTGCAGTTGCCGCACTTAACCACTCTTTGGCGGTGGCCGAAACCCGTGGGCCGATCTTGTCTGCAACCTGAGCGTGATAATCGTTGAGCCAATCGCGTGCAGCGGGGTCCAACAGGTCGGTCAAAATCAGGCGACGATCAATGGGTGCAAAGGCAAGTGTGCGCCAATCCAGCATCTCTCGGTGTGCATCGCCCCCCTCTAGAGAGGGGGCGTTTTGCACAACCAACAGGTTTTCGATGCGAATGCCAAACGCACCTTCGCGGTAATAGCCCGGCTCGTTGCTAAGGATCATTCCGGTCTGCAACGGCACAGTGCTGACACGGCTCAAACGCTGTGGACCTTCATGCACACTAAGATAGGCACCAACTCCGTGACCCAGACCATGATCAAAGTCCTGACCCGCCAACCACAAAGGCATTCGGCCAATGGCCTCGATATGCGCGCCTGCTAGGCCCTTTGGCCAGCGCAGGCGGCTCATAGCGATCATGCCCGCTAGAACACGGGTAAAGGCCTCGCAGGCTTCCTGAGGCGGTGTTCCAATTGCAACGGTACGGGTGATATCCGTGGTGCCGTCCAGATACTGACCGCCACTGTCCAGAACAATCAGGTGACCGTCTTCCAGCGTGCTGTCGGTTTCTTCGGTCACACGGTAATGCATGATCGCGCCATTAGGGCCTGTACCGGCGATGGTTTCAAAACTGATATCTTGCAGGCCATTGTCGCGGCGGCGCAGGGTTTCAAGCTGGGTGACAACTTGGGTTTCTGTCACGCTGCCAGGGGTTTGTGCATCCAACCAGCACAGCATTTCAACCATTGCGGCACCGTCGCGCAGATGGGCCTCGGCAGCGCCTTCAATCTCGGCAGTGTTTTTGCAGGCTTTAGGCAATGCGCAGGGCTCGGCACCTTTGGTCGCTTTGTCGCCCAAAGTGTCTGCAACAATCTGGGGCGCCGTGGTGCCATCTATGCGGACAGGACCAGTGAGTGATCTTAACGCGTCCAAAAAGATGGAAGGTGCTTGCAAACGTACTTTGTCACCCAGATAGGCCTCTAGACCGCTATATTTTGACAGCTCCGAAAACAGATCAACTGTCCCGTCCGAATGCAAAACAGCGAAGGCATGGACAACAGGGTTACGCTCAATATCCGCGCCGCGAACGTTTAAGAGCCAGCAAATACTATCGGGCAGGGTGATCACGGCGGCCTGTTCGTCTGCCTCAACCAGCGTTGTTGCAAGGCGAGCCCGTTTGACTGCATGTGTTTCGCCTGCAAATTCAATCGGGTGAATTTTGGCCGGTTCCATCGGCGGGGCAGGTTGATCAGACCAGATTGCATCCACCAGATTGGCGCATTGCACCAGCTCAATACCGCTGCCTATCAGTGTTTTTTCCGCTTGTGCAATTTGATCAACGGTATGTAACCAAGGGTCAAAACCTACCCGTCCACCTTGGGGCAACTGCTCGCGCAGCCACTGCGCCATTGAGACCTCAGGCCACGGCACTGGCGTATAAACATCTGCAACTTGTGCTTTGACTTGGGTGCGGTAGCGCCCGTCAATAAAGACGCCTGCGATATCGTTTAACGCCACGCAAAATCCGGCTGAACCCGTAAAACCGGTAAGCCACGCAAGGCGGGCATCTCGCGCAGCCACGTATTCACCCTGATGCGCGTCGGCACGCGGAATAATAAAGCCGTCCAGCTTTTCAGCGGTAAGGTGCGCGCGCAGTGCGATCAGGCGGGGCGGCCCTTGCTCTGGACGGGCTGTGACCTCGAATGATTGAAACACTGCGTTCCCTTTCGCTAAATTACCTCTGAATTAAACTGCTCTGAAATCAGCCAGCCCGTTTCATTCCCATGGCACGCGCACGTTTGCGTGGATCACTTTCAAACAAGGATGCCAGCTGTTCAGTCATAGCACCCGCCAATTGTTCAACATCGGTGATGGTAACCGCACGGTCATAGTAGCGGGTCACATCGTGGCCGATACCGATGGCCAACAGCTCAACGGCTCTTTTCTTTTCGACCATCTCGATCACGTCACGCAGGTGTTTTTCCAAAAAATTCGCAGGGTTAACGGACAATGTGCTGTCATCAACGGGCGCACCATCAGAAATAACCATCAGGATTTTGCGCGATTCCGCGCGTGCCATCATCCGGCGGTGGGCCCATTCCAGCGCCTCGCCGTCGATGTTCTCCTTTAGCAGGCCTTCCTTCATCATCAGACCCAGATTAGGCCTTGTCCGGCGCCACGGGGCGTCAGCGGATTTGTAAATGATGTGGCGCAGATCGTTCAAACGGCCGGGGCCAGTTGGGCGACCATCGTTCAGCCATGCTTCGCGAGCTTGGCCGCCTTTCCACGCACGTGTGGTAAAGCCTAGGATCTCGACCTTAACATTGCAGCGTTCCAGCGTGCGGGCCAGAACATCCGCACAGATCGCCGCAATCGAAATCGGACGTCCGCGCATAGAGCCTGAATTATCAATGAGCAGGGTCACAACCGTATCGCGGAACTCGGTGTCTTTTTCGACCTTAAAGCTAAGCGGGGTTGTCGGGCTAGCGACAATCCGCGCTAGACGGCCCGCATCTAGCGTGCCTTCCTCAAGGTCAAACTCCCATGAGCGGTTCTGTTGTGCCTGAAGGCGGCGTTGCAACTTGTTTGCCAGACGGCTCACCGCTCCTTTGAGCGGCTCAAGCTGTTGATCAAGATAGGCGCGCAAACGCTCCAGTTCGGCAGGTTCAGCAAGCTCTTCTGCTCCTACTGTTTCATCGTGATCGTTTTGGTAAACAGTATAGTTCGGATCAGCGTCTGATACTGGCTGCGGGGCAGGCGGCTCCATAGGGGCTTCGCCCTCAGGCATCTCGGCCTCTTCGCCAAGCTCCTGATCTGCCATCTCGTCCATCGAAACCTGAGCCTGAGACGAGTCCTGCTGCTCTTCCTGACTTTGTTCAGGGGAGGCGTCAGCGTCTTCTTGATCTTGGTCGTCACTACCGGTGCTGTCTGGATCTTCTTGTTCGTCGGTGCCTTCCTCGGCTTCGTCTTCTTGATCATCGTCTACGCCGTCAGGGTCATCGCCCAGCTGGTCTGCATAGCCCAAATCAGTGATGATCTGGCGCGAGAATTTGGCAAACGCCGATTGATCTTCCAACGCATTCTCAAGATCGTCCAGCGTGCCACCGCAGCTGTCCTCGATATAACCGCGCCACAGCTCCATAACGTTTTCCGCACCAGCTGGCATTTCACGGCCCGTGGCCAGATGGCGTACAAGATAGCCAGCAGCAACTGCCAAAGGCACATCAGAGGCGGCCTTGGCCTGATCATACCCTTTGCGCAGGGCCTCGTGTTTGATTTTGGCGTCGATGTTGCCCGCTGTTCCGGGCATGTCACGTGCGCCTACGGCCTCACAACGCGCGGTTTCCATCGCTTCGTACAGATCACGCGCCATTTCGCCTTGGGGCTGATAGCGGGCGTGGGTTTGGCCGTTATGATACCGACGGTTCAGTGCCAGCGCATCCGCAGTACCACGCGCTAGCATCACCTCTTCGCGGGTCATGCGGCGGGTCACTTGGGGCAGGCGCATCGCATCGCCTGTCAGGCCAGATGGATCAACGGTATAGCTCACCGTGAGATCGGGATCGTTGGCCATAACCTTGGAGGCTTCGGCCAAGGCCTTTTTAAAGGCGTCTGCTGGATTGTCGTTTGACTGGTTCATGCCACGATACCTTTGACATCTAAATTCATTTGGCCCGTAGCAAGACGGGCAAGCACATCAACATGAATATCAAGTGCATCAATCACGGGGTATTCAACGGTGCTATTCTCAAAGGCAAGGCTTAGGTCTGTACCTGCAAGAACGATCGCATCGACGCCGTGGTCGTTAACCATACGCCGCCCTGCATCGTGAAACAGTTCCTGTTGATCGGGTGAACATTGCATGGATACTGCCATGTCCAGATATGCCTGCCCCAGCGTGTCGATCTCATCTTCCAAAACAATGGCTTGGGTCTTGTTCAATTGACCAAAAAGCAATGTGTCCATCACAATTCGAGTGCCCAACAATCCGACCTTTTTGATACCTTGATCTGCAAAATAGTCATCTAATGGTGACACGCCACTGAGCAAAGGAAGCGAAGAAATGGCCTGCGTTTCGGCAAAGCAAAAGTGACCACCTAAAGACGTGATCGCAGCGCAATCTGCGCCTGCAGCCTTGAGACGGTCAATCAATTTCGCATAGACTTGGGCCTGATCATCACGCTTATCCGCAGAGGTGTTGTGGATAAGCTCACGCACATCTGCATGTACAATTGTGATGTCTGCTGTGCCGCCAAATTTGGCGACAGCTGCTGTTAGTCTTTGGTAATAGGAAACCGTCGACGCGACGCCAATACCGCCAATCAGGCCGATATGAAGCCGCTTCGCACTCATCCCAAGCTCACGCTGGCAGCGCTTTCCGGCAGTTCTTCGTCAAACAGGCGTTGATAGAATTCTGCAACGGTCTGGCGCTCCAGTTCGTCACATTTGTTGAGGAAGCTGAGGCGGAAGGCATAGCCGACATTCTTGAAGATTTCCGCGTTCTGCGCCCATGCGATAACCGTACGCGGTGACATCACAGTGGACAGATCGCCATTCATGAACGCAGTCCGCGTCAGGTCGGCGACTGTGACCATCTGTTTGATGATCTTGCGGCCCTCAGCAGTATTGAAATGTGGATTTTTACCCAGCACAATTGCGGTTTCAGCGTCGATACTAAGATAGTTCAGCGTAGACACCAAAGACCAGCGGTCCATCTGACCTTGGTTGATCTGTTGGGTGCCGTGGTACAGACCCGTTGTATCACCCAAACCAACAGTGTTTGCTGTCGCGAAAATGCGGAAATACGGGTGCGGAGTGATGACTTTGTTCTGGTCAAGAAGGGTAAGCTTACCGTCTGTTTCCAGAACGCGTTGAATGACAAACATTACGTCAGCACGGCCTGCGTCGTATTCATCAAATACAATCGCTGTCGGCGTGCGCAGAGCCCAAGGTAGAATACCTTCTTGGAATGCAGTAACCTGTTTGCCGTCGATCAGTTTGATGGCGTCTTTACCGATCAGGTCAATCCGGCTGATGTGGCTATCAAGGTTGACGCGCACGGTTGGCCAGTTCAGGCGGCTTGCCACCTGTTCGATGTGCGTGGATTTACCCGTTCCGTGGTAACCTTGAACCATAACGCGGCGGTTGTGCGAAAAGCCGGCAAGGATAGCCAGAGTGGTATCTGCATCAAATTTATAGGTGCTGTCCAGCTCGGGCACACGATCTGTACGCTCTTCAAAGCCCTTTACAATCATATCTGTATCGATGCCAAACACCTCACGTACCGAGATATCCTTGGTCGGGGTTGCGTTGAGGTCCAGTCCGCCGTCAGCCATGTAAAATCATCCTAAATCTATCTGGTTCCGATCAAGAAACCTTGTGTTGTTGAGTGCAACATATCGTTTGGGTGTTCGAGGGAAAGAGCTAAATTTCGCAAGGTCATAGGTCCAGTTGGGTTCCTGCGTGAAAACTGCACAAAACCATCGCAAAAACTGCGGTTTCCGTTTGTTAGCAATACGGGGAAAGTTTTTGTGGAGAGATCATGCTATTAATTGCCTTAATCAAACAGCCTCGTGTCCGTTTTGCCTGCGCCGTAGCCGGGGTGGGCGTCATCGTTGCAATCGCCATGGTTCACATCGGCGGTCCTGAGTTTCGCAAGATGGGGAGCGCAGCATTTTACGTTGCGGCAATACTGGGAGCTGGTGCTGGTGGCTGGCTCTGTGCTGATGCATTCGGGCGAGCGGGACCCTTAGGCATCGTGCTTGCAGCTGGTGGGGGGGCTGGGATGACCCTGCTTGGTGCGGCGATTGGCGCAGGTGGGCTAATCGGGTCGGTTGGTGGTGGATTGCCTGGGGTTGTATTTGGCCCGATTGGTATTCTTATTGCAGCCGAGCATCCCGCTGCTGTTATTTGGGGGGTGTGTATGGCTGCGCTACATTTGTTCGCACGCAGTCTAAGGACGCGCGGGCCAATCCCGTGGACTGGCCCGCGCAAAAGTTAATCTTTAAAGTTACGGCTGGTCTTGAGTTGGTCCCAGGCCCAGACAACCAATTGCAGCTGATCTTCCTGAGAGCGGTCACCGCCGTTCATGTCAGGGTGAAGAACCTTAATGAGGCCTTTGTAAATCTTGCGGATCTCCGGCTTGGTCAGGTTGTCTTTTGCATCCAAAACTTCAAGCGCGCGCTTTTCTGTAGGTGGCAGGCGACGTCCTGCTTGCGGGCCTTTTCCAGGGTTCTGGGTTGCGTTTGCACCCAGTACCTGATGCGGGTCCTCAATGCCTAGACGTGCCCACGCGCGGGCCTCAGGGTCGCCCATTGGCTTTGTGGGGCGGTCCCAAACTTTGTCTTCCGACATTTGGGCATTCATTTCCGCCTCTGTTGTTCCGTGGAAGAAATTCCACTTCGTATTGTACTCACGTACGTGCTGTTGGCAGAACCAAAAATAGTCATCCAACACATCGGGCGCTTTTGGCGCGCGGTATTTTCCGGCTTCTTCACAGCCCTCATGATCGCATACACGACGCGAGGTTTCTGACGCGCCAGACATACCACGGCGTCCACGCGGGTTCTTCTTTTTGGAAGAAGAGACAGACATATCAAAACCAAAGGGATCGTTTTTTTGCATGGGTGCACCTTTCCGACTCAGGCTCGTCACTCTAAACGTGTGGCTGTCAGAGGAAAGGGGGCGGCGAAAATAAATCGCTCTCATTGGAGAGTTTATGTTGGTCAAAGACGAAATTGAGAGCGCGTTGCGGGATGCTTTTACTGTGGAACGGCTTGAGGTTGAGGATGTTAGCGAAGCCCACCGTGGTCATTCGGGCTTTCGTGAAGGCGGTCAGACGCATTTTGATGTCGCGATTACAGCGTCCGAATTTGCGGGTCTTAGCCGTTTGGCAAAACATCGCGCGGTTCACAGCGCGCTGGGGTCCGATTTGATTGGCCGCATTCACGCCCTATCGCTGGATATCGCACCCTAAGTCTTTGGATCTTCGTTATCTACTTCGGTGTCATCATCATCCGGCGTTTTTGACAGGCTGCGCGCACGTGCGAGGATACTTAATGAGGCGCTAATGCCGTTATCGGCCTGGGTGTCTTCAACACCATTGTCCGCCAAAGGCTGTAACCCGTCGTTGTCGTCGGACATCTCAAAGGTCTCTGCCGGCTCTTGCGTGATCTCAGCTGGGGCTGGCAACAGCTCGGGCTGGAACTCGGCGGCATCCCCTGCACGCGGTCTGCGAAAAACCAGCACATTGCGCCACTCTGTGGTGGTGCCGGTCAGGCCGGACCGTTCAGTAGATGGCAATGTTTCCGAACGCTGGTACTCCCAGCCATAGCCGGCCATTCCATTCATAAGCTCTTGTAGTGCAAAAGAAAATTTTGCTTCAGCTCCACGTATGCCTTTACCCTTGATGCCCTTTGTCGGGGCGGGGACGACCTTGTATTCATAACGGATCATAGGCGTAGCTTTCGGGTGGTTTTGGCTCTTCTAACGTGAGGGCAACTGAAAGGAAACAGTCAGCAATAGGTTCGTAAGCCAATCCTCATGGCTGTCGTTGGAATAATTCTAGGGATTTCAACGCTATGATGTTCAGTGCAGGTGCACCCTATTTCCTGACAATCCCGATTTTAGACCCTACACGTTCCGGCATCGGATTGTCTTTTTGTGCCTCTTTCATTGCTGCCAGTTTGCTCAGAATTTCATCAGGCATGGGGGCTACGCGGGGTTTTTCGCCAGATTGATCAACATGCAAAGTCAGTGCTTCACCAGTCGCGGCAAGCCAGCCATCTTCGTGCCAGAGTTCCTGAAAGACGTGGAACCGTTTGGCATCATAGTCGATGAGCCGGAATGTCGTGGTGACACGGTCGCCCTCATGTAGTTCGCGCACGTAGCAAATGTGAAATTCTGCCACATAAGTCGTGCAGCTGGTCCGGTCACGGTAATCTGGGCCAAATCCGATCAGCGGATAGGAATGATCTGCGCCCTGATCCATCAAGACAGAGTAATAGGCCATATTCAGATGACCATTATAGTCGATCCATTCGGGCAGAACGGTAAGGGGGGCTGAACGGAATACCTGTGTCATTGTACTGGCCTTGGGTAAGTGTTGAATGTCTCTGGATAGCCTGCGACAGCCGAACAGCAGTTACAACGTGTTATGGTCCATTTGCAGTTGGGCCGTAGCGTCGCTTTGATTTAGGGCGGTGGGGCGGTTATGGATTCTGATTTATGGCGGGCCTCCCATTCTGCCAGCAGAGCCGCGCCTTTGCCTGTGAACCTAGCGTCCTGAAGGGTGCATGTTTCCATTCGGTCTAACCGAAAGTGGCGGAACGCATTACGCAGGGTGCACCACGACACGATGACGGTGTTGTCGCTGTAATAGATCAACGCCAGCGGCCAAATGATGCGTGTGGTTTGCTGGATGGCGGCGTCTTGATACACCATTTCCAGCATCTGTTCAGCTGCAATCGCACGGCGTACAAGTGGTGCAGCAGTATCATAAGGCGCACCCCAGCTAGAGGCGATGAGTTGCCGCGTTCCAGGGGCAATAGCACTTAATTTGCGCGATGCGCGGCGGGCGGCCTTCAAAAGATCAACATCCCCGAGGCGGGCGATCATTTCAAGACCAAGTGCCACCGCCTCGGCTTCATCCGCATCCAGATTTAGCGGCGGCAAATCATAGCCCGCTCGCATAACATATCCGATGCCTGCTTCGCCCAATATCGGAACTTGTCTGGCTTGAAGTGCTGCAATGTCGCGGTAAATCGTGCGGGAGGATACTTCTAACGTTTCTGCAATCAGAATGGCGCGAATGGGTTTTTTTGTGTGGCGCAACATTTGAATGATCTCGAAGTACCTGTCGTTTTTTGCCACGATTCCTGAACCCTACTGACGTCCTGTTGTCAGTAGGGTTGGTGTAACAGGCCCACATAGTCAAATAGGAAAACGTAAATGGACGCACTAACGCTGATCAATGCCTCCCTAGAAACTTGCCAGTTTGAACCTGTTTGGGGGGTGCGGGTTGAGCTGGCGACACGCGACGATGCCCGTGTGCGCGAAGCCGTTAAAGCAGCGGTAGGGCTAAGGTATGGTGATTATGAGGGGGTTGCTTTTGAGAGCGCGACTGGAATGCAGTTTTTCCGCCCACTGGCGGGATCGGTGGCGGGCAATATCGAGCGCTCAATAGAAATGCCCGCGCGGATTCTATCCTTCAACGTGCCGCGTGATCCAGCAATTTTAGCTGCCGCTGTAGAGGCCGTTCGGCACAGCCATTCCTACGAAGAACCAGTGATCACAGTGCAAGAGGTGCTTGCCTGTCGCGCTGATGACAGTGATCAGCGCGACAATCCAAACCGGTGGTGGAACCGCGGATTTACGGAATGAAAAAGCGCCTTAGCCTTGCAGCTTTTTGGCGACCAATTCATTCACAGCCTTTGGGTTGGCTTTACCGCCTGTCGCTTTCATGACCTGACCCACAAACCAACCCGCGAGTTTTGGGTTTGCCAGTGCTTTGGCAACTTGATCAGGGTTAGCGGCGATAATTTCGTCCACTGCGGCCTCAATGGCACCCGTATCGGTCACCTGCTTGAGGCCTTCGGTCTCGACGATCTCGGCAGGGTCACGACCTGTAGTATAAGCGATTTCAAACACATCCTTGGCGGTTTTGCCGTTGATGACGTCTGATGCGATCAGGTCGATAAGGCCACCCAATAGGGCAGGTGTAACCGGGCTCTCTGAGATGTCTTTTTCGTCTTTCTTGAGACGGCCAAACAGCTCGTTGATAACCCAGTTGGCCGTTGTTTTGCCATCGCGGCCTTGGGCGGCGGTCTCAAAATAAGACGAGCTATCCAGATCAGAAGTCAGCACGGATGCGTCATAATCGGACAAGCCAAAGTCATTGATAAAGCGGGATTTCTTTGCGTCTGGTAGCTCGGGGAGGGTGGCGGCGATTTCGTCTACCCATGACTGTTCTATCTCTAGGGGCAGCAGGTCGGGGTCAGGGAAGTAGCGGTAATCATGCGCTTCTTCCTTGGACCGCATTGAGCGTGTTTCCTGCTTGTCTGGATCAAACAGGCGGGTCTCTTGGTGAACTTCGCCACCTGCTTCAACGATAGCAATTTGGCGCTTGGCCTCAACGTCGATGGCCTGCTGGATGAAACGCATTGAGTTCATGTTTTTGATCTCACAGCGCGTGCCGAGGTGGCCAAAGTCACCAGTTGCGGCGTATTTTTCGTACTGACCGGGCGCGCAGATAGATACGTTGACGTCTGCGCGCATCGCACCAGACTGCATGTCGCCATTACACGTACCAAGGTAGCGCAAGATTTGGCGCAATTTGGCAAGGTAGGCTGCGGCCTCTTCTGGACCACGGATGTCTGGGCGTGAAACGATCTCCATCAACGCAACACCTGTGCGGTTGAGATCGACAAAGGACATGTTTGGATCCATGTCGTGGATGGATTTGCCTGCGTCCTGCTCAAGGTGGATACGCTCGACACCGACCATACGCGCAGTGCCGTCGCCCATTTCAACCAGTACTTCGCCTTCACCCACGATGGGGTGATACAGCTGGCTGATCTGGTAGCCTTGCGGCAGGTCAGGGTAGAAATAGTTTTTGCGATCAAACGCGGACCACAGGTTGATCTGCGCCTTTAGGCCAAGGCCTGTGCGGACTGCCTGTTCAACACAGAATTCGTTGATTGTGGGCAACATGCCGGGCATGGCCGAATCTACAAATGCCACGTTACTGTTCGGTTCTGCGCCAAATTTTGTAGACGCAGCCGAGAACAGCTTGGATTTTGACGCCACTTGCGCGTGGACCTCCATGCCGATCACCAGCTCCCAATCTTGTTTGGCACCTGGGATGGTGCGAACTTTGGGCGTTTCGTAGGTGAGATCGAGCATAAGAGTGCGCCTTATCAATAATGGTTGAGGTGGGTTTAGCGGGGCGCGCGGGCTGGTTCAAGAGCAAGGCGGGCATGGGGCGCGCAATAAAGCGGATCTGGGGATCTGGATGGGCACCTCACATTGGAGTGAGGAAGCAATAGTGACGTAGGGTCTGGAATGGCTCCCGCAAATATTATCGGGATAGTTGAAGGTATCAATTTCACTGGAGAATACCCGATGCAGATTATGCGCACCCCTGATGACCGTTTTGAGGGCCTTGATGGCTATCCTTTCAAACCAAACTATACAAATGTGAAAGCTGCAGATGGGAGCGATATTCGCATTCATCATATCGATGAGGGCGAGGGCCCACTTCTGATCTGCATGCACGGTCAGCCCACATGGAGTTATCTGTGGCGTAAAATGGTTGCTCCATTGACGCAAGCAGGCTTTCGCGTTGTCGCGCCAGACCTTGTTGGTTTTGGGCGCTCTGACAAACCCGCAGCGCAAGATGACTATACCTATGTCAATCACGTTGATTGGATGGGCCAATGGCTGGCAGCGAATGATTTCACTGATGCAACTTTGGTGTGCCAAGATTGGGGCGGCCTGATTGGCCTTAGAATGCTGACAGCGGCACCTGATCGTTTTTCCCGTATTGTGGTCGCGAACACGGGGTTGCCTGACAATACGCTGGTAAAACCTGAAACATCCGCTGCCTTGGCGCAGATGGCCCCAAATGTGCCGTTGGTATCAGCCGCTGAACTGGGTGCAAAAATGGGCAGCGGCGCGCCAGATGCGTTTCTGCATTGGATCAAATTCGCGTCAGAATCGCCTGAGTTCACAGCCTCGTCGATCTTTTCGCCCAAAACCGCGCCAGAGGTTCTAAAAGGCTATGAGGCACCGTTCCCTGATGAGAGCTATTTTGCGGGAGCACGCAAGTTTCCGTCGCTGGTGCCACTCATGCCGCATCACAGTGATGATCGCGCAGACAATGACAAAGCATGGGAAGTACTAGGCGCGTGGGACAAACCAGTACTCACCGCATTCAGTGACCGTGATCCAGTGACAAAGGGCGGCGAGGTTGCCTTTCAAAAACGCATCCCCGGCGCGAAAGGCGTTGCGCATGTAACGATCACAGATGGCGGGCACTTCCTGCAAGAAGATAAGCCGGAAGAGTTTGCGGCAGCGATCATTACCTTTGTTCAGGCGCTTTCGGCCTAAGCTATTGATCAACGCTCTACCCTGTTTTCAGGGTAGAGCGCATTTTTTAGAACGGTTTTGCCCAAATAACTTAGATTGATTGTGCCTTAAGAACGCGGCGCAAGATTTTTCCCGAAGCTGATTTGGGGATTTCATCCACAAATGTCACACGGTGCACCTGTTTGTAGGTCGACAATGTCTTGGCAAGATGCGCCTTGATGTCTTCTTCGGTCGGGGCGGGATCAGCGGTAACCACAAATGCGATGGGCAATTCGCCTGCTTCATCATCGGGTAGGCCAATGACAGCCGCATCGATGATGCCATCCAAACTCACCAATGTTGCCTCAAGTTCCGCAGGTGCGACTTGGAAGCCCTTGTATTTGATCAGTTCTTTGAGGCGATCTACAATGTACATAAATCCTTCATCATCAATGTAGGCGATATCACCCGTCTTAAGCCATCCATCCGATGTCAACGTCTCGGCGGTTGCCTTTTCGTTGTTCAGGTAGCCCTTCATAACTTGAGGGCCTTTTATCCAAAGTTCACCTTCACTGCCTGCTGGCAGATCTTCACCACTTTCCGGGTCAACGATGCGGCATTGGGTATTTGGTAGCGCGACACCAGACGAACCCGATTTTGGATTATTCAACGGAGTGGTGTGGGAGACGGGGGATAGCTCCGTCATACCGAAGCCCTGCAAGGAGATACAGTTGATGCGTTTGCCCACAGCATCGGACACTTCAGCGCCCAGTGGTGCAGCACCAGAAAAGATCTGTTCAACGCTGCTGAGATCATAGTTGTCCACGATGGGGTGTTTCGCGAGGGCAAGCGCTACGGGGGGTACGATCCACATGCGGCGTGCCTTGTGATCCTGCGATATTTGCAAAAACAGCTCTAGGTCAAAACGCGGCATCGTGACCAAGGCACCACCGCCAGCAAGGTGTACGTTCATCAATACGTTCATCCCATAGATGTGAAAGAATGGCAGGAACGCAGCAGCGGTTTCTCCGGGCCGGATGTCGCCGCCGTGAATAACCTGATCAACATTTACAACCAAGTTGCGGTGGCTAAGGCGCACGCCTTTGGGTAGGCCCGTTGTGCCTGATGAATAGGGCAATACAACCGAATGCTCGTCCAGATCGACAGGTACCTGAGCCTCTATGGGCGCACCGTAAAATGAGGATAGTGCCTCGGCACCATCCGCGGCGTCGCCCATAACAACAACGGTTTGGTTTGCCGCGTCTTTTGCTGCCTCCTGAGCGGTCTCAAGGAACATTGGAACGGTGATCAAAATATCAGCGGCGCTGTCACGCAGCTGGTGGGCGACTTCAGATGCGGTATAGGTTGGATTGATGGTGGTGATGGTTCCGCCAGCCCATGCAACGGCGTGAAAAACAATACAGTAATGTGGAATGTTGGGCGACATAAGCGCCACTGTTTTGCCAGTACCTAAGCCGCGCGCAACCAACCCCCCAGCAAGTGATTTGACCTGTGCCATAAACTCACCTGCGGTCATTGCGTCCCCGGTAAGGCCATCCGTCAGCACAATCTCGTCCGGACGTGTCATGAGGTTTTCAAAAACGCGCTCGGTAATGGATTGATCGCGCAGAGCAATATCTGCGGCGGCTGTCTTATATGTCATATTTGTTCTCCCTGAAACGTCAGCTTAGGGAGAGGAAACGGACCTGTCTAGCGGGACTTAGATCGCTTATCCTGGTGTGGCCATCGGTCCTTGATCCGTAAATACGATACGCTTACCTTCAGCGATTTCTCGTTTAAACAGACCTGCAATGATGCGCATTGCATCATCTTGTCCAGATGCAGCAAATCGGGAAGCCGAGGAGACGCGCAAGTTATTCGCAAAACCTTGAGCGGCGTGGGCCCAGATCATCGGATGTAGCTCGGTTAGGTGCTCACGCACTATCCAGTTTGCACAATCGGCAATTTGGGCGCGGTTTGCGTCGGCTGCGTCATTGCCGGAGAATGCTTGTCCAATAGTATTGGCGCAATAGGCGGCCAGCAAATTTACAGTGTGGGCTTCGGGACGATGCATAACAATGTCGCGTAACCCTTCGATAAAGAACGGTAAATCCAGCAACGCGCAAGCTTCGTCATCGACACTAATGGCGTCAAACATGACCCAAGTGTAGCCGCCAGCACCCCAGATTTTTTCAGTGCGTGCAGCGGTGCGGCGCGCTTCCAGTTCCAGCCCTGCAAATGATCCATAAGAACGTGGCAGCATTTGCGTGCCTAGGGCACGAAACGGGCTCGTGTTTTCAGGGTTCAGATCAATGAGGGCTTCATAACGGTCTGCCACCATCTGACGGCTGGTGTTATTACCACGCAGCAAGGCACAAGACGTATTCGCCAATAGGGCAGATTTCTCTGGCTTACCTTTGAACGACTGAATGATGTCACGGGCACGCGCAAAATGCGCATCAAAAGCTTCACGGTTGCGTGGGGCAATTTCTACATCCCATCCGATGCCGCGCCATGCCCACGCCATATCAATATGAGCCTGTGCGACGATGCAGCCGATGGTATAATCATGCGGGGCTTCCGCCAGCACAAATTCCAATGCTTCGATGCCTAGCATCAAAGGGGCGTCATGTTCGGGAATACGGTCCAAAAGTGCGTGTTCGGCCGCATGCACAACATCAGCTCGCGCACCAAATGCCATCAGCTCGGCAACACTCATGCCGCCAGGGGTCATAGCATTGTTTTGGTCAGCAATGGCAATGAGTTCCGAGAGCTTGTCCCAATCCTCTTGCCGGACCAAATTCAGAGCCTGGTTTTGATGTTCGTCACGGGTGCGTTCTTCGAGTGTTGGATCAGGGCAGGGGATGCACAGTTTGCTCAACACGCTGCTTGTCATTTCAGGTGCTACGTCAGCCCGCGTATAGCCTTGCTCAAAAAGCGCGCCGGTTTGCTCCTCTACAGGTTTGGATTGCTTCTTGTTTCTAGAGGGGCGTTTGCGAAACGGCGAGGGAGAGGTCGAGTTGCTTTTGGACGTCTGATCTGCGCGTGTTGGGGCGATTTCATCGGCATGCACAATAGTGCGCGGCGCATTACGGCGCTTGCCGGGTAATTTACGGAGCAGAGTGGCCAATTGCGTCATTGAGTGATCCAATACGGTAGTCTGTAGTTGTTTAACCTATGTTTGGCCTACCAATGGGGCGTGAAAGTGGCGCTGGAACGGTGATGTCGCGGAGTTCACTAGGCGATTTCGCGCTTTTGGTTAACAATTCATTACGATTGGTTGCCAAGTTCGCTAGGATGCTGGGCAAAGCGGGCCAATGTTGCAAAGTGGTTAACAATGGCGACAATTGGCATCGGATATGCGCTTGTCAGGGCGTCAGAGAGCAGATCATACTATTTATATGAAGTTTTCTTGTTTTCTTTCGTTTCGCCGTGAACGGTCAGTGCGCGACGCTGTGTGCCGTTCTCTTGTGTTTTCAGTATTAGCGATTGGCCTCAGTGCTGGCGCAGGAGGTGCGCAGCTGGCGCCGACTGCCGTGACGATAGAAGAAACTCTGACACAACCATCCGTAGCACTGCCAGAGCAACCCGTGGCTAATTCGGTTCCTGTTTCCAAAACGCCTGAGACTAATGTGATCTTAACAGATACTGGTGTCTCAGTGCCGATTGTCGATGGCGATACAATTGAGGTTCGCCCACCTGTACGTGTTCCCCATATACCGCGCACACGTTGGCAACATATGGAAGGTCACTCTGTCTGGACCCGTGCCGCACTGTCTGCGCTAAAGTCACATGGCAGCCCATTGGTTGATATGGTGCCGGGCGATATTACAAACTGGTGTCCGGCCTACGCGGGTAACGACGATGCGCAACGGCGCGCTTTTTGGGTTGGTTATATGTCCGCCCTCGCCAAGCACGAAAGCACCTACAAGCCGTGGGCTGTTGGTGGCGGCGGTCGGTGGTACGGGTTGCTGCAAATCCTTCCTGCCACGGCGCGCGGATACAAATGCAACGTAGGAACAGGGGAGGCGTTAAAGAACGGCGCGGCGAACCTGAGCTGCGGTGTGCGGATTATGGCGTTTACGGTCAAACGCGATGGCGTGATCCATGGACGTGATAACAAGTGGCGCGGTGTCTCTGCCGATTGGGGCCCAATGCGCAACGCGGCTAAGCGGCGCGATATGGCGGGCTGGCTCAAGCGGCAGAATTACTGCGCGCTGGCCAATTCGGTTCGGCCACGCATACGGCCTTAGAGCGGCGTTCAGCCCAAGGTTTTATCCCATCAACGAAAAGTGATGCCGTACCGTTTTGAGACCTGCTTCAGTCGCGATCGGCTCAAAAAGAACTTGTGGCGGTGTCGCGGGGACTGGTACGCGGATCTTTACCCCAGACGGGCGCACCACTGTAAGGCGCACTGATAGATCAAGGCGGGTATCAAACCGCAAGTGGTCAATTTCAGACAATGCGATTTCGGCCTCTTGGCGCAGTGTGCTCCAACGTAGATGCTGATCGTCCAAAGAAAATGTCGCGCGGGGATCTATAACCAGATCATATAGGGCAGGTAGGGTGAATGCGCCCAGCAACAGCAGAATAATGGGCGCTGCATCCAACCATTGATACGCGGCGACCAGTGCCGCCCAGATCGCAATTAGAATGAATGCGGTAGCAGGGCGGCGTCCTTGGCTATGGTAGACGTAGGGGAGGGTCATGCGGTGCGGAAAATTCGGGCCAATGCCCCCATCGCATCTGCCTGACGCGGGCTGGGCATGCCTTTTGTTCCTGAGGCAGTAACATCACCAAGCACGTTCATCATTTTGCTAAAATAAGGGCCGTGGTCCAATTGCTTGAGGCGCTTGGTAAGGCGATCAAATGCTGGCGTAGGGCCTCCCCCTTCTGTGACCAGCCATGGGCAAAGAGTGCAAAAATCGTCGACCTGTGTATCACCAACATTCAGGTGTTTTTTGAGTGAGGTGGCAAGTGTCTCGCTACACGGTTCCTGATTGTCATCCATTTGTGCAAATGCGTGCGCCATGGCGGCGACACATAGTTCTGGGCTGTTCACACTCACGATAGAATGGACATTGGGCTGGGATTGAAATCCAATACGCTTGGCTGCTGCACGCACTGGTGCGGCGGCATCAATATACTTGCCAATCATATGCGCACCACGTTGAAAACGGCGATAAAATACATAGGCGGCGATAACGACGCCGCAAATCAGAAGAAATGTGGTCATGAAAATCCTTTAAGTAATTATCTGCCGCCCGTGACATCCAGAGTAGAGCCTGTGACGTAGCTTGCGCCCTCTGACATGAGCCATAATACGGCTTGGGCAACTTCATCTGCGCTGCCAGTGCGCTGCATTGGTACTTTATTTGCAAGGCGCTGGGCGCGATCAGGATCACCGCCTTTGGCATGGATCTGGGTTTCAATCAGCCCAGGTGCGACACCCATAACCCGCAGGCCAGCAGGCGCTACTTCGTCAGAAAGACCTTTTGTGAAAATATCCATAGCCGCCTTGGTGGCTGCGTAATCGACGTATTGGTTGGCAGAACCAATGCGGGCCGCGGCCGACGTGATGTTGATGATGACACCTTTGCCAAGGGGCTCCATCCGTTTGACGGCCTGTGCAGCGACCAGCATTGCGCCGATGACGTTTACATCAAACATTTCGCGCAGGCGTTTGTGGGTTAGATCGGCAACCCGAGTGGCAGGCCCGACGATACCCGCGTTATTGACCAGTGCATCCAGAGGCCCCGTTGCATCCACCAAAGTAAACACAGCCTCTAATGCCGCTGGTTCCGCGACGTTTGCCTGAATGATCTGGGCATGTGCGCCAGCTGCTTGTGCGACCTTTGCCACAGCCTGCGCCCCCGCCTGATCACTGTTGTAGGTCAGGATCAGGTCATAGCCCTGCGTGGCGGCCAATGTGGCACAGGCCGCGCCGATCCCTGTTGAGGCACCGGTGATGAGGCAAAGTGGTCTACTCATGCGTCGGATATCCTTGTCAGCATTTCAGTTGTGTCACGGCTCAAGCCCGGAGTGGCAAGAATGCGCGTGACTTCAGCGCGGATCAGTTCCTGACGGGCAGGGTCATAACGCTTCCATGTCTGGAAGGCCGAACACATGCGCGCCGTGGTTTGCGGGTTGACGGGATCAAGATTGATCAACCAATCCGCCAGCAGTTTGTATCCCGCACCTGAGGCGTGGTGAAATCCTGCGTGATGCATGATGAGCGAGCCAAACACCGCACGAAAGCGGTTGGGGTTCTTCCAGTTGAAGTCGGGATGCTCGGTGAGGCCTGCGGCGACTTCATGCGCGTCTTCTGGGTCAGCCTCAATCACCTGGAGGCCGAACCATTTGTCCATCACAAGACGGTCGCCCTTCCATTGGGCTTCAAATGCCTTGAGCGCGGCGTCGCCACGCCCTGCGCGGATAAGATTGGCAAGGGCAGCCAGTTGTTGTGTCATGTTATCGGCGTGATCATATTGCTCTTGTGCCAGCTTGCCGCCGTCGCTGCGGGTCAGCAGGGCAAGGGCGGAGTTGCCAAGCGCGCGTTTGCCTGATTGCTCTGCATCGGGGGCGTAGGGGGCGATGACGAGGTTGTTTTCATAAAGATCGGGAAGAACATCGCGCAGTTCGTGCGCCATTGCTTCGCGCAGGGCCTCAAGGGCGGCGTGGATGATGTCAGGCTCGGGAGTGTGGCCCGCGTCATGCAGAGCGGTGGCCAGATCTGACTGGGAAGGCAGGGCCATCATCAGGCGGCGGTAGGCGGGCTCAAGGGTGTCGTCTTTCACAACGGCGTGCAAACCGCGCAGGAAGGCAGGATCGGCGCGCGTGCCTTTGAGCATCATATCCATCAGCGTGTTGCGCGCCAAAACACGGCCAGCTTCCCAGCGATTGAACGGATCGGTGTCATGGGCGAGTAGGTGGGCGTGATTTGCCGCGTGCTCTAGAACCACGGGGGCGGAAAACCCGCGCAGGATGGAGGCGGTGGGGCGGTCTGTCAGGCCTGTGAAGGTGAAGCTTTGGGTGGTTTCAGACATTTCCAAAATGGTCGTCGGGGTGACCTCGGTGCCGTCCGTCCCCAGCAAACCCACAGATATGGGAATGACAAAGGGTTTGGGGTCAGGTGTGGCCGTGCTTGGTGGCGTATGCTGGGTAAAGGTGAGGGTAAGCGTATCGCTCTCCCATGTTTCCTCAGCTTTGAGGCGCGGTGTGCCTGCTTGGGAATACCAGCGCTTGAATTGGGTCAAATCACGGCCAGTTGTGTCTTCAAACACGCGCAGCCAGTCCTCAATCGTGGCCGCGTCGCCGTCGTGACGATCAAAATACAGCGTGACTGCATCTTTGTAAGCTTGATCCCCAACTAGGGTTTTGAGCATCCGTATCACCTCCGCACCTTTTTCGTAGATGGTGGCGGTGTAAAAGTTATTAATCTCTTGAAAGCTTTCTGGGCGCACGGGGTGGGCTAGAGGGCCTTGATCTTCGGCAAACTGGCGGCCGCGCAGATCAATCACATCGTCGATGCGTTTGACGGAACCGCTGCGCATGTCAGAGGTGAACTGGCTGTCGCGGAAAACGGTCAGCCCTTCCTTTAGGCATAGCTGGAACCAATCGCGGCAGGTAATGCGATTGCCCGTCCAGTTATGGAAATATTCATGGGCGATAATCGCCTCAATCCGTTCAAAGTTTAGATCGGTCGATGTAGCCTGAGACGCAAGAACAGCAGAAGAGTTAAAGATGTTCAGCCCTTTGTTCTCCATCGCGCCCATGTTGAAATCATCCACAGCGACAATGTTGAACAGGTCCAGATCGTATTCGCGACCATAGACATCTTCGTCCCATTTCATGGAATCCTTTAGGGCCTGCATCCCAAAGGCGCATTTGCCTTCATCACCGGGACGCACATAAAGGTTCAGGGTAACATCGCGCCCTGAACGGGTGGTAAAGCTGCCCTCATGGGCGATGAGATCACCCGCGACCAGTGCAAACAGATAGGCCGGTTTTGGCCACGGATCATGCCATTCGGCGTGGTGCTCGGATGTGCGTGTTGGGTTGCCGTTTGATAGCAACACGGGGTGTGGGCCATTGATGCCCACGGTGAAGACGCTCATTACATCGGGGCGGTCAGGGTAGAATGTAATCTTGCGGAAACCCTCGGCCTCGCACTGGGTGCAGTACATGCCGTTGGACATATAGAGCCCTTCAAGGGCGGTGTTGTTGGCCGGATCAATTTCGACTTCGGACTCCCACGTGAATGCGCCGGAAGGTGTAGGGGCTGTCAGCCCTTCATCGGTAATCTTTGGATTGACGGGCTGGCCATCGATCTTAGCCCAGATCAATTTCAGCTTTTCACCGTGCAGAAACATTTCTGTCAAAGGGCTGTCGGGATCTTGGACAAAGGCAGGGTTGGGCACAAAGCGGATTTTGGTCAGGACGCGTGTGGCGTGTGGGTCCAGGGTGAATTGCAAATCCACGCTTTCGGCGGTCCAAGGGTAGGGGGTGTAATCGGACAAGTAAATTGTATCGGGTGCCGCGTCACGCATCAGAAAGCCTTTGTTTGGAGCCATATCATTCAGGGTACGTTAAGTCTGAGACGTGGGACCTACAAGGCAACATGCGTTGAATCTGATGAACAGTCTTCGCCAGAGAGGGATACAACCGAATGTTATGGGCAGATCAGCTTTGAGTTTTTGTGATGCGGTGGCGTTTCGGATTGATTGGTAAGAAGATTTTACCAAAGCCTATTGCGGGCCTTGCGTGTTGTGCTATTGCTTGCGGAAATGATCTTTCCTATCGGAAACTTATGCATTGCACATGGAGATACGCATCATGAACAGACTTGACCGCAACGGACTGCAAGTGGACACACAGCTGGTTGATTTCATTGAAGGTCAAGCGCTGAGTGGATTGACTGTGAGCGCGGATGCGTTCTGGAGCGGTTTTTCGGAGTTGGTGCATGGGCTTGGCCCAAAGAATCGCGAGCTACTGGAAAAGCGGAGCGCAATACAGGGGCAGATTGACGAATGGCACCGCGCGCGCAAGGGGCAAACCCACGATGCTGCTGCCTATACGGCATTCCTAAAAGAGATCGGGTATTTGGTCCCTGAGGGCGCACCATTTGAGATCGAGACAACAGGTGTGGACGCCGAGATCGCTTCGACGCCTGGTCCGCAGCTGGTTGTGCCGATCACCAATGCTCGGTTTGCGCTGAATGCTGCAAACGCGCGGTGGGGATCCCTGTATGATGCGTTTTACGGCACCGATGCGCTGGGCGATTTGCCAAACGCGGGCGGTTATGATGCAGCGCGCGGTGCACGTGTTGTTGCGCGCGCCAAAGCGTTTCTGGATGAGACCGCACCTTTGGCGGCAGGCAGCCACGCGGATGTGACAGGCTATAGCGTTGTTGATGGTGCATTGGCGCCTACGCTACGCGATCCCGCACAGTTTGCTGGCTATACAGGCGACGCGGCTGCACCGACTTCAGTCTTGTTGAAAAACAATAGCCTACATGTTGAGATAAAGGTCGATGCGAGCCACCCAATCGGCAAAACCGATCCCGCACATGTAGCTGATGTGATCATGGAATCCGCACTTAGCACCATCATGGATTGTGAAGACAGTGTTGCGGCGGTTGATGCGGAAGACAAAATTGGCGCTTATTCCAACTGGCTTGGCCTGATGCGCGGTGATCTAACCGAGAGCTTTGAAAAAGGCGGCCAAACTGTGACGCGCGTCATGAATCCTGATCGCGACTATACGGCACCAGATGGTGGCCCGGTATCGCTCAAGGGCCGTTCGCTGATGTTGATACGCAATGTCGGCCACCTGATGACCAACCCTGCTGTGTTGGACCGTGACGGTCTGGAAGTGGGCGAGGGGCTGATGGATGCGATGATCACGACGTTGATCGCTATGCATGATATGGCCCGCGAGGGTGGCAACTCCCTGACGGGATCAGTCTATGTGGTTAAACCAAAAATGCACGGCCCAGAAGAAGTCGCCTTTGCGGATGAAATATTCTGTCACGTCGAGGCGGCGCTGGGCTTGCCCGCAAACACCGTCAAACTAGGTATCATGGACGAAGAGCGCCGCACCTCTGTTAATCTAGGCGAGTGTATTCGCGCAGCCAAATCGCGTGTAGCCTTCATCAATACAGGCTTCTTGGACCGCACGGGGGATGAGATTCATACCTCGATGGAAGCAGGGCCAATGGTGCCTAAAGGTGAAATGAAATCATCGCCTTGGATCAGTGCCTATGAAGACCGCAACGTTGATATCGGTCTTGCCTGTGGCCTGAAGGGACGCGCGCAGATCGGCAAGGGGATGTGGGCGATGCCTGACCTCATGGGCGAAATGCTGACCGCCAAGATTGGCCATCCTCAGGCAGGTGCGACCTGCGCATGGGTGCCGTCCCCGACAGCGGCGACGTTGCATGCAATGCATTACCACAGCGTTGATGTCATGGCGCGCCAAGACGAGATCGCAGCCGGTGGTGCGCGTGGTACGCTTGAGGATCTGTTGACCATTCCGGTTATGACGGGCCGCAATCTGAGCGATGATGAGATCGCTCGCGAAATCGGGAATAACGCGCAGGGCATTCTTGGATATGTGGTGCGTTGGGTTGATCAGGGTGTTGGTTGTTCCAAAGTACCCGACATCAACGATATCGGCCTGATGGAAGATCGCGCAACCTGCCGGATTTCTGCGCAGGCGCTAGCAAACTGGTTGCGTCACGGAGTGATTTCAGAAGAACAAGTGATGTCCGGCATGCGCAAGATGGCCTCAGTAGTGGATCGTCAGAACGCAAGTGATCCGTTGTACAAACGTATGGCACCAAATTTTAATGGGATTGCTTTCAAAGCGGCTTGTGAGTTGGTTCTTGAAGGCGCGCAGCAGCCGTCAGGCTACACAGAGCCAGTATTGCACGCACGCCGTTTAGAACTGAAGTCAGCAGGATAACCTGCTGAAAAATATGGGGGCTTGGGGGGATCTCTTGGGCTACCAACAGCTATCCAGCACCAAATAACCGAGAGGCAGTAAGATGAATTTAACTCTGAGAAAAGCACGTACCGTTATCCGCAAGACATTCGACAAGGGCGCTGAGATGGAGCTTAAGGCTCTGTCTGCTGTCATCTTGGATGCGGGTGGTCATGTGATAGCATTTGAGCGTCAGGACGGCGCAGCACCGGGTCGTTTTGCCATTGCGCATGGCAAAGCATACGGAGCTGTTATGCTAGGTATGTCAGGCACAGCACAAATGGCCCGCGCTGAGCAGCAACCCTATTTTATGGCCGCTGTGAATGGTGTTTACGGTGGACAGGTGATCCCGGTGCCGGGTGGCGTTTTGCTACGTTCGGCTAAAGGCGACGTTATTGGCGCCGTTGGCGTAACGGGCGACACATCCGACAATGACGCGATTGCAGCCATGGCCGGTATCGAAGCCGCCAATCTAATTGGCGAAGTCTAAGGCGACCTGCTGAAAAATATATCACGCATACCTGTCTGACGGGTGTGCGTGATTGTGCTATTGAGGCTTTGGCTGAACAACGGTATCCTTTACTAGAACGGTTCTAATCAAGGGGTTCAGCACTATGGGTCGTCCCGTCATTGGCATTATTGGCAATAGCTTTCTAATTAACGAACAATACGCGATTTATGGCGGTGGAGCCATGAACTGTCAGGCCATCTCTGAAGTATCCGGCTGTATCCCGTTTCTGGTGCCCTCTGATCCCACCCTAGTGTCCGTGTCTGAATTGATGGATGCCTGCGACGGCTTTTTGCTGACAGGCGCGCGCCCGAATGTGCATCCCGAAGAGTACGGCGAAGAAGAAACCGCAGCTCACGGCGATTTTGACCGCGGTCGCGATGCCGTCGCATTGGAGCTGACACGTGCCTGTGTTGAGGTTGGTCAGCCGATTTTTGGCATCTGTCGCGGTTTTCAAGAAATGAACGTGGCGATGGGCGGAACGCTTTATCCTGAGATCCGTGAGTTGCCGGGCCGGATGAACCACCGCATGCCGCCTGATGGTTCTATTGAGGAAAAGTTTGAGCTGCGCCACGATGTGCGTTTTACACCCGGCGGCGTGTTTAACCGTGTTATGGGTACTGATGTGGTGCGTACAAACACACTGCACGGGCAGGGGATCAAGGTCGCAGGTCCTCGTGTTGTGGTGGATGGCTACGCCGAAGACGGCACACCAGAAGCGCTATATGTTGAGGGCGCTGAGGGTTTTACGTTGGGAGTGCAATGGCATCCCGAATATGAGGCGGCAAAAGATCCGGTATCGCGCCCATTGTTTGAATCCTTTGGCAATGCTGCCCGCGAGTGGTCAGCTGGCATTCGCCCTGCGGCAGTGGCCCGCGCAGTTTAAACGCGATACAGCGGAGGCAAGTGTCCCCCGCCGTATCGTTCGGTGAGATGATCTGAGCGTTAGACCATGCCGCCAGCGATTTCTATGCTTTGGCCATTGATACTGCCTGAATGTGGTCCAACCAACCATGCAGCGGCAGCTGCAACTTCCTCTACCGTGACCAAACGCTTGTGACGATTTACTTTCACCATCATATTGAGAGCCTCTTTTTCAGAAATGCCTGCGCGTTCTGAAATTGATTGCGTATTGCGGGTTACAATTGGGGTGTCGACATATCCGGGGCACAGCGAGTTAAATGTATAGGGCGTTTTCAGATACTCTTCACTAAGGGAACGGATCAACCCGATCATCCCGTGTTTGGACGCCGAATAACATGCCCCTCCCTGCAGGCCCTTTAGACCAGCCATAGACGAAACGGCAACAACGCGGCCCCAGTCGGTTTCCTTCATTCCCTTCATGCTTTCACGGATTGTTAGAAACGCCCCGTCCAAATTGGTGGCCATCATATCCCGCCAAAATGTCATATCGGTCTTATGGGCTGCCTTGCCTGTGGCGACTCCGGCGTTTGGTACACAGATCTGGATAGGGCCCTGTGCTGCCACGGCTGCAGCGATCTTTGCGATCACATCATCCTCATTCCGTACATCCATGGCCATGGGCGTCATGCCGTCTGTGGCAACCTCCTCCAACACGTCCTGTCGGCGGCCCGTTATGGTCACGTGTGCGCCACGTTCCACAAGCATGTGCGCGATGGCCAAACCGATGCCTGTACCGCCGCCAGTGATGAGTGCGTGTCTGCCGTTTAATGTCATGTTTCTCTCCCTTTGGAGGCAGCCTAAGTCGTGAAAACGACGGCGGATAGGGGCGACGTTTTTAACGTGACGGCAGGTTGAAGTGATTCTCTTTTCAATGCTTGGTGCATTGTTGCGTGTGGGTGGTATCGCGCGACACATTATTACGTGACGAAATTTGCATCATTTTTGCAAAAATCGGCTTTGGCCGCTCAAAAAATGGCGACACACTGCGTATTATCCCTGAGACGCGCTTGTTTGTCGGTAAAACGCGGGATAGGTCAGACAAATTATCTGCGACACGCCAGTTTCGGCACCAAACAAGAATTTTGGGAGATTTTGAGTGAAGATCGGGACACCTAAAGAGGTATTCGAGGGCGAGCGCCGCGTGGCTATGACGCCCGAGAGCGCTTTGCAATTACAGAAACTAGGCCATGAGTGCCTAATAGAGACGGGAGCCGGCGCGGCTTCGGGCTTTGATGATGCGGCCTATACGGCAGCAGGCGTTGAAGTGGTGAAAACCGCCGCAGCCCTTTGGAAGGCCGCCGATGTGGTCGCCAAAGTGCGGGTACCTGACGCGAGCGAAATGAAGCGTTTGCGCGCAGAACAGACGTTGATCTCGTTCTTCAGCCCGGTAGCTGACCAAGCGAAGATGAAATCGGCTGCTAAAAAAGGCGCAACCGTTGTCGCGATGGAGATGATCCCGCGCATTTCACGTGCTCAGAAAATGGATGCATTGTCCTCAATGGCAAATATCGCGGGCTACCGTGCTGTCATCGAGGCAGGCAATAACTTTGGCCGTTTCTTTACGGGCCAGATTACTGCTGCAGGCAAAGTACCACCAGCCAAGGTATTGGTTGTTGGTGCGGGTGTTGCTGGCCTTGCGGCGATTGGCACATCCACCAGCCTTGGTGCGATCACACTGGCATTTGACGTACGTCCCGAAGTGGCCGAACAAGTTGAATCCATGGGCGCCGAATTTGTCTATCTGGATTTCGAAGAAGAGCAGCAAGATGGTTCCGCCGCTGGTGGATACGCGTCTGTTTCTTCGCCAGAGTTCCGCGAAGCGCAGCTGGCCAAATTCCGTGAACTGGCCCCAGAAGTTGACATTGTCATCTGTACCGCTTTGATCCCGAACCGCGAAGCACCTGAGCTGTGGACCGAAGATATGGTTGCAGCAATGAAATCGGGTTCGGTCATCGTTGACCTTGCCGCAGAGAAGGGCGGTAACTGCAAGCAGACCGTCATGGACGAAAAGATTGTCACCGATAACGGTGTGACAATCATCGGTTACACCGACTTCCCTAGCCGGATGGGTACGCAGGCATCGACCTTGTATTCGACAAACATCCGTCATCTGCTGACTGATCTGACCCCGGAAAAAGACGGTGTGATCAATCACAACATGGAAGACGATGTGATCCGTGGTGCAACCATTGCCCACGGTTCCGAAATCACCTTTCCTCCGCCACCGCCAAAAATCGCAGCGATTGCGGCGGCTCCTAAAAAGGAAGCGCCAAAAGAGCTGACAGTTGAAGAAAAACGTGCCGCTGAAACAGCTGCATTCAAAGCGCAGACCAAGAACCAAGTGACGTTGCTTGCTGTTGGCGGTGCCTTGTTGCTGTTGGTTGGTTTGGTTGCTCCGGCCAGCTTCATGCAGCACTTTATCGTGTTTGTATTGTCGGTCTTCATTGGCTTCCAAGTTATCTGGGGTGTTGCACACAGCTTGCACACACCACTGATGGCTGTGACCAATGCGATTTCTTCGATCATCATTCTGGGCGCGCTGATGCAAATCGGTTCGAGCTCTGGGTTGGTTGTTATTCTTGCTGCTCTGTCGGTCTTCATGTGTGGGATCAACATTTTTGGCGGCTTCCTCGTGACACGGCGCATGCTTGCCATGTTCCAGAAATCTTAAGGGGGGACTGAATAATGGATTTTGGTTTCACAACAGCGGCATATGTAGTTGCCGCTATTCTCTTCATCCTCTCCTTGGGGGGGCTTAGCGGCCAAGAAAGTGCTAAACGCGCTGTATGGTATGGGATTGCTGGTATGGCGTTGGCAGTTGTTGCCACGCTAATCGGACCCGGTTCGGGATTCTGGCTGCTATCGCTGATCCTGATCGCAGGTGGCGGCGCCATCGGTTATCAGCTGGCGACAAAAGTACAGATGACACAGATGCCAGAACTGGTGGCAGCGATGCACTCCCTTGTGGGTTTGGCAGCGGTGTTTGTTGGTCTTATTGCGCATTTTGAAATCAGCCGTGTGGCGGGTTTCATGGCGGATGGTGGCAATGCAAAAGAGCTGGGCACCTTTGCCGCGCTTATCGCTAAAAAGCCACCTGTCGAGATTAACATCCTGCGGGTTGAACTGTTCTTGGGTGTGTTCATTGGTGCGGTGACCTTTACGGGGTCCATCATTGCCTATGGCAAGTTGGCGGGCCGTGTTTCATCGGCTGCGGAAAAACTACCAGGTGGTCACATGCTGAACATCGCAGCGGCGACCATCACGGTCATCTCGCTGATCTGGTACTTCAACACTGGTGGTTTCTTGCCACTGTTCATCATGATGTTGGCGGCGCTGTTTATCGGTTATCACCTGATCATGGGGATCGGCGGCGCGGATATGCCTGTCGTTGTCTCCATGCTTAACAGCTACTCAGGTTGGGCTGCGGCGGCGATTGGCTTCTCACTGGGTAATGATCTGCTGATTGTTGTTGGTGCGCTTGTTGGTTCCTCCGGTGCGATCCTGTCCTACATCATGTGTAAGGCGATGAACCGTTCCTTTATCTCCGTGATCTTGGGTGGCTTCGGTGGTCCAGTTGGTGAACAAATGGCTGTTGAAGGCGAACAGATTGCAATTGAAGCTGACGGCGTTGCTGCGGCTTTGAACGAGGCGGATAGCGTTGTGATCATTCCAGGCTACGGGATGGCAGTTGCACAAGCTCAGTCTGGCGTTGCTGATTTGGTGCGCAAGCTGCGCGCCCAAGGCAAGAACGTGCGCTTCGCAATTCACCCCGTTGCGGGTCGTTTGCCGGGTCACATGAATGTGCTGCTGGCTGAAGCGAAGGTACCTTATGACATCGTGATGGAAATGGATGAAATCAACGATGATTTCCCAACCACAGACGTCGCGATTGTTATTGGCTCCAACGACATCGTGAACCCTGCGGCACAGGACGATCCAAACAGCCCGATCGCAGGCATGCCAGTTCTGGAATGCTGGAAGGCCAAGCAGGTATTTGTGTCCAAACGTGGCCAAGGTACCGGCTATTCCGGCATCGAGAACCCGCTGTTCTTTAAGGACAACACGCGCATGTTCTACGGGGATGCAAAGGCATCTTTGGACAAGCTGCTGCCAATGATTGACTAAGCGTTCGGAAGGTTCCGAATTCGCGATATAAAATTCAAAACGCCCTGCCGAAAGGTGGGGCGTTTTGCTGTCTGGGGGTTCGTGCATTTCACGCATCGTGAAATGCGGGCTTCGCCATCCACGCATGTTGGGCGCGTTTCACGTAACGATGGTAGCGGTCTAAATAAGCACGTGATTTGACGTTTTCGTATTCAAGACACAATGAACGGGAACACGAGACATGACACAATTTCTTACAGGCGCACCAATCTGGGTTTGGCCACTGCTGGTCATACTGATCCTTGTGGGGCTACGGGCACGCAAGGAACGTTCTGCGCCTGTGCTGCTGATCTATGGGATGCCAGCCTTGGGTCTTCTTGGGCTGCGCTCTGTCGCGGCACTGCCTGCAGAGACGTGGATCTGGGCATTGTTTGCGGTGGGTTATGGGCTGGGGTGCTGGGGCGGCTATGTGCTGCAACGTCGTTGGTTGCTAGGGCGTGACGGCCGCGTGGTGCAGCTTGCTGGAGAAGATCTGACGTTGACGGTGATGATGATCATGTTCTGGGCCAACTTTGCGGTTGGCGTTTTGCAAGCTGTTGCACCGCAGTTACATGGCAGCAACCTGTTCCATGTGATCTTTGTCGGTGTTCTTGCCTGCGCAGGCGGTAGCTTTGCAGGGCGTGCATTCCGGGTGTGGCGGACGCCGGCTGAAACACCGGCGTGGGGTGGCTAATTTCCTATAGTGGAATTGTATACCTGCGTACCCTCAACAACTGCGCTGGCCTCCATATTTTGCGTTGTGGGAGGGTGGGGGCTTGGGTCAGAAACAGAGCTATTCGCTATTGTAGGACTTTGGCCATGGCTCCCATTTCTGATCACCCGCTGCGCTACGCCCTTACGGGTGAATTGCATGCACGTCCGTTCCCGAATGTCGGCGCACCTCAAGTGGTCGCATTTCTGGCCATCACCCAAGCGGCAAGCAATGCAGCGCAGGATCGTGATCGCGGGGCCGACATGGCGCATCTGGTGTCGTTGCTAAAGCATTACGGCGCACCGTTACCTGACGCTGACGCTACGCATTACTACGGTGCCATGGGCAAGTTTCACCTCAAGTGGGAACAGCACACCGAATTCGTGACCTACACCGCCTTTTGCGAAGAGCTCAGTAGCCGTCCGTTTGATCCGGCTGAGTTTGATGTCTTTCCTGCGCATTGGCTTGATGATGCGCCCGGACAGCGGCTGACGTCGAGTTTGCTGCGTCTGATGCCGATGCCCAAAAAGACCGAGGTGATGTTGGGGCCGCTGCGCGAATGGTTCGTCCCCGAGAGCCTTGCCGTGGGCGAGGTGCTGGACGGTGCTGCGGTTGTCGCCAGCGACTTTCGCATTGATCCGGCGGGGCACACACGCTTTGCGGTGTTTGTATCTGAGCAGACGGGTACGCGGCGCATCGGGCGCATCATCCAGCGCCTGCTAGAGATCGAGACCTACAAGACCATGTCGATGCTGGGCTTTGCGCTAACGCGTGAGATTGGCGGGCAGGTGGGCAAGATGGACAACCAGATAAGCGATCTAATGGCGCGGATGACTGCAAAGGAACTCAAGCCAGAAGCAACGCTGAATTCGCTACTGGATGTGTCTGTTGAGTTGGAAAACATGGTTGCGCAGACATCCTTTCGATTTGCAGGTACAGCGGCCTACAAGGCGATTGTGGGAGAGCGGATCGCTGCGCTGCGCGAGGTCCGGTTTGAGGGGCGGCAAGGGTTTGGTGAGTTCATGATGCGCCGTTATGAGCCCGCGATGCGGACGGTTGTGTCGATGGAACAGCGGCTGGAACGGATGTCAGCGCGGGCATTACGCGCCTCTGATTTGCTGCGAACACGGGTCGATGTTGAACGCTCTGCCCAAAATCAAGCAATCTTGGAAAGCATGGACAAACGTGCGGATCTGCAGCTGCGATTGCAGCACACTGTTGAGGGGTTGTCAGTGGTTGCGATCAGCTATTACGCGGTCTCGTTGGCAAGTTATCTACTGTACCCGTTGACTGAGGTCACACCGCTCTCAAAAGGGCTGCTGAGTGCGCTTGTTACAGTACCTGTTGTGTTGTTGGTTTGGATGGCTGTGCGTCGTATTCGCAAGAACATCGGGTGAAGCGCGCGCCAGCGCTAAGCGGCGCGCGCATTCAAGGTTAGCGTCCGCGGATACGCGGATCGAGTGCGTCGCGTAGACCATCACCAAGGTAGTTCACGCTCAACACGGTGAGTGAGATCAGGATGCCCGGCAACAGGACGCGTTCAGGGAATTCCTGCATCCGGTTTACAGCATCTGACAGCAACTTACCCCATGTCGGGAAATCTGACGGGAAACCTACACCAAGGAAGCTTAGTGCGCTTTCAGTGATGATAGCAGTCGCCAGACCCAATGTGGCAGATACCATGATGGGCGAGATCACGTTTGGCAGTAGGTGACGCAGGATGATCTTGCCCGAAGTTGACCCAATGGAGCGGGCCGCAAGGATGAACTCGCGTTCTTTTAGGGCAAGGATATCTCCGCGTACAATCCGTGCGGTCTGCATCCAAGACGTCAGTGCGATCACCGATACGATCAGGACAAACATCCCGCCTTCAGGGCCAAAGCGCGAGGATAGTGGCTGCCTGAACAAGGTAACGGCCAGCAGAACCAGCGGTAGGATCGGCAAGGACAACACCAGATCGGTGAGGCGCATGAGCCAAAAATCCATACGTTTGAAATAGCCAGAGGCAACGCCAACAGCTGTTCCAATGACCAGTGCAAGGACCATGGCGGACCAACCGACAGCCATGGACACACGCCCGCCATAGATCATTTGGGCAAAGATATCGCGCCCCAGCTGATCCGTTCCAAAGGGATGGGCCCAACCGGCTTTGGCACCGCTTTCCCAGATCAGGGTATAAATCGGACGCCAGTTCTTGTTTCTGATGTCCAGCTTGGTGGGTTCGATATCCCATAGGTAGGGCCCAAACAAAACGCCAAGCGTGATGAACAACAAGAAGCCGCCGCCAAAGAGAGCGCCTTTGTGTTTGCGAAACTGGTCCCAAACATCGCGCCATTGGCTGCGCGGTGGCTTTGATGGTTCTTTGTCTTGGAGCGCGCCAAAGACTTCGATCTCTGATGTTTGATCAGTCATAGCGGATCCTTGGGTCAAGCACGCCGTAGAGAATATCGGCGATGAGGTTGAACAATACGATGAGAATGGCAAAGATGAACGTCAGTGTCATGACCATCGGAAGGTCGTTTGCAAACAGGGCGGTTAGTAGCAGCTGGCCAATACCGTTCACCTTGAAAACGTTTTCGGTGATGATAGCCCCACCAAAGATGGCGGGCATTCCCAGCGCGATTACGGTGACCACTGGGATCATCGAGTTACGCAGCACGTGGACCATAACAACAACGCTTTCTTTCAGGCCTTTGGCGCGGGCAGTGCGCACATAGTCCTGATTGAGGTTGTCTAACATGGCAGAGCGCATGTAGCGGCTGATTTGGGCTGTTGTTTGCAAGGCCAGCACCATGACGGGCATGATCATTTGCAAAAATTGTGTTTTGAAGTTCGCCCAACTGTCGACAACCAAGGTGGTGTCATAGATTGAGGGCAACCATCCCAAAGATACGGAAAAGATCACGATGAGCAGGGGGCCCGTAAAGAAGGGTGGAATGGAAAAACCAACCATTGTGATGAATGTACCTGCCTGATCAAACATCGAGTAGTGGCGGTAGGCCGAATAGATTCCGATGGGGATCGCGATCAAAATACCCACAACATAGCTCAGGCCAACCACCCAAAGAGTTTGTGGCATGCGCTGCATGACGATATCCATCACAGGGCTACGGGTCTGCCAGCTGATGACGCGTTGACGTTGAACCAGTTCGCCAGTGACGGCATCTACATTCATGCTGAGGTGTGTGTCTGGAAGCCAACCCAAGAGGAAACTTTTGTTGGTGAGGAAGTCGATAAACACCATCGGCTCGACCACAAAGAACTGGTGCAGCCATTTGATGTATTGGATGTGAACAGGAGCGCCCAAACCCAGCGCTTCGCGCATTTTCTGTTTTACTTCGGGCGGGACGGTCAGCGGCACCTGTGCCATGGGATCACCCGGCGCAAGCTGCAGCAACATAAAGATCACGAGGCTGATAAATAAAAGCGTCGGAATAGAGAGTAACAGTCGTCGGATGGTGAAATTCAGCATCAAGCGGCGCCCTTATCAATCAGTCGATGTGGGAAAATAGGGGGAGAGATTCCTCCCAAGAACTAAAAAAATATGGCGGGAGGATTCCCCCCGCCACATCAATTTTAGTTAACGCGATACCAGTCTGAGGCATTCCAAAGTTCGGAGTCCCAAACATTGAGCACAACGCCACCAAGGCTGTTGGAATGTGCTGATACACGGGCACGGTTCACCAGCGGCACAATGGTCATTGTGTCTTTGGTTACCATGTCGTTCAGCTTACGGCCAATTTCGCCGCGCTTCTCAAGGTCGCCAGTCATTGCCAGCTCGTCGAGCAGGGCGTCGTAGGCTGGATCACAGAAGCGGTTGATGTTTTCACCCTGCCACTGGCTGGATGGTTTTGGCTCGTTGCCACAACGGTAGGCCGACAGGTAGGACTGTGGGTCTGTGCCGTTGAAGGTGTTCGCATACATTTCTACGTCTGCGTAGAATTTCTGGAACGTGTCAGGTGAACCTGGGTCACCGCCAAAGAACACGGAACCGTCTAGGTTACGCAGTTCTACTTCAGCACCGATCTGCTCCCACCAGTCTTTGATGAGCGCTTGGAAATCCTGACGTACAGCGTTTGTGGATGTCTGGTACAAGATTGCCAGTTTAACGCCATCTTTGTCGCGTGTGCCGTCACCGTCGCTGTCGGTCCAACCTGCTTCGTCCAGCAGTGCTTTTGCGCCATCAAGGTCTTGCGTCAGACACTCTGTGTTGTCTGAGTTGTACAGAGCAGGTGCAGGAACAAGGTTACACGTTGGTGTACCGGCCTTGCCGTAGCCTACTTCGGTCAGCAGATCGCGGTCGATTGCCATGGACAACGCCTTGCGGACTTTAAAGTCGGACAGGAAAGGGTGGGGTTCAGCAACCGTCGCACGTGTCTCTGGTGGGAGATCAGGTGACGGGTTGGTCAGGTTCATTTCCAGACGTTCAACAAGAGGACCGAAACCTGCAATAGCAACGCCTTTGCCTGCTTCTTCCATCTTGGCAATTACGTCGGGTGCCAACTGTAGGTTCCACGCGTAGTCATATTCGCCTGTTTCCAGAACCGCACGGCCAGCAGCAGCAGCGTCGCCACCCCCTTTGAACGTCATGGTTGCGAACGCAGGCTTGCTTGCATCGCGATAGTTTTCGTTCGCAGCCAGAGTGATCACGTCATTTGGACGGAATTCTGTTACTGTGAACGGGCCAGTGCCGATCGGGTTAAAGTTCGCTTCTGTACACTCGGGCGCTTTGGCACCTAGGCATTCCGCAAACTGGGCGGCCTGAATGATCGGGCTTTCGCCACCAACAAATGGGCCGTACGGGTTTGGCTTTGGCGCATCGAATGTGACTTTAACAGTCAATTCGTCGATCGCTTCTACGCTTTCAACACCGTCAAACTTAGCGCCCTGTGCACAACCACCTTCTGGGTGCATGCAGTATTCGGCCGTGAATTTCACATCTGCGGATGTGAACGGTGTCCCATCGGACCATTTCAGGCCAGGTGTGATATTCCATGTGATGGTTGTGAGGTCCGCAGACACGCCGCCATTGGCAACGGTTGGGACTTCGGTAACCAGAAACGGCACCATTGCGCCAGTTTCATTGAAACGCGCAAGCGGTTCAACGATCAATGAAGCGGACTCAACGTCTTTCGTACCACCTGACAAGAAGGGGTTCAGGATGGATGGGGCCTGCCAATACAGGACCTTTACATCACCGTCGCGACCGCGCTCGCCGGAATGGCCATCCGCGAATGCAACGGGTGCAAATGCGGTAGACGCAACCGCACCTAGCAATAAGGTTCTCATTTTCATTTTGTACTCCTTGTTGGACACGTTTTAGGGTGCCGCTTCTTGGACTGAGCTATGCCCAGCCTCATTTTTTTGCCGTTCTTGCGTTAAGAGATTGAGTTAACCTTACGGAAACTTGACGTAAATTCCGGCAGCTGTCTCGCACCCCCAAAGCGCATGTCCTATATCGAAACAGGTTTTGACGGAATTGCAAGCCTTGTGGACGCTGTAGCGTGATGAAAATGTGGGCGGCCCAATTTTTTGAGGAGCTCGCGCTTGGATAATGCCCTTTACAGCGTTTGACCTAAGCCAAGCTTGCGCATAGCGTGACCGAACGCACGGTAGTCATCGTGTTCAATACCGTCTGAAAGGATCACGATGTTAGACCACTCTACCAAAGAACCGATTGCCCGAATCGAGAGTCTGCGCGTTGAATTTCAGACAAAAGACGGCCCTGTAGTCGGTGTTGAGGATGTCTCATTTGATATTCACCCGGGCGAAACGGTCTGTGTCGTGGGAGAATCAGGCTCGGGTAAATCAGTGTCTTCGCTATCACTGATGCGCTTGGTTGAGTTCGGCGGCGGCGAAATTGCAGGCGGCAAGCTGTTGTTTGATCGTGGAAACGGCGAACAGGTTGATTTGGCCAATACCGAACAGGACACGATGCGGTCCATTCGTGGCAATGAGATAGGGATGATCTTTCAAGAGCCGATGACGGCGTTGAACCCCGTGTTTACAGTGGGCAAGCAGCTGACTGAGGGTTTGCGCCTGCACAAAGGAATGACGAAGGCTGAGGCCGAAGAGCGCGCGCTTGAATTGATGAAACAGGTGCGTATTCCTGAAGCAGAAAAACGTTTAACGCAGTTCCCGCACGAATTATCTGGCGGGATGCGTCAGCGCGTTGTGATCGCGATGGCATTGGCCTGTGAACCGCGCCTGTTGATCGCAGATGAGCCGACAACAGCGTTGGATGTGACGATTCAGGCCGAAATCCTCGCGTTGATGGACCGTCTCAAACGTGAAACCGGAACTGCGGTAATGTTCATTACCCACGATATGGCTGTGGTTGCGCAAATGGCCGACCGTGTTGTGGTGATGTTCCGCGGCAATAAGGTTGAAGAGGGCACCGTTGAGGAGATTTTCGAGAATCCCCAACACCCCTACACCAAGGCGCTTTTGGCTGCAGTTCCCAAGCTGGGCGAGATGACGGGCAAAGATTATCCCGAGCCGATGAAACTGCTGGGCAACGAAGATAAACCGATTGTTCCGATCAAAGGCACGGATGAAGTCTTGCTGACGGTCAAGAACCTGACCACGCGATTCCCTGTAACGGGAGGCCTGTTGCGCCGCGTTGTCGCCAACGTGCATGCCGTTGAGGATTTATCGTTCACCATCAACAAGGGTCAAACGCTTAGCCTTGTTGGCGAAAGTGGTTGCGGAAAATCCACGGCAGGGCGTTCAATCCTGCGGCTGGTTGATCCTCAATCGGGAGAAGTGAACCTTGCTGGAAAAGACATCATGGCGCTGAATGCCCAAGATTTGCGCACTGCACGCCTTGATATGCAGATGATCTTCCAAGACCCGTTTGCGTCGCTGAACCCGCAGATGGGGTTGGCGGATCAGGTAGCTGAGCCAATCCATAATTATGCGACTCTCAAAGGGCAGGCAGTAAACGACCGTGTCGAGATGCTGTTTGACCGTGTGGAGCTGCCGCGCAGCTTTATGCGCCGATTCCCCCATGAATTGTCAGGCGGACAACGCCAACGCGTCGCCATTGCCCGCGCGCTTGCGTTAAATCCCAAGCTAATCATCGCAGATGAGGCGGTTTCGGCACTGGACGTATCCGTACAGGCGCAGGTGCTGAATTTGATGATGGAATTGCAGGCAGAAATGGAACTGTCATTCTTGTTCATCTCGCATGATATGGCTGTGGTTGAACGGGTGAGCCATCAGGTTGGCGTTATGTATCTGGGCCGCATTGTTGAAATGGGACCGCGCCGCGAAGTGTTTGAAAACCCGCAGCATCCCTATACTCAGGCGTTGATGAAAGCCGTTCCAATCGCTGATCCGCGCAAGCGTAAAGGCGAAAAGGATTTGAACTTTAAGCCGATCCCGTCGCCTATTCATGATGCAGATTATGTTGCGGAACCAAGTGTTTACAAAACGGTAGGTAAGGATCATCAAGTATTGATAACCGACAGTGGGTATTGATGAAAGAAAAGACGCGACTTTCGGATACACTGCTTTGGTAGGTCGGAGCTGCTCCGGATCAACTTGCAGTCTTGATGCCGATATTGAGGTCTATCTTGATATTGTTTCTTGGAATGATTGTGTTCTTACTTTTGGCAACACCAATCATGTTGCTATTGATATACTTAGATTCCGCTTCTGGATAACTCCGCTGTACTGCGTTTTTTGGAGATTAAGATGACAGCCCGCCTTACCCCCCTGGAATTGATGACCAACCTGATTAGCTTTCCTACCGTCAGCCGCGACTCGAACATTCCCCTGATCGACTGGGTGCAGGATTATCTGGATGGTCACGGCATTAAATCGCATCGTTACATCGATCCAGATCAACCGAAGCATGCGTTGTTTGCACATGTTGGCCCCAACGTTGAAGGCGCAATTGTCCTGTCAGGCCATACGGATGTGGTGCCGATTGATGGCCAGCCATGGGACACGGATCCGTTTACCGTTGTCGAAAAAGACGGCAAATATTACGGGCGCGGTACCTGTGACATGAAGGGTTTTGATGCACTGGCGCTTTGGACATTGGTTGAGGCGCATTATGCGGGTGTGAAACGCCCGCTTCAGATCGCGTTCAGCTTTGATGAGGAAGTCGGCTGTACTGGCGCGCCGCCAATGATTGCCGCCATGCAGGGTGTGGTTCCTAAAGGGTCAGCAGTGATCGTGGGCGAACCATCCTCAATGCAGGCCGTCACAGGACACAAAGGCGGCAGTGGTTTTAACACCCATGTCGTTGGTTTTGAGGTCCACTCTTCGCTTTTGCATACCGGCGTTAATGCGATCATGGCAGGGGCCAAATTGATCGAATGGGCCAATGAGCAAAACACGGCTAACATGGCAGCTAAGCCAACCGAGCTGGCATCGATGTTTGATCCACCGTTTACTACTGTGCATGTGGGCATGATTGAAGGCGGAACCGCCCATAACATCACTGCCAAAGATTGCTATTTCGCCATGGATTTCCGGGTTGTCCCCGGCGAGGACAAAGAAAAATGGAAGATTGCCTACCTGAAAGAAGTCAGAAAGGTAGAGGCCGCGATGCAATCTGTGGTTCCTGAAACACGGATTGAAATCACACCTCGTTTTGACGTTCCGGCGTTGCAGCCGGAACAGGACGGCGAAGCCGAAACATTGGTTCGCCAGATTACGGGCGACAACGCAGGTCATAAAGTAAGCTATGGTACCGAAGCGGGCCAGTTTCAGGATGCAGGCTATAGCGCGGTGATTTGTGGACCGGGAAGTATCGCACAGGCCCACCAACCCAATGAATTCATCGAGGTAGCCCAGTTTAACGCGGGCCATGCCTTTATGATAAAGCTGCTAGAGCGGCTTAGTCTCTAGGGAATCTAAGGTATGCGCGGGATTCCGATAACGATCGAACAGGCTCCGCGCTATAGCGGCGCATTGCCTGATGCCGTGGATTTGGTGGTGATTGGCGGTGGCATAATTGGCATTTGCACAGCGCTTTATGCGGCGCGCGGTGGCTTGAGGGTGGTTGTGCTGGAAAAGGGTCTGGTCGCGGCAGAGCAATCTAGCCGCAATTGGGGTTGGATTCGCCAACAAGGCCGCGATCCTGCTGAGATGCCTATCATGGCCGAGGCGCAGCGCCTTTGGATCGAACTATCGCGTGAGACAAATGTTGACATTGGCCTGCATCAGGCTGGCGTGACCTATCTGGGTGACACTGAAAAAGCGCTTGCCGGATTTGAGAAATGGCTCCCTCACGCTGCGCCAAACGGCGTAGATAGCCGAATGTTGAGCCGTTCGGAGATAGCAGCCATGTATCCCGGTCTGACGGATACGCCATTGGGCGCTTTGCATACGGTGTCTGACTGGCGTGCAGAACCATGGGTTGCGGTGCCTGCGATTGCAGAAATTGCCGTGCGTGAGAGTGTGCAAATTATAGAACACTGCGCTGTGCGGTGCCTTGATATCACAAATGGAAAAGTTGCTGGAGTATTTACAGAGCAAGGCCATGTTAGCGCGCCGCGCGTAGTGCTGGCTGGTGGTGCATGGTCAGCACTGTTTTTGCGCAATCACGGGGTGTCACTGCCTCAGCTCTCTGTCCGCTCGCAGGTTGCAGCGACAGAACCTGTTGTCAGCGTGGGAGAGGCCGCATGTGATGCACGTCGCTTGGCGTTCCGACGACGCAGTGACGGAGGCTATACGTTGGCCCCTGCAGGCCCGTCCGAGCTTTACGTGGGGCCAGATGCTTTTCGCGCGTTTCCAAAGTACCTTACGCAACTCAAAAGTGATCCCTTCGGCTGTATGCTGATGCCAAAAGCACCCAAAGGATTCCCCGATGCGTGGGGCACCAAACGCAAATGGAATGCGGATACTCAAAGCCCGTTTGAGCAGATGCGTATTCTTGATCCTAAACCCTCGCCGCGCAAAATCGCCAAACTGGCCCGTGATTTTCAAGCGATGTTTCCGCAGTTGGGCGAGGTTAAGATCAAGGCCGCTTGGGCGGGGATGATCGACACGATGCCAGACATTGTACCTGTGGTGGATCACGCGCCTATTGAGGGGCTGGTTGTTGGCACAGGGATGAGTGGACACGGCTTTGGCATTGGCCCTGGTGTGGGGCGCGTTTTGGCTGATTTAGCTGCGGATCGTTCAAGCGGGCATGACCTGAGCCGTTTTCGATTTAACCGATTTACCGACGGCACACCCATAGTGCTTTGACCGGATGTTTAAGGAGCAATACAAATGCCTATCAAGAACCGATTTGCCGAGATGCACGCTGAAATCACAGGTTGGCGTCGCCACTTGCACCAGTACCCTGAGCTGCAGTTTGACGTACATGAGACAGCCAAATTTGTAGAAGAAAAGCTGCGCAGTTTTGGGATCACCGACATCACCACGGGCATCGGCCGCACGGGTGTTGTTGCGGTGATTGAAGGGCGCACCATGAAATCGGGCCGCACAATTGGCCTGCGCGCCGACATGGACGCTCTCCCTATTGAAGAAGCAACAGGTCTTGAGTATGCCTCAAAAATACCGGGCAAGATGCATGCTTGTGGGCATGATGGTCATACTGCGATCCTGCTGGGCGCGGCGCAATACATGGCCGAAACGCGTAATTTTGACGGGCGTGTTGTCCTGATCTTCCAACCCGCAGAAGAGGGCGGTGGCGGTGGTCTTGAGATGTGCAAAGACGGCCTTATGGAGCGCTGGAGCATCGATGAGGTGTATGGCCTCCACAATATGCCAGGCGCTGAGCCGGGCAGTTTTCATATTTGCGAAGGCGCGCTATTGGCTGCCACAGATGAGTTCGACATCGTAATCACAGGGCAAGGGGGACATGCCGCGGCGCCGCACACGGTTCTTGATCCCAATCTGGCGACAGCGCACATCATTGTTGCATTGCAATCTATTGCGTCTCGTAATGTTGACCCGCTCAAACAGGTTGTGGTGTCCGTTTGCCAGTTAAACTCGGACAGCGAAGCGCATAATGTGATCCCTCATACCGTTACAATGACAGGTACAGTGCGAACACTTGATGGCGAGGTGCGTGATTTCGCACAAAAACGTCTACAGGAAATTGTTGATTTAACTGCCCGTGCCTATGGGTGCAGTGCGCAGATCGACTATCATCGCGGATATCCAGTTACTTATAACCACACTGAAAACACACATTATGCTGCGGATGCAGCAGAGATGGTAACGCCGGGTGTTGACCGTGCCACGCCGCCGATCATGGCGGGTGAGGATTTCTCGTATATGCTCGAAGAGCGGCCAGGTGCCTACATCATGCTGGGCAACGGCGATGGAGCTTCGGTTCACCATCCAGAGTTTGATTTTAACGATGAGGCGATACCTGCTGGCTGTTCGTGGTTTGCCGAAGTAGTCGAACAGCGGATGCCGCTGTCGTGAAGATGACTGGCTGGCATACCTCATGCTTGCCAGCTAAAACAAATAGATAGCCCATATTTCCCAAAGGACGTTTCCTATGCCTGTCAAAAACCGTTTTGCCGAATTACACAGTGACATCACTGCGTGGCGCCGTGACCTACACGAGCACCCAGAGATCTTGTTTGAAACGCACCGGACCTCAGCGACTGTCGCAGAGAAATTACGCGCCTTTGGCTGCGATGAAGTTGTCGAAGGTATCGGTCGCACTGGCGTTGTTGGTGTAATCAAAGGCAAAACAACGGCTTCGGGAAAGGTTGTTGGGCTGCGCGCGGACATGGATGCCCTGCCGATCCACGAAGAAACAGGGCTGGCCTATGCGTCTAAAACGGATGGTGCCATGCATGCTTGTGGCCATGACGGCCACACTGCAATGTTGTTGGGGGCCGCACAATACCTGGCCGAGACCCGCAATTTTGACGGTACAACAATTGTGATCTTCCAACCCGCCGAAGAAGGCGGCGGCGGTGCAAAGGTCATGTGTGATGATGGCATGATGGACCGTTGGGGGATTCAGGAAGTTTACGGTATGCACAACTGGCCTGGCATGCCCGAGGGTAGCTTTGCCATTCGCACAGGACCGTTTTTTGCTGCCACTGATCTGTTGGATATTGAAATCGAGGGCCTTGGCGGGCATGCGGCAAAACCCAATGAGACAATTGATACAACCGTGGTCGCATCGCAGATTGTGACCGCGCTGCAAACCATCGTGAGCCGGAACGCAGATCCTGTGGGTAATATCGTGGTGTCGATCACGTCGTTTGAGACATCCTCAAATGCCTATAACGTGATCCCGCAAAAGGTGCAGCTAAAGGGCACCGTGCGCACGATGTCATTGGAGCTGCGTGATCTGGCCGAGAAGCGCGTGAATGAAATCAGCGCTGGCATTGCCTCGGCAATGGGGGCGGTTGCGCGTGTGACGTACAACCGGAATTACCCTGTGATGGTCAACCATGATGAGCAGACAGAATTTGCGGCCGACGTTGCGCGTTCTGTTTCAGGTGATTGTTCTGAAGCACCACTGGTGATGGGCGGCGAGGATTTCGCCTTTATGCTCGAAGAACGCCCGGGTGCCTATATTTTGGTCGGCAATGGCGACACGGCGATGGTTCACCACCCGCTGTATAACTTCAACGATGAGGTTATTCCGGTTGGCTGTAGCTGGTGGGCAGGCATTGTCGAGCTACGGATGCCAACAGCCTAAGCTGCTACTGTGCGAGTAAATTGCGATAGAGGCTGATCAAGCTTTGTGCTTCGGTCTCTATCGAGAAATTTTCCAGAACATGGTCGCGGCTATCGCTGCGCCAGTATTCTAGATTGGTATCCTCTGACAATGCGATATCTGTCGCAGCGGCAAGGGCTGGGATGTCATCAGGTTCAACCAACCTGCCGGTCTTGCCCTCGACAATGAGCTGCTCGAACGCGCCGACACGAGTGGCGATCACTGGGCAGCCCGTTGCCATCGCCTCTAGCGGGGTTAGGCCAAAACCCTCCCAACGTTGCGGGGCCACATACAGATCAAGGGCCGCATACCAATCGGCCATCGCTTCGGTGGGGACTTCGGGTTTGAACAGGATGCGTTCTGACAGGCCAGCGGCGGCCACGTCTTTTTTTAGCCCCTCGAGATAAGCCTCATCGTCACCCACGGCACGGCCCATGATGATGGCATGGGTGTCAGGATGTTGGGGAAGGATCTGGATCATGGCGCGCACAAAGGCGTCTGTCCCTTTTTGCGCACGGATACGTCCGTAACAGCCGATCAATGGGCCCGCCGTCGGAAGGCCCATCTGCGCGCGCAGTGCGGTGCGGTCCTCAACTGGGGTGAATGTATCTGTATCAATCCCGTGCATTACTACGGTTGAGGGGCCTTCCAGATAGGCCGCCGTTTTGTCGGAGGTTGCAACAACTGTGTCCATCCGCCGGATCAGCCAGCGCGTCAGGCCTGACTGTTTACGTTGGGACGCGGATGTGAACATCAACTTGAGGTGCTTACCCAGCAGATATTTCAGGGCAAGCCCGCCGATCATTTCAACATTGCGCCGTGCATGCCAAACCCGCAACGGTTTGCGGGGCAGGGTCAGGAGCGCGGACAACGGGATTTGTGGCACGTGATCAGGGATAACAGGGCCAGTTGCGACAATGCCGATATCGCGCGCCTGTACAGGGACCAACCGCACAATCGTTGCAGTCACACCTGATAGGCGGCGTTTGAAATTTGGCGCGATGACTTTGATGTCGGATGGGTTGGTCATGAAAGCCTCAGTGCGTTGATCAAGCGTGCAGCGATAGTATCCAGTTTTGCAGTCTCGGCATTTGCAAATGTTTTGGCTGCTGCAACTGCTTTGTCACGTGTATGTCTATTGCGCAGCAATGTATCGATCTGTGCCGCGATGTCATCGCTATCGGCCACGATCCGCGCAGCACCTGCTGCCTCCATCGCGGAGAATGTCTCGGCAAAGTTAAACACGTGATTGCCTGACAAGACAGTCGAACCAGACTGTGCAACCTCGAACGGGTTGTGGCCCCCAATTGGCAATAGGGACCCGCCCAAGAAAACGATATCGCTTAGTGCAAACCAATTGCCAAGTTCACCCAATGTGTCAGCAAGATAAACCGCGCGGCGGGGAAGGTCACCACTGCTGCGGCGGGTGTAATCCATACCTGTTTCTGCAATGAGCTTTTGCACTTCATCCCCGCGTTCAGGATGACGTGGCACTAGAATAAGATGCAGATCAGGATGCGTTTCGCACAAGCGTTTATGGGCGGCCAGTATGGCCTGTTCTTCGCCAGCATGGGTCGAGGCGGCAACCCAGACAGGCCGATGGCCCAACACGGCGCGGGTTTCAAACAGCAGATCTTCGTCTTGTGGTAGGGGGCCGGCAAAGGATTTGAGATTTTGCCCACGCGCGACGCGCGGCGCAGGGGCATTGATGCGCACCATTGCCTCAGCCATGGCATCGTTTTGGGTCAGGATCAGGTCAAAGACCTCAAACAGATAGGTCGCAAGGCGGGGTCGTTTTGCCCATGAGGCGATGGAACGCTCTGACATGCGGGCATTGACCAGCGCCATACTGGTCCCTGTCGCATGGGTGCGGCGCAGCATTTGCGGCCACAGCTCGCTCTCGACAAAAATGGCTGCATCGGGCTGCCAGTGTTTTAAGAACCTCTTGAGCGGACCGGGGGCGTCAAGAGGGGCAAATTGGTGCACACAGCGCGGCGGCATACGCTGGTTTATCAATGTGGCCGAGGTCGCGGTGCCGGAGGTGATCAGAAAATGTGCGTTAGGCAGAACAACCCCCATGCGGCCGATCAACGCAAGGACAGACAGGCTCTCACCAACGGACGCGGCGTGAAACCAAATCAACGTGCCCTCGTCGCGGGTTTCGGTTGCGTGGCCTAAGCGTTCATGGGCGCGGTAAGCAGTTACATCTGCGCGCATTAGCTTGCGCGTGGTCGCGCGCGCCACAAACGGCACTGCCAACATACTGAGAGCGACATAAGTACGATAGAGCAGCGGCGGGCGCATTGCGCTCAACCGCCTGTGTGGCTCATATGTCGGGGCATTTGGCCGCCTGCCGTCTGGCGGGAATAGTCAAAATCATGGCCTTTTGGCTTGAGATTGATCGCTGCGCGGATTGCGTCTTCTAAGGGGCCGTTATCATCCGGGTGTGCACGCAAGGGCGCGCGCAAATCAGCACTGTCTTCCTGACCAAGGCACAAATAGATTTCACCGGTACAAGTAAGGCGCACGCGGTTACAGCTTTCACAGAAATTATGACTGAGCGGCGTGATAAAGCCGATCTTTTGACCCGTTTCTTCCAAGCGTACATAACGCGCAGGGCCGCCAGAATTCTCTGCCAGATCAGTCACTGTATAGTGTTCTGAGTATTTCGCGCGCACATCTTTGAGGGACCAATATTGGTCAACGCGGTCCTCATTTCCGATGTCACCCATTGGCATGACTTCGATCCACGTTAGATCAATGTCACGTCCGGCGCACCATTCGGTGATATGCGCCAACTCAGGCTCATTGAAACCTTTGAGGGCAACTGCGTTGATCTTTACGCGCAATCCAGCAGCCTGCGCTGCATCGATGCCGCGCAATACTTGGGGCAGGCGGCCCCAGCGGGTCACTTCGGCAAATTTGGCCTCGTCCAACGTATCCAGCGACACATTCACGCGGCGAACGCCTGCGTCAAATAGCGCCGAGGCGTATTTCTCTAATTGGCTGCCATTTGTGGTTAATGTCAGCTCTTTTAGAGTGCCAGCATCCAGATGCCGCTTCATGCCATCAAAGAATGTCATGATTCCGCGTCGGACCAGCGGCTCTCCGCCAGTGATGCGCAGTTTTTCAACACCTAACCCGATGAAGGTTGAACACATGCGATCTAGTTCTTCTAAGGTGAGTAATTCACGCTTTGGTAAGAATGTCATGTTCTCAGACATGCAGTAAACACAGCGAAAATCGCAGCGATCTGTCACTGAGACACGAAGATATGTGATGGCGCGGGCGAATGGATCGATCAAAGGAGCTGTCATGCGATAAGTGGTATAGAGGCAATGGAAAGGGGGCAAGCACGATTTGAGGGGGTTGGAGCCAGGCCCAAGCTGAATTACTCTGCTGTCATGATACGTATTCCCCCTTCGCTTACCGCGATTTCCGCCGCTCTTACACTCAGCGCTTGTGCGCAGCTTGGTATGGGCCAACCCGAAGATTCTGGTGCGCCTATTGTGGCTAATCCGGCGCAGGAAGTTGCATTGGCACCGTCAGGCTTGCCCGAGGCGACTGCAGCAGATGTCGCAGCTGTTAAGGCTGATCCGGTGCTGACATCTGCGCCACCACCGCCAAAGGCTGCAAAAACCCAAGAGGCGTTGGACACCACAACCGCTGCGCAGCGCTCTCAGGCCGCAGCGCCCGCTGCGCCAGAGGCAAAACTGCTAGGCACGACGATCGCAAGCTTGGGCAGCCCGACAGAGCCGGGCTTTTGGCTTAAGACACCGTTGGTAAAGACGGAAACACGTGGACGTGTGACCAACAAAGCAAATGGAAAATCCTCTGCTGTAACGTTGATCCCGATTGATGGTCCGGCCACAGGGGGCAGCCGTTTGTCATTGCCTGCAATGCGCCTGATCGAAGCGCCTTTGACCGAATTAACCGAGCTCGAAGTAACGCTCGGAGGATAACACGGGCTGCAGGCAAGGTGATGTTTTTGCCTGCGCCATTGGCTACTTCAACTGACGAAGCGCCTCTTTGCGGGCAAAGGGTTTCATGCTGTCGCCGTGTTCGTCGATAAAGGTAACAACGCGGTCTGGGTCATGTCTGCTAAGATCGCGCAACCACCAACCGATGGCCTTTTGGATAAACCACTGCGGATCCTTCACATACCCTGCAGCCCAGCCGAGGACACGCTCGCGCGCCTCAAGTTCGGCCGCATTAGGGTTGTTTTGTTTTGTCCATGGCAGTGTGATCACCAGCGCAGCGCGGCGGGTCCACATGTGCTCGGATCTGGTCCAGCCTTCGACACGGTTTAGGCGAGAGGGATCGGCGAGCAGTCGTTTTTGCCCCGCCATGCAGGCGTGATCCGCAATGGCCCAGCTGTCAAAGTCACGATACCAGGAGGCAATCAACTGCCATGCTTCTTCATCGCTGGGGCGCAGGCGTGCTTGGGTCAGCAGTTTGGCTGCAGCGAGGCGGGCCTCGAAAATATCAGTACGCCACAGGCCATCAGCCACCGAAACGCGGGCAGGGACATCCAGCTCACTGCGCCACTCTTTGGACAGATCGTTGATCTGCGGATTGGTGAGACCCAGATAGGTGCGATCCATCTTGTGATAGGCGCGCATGTTTTGCGCGCGTTCAGGATCGGCGAGGGCGGTTAGGGCCGCGAGATATGGTTCATGCATTTGTAGAATCCTTGGCCATTATTCTACAGTTACCGATTTGGCGAGGTTGCGCGGTTGATCGACATCCGTGCCCTTTGCTACGGCGGTGTGATAGGCCAGCAATTGCGCGGGGATCGCATAGAGGATGGGTGCAACAGCGTTTGAGACGTCAGGCATTTCAATGGTGTCCCAAACGCCTTCGCTGGCCTCATTTATGCCTTCGCGGTTTGAGATCAAGATCACCTTGCCTTTGCGGGCCATGACCTCTTGCATGTTACTCACGGTTTTATCAAACAACGTGTCACGCGGAGCCATAACAACTACTGGAACGTCTTCGTCGACAAGTGCAATAGGTCCGTGTTTTAGTTCACCTGATGCATAAGCTTCGGCGTGTATGTAGCTGATTTCCTTTAGTTTTAACGCACCTTCATGTGCGAGGGGGTAAAGCGGGCCGCGACCAAGGAATAATACGTCACGTGCATTGGATAGCTTGCGCGCTGTTTCACGCACGGCGTCACTTTGATCCAGAGCTTCGGCCATCAAAGCGGGCAAACGGCGTAACTGTGCAAGGTGATCTTGGCGTACTTCTTCGGTGATCTCACCGCGATCAGCAGCGGCTTTTAGGGCCAGCAGGAACAGCACGGTCAGCTGGCAAGTGAAAGCTTTGGTCGATGCCACACCGATCTCGACGCCTGCATGAATTGGCAGGGTCAAATCGCTTTCGCGGGCGATCGAGCTTTCGGGGACGTTAACAACAGATACGATCTTGTCAGCTTTGCCTTCACAGTAGCGTAGCGCGGCTAGGGTATCAGCGGTCTCGCCTGATTGACTGACAAACAGTGCAACTGAGCGGCCCGGAATGGGCGGCTCACGGTAGCGGAACTCGGACGCGACATCGACCTCAACAGGCAGGCGGGCAATCTGCTCAAACCAGTATTTCGCGGTGAGGCAGGCCAGAAACGCAGTGCCGCATGCGACCATCGTAATGCGTTCAACTTTTGAGAAATCAATTGCAGGATCGGGCAGGCGGATCTCACCGGATTTGCTCAGGTAATGACCCAAAGCTTCGGCAATCACGGTGGGTTGCTCGGCGATTTCCTTGGCCATAAAGTGTTTATGGCCGCCTTTGTCGATCCGCGTGGCGCTGATCTGGATTTTGCGGATTTCTCGGTTTGCGGGTTCACCTGCCGCATTGAACACGCTGGCACCTTCGCGGGTCAGAACGGCATAGTCACCTTCTTCTAGATAGCTGATGCGGTCCGTCATGGGAGAAAGCGCAATGGCATCGGAACCGACAAACATCTCGCCTTCGCCATAACCAATAGCCAAAGGGGAGCCTTTGCGCGCTGCGATAAGCAGGTCGTCTTCGCCCTCAAACAAGAATGCCAGCGCAAAGGCACCGTTTAGCTTGCCCAATGTTTTCACAGCCGCTTCACGTGGGCTAAGTCCTTCAGAAATGAAGTGTTGGGCCAGCATTGCGACGGTTTCTGTATCTGTGTCCGTCGCAGGCGTGATGCCGTACCCCGCAAGCTCTGCGCGCAGTTCACGAAAGTTCTCGATGATGCCGTTGTGCACAACAGCAACGGGGCCCGAGCGGTGGGGGTGGGCGTTACCGACGTTTGGCTCACCGTGGGTGGCCCAGCGGGTGTGGCCAATGCCGGATTTCCCTGCAAGGGGCTCATGCACCAGTAGATCACCCAAGTTAACAAGCTTTCCAACCGCGCGGCGACGGTCCAACGCGCCATGATTGACGGTCGCAATGCCCGCACTGTCATAGCCGCGGTATTCAAGACGTTTTAGCGCCTCGACTAGAATGGGCGCTGCTTCGTGGTTGCCCAAAACCCCTACAATTCCACACATATCAGCTGCTCCGCTGTTTTTTGGCCTTCTTGGCCTTGAGAATATCCATCAACTTGCGCGCCATTCCTGGTTTTTCAACCTGTGGTGCGCGTGCCAGTGCCAATGCGTCTGGTTCGACATCTGAAGTAATCACTGACCCTGAACCAGTCATGGCCCCTTCACCGATATGCACTGGTGCCACAAGCATTGTGTTGGACCCGATGAACGTATTTGCGCCGATGTGGGTGTGATGCTTCATGACACCGTCATAGTTGCAGGTGATTGTACCTGCACCGATGTTTGCCTTAGCGCCCACAAATGCATCGCCGACATAGCTGAGGTGATTTACCTTGGCCCCTTCGGCAACGGTGGCATTTTTGATCTCGACAAAGTTACCGACGCGGGTGTTTTCCTGCAGTTCTGTACCGGGGCGCAACCGCGCGTAGGGCCCAACAGTGGCACCGCGCGACACGTGGCATCCCTCAAGGTGGCTAAATGCGCGAATATGGGCACCGCTTTCTACCGTAACACCGGGGCCAAAAACGACGTGAGGCTCAACAAGGGTGTCACGTCCGATGAATGTGTCGCGGGCCAGAAATACAGTTTCAGGACCTTGCATGGTTACACCGTTTTCCATCAATAGCGCGCGGGCGCGGGTTTGAAACGCTGCTTCGGCTTCCGCCAGTTGTGCTCGTGAGTTTATCCCAAGAGTTTCAGCTTCGGGGCAGGTCACTGCGGTGGCGTTTAGGCCGCGCGCACGGGCTAGGCTAATAATATCGGTCAGATAATATTCTCCAGATGCGTTATCGTTGCCAACTGCGGCGATCAGTTCAAACAGCAACTCTGATTTACAGGCGATCACGCCGCTATTGCACAGGGTTACTTTTAGTTCGGCTTCAGAGGCGTCTTTGAACTCGACAATCCGCTCCAGCGACAGGCCGTCCATGATCAGACGGCCGTAGCGACCCGGATCAGCAGCTTCAAAACCCAACACAACCACATCGGCATCCTCAGAAGCACTCATCATATCTTCGAGGGTTTCTGGGGATACAAAGGGGGTGTCACCGTACAGGACAATGGCGGTGCCTTTAAAGCCCGCCAATGCATCCTTGGCCTGATCTACGGCGTGGGCCGTGCCCAATTGTTCGGTTTGAACAACAACGGTGGCCTCCTCTTCAAATTCTTTGGCGGCTTTGGTGACGGCTTGCGCACCGTGACCTGCCACCACGACGGTGTGTTCTGGGGCCAATGTGGCACCTGACGCCATAGCGTGAATCAGCATGGCGTCACCTGCAATAGGATGCAGAACCTTTGGCAATTCGGAATTCATCCGCGTGCCTTTGCCTGCGGCAAGGATGATTAAGCTAGTCTTCATGTCGATACTGTTCCGCTCGTATTGTTTTTTTCCTGTTTAACGGATGGGTGCGTTCGCGCAAGGTGGGTCTGGATCACTTAGGGTTGCGGCTTGCAACACCAAGAACTGCGGGATAAGCGGATTATGGCGTGTTGGGGAGAATTACGATGAAAACAGTGGTGTTTGATCTGGATGGTACGTTGGCGGATACAAGCGGCGATCTGATCGCCGCGGCCAATGCGTGCTTTCGGGACATGGACGCAGGTGATCTGTTGGACCCGATCAAGGATGCTGGCACCGCCTTGCGCGGCGGGCGGGCGATGCTGCGTTTGGGCATGGAGCGTATGGGGCGCACTGCCGATGATCCGCTGATCGACGAATACTACGAGGCGTTGCTGTATCATTATGCCCGTGACATCGACACGCATACGCAGCTTTATGATGGTGCGATGGATGCAGTCATCGCATTAAAAGAACGCGGTTACATCGTTGCGATTTGTACCAACAAACCCGAAGCCCTCGCACGTGAGTTACTGACTCGGTTGGGCATTCTTGATGCGTTTGCTGCAATGTTGGGAGCGGATAGTTTGCCTGTGCGCAAACCTGATCCTGAGCACTTGTTTGAAACTGTTCTCCGTGCTGGCGGCGATCCGGCGCAATGCGTTTTGGTTGGTGACAGTGATACGGACCGCAATACATCCAAAGCCGCAGGCGTGCCGTCAATTCTAGTGACATTTGGCCCGTCAGGCGATGATATGGCTGTATTGACGCCAGAGGCGTTATTGGATCGCTATAGTGATCTGCCTGATCTTGTTGAGACGTTGTTGGGAAAGGCCTAAGCGATGAGCGATGTGTTTAAGGGAAGTTTCACCCAACAAGAAGCAATTCCAGAAGCGGGGATTGAAGCGGCTGTTGCGGTGATGCGTCATGGGCGTTTGCACCGGTATAATACGGTTGAAGGTGAAATCGCGCCGACTGTCCTGCTTGAGCAAGAGTTTGCGGCCAGTGTTGGCGCAAAATACTGCCTTGCAGTTGCATCAGGCGGCTATGCGATGTCCACAGCGTTGCGCGCGGTTGGTGTTAAGGCGGGGGATCGAGTTTTGACCAATGCCTTTACGCTAGCGCCTGTACCAGGGGCGATTGCTGCGGTTGGGGGTGTTCCTGTTTTTGTCGGTGTGACGCCGTCATTGGTTTTGGATTTGGACGACCTTGCAGCCAAAGCTGAACAATCCGACTACTTGTTGCTGAGCCACATGCGCGGTCATATCTGCGACATGGAGCGCCTGATGGAAATATGTGATGGCGCTGGCATCACGGTGGTTGAAGATTGCGCACACACGATGGGTGCAGCGTGGAAGGGAAAACCTTCGGGGACATGGGGCAAGGTGGGGTGCTATTCGTGCCAGACCTACAAGCACATCAACTCAGGTGAGGGTGGACTGTTTGTAACTGATGATGCTGAAGTCGCTGCGCGGGCGATCATGTATTCGGGGTCTTACATGTTGTATGAGCGTCATCTGGCGGGTCCGCCAAAAGAGACATTTGAGAATATCCGCTACGAGACGCCAAATATCTCTGGCCGGATGGATAATTTGCGCGCTGCAATCTTGCGTCCGCAGCTTGCTGATCTTGCGACGCAATGCGCGCGTTGGAATGAACGCTATTTCGAGATCGAGAAGGGGCTGGGAAACACTGCCGGACTTCAGGTTATTGACCGCCATAAGGATGAAACCATTGTAGGATCGTCTATCCAGTTTCTAGTGTCTGGCTGGGAAAAGGACGCGGTAGCAGACCTGCTTGCAAGCTGCGCCGCGCGGGGCGTTGAGCTAAAATGGTTTGGTGGTGCTGAGCCTGTCGGTTTTACCAGCCGTTACGACAGCTGGCGTTATGTTGATGCGCCTGCAATGCCGGAAAGTGATCGCGTTTTGGCCGGCATTGTCGATATGCGCGTACCACTCACGTTTAGCGTTGAGGATTGTGCACTGATCGCGCGGATCATCCGTGAAGAAGCTTCACGGATTTATCAATCCCAGCCTTGATCTGCCGAAACCTGATCTGCCAAAACTTGATCTGAAAGAGCGCTTGCGCGCACGCCATACTTTTGGGTGTGCGTGCGGCGCTGTTTCTAGTTAGCAGTTATATGTTGGGTATGCAGCGCGGTTAAGCTTGTGTTTGACGCCTTCAACTCAATCAAATTCTCTTAGGTGGGGATATGTAGTTGGCCTGTTTTTCTGGTCATCGCGTGTTGGCGTGCTTGACGCATGCGTGACGATCTGGCAGTAATGAACAAGCGTTCAATAAACTCGAGTCAAGGGAGAAGGTTCATGTTCAACGCCACAATGCAGTTTGATCTGGGCGAAGATGTAAATGCGTTGCGCGAGATGGTGCACCGCTGGGCGCAGGAGCGCGTGCGCCCCATGGCCAACGATATTGATACGGCAAACCTGTTTCCCGCGGAGCTTTGGGAAGAGATGGGCGGCCTTGGGTTGTTGGGCATGACCGTTGATGAGCAATTTGGCGGCACGGGAATGGGGTATCTGGCCCATACTGTTGCGGTTGAAGAAGTCGCCCGCGCAAGTGCGTCGGTTTCTTTGTCTTATGGTGCGCATTCAAATCTGTGCGTGAACCAGATTAGCCTGAACGGCACGGACGAGCAGAGAGCAAAATATCTGCCCAAGCTGTGTTCAGGTGAGCATGTCGGCGCGCTGGCGATGTCCGAGACAACGGCCGGATCAGATGTCGTTTCCATGAAGTTGAGTGCAGAAAAGCGTAATGACCACTTCCGTCTGACGGGCAATAAGTATTGGATCACCAACGGCTGTGATGCGGATACACTGGTTGTTTATGCCAAGACGGACAAAGACGCCGGGTCCAAGGGGATCACGGCGTTTTTGATCGAAAAATCAATGAAGGGTTTTTCAACGGGTCAGCACTTTGACAAGCTGGGGATGCGCGGATCAAATACGGCCGAGCTGATCTTTGATGATTGCGAAGTGCCGTTTGAGAACGTTCTGGGAGAAGAGGGCCGCGGTGCCGCTGTTCTGATGTCCGGTTTGAACTATGAACGTGTTGTTTTGGCGGGGATTGGATTGGGCCTTATGGCCGCCTGTCTGGATGAGATCATGCCCTACATGGCTGAGCGCAAGCAATTCGGCCAACCGATTGGCAGTTTTCAACTGATGCAAGGCAAGATGGCGGATATGTACACCGCGATGAATTCCGCGCGGGCCTATGTCTATGAAGTCGCCAAGGCGTGCGACCGTGGCGACGTAACGCGTGCCGATGCGGCGGCTTGTTGTCTGTATGCGTCAGAGCAGGCGATGGTACAGGCGCATCAGGCGGTTCAGGCGATGGGCGGTGCCGGGTATTTGTCGGATAATCCTGTGGCGCGGATTTTCCGCGACGCCAAGCTGATGGAGATTGGCGCAGGCACGTCTGAGGTCCGCCGTATGCTGGTTGGCCGCGAAATGATGGCGGCGATGAACTGATGCAACAGATATTGCCTGCGCTGGATGGAGAAGGGCGCTGGGACATTCCGGCGCGCCTCAATATGGCGCGGCAATGTTTGAGCCAACCAGCGGATGCGGTTGCCGTTATTGACCTTACCCAAGGGACGCGGCGGGATGTGACCTTTGCCGCATTGGAGCAGATGGTCGATGGGCTTGCGCGGGCAATGGCCGCGCGCGTGAAGGCAGGTGATCGCATTGGTGTGTTGCTGAGCCAGAGCCCTTGGTGCGTCGCGGCGCATCTCGCGATTTGGAAAATTGGTGCGATTTCAGTGCCTTTGTTCAAGCTGTTTAAGCATGATGCGCTGGCTTCTCGGATCAATGATGCTGGTGTGACGCTGGTGCTTACCGATGAGGGTGGCGTCGATCTGGTCGGCGGGTTGGCGCAGGCTTGGATTGCAGCAAATATTGGTGTGTCAGGGGATGATGTGCCTTTTGCAGACACAGGATCCGAGGATCCCGCAGTTTTAATTTATACATCGGGGACAACTGGAACGCCCAAAGGCGCGCTGCATGCGCACCGTGTTTTGACAGGCCATTTGCCGGGTGTTGTGACAAGCCATGATTACCTTGGCCATGAGGGCGATTGCATATGGACACCTGCTGACTGGGCGTGGATTGGCGGATTGTTTGACGTGGCCTTGCCTGCGCTTGCACTTGGGGTGCCCGTTGTCGCGGCGCGGATGGCAAAATTTGATGTGGCTGAATGCAGTAGGATCATCGCAAAAGGTGACGTACGCAACGTGTTCTTTCCACCTACCGCGCTTCGAATGCTCAAGGCGCATGGCGCATCCATTGATGGTTTGAGATCCGTCGCCAGCGGGGGAGAGCCGCTGGGCGCTGGGATGTTGGCGTGGGGGCGGGAAGCCTTTGGCGTAGAGATCAACGAATTTTATGGTCAGACGGAATGTAACATGGTGGCCAGTAGCTGTGGTGCTGCGTTTGCTGCGCGTTCTGGCTGCATTGGCAAGGCAGTGCCGGGGTTTGATCTGGCTGTCCTTGAGGACGGGATACCTACGGATGGTGAGGGCGATGTGGCTGTGCGACGTGGTGCGGCCTCGATGATGTTGGAGTATTGGCAGCGTCCTGAAGAAACTGCGGCGAAATTCAGCGGTGAATGGATGCTGACCGGGGATCGCGGCGTTTGGGAGGGCGATTTTTTACGATTTGTTGGGCGTGAGGATGATGTGATCACCTCTAGCGGGTACCGCATTGGACCAGCCGAGATTGAGGATTGTCTTTTGACCCATCCGTCAGTTGCAACTGTCGGCGTGGTGGGGAAGCCTGACCCGTTAAGGACCGAAATCGTAAAAGCCTATGTTGTGCTTAAACAGGATGCCAAGGAAGATCCCGAAGCGTTGAAAAACTGGGTGAAAGACAGGCTTGCAGGGTATTCTTACCCTCGTGAAGTCGCTTTTCTGAATGCGCTGCCCATGACCGTCACGGGCAAGGTGATCCGCCGAGAACTAAAGGCGCTTGCGATAGCGGAATTATCACAATGAAGAACATATTCCGCCGCCTTTATGACCTGCGCTGCCCTGCGTGTAATGCGCTTCAGGGTCCGTTTGCCTTGGGTTCGACCTTTAAGGGTGGGATCACGCGGTTCGCGATCAATAAGACATCGCCCTGTGCCAGCTGTCATCAATTGTTACGGTTGTTGCCGCGGCATGGGGTTGGCAAAACAATAGTATTACAATTGTGCGCTGGTCTTGTTGGTGTTGCTGCGTTCTTTTTGATCTGTATTCCGTTGCTGGTCATGGCGGTGGGGCAGTTCGGCGTGTGGGGGCTGGTAAGCTGGCCGTTCATCCTGGGGCTGTGGGCGGTGATTTCTGCCACGATCAGTAGGAAATTTGGACCCTACATGCGGGAGGTAAAAATCGTATGATGTGTGTTTCCAAAGCGCAAGATCGGGGAGGCCACACCATGATGCAGCCTCCGATGACGTTGGATAGTTGTTTAGAATTTCACAACGTATGCAAGGTTGACAACATAGGGGTCGATCTCGGCTTCACCGATGTAGGCACCGTTCAACTTAACGTCGGAGTCGATATCGATCCAACGCAGGTTTGCACGCAACGCAGCACCGTTCTTAAGCTCGTAGTCCATGCCAACCTGAACCGAGAGACCAAAACCATCTTCCAACTCAAGCGTGCCGAGGGAGGATTCCTCTTGGAAGAAAGCAGTGTAGTTCACACCAGCACCGATATAGGGCTTGAACGCGCTATTGGTCGGGAAGTGGTAGTTGAGCGAGAGTGTGGGCGGCAACTGCTTGGTGGTACCAGCAAACCCGACACCGTCGATGTGGATGTCATGCTCAAACGGAGCCGCCGCCAAGAGTTCGATACCCAGATTGTCACGGATGAAATACTCGGCTGTGATGGATGGGCGAACACTATTGCGGACGTCTGCAGCACCTCCTGCCAGCGTACCGTTACCCGATTTCGGGACAACCGATGCGATACCGAAACCAAGGGTGATATCCCCTTGCGACTGGGCCGAGGCGGAAGTCGCAGCAAGAGTTGCAAGGGCGAGTGCGATGAATGTGGTTTTCATGATTCTGTTTCCAATCGAATTAACACGATTGTTCTGCGCCGCGTTGCAGCATCTGCGTATGATATTTGTCAATTTGCAGCGCGGTTGTGTGCGAAACAGGAATTGAAGGTGAAGGCGAAGAGGGAATATGCAATGAACGCATATTCCCTCATCCGTTACTCACAAGGTTTGTGCTGCAACAACCTGATGGTTGTCTTGCCACAGAACGCGACCGGGTGCAGAAGCCGTGCGCGTCACGATTGGTTGACCGATGTCGTTCAACAACCATGCCAGATACCGCGCTTGGGAAACATGGCTGTGCGCGGATGCATGAAACCAGCAGATACCGGATATTTCGGCTTTGCGGTTAGGGCGATAGTAAAAATGTTCCGGCTTCTTGAGGTGTTCGTTGAACCAGTCAAGGACGCGACGCATTTCTTGCACTTGCCAGAGGGATGTCAGATCAGTTCGGTCATACCAAATGTCAAAGGCTGCAGTGAAAACGCCAGAGCAGCAGCGCGCATCGGTATCTGGCAATGTAGATTCAAATCGGATGTACATAAGGATGTTCCACGCGTAGCGCGGACCTTTCTTAGCATTAAAAAGACGGATTACAGCTGTTCTCAACGAGTGGTGCGCGTTGGATCAGCTATCAGCCTTTTGAATGTGCAAAGAAGAACATCGAATTCTCTTATTTTGGGTATTCTACGGCAATCGCTAGCATCATTGGCCCTTTGGGTAAATGCTTACTTTGGAAACATACTGTTCGATGAGCAGAGGAATTGATATGAAACTTAGTTCTCAAGCCTTACCTTCATCCGAGGCTTTTAAATCCAACACAACGGCTCATTTGGAGGCTTTGGAACAGGTCCGCGAAGTGGCGCAGGCTGCTTCATTGGGTGGAGGTCAAAAATCGCGCGACAGGCACCTGAGCCGTGGCAAAATGCTGCCCCGCGAACGGGTTGCAAACCTGCTGGATGCGGGCAGCCCGTTCCTTGAAGTTGGTGCGGTAGCGGCGCACGGGCTTTATGGCGGTGCGGCGCCTTGCGCAGGTGTGATTGCCGGTGTTGGCACGGTGCAGGGCCAAGAGGTTATGGTGGTTTGTAATGACGCGACCGTAAAGGGCGGCACATATTATCCGATGACGGTGAAAAAGCACCTGCGCGCCCAAGAGATAGCAGAAGAAAACCATCTACCCTGCATCTACCTTGTGGATAGCGGCGGGGCGAACCTGCCCAATCAGGATGAAGTATTCCCCGACCGTGATCACTTTGGCCGAATTTTCTATAATCAGGCCCGGATGAGCGCAAAGGGCATCCCGCAGATCGCGGTTGTGATGGGCTCATGTACGGCTGGCGGGGCCTATGTGCCTGCCATGTCTGACGTGACGATCATTGTAAAAGAACAGGGCACAATTTTCCTCGCGGGGCCGCCACTGGTCAAGGCCGCTACGGGTGAGGTGGTTAGTGCCGAAGACTTAGGCGGCGGTGATGTTCACACACGCCTGTCAGGTGTTGCGGATTACTTGGCCGAAGACGATGCACATGCGTTGGCTTTGGCACGGCGCGCGGTGAAATATCTAAACCGTGCAAAGCCTACTACAGTTCAGTGGGAAAGCGTTGAAGAACCCGCCTATGATCCTGCTGAAATCCTGGGTGTGGTGCCTGCAGATCTGCGCACCCCCTATGACATTCGCGAAGTGATTGCGCGCACGGTTGATGGCAGCCGTTTTGACGAATTCAAACCCCGCTTTGGCGAGACACTGGTCACCGGCTTTGCCCATGTCAAAGGATGCCCTGTCGGGATCATCGCCAACAATGGTGTGCTGTTCTCTGAAGCCGCACAAAAGGGTGCCCATTTCGTTGAGCTGTGTTCACAGCGCGGTATCCCCTTGGTGTTCCTGCAAAACATCACCGGATTTATGGTGGGCCGCAAATACGAGAACGAGGGCATCGCCCGCCACGGAGCCAAAATGGTGACAGCAGTGGCCAGCACCAATGTGCCCAAGATCACCATGTTAGTCGGCGGTTCATTCGGAGCAGGCAACTACGGCATGGCAGGGCGCGCCTATAGCCCACGTTTCTTATGGACATGGCCCAATAGCCGCATCTCGGTCATGGGCGGCGCGCAGGCGGCAGGGGTTCTGGCCACCGTCAAACGCGACGCGATTGAGCGCCAAGGCGGGGAATGGTCCGCCGAGGAAGAGGCGGCGTTCAAACAGCCAACAGTGGATATGTTCGAGGAGCAGTCGCATCCGCTCTATGCTTCGGCACGCCTGTGGGATGATGGCATCATTGATCCGCGTAAAACCCGCGACACGCTTTTCCTGAGCCTGTCAGCCTGCCTGAACGCACCAATTGAAGAAACCAAATTTGGCATCTTCCGGATGTAAGGAGAACGACATGACGAAGACCTTGCAAGAGATCATCGACGACAACCCCGAGGCCGAAACATTTCGGTTTGGCGATTCACCTGAGTTATGCGCAGAAATCATTGCGTTGGTGCGCAGCGGCACCAAAACCGCAACCTGTGAGGCGGCATCGGCCTATGGTGCAAAGGGTGACACGTGGCCCGAGGTTGGCCGACGCGATGTTGCGCTTAACTGGGATGGTACACCTGCCGTCATGATTGAGACGGTTGAGGTTTTCACGCGGCGTTTCAGCGATATGGACACCGAGTTTGTCGCGGCACAGGGCGAGTTTCGCGATCTTGATCACTGGCAAAAAGGGTATCAAGCATATTTTACCCGCAACGGCGGGTTCGCTGAGGATATGAAACTGATGTGTGAACGGTTCAAAGTGATAGAGGATTACGCGTAATGTTTGATACAATCTTAATTGCGAACCGTGGCGAGATCGCGTGCCGCGTTATTGAAACGGCTCAAGCCATGGGGGTGCGCTGTGTCGCGGTGTATTCAGACGTTGACGCAAGTGCCAAACACGTCGCGATGGCAGATACGGCTGTGCATATTGGCGGATCAGCCCCAGCAGATAGTTATTTACGTGGCGATGTGATTATTCAGGCGGCGTTGGATACGGGCGCACAAGCAATCCATCCTGGTTATGGTTTTCTGTCTGAGAACCCGACATTTGTAGATGCGGTAACCGCTGCAGGTCTGACGTTCATTGGCCCGTCTGCTGATGCTATCCGTGCGATGGGTCTCAAAGACGCCGCCAAGGCGCTGATGATCGAGGCAGGCGTGCCTGTTGTGCCGGGCTATCACGGTAAGGATCAATCAGATGACCTGCTAGAGGCAGAGGCTAGCAAAATCGGATACCCCGTCCTGATCAAAGCTGTTGCAGGCGGTGGTGGTAAGGGCATGCGTCTGGTTGAAGAGGCGGCTGGATTTGCCGAGGCACTTGCGAGTGCGCGGTCTGAGGCCAAGACCGCCTTTGGCAATGCCGATGTGCTGGTTGAGAAGTTCGTGAGCCAACCACGTCACATCGAAGTACAGGTTTTTGGCGATGGCAAAAAAGCAGTTCATCTGTTTGAGCGCGACTGCTCGCTTCAGCGCCGTCACCAAAAGGTTATCGAAGAAGCCCCGGCACCGGGCATGACGGCAGAAATGCGCACGGCGATGGGCGCCGCAGGCGTGCGCGCCGCCGAGGCGATTGGCTACAAAGGGGCAGGGACGGTGGAATTCATCGTCGATGGCACTGGAGGGCTCAAGGCGGACGGTTTCTTTTTCATGGAAATGAACACCCGCTTGCAGGTTGAGCATCCGGTGACTGAGGCCATCACAGGTGTTGATCTGGTGGAATGGCAGTTGCGGGTTGCAGCTGGTGAAGACCTGCCTAAAGCGCAGGATGAGCTGACGATCAATGGCCACTCGTTTGAGGCACGCCTTTATGCCGAGGACGTGCCAAAAGGCTTTTTGCCTGCAACGGGGACGCTGACGCATCTTGCGTTTGATCCAGCATGCCGCGCCGATAGCGGTGTGCGGGCGGGCGATACGATTAGCCCGTTTTATGATCCGATGATTGCAAAGGTCATTGTGCATGGCCCAACCCGCGATGTGGCACTGGCGCGTTTGCGTCAGGCGCTGTGCGCCACGCAGGTGGCGGGCACAGTGACCAACCTTGCGTTTTTGGGTGCACTCGCCGGACACAAGGGGTTTCGTAAGGGTGAAGTTGATACAGGGCTGATTGCGCGTGACATTGAGGCGCTGACAGCGCCCCCAGTTGTTGCGCCGCGCCATGTGGCATTGGCGGGCATGGCGGCGCTGGGCCTGTTGCAGACGGGACCGGAAACAGGGTTCACCTTGTGGGATGCGCTGCTGCGTCAGGTCACGCTGGAATGGGACGGTGAAGAACATCTGATCAAAGTCGAAGTGCATGGCCCTGATCATCAGACTTGGTACATCGCGCAGGACACAGTAGAGGCGCGCCGCATTGGCGGGCATTGGCAGATCGGCGGGCAACCCGCGGCGCAAGTTGCACTGTCAGATGACCGCATCACTGTCTTTGACGGCTATGGCCTGATTTTTGATCGCGTTGATCCACTGATGCAGGCCGCTGGCACGCAGGGGGACGGTAACCTGATTGAGGCCCCAATGCCCGGACTGGTGCGCGAGGTTTTTGCCAGCGTTGGTCAACATGTGAGCATGGGGGACAAGCTGGCGATCCTTGAAGCGATGAAGATGGAACACAGCCTGTTGGCCGCGCGCGACGGGGTGGTCGCCGAAGTACTCGCCACTGCGGGCGATCAGGTTGAAGCGGGGGCCGCATTGGTGCGCCTTGAAGCGGAAGAGGAGGAGGCCGCAGCATGATCACCCTTCATCATTGCCCCCAGACCCGTTCAATGCGCAGCCTTTGGTTGCTTCACGAGCTTGGTATAGATTTTGAGGTTCAGACCTATCCTTTTGACAAAACGCTACGCTCGCCCGCCTATCTAGAAAAAAGCCCAGCAGGGCGTGTGCCCGCGTTGGAACTCGACGGGCAGGCGATATTTGAGACAGGTGCAATCACTGAAATCTTGTGCGAGCGGTTTTCGCCAAATGGGATGGGGCGCGAGGTTGATCACGAAGACCGTGCACAGTGGTTGATCTGGGTCCATTTTTCCGAAACCATCAGTCAGCACACCGCGGCACTGACACAACAACACATCGCCCTGCGCGATGACGCGATGCGCAGCCCGATTGTGATGAAGCTAGAGGCGGCGCGGCTGGGCAAATGTTACGCCGCACTTGAGGCGCGGCTGAAGGGGCGTGAATACCTGTTAGACAGTGGCTTTTCAGCGGCGGATGTTTCTGTGGGGCAGGCGGTCTATATGGCACGCTTCTTTGCGCATCTTGATGGCTTTGACGCGCTTGCTGATTGGTATGACCGGATTACACAGCGTGAGGGTTTCAAGGCCTCTTTGCCGGGCAAGGATCTGCTGTTTTCTGAAGCGTTTTTCCCAGCGTGGGATATGCCCTCCTAAGGGCACGACGCAGGTAAAGATATAAAAAGAGTGCATGAATCAGATTTCCGGTGCAGTCTTGGGGAATAGCAAATTGGGGAGAGTGCGATGAACTTGGGACCATGTGAGATTTTCGAAGTAGGGCCACGTGACGGCTTGCAGAATGAAAAACGCGATATTCCGGTGGCAGAAAAGGTTGCGTTGGTTGACCTGCTGAGTAAGGCGGGGTTCACGAGGATTGAATGTGCGAGTTTTGTCTCTCCTAAATGGGTGCCGCAAATGGCGGGTTCGGCCGAGGTTTTGGCTGGCATCTCCCGCAAGGACGGTGTGCGGTACGCGGCGCTGGCCCCAAACATGCGCGGCTATGAAGATGCTGTTGGTGCGAAGGCGGATGAAATCGCGATTTTTGCCAGTGCCTCTGAGGGTTTTTCGCAAAAAAACATCAACGCGTCGATTGAGGAAAGCATAGAACGCTTTGCGCCAATCCTAGAGGCCGCGCGTCATATCGATTTGCCTGTGCGGGGCTATGTCTCTTGCGTGGTAGAGTGCCCCTATGACGGAGCGGTTTCTCCCGATGTCGTGGCGAAGGTTGCCGATAAACTGTTCTCGATGGGGTGCTACGAGGTCTCTTTGGGCGATACAATCGGCGCTGGCACGCCAGACACAATCGCGCGGATGTTGCTGGCGGTGCGGGATGGGGTGCCTGTGGGTCGTTTGGCGGGGCACTACCATGATACGGGCGGCCGCGCGCTGGATAATATCGATGCCTCGCTTAGCCTTGGAGTGCGGGTGTTTGATGCAGCTGTGGCAGGATTGGGCGGTTGTCCCTATGCACCCGGTGCATCCGGAAACGTCGCAACCGAAGCGGTCGCAGCACATCTTGCCACGCTGGGCTATGAGACAGGTTTAGATGCTGAAATTATCGCAGAAGCGGCAGATATGGCCCGTGCAATGCGCGGCTAGGCGATCCATTCGACAGTAAGGAACACGATACATGTTTGAGACGATCTCGGTTGAGACCGACAGCCGCGGTGTGGCTACCCTGACGCTTGCACGTGCGCAAAAGCATAACGCGATGTCTGCGCTGATGCTGAAAGAGCTGACACAGGCGGCAGCACAGCTGGCAGTGGACGACGCTGTGCGGGTTGTCATTTTGGCGGCAGCGGGCAAGACGTTTTGCGCAGGCGGTGATCTGGGCTGGATGCAAGAGCAGATGGGTATGGATGCGCAAACCCGTGCAAAAGAAGCGGGCAAATTAGCCACGATGCTGGGGGCGCTCAACCGTTTGCCCAAGCCGTTGATCGGACGTCTGCACGGCAATGCGTTTGGCGGTGGTGTTGGTATGGCGTCGGTCTGTGATGTTGCGATCGGGGCAGATACAATCAAGATGGCGCTGACTGAGACAAAACTGGGGATCATCCCTGCCACCATCGGCCCCTACGTGATTGCCCGCATGGGTGAGGGGCGTGCGCGTCGCGTGTTTATGTCTGGTCGCGTTTTTGCTGCGGACGAGGCTGTGGAGCTGGGTCTGCTTGCACGCGCAGTGCCAGCCGCAGAATTGGACGCAGCGGTTGAGCGCGAAGTTGTACCCTATCTTGCCTGCGCCCCCGGAGCGGTTGCTGCAGCGAAGAAACTGGCACAAGATTTAGGCGGTGCTGCAACAGAGGAAGCCGTTGGAATGTCGATTGAAGCATTGGCAGCCCGTTGGGAGACCGAAGAAGCCGCTGAGGGCATTGGCGCATTCTTCGAGAAACGCAAAGCTGCTTGGATTGTCTGAAAGAGCTTTGGTGCGTTATTCTTTATTGTAAGTGAAAGTGCATCTCAACTTTACGTGTTTTATTACAGTAGTTTGAAGACTAATTTTAATGCTCTTGTGGCTCTGAGGGATTGTAGGTTTTTGCCCTAAGAATAAGACCGATTCAAAATAGGGTTGTGCTCTGAGAAGCGGTGTCCTACCACTCTCCTTGAAATACGCCGCTTGGTCCTTGTTGGTCCGATCGGCACGAAAATCATCCGTCGGGGGGCCTTTAGGGGCTGAGAGGTGCATTGCACCGACCCGTCGAACCTGATCCGGGTAATACCGGCGTAGGGAACGGGTAGATTGTGTAAGCTAACGCTAAGCACAGACTCATTCTCACGTCGGCACGCCCAAATATTGGAGACGTGTCTGTGAGTGAACATACCCCGATCGCATTGACGATAGCAGGTTCTGATAGTGGCGGCGGGGCTGGTATTCAGGCTGACCTAAAAGCCATGTCCGCCAACGGGACCTATGGTTCCAGCGTTATCACCGTTGTGACGGCGCAAAATACAGCAGCAGTGACGGCAGTACACGAGATCCCGGCCGACATCGTTGTGATGCAAATTGATGCTGTGCTAACTGATCTCGACGTCGATGCGGTTAAGTTGGGCATGTTGTTTTCCGCGCCAATCATCGAGGCAATAGCACAACGATTGCAGCAGTTCGCCGGCCCCATTGTAGTTGATCCTGTGATGATTGCCAAATCTGGCGATGCGCTCTTGCAGGATGTCGCGGTTGACGCGTTGATCCAGCATATCCTCCCTCTGGCACACCTGTTGACACCAAACTTGCCAGAGGTTGCGTGTTTGCTTGGTGAAGCCGAAGCACAAAACCCAGAGGAAATGGCGGCCCAAGGACAACGCCTCATTCAGATGGGTGCAAAGGCTGTTCTGATGAAGGGCGGCCATGCACATGGGGGCATATGCACGGATGTTCTGGTGGACGCGAGCGGAGTCATCGCGAGATTTGATGCGCCCCGCATTGAGACTGGCAACACACACGGAACTGGATGCACTTATTCAGCCGCAATTGCCGCGCAGCTTGCGCAGGGGCGGGACCTGATTGATGCTGTAGAGATCGCGCATGCCTATTTGCAAAAAGCTATCAAAGCTGCCGATCAGTTGAAGATCGGGCGCGGTCACGGCCCTGTCCATCATTTCCACGAGCATTGGACATGAGCAAGATCACCGTCATTGGCGCAGGTGTTGCCGGTCTATGCGTTGCGCGGGCTTTGTTGGATCGCGGTGCACAGGTGATGCTGGTAGATCGTCATGGCAAGGCTGGGGCGCATGCTTGTTCTTGGTGGGCCGGTGGTATGTTAGCGCCGTTTTGCGAAGGCGAAACAGCTGAAGAACCTGTTGTCCGATTAGGCGGCGAAGCTGCGGGGTGGTGGGCAGCAAAAACCAGTGCAGTACAGCGCTGCGGATCGCTTGTTGTGTCCCCCTCTCGTGACAAGGCCGACCTTGCGCGGTTTGCACGCCGCACGCGAGGGCACCGCGCTGTGACAAGTTCCGAGATTGTGGCCATGGAGCCTGATTTGGGTACGCGTTTCTCCAAGGGTTTGTTTTTTGAGACCGAAGCGCATCTTGCACCGCGTGAGGCCTTGACGACCCTGCGCTCTGGTCTCATCGCGGATGGCGCTGAATTTACCTGCGATGACGCAGATCCCGATGCCTATGCAAAACATGGCCTCACCATTGATTGCCGCGGATTTGAGGCAAAAGACAAGCTGGCTGATCTGCGCGGGGTTAAGGGTGAAATGCTGATCTTATCCTGCCCAGAAGTCTCCCTAAGTCGCCCCATTAGGATGCTGCATCCGCGCGTGCCGCTTTACATCGTACCGCGTGGCGACGGCGTTTTTATGCTGGGTGCAACAATGATCGAAGGGCGTGCAGGCAGTCACGTGACTGCGCGTTCCCTGCTTGAGCTTCTCAGCGCGGCCTATGCGCTCAACCCGGCATTTGGGGAGGCTGAAGTGCTGGAAATTGGTGTGGATAGTCGGCCTGCGTTTTCTGACAACCTGCCGCGTATTCGACGGGATGGAAACCTGATCCGTGCCAACGGCTTGTTCCGGCACGGATTTTTACTGGCTCCTGCGTTGGCGCGGATGGTCGCCGAATTGATTTTTGACAACAAAAAGCCGGAGGTGATGGATGAAATTGCAGCTTAATGGTGCTTCCGTGGATGCGCAGGTAAACACGCTAGCTGAACTGCTGATTAGTGAAGGATTTGGTGGTGCCAAGGTCGCAACGGCTGTGAACGGGGCGTTTGTGCCCGTTGGTCTGCGCGACAATCATATCTTGCGTGAAGGCGACTCCGTCGAAGTCCTTGCCCCGATGCAGGGGGGCTAGGGTATGCGCGATTTTTACGGCACCAGCCTAGCCAACGGGTTCATGCTGGGCACAGCTCAATACCCGTCACCTGCGATCTTGGCGGATGCGTTCAAACGTAGCGGCGCAAGCGTGGCCACCGTGTCACTGCGCCGCGAAAGCGGACAGGACCGTGCAGGGCAAGATTTTTGGCAGCTCATCCGCGATCTCAATGTGCATGTTTTGCCCAATACGGCCGGATGCCACAGCGTCAAAGAGGCGGTCACAACTGCACATATGGCGCGCGAAGTGTTTGGCACAAAATGGATCAAGCTGGAAGTGATCGGCGAAGAAGACACGCTTCAGCCGGATGTTTTCGGGTTGGTCGAAGCCGCACGGATCTTGTCCCAAGACGGGTTTCAAGTGTTCCCCTACACAACCGAGGATTTGGTTGTTGCAGACAGATTATTGGATGCGGGTTGCGAGGTTTTGATGCCGTGGGGCGCACCGATCGGATCAGGGCTGGGGTTGAACAACCTATTTGGGCTGCGCGCCATGCGGGCGCATTTTCCTGATGTGCCGTTGGTTATCGATGCGGGGATTGGGGTGCCGTCTCAGGCCGCGGCCGCCATGGAGTTGGGCTTTGACGCGGTGCTGTTGAATACGGCTGTAGCCAAAGCAGGTGATCCCGCCGTGATGGCTACTGCATTCGCAGCGGCGATCACAGCAGGCCAAATGGCTCATTGCGCGGATCCGATGGAGCCACGCGATATGGCGTCCCCCTCAACACCTGTTATTGGAAAGGCGTTTTTGGAATGACCTTGGATCGTTTTTACCCGATTTTTGAGAGTGCGGATTGGATTGAAAGGTTGGTGCCGTTGGGGATCAAGCTGGTGCAGTTGCGGATCAAGGATGCGTCTGATGTGGTCGTGCTGGATAATATCAGGCGCGCACAATCAACATGCAAGGCGCATGGTTGTACATTGATAGTAAACGACTATTGGCAGGTAGCAATTGAAGAAGGCTGCGATTTTATTCATCTTGGTCAAGAGGACCTGGATGGCGCCGACATTAACGCCATTCGTGCGGCTGGATTGCGGTTGGGGGTCAGTACCCATGACAAAGCTGAGCTTGCGCGCGCGGTTGCACTAGAACCTGATTACATCGCCTTGGGACCGATCTATCCGACGATCCTGAAGAAGATGAAATGGCATGAGCAGGGCATTGCGAAGCTAGGGGTATGGCGCGATTTGATTGGAGAGACGCCGCTGATCGCAATTGGCGGCATGTCTATTGATCGCGCGGCTGGAGCGTTTGACGCGGGCGCTGACGTAGTGGCGGCAGTCACGGACATTACCTTGAATGCCTCGCCTGAGGACCGCGTGCGGGCATGGCTGGCGGCAACACGATGAGCCGATATGCGCGCCAGATATGTTTGCCCGAGGTCGGGGATACGGGGCAGGCGGCGATCCGTTCCGCACATGTGTTGGTGGTGGGCGCTGGCGGATTGGGCGCACCAGTTTTGCAGTATCTTGTCGGGGCAGGTGTGGGGCAGATAACGCTGGCGGACGGTGACACAGTTGCCTTGTCCAACTTGCATCGGCAAACCTTGTTTCGTGAGGCGGATGTGGGCAGTCTTAAAGCCCAAGCCGCCGCGCAGACTTTGTGTGCTCTGAATGGCGACTGTGTGATCAACGCTCTTGACGTACGGCTTGATCCCGTAAATGCCCCTGCGCTGGTGGCGCAATGCACGCTCGTCTTGGACTGCGCGGATAGTTTTGCCACCAGTTACGCGTTATCTGATACCTGCTACGCCGCAAGAGTGCCGCTGATCAGTGCATCGGTGCTGGGGTTTTCTGGCTATGTGGCTGGGTTTTGCGCCACTGCGCCGTCGCTTCGTGCGGTGTTTCCTGACCTGCCAGAGCGTGCGGCGACCTGCGCCACAGCCGGGGTCATGGGCCCCGTGGTTGGGATGCTAGGGGCTGCAATGGCACAAATGGCATTGGCGCAGGTGATCGGGCGAACGCCGTCGCCTTTGGGGCAATTGCTGAGCTTTGACATGCAAACCATGCGCACGGGTGGCTTTCGGTTTGATACCGCGCCAGAGCCGGCTGTGGATTTGAAATTCATTGCCGCCAGTGAGGTTTCAGATGCGGATTTCGTGATTGAACTGCGCGACGTCATTGAGACGCGACAGCCAGTTAGTACTACCGCGCAGCGCTTCAGTGTTGCGGAGTTTGCCGCGGCAAAACTTACCCCGTCAATAGAACAACGTGCTGTTTTTGCATGTCGATCCGGTCTGCGTGCATGGCAGGCGGCCATACATCTGCGGTCCTATTGGGACGGCGACATCTGTTTGATTGCAATGGGCGAAACGCCCCCGACCGAAAGAGAAACCTAATGAAACTTACATCTTTGACAGCGGCGATTACCTTTGCTGCTTCCCCGTTGATGGCTGCGGATGACATGACGCTTTTGCTGGATTGGTTTATTAACCCTGATCACGGGCCGATTATTGTGGCACAGGAACTGGGCTATTTCGCTGAACAGGACCTAGCGGTTGAGATCATCGCGCCTGCTGACCCGTCTGATCCGCCCAAATTGGTGGCAGCCGGAAAGGCAGAACTGGCGATCTCCTACCAGCCCCAGCTGCACCTACAAATCCATGAGGGTCTGCCGATACAACGAGTGGGAACATTGGTCGCCACGCCGTTGAACTGCTTGTTAGCGTTGGCTGATGGTCCAATCAAAAGCCCGAAAGATCTGGCTGGGAAGAAAGTAGGCTTTTCCGTTGGTGGCGTCGAAGAGGCGGTTCTGGGCTCGATCCTACGCCATCATGATCTGTCTTTAGATGACGTTGAGTTGGTTAACGTGAATTGGTCGCTGTCCCCTTCCTTGATGTCTGGGCAGGTGGATGCCGTGATTGGCGCATACCGCAACTTTGAGTTGAACCAGATGGAAATTGAAGGCGTTGAGGGGCATTGCTTTTTCGTCGAGGAAGAAGGCGTGCCTACTTATGATGAGCTGATCTATGTCGCCAACACCGACACGATGGACAAAGACATGATCGCCCGCTTTCTTGCCGCAACGCAAAAGGCGACCCAGTATATTGTGAACCATCCTGAAGACAGCTGGGAAATCTTCTCGGGCACCTCAGCCGAGCTGCAAGATGAGCTGAACGCAAAAGCTTGGGTTGATACGCTGCCCCGATTTGCTTTGCGCCCTACTGCAATGGATGAAGGGCGTTATGCCTCGTTTGAGGCGTTCTTGCATGAGGCAGGCCTGATCCCGTTCCAGAACCCTGTTTCAAAAATCACCATCGATGTGACCGCGAAATGAGCGCGCCTGACTATGGAAAGACCTTCGCGCTGTGGCGCGAGGGGGCTTCGGGGGCTTGGGACGGCTATACACGCCACGCATTTGTTGACGGGCTTAGGGATGGGACGCTGCCGCGCACTGCTTTCTTGCATTATCTGATCCAGGACTATGTATTTTTAGTTCATTTTTCGCGGGCATGGTCATTGGCGGTAGTGAAATCCGAAACTCAATCTGAGATGAAGATTTGCGCGGGCACGGTGAATGCCTTGGTCAATCACGAAATGTTGCTGCATGTAAAAACATGTGCCGCGGAAGGGATTGATGAGGAGATGCTGTTTAACGCAGCCGAGGCTGTCGAAAACCTAGCCTATACCAGATACGTCTTGGACGCAGGTATGCAGGGCGACTTTTTGGATATGATGGCGGCGTTGTCACCTTGTGTGATGGGGTACGGTGAAATTGGGTTGCGGCTTGCAGACGAAAAGGCAAGCGATACCCCATATTCAGAATGGATCGCGACCTATGCAGACCCTGAGTATCAAGCGGTTTGCGACAATGTAGGTGAAATGATCGACGGGGCGGTTGCGCGGCGTGTTGGCGATTTAGCGTGCTCGCCGCGAGCCGCTGTTTTGCAGAACCGTTTCACAATGGCGACAACCCTCGAAATCGGGTTTTGGCAGATGGGACTGAACGGCGCATGACCACGTCACCCGGCATCAATGTGCAAGGTCAGCATCACATTGGCGGTTTGTTGTTGTTTGATGTCAATTTGCATGTGCCAGCTGGGCAGTGGACTTGCCTGCTAGGGCGATCGGGTGTCGGGAAATCAACGATCCTGCGGTTGGTCCTAGGGCTTGAAACCGGCGGGAAGTTCACGGGAAATTACGGCGCGACCGATGGTATGCCTTTGGCGGGTCGCATCAGCTATATGGCGCAATCTGATTTGTTGCTGCCGTGGCTATCCGTGCTGGAAAATGTTTGCGTCGGAGCACGATTGCGCGGCGAAAGGCCTGACGTTGATTTGGCAAAGGATCTGCTGAACAGCGTGGGCCTTTCTGCGCATGCCGATCAGAAACCCAATACACTGTCGGGGGGGATGCGGCAGCGGGCTGCTTTGGCACGGACCTTATTTGAAAACTGTCCGATCGTGTTCTTGGATGAGCCATTCTCGGCGCTGGACGCTGGCACGCGGGCGGACATGCAAGAGCTTGCCGCGCTGGTTCTTAAGGGGCGCACGGTGCTGTTGGTGACACATGACCCTGCCGAGGCAACCCGCCTTGGGCATAAGATTACGGTTCTGTCCGAGCAGGGGGCGCAAGACTGGCCAGTCCCGCCCACACTTGCATTGCGGGCAATTAACGATCCACAAACATTGGACTGTCAGGCGCGGCTGTTAGATTACTTGCGAGGTATCGGGGCATGAAACTGCGTGATATTCTTCTGGCAGTTCTGGCCGGGCTTGGCCTTTGGCAAGCGTTGGTGCTGATCACCGACGCGCCCCATTTCATTTTGCCATCTCCTTGGCGTGTGGCGCAGGCAGTTTACAAAAGCCGTGCGATCATTGCAGAAAACGCGGTGGTAACCGCGACTGAGGTTCTTCTTGGCCTCTTGATCGGCACGGTTCTGGGCGTAGCAACTGCGATCCAGCTTGCGCTATCCAAGACCGCAGAGCGGATCATGCTGCCGATGTTGGTCTTTACCCAAGCAGTTCCCGTTTTCGCATTGGCACCAATGCTGACCCTGTGGTTCGGCTATGGCATGGGGTCAAAAATTGTCATGGCGGTTTTGATTATCTACTTCCCTGTTACCTCTGCCTTTCACGATGGTCTGACCCGCACGGATAAAGGTTACCGCGACTTGTCTGTGTCTATGGGGGCTGGAAAGCTAAACTTTATGAGGCATGTGCAGATACCCAACGCTTTGCCTAGTCTGGGAACGGGTCTGCGGCTTGCGGCGGTTTACGCCCCAATTGGTGCGGTGATCGGGGAATGGGTTGGCGCGTCCAAGGGGCTTGGATACCTTATGTTGCTCGCGAACGGGCGGGCAAAGATTGATTTGATGTTTGCCAGCTTAATTGTCCTCGCCTGTCTGACCGTGATCCTACATGTAGTTGTGGGAAAACTCGCGACGCGTCTAAGCCGATATGCTGAGGGGACGCAGTAACCAGGCAGTTGCAGGTTGCTATCTAGCTAAAAGCGTACGTAGGCCCGCCGTGGGGCTGGTGACATCAGATAGCGTGTAAGCATCGAGCGTACAAAAAAACGCTTCTTGTGCTAGGGCGAGGGGTGAACGCAACCCGCAGGCGGGTAAAATCAGGCAGGACTTATCTGTGCCAAAACATTCGACTACGGGGCTGTCGCGTTTCATGGCGCGTACAACACTGCCAATGTTGATCTGGTCCGCTGGGCGCGAGAGGGTTAGTCCGCCGTTTCGCCCTCGTTCGGAATTCACAAATCCCTCGCGGGCCAATTGGGTCGCGACTTTTGACAGGTGGTTGTCTGACAAGCCAAATGTAGATGCAATTTTGGAGGTAGGAATCCGTTTAGGGTCTTGTACCGCCAAGGTCATGAGGATGCGCAGGGCGTAGTCTGTGAATTTGTCTAACTGCATGATTAAATATTTAGCATTTGCAATGCGTAATTAAAAGAATTAGATAATGCGCATCTAAAATACTTAATAATGGAGTGCATAAGATGACATTGTCGGAAGCCTTTTTGTGGCCGGGAACAAAAGTATGTGAACGTATGGGCGTTGATCCCGAAGGGGAGGCCGGGCTGATCCGTTGGATGGTAAACACATTGGTCTATCTCATCGTGAGTCTGTTGGTGATGTGGGCGATCATGGCGTGAACATGCCACCTCGTATTGCGGTCACACCTGAGCAGATAAGTTTGATCGTATCCGAATTTTACACTCGGGTGCGGTCAAATCCTGCATTGGGGCCTGTTTTTGCAAAGCACGTACAGGATTGGCCTGCGCATGAAGAAAAGATAGCGGGCTTCTGGCGCAATGCCTTGCTGTATGAGCGATCCTATGACGGAAATCCGATGCTAAAACACAAAAATGCAGGAGATGTGCGTGCGCTCCACTTCCCGATCTGGCTTGAGATTTTTGACGAGGTGTTAACCCAATATTTACCTCCAGAATTGGCGCAACAATGGTCGGCATTGGCTCATCGCATCGGGCGTGGTTTGGCGTTTGGATTGCACCCCGAAGCGGACGCTGGCGGTGTGCCGCAGTTAAGAGGTTAGGCTGAGCGTTTTCAACGCAGGCATTTTATAACTTACTCTTTTAGTTGGTTATTTAATCTCACCTACATGGCAGGACTGTTTCGGGTTCCACTGATCATCGGTAACGACTTTTGAAGGAAAAACGTGGCACCTTTCCACTGTTCATCCCGTTGACCCTAGCGGCCCACGGGGCTAAACCCATCAAAAGCGTCGAGCGGGGCGATGAGCCCCAGCCATCCAAGAAAGGAGCCACCCTTGGACGATATGCTTAGGGAATACCTGCCCATCCTCATTTTTCTGGGCGTTGCCATTGGCTTAGGCCTTGCTCTTATCCTTGCAGCCGTTGTTTTGGCGGTGCGCAATCCGGACCCCGAGAAGGTTTCGGCATATGAATGCGGGTTCAATGCATTCGATGATGCACGGATGAAATTCGATGTGCGATTCTATCTCGTGTCGATCCTGTTCATTATTTTCGATCTGGAAATCGCATTTTTGTTCCCATGGGCTGTCGCATTTGCCGATATTTCGATGGCGGCGTTTTGGTCGATGATGATCTTCCTTGCGGTTCTAACCGCAGGCTTTGCTTACGAATGGAAGAAAGGGGCGCTCGAATGGCAGTAACCCAAACAAACATGCCCGCAACCGCTGGCATGGACCGCGATGTGGCGACACAGCAATTGAACGCGTCCTTGCAGGACAAAGGGTTCTTGCTGACCTCCACTGAGGATCTGATTAACTGGGCGCGCACCGGCTCGTTGCACTGGATGACCTTTGGTCTCGCCTGCTGTGCGGTTGAGATGATGCACACCTCCATGCCACGTTACGATCTTGAGCGCTTTGGCACAGCACCGCGCGCCAGCCCGCGTCAATCTGATCTGATGATTGTGGCGGGAACGCTGACCAACAAAATGGCACCGGCACTGCGCAAGGTTTATGACCAAATGCCAGAGCCACGCTATGTGATCTCGATGGGGTCCTGTGCGAATGGCGGTGGCTACTACCACTATAGCTATAGCGTTGTGCGCGGCTGTGACCGGATTGTTCCGGTCGACATTTACGTGCCGGGCTGCCCACCTACCGCAGAAGCTCTGCTATATGGCATCATGCAGTTACAACGCAAAATGCGCCGTACAGGGACGATCGTGCGTTGATCCGCGCGTGTGAAAGGAAAACACGATGAGTGACGCACTGAATGAACTTGGTGGTTATATCGAGACCAAACGCCCTGACTGTGTACTGGGCTGGGATGTATCCCATGGTGAGCTGAACCTTGATGTGACGCTGGCCAATATCACGGGTCTGGTAGAGTTTTTGAAAACGGATGCGACCTGCCGCTTTACGTCGCTGGTGGATATCACCGCTGTTGATTACACAGGCCGCGCCAAGCGGTTTGATGTGGTTTACCACTTCCTGTCCATGTACCAAAACCAACGCATTCGCCTACGCGTCGCGACACGCGAAGAGGACATGGTGCCATCGCTGGTGGCCATTCACCCCTCAGCCAATTGGTTCGAGCGTGAAGTGTTCGACATGTTCGGCATCCTGTTCAGCGGCCACCCCGATTTACGCCGCCTGCTAACCGACTACGGTTTTCGCGGCTATCCGCTGCGTAAGGATTTCCCGACAACGGGTTATACCGAAGTGCGCTATGACGAGGCGGAAAAGCGGGTTGTCTATGAACCTGTTAGCCTTGTGCAAGAATACCGCCAGTTTGATTTCATGTCCCCATGGGAGGGTGCTGAGTATATCCTTCCAGGTGATGAGAAAGAGGCGGCGAAGTAATGGAAGCGTTTGGATCAGTTTTCCATTCTGCGGTTCCTATGTTGGCAGGCATAGTACTATTGATGCTTGTGGTGATGCTTCCTGCGCGCGTTTTGCAGAAACGACATGGATACCCTGCATGGATATTGGTTTTCGGTTTGATCCCATATTTGGGACCAATTGCATTAATTTGGGCGTTTGCGACCTCTACGCCCCGCTCTGAGATGGAGGCTTCCACATGATGGACGGCACCAAAGGTTTCGAAGACGCCCTCACAGGTGAACAGAAAATCCGCAATTTCAACATCAACTTTGGCCCCCAGCACCCTGCGGCCCACGGCGTTTTGCGTCTGGTGCTAGAGCTGGATGGCGAAATTGTAGAACGCTGCGATCCCCACATCGGCCTGCTACACCGTGGCACCGAAAAGCTGATGGAATCGCGCACGTATCTGCAAAACCTGCCGTATTTCGACCGGTTGGATTATGTAGCCCCGATGAACCAAGAGCACGCATGGTGCTTGGCGATTGAGCGCCTGACAGGTGTTGAAGTACCCCGCCGCGCAAGCCTAATCCGTGTGTTGTACTCCGAGATTGGCCGCATCCTGAGTCACCTTCTGAACGTGACAACGCAGGCGATGGACGTTGGCGCGCTGACCCCACCACTGTGGGGGTTTGAAGAACGCGAAGATCTGATGATCTTTTATGAACGTGCCTGTGGCGCGCGCCTGCACGCAGCGTATTTTCGCCCCGGCGGTGTGCACCAGGACCTGCCGGAAGCGCTGATCGATGATATCGAAACGTGGACGCATAAGTTCCTGAGCGGCTTCATGGTGGATATCGATACGCTGCTGACGGAAAACCGGATTTTCAAACAGCGTAACGTTGATATTGGCGTTGTGAGCGAACAGGACATTTCCGACTGGGGATTCTCCGGTGTGATGGTTCGTGGTTCTGGCCTTGCATGGGATTTGCGCCGCGCGCAGCCCTATGAATGTTATGACGAGTTTGAGTTCCAAATTCCGACGGGCGTAAATGGCGACTGCTATGATCGTTATTTGGTGCGGATGGAAGAAATGCGTCAATCGGCCAGCATCATGTTACAAGCGATTGAAAAGCTGCGTGCACCTGAAGGGAAGGGTGATGTCCTTGCCCGTGGTAAGATCACACCACCTAGTCGTACAGATATGAAAACATCGATGGAAAGCCTGATTCACCACTTCAAGCTGTACACTGAAGGATTCCACGTTCCTGCTGGCGAAGTTTATGCGGCCGTTGAAGCGCCCAAGGGCGAGTTCGGTGTCTATTTGGTTGCTGATGGCTCCAACAAACCCTACCGCGCCAAAATTCGCGCGCCGGGCTATCTACACCTGCAGGCGATGGACTACCTTGCGAAAGGTCACCAGCTGGCTGATGTCGCTGCGATCATCGGTACGATGGATATCGTGTTTGGTGAGGTGGACCGCTAATGCGGTTTGCAGCATTCATTGTGATGATGTCGGCGACTTCGGTTGCCGCATCGGGTAAGAAATCTGAATTGATTGATGCAATGAATGCCAATGGCTGCATGATGACCACTGCACAAGCGAATGAGCAGATGCCTCAGTTGGGTATTGATCGGGCGACGGCGATTGCGCTGTCGCGGGAAATGATGGCGGATGGTATTGCCAAATTCGCTGATGATGAAGAAACGCTGCTGCTGCTGCCACCCGCGTGCAAAAGCTAAAGCGACAAGGACAAAATTATGCTGCGTAGATTGCACCCCGAACAACCCGATGCTTTTGCCTTTACCCCAGCCAACCAGGCATGGGCCGAGGCTCAGATCACGAAATACCCTGAGGGTCGTCAGGCTTCAGCGATCATTCCGCTGCTGTGGCGTGCGCAAGAGCAGGAAAGATGGCTGTCGCGTCCCGCGATTGAGCATGTCTGCGAAATGCTGGGATTGGCCTATATTCGCGGTCTCGAAGTGGCGACATTCTACTTTATGTTCCAATTACAGCCGGTTGGTTCTGTGGCGCATATTCAGGTTTGTGGCACGACGTCTTGCATGATCTGCGGCGCCGAAGACCTGATCGGAATTTGCAAAGAAAAGATCGCCAAGAACGCGCATGAGCTGTCGGCTGATGGCAAGTTCTCTTGGGAAGAGGTCGAATGTCTGGGGGCGTGTTCCAACGCACCGATGGCGCAGATTGGTAAAGATTATTACGAAGACCTCACTGGGGCGCGTTTTACCGAGATGTTGGACGAGCTGGCCGCCGGCAAGGTCCCCACACCGGGCCCACAAAATGGCCGCTACGGTTCTGAACCCCTAGGCGGTTTGACCTCTTTGATCGAACATGACAGTGGCAAAACGCAGTATAACGCGTCTGTGCAGCTCGCCACTGATATCGGCGATACCGTAAAACGGATTGATGGCACAGAAGTACCATTGCTTGCTCCGTGGCAGGGCAGTGCAGCGAATAAAACCAAAAAGCCAGCCAAGGCCGCGACCGAGGCGAAAGCAGTTGCGCAGGAAAAGGCTAAACCTGCGGCAAAGATAGAGCAAGAGGCCCCCGTTTCAGGCGCGGGCAAGAAGCCACGTACGATGAGTGCGCCACGCAAATCTGGTGCGGATGACCTCAAGTTGATCAAGGGCGTTGGGCCCAAGCTTGAGAAGACTTTGAATTATATGGGTTTTTTCCATTTTGACCAAATAGCAAAATGGGGGCAAGATGAACTTGCTTGGGTTGATCAAAATCTTGAGGGTTTCAAGGGCCGCGCATCGCGTGACGGTTGGGTTGAACAGGCGCAAAAGCTGGCGCGAGGGGAAGAGACAGAATTTTCCACAAAAGCCAGCAAAGATGGCCGTTACGATTAACGGTCGCCACAATCCATCTGGGGGATAGTTTTTTAGTATGGTTTCGAACAATAACAACACGGAATGCGCGAACACATGTCGGTGGATCGCTGCGTTGATTGGCCTGTTGGGCTTTGTCATTTTCTTCTGGATGGCGGACTACCGCTTTATCTCGTCTCTTTTGCTTGCTGCGTTGGCTGGCATTGGATCTTGGTTCATTTTAAAATTGATGCTTTGCAACGATGAAACGAGCAGTGCTGAGGCGCCTTCGTCTGATCCGCTTGCGACCGCTGCCGTTGCTTCAAGCGCAGATGGCGCAGCCGTTAATAAGACTTCGGCACCCTCAGAAGCGACAAGTTCAGCCAGTGAAAATACTGTAGCGGCGGCGGCCTCTAGTGCCGCAGTTGTGAGTACTGCGACACCAGCGGCGTTCACTGTTAAACCGTCAGCGCCTCTCGCTGGCGAGAAAGAGCTTGCTGAACGTAAGGGCGATTGGAAGTACGAAGCGCCTGTTGTTGAAAAAGCGCCAGCTAAAGCCAAGGCTCCCGCCAAAACCAAAGCTCCTGCAAAGGCTGCTTCTGGGACTAAAGCTCCGGCAAAAGCGGCGGTTAAGGCCAAAGCGCCTGCAAAAGCAGCTGCTGCGACTAAAGCTAAAGCTCCGGCAAAAGCGGCGACTAAGGCCAAAGCTCCGGCAAAGGCCAAAGCGGCGGATGCCAAGCCTGCGGCACTGCTGAGTGCGGCGCGCCCTGAAGGCAAAGATGACCTCAAGCTGATTAGCGGTGTTGGTCCCAAGCTAGAGCAAACGTTGAATGATCTGGGTGTCTATCACTACGATCAGGTTGCCAAGTGGAAGAAGAAAGACATCGCTTGGGTTGATGACAATCTACGCTTTAAGGGCCGGATTGAACGGGATGACTGGATGTCACAAGCCAAGATCTTGGCCAAAGGCGGCGAGACAGAATTCTCTAAGAAGAAAAAGAAGACATAAGTTAGGAGCTGTTCGTGGCGCAAAACGACGAAAAATTGTCGCGCGACGGACGACGCCTTGCTTTGGTAAGTGTTGTAGGCGCGTTCGCCTTTATGGGGATCGAGTTTGCAGGGGCCACCCTTGGGTGGCCCAATCAGACAATGGGCCTGTTGGAACTTGGCGTTGCCGCCGTGTTTCTATGGGTTTTTATACAAGCATTCAGAATGTGGCGGCAGCGCCAATCTGAGAAAGACGGATGAGCACCATGTTGCAGGACCAAGACCGGATTTTTACCAACATCTACGGCATGCATGACCGCACCTTGAAGGGCGCGCAAACGCGTGGCCATTGGGATGGCACTGCCGCGATCATCAAAAAAGGTCGTGACTGGATCATTGACGAGATGAAAGCATCAGGTCTGCGGGGCCGTGGTGGCGCGGGTTTCCCGACAGGTCTGAAATGGTCTTTCATGCCCAAAGAGTCCGATGGACGCCCATCTTATCTGGTCGTCAACGCGGATGAATCCGAACCGGGCACATGTAAAGACCGCGAGATCATGCGCCATGATCCGCACACGTTGATTGAGGGCTGCTTGATCGCGTCTTTCGCAATGAACGCTAACGCCTGTTACATCTACATCCGTGGTGAATACATTCGCGAAAAAGAAGCGCTTCAGGCTGCTATTGATGAGGCCTATGACGCTGGTCTGGTTGGGAAAAACGCGGCCAAGTCTGGCTGGGATTTTGACATCTATCTACACCACGGAGCAGGGGCCTATATCTGCGGTGAAGAAACTGCGCTGCTGGAAAGCCTTGAAGGCAAAAAGGGTATGCCGCGGATGAAGCCGCCATTCCCCGCGGGCGCTGGCCTGTATGGCTGCCCGACAACTGTGAACAATGTTGAATCTATCGCTGTGGTGCCAACTATTCTGCGCCGTGGTGGCGGATGGTTTGCAGGCTTTGGGCGCCCAAATAACGCAGGCACCAAGCTGTTTGCGATCTCGGGACATGTGAACAACCCTTGCGTGGTTGAAGAAGCAATGAGCATCTCGTTCGAAGAACTGATTGAAAAGCACTGCGGCGGTATTCGTGGTGGTTGGGACAACCTCAAAGCTGTGATCCCTGGTGGATCGTCGGTTCCGATGGTCCCGGGCAAAGCGATGCGCAATGCAACGATGGATTTTGATTACCTGCGCAATGATCTGCAATCGGGCCTTGGCACGGCAGCCGTGATTGTGATGGATCAAAAGACGGATGTTATCAAAGCGATCTGGCGTCTGGCAAAATTCTATAAGCACGAAAGCTGTGGGCAGTGTACGCCGTGCCGTGAAGGTACGGGCTGGATGATGCGCGTGATGGACCGTCTGGTGAAGGGCGATGCAGAGCCCGAAGAAATTGACATGTTGCTAGATGTAACCAAGCAAATCGAAGGCCACACAATTTGTGCGCTTGGCGATGCGGCGGCTTGGCCTATCCAAGGTTTGATCCGTCACTTCCGTGGCGACATTGAAGACCGGATTGCCCATAAACGCGGTGGCAAAACCGCTGCTGTTGCGGCGGAGTAACTGATGGAAATATTCGCTGAGTATAGCCATGCAATTGCCTCATTGGGCATTTGGGCCATTCTGATATCTGTCCTTTCAGGATATTCTACAATTGGTCGTAGCGCGGAAAAGCGCTGCGAGTGCGGCAAGCCAAAGCGAGATTATAGCGATCCGGTGTACCGCCGCGAACGTGCGTTTATGAATGCTGTCGAATGGGCTGGCCCATTTATCGCCGCAACTGTGGCAGGCATTCTGATTGGTGCAAATCCGTTCATGGTTAATTTGTTTGCTTCGATCTTTGTCGTTGCAAGGATCGCCATGGCAATAGTTCACACCGCAACTGAGAACCAGGCAATGCGCTCACTGTTCTTTGCGATTGGGTTCTTTTGCGTCTTGGGGCAGGCTATTCTCTCGGTTGTAACAGCGCTCTGATCGGCTTTTTGCCTAAGGCGTTAGACAGCCGTACGTTGCTGGATATCGGCAACGGGGGCAGAACGAAGAAGCTCTGGCCCTACCTAGCAATTTGCGCAATAACAGGCGTAAAGACGCGTAACAAACCGCACCGATCAGTGTGTAGGAGATAGTGATGAAAAGTTGGACAGGTATTGCGCTATGCGCGGGACTTCTTACTGGTTGCAGCTCGACTGAAGATCGTATCTTTTTTGATGGGCAATTCTATAACGCGAAGCTCCGCAAGGTTGAGCGTCAGCTTGATCAGTTTATCGTGACAGTTAAGCCCGTTTCTAAATCGCTTGCCGGTGCACGTGAAGCTGGGCGTTACGAAGCGGTTGTTCACTGTGTGAACAGTTTCGGCAGCTCTGATATCATTTGGTCTGCTGGGCCTGACGCGGACGAGAGCGCGCTGAGTATCGAAAAAGATACACTGACATTGCAGGGGCGCTGCCCCAACGCAAATTAACGATTTGAAGGCGCTTTTTCCATTAGGATCGGCGTTGTTATTGCATAACAAAGGAACAAAACCTCATCTGCAGACAAGGGCAAAGGCCCAACTTTGTACTTGAGGAGAGAGAATATGCGTAAACTGGTTATAACATTGAGTATTGTTGCCATGACTGCAGGCACCGTGTCTGCAAAACAGCCATTGCGTGAGGTGAGCGCGGTGGATGATGCGGTTTTTGACGTGCTGATGGCTGACAAAATTCGCAAAGAGTGCCCTGATATTGGGGCGCGGGTTATTAAGGCACTTACGCTTTATCGTTCTGTACGTTCAAAGGCGCGGTCTTTGGGGTATACGGACGATGAGATCGAGGCCTATGGCGACTCGAAACAGGAAAAAGCGCGTATGCGTGCCAAAGGTGAAGCATATTTGCGCGCCAATGGGGTTGTAGCATCGGACCCGCAAAGTTATTGCGCGGTAGGGCGCAAAGAGATTCAAAAATCGAGCCGCATTGGCTCGTTGCTGAGAGAAAAGTGACATCATGAGCGATATTCGCAAGATCATCATCGACGGTAACGAAGTTGAAGCCGAGGGAGCGATGACGCTCATTCAGGCGTGTGAGCAGGCGGGCGTGGAAGTTCCACGCTTTTGCTACCACGAGCGGCTTACGATCGCAGGCAACTGTCGGATGTGTCTTGTCGAAGTTGTCGGTGGTCCGCCTAAGCCCGCAGCAAGCTGCGCAATGCAGGTACGTGATCTGCGCCCCGGTCCCGAAGGCCAGCCGCCGGTTGTAAAAACCAACTCGCCTATGGTTAAGAAAGCCCGTGAAGGCGTGATGGAATTTTTGCTCATCAACCATCCGCTTGATTGCCCGATCTGTGATCAGGGTGGTGAGTGTGACCTGCAGGACCAAGCCATGGCATATGGCGTTGATTTTTCCCGTTACCGCGAGCCAAAGCGCGCCACTGACGATCTGGATCTTGGACCATTAGTCGAAACCCACATGACGCGTTGCATTTCATGCACACGCTGCGTGCGATTCACTACCGAAGTTGCAGGCATCACGCAGATGGGCCAAACGGGCCGCGGTGAAGATGCCGAGATTACCGCCTACCTTGGCGAAACGCTTGATAGTAATTTGCAAGGCAACATTATTGATTTGTGTCCAGTTGGCGCTCTTGTTTCCAAGCCTTATGCATTTACCGCGCGTCCTTGGGAACTCAGCAAAACTGAATCCATCGATGTGATGGATGCGCTTGGGTCCAACATCCGCGTGGATACAAAGGGCCGCGAAGTGATGCGCTTTTTGCCGCGTAACAATGATGGTGTGAACGAGGAGTGGATTTCCGACAAAACGCGTTTTGTTTGGGATGGCCTGCGCAAGCAACGTTTGGATACTCCGTACATTCGTGAGAACGGCAAACTCCGCAAAGCAGAATGGCCCGAAGCATTGGCCGCAGTCGCCGCAGCGATGAAGGACAAGAAACTGGGCGGCCTTATTGGCGATCTGGTTCCAACTGAAGCCGCATTTGCGCTTAAGCAGCTGATCGAGGGGCAGGGCGGTTCTGTTGAATGCCGTACTGACGGTGCAAAGCTGCCTGCTGGTAATCGTTCCGGCTATGTAGGCACCGCGAAAATCGAAGACATTGATACCGCTGAGGCGATCATGCTGATTGGCGCAAACCCTGCTGTTGAGGCTCCCGTTCTAAACGCGCGGATTCGTAAGGCATGGACACGCGGCGCAGGTATTGGTGTGGTTGGTCCAAAGGTCGACCTGACCTATGAAACCATGCACATCGGTGATGGCCCTGAAATCATGAATGAACTGCTCAAGCGGGATCATACTGATGTTGCTGGCAAGCCATCGCTGATTATCGTGGGCGTTGGCGCACTGGCGCGTGCAGACGGAGCCGAAGTTCTGGCTGCTGCAATGGCACTGGCAGAAAGCACAAAATCTGGATTTATGGTTCTGCACACTGCTGCAGGCCGTGTTGGGGCGATGGATGTTGGTGCGACATCTGAGGGCGGCATCAGTGATGTGACCTCAGCTGAGGTGATTTATAACCTTGGTGCTGATGAGGGTGACATTCCCGCAGGTCCATTTGTGATTTATCAAGGCTCGCATGGGGATCGTGGCGCACACCGCGCAGACATCATTTTGCCAGCGGCGGCCTATACCGAAGAAGGTGGTTTGTTTGTGAACACCGAAGGGCGTCCACAGATTGCACAACGGGCTGGCTTTGCGCCGGGGCAAGCAAAAGAAAGCTGGGCGATTCTTCGTGCGCTTAGCGCCGAAATGGACGCGACACTACCGTATGATTCGCTGGCGTCCTTGCGTCAGGCCTTGGTTAGCGCGCACCCGCACTTGGGCAAAGTGGACCAAGTTGTTGAAAATGATTGGATGCCAACAGCACAAGGCACGCTTGCTTCGGCTCCGTTCTCGTATGCCATTGCTGATTTTTATCTCAGCAATCCAATTGCGCGGGCATCTAGCCTGATGGCTGAATTATCGGCCAACGCAAAGGCCCGCCGTACGGAGGCGATGGCAGCGGAGTGAAGCAGGTAAGCCTTTTAGCGCTTGTAGCGCTGGCAGCTTGTGAGCCCGCGACGCCGACGGCAGAAGATTTTATCCCTGAATACAAGGGGGTGGAGACAGTGTTGTTAGATGGTGATTTGGTGCAGTTTAATGTTGCGATGACAAAGGCGCGTGCGTCAGAAAACGTCGCAGCCTATGCAGAATGTGCTGCGGCGCAGTATACGTTAATACGAGGGTATGGATTTGCACGGCATGTAAGGACAAATGTGGCGATTGAGGCTGGCATTTGGCGAGCTGATGCTGTTTACACGATCTCGCCGAGCCTGCCAAAAGGCTTGAAGACTATTGATGCTGAGGTGGTTACACAAAACTGCCGTGAACAGGGCATCCCGACGGTGTGAGGACCTATGGCTGACTTCTTTTTTAACACGACGCTGGGGATGATCCTGCTGATCATCGGTCAGATTTTTCTCGTTGTGATTCCACTGCTGCTGGCATTGGCGTTCCTCATGTATGCGGATCGCAAAATCTGGGCGAGCGTACAGCTGCGTCGGGGACCGAACGTAGTAGGGGTCTACGGCCTGCTGCAATCTTTTGCAGATTTCGGAAAGTACATCGTCAAAGAGATTGTAGTGCCTGCGGGCGCTGATCGTCCGGTGTTCTTCCTTGCTCCGATGGTGAGTTTGGTCATGGCGCTGGTTGCTTGGGCGGTGATCCCGTTCAACGATGGCTGGGTCCTGTCTGACATCAATGTCGCGATCCTGTTTGTTTTCGCTGTGTCCTCCCTTGAGGTCTACGGCGTAATTATGGGCGGTTGGGCTTCCAACTCGAAATACCCCTTCCTTGGCTCGCTTCGCTCCGCGGCTCAGATGATCTCTTATGAGGTTTCCATTGGCTTGATCATCATTGGCGTGATCATCTCGACGGGTTCCATGAACTTTAGTGGCATCGTCGCAGCTCAAGACAGCAGCTATGGTTTGCTGAGTTGGTACTGGTTGCCGCACTTCCCGATGTTGATCTTGTTCTTCATCTCGGCGCTTGCTGAAACAAACCGCCCGCCGTTTGACCTTCCCGAAGCGGAATCAGAATTGGTTGCCGGTTATCAGGTCGAATATTCGTCCACGCCATTCTTGTTGTTCATGATCGGTGAACTGGTGGCTGTGGTTCTGATGTGCGCGCTGATCTCATTGATGTTTTTTGGTGGTTGGTTGTCACCAATCCCAGGTTTGCCAGATGGCATCTTCTGGATGATCGCCAAAATGGGCATCGTGTTCTTCTTCTTCTCGCTAATCAAAGCGATCACACCGCGCTACCGTTATGACCAGTTGATGCGTCTGGGTTGGAAAGTATTCCTGCCGTTCTCATTGTTCTGGGTTGTATTCGTGGCCTTTGCGGCAAAATTTGGATGGTTCTGGGGTATCTATGCCCGCTGGACCGTAGGGGGCTGATGCAATGACCGACTATACACGTCACGCCAAATACTTCTTGTTGCAGGATTTTTACCAAGGCATGAAGCTGGGCATCAAATATATGTTCAAGCCGAAGGCGACGATCAACTACCCACATGAGAAGGGGCCTTTGTCGCCTCGTTTCCGTGGGGAGCACGCGCTTCGTCGTTACGCAAATGGTGAAGAGCGTTGCATCGCCTGTAAATTGTGTGAGGCTGTTTGTCCCGCCCAAGCGATTACGATCGATGCTGAACCACGCGAAGACGGCTCACGCCGAACCACGCGGTATGACATCGACATGACAAAATGCATCTACTGCGGTTTCTGTCAGGAAGCCTGTCCTGTGGATGCGATTGTTGAAGGTCCAAACTTTGAGTTCTCAACAGAGACGCGCGAAGAATTGTACTATGACAAGTCAAAGCTGCTGGAAAACGGCGATCGCTGGGAAGCAGAGATCGCCCGCAACCTAGAAATGGATGCACCCTACCGATGACACACAGGGCCACCCAGACAGGCAGCCAGAAAAACAAATGCGCGCAAGCGTCTCTGTATAGGTGTGCGGTATGAGCGACAGCAATCCTTGGGATGATATGATGAAGCAGGCGCAGGAAATGGCAAAGTCATTTCCTGCGATGGATGCATTTTCGCCCAAGGGATTTGAATCCATGATGGGGCTGATGCCTAAGGACATGATGGAGACGTTCTTTGGTAATAAATTAAACCCTGATGGGCTGGATGCAAAGACAAGGCTGTTGCTGACGCTTGCGGGTCTTACGATGCAAGGCGCACAAAACGATAGCGCAGTGCGTCAGACCGTGCGCCACGCGATCGAGGCAGGGGCGCATAAACAACAAATTATTGAGACAATTGGCCAGATGTCTGCCTTTGCGGGAATTCCCGCAATGCAGCGCGCAATGGAACTGGCCCAAGAAGTTCTGGACGACAGCGAGTCGCCCGAGAAAACGGAAGGTGACGCATGAGCGTTTTTGCATTTTATCTTTTTGCGGTTTGCGTGATTGCCGGTGGTCTGTTCACAGTCATCAGCCGTAACCCTGTTCACTCGGTCCTTTGGCTGATCCTGTCGTTCTTATCTGCTGCCGGCCTTTTTGTTCTGCTGGGTGCCGAATTTGTCGCGATGTTGTTGATCATCGTTTACGTGGGGGCGGTTGCAGTACTGTTCCTGTTTGTTGTGATGATGCTTGATGTCGACTTTGCCGAACTGAAGGCGGAGATGGCGAAATACATGCCGTTGGCCCTGCTGATCGGTATCGTGATCCTAATGCAGTTTGTTCTGGCCTTTGGCGCGTGGGAAACCAACGCCGCGGCGGATGGCTTGCGCACACAGGTCACCGATACCGACGTTTCTAACACGGCCGCTTTGGGCTTGATCCTGTATGATGAATATTTCCTGTTGTTCCAGCTGTCGGGTTTGATCCTGCTGGTTGCGATGATTGGCGCGATTGTACTAACGCTACGCCATCGTGGTGATGTGAAACGCCAAGACGTGGTTGCACAGATGATGCGCGATCCGGCCAAGGCGATGGAACTGCATGACGTAAAACCGGGGCAGGGTCTGTGATTGTAGCAACAACACTGTTTTTTCTAACGATGATATTTGTTGCGGTTTCGGCCGCTGCAACACGCGGGCTTTCACCCGTTAAAATAATACACTGAGGGACGACATGATCGGACTGGAACATTATCTGACTGTGGCAGCCACGCTGTTTGTCATCGGCATCTTTGGCCTTTTTCTTAACCGCAAGAACGTGATTGTTCTGCTGATGAGCATTGAATTGATGTTGTTGGCAGTGAACATCAATCTGGTCGCCTTCTCTAGCTTTCTTGGAGATTTGGTAGGGCAGGTGTTCATGTTGTTCGTTCTTACCGTTGCGGCTGCGGAAGCTGCGATTGGTCTGGCCATTCTGGTCTGTTTCTTCAGAAACCGCGGCACCATCGCCGTGGAAGACGTCAACGTGATGAAGGGCTGAGGACATGGAAATTACACTCCTCTTTGCACCGCTTATTTGCTCGCTCTTGTGCGGCTTTGGCTGGAAAATCATCGGCGAGAATGCAGCGTGCTGGATCGCCACGGGCGGTTTGTTTCTCTCGGCATTTCTAAGCTGGATCGTTTTCTTAACGTTTGATGGCACTACAGAAACCGTTCAAATCTTGCGGTTTATTGAATCTGGTAGCCTGAGCACAGATTGGTCATTCCGCCTTGATCGTTTAACGACAATCATGCTGATTGTGATCACAACGGTGTCCAGCCTCGTGCACCTCTATTCCTTTGGCTACATGGCGCACGACGGCAACTTTGGCGAAGGTGTCAGCTACAAGCCACGCTTCTTTGCGTATCTGTCGTTCTTTACCTTTGCGATGTTGATGCTGGTTACTTCTAACAACCTTGTTCAGATGTTCTTTGGTTGGGAAGGGGTTGGCGTTGCGTCTTACTTGCTGATCGGTTTCTACTATAAAAAACCGTCCGCAAATGCGGCTGCAATCAAGGCCTTTGTGGTTAACCGTGTTGGTGACTTTGGCTTTGCCCTAGGTATCTTTGCGTTGTTCATGCTGACCGACAGCATCAATTTTGATGACATCTTTGCTGCCGCGCCTGAATTGGCCGAAACTTCTATTCGTTTCTTGTGGACGGACTGGAACGCGGCGAACCTTATCGCCTTCCTCCTGTTTGTTGGTGCGATGGGTAAATCTGCTCAGTTGTTCTTGCACACTTGGTTGCCGGACGCGATGGAAGGGCCTACGCCTGTATCCGCGTTGATTCACGCAGCCACGATGGTTACCGCTGGTGTCTTCCTTGTTTGCCGTATGTCTCCGGTTATGGAATTTGCCCCTGAGGCGATGGTTTTCGTGACGGTGATTGGTGCGACAACAGCGTTTGTGGCAGCCACAATTGGCTTGGTACAAACAGATATTAAACGCGTCATTGCGTATTCAACAATGTCCCAGCTGGGCTATATGTTCGTTGCGGCTGGCGTTGGCATGTACTCCGCTGCGATGTTCCACCTGCTGACACACGCTTTCTTTAAGGCGATGTTGTTCTTGGGCGCGGGCTCGGTTATTCATGCGATGCACCACGAGCAGGACATGAACAACTACGGTGGCCTTCGTAAAAAGATCCCATACACCTTTGGTGCAATGATGATTGGTACGCTGGCAATTACCGGTGTTGGTATCCCACTCACGCATATCGGTTTCGCGGGCTTCTTGTCCAAAGATGCGATCATCGAAAGCGCGTGGGGCGGTGGCTCAATGTACGGTTTCTGGATGCTGGTTGTTGCTGCGGCGATGACGTCTTTCTATTCATGGCGTCTGATGTTCCTCACCTTCTTTGGTGAGGCACGCGGTAACAAGAAAACCCATGAACATGCACATGAAAGCCCGATGGTCATGTTGATCCCACTGGGCGTTCTGGCCATTGGTGCCGTGTTCTCCGGCATGGTCTGGTACGGCAGCTTCTTCGGGTCTGCAGAACAGATGGGCAAATTCTACGGCATTCCTACAGCGGAACTTGCAGCAGGCGGTGACACCCATGTTGATGGTGCCGGAGATAGCCATGGCGATGACAGCCACGGTGACGCCAAAGCTGAAGATGGTCACGCGAAAGCGGATGATCATGGTGGCGGACATCACGGTCCTGGGTTTGCTGGCAAGCCGGGGGAGGGCGCGTTGTATTTCGCACCTGACAACACGGTACTTGATGATGCACACGCTGCACCGAAGTGGGTAAAAGTCAGCCCGTTCATTGCAATGCTAGGTGGATTTTTGATGGCGATGTGGTTCTACATCTGGAACCCAACGCTGCCAGCGCGCCTCGCTGCAAACCAACGGCCACTGTATCTGTTCCTTTTGAACAAATGGTACTTTGACGAGATCTATAACTTTATCTTCGTTCAACCAGCCAAGGCGATTGGCCGTTTCTTGTGGAAACAGGGCGATGGACGGGTGATTGATGGTGGTTTGAACGGACTTGCGATGGGTATCATTCCATTCTTCACACGCCTCGCTGGCAAAGCGCAGTCTGGCTATATCTTTACCTACGCCTTCGCCATGGTGATCGGGATCGCGGTCCTGATGACTTGGATGACCATGTCCGGAGGAGCGAAATAATGGAAAATAACTTGCTCTCTATTGTTACGTTTATGCCGGCATTGGCAGCCCTGATCCTTGTTGTTTTCCTACGTGGAGATGATGAGGCGGCAAACCGCAATGCTAAATGGGTTGCGGTCGCTGGTACGGTTGCGTCCTTCCTTGCGTCACTGTTCATGTATTCACAGTTTGATCCGTCTAATACTGGTTTCCAGATGGTGGATGAAGGTGAATGGCTGCTGGGCCTGAACTACCGTGTTGGTGTTGATGGGATCTCGGTTCTGTTTGTGATGCTGACCACGTTTATTATGCCGCTGGTGATTGCTGCGTCATGGGACGTAAACACCCGCGTAAAAGAATACATGGTGGCGTTCCTGCTGCTCGAAACACTGATGATCGGCGTATTTGTCTCGCTTGATCTGATCCTGTTCTATCTCTTCTTCGAAGCAAGCCTGATCCCGATGTTCCTGATTATCGGGATTTGGGGCGGCGCAAACCGTATTTACGCGAGCTTCAAGTTCTTCCTTTATACCTTCTTTGGCTCGGTGCTGATGTTGGTTGCGATGGTCGCGATGTTTGCGGATGCGGGCACAACCTGCATCGGTGGCTGTGACGTGAGCCTGCTGACACACACATTTGGTTCTGAAACATTCAACATCATGGGCACGCAGGTTGTTGGCGGTATGCAAACGCTGATGTTCCTAGCGTTCTTTGCCAGCTTTGCCGTGAAGATGCCTATGTGGCCTGTTCACACATGGTTGCCGGATGCGCACGTGCAGGCGCCAACAGCGGGCTCTGTTGTTCTTGCGGCGATCCTGTTGAAAATGGGCGGCTACGGCTTCTTGCGCTTCTCGCTGCCGATGTTCCCAGTCGGCTCCGAAGTTATTGGGCCGATGATCCTGTGGATGTCAGCCATCGCAATTGTGTACACCTCGCTGGTGGCGCTGGTGCAGGAAGACATGAAAAAGCTGATCGCCTATTCATCGGTTGCGCACATGGGTTTTGTAACCATGGGCATCTTTTCAACCAACCAGCAGGGGCTGGACGGTGCGATTTTCCAGATGATCAGCCACGGCTTTATTTCCGGCGCGTTGTTCCTTGCAGTGGGTGTGATTTACGATCGCATGCACACCCGTGAGATTGACGCTTATGGTGGCCTTGTGAACCGCATGCCCGTTTTTGCATTGCTGTTCATGTTGTTCACCATGGCAAATGTCGGCCTACCGGGTACATCCGGTTTTGTTGGTGAATTCCTGACCCTGATGGGTGTCTTCCAAGTGAACACATGGGTGGCTGCGGTTGCGACCACTGGTGTGATCTTCTCGGCTGCCTATGCGCTGTGGCTTTACCGCCGTGTGGTGATGGGTGATTTGATCAAGGAAAGCCTGAAGGCAATCACTGACATGAACGCACGTGAGAAATGGATTTTTGCACCACTTGTGGTCATGACCTTATTGCTTGGCGTGTATCCCGCGCTGATCTTGGATGTGATCGGGCCGTCAGTGACTGCACTTGTTGAACAATATGATACGGCAGTGGCCGCAGCTGACGCGGTGACACACACCGCCGAAGCCCACAACTAAGGCGAGAGAAATGAATAACGATATCCTCCAGATCCTGCCTGAAATCATCTTGGCGCTTTTCGCTATCGCTGGTCTGATGGCCGGCGCATATGGCGGCAAAGACGCGATTGCGCGGCCTTTGCTGTGGGTCACAGCGGCGGTGATGATCATTGTGGCCAGCTTGGTTGCAACATCCTCAAACACCACCGTCGAAGCCTTTGGCGGCATGTTCATCAATGACGGCTTTGCGCGCTTTACCAAGGTTGTGATTTTGGTTTCTGCGGCATGTGTTTTGATCATGTCCGAAGGATACATGAAGTCACGTGATCTGCTGCGGTTTGAATATCCGATTTTGGTGACACTCAGCGTTGTTGGCATGATGATGATGGTGTCGGCTGGTGACTTGATGTCGCTCTACATGGGCCTCGAACTGCAATCTCTTGCGCTTTATGTTGTCGCATCCCTACGTCGTGACAGTGTGAAATCAACCGAGGCGGGGCTTAAGTACTTTGTACTTGGGGCGCTCAGCTCAGGTTTGCTGCTGTATGGCGCGTCGCTGGTCTATGGTTATGCAGGTACGACATTGTTCTCTGGTATTATCACTACTGCACATTCCGGCGAGATGTCAGTTGGCCTGTTGTTTGGTGTTGTGTTCCTGATTTCGGGCATGGCGTTCAAGGTTTCTGCCGTGCCTTTCCACATGTGGACACCGGACGTCTATGAAGGCTCACCAACACCAGTCACTGCATTCTTTTCCACTGCACCCAAAGTCGCTGCGATGGCATTGTTTGCACGGGTGTTGCATGACGCCTTTGGCAATGCAGTTAGCGACTGGAGCCAGATCGTGGCGCTGTTGTCAGTTCTGTCGATGTTTCTTGGTGCGGTTGCGGCGATTGGCCAGACCAATATCAAACGCCTGATGGCTTTCTCTTCGATTGCACACATGGGTTATGCGCTTATGGGTGTGGCGGCTGGTACTGCCTTTGGTGTGCAGGCGATGCTTGTGTACATGGCGATCTACGTGACGATGAACGTGGGTGTATTCGCCTTTATCCTACTGATGGAAAAAGACGGTGCTCCGGTTACGGATATCTCGTCACTCAACATGTATTCGAAAAGCCACCCAGGACGCGCATTGGCGCTGTTGGTGCTGATGTTCAGCCTTGCAGGTGTTCCACCGTTCCTTGGCTTCTTTGGAAAGCTCTACGTGCTGCGCGCGGCATATGAGGGTGGTCTTGCGTGGTTGGCCATTGCAGGTGTGATCGCCAGTGTCATCGGTGCATTCTATTATCTGCGGATTGTTTTCTACATGTATTTTGGCGATGCGAAAACAGATACGCTCGATAAGAACCGCGGTGGCGTGTTGGGCGGCTTTGTTATGGCGTCGGCGTTGATTATGGTTGTTGGTATTATCAACATGTTCGGTGTTGAAGGTGCTGCAAAACTGGCGGCGGCAACGCTTGTTCAGTAGTCGTAAAAGGCTGCACTAGTGGGGGATTGGCCCCAAGGCTACGCGCGGCATGTCTTTGACAAGTTGGATTCCACATTGTCAGAGGCCGCGCGTATGGCACCTACGTTGCGTGGTCCTACGTGGATCTTAGCAGGTGCACAGACCGCGGCACGCGGACGTCGGGGCAGGGCGTGGTCCACTCCCGTCGGCAACTTCGCCGGAACTCTTATTATGGCCCAAACGGGCAGCCCCGCAAATTCCGCATTGCGCAGCTTCGTCGCAAGCCTTGCGCTGTTTGAGGCCTTTGTGGAAGTTACAGGTCAGGCTGATGCCTTTGCCCTTAAATGGCCAAATGACGTGTTGCTAAAGGGCGGCAAGGTGGCTGGTATTTTACTCGAGACCGTAGGAGAGCATCTGATCATTGGAATTGGCGTGAACCTGCGGCATGCTCCAACACCTGATCAGGTCGAACCGGGTGCCGTGACTCCGATCAGTGTGTTTTCAGCAACGGGTGTTCAGGTTCAGCCAGAGGCGTTTCTGAATGCTTTGGCGTCTAGCTATGCCCGTTTTGAAGATCAGTTCACCACCTATGGCTTTGCACCTATCCGCACTGCGTGGCTTAGCCATGCGGCCCGCATCGGCGAAGTTGTGACGGCACGTACAATGCGGGATGAGACCGTTGGTGTCTTTGAAGATGTTGACGAGGTGGGTAACCTAATCCTTAACACTGCAAAAGGCCGCGTGGCGATCACGGCGGCGGATGTCTACTTCTGAACTTGTAAGGAGGGCAGCCCATGCTCTTAGCGATTGATTGCGGGAACACAAATACTGTGTTCTCGATTTGGGATGGAACCGAGTTTATAGCGACGTGGCGAACCGCCACTGAATGGCAGCGTACCGCTGATCAGTATTACGTGTGGCTCAGCACGTTGATGAAACTTCAGGATATTGATGCCGACATCACGGATGTCATCGTGTCCTCGACCGTGCCCCGTGTTGTGTGGAATTTGCGTGTGCTGGCTGATCGCTATTTCAAGACGCGTCCAATCGTTGTTGGCAAACCTGAATGCGCTTTGCCCATTGACGTGCGCGTAGACGAAGGGACGGCCGTGGGGCCTGACCGACTGGTGAACACGGTTGCGGGGTTTGATCTGTACGGCGGTGACTTGATCATTGTCGATTTCGGCACAGCGACGACTTTTGATGTCTCGGCTGAGGACGGAGCCTATATCGGGGGTGTTATTGCGCCTGGGGTGAACCTTAGTCTTGAGGCCTTGCACAACGCTGCGGCCGCTTTACCGCATGTAGACATCTCTAAACCACAGCAAGTGGTGGGCACGAATACTGTTGCCTGTATGCAATCTGGCGTTTTTTGGGGTTATATCGGCCTCGTGCGTGAGATATGTGCGCGGGTAAAGGCGGAGCGTGGGCGCGATATGCGTGTGGTCTCCACCGGCGGGCTCGCGCCGCTGTTTCAGCAGGCTGAGACCCTCTTTGACGAATATCATGATGATCTGACAATGCACGGCCTGACCGTGATACATAAATATAACAAGGAATTAGCTGGACAATGAGCAGCGAAAGATTAATCTACCTTCCCCTCGGTGGGGCGGGCGAAATTGGCATGAATGCCTATGTTTACGGCTACGGTAAGCCGAACAAGGAGCGACTGATTGTCGTAGACCTTGGGGTGGCATTTCCGGATATGGATACGTCGCCGGGCGTGGATTTGATTATTGCCGATATCGATTGGCTTGTGCAACGCAAGGATCGCATCGAAGCGGTGTTTGTAACCCACGCCCATGAAGACCACGTAGGCGGCATCGCCCACACCTATGATCGACTTCAAGCGCCGATTTTTGCGCGTAAATTTACTGCCAACATCGCCAAGCGTAAAATGTCTGAATACAATCACCCAGATGATGCGGTGACCATTGTTGGCACCTTCCCACATCAGGTTGATGCAGGTCCGTTCAAGGTTGGCTTCCAGCCGATCTCGCACTCGATCCCTGAAAGTTCGGCGTTGATTATTGACACGCCAGCGGGCCGCATCGTGCACTCGGGCGATTTCAAGGTTGATCTGACACCGGGTGTCGGCGAAGCATTTGATCCTGCAGCATTCGAAGAGATTGCCAAGGTCGGAGTTAAAGCGTTGATCTGTGACAGTACCAATGTCTTCAGCCAAGAGGCGGGCCGCTCAGAGGCGACATTGCCTGAGGCGATCACGGAACTGGTTGCAGGTGCATCTGGCATGGTTGTTGCGACAACATTTGCGTCTAACGTTGCGCGTGTGAAAACACTGGCTGTTGCTGGTGCCAAGGCTGGACGTTCTGTTGTGCTGTTGGGCCGCGCGATGAAGCGTATGGTTGAAGCTTCGGTAGAGACAGGGGTCCTCAAGGATTTCCCGCCAACGATCAGCCCTGAGCAAGCACGCGACATTCCGCGTGAGAACTTGATGTTGTTGGTCACCGGATCCCAAGGGGAGCGCCGCGCCGCATCTGCACAGTTGGCCCGTGGCAAATATATGGGCCTGACGATGAAGGAAGGGGATATGTTCCTTTTCTCTTCCAAGACCATTCCTGGCAACGAAAAGGGCGTTATTCGCATCATCAACCAATTCTCTGAAATCGGTGTGGATGTGGTGGATGACAGCAGTGGTAAATACCACGTGTCTGGCCACGCAAACCGTCCTGATTTGGAAACGCTGCATGACGTTATCAAACCACAGGTTCTGATCCCGATGCACGGCGAACACCGTCACTTGCGGGAACACGTCAAGATCGCGGATGCCAAAGGTCTTAAGGGTGTTCTTGCTGTGAACGGAATGATGATCGACCTATCCGGCAATGAGCCGAAGGTGGCGGAATATGTCGAAACTGGTCGTACCTATCTGGACGGTTCTGTTCAGGTTGGCGCGCTGGACGGCGTGGTCCGTGACCGTATCCGCATGGCGTTGAACGGCCACCTTACGGTGACCATTCTGATGGACGAACAGGACGAGCCCTTGGGCGATCCTTGGGTCGATGCAATGGGGCTGTCTGAGACAGGTGTTAGCAGGGCACCATTGATTGATGTGATCGAACAAGACCTGAGCCAGTGGCTGGGGCGGGCAGGGGCTAAGATCCTACGTGATGACAAAGCACTGGATGACGGTCTGCGCAAAGTTGCACGGCAGTCCTCGTATAACGAGATCGGAAAAAAGCCGGAAGTAACTGTGGTGGTCAGCCGCCTGAGCTGATCCACTATTTACCGGTGAATGCAAAAAAGCCCCGCAGAATATGCGGGGCTTTTTTTGTTCATACTTTGGGGCGTCTTAGTTTTTTGGACGATCCGCAAAGCTGAGTTCGATAAAGGTTGGGGTGTGATCGCCCAAACCTACAACGGCATTTCCGCCGCGGTTATCATTCTTACGGCTGCCACCACGTGAACGCGGCGTGCGGCGGTCTGATCTTTCGGCTTCTGAGGCTTTTGCCGCAGGCGCTTTTTCTGCTGTAGGCTTGGCCGTATCAGGAGCGGCTGCCACTGGCGTTTCTTTAGGTGTTTCAACAACAGCTGCCACGGCTTCTACTGGCTTAGGTGTCTCAGGTTTTTTGCGGCTGCGCGTGCGCTTTGGCTTGTCTGTCGTTGTTGCGGCATCAGCTGCAGCTGGGGCCTCAGATGTCGGTGTTGGTGCTGCGTTGGCCTTGATGTTGCTGGCCGACGGATCTTCCAAACGTGGAATTTCCTTCTGGACCAAACGCTCAACATTTTCGAAATTCTTTTCGTCACGCGGTGAGCAGATCATGATGGCCTTGCCATCACGGCCCGCGCGCCCTGTGCGGCCGATCCGGTGAACATAGTCTTCCGCATGGCTGGGCACATCAAAGTTGAACACATGGCTTACCGAGGGCACGTCAAGGCCACGCGCAGCAACATCAGAGGCGACAAGGAAGCGCAAATCGCCTGCGCGGAAACCATCAAGGGTGCGCGTGCGCTGGCTTTGCTCTAGATCACCGTGGATTGGTGCTGCGTCATAGCCATATTTTTTCAGTGACTTGGCAACGGCATCAACGTCCATCTTGCGGTTGCAGAAGATGATCGCGTTGGAGCATTTGTCACCTTCAGCTTCGATCAATGCACGCAGTACTTTACGCTTTTCAGTGGCTTCACGGTCTTTACGGGACGCTTTAAACATCAGCACGCCCTGTTCGATGTTTTCTGAGGTGGTTGCCTGACGGGCCATCTCGATACGCTCGGGGTTGCTGAGGAAGGTGTTTGTGATCCGCTCGATCTCTGGTGCCATTGTGGCCGAGAAGAACAGTGTCTGGCGGGTGAACGGCGTGAGGCCAAAGATGCGTTCGATATCTGGAATGAAGCCCATATCTAGCATGCGGTCTGCTTCGTCGATGACCATGACCTTAACGTCAGTCAGGATCAGCTTGCCGCGCTCGTGGTGGTCCAACAGGCGACCAGGTGTTGCGATCAAAACATCGACGCCTTTGTCTATTAGCTTGTCTTGTTCTTTGAACGAAACGCCACCGATAAGCAGAGCTTTGGTCAGCTTGGTGTATTTGGCATACGTGTCAAAGTTTTCGGCAACTTGTGCCGCCAATTCGCGTGTCGGGCATAGAACCAAGCTGCGCGGCATACGTGCGCGTGCACGGCCTCGGGCCAGCATTGTGATCATTGGAAGGGTAAAACTGGCGGTCTTGCCGGTCCCTGTCTGGGCGATGCCTAAAACGTCACGCCCTTCAAGGGCAGGGGGAATGGCACCTGCCTGAATCGGTGTGGGGCTGTCATAGCCCGCTTCTTCAACGGCTTTAAGAACCTTAGGGTTCAAGTTTAGATCGGTAAATTTTGTCATGTGTATCCGTAGGTTACGGACACTCATTTGGCCCGCGGCAGCGTATCTGTCGGCCCGCATGGCCCAAATGGCGGCTTTTGCCGCGACATATCTGGACTGCGCATAACAAGTTGCGAGCAAAGGGTCAAATATTTGTGAATTTTGGGAAGTGTTTAGCGAGAGTTGTGTCAAACGGGAAGCGTGTGCAAAGCAGATGCCCTTGATCCTCTAGGCGCGCCCGCAGGGCTGGCGTATCAGAACAAACTTCATCAAAGAAGGAGCGCAACCCGGCTTCGCCTTCCTCTTCATGAATGAGCGCGAAGAGTTCATGAACAGTGATACCACCGCGTTCGCGGCTGCGCGCCGGACCTAAATCGGCGCGGTAAGACCCTTCGCGAAAGCGGTAATCGAAATGGGCAAACCAAGTGTCCCAATCAGCGGCATGAAAATGTGCAAGGCGAAGATTAGAAAGCTCAACGTGGTTTGGGTTTGTCTCCCCCTTCAGAAACGCGTTGTGAATGCGGAATTTGATACCTTCAACACCTGTACGGACAAATATCTTGCCCGCGATGTGGCTCAAAAAACCACCCTTTAGGTGCTCGCCGTATGTTGGATAGAGCTTGCCCACCACACGTTCACGCCTACCGTTTGCCGGAACAAACGTCTTGAACGCGGCCTCGATCTGCGGATCGCCGCCCGCAAGTAATTCCATGGGGCGTACACGTGCGCATTTGACCGTCTGAGGGAGAGCGGCAAGATGGGAGGTAATGTCACCATCCGGCACAAGGAATTCGTCAACATCTATATGCATCAGCCAGACCACTTCAGACGCGCGAGTGTAGGCGCGCGTGGCGTTAAAGGTCTGGCGGGGCTGGTGCATGTCAGGGCGGCCACCATTGTGGCGTTTCCAATATCCGTCGTCACAGCGGACAACCTGAGTATTGGGGTGCTCGCGTAGCGCTTCCTGGGCCTCGGGGTTGGGGGTGTCGAGGTAGATGTAGATGCGATGGGCACCCAGATCGAGATGGTAGGCAACAAAACGCAGGATCGTGGCGGTGTCCGCCTTGATTGTTGCGACAATGCCCCAGGTCGTCATGCTAGACCATCATTTCTTTGGTCGCAGTCAGCTTGATATCGGGATAATCGCGGTCAACGCGGTCGATGTCCCACTGAAGGCGTGTAAGGTAGACAATATCGCCATCATGGTCATGCGCGATATGTTGTTTGTTTGCGTTCTCGAATTTATCAATCGCGTCCTTAGGGCCATTCACCCAGCGGGCTGAGGTGAATTGTGACTGTTCAAATCGAACAGGCAGGCCGTATTCCAGCTCAATCCGACTGGCCAACACTTCGAACTGAAGCTGCCCCACAACCCCGACAACAAAGCCGGAACCGATCGACGGTTTGAACACTTTTGCAGCGCCTTCCTCAGCAAATTGCATCAGCGCCTTTTCGAGGTGCTTGGATTTTAGTGGATCGCCTGCGCGCACGCCTTGCAGTAATTCTGGCGCAAAAGAAGGGATACCCGTCACGCGGATTGCTTCGCCCTCGGTGAGAGTGTCTCCAATGCGCAATTGGCCGTGGTTGGGGATACCGATGATATCGCCTGCCCATGCTTCCTCGGCCAACTCGCGGTCAGAGGCGAGAAACATAACCGGATTGGTAATGCTCATTGGTTTTTTGGTGCGGACATGCGTTAACTTCATGCCACGGTGAAAGTGGCCCGAGGCAAGACGCACAAACGCCACGCGGTCGCGGTGTTTAGGGTCCATATTTGCCTGAACTTTAAAGACAAATCCGGCGACTTTCTTTTCTTCGGGTAGTATCTCGCGCGGCTCGGCCTTTTGTATTTGCGGTTCTGGTCCGTAGGTGGCGATGCCGTCCATCAGCTCTTTCACGCCAAAGGAATTGATCGCTGAACCAAACCAGATCGGGGTGAGGGAGCCTTCGGCCATAAGCTCTGCGTCAAGTGGTGGCATTAGTTCGCGCACCATCTCGAGGTCTTCTTTTAGCTTCTCCAACAGTTCCGCTGGCACGTGTTCGGCTAGTTTCGGGTCATCAAGACCCTCAATCTTGATGCTTTCGGATACTTTGTTGCGGTCCGCACGATCCATCAGCTCAAGGCGGTCGCGCAGCAGGTCATAACACCCGACAAAATCGCGGCCCACACCGATGGGCCAACTGGCTGGGGTCACATCAATCGCAAGGTTCTGTTGAATTTCGTCGATGATCTCGAACACATCGCGGCTTTCGCGGTCCATCTTGTTACAGAAAGTCAGGATCGGCAAATCGCGCATGCGGCAAACTTCAAACAGCTTCTGGGTCTGGCTTTCCACACCTTTTGCGCCATCAATCACCATTACGGCAGCATCCACAGCCGTTAGCGTGCGGTAAGTATCTTCGGAGAAATCCGAGTGACCGGGTGTATCGACCAGATTAAAGCGGTAGTTGTTGTCTTTGCCCTGAAAATCAAAGGACATGGCAGATGCAGACACGGAAATTCCACGGTCTTTTTCCATCGCCATAAAATCAGAGCGGGTGCGGCGTGCCTCACCTTTTGCGCGGACTTGGCCCGCCATTTGGATCGCGCCACCAAATAACAGGAACTTTTCCGTCAATGTTGTCTTGCCTGCATCAGGGTGGCTGATGATTGCAAACGTGCGACGCCGTGCGATTTCGGGCGGTAATTCGGGGCGGTTTGTGTTTGTATCCAGCATGTTGCAGTGTAGTCCTGATGTGGTTTTCTACGCGCCGTTCCAAAAACGGCACGTGGCATAATTGGGCCGTACACATACCCTACAGGGCGGCTAAGGCAAGCCTCAGCGGCTAGATGCTTTCTTGAGAAGGTCAGCGGCGTCGGGACGTTTCAGTAAGCCTTCTTGAACATCAAGTCCTGCATGCGGCAAGTCCGAGTGACCGGGAACATGAGCGCCAAGGCTATTGGAGAGTTCTGCGGGCAAAACAGGACGGGTGCGACTGTCAATGAGCATGCTTTCGGCAGCGATCCCTTCGGCATAGATAATCTGGTGGCTATCAAACAGGAGCTGGAAGTAATCGACAAATCCGCCTTCGGCGATTGTTACGGTGTCGCCGTTGACCAGATGACGGGCTTTAACCAACAGCTCGGAACGGCCAGCGCCCAATTCGTCGGTGCGTTGATAAATGAACAGGCGGTGGTCTGGGCTGACCAGTAAATCGGCGGAGTTGTTCAGTGCATCCGCAGCAATACGAATGGGCGCAAATTCACCAACTGCGCGAGTTGTTGTGGTTCCGATCCAGCGCAATGTCTGTACGCCATCATCTCGGGTTAGGATGCGATCGCCGACGATGAGGTCCTCAACTGGGCGCTGCGCGCCCGAGGCCAGTGTGACATGGGTGCCACGAGTAAAGCTGACACAGGCAACTTGGGCAAATTTGGTGTGTGCTGCCTCACGGTCGATTCCAACAAGACGATATTCCATTTTTGAATATAGTGCGCTGAACGGCATTAGGTAGATTTCTGCAATGTTGCCGTCTTCATCCACTTCGACCAACAGCAGCGCATCTGAAATGCTGCCATCCGGCGACATGAATGTCAGAACGCAATCGAGATGGATCACCGCGCCAGCTTGGCCAATGCTGGTGTCTTCGCCAATGCTAAAGCTGTTGTCTTGGCGCGCAATCAAGGAAAGGCGGGCAGGCTCTGCCGCAAAGTCGAGTTCATAAACGTCATCCAAGATCAATTCGTTGGCGAATGAAATTGTATCGCCCATGTTTGCGCCGTCTGTGGCACGAATTTGACCTGCGACATAGATTGGGACGCTTTGCGAAGAGAGTGATCCTGCGGACATTGTGAGAGCCTTAATAAGGTCAGTGATGTTCAAGTGGTAACGTAGAATTATGGCATGTTGCGGTCAATGGATGGGTGTTTTGCTGGCGTAACTTATCACACTGGGATAGCTCTTTTGAAAATGGTTAAGGAGAGACGGAATGGATCTGGGAATTAAAGGCAAGAAAGCATTGGTATGTGCGTCCTCCAAGGGATTGGGTCTTGGGTGTGCGGAATCGCTTGCTGCTGCTGGTGTTGATCTGGTGATGAATGCACGGGGTGCTGACGCGCTTGAAGCATCTGCTGAACGTTTGCGTGCAACTTATGGCGTGGATATCGTGACTGTTGCAGCTGATGTCGCAACCCAAGAAGGTCAGGCGGCTGTGATTGCTGCGGCGCAAGGTGTTGATATTTTGGTCAACAACGCGGGCGGTCCGCCTCCCGGCATGTGGAGCGATTGGGATCGCGATGATTTCATCAAAGCGCTGGATGCAAACATGCTTGCCCCGATTGCACTGATCAAGGCGTTGGTCCCTGACATGATGGATCGCGGTTGGGGGCGTGTGGTTAATATCACGTCCCAGTCCGTTCGCGCGCCGATTGGTGTGCTTGGTCTTAGCAACGCTGCGCGCACGGGCCTTACTGGGTATGTTGCGGGCACCAGCCGGCAGGTGGCGGGCAAGGGCGTTACGATCAACAACCTGTTACCGGGAATTCATGCAACCGACCGCGCGGATGCACTGGATGGCGGCGTTGTTGCGGCCAAAGGGATTACGATTGACGAGGCACGCACTGAACGCGCAGCGGGCATTCCTGTTGGCCGTTATGGCACGCGGGATGAATTTGGCGCGGCTTGCGCCTTCTTGTGCTCACAGCACGCGGGTTTCATCGTGGGGCAGTCTATCTTGCTCGATGGTGGCGCAACAAACATTACGATGTAATCGCTGAGGAATTGTAATGGCTGAGAAATTTTCGCTTAAGGACCATTTGTTTAACGAGCAGACGGTTGGGCAACTGGCGGCAGAATTTGCCGCTGGCGTGGCAGGGTTTGATGCGGATCGATTTGCCGCTGAAGCACTGTCGGGTTTCCCCGAGCGGGAGTTGATGGCGCGTATGGATTGGATGGCTGATTGTCTTGAGGGACAATTGGCATCCGATTTCGCCACCATGGCTGACCAGCTTCAGTCTGCGCTGCCGGATCAGTTGGATCTGGCGAAGACGGATGATGATTTTGGTCATTTTATCCATGCTACCCCGGGTATTCTGGCGGTTCGTCATGGTCTGGAAACCAATCGCGTTCGCGCAATGGCGCTGTTGTATGAAGCTACGCAGCGCTTTTCGATGGAGTTTTATATCCGCGCCTTCATCAACCGTTGGCCGGATGAGACGCTTGTGGAATTGGCGGCGTGGTCCGGTGACGGCAACTATCATGTGCGTCGACTGGTAAGTGAGGGGACACGTCCTCGATTGCCATGGGCGACGAATGTCGTTTTGACACCGGAACAGACGTTTCCGCTGCTGGATTTATTACACGCGGATTCGACACGCTATGTGACACGCTCGGTCGCCAATCACCTAAATGACCTGAGCAAGATCGTACCTGACGAAGTGCTGGAGCGGTTGGCGCAATGGTTCGCTGATGGAAAACAAGACGCAAATGAATTGGCGTGGATGCGCCGTCATGCGCTGCGTACTTTGATCAAACAAGGGAATGAAGGGGCAATGGCCGCGCTAGGGTACCGCGCGGATGCACCTGTAACGGCGCAGATCGTTATGGCTCAGGCTTCGGTGAAGATGGGTGATGTGCTGGCATTTGAGGTGGTTTTGAACAGTGACCAAGACGTTCCTGTGTTGGTTGACTACCGTGTTGATTTCATGCGTGCTGGCGGCAAACGGGCTGAAAAAGTGTTTAAACTCAAGGCAACAGAACTGCGCGCAGGCAAAGCAATAAAGGTCAAAAAGGCGCACCGTTTCAAAGCCGATGCGACAACCTTTACACTGTATGAGGGCACCCACCGGATCATTGCACAGGTCAACGGACGTGACGTGGCCGAAGTCTCGTTTGATCTGTTAGCCTAACGTAACTTCACGTTCTCGACAGAAATACTATTTTGCGTGGTACCGATGTGGCGCGTGCCTTAGCCGTTGGGAAAATTGTCCTAGTGAGGTGCGCCATGCAACCTGTTGTCCTGATTTCCATATTCGGCCTGATTATTGCCGCTTCTTTACTCGCTGCCCCGCGCAGTGCCAGTGTTGAAGGGTTCTTTGGCGGACGGGGCGCACAAGGGCGCAGCCCCGGTTTGTGGGTTTTGGTGTTGAGCCAAGTCACGACATGGATTTTTGCGCGCAGCCTGATGAATGCGGCGATCCTTGGCTATTATTACGGGATTGCGGGCACGTTGGCCTATGCTGGGTATTACGCGTCTTTCTTGACGGGGGGCTTCATCGTGGCGCGCCTACGTGAGGGGAACGCGACGTCGGTTCAGGATTGGCTGGGCGCGCGTTTCGGGACGGTGGGGAACAGCTGCTATAACTTTGTCATCGCGTTGCGTTTGCTGTCTGAGGTATTTGCGAATCTTGTTGTTGTCGGGTTGATCTTTAATGCTGTGCTGGATGGCAGCGGAACAACAGCAATTTGGGTCGTTGCGGTGCTGGGACTGGCCTATTCTACGTGGGGCGGTCTGAGTGCGGCTCTGCGCACTGATGTTGTACAAATGGTTGTGTTTCTTGTTGTTTTTGGCGTGGCCTTTGTTGCGCTGGTCTTTAGTCCGTCTTTCGATCTTGGTGCGATTGTTACGGCTACAGGCACAGCGGGCAGCTATAATGGTTGGATCTTATTGGCAGTCGCTGCCTTACAAGTGTTCAGCTATCCCGCCCATGACCCGGTCATGATGGACCGTGGCTTTATCGCTGATCCACAAACAACACGCGCCTCATTCCTGCACGCGTTTTGGATCAGCACGTTGTGCATCATAGGATTTGGTTTTTTTGGTATTCAGGCTGGGCTGATTGGTGCGGCTTATGAAGGGCAGCTGATTGGCACATGGGCAACAATGTTTCCATCTTGGGTGTTTGGTCTGCTAATGATTTCGCTTCTGGTTTCCGCTCTTAGCACACTTGATTCTGCGCTATCCTCTGCTGCGCGTTTGGTGGTCGAAGAGGGCGGGTTGCCCCGTACGCTGACTGCTGGGCGATTGGTGATGGTTGTCTTTATGTTGGCAGGGACCCTGTTGACGTTGTGGGGTAATGCCACGTTGTTTGATGCGGTCGCCGTGAGTGGGACAGCATCCATGTTCCTGACTCCTGTACTGATTGTGGGGTTGGTGATGGGCCGCAAGATTGCACTTTGGGCGTATCTTGTGGCTTTTGGTGCTGCGATCTTTGGGGCGTTCCTTTATTTTGCACGCGGTTGGGAAGTTGTCGCGCCTTGGTTGATTGAAGGGCATAAATACGAACAGCTTTTACTGATTTGTGTGTGCGTTCTGGTCACAGGCTTTGCTGCGGTGCTTGCAGGCACGCGCGGGCGCTGATAGCTCCTATCCGACAGAAATGATCGGATAAGCCAGCCGTGCAGCCACAGACCCCCCGTCTCGAAATCCGCAACCTCAAGCGCAGCTTTGAAGGCCGTGCAGTGGTGGATGACGTTAGCCTAAAGATCATGCCGGGGCAGGTGACATGCTTGTTGGGCCCATCGGGGTGTGGAAAGTCGACAACCCTACGGATGATCGCAGGTGTCGAGATGCAAGACAGTGGCACCATCCATGTGGATGATAAGCTGATCTGTGACACCGTCTTTCGCATCCCACCTGAACAGCGCGAGATTGGCCTGATGTTTCAGGATTTCGCCCTGTTTCCGCATTTAAGTGTGGCTGGCAACGTGGCTTACGGTCTGCGTGGGACCAAGGCGGAAAAACGCGCGCGGGTTGAGGAATTATTGGCGCGCGTTGATCTGCTACGCTTTATCGACGGGTATCCGCATCAACTCTCCGGTGGGGAGCAGCAGCGCGTTGCCTTGGCACGGGCTTTGGCACCAAAGCCTCGGATTATGCTGATGGATGAGCCGTTCTCGGGGCTGGATAACCGTCTGCGTGATGGCATCCGCGATGAAACGTTGAGCATTCTTAAAGAAGAAGACACTGCCGTTTTATTGGTAACGCATGAACCGGATGAGGCCATGCGTATGGCAGATGAGATTGCGCTGATGCGCGACGGTAAAATCGTCCAGCAGGGCGCGCCCTATAACGTCTACACCCGGCCTTTGGATCGCGCCTCGGTATCATTCTTTTCAGATGCAAATGTTGTGCGTGCCGATGTGTCGGGTGCTTTGGCGCATACCGCGTTTGGCCGCTTTCTTGCGCCAGGTGTGCCCGATGGCACCGCCGTCGATATTGTGTTCCGTCCTCAGCACGTCCGCATCGATTTTGACCGCGCTGGTAAAGGCCCGCTGCCCACGGCGGCCGATGGAACACCTGCGCGGGCAATTGTTGAACGCGCACGTTTTATGGGCAACGAAAGCCTTGTAGAGTTTCGGATGGATCACGATGGCTCGGTCCTAAAAGCAACGGTGCCCAATGTGTTTATGCCCAGTGCAGGCACGGTGATGTGGCTTACGATCCGGCGCGATAAGTGCTTTGTCTTTAACGCAGACACCTAAAAGAGGGCGCGAAGATGCAAAAACTGTTGGTTGAATTCGGGATGGGGACATCTTTGCGGCGGGGTGATTATACCCAAGCGGCCAAGAGAGCAGTCCAAGACGCGCTCTGGCACAACTCTATCAATCTGGCAGAGCTGTTCGGGTTTGATAAAGAAGACATGCGCGTCACGCTGGACGTGGGGGTGCAAAAGCCGGACGAAGTCGATGCCGAAGTTCTGCGGGCAGTATTCCCCTATGGCCATGTCACCGTGAACATTTGTGAAGGCGGCCTGGATGTTGCGCGCCCTGAGGGCACAGGTAACCCGACGATCATGGCCAATGTGGCCCTTTCTGTTGGTTTTGACATGGAGAAGCGCAATGACTGAACAGCGATTGATCATCGAGATGGGCATGGGCAATGACCTGCACGGCATGGATTACACCAAAGCCGCAAAACGCGCGATTGAGGATGCGTTTCGCCATTCTTCCCTGCCGATTTTTGGTGTGATCGACATGCCGCATGACGCGATGCGGGTGCAGGTAACTGTTGGTGTGCAAGATCCCGATGCGCTTGATCTGGATGCCTTGCGCGCAACGTTGCCGCGTGGGCGTGCCGATGTGCGTGCGGTCCACGGCGGGCTAAATGTTGCGTCCAACGGCGAGACAATTGTGGTGGCGCAGGCCAGCGTTGAAGCATTTTTGCCCAAACAAACAGATTGGAAACTCAAGACCTAAGGGTTGAAATCCGCCAGCATCTTTCCGACCTCATCTGAAAACAACTCGGGCAGCGCTTCGGCACTGCTGATGAGGTCGAGGCGGAACACGCGGTGCGCTTGGCGTAGTTCACACCATGCGGTGAGGGTCCAGATGCGGCTCCAGTATTCCATGTGCAAGGGGCGGATTGTGCGCGACGCGACCGCGCCATCCTTTGACGTATAGGTGATCCGCAGTTTTTGCCGCGCTTTGATGGCTGCGCGCAGTGTTGGCATCTGTGCAAACCCGCGCGCTGCATCTGCAAAAGGTGAGGCCGCAAACTTCCATGCATCTGCTTCTGCCTCTGTTGTTTCAGGCTGTACCGCGTCCAGTTTTTCAGCGAGGCTGTTTGCCGCTGCCTTAAGCTCAGGGTCAGCCAGCTCAGCTGTGATTGCAATGCCAAGGTTGAGCGCTTCCAACTCGCTTGGCGTAAGGGTCAAAGGGGGCAGGGTAATCGCCTGGGCCAGACGGTAGCCCGTGCCGCGTGTGCCACGTAAGGGAATTCCCGATGCGGCCAATGCGTCCATGTCACGGTAAAGGGTACGCACCGAGACCGTCATTTGGTCTGCCAAATCTTGCGCGGTATGGAGCTCTCCATCACGTAAAACTTGCAAAATTTCAAAAAGGCGGTCGGATTTGCGCATACAACTGACATAAACCTGTCAGTTGTATGCAGCAAGGATGAAAACCCGCTGCTTTTGAAACGTTAACACCATTAGAATTCGGGTTTGCCATTTTTACAGCATCGCAATCTTGCTATTGCAGTTGGTGAAAGCCCGTCCTGCATGGTGGGCGTTGAATTTTGTTTTTGGAGAAACGACATGTTGAACAATATTGGTCTACCGGGCCTGCTGCTTATCGCCGTAGTTGTGTTGGTACTTTTTGGACGCGGCAAAATCTCGTCGTTGATGGGCGAAGTGGGCAAAGGCATCACAAGCTTTAAAAAGGGCATCAACGAGGGTGAACAACAGCTTAAGGACGAAGCGGCAGATGAAGTTGCCGATGTGATCGAAGGCGAAACAGATACCAAAGACAAGGTTTAAGACACATGTTCGATCTTGGCATGACTGAAATGCTGGTGGTTGGGGTGGTGGCGTTGATCGTCGTCGGCCCCAAGGATTTACCGGTGATGTTTCGCCGCGTGGGCCAGTTTGTGGGTAAGGCCAAGGGAATGGCGCGGGAGTTTTCCAGCGCTATGAACGATGCTGCTGACCAATCTGGCGTGCGTGAAGTCACAACAGGGTTGAACAAATCGCTTAAGGCGGCGACCAATCCGGTCGGAGCTGCAATGGACGGGGTGAAGGACGCGGCAAAATCGCTGACCGACATCGACCCTGAAAGCGAGACGGGAAAACTGTCTGCCAAGCGGGCTGAAGACGTTAAACGCATTCAGGCGGGCACAGCACGTGCCGCAGCCGACCGTAAGGCGCGTGAGGCAAAAGAAGCGATGGAGAAGGCCGAAGAGCTAGAAGCCACGCTGCAAGAGAGCCTTGCGCAAAAGGAAGCTGACACATGACCGCGACCGATAATGACATCGACGACAGCGCAGCGCCGCTGATCGAGCACCTGACGGAGCTGCGCACGCGCCTGATCCGGTCGGTTCTGGCGTTTATTGTAGGGATGATCATTTGCTTTTCGTTCGGCAGCATGATCCTTGATTTCCTGTTGGTTCCAATTGAAAAAACCATGCGGAACCTTGGTAATCCAAATCCTGTGATGCAGTATACTGCGCCGCAGGAGTATTTCTTTACACTGATCCGGATTTCGATGGTGGGCGGGCTTGCGATTAGCTTTCCTGTGATCGCGACACAGCTTTGGCGTTTTGTTGCGCCCGGCCTGTATAAGAATGAAAAGAATGCGTTCTTACCCTTCCTTGTGGCATCACCTGTGCTGTTCCTGCTCGGCGCATCATTTGCGCACTATGTTGTTGTGCCGCTTGCGATGCAATTCTTCTTGGGGTTCTCAGACGCGGCGTCTTACCTGTCTGCGATGATCGCAACGGGGGATGCATCGAAGTCGGGCATCGACATTGTGTTCAACGGTAAGGTCAACGAAAGCCTTGATATTACGTTGAAAATGATCGTTGCCTTTGGTCTGTGTTTTCAGCTGCCTGTGTTGTTGACGTTGATGGGCAAGGCCGGACTGGTTTCTGCCGAGGGTCTGCGCAACGTTCGTAAATACGCGTTGGTGGGCATCTTGCTGCTTGCCGCTTTGGTGACACCGCCTGACGTTGTGACACAGCTGATCCTGTTTGTGGTTGTTTACGGTCTCTACGAGATTTCCATTTTCCTCGTCAGCCGCGTGGATGCCAAACGTGAAGCACAGCTACGTGCAGATGGTTTCTATGACGATGAAGACGAAGCCGACTTTGACGCCATGGTTGATGAGATGGACCGCGAAGACCCTATCGTAGAAGAAACGGATACCAAGGACAGCGACACATGATCGACGATCCTATGGACCGGATAGCAGCGGCGCTGGAGCGAATGTCTCCCGCGCCGCTTGCGGCTCCTAACTTTGATGCAGCTACTGCATTTGTTTGGCACACAGGACCGGACCGCTTGGAACCGGTTGAGCAGGTATCGCGGGTCGATATAACATTGCTTATTGGAGTAGAACGATCCCGCGATACATTGCTGCAAAACACCGCACAATTTGCTGCCGGATTGCCTGCAAATAACGCGTTGTTATGGGGTGCACGTGGCATGGGAAAATCAAGCCTTGTCAAAGCAGTACATGGTGCGCTTCATGCTGAATACCCTGATCTAAAGATGGTAGAGCTTCAGCGCGAAGACTTGCCCTCAGTGGGACGTCTGTTGAACCTGTTGCGCGGCGTGAAGACACGTTTTATTATCTATTGTGACGATCTCAGCTTTGGTCATGACGACGCCCATTATAAATCGCTTAAGGCGGTTTTGGATGGCGGCATAGAAGGGCGGCCGGAGAATGTGGTGCTATATGCCACGTCCAACCGTCGGCATCTGATGCCACGCGACATGATCGAAAATGAACGCGGCTCTGCCATCAATCCAGCCGAAGCGGTTGAGGAGAAAGTATCGCTTTCGGATCGTTTTGGGCTTTGGTTAGGCTTTCACGCCTGTGATCAGGATCAGTATCTCGCGATGATCCGTGGCTATTGTGATGCGCATGGCGTCGAGATTGACGACGATACCCTGCGCGCCGAAGCGATCGAGTGGCAAGCCACACGCGGCAGCCGTTCAGGCCGAGTGGCATGGCAGTATTTCACTGACTTAGCAGGTCGGCGCGGTATCGCACTGTAATAAGGTTATTGGCCTGCCCGATGTGGGCAGGCCAACGCCAGAATTTAGTTCAAGAACGGGTTTGGATCTACGCTGTCAAAGCCTTTGCGCACTTCAAAGTGGACAAAGGAATCTGATCCGCCGCGCAATTTTGCGATGCTTTGGCCACGAGAGACCGCATCACCCTTTTTCACTGAGACATCCGTAACATTGGCATAAACTGTCAGCAGGTTGCCCGCGTGGCGCACAACAACAATTGGTACACCGTCCGCGCTTTTTGTTATGGCGGCGACGGTACCGGTATCAGCCGCTTTTACGGATGTTCCAGCGGCAGCTTTGATGTTGATGCCTTCGTTTTTGCCTTTGGCGTATTCCCGGATAATTGTGCCGTTCACAGGGCGTACCAGTTTGCCTGCAGGTGCAGGTTTGGAGGTCTTGCCAACATTGGCAACCAGCTTTGTTGGTTTCGCCTCAGCTTTGGGCGTTGCAGCGGCGGTTGTTGCTGTAACGGCAGCAGCTGCAGGTGCGATTTTCTCGGCGGGTAGGGGTTTGGTCGCGGAAGGTGGTGTTGGTGTGCTGGACCCTTCACCAGGCAATGGCGTAGCGGCCGCAGTTTGGGCTGGCGCTGCTTTTGGCGGGTTCTGGGACGGCACAGGGATCAACAAGAACTGACCTGCACGGATCGCAAAATCAGCACCTAGGCCGTTCCATTCGGCCAAATCCTTGACAGGGACAGAATAAAGGCGGGCCACGGTAAACGCTGTTTCGCCGCGTTCTACTTTGTGGCGGATCGGTTCTTTTCCTGTTTGGGCAGGTGGGGTTTTTACGGGGGCAAGAGCCGTGGTCTGTACACTTGCTGGTGTTTCAGGTGCGCGGTCAATCGCGCCGCCAGCTACTGTTGATATATCTACCGGTTTGATAGGGCCTGTTGCGGCTGCACCAGTGGCAGGGGATGGTTCTGCAACGCGGGTGGGGAGGGCGATGATTTCATCTTTGCGGAGTGCGATCGATGGATCAATGCCGTTGAATTTGGCAAGGGTTGCTGTGTCTAATCCCACGCGACTGGCTACATCGGCAAGCGTGTCACCGCGCCGCGCAACAGCGACCTGATAGTTGGGGTAGGAAATAACGCCACGGTCATCGGGCTGCGGGCGTGCCGCAAGCGGTGTCTGGGCTGCGTTTGCAGTGGTAAACCCACCGCTAAGGCCACGCAGATCAAAATCAAGCGGTCCAGAGCAAGCAGAAAGTGCAATACAGGCCGCGCCCGCAAGAAGCGAAATGCGCGCATTACCACGCGTGTTTAGAAGTACCATTAACTAAGTCCTTGTCACTGCCCATCTCGTGTGCCCGAGATTTTGATCGATCATACCAGATTATGTATCTTTGCCCAACCCTTCGAGGAGCGGAACAAAGCGAACAGAGCGCATTTCGTCATATTTGAGCCCATCGGCGGTTTTTCGGACACGAATTAGGTGCTGAACTGCATCAGATTGGCCAACTGGCAGCACCATGATGCCGCCTTCCTTGAGCTGCGCAAGCAGCGGACCGGGGGGATCTTCGGCGGCAGCAGTCACAATGATACGGTCAAATGGGGCCTGTTCGGGCAAGCCGTGGCTGCCGTCGGCAGTAATCGCTGTAATGTTATTCAGATCGAGGGCATCAAAAACAACTCGCGCTTCATGAACAAGGCGGCGGTGACGGTCGATCGTGTAAACGCGGCGTGCCAGCTTGGAAAGGATCGCGGCCTGATAGCCAGAACCAGTGCCAATTTCCAGAACCTTGTCGCGCGGCGAGATTTCTAGCGCTTGGGTCATCAGGCCAACAACGGAAGGTTGGCTGATAGTTTGACCACAAGCGATGGGCAGGGGCATGTCTTCATACGCGCGTTCAGCAAACAGGCCACGGATGAATGGCCCGCGATCTACGGCCTCCATCGCACCCAACACTAGTTTATCTGTCACACCCTTTGATCGTAGGGCGTAGAGGAACTGCATCTTACGTTCTGCTTCGATGTCCATTTCGGGATCATCATTCATGTGTTGAAATCCGTGATGTTTGCAAACGCATCATGCGCTGTCAGATCGGCGCGCATGGGCGTAACTGAAATAAAGCCCTCTAGGTTCACGGCCGCATCGGTGCCTGCGGCAGGGGCAGTTTGTTGATTACCGCCTGTGATCCACAAAAATCGCCGCCCGTTCGGGGCATCATGTGGCACAGTAGAGAAATTCACACCCGGTCTGCGGCCTTGATTGGCAAGGCGTACACCTTTTACATCTGCCGCGGGTACGGGGGGGAAGTTGACGTTCCAAAAAATGCTATACCCGTTTGCATCTGAAGGCTTTTGCGCCAAAATCCGGCGACAGACATCTGCGCCGTGTTCAACGGCTGCCTCAAACGGGTCATCCAGATCGCGGTTTGCAGGGCCATAGAACTGGGATAACGCGATAGAGGGAACGCCTTGAAGCGCGCCTTCAATCGCTGCGCCAATGGTACCAGAGTACAGGGTGTTCTCTGCCGCGTTATTGCCGCGGTTAACGCCCGATAGTATTAGATCAGGGCGGGCATCTTTCATTGGGTCATACAGCGCGGACAGAACGCAGTCTGCTGGGCTACCCTCAATCATATAGCGGCGCGGAGCCAGCTCGGTAATCAGGGTCGGTTTGGTGTAGTTGATGCAGTGGGCAACACCTGATTGCTCAAATGCAGGAGCAACAGTCCAAAGCTCTCCGTCAGATCCTGCCAGCGTTTTGGCGATCCCTTCAAGTACCTTGAGGCCCGGGGCATTAATGCCGTCGTCATTAGTGATGAGAATGCGCATGAAATTGCCCCTTTGCGCCTTGATAGGCGAGGCGCAGCAAACGGGCAAGCGAGGCAGGCGTTATTTCTGCAATGTTGCCAAGAGACGTGCGGCTTCTGCGTGAATATCATTCAACGTATTGCGGTCCTCCCCGGGGAAGAATCGGGCACGCGTGGCAGTTGGCATCGGATTTGGTGTTAGGATTTCTACACGCGGACCAATACGGGATGTCTCATTTTGCCAGCTTCGGGCAAGGGCGATTTGCGCGGCCTTGGTTGCACCGTAGCTGCCGTAAAATTTATCACCCACAATTGGATCTTCGAAAAACACGGCCTGACCTGCTTCGCCTAGCAGAGGCGCGACGTAGTTGATCAAGGTAGCAGTGGCAGAGATATTGCCTTCAATCGACTTTTCCAGATCTTTTGTGTCGATGTGATGGCTGGGCGTTAGGGGAGCAGCATGGATTGCCGTATGCAGCCACATATCCAGCTCCCCCCAGCGGTCATGAATACCGCGGCAGAGTGTTTGCATCGCGCCAGTATCGGTGATGTTCATCGGGGCAAGCGTGGCGCTGCCGCCCTTTGCTTTGATCCGGTCGTCCAGTTCCTCAAGCGCGCCAACGGTGCGGCCTACGGCGACGATGTGATATTCAGGAGCAAGCGCCTCTGCGAGGGCAGTTCCAAGGCCGCGCGAGGCGCCGGTGATCAATGCAATTTTCTGTGTCATGGGAGGGATATGCGCGGGGGAATGCGCCGCGTCAAGAGGGTGCTTACCCACGTGGTAGGCGCAAAATGTGCTGCGAGCCATTGCGCGCAAGTACAATTTGATCAGTGCCAATGGCTACGACGACACCCTTACCGATGTTATCACCAATGCTGACAGTCTGGGTTTTCCCTTGGGGAAGAAGCACCAAAGCGCTTGGCGCGGCTTTTGTACCAAAAATCCCTAGTAACGCCGTGCGTGTCAGACGGGCTTCTTGGGTGGCAAATTTTTCGACTTGTGCTGGAGTGGGGGTGCCTGAGGTGTCGGAGGCCATATTCGTTCCTTGGCTGTGTTTCAGCACCGGAGCTATTGAAATGGGACCACAGGGAGAAGGGACCGTTTGAGGGTTAGGCCATGCATTGCCAAAGGGTGCGCGGATGCACGCCTGTCAGTTTTTGCGGTGATAGGTGAAGGTCAGGCGCGCGAGGTGATCAATAGCTTGGACGGGTAGAAGAACCCCAATGGGCAGGCGTAATGCACGGTTGGTTTCGTATTCAAATTCAAGTGGATAAATCTCACGCATCGTGGCGCTGAGCGTTGTTTTGCAATCTACATATAACGCAAGGGTCTGCGGCGTCTTGTCCTGCCAGCTGAGCCGAAGTGTGCTGCCCTGACGCGGACGTTTTGGACGCCACGCAGGTTGGCCCCACTTGAGGCTTTCCTCAACAGGGCCAACATCAGCTTCCTGCGCAGCAATAAGAATCAGTTCACGTATGTTATTGAACTGGTCACGTGCCTGAACAGGCCATTCAGAGATCGTATGTGAAAATGGATGCGTCATGGATAAAGTCTAGCACAGATCTACTGACAGAAACTGTCAGTAGATCTTATTGAGTAGAAATTATTCCGCTGCTGACTTCATAACAAAGCCGTCTTGGACCTTGTCAGCGGGGATGACCGGGTATTCGCCGGAGAAACATGCATCGCAATATTGAGGGCATGCTTTGTTTCGGCCTTCAGCCTCACCAACAGCGCGGTAAAGGCCATCCAGCGAGATAAACTTGAGGCTGTCGACACCCAAATGATCGCGCATTTCGTCTTCGGTCATGGTTGCGGCGAGTAGTTTGTCACGATCAGGCGTGTCCACGCCATAAAAACAAGGCCACGCAGTTGGTGGAGACGCGATCCTGAAGTGAACCTCGGCGGCACCAGCATCAAGAATCATTTCCTTGATTTTGCGACTGGTTGTGCCGCGTACAACAGAGTCGTCCACAAGAATGATCCGTTTGCCCTTAACCAAGGCGCGGTTCACGTTGAGTTTGAGTCGTACACCCATGTTGCGGATGCTTTCTGTCGGCTCAATAAACGTGCGGCCCATGTATTGGTTGCGAATGATCCCCATTGCGTAAGGGATGCCACTCTCAAGACTGTACCCAATAGCGGCAGGTGTGCCGGAGTCAGGCACTGGGCAAACCATATCAGCCTCTACAGGGTTTTCTTTAGCCAGCTCGCGTCCAATCGCTTCACGTGTTTCATAGACCGAACGACCGCCAAGGATACTGTCAGGCCGAGAGAAATACACATGTTCAAAAACGCAGAATTTTGAAGGCTGGCGGCGGAACGGGAAATGGCTTTGAATGCCTTTCTCGGTAATCACTACCATTTCGCCTGGCTCAATTTCGCGAACGAAATCCGCACCGATGATGTCCAGCGCACATGTTTCAGAGCTAAGTGCGTAACCATCGCCCAATTTACCCAAAACGAGAGGGCGCACACCCAGCGGATCACGGACACCGATCAGTTTGGTTCGTGTCATCGCGACAATCGAAAACGCACCTTCGACACGGCGCAAGGCATCTTCCATACGTTCAGGGATATTTTGCTGCAATGAACGGGCCATCAGGTGAATGATGCATTCACTGTCTGATGAGGACTGGAAGATCGAACCACGCTCAATCAATTCACGGCGCAGCGCGTTGGCGTTGGTGATATTGCCGTTATGCGCAATCGCAGCGCCACCCATGGCGAATTCGCCAAAGAAAGGCTGGACGTCGCGAATCGCGGTTTGGCCTTTACTGCCAGAGGTCGAGTACCGCACATGCCCGATGCCCAGAGAGCCGGGGAGTGTTTCCATCACCTTTTGACTGGTGAAGTTATCGCGGACGTATCCGAAACGGCGGGCAGATTGGAAACCTGCTTCGGCGTCATGGGTGACGATTCCACCTGCTTCTTGACCGCGATGCTGAAGAGCATGCAGTCCGAGAGCTACAAAATTTGCAGCATCGGTAACGCCTACAACACCGAAAATCCCACATTCTTCCTTTAGTTTATCGCCATCGTCAAAATCTGACAGATAGGATGAATCAAAAGGGTTAGCGGGGGGCATTGTCTTGGGCGGGGTATGGGACAAGGGAGCGCTCCTGCGACCGACAAAAGTTACAGGGGTATTACGGAACTCCGGACGAAGAGTCACGCTAGGAATCGATGCTTTTGTCTTCAGAGTGCATTCTGTTGCTTTGGATCGTCTCTAGAATTGGTTTCTGAGGCCAGATGGCTGTCTTTCGCAGCGCTATCCGTTCCATTGGTCGTGTTGGGAAGTGTGAAGCGTACGCAACTGCCGCCAACACCTTCAAAGTTGAATGCTGTTATGTCACCACCACGCGTGTTGACGAGCTTGCTTATCGCGAGCAAACCATACCCGCTTTCCATTCGGAAGTTGCCCGTCTCAAGGAACGCTATTCCCGGGTTTTCAAATCCGGCACCGTTATCGGACAGTGAAACCTCAACAGTGTGGTCTGATGCGAGGATGGCATCACAATGCAGTGTTAGATGTTCCCGATTGCCGTGTTTGAGGGCATTATCGATCAGGTTGCGCAGAATGATCTGCATCACACTTTTTTCGCCGTACAGCTTTAGATCACTACAGATCAAAGTGTGTTGGTTCTGCGGGTCCAGGATGATCATCAGATCGCGGCATAACTCGGAGAGGTTATATTCGCATTTGGGCGCTACTGGGCCAAGTGTGGTTGCATAGGATAGGACGTCTGAAATCAGATCCATGGATTTTTCGGCGGTTTCTTTTAACAAACCGATCAATTCCAGCTTGCCGTCCCCATGATCTTCAAAATCTTCATAGAGCAATTCGGCAAGGTCCATCACATTACGCATAGGGGAGCGCAAATCATGAGCTGCCATAGCTATGAATTGCTCAACCTCTGTTCCTAGCCCATCAAGTTTGGCTTGCGTAGATTGAGCAAGTTTCTCATTTCCAATGTCGACGACACTTCCAACGAGGCGGATAACGCGTCCGGTCTCATCAAGTTGCGGGCGCAGGGTCGTTCGAACATATCGGTCAACACCGCGCGCCTCAAACTTGAATTCAAATTCATTTTGTTCGCGACTGGCAATGGTTTTGAGCTGCTCGTTATACACAAAGGAGCCGTATTCTGGACCAAATGCCTGTATTGCCGTTCTGCCGACAAAATCTACAAGATCGAGATCAAGTTGTTTGAGGAGGGTTGTATTGCTGTGAATATAGAGCGGAACCCCGTCATCATCCACCTTCATGACAAAGATCGGAACTGGGATGCAATCGATGATCGCAAATTGATCTTTCAAATTTATCGTAGGCACAAAAGTATCTCTCCGCTTGCTAGACAGGAGATACCATTGTTTCGTTACTTGGTGATTAAGCCGTTTTTCTTAGCTCTCGGAACAGCTGGAAACAAGTTGTTCGTATTTTCCGGTAATCCAACCAAGCGCCTGATCAGGATCAGAGTTTTGGATATCGTCAGAGAAGCGACCGAATACCTGAGCGGAGCGGCTTTCGTCTACGATGGTGAATTGTTGACCTGTAATGACGGTTGAGTAGACGAAAAACGCAATTGCCACCAGCAAAACGCCACGCACTACACCAAAGACAAAACCAAGTGCTTGATCAAATCCACCCAAGAACGAACGCTGAACAATAGAAGAGAATAGCGGCGTAAAGAGTGAAACCACTACAAGTGTGATAGCAAGAACCAGTGTGAAGGCTCCGATGATCGACAATTCACAGCTGTCAGCAAGGAAATCACCGACAACAGGGATTTCACGCACCAGTGGTTCGACTTGTGGAGCAAAGAGATAGGCAAGTACTGCAGCGGCAATCCAGCCGACAATCGCCATTAATTCGCGGACGAAACCGCGGCCATAAGCAAGCAGCGCTGACATTACGATGACCAACGCCACCACGCCGTCTATGATGGTAAAACCTTCCATGCTCGTATCGCCTTTCCTCGGGGCGCGCTATCCCGCGCCAAATATTTCGCCCACAAATGCGGTCAGATCTGTCATGGGGCGTAGCGCAATGCCGTCGACCTCCACAGCTTTACCGCCTTTGGGTGCTATTGCGGAGGTAAAACCAAGTTTTTGCGCTTCTTTCAACCTGTTTTCCGTCTGGGTGGCGGGGCGAAGCGCTCCTGAAAGGCTAAGTTCCCCAAATACAACGGTCTCGGCCGGCAGCGCCGTGTCTTCCCGCGCACTTAATAACGCACAAGCCACGGCTAAATCTGCGGCAGGTTCTGAAATCTTCATGCCACCAGCAACATTCAAGTACACATCCAGCCCCGCAAAAGGAATCCCGCAACGTGCTTCGAGTACGGCAAGAATCATGGCCAGACGGCCTCCGTCCCAGCCGACAACGGTGCGGCGGGCCTGCGAGTGGGGGGAGGGCGCAACCAATGCTTGAATTTCAACAAGCACGGGGCGCGTGCCCTCAATCCCCGCAAAAACTACAGAGCCGGGGGAGGGTTGCCCGCGTTCGGACAAAAAGAGTGCGGAAGGATTGGTGACTTCGGCCAATCCACGGCCTGTCATCTCAAACACGCCTATCTCGTCGGCAGGACCAAAGCGGTTCTTGACCGAACGTAAAATGCGGAAAGGGTGACCGCGTTCGCCTTCAAAATAGAGAACGGTATCAACCATGTGCTCAACCACGCGGGGGCCTGCGATCTGGCCTTCCTTGGTGACGTGGCCAACCAGCACAACTGAGGTGCCCGTGCGTTTCGCAAATGATGTCAGCTCATGGGATGCAGCGCGGACCTGAGAGACGGACCCCGGTGCGCTTTCGACGTTGTCGGCCCACATGGTTTGGATGGAATCGATGATCGCCAATTGCGGACGTTCTTTGTCCAATGTTGTCAGGATGTCGCGCAAGTTGGTTTCGGCTCCCAATCGCACAGCGGCATCAGACAGGCCAAGACGTTGCGCGCGCATGCGCACTTGGGCAGATGCTTCTTCGCCGGAGATATAGACAACCTTTAGGCCTTCATTGGCAAAGGCAGCAGCGGCCTGCAGTAGCAAGGTGGATTTCCCGATGCCTGGATCACCGCCAACTAGGATTGCAGAGGCCGCAACCAAACCACCGCCTAAAACACGGTCTAATTCTCCCAGACCTGAAAGCGTGCGCGGCGGCGGCGCTTCTTCTGTAGCGAGGTCCATCAATTCCATTGAGGAACCGCGCCGCGCGCCTAGTGACTTGGACGGAGGTCCAGCACTGATGCCTTTGTCTTCAAGAATGGAGTTCCATTCGCCACAGTTGTCGCAGCGCCCAGACCATTTGGGATAGGAAGCCGCACATTTCGAACAGGTGAAATTTTTGGTTGGTTTTGCCATGGCGCTTTGATGCCTTGGGCGGCGGTCAGGATCAATGGAAAAGAACCTGAGGCTAAATGTGATTTGAAATCGACCGCCTTTGAAAACAACTGGGAAAGAAGTTCAAATCGCCCAAGCGCTCGTTTATTCGGCTGCTTTTGGAATCTCATACAAGCTGTTGTCCAACGCGGTGCTATCAATCGGCGCGGATTGTTCCTCGGCAAGAGATTCTACACGCAGCATCGCTTCACGGCCCAGTTGGGGGAGAACTTCACTCATCTCTTCAGAGAGACGTGCCAATTGTGCGGCAGCAACACTTTCCTCAAGTTCAACTTTATGCAGCCAATGCTTCATCTCGGTAGAGATGGATTTAGCTTGATCTAGGCGGTCGTTGAAAAGATTGACCTCTTCCTGACGTTGTTTCAGGAAGCTGCGGGCGCGTTCGATTTTTTCGTCAGAGTAAACTTCAGCCAGTTCACGGCTGATGTGGCTCATCTGTGCGGCGGCTTCCAGTAGGGCAGGCTCTAACGTGCTTAGATCAGGGTGATCACGCAAGTAGGCAAGACGTTCGCGCACGGCATCAAATTCCGAACTGAGCTGGAATGTACGGCCACGGTCAGCTGCATGCACTGCGCCATACGCACGTGCAACATCATCCATGGAAACCGAAAAGCTGCGGTGTGAGTTTTCAAGCTGCATAATCCGCGCGTTGGCAGGCAGAAAAAAGCATATGCCGGCGGCCAGAACCGTTGCTGCAATCTGCAAATACATGCCAGCGTTTTGGACCGGTTCGCCCGCATAGCTGAAGGGAACTTCGACCCATGACCAATACCCAAACGCCGCCATAATGCTAGACGTGGTTAACGCCGCAGCACATGCTGCGAAAAATACCAACGCGAGGCGTTGCATTAAATATTGTAAGAAAAACCCAAGGGTTTTCATCTGTTGCATCAAATATCCTCAGGCGAATGTGCGAGCAAATATCCGCTTGCTGCCTAGGCTGTACAAACTAAAGGGTGGCCCCTGATCTGCAAAGGGAAAATTTGGCAAGAATTAGCTACAACTGACGTGATTGTCTCCCAAAAGGGACTCAATCCGTGGTTTTTGGTGCCTTTTGTTGCGTTTTCCAACTGATTAGCAGGGATGTGAGGATGCAAAAGGTAAATAGATATAGTCCCCAAGCGACTTCAATCCGGCCCACACCGATTCCTTTTGTGAGGGTAATATAGAGCGCAATAAGGAAAATGTCGGCCATGGCCAGTTTGCCGATCACAGCCAGAAATTTCTCAACGCGCGGGCTGAGAAGGCCAAAATGAATCAACGTTAGACCGATGGTTTTCAGGTAGGGGGCAAACAGGGCGAAAATTGTCACCACAAGTGCTAGGAAAATATCCGAGGCCCAAAGTGATTGCAGTCCCGTCATGACGGAAATCTCGCTTAGGCCAAAAAGGGGCAGAATGCCTGCGCGCATCAAGGGTGCAAACCACGCAATTGGATAGAGCACCAACAGCAACAGATTGGCGGCCCGAAGCAAGTTCACGTTTGCCAAACACGCTTGTACCGCGCGCCAAGGCTGGTGAGTATTTCATACCCGATGGTACCCGCAAACCCGGAGACATCTTCGACAGTCTGGTGTGGGCCAAGCAGCTGCAAAGTATCCGGCATTTTGGATAGGCTGGTCACATCTACGGTAATCAAATCCATCGAAACGCGGCCGATCACGGGAACCGCAACACCGTTTGCGTAAACGATCGCCTTTGCGCCCATCGCGCGGATCAGACCGTCTGCGTAGCCAGCAGATATTGTGGCAACTTTTGAAGGAACCTCTGCTGTCCATGCATTGGAGTATCCAACGGTTTCACCAACTGCGACCTCGCGTATTTGGATCACCGGAATATCCAATGAGACAACGGGCTTTGCATCCGCAAAGGGCAGGCCACCATAAAGTCCGATACCGGGGCGCACCAAGTCATAGTGATAATCCGGCCCCATCATTATCCCGCCCGTCGCAGAGAGCGACCGTGGGACATCAAGGCCTTGGGTCATATCATCAAAAGCCGCGCGTTGGATTTCGTTCATCGGATGGGATGGATCATCCGCGCAGGCAAGGTGGGACATGATCAGTGTTGGATTTTGGGCAAGTGCGATGTCGCGCAGGGCGGACCACTCTGCGGGTTCCATACCCAGACGATTCATTCCTGTATCAAGCTGTAGACCAAATGGATGGCCGGGAAGCGCTTCAACATGGCGCAGCATTTGATCAACAGAGTTTATGATCGGAGTCAGTTTTGCACCTGAAATCGCTTCGGCATCTCCCGCCATATGGCCTGAAAATACCGAAATGCTGGGTCCAGAACCGATTGCGCGGCGCAAGATCACACCCTCTTCGGCGACGGCGACAAAGAACTGGCGCGCACCTGCAGCAGCCAGATGTTGACCCACACGTCCGGAATCCAATCCGTATCCGTTGGCCTTTACGACTGCGGCGGTTTCTACTTGGGCGATATTGGCGAGGGCACGCCAATTGTCTGCAATCGCTTCTAGATCAATGTTCAATGTTGCTGTGCTCATGAAGCGGTTTTTGACATTCTGAGGCGTGGCGTCAAGATCAGGTTGGCCGTTGCCTTGCCGAAAGGGGCAATTTGTATAGGTGTTTAGAAAGAAACCTAAGGGAATGGCGCCAAAACTCATGAAGAGGCGCAATTTATCGCGTGAATGGGTTCAGAATACGTCTGAGTTTCTCATGTTTTACTCTGCGAAAGGGCGTCACGTCAGTGCAACTAATGCTTGTTAGGTGATGGAGTCTGATTAGACTGTCGGAAAGTGGAGGAGACAACTATGAAAAAAATGATAAATACGCTGGTGCCTGTGGCGTTGGTGGCAGCGGGTGCCGCTGCTGCAAATCCAATTGATACCCAATTGCCCGGCGCGCCAGAATTGTCGGCTTACGGTGCGCTCCCTGTTGGCGTGCGCCAGTTAGAGATGGTGAACGCGGATCAAATCGATATCCTTTCGATTGATCCTGCTGTCGAAAAGCCAGCGGAATGGCCACGTTATGACCGTCCTTTGACTGTTGAAATGTGGTATCCCGCCGCTGAGGGTGCAACAGGCTCAAACGAGATGAAGGCCTATCTGCGCGATGGCACCACCGAAGTAACGCTGACCGGCAAAGCAATGCGCGACGCGGCTCCTGCGGCAACAGACACGCCATATCCGCTGGTTTTGATCAGCCACGGCTATCCTGGTAACCGCTTTTTGCTGTCACATCTGGCCGAAAATCTAGCCTCCAAAGGCTATGTCGTTGCGTCCATTGATCACACGGATAGCACCTACCGCACACAGGCTGCGTTTGGCTCGACCTTGGTGAACCGTTCGCTGGACCAGTTGTTTGTTCTGGAAGAAATGGCTGGCAAGGCAGCGGCTGGCGGCGAGTTTGCAGGCTTGTATGACGCCGATAACACGGGGCTGATTGGCTACTCCATGGGCGGCTACGGCGCTGTCATCACGGCGGGCGGCGGCGTGACCGAAGCCTCCGTGGCGTATAGCTGGGGCGGACCACATGGCACGCTGGGCATTCACCAAGCGGGGTCAGACACGCACAACGCATTGCCAGACGCACGCATCAAAACAGCGGTCGCCTTTGGCCCATGGGGCATGAACACAGGGTTCTGGGATGCTGACGGCCTCGCCGGTGTGCAGATCCCGATGTTGTTCATCGCGGGGTCTCAGGACGATACATCGCTATATGAAAACGGTGTGCGTGCGATTTGGGACAACGTCAGCGGTGTTGAAACGGCTCTGCTGACCTATATGAACGGCGGCCATAACTCAGGCGCGCCGATGCCAGCACCAGCCGAGAGCTATTACTTCAACGAAGACAAGGGCTTTGATATCTCCGAGCACTACACCGATGCAGTTTGGGATACGGCGCGTATGAACAACATCGCGCAGCATTTCGTCACAGCATGGATGGATGAACGCCTGAAAGGTGAAGTGGAGAAGGGTGAATATCTTGATCTGGTTGACGATTCAAACGCGGGTGTTTGGTCAATGAACGATGACGGCACCGAAAAGGAAGACCATTCTTATTGGAAAGGTTTTGCCAAAGGCACAGCCAAGGGTTTGAAGTATGAGGTTAAGACACCGTAGTAATCACGGCATAGATTCGAAAAAGGCTGTGCGATGTGCATGGCCTTTTTCGGAAACCAACCTAGGTCGGCGAGGGGGGGCATGATCATACTTTTTGACATGAAATAGATCTTTCGTTTTAAATGAAAAGGGTTTAGCGGGAGTATTCCCCCTAAGGTTGAGGCCGTTGAGTATGAAATTCCTGAAAGTTTTTCCATTTTGTTTGCTTGCTGCCGCTTGCGGTGACCAAGGGAGTGTGACGCCAGAAAATATCGCCATGCAGGACAATTTCCGTGGTGCGGGTCTGCATAAAGGGAACACCATTGTCGGATCATACAATCCAGACGCATTCACGAAGGATACCGCGCGCGAAGCGGTTGGGGGAAGTTGCTTGCAACTGAACGGAAATGGCGGCGACGTTGGGATTGAGGTCAAGGTGTTGGGGCCAAAAGAAGACTTCCTTCTTCGTGGGCACCTTAGGCAAGGTTGGGTTAGGTTTAGCGTTGAATGTACGGATACTGGTGTAAGGCGTAGAAAAACCGTCGGTTAGGTTGTGATGTTCGGGCACGCAAACAGGTTTGGCAGGTAACGGTCAGTTGAAAGCATGCGTGGCTACCAGCAAGAATCAAACTTAGGGTTCTCACTCTGGATTTGTTTGGAATGTGCTGTGTCGCCGTCAGACGCGGGTCTAGAATTCCTGCTCGCCACCTTCTTGCTGCCATGGCTTTACAAGGTTGCCAAAGCGGGTGAAGCGGCCTTCAAAGCTGAGTTCAACCGTGCCGATTGGGCCGTGACGCTGTTTGCCGATCACAACTTCGGCCCGGGCGTGCAGGCGTTCCATCTCTTCTTGCCAGATTGCCATTTTGTCCAGCTCGTGATCGCCGGGCTTTTCGCGCTCTTTGTAATATTCTTCGCGGAACACAAACATAACCACATCGGCATCCTGCTCAATCGAGCCTGATTCACGAAGGTCAGACAGCTGTGGGCGTTTATCTTCGCGGTTTTCCACCTGACGCGACAGCTGGGACAATGCGATCACGGGGATATGGAGTTCCTTGGCGATGGCCTTGAGGCCCATCGTGATCTCGGAAATCTCGTTCACACGGTTTTCGCTTTTTCCGGTACCGCGAACCAGCTGAAGATAGTCGATGATCAACACATCAAGGCCATGCGTTCGTTTCAGGCGCCGCGCACGGGCAGCAAGCTGGGAAATTGGCAGGGCGGGCGTATCGTCAATATAAAGTGGGCAGGCCTCAAGCGCTTTAGCCGCATCAACAAAACGGCGGAACTCAGACTCGGTCATATCGCCTGAACGAATCTGCTGGGACGGGATCTCGGAGGCTTCCGAGAGAATACGCGCGGCAAGCTGTTCTGCGCTCATTTCTAGGCTGTAGAAACCGACGACACCGCCGTCGACTGCGCCCTCAGAGCCATCTGACAGTTGCCCGCGTTTGTACGCTTTGGCCACGTTGAAGGCGATGTTGGTCGCAAGCGAGGTTTTACCCATCGATGGACGACCCGCGAGGATCAAAAGGTCAGAAGGGTGTAGGCCACCCAACTTTTTGTCCATGTCGATCAAACCAGTGGAGATACCAGAAAGGCCACCATCGCGCTGATAGGCGGTGTTTGCGGAGTTAACCGCATCAGTTACAGCCTTGAGAAAGCTCTGAAAGCCGCTTTCGACTTGACCTTGTTCAGCCAGTTTATACAGCTGCTGTTCGGCCTCAACGATCTGTTCGCGTGGTTCTGACGCGACATCAACGGTGGCCGCCTTGGAGGCAATGTCACGGCCAAGCGCGATCAAATCACGGCGTACGGCTAGATCGTAAATCATTTGCGCATAGTCGCGCACAGCAAAGGCGGAGATCGCGGCACCTGCGAGGCGGGCAAGATACGCGGGGCCACCCAGCTCTTGCAAGCCTTCGTCGTCTTCCATGAACGCCTTAAGCGTTACGGGGCTGGCAAGGTTGTTTTTTGCGATACGTGCTGCGGAAATTTCAAAAATGCGCGCGTGCACCGGATCATAAAAGTGCTTAGGGCCAATGACAGAGGCGACACGGTCATAGATGTCATTGTTCGTCAGAATCGCGCCCAGCAGTTGTTGTTCGGCTTCGATAGAATGTGGTATGGATTCTGCTGTTTGAACAGCGATCCCAGTAGCGTTTAACGAAGAAATTTCATTCATATCGAACCCCCGAATGTCCCGATGCTCGTGATAACGAAGCGGGCGCGGGCGCGCAAATTGTATGTTTCTGTGGATAACCTGATGGTGGCTGACGCCCGCCTACATCTTGCGATAGCGTCGGCGGGGACGTCAACCTATAGAGTTAACCCTTGCGGGCCTCTTGCCACTCGCGGGGAGATTTCAAGAATTTTTCTACCTCATCGAGTGTCGCCTCGGGGAAGGCAGCCTGGGCTTTTGCTTCGGCCAGAACATCCCACCATGTACAGAGGTGGTGCAGCGCAACGCCATGATCACCCAATGTCTTTTCTGTCTCGGGGAAGATGTCATAGTAAAAAATCACAGCGGTATGGCCGCAAGTTGCACCTGTCTCGCGGATCGCATCAACAAAGCTAAGCTTGGAACCGCCATCCGTGGTGAGATCTTCGACCAGCAGAACGCGCTGACCTTCGCTCATGTCACCTTCGATGCGCGCGTTCCGGCCGTAGCCTTTTGGCTTTTTGCGCACATAGGTCATGGGCAGGGCCATACGCTCGGCGACAAGGGCGGCAAAGGGAATGCCTGCGGTTTCGCCGCCAGCGATGTTGTCAAACGCCTCAAATCCGGCGTTACGCATGACCGTGATGGTCAGAAAGTCCATCAGCGTCGAACGGATGCGCGGATAGCTGATCAACTTACGACAATCGATGTAGCTGGGTGAAGGCAGGCCGGAGGCCAGCGTATAGGGTTCATCGGTGTTGAAGTTCACAGCACCAATTTCCAGCAGCATACGTGCAGTAAGGCGAGCGATTTCAGAGGCGTCGGGATATGTTGTTGGGATCATTTCAAGCGGTCCAGTGCAGCGGCATTGCAGGATCAAAGACCGTTACTGGGCCTTCGGGTGTTTCGATGTTGGCTGGGAATTCGGGCGTTTCGCGAACAAGCGTTAGCGTGTCCTCGTTGACTGACAGGCCATAGAATGCAGGTCCATTCAGAGATGCAAATGCCTCAAGCTTATCCAGCGCGCCGTCTTGTTCGAACACTTCGGCGAGGATCGACATGGTATTGAGCGCGGTAAAGCAGCCCGCACATCCGCACGGAAGCAATTTGTTTTCATCCGTATGAGGTGCCGAATCCGTTCCAAGGAAGAACCTTGCATCACCCGAGGTAGCAGCATCGCGCAACGCAAGGCGATGCTCTTCGCGTTTAGCGACGGGCAGGCAGTAATAATGCGGCTTGATCCCGCCTGCGAGGATATGATTGCGGTTGATGACCAGATGGTGCGTTGTGATGGTTGCGCCGAGGTTTTTGTCATTGGCACGCACATAATCTACAGCGTTGGCTGTTGTGATGTGTTCCATGATGACGCGCAGCTCTGGGTGGCTGCGGCGGATCGGATCTAGAATACGGTCAATGAATACGGCTTCGCGGTCAAAAATATCAATGCTTGGGTCTGTGACTTCGCCGTGTGTGCATAGAGGCAGGCCAATCTCGGCCATTTTTTCCAACACGGCGGCAACTTTACCAAAATCACTGACACCTGAGGCCGAGTTGGTTGTTGCACCAGCCGGATAGAGCTTCACAGCTGTAATTAGCCCTTCGGCGTGGGCAGCAGCCACATCCGCAGGATCAGTATCTTGGGTGAGATACAGTGTCATCAGGGGCGTAAAATCATCGCTTTCTGGGATCGCGGCCATGATGCGGTCGCGGTAGGCGCGTGCATCTGCAGCAGTCACAACGGGCGGCACCAAATTGGGCATGATAATCGCGCGGGCAAAGTGGGAGGAAGTGTGCGGCAGCACAGCGCGAAGCATATCGCCATCGCGCAAGTGCAGGTGCCAGTCATCAGGACGGCGGATCGTGAGGGTTTGTGTCATGGCCCGCGTGCTAACACGCAAGGGGGCCTCGCGCTAGTCGTCTTCGGTGTCAGCTGAGGGTGAATTTTCCAGACGACGGGCAAAACGGGGAGCATGCATGCGTGCGGTGACGTTGCGTGCCAAAGCAAGAGCAAGTTTTTCGCGCCCTTTGGTATCCAGTGCAGCAAGCAGATTGCGCAGATAGGGGGAGTGCATACGCCGCGCGCGCATCATGCGGGCAAAGGTCAAATCGTCCAGTGATCCGTCTTGGATGGCTAAAAGAAGGGGGGCAAGCTGTTCCATCTCAAGCAGGTCTGTCTGGATGGCGTCTCCCATGTAAGGGACGCGAAGCTTGTGGGTGTTGGGGCGCGTAAACAGGGCGGCATGCATCGCATCAAGCTGTTCACGGGGATCATATACTACATAAGCTGCTTCCGCGCCGTCCAACATGTCTGGCGCAAAGCCATAACGGGACGTGAAGTCCATGCGGCGCATATCCGTAAATCGATCGTCCCATTCCGTGATGCGCGGATCAAGGGTGGCTTGAGGCTGTACGGCCAGCACTTTTGCCTCGGGAGAGGCTACAGAAAATGCGGCGGCTGCGTAGGCGCAAGGGCCTGCACCATAAAATATGATTTGTTCGAACTCATCAAAGAATCCATCGTCAATCAAGCGGTCAAAGTATTCATAGACGGATTTGTCGCGAAACCACGTGTCGCCGTTTGAGGCGATGCACAGGTTGGACCAGTCATGTTCTAACATCATTTCCCAGCCCAGTGGCTGGGCAAGGGAGGATAACGCAGGAATGCCTTGAAGCGTTTCAAAGGACACCAAAAGAGTCGCAGTTTTTTCGATGAACGCGGCATAGTGACGTCTGCCCAGCTGCTCGAAATAGCCATCTTCATCGCATAGCTCTTCCACAGCATTAAGCCAGTCGGCCTTTTTCATGCCGGCCAGTGAAGTGTCAAAGTTCAGGCTTTCGTCGGCCATAATTACATCCTCAATCTTGCCCCAAACACAGTGTGAAAGGGCGGGTCAACCAGAGGTATAATTGTGCATTAGGGCAAAATTGCGGAAAACGAGCACTAAATTAGGGCGGGTTTTTACCTGCCTGACGCGCAAGGTTGGCATATTTGACCATAAATTGCGCGGCTTGTCTGGGCACAGGTTGGGAGGGGGGGGTCATCATGAGCCTGCCAAACAATGCGCGAAAGGGTTCTTTTTGAAGGAGTTCTTCGAACCGCGTGCTGCGCCATGCGACGGCAGTATCGTGAAGTTGTGCCAGCTCAGGGTCGCTTTTTAGCTCTGCCAACACTTGCGCACGCGGGGATGCGAGGCTTTGGATTGTTGTGTCTTCGTCAGTGTTGAAATTTCGTTCAACCCAGTAATCAAGGCCAAGCAGGTCGTCGCTATGAACTGCACGGCCACGATCAGCCTTGAGCACATAACTTTCCATTGCGCCCAGCGGATAATGATTGAGCTGGACCAGAGCGTAGTTGTCTTTGCCGAAATTTGAAAAAATCCTTTTGTTTAAAAAAGGTTCTGGGAGGGGGTCGGCATTGCCGTCAAACCAGCGTGCAGAGGCTAGCTTTTTGTCGTTGGTATCACGGGGCCGGTGAACACCTGGTTTCTTGTAAGTGCCATCGTTGCGGTACAGTGTTTTGAACATTGCAGCACGCCAAGGCCAATACATGACGGCAGGGGCCGCATGGGTGAAGGTATCAAGAACAGGGGTGTCACTGTAGCGGACTTGGCCATTTGCACCAAACAACCGCCACGTGAGGGTGATCGCAGTGGCATCAGGGATAGCGGCATGCAGAGCGTTCATTGTGTGATCGCCACAATGGATATTTACAAATTCATCCACATCAAGTGGTAAAATCCAATCGGCCTTGCGGGTCAATTTGTGTTTTGCGGCCGCTTTCAGGGCGGTGAATTGAATGCCTCCTTTGTCATAGGGGCCATCATTTCGGATATGGGTGACGTGACCCAATGTGTCCAATCGATCTAGCAGTGCGTCAGTGCCGTCCTGACAGTCGTTGGAAAAGACCAAAAATTCATCAAAGCCGACAGCGCGATGGTGGGCGAGCCATTCCAGCAAAAATGCGCCCTCATTGCGCACACATAAAATGGCGAGATGGGTCATCTTACCACGCACGCCTAAAGCAGACGACCTTATGGGTCGATCCACGGGCATAGTAGGCAAGGCCTGCGTCCATCATTGCTTTGAATACAGCATTTACACCTTCGGGGCCAATGTATTGGGGGTGCAGTTCGATCATCGCACCGCGCAAACCTGTCAGGTCAAGTTGCGGCAGTAACGTGGCCTCAGCGCCCTCAATATCGGCAATCAGGATGTTGGCATCAACGGACTTAAACGTTTGGCGGGCGTTCAGGACATCCACCTTTACCTTTTGCGTATTCTCATCGGTATCACCCTCCAATGGTTCCATCGAGGAAGACAGTAGGTTTTGACGCACATAGAAATCTGCGCTGCCTTTGCGTGGCCCGAGTATGGCGTTGGTAACATCAGCATTTTCCAGCTCGTTGGCCTCATGGACGGATCGAATGTAGGGAATGAGAGCGGGATTTGCCTCAAACGCGTGAACCGCTTTGATCTTGCGTTTTGTGGCAATCAGCGTGGACATAAATCCAATGCCAGCGCCAAGTTCAATCACGGTATCCTCATCGCGCACCAGTTTCAGCACACATTGGGCTTCTTTAGCCTCATAGCGGTTTTCCCGCAGTGCTGCGCGTAGTTGTCCTGTTATAAAATGCACGTCTTTTGGGAACTTCATGCCCTTGGACATGACAAAAGGGTCACGTGTTGGTTCGGCGGCGTCCATTTAACTCTCCATATCCAATGCGAGGGCGTAGGCCACGCGCTCTGTCTCGGTTAGCTTTACCGCAAGCGCCTCTTTGTAGAGATCGGCAAATTCTGGATTGAGGTGCAGTTCTTCAGCCTTGGCGAGGTGCCACTTTTGCCCTGTTTCATGCCAGTTGCGTAAAGTGGTATCTCGCATCAGACGATCATATTCAGCACGCAGGCGCGGTACGTTGCGTTTGATGGTGATGTCGCGAAAGTCGGACCAGTCCATGCGAATCCAATAGTTGATACCGATGGAGCGGTCCACGTGCAGCGCGCGGCCGCGCTGGCGTTTGATGAGGAAGCTTTCGGCTGACCGCAGCGCGTAGTGGTTAAGCTGTAACAAGTCATAGCCAATGTTTTTCTTGGACGAACGCCAGCCATTTTCAGCGACATCCTTGGTCATGTCTTTGCCCGAACCGTTGACCCATTTCACCTTGTTTTGGAAACTTTCATCCAACTTGTTGGGACGGTGGCACGAGATTTTTTCATATGCTCCGATGTTTTTAAACATCGTTTTGAACCCCCACACTGTGTGCGGTTTGGGGCAGAACTTGGGGGCACATTTGTCAAATTGATCTACGACAAAGTCATCGTTTAACTGGGTCACGCCGTTATGCCCAAACAACCGCCATGTCATGGCAACATTGGTGGCATCAGGAACCGCAGCAAGGAAATCCTGAAGGGTGCCATTGCCGCAACGCACGTTCATGAATTCGTCCACGTCGATGTGAATGATCCATTCGGCGTTCTTAATAACGGGTTCTTTGAGGGCGCAATTCAGGGCGTGCTGCTGAGGAGAGTTGCCTTTCCATTCGTCGTTGTTGCGGTGCTGTAGCACACCCATTTCCTGCAGGCGGTCTAGAATTTCAGTGGTGCCGTCTTCGCAACCGTTTGTATAGATGAGGAAATTATCAACGCCCATAGCACGGTGATAGGCGATCCATTCGACGATGTAGGGGGCTTCATTCTTCATACAGCCGACGATGACGTTACCTGAGTTTCCTTTTGGCAAATCGCGCGGTGTAATCGCAGTGTAGGCTGCGGCCAGTTCTTCTTCGTTGACGGAGCCCATTTTGTTGTGCGGTGCAAAAGAGGATGCGCGCAGTTTTTCAAAGTTCTGGACAGCCAACGGCGGCATGAGTTTGCGTGCTGATGCGGTTAGGCCGTCAGGTGCATCGTCTTCGCTGCGCGGTGCCGCCTCTTGTGCGGGTGTTTTTTGGGCATCAGCGACGGTACCTGCAAGACGCGCCAAATCATCAGCGCGCTTTTGTTGTTCTTCGCGCGTAGCCCTATCAATGCGCCACATGAAACCCAGCAGATACTGCGAGGGGCGATAGCCATACAACGGATCAGCCTCAGACCAGCTGCCTTTGGCGCGGGGCGCTTTAAAGGTATCGGCGTGCAGGCCTTTGTGCTCCTTGAGCAGGGTCTTGAGGGCGGGAGCAAAATGTTTGGTGATCGGGTGCAGCGATGCCAGATCAAGGGGCGGACCATCCACCGCGACGTCTTGTACAAAACTGCGCCAAAGCTGGCGCGGCAATATGCGTTGGCGGCTGGCCAATACCTGAAGGATCAGCGCATTCAGTTGACGACCACGGGACAGTGACGCCGCTGGTGTCGGAGTGGGGAGCACAACTGCGTCGACTTTGCCGATGTTGGCATCAATGTCGAAGGCCTTGCACACCAGATCAGTGATTTCAGGCGTTGTGAATTGATCTTCGTTATAACCGTGCAGGTGAACTGAACCTGCACCAAATATGCCCTCCCAGAAGGTCACAAGCGCGGGTAAATCAAGCCAGTAGTTGGGGGATTGTGTCTCGGCAAAGACACCTGCGGCAGGATCAATCTGGGGGCTGCGTTTAAGCGCCTCATTCCACCAGTTGCTTCCCACCAGGTCCAGCTCGGCGTCCAGCGATATGCCGCGCCCTTCAAGGATTTGGGCGCTATAGGCCCGCGCTAACATACGGGTAGGCAAATCGACATGTGCGATCACACGAATGTCGTCTGAGAGCGGAGACAGCATCGCGCGCAAGCGCTCTAATTCAGAGGAGGTGCGCAAACCAGAACCAAGCTGGGTACAAGAAACGATAAGGGTGTTTGGGCTGTGTTGGCCAACTTCGTGGGCCAGATCACTGATCACCGCATCGCGCAGAACAGCCTGTTTTTGCGGCGTAATATACCCACGATTAAACCGCAGCGGGTCAACATGGCCCGGATCTGTCGCCGCCATAAACAGGCGCGTGTGGTTCTTATTACCGAGGCTGCGGGAATAGAGAACACCCTTGCGCAGCAACTGTTCACGTTTGTCGGCCAGCACAGATTGGACCGGCGCCGCGCTGGCCTCTTCAGGGCCGACATGGAGATAAATGCGCATCAGCTTGCCTTGTTTTCTGTGTTTGCGTTGGCTTGTCCCCACCAAGGTAGTTGCGTGCCAATGTGTTCGGCTACTGCCGCGTGAGAACCCGCGTCGGCCACGTCATATTCCAAGAACGCAGTATCACCAGCAAAGATCGCGTGGAGGTGTGCGTAATGCCCATCGATCCATTGTACCCGTTCGCGGCTGGTTTCGCCGTAACCTTCTGGTAGTCCGGGGATATCTGAAGCAGGCAGGCGATCGGTTCCAAGATCAGACCATGCGAGCATGGATTGCGAAACATCCCAGCTGTCTCGGCGTGACGCTAGAAACCGCACATTGGGGTGGTGTTTGCGAATGGCATCAATCAACGCAAAATCCATCTGCGGCCAAAGAGATTTTCCTTTGCGCAGGCAGCTTAACTCGGTCAGGGCGGTGAAATCCTCGAATAGTTCAGCGGGATCGCCCGCTTGGAAGTACCCTTGATACAATAGATCTGCGACAAATGCGTCTTTAAGGGTAGGTGTTTCGGTTTGACGCGGGCGAATACGGTGATCGGCCACGCGGTAACCCGCAACCTTGAGCGCACGCGCGAGGCTGGTTGTGCCTGTCTTAGGCAGCCCCAGATTTACGATTTTTAGGGTGCTCACGTCGTTTCCTCCACCAAGCCCAATTCGCGCAACATGGCTTCTTCTTGCGGGGGGAGCTTGGAGGCTTTGCGCAGCTGTTTTTGCATGTCGCGGTATTCTTTCTGCTCTAACAGAGCATCACGGCGGGCGATATGGGCAGCGACACAGGCATCATGTAATGCGCCGATGTTTCCCTGTGCCTTTAGCTTGTCTATCTTCTTTTTAAGGGCAGGCAGGTAGCGTTGGATTGATGTGTCTTCCCACGCAGGATCGTTGCGTTCGCGCCAGTAGGTATCATCAAACGCGCGGTTCTCGCGGTTCACGTCACCACGGTCGTTTTTGACCAGATAGCTGTCTAGGCTGCGCAGGGCATAGTGATTGAGGGTCGCAAAGGTACGCGCGCCAGCGGCGGGAAAGCGGCGAATGCGGCGTGGATTTGCGGCCACTAGAAACCGGTGCGGCACGGCACGACCAGCACCATCCGTCCAGCTGGGGCGTTTGTTCTTTTTGACTTTGGGTTTAAAGAATGGGCGGTGGGCACCGTAATATTGTAGCGGAAAATCCTGTCGTACTAGTGACTTGACCTCTACAGCAGATTCACCACACCATATGTCTGGGTTATGGCTGTGGGTGAATTGCCCAATGATAGGTTCGTCTGAGAAATGCTCGATGTCATTGTTGGCAAAGAACTGGAAGTTCAGACTGATGGTTTGAGGGTTGCCGCAAGCCTCAATCAGCGCGGTCAAGCTGTGATCCCCAACGTGAATGTTGGGGAACTCATCCACGTCCGCAATCCAGACCCAGTCCGCATCCAGCACGATGTCTTGTTTTTTGGCGTCTTTGAGGGCTTCCATCTGATAGTTGCGCCCCTCAGCGGGGTTGGGCAAATGCACGACATGATCCAGTTCACTTAGCGCATCGAGCAGCGTATCTGTGCCGTCATCACAGTCGTTTGAATAAAATAGGAAATCGGTCACGCCGATGTTCTGGTGGAACGCGATCCATTCCAACAAAAAAGGACCTTCGTTTTTCACACAAGTGACGGCCGTGATTTTCAGATCATTCGCCATGGCTGCCTCGCAAAGGGGCTGCCGCGTTCTGCTTGGGGTCCAACATATCCGCCTCATTTACGGGTCGCAGTGCGATTATGGCCTGCAACCTCATTTTTACTGGTTAACAGGATGCCATCTTGGGCGAATCACGTCAATCTTTTGGGCCAATGGTACTTTGGTGTCGTGACATATGTATCATTGCTACCTTGACCCTTGCGCGGTGCGGTGGCCTTGTGGGGTGAACACGCGAGGGGGCGACAAGCATGGTAGATATTTCATCCATAGACGCAGTGCAAAAGATGCTGGCAGATCAGGGGTATGTTTGTAGCCGTGCATTGGGAACCGTTGTGTTCCTGAGCCTAAAGCTGGGCCGGCCCCTATTCCTTGAGGGAGAAGCCGGCGTAGGCAAAACCGAGATCGCCAAAGCCTTGGCCGCGTCCATGGGGAAACGATTGATCCGGTTGCAATGTTACGAGGGGCTTGATGCGTCTTCGGCGGTATATGAGTGGAACTTTGCAGCGCAGATGGTTGCGATCCGCACTGCTGAGGCCACAGGCACTGCGGACCGCGCCGCGTTGAATGCAGAACTGTTCAGTGAAGAATTCCTGATTGAACGTCCTTTGCTGCAAGCCCTGCGGCCAGATGAAAACGGCGCGCCTGTGTTGCTGATTGATGAGTTGGACCGCACCGATGCACCGTTTGAGGCGTTCTTGCTGGAAGCCCTTAGCGATTTTCAGGTCACCATCCCCGAGATGGGCACCATAACGGCACCAGAGCCACCGATTGTGATCCTCACGTCTAACCGCACACGCGAAGTCCATGACGCGCTCAAGCGGCGCTGCCTGTATCACTGGGTAGATTACCCTGATTTTGACCGTGAGATGGAGATTTTGCAGGCCCGTGCCCCTGAAGCTGCGGAGGCATTGAGCCGTGAAGTGGTTGCCTTTGTTCAAAGGCTGCGCACGGAAGATCTGTTTAAGAAACCGGGTGTCGCGGAAACCATTGATTGGGCAAAATGTTTACTGGCGCTAGATGCGCTGACCCTTAGCCCGGAGGTGATAGCAGATACGCTTGGTGCGGTTCTGAAGTACCAAGACGATATTGCCAAGCTGCAAGGGTCAGAAGCCAAACGCCTGTTGGATGAAGCAAGGGCCAGCTTGGACGCATGAACGTAGTTTTTAGTGTTTTCATATTCTTAGAGATACCTCATAGGTGGTGTTGGAGTGGTTGAATACGCGCCTCTTGAGTTGCCAGACAATCCGCGTCTTGCGGGTAATATCACCCATTTTGCGCGGGCGTTGCGGCGTGCCGGACTGCCGATTGGACCAGGTCGCGTCATTGATGCAATCCGTGCTGTCGAAGTGGCGGGCTTCACCGAGAAGCGTGATTTTTACTGGACATTGCACGCGTGCTTTGTGAACCGGCCGGAACATGCGCGCATTTTTGCTCAGCTATTTCGTCTGTATTGGCGCGATCCGCGTTATCTAGAGCACATGATGGCGGCGATGCTGCCTGCGATCCGCGGTGTGCAGGAAGAACGACCTGCGCAGGCCGCAGAAAAGCGGGCAGCCGAGGCGTTGCTGGATGGGGCTGAAGCGCCGCCAAAAGACGAAGACGATAATCCCAAAGAAGAAGAGACCGTTATTGAGATTGATGCTTCGCTGACGATGTCCGCGTCTGAGCGCCTCAAGACGTTGGATTTTGAATTGATGAGTTTGGCCGAGGTAGCCGAAGCAAAGCGGATGCTGTCGCGGCTTAGCCTGCCGATCAAGCCACTGCCATCGCGCCGTTCCGCACCGAGTTTTGGATCGGGGAGTGTGGATGCTGCGCGGTCCTTGCGCGCGGCGCTGCGACGTGGTGGCGAAATGGATGTTTTGGCGTTGAAAAAAACAAAACCGCGGTGGCCTAACCTGGTTGTGCTCTGTGATATTTCTGGTTCCATGAGCCAATACAGTCGGATCATTCTGCATTTCCTACATGCGGTTGCAAATGAGCGCGGTGCGGGTTGGGCGCAGGTGCATGCGTTTACCTTTGGCACGCAGTTAACCAACATCACCCGCCATTTGCGGACCCGTGATGTGGATGCCGCATTAAAGGCGGCAGGTGCCGAGGCCCAAGATTGGGAAGGTGGCACGCGTATTGGTCAAAGCATTGAGACGTTTAACCGTGATTGGTCACGGCGCGTTTTGGGGCAGGGTGCAGTTGTGCTTTTGATTACCGATGGGTTGGATCGCGATGATCCGGATGCATTGGCACGCCAGATGCAGCGCCTACATTTGTCGGCGCGCCGTGTGATCTGGCTTAATCCGTTGCTGCGCTGGGATGGGTTCGCGCCAAAGGCTGCGGGCATTCGTGCGATGCTGCCCCATGTGGACAGCTTTCGCGCTGGTCATTCGATCGAGTCGCTGGAGGCATTGGCCACAGCGATCTCCAAACCTGATGATGTCGGGGAAAAGGCGCGATTGATGAAGATGATAGAGGGCGCCTGACGCGCCCCCATATCTCGTATTAGGTTACAGTCGCGGCAAAGGACGCGTTGTACTGAGTGCTGAGGTCAGCCAATGGCGCGCTGCTGGTGCCAAAGCTAAGCGTATCTCCACCAAAGACGCCAACTTGGTTCAGGGCAACACCTGCGGCCTTAGCTGCTGTGAGCAAGCCGTCAACAGCCTCTGGAGTCGCGGCAATCAGGTAGCGGGCCTGATCTTCACCAAAGAGCTGTGCAGTGTCCTCACTGTCAAGCGCAAGGCCAAGTGAGGCATGATCAGCCATCTCAAAGGCTGCAAGAGCGAGGCCACCATCAGATAGATCGGTACAGGCGGCCAGTGATGTGTGGTTGGCGCGGATAAAATCACCTGCTGCTGCTTCTGCTGCCAAATCAACTGCGGGCGCGTCGCCCTCGATGCGGCCAAAGGCTTCGGCCAAGAGGGCAGATTGGCCTAGGTGGCCACCCGTTTCGCCCAGTACCAATGCGACGTGCCCATTGCGGACGTCAAAACCGATGATGTCAGTGGTTTTCTTGAGAATGCCAACAGCGCCGATCGTAGGAGTTGGCAGAATCGCGGAACCATCTGTTTCGTTGTAAAGCGAGACATTGCCGGAGACGATGGGCATGCCAAGAGCTGAAACCGCTTCGCCGATGCCTTTGATCGCGCCAACGAACTGGCCCATGATTTCTGGCTTTTCCGGATTACCAAAGTTCAGGTTGTCTGTGGTGGCCAGTGGTGTGGCACCAACGGCAACCAGATTGCGGTAGGCTTCGGCAACGGCCTGTTTGCCACCCTCAAATGGGTTCGCTTTGACGTAGCGCGGTGTCACATCCGAAGTGAAGGCCAGCGATTTATCAGTGCCGTGTACGCGCACGATACCAGCGCCAAAGCCGGGCGTGCGGGCGCTATCGGCCATAACCATTGTGTCATACTGCTCATATACCCATGCTTTGCCGCCATAGTTAGGCGATGCGAGCAAGGCCTTGAGGCCATCAATTGGGGCAATGCTAGGCGCGTTGGCAAGGGGGGCTGCCGCAGGTGTTTCGACCCAAGGGCGGTCATATTCAGGTGCCGTGCCGGATAGGGCCTTAAGCGGCAGATCTGCTTTTATTTCGCCGTTGAGGCGTACAAGGAAGCGGTCTTCGGCAATTGTTTCGCCCACGATGGCAAAGTCGAGGTCCCATTTGTCGAACACGGCCTTGGCCTGTGCTTCTAACTCAGGGCGAAGAACCATGAGCATGCGCTCTTGGGATTCAGACAGCATCATTTCGTAGGCTGACATGTTCACTTCGCGGGTCGGGACCTTTTCAAGGTCAAGGATCACGCCAAGGTTGCCCTTATCGCCCATTTCAACCGCCGAGCAGGTAAGGCCCGCTGCACCCATGTCTTGGATTGAGATAACCGCGCCAGTTTCCATCAGCTCAAGCGTGGCTTCCATCAGGCGTTTTTCGGTGAACGGGTCACCAACCTGAACGGTGGGGCGTTTTTCTTCAATGGTGTCGTCAAATTCAGCGGAGGCCATTGTGGCACCGCCTACACCGTCACGACCTGTTTTTGCACCAAGGTACACTACAGGCATGCCGACACCGGATGCGGCAGAATAGAAGATCTTGTCAGCATCCGCGAGGCCCGCCGCAAAGGCGTTGACCAAACAGTTGCCATTGTAGGCTTTGTCAAAGCGGACTTCGCCTCCAACACAAGGAACACCAAAGCAGTTACCGTAACCGCCAACACCTGCAACAACGCCGTGAACAAGCTGTTTGGTCTTGTGGTGGGATGGTTCACCAAAGCTGAGCGAGTTCATAGATGCAATAGGGCGGGCGCCCATTGTAAAGACATCACGGAGAATCCCACCAACGCCCGTTGCAGCTCCTTGGTAGGGTTCAATGTAGGAAGGGTGGTTGTGGCTTTCCATTTTGAACACAACAGCCTGACCATCGCCAATATCTACTACGCCAGCGTTTTCGCCAGGGCCACAGATAACCTGTGGTCCGTCAACGGGCAGGGTACGCAGCCATTTTTTGGAAGATTTATATGAGCAGTGCTCATTCCACATGGCAGAGAAGATGCCCAATTCTGTGAAGCTGGGAGTACGTCCCATCAGATCAAGGATCGTCTGGTATTCGCTGTCGCTGAGCCCGTGGGCTGCGATGATGTCTTTGGTGATGGCTGGCTCTGACATGGTGGCGCTCCCCAGTGGGCAATAAAACTTGGACCCTCTCTTAGGGCAGGAGCGTGCAAGGGGGAAGAGTGATTTACGCAATCAGCGTACTCAGCTTGTATCTATATTTTGGTGCAGGGGATCTGGAAGCCAAACGCTAGACAAAAAAGGACCGGGCACAGGGGCCCGGCCAAGTCCAACAGGGAGGTATAAGGTTAAGCACGCTTGGTGCCTAAAACCTTATACAGTTCAGTTAGGATGCACTTTGTTCATTTTCAAGGCAGATTCTGGTTGCGCCACAGCATGTCCGATATGCGTCTGGTGCATAGCTTACCTATGGGAAGGTGGTTAACTCCCCTGATCTAGCTTCAGTTTCTTGCGGTAAGAGATGATCTCGTCTTGTACGAAATCCTTAAAGGCTGAGACCCGCTTTGATTGCCGTAACTCTTCTGGATAGGCAAGAAACACAGGTACTTCGGCTGATTCCACTTCGGGTAGGATGCGCACGAGGTCTGGGAAGTCTTGGGTCAGATAATCGGGTAGGACACCAATACCAACGTTGTGCAGAACGCCTTGCAATACGCCAAAATAATTATTGACAGTTAGCAAAGATTTCACGTCGTTCAGCATGAGCTGTTGGACCAAATTCAGACCTGCACCTACCTGAGCGCTTTCCGTGCTTTGGCAAATCAGCCGGTGATTTGAGACCTCTTCGACCGTTTGAGGAGGGCTGTTGGTTTTTAGATAGTCTGTGCTGGCGTATAGACACATACGCACAGTCATCAGGCGCTTTCGGACCAGATCTGCTTGGGATGGTTCTTTTAGGCGGATTGCAACATCAGCTTCACGCATCGGCAGGTCAAGCACGCGCTCTTCCAGCATCAGATCAATTTTTAGATCGGGGTAAGTATCATACAGTTTGGACAGGCGCGGAGCGAGCCAAAGCGTACCAAAGCCCGTTGTTGTCGTAACGCGCAATTCGCCGAAGACTTCTTCTTCGCTATCGCGGATGCGGGCGGCCGCGGCGTCTAGGCGTTTTATCATCGCTGAGGTCGCATCAAACAACAGCTCACCTTGTTCGGTGAGAATCAATCCACGTGCATGACGGTGGAACAAATTGGTATTGAGTTGTTCTTCTAGGCCACGCACCTGACGGCTCACGGCGGATTGGGACAGGTTTAGCTTGTCACCTGCGTGGGTGAGCGAGCCGGCATCTGCGACTGCATGAAAAATCCTGAGTTTATCCCAATCCATCGTATACCTTTCCGATTAGCTGTCCCTTCTAACCGCTTTCGGCCAAATGACACAGTCTTTTTACGTGGGGAAAATCAAGGAAGTTGGATAAAGTACTATACAGGTCAGTATTTGTGACCTATCGTGCTGTTAAATTACGCATGTTGATGTGGGCTGATGGCCCGCTGGTTTCTTGGGAGGGACACCATGACTACGCAAAAGATTTCACTCAATGACCGTTTCGATCTTAAGAAAAGCCCTGTGTTGTTGAATGGCACGCAGGCGTTGGTTCGGGTCATGATGATGCAGGCCGAGCGCGATAAGGCCGCGGGGCTGAACACAGCAGGACTGGTAACTGGCTATCGTGGTTCACCTCTTGGTGCTGTTGATATGCAGATGATGCGCGCTGAAAAGCAACTGACTGAGCACCGCGTGACGTTTCAAGCGGGTCTGAACGAGGATTTAGCAGCCACGGCATTATGGGGCGCACAGCAGGCTGAATTGCGCGGAGAGGGTAAATACGACGGCGTGTTTGGCCTGTGGTACGGTAAGGGGCCTGGGGTTGATCGTTCTGGCGATGTGATGCGGCACGCGAATATGGCGGGCAGCTCAAAACATGGTGGTGTGATCATGGCGATGGGGGATGACCACACTGGCGAATCCTCAACTGTATTGCACCAATCCGAGTTTGCGATGGTTGACGCTTATATGCCTGTTATTTCCCCTGCGGGTGTGCAGGAAGTGCTGGACTATGGCCTGTATGGTTGGGCGCTGTCGCGGTATGCGGGCGTCTGGGTTGGTCTGAAGACGATGAAAGACACGGTTGAGGTGACATCGGTTGTAGACGGTGATCCGCACCGTTTGTCGTTTGTTGATCCTGATCTGGAGCTGCCTGAGGGTGGCTTGAACATTCGTTTGGTCGATGAACGCATCGAGCAAGAAGCGCGCCTGATTGATCACAAGCGCCACGCTGCTGAGGCGTTTTCGCATGCCAACGGTATGGATAAACGTGTTTGGGGTAAGGCAGGCGCAAAGATTGGATTTGTGGCGGCGGGCAAGAACTATCTTGATCTGATCCATGCCATGAGTCTGCTCAACATTGATGCAAATGAGGCTGAGAGGCTGGGCATCACGACGTATAAGGTTGGCCAGACGTGGCCGCTCAATATGCGCGGATTTAACGAATGGGCCGATGGTCTGGACGTGATCATCGTTGTCGAGGAAAAGCGTAAGCTGATCGAGGTCCAGATCAAAGAGGCGTTGTTTGATAATCGCATGGGGCGTCGTGTGTACGGCGGTACAAAAGACGGGGCTGAGTTTTTCTCGGCGCGCTGGGCGCTTGATCCTGTTGATATCGCTGAAAAGCTGGGGAATGTCCTGTGCGAAGAGGGCCGTGGCACGGATGGTATTCGTGCGGGCCTGTCTGATCTGGCCGATGCGCGCCGTGCGGATAACACCGAAGAACTGGCTGGACGTGTGCCGTATTTCTGTTCAGGCTGTCCGCATAACTCATCCACCAAAGTACCCGAAGGCAGCCGCGCCTATGCTGGCATTGGCTGTCACTTTATGGCGCAGTGGATGGATCGCGAAACCCTAGGCTTTACTCATATGGGCGGAGAGGGCGCGAACTGGATCGGGGAAGCGCCGTTTTCAACCACGCCGCATGTATTCCAGAACCTAGGGGACGGGACATACAACCACTCGGGTGTGCAGGCCATTCGCGCTGCTGTCGCGGCGGGTACAAATATGACCTACAAAATCTTGTACAACGATGCGGTTGCCATGACTGGTGGGCAGCACAACGAGGGTGATCTAGACGCGCCGCGTATTGTGGCCGAGTTGCAAGCTATGGGAATTAAAAATCTTGTAGTGGTGTACGACGAGAAGGAAGATGTGGATTTCACAGCGTTCAGAGGGGTTGAGACCCACGAACGTGCTGAGCTGCAAAATGTTCAAAAGCGGCTGTCAAAAGTCGATGGCGTGAGCGCTATTGTGTACATCCAGACATGTGCTGCTGAAAAACGCCGCCGTCGCAAACGTGGGCTGTTCCCTGATCCAGACAAACGGATGTTCATCAATACGGATGTTTGTGAAGGTTGCGGTGATTGCGGCGTGCAATCAAACTGTGTGTCGATTGTGCCTGCGGATACGGAACTGGGACGCAAACGTGCGATTGATCAATCCTCCTGCAACAAGGACTTTTCCTGCGTAAACGGATTTTGCCCGTCCTTTGTAACACTAGAGGGGGCAACCGTTCGTAAGGAAGCTACAACCGAGATCAAGATACCTGATCTGCCAACGCCGGATCTGCCTGCGATCAACGGAACCTATAACGTTGTCATCACGGGTGTCGGCGGCACGGGGGTTGTTACCATTGGTGCTGTTCTGGCCCAAGCGGCCCAGATTGACGGCAAAGGTGCCGGCATGATGGAGATGGCTGGCCTTGCGCAAAAGGGCGGCGCGGTGAACATCCACTGTCGCCTGGCAGAAACGCCACAGGACATTAGCGCAATCCGTGTTGCGACCGGTGAATGTGACGCTCTGATTGGCGGTGATTTGGTTGTATCGGCTGGGAACAAGACACTTGGTCTGACCTCAACAGGGCGCACGGGCGGGGTTGTGAATGCGCATCAGATCATCACAGGCGAATTTACCCGCGATACCGAATTCCAAATGCCTTATGATAGGCTGGAGCTGGCACTGCAGGCACGTCTGCAAGACAAGCTGTCGATGTTTGATGCCTCCGATTTGGCAAAGGCTACGCTGGGCGATTCTATCTATTCCAACATGATGATTTTTGGCGGTGCGTGGCAGCGTGGGTTGATCCCGCTGACATTGGAAGCCGTTACAGAGGCGATCAAACTGAACGGTGCCGCGGTCGAGCGTAATCTGCGTGCCTTTGAAATCGGGCGCTGGGCGGTTCTATTCCCCGAAGACGCACAAGCGGTGCTGGTGCCCAATGTGGTTTCTTTGCCCAAGACGCTGGATGAAAAGGTGAGCTTTCGCAAAGATCACCTGACCGCGTATCAGGGAACGCGATTGGCCAAGCGCTATTCAAAAATGTTGAACGGTATCAGCGATACAGCAGTGCGCGAAGCCGTTGCAGAAGGGTATCACAAGCTGCTGTCCTACAAGGATGAGTATGAAGTTGCGCGTCTGTTGCTGAGCAGCCGCGAGAAAGCCAAAGCCGAGTTTGATGGTGACTTTAAGATGTCCTTCAATCTTGCGCCGCCTTTACTGTCCAAGATGGGGCCAAACGGGCGGCCACTGAAACGTGAATTTGGTCCGTGGTTGGAAGGACCTCTTCGGATGATGGCACGTCTGAAGCGCCTGCGTGGCACACCGCTAGACATCTTTGGCTATACAGCAGAGCGCAAAATGGAACGTGCGTTGATCAAACAGTATGAGGGTGACATGCGCGATGTGCTGCCCAAGCTGGATGATATGACCCGTGATGCGATCAAAGCGCTTGCTGCTTTGCCGTTGGATATTCGCGGGTTTGGTCCGGTGAAGCAGGCCAATGAAGCAAAAGCGGCCAAGCGTCGCGAAGAGCTGTTGAGTGCAATCCGTACCGGTGGCACAACGCTGTCCAAAGCGGCCGAATAATGTAACGGGCCTGTCACATTGCGCCAGTAGGGTCGCCGCAAAAGGAGTTTTTAATGACACTGATGCGGCGGCCTCAATCGGTACGTGATTTCTCCTATGCTTGCTCTGCCCAAACGCGAGGTGGAAAAGCCATTATTCGGCTGATGGAAAACACAACTGGGCGCGTGGGCTTACTTAAACGTGCGCGCGGCTATGAGGCGGAGCTTGCGGCTGGCGCGAGCTTTTTTGACGTTATGATCGCGCGTTATGGTCTGTCCATTGATATAGTCGGGGGCGCGTTGGAAAACGTGCCGCGTACGGGGCCATTGATCCTGATCGCAAACCATCCCTATGGCATTTTGGATGGTCTGATGATGGGGCATCTTTTGAACCAAACCAGAAGTGATTTTAAAATTCTGGCTAATTCGGTCTTTTCACGGGCACCTGAACTGCACAATCACATCCTGCCGATCAGTTTTGAAGAAACAAAAACAGCTTTGAGGCTTAACCTTGCAACGCGGCGTAGCGCGCTTGACTACTTGGGGCAGGGCGGCGCGATTGGTGTCTTCCCAGGAGGGACTGTTAGTACGGGGGCTAAACCATTTTCGCATCCGATGGACCCTGACTGGCGACATTTCACGGCACGTATGATTGCCAAGTCGGATGCCACTGTTTTGCCTGTCTATTTTGACGGGCATACCAGTCGGATGTTTCAGATCGCAAGCCATTTGCATGCCACGTTACGTATAGGGCTTTTGATGAAAGAGTTCCGTAAACGGGTCGATACACCTGTCCGTATTGTTATTGGCAAACCACTAGGGCGCGACAAATTGCAGCCGCTGATCACAGATGCAAAAGCGATGATGGATTTCTTGCGCAAAGCAACGTATGAGCTTGCTCCAGAACCGTTGAAAAGTTTTGATACGGGATATGATTTTGATGAGGACCGGCGCGCGCGTCGGTAGGGCGCATGGCAGTTGGTATTTTCGACAGTGGATTGGGTGGACTCACGATTTGGGACGCAGTTCAGGCGCGTTTGCCTGACCAAGACTTTGTGTATCTCGCAGATAGCGCACATGCGCCTTACGGCGTGCGCAATGCGGATGATATCTATGATCTAACCGTTGCTGCCACGCAGCGCCTGTTTGATGCAGGCTGTGATTTGGTCGTGCTGGCCTGCAACACAGCATCAGCTGCTGCATTGCGGCGCATGCAAGAGAGCTGGGTGCCGGAGGATAAACGTGTGCTTGGCGTGTTGGTGCCCCTGATTGAGGCGCTGACAGAACGGCAGTGGGGCGATAACTCTCCGCCGCGCGAAGTGGCTGTAAAACACGTAGGCCTGTTTGCGACCCCCGCAACAGTTGCGACACGGGCGTTCCAGCGCGAACTGGCCTTTCGCGCGATTGGTGTGGATGTTGAGGCGCAGGCCTGTGGCGGCGTTGTTGACGCCATCGAAGACGGTGATTTGATTTTGGCCGAGGCGATGGTGCGCAGCCATGTTGATGCGTTGAAACGAAAGATGCCGTTGCCGCAGGCAGCCATTCTGGGCTGCACTCATTATCCTTTGATGAAAGATACGTTTCAGGACGCGCTGGGCGCGGATGTTGAAGTGTTTAGCCAAGCTGATTTGGTCGCTGAAAGTCTAGCCGACTATCTGACGCGCCATCCGGACAAAGCAGGCACCGGCCAGGCGGCCTTTTTGACCACAGGCGATCCAAAGCGTGTCAGTGACCGTGCGACCCAGTTTTTGCGACGACCACTCACCTTTACCGCAGCGTGATGCTGCGCGGTTGATACGCAAATTCTATCTATTTCAGGACGACAGACATGACATATAACATCGCTATTCTTGGCGCATCCGGCTACACGGGCGCTGAACTGATCCGGCTGATTTCCGGACATTCTTCGATGACAATCAAGGCCTTGGGTGGAAATTCCAAAGCTGGGCAGAGCATGGCATCGGTGTTTCCACACCTACGCCACCTTGATTTACCTGATCTTGTAACGATGGACGAGATTGATTTCTCTGGCATTGATCTGTGCTTTTGCGCGTTGCCACATAAAACTTCGCAAGAGGTGATTTCGAAATTGCCAGAGACCCTAAAGATCGTAGATTTGTCTGCTGACTTCCGGTTGCGCGATCCCGAGGAATACGAACGCTGGTACGGAAACCCGCATGCGGCCATGGAGCAGCAAGGGGAGGCCGTTTACGGGCTGACGGAATTTTACCGTGAAGAGATCAAGGGCGCACGTTTGGTGGCCGGTACAGGCTGTAACGCTGCGACGGGGTTGTTTGCACTGCGCCCATTGATCAGTGCGGGCTTGATTGATCTGGATGAGATAATTCTTGATCTGAAATGTGCGGTTTCTGGTGCTGGTCGGGCGCTAAAGGAAAACTTGCTACATGCGGAACTGTCCGAAGGGTTTCACGCCTATGCTATTGGCGGAACCCACCGGCACTTGGGCGAGTTTGATCAAGAGTTCTCGTTGGTGGCAGGACGGCCTGTGAAAGTTCAGTTCACGCCGCATCTGGTCCCTGCAAATCGTGGAATTTTGGCGACCGGATACGTGAAAGGTGATGCGCAAGTCATTCATAAACAATTGAAATCATCCTATTGCGATGAGCCGTTTGTAGAGGTGCTCCCCTTTGGTGAAGCACCTTCAACGCGCCACATACGCGGGTCGAACTTTTGCCATGTCGGGGTTGTCGCTGACCGGATCGAAGGACGGGCAATTGTAGTTGCTGCCCTGGATAATCTGACAAAGGGTTCATCAGGCCAAGCGTTGCAAAATGCCAATCTGATGTTAGGTATTGAAGAGACAGAGGGCCTGATGATGGCACCTCTCTTCCCTTAAGGAATGCTGGACCGGTAATGAAAAGCCTTAAGAAACAAAGACGTATCCAGCTGATTGCTGTGGCTGTTGTGACGTTGATCGCTTCAACGGCGCTTATAGGATATGGATTGCGCGACGGGATCAACTTCTTTCGCGCGCCCAGCCAAATTGTGGCTGAGCCACCTGCTTCTAGTGAGGTGTTTCGCATCGGTGGGCTAGTTGAAGAGGGCACGCTGAAACGTGGTCAGGGTGAAGAAATCAGCTTTTCCGTGACAGATGGTGGCGCAAGCGTGCCTGTTGTTTATATTGGTGTTTTACCTGATCTGTTTGGCGAAAATGAGGGTATGATCGGAACTGGATCTTTGATCAACGGCGTCTTTCAAGCTACTGAAATTCTTGCGAAACACGATGAGACTTACATGCCCAAAGAAGTTGTAGATGCCCTTAAGGAACAGGGCATTTACCGAGAGCCTGAAGGCTAGCACCGTACGCTCAAGTGAGCGGGCGTTAACATTTGTAAGGTCTGTTTCTCCCATATGTTGAGGGGAACAACCATGCAAAGTGTTCGACAGATTGCACAAGATATTGTCATCCGTGAAGGGGGCTATGTGAATGACCCTGATGATCCGGGTGGCGCGACAAATTTCGGTGTAACAATTCATACCATGCGCCGGCTTGGTCTGGATCTTGATCATGACGGCATCATAACACCTGCTGATGTGCGGCGGCTGACACGTGATCAGGCGGTAGGTATTTTTCTCGAACACTACTACAAGCGGCCTTTGATCGCAGAACTGCCCGAACCGTTGCAGGCGACAGTGTTTGATATGTACGTAAATGCAGGTGGCAATGCGGTGAAAATTCTGCAACGGCTGCTGGTCGAGATGGGGCAGAGCGTTTCCGTAGACGGTGCATTGGGGCCGCAAAGCATCCAAGCGGTACGCCGAGCGTACCGCGCATCACCGGATTATTTTGTGGATGCTTACGGCATTGCTCGGAGGAATTATTACTTTCGTCTTGCCGATCGACGTGTAGCGAGCCGGAAATACGCACGGACGCGGGCTGGCAGCAAAGGTGGGTGGATCAAACGGGCTGAGGAATTCATCTCAGCCAAATATCATCTATCAACGCAAGAGTTTAATGCGAGGACTGCAAAATGGGCTTGATCGGACGGGTTTTTAGTACGCTTTTTGGAAGCGACCGCAATGTGGTGCGTGAAACTGTAGAGGTTTTTCGTGAAAATGCCGAGGCGGGCGCAGGACGCAGTGCTGTTGTGCAGGGGCAAGCCATGGATCAATACGGTTCAGAGTTTACGGCTCCTGTTAAGGGCGGGTTTGATCAATTCATGGACGGGGTGAATCGCTTGCCGCGTCCTGCACTTGCGCTTGGTACGCTCGGATTGTTTGTTTCGGCCATGGTTGCACCCCTTTGGTTTGCTCAGCGCATGCAGGGAATCGCGCTGGTGCCTGACCCATTGTGGTGGTTATTGGGTGTGGTTGTTTCGTTCTATTTTGGTGCACGGCATCAGGTGAAATCCCAAGAATTCCAGCGCAGCATCGTGGATACAATCAAACATGTGCCTCAAGTTGTTGAAAATATTGAGATGATCGGAGAGATGCGGGCCAATTCCGTTGGGGCTGCTGATACTGGATCTGATGCGCGACTGAATGCGCAAGCGATTGCTGCGGATGAAAATGCGGCGCTAAAGGCGTGGCAGGCCGCACGCTAGATGCCTGCGGCGCTGTGACCATCCGATTATGATTGGAACGGATGTGCGCTGCGCATATGTTAGGCTCATGATTACAGAACTCGGACATTTCGCCCTTTTGCTCGCCTTTGGCGTCGCACTGATCCAAACAATTGTGCCCATGGTTGGTGCTGCCAAAGGCTGGTCTGGATGGATGGCTGTGGCAGAGCCCGCCGCAACTGTGCAGCTTTTGCTGGTAGCTACGGCATTTGGCGCGCTGACATGGGCGTTTGTAACGTCTGATTTTAGCCTCGCGGTTGTTGTTGCCAACAGCCATTCAATGAAACCGATGATCTATAAAATCAGCGGGACATGGGGCAATCACGAGGGTTCCATGTTATTGTGGGTGCTAATTGTAGCGCTGTTTGGGGCGATGGCCGCATGGTTTGGTGGTCAATTGCCCAATAGTTTGCGTGCGCGGGTTCTGAGCGTTCAGGCCGCAATTGGTGTCGCGTTCCTTGCGTTCATCTTGCTGACATCAAACCCGTTTGAGCGTATGGCTGTGCCACCGTTTGACGGGCAGGATTTAAACCCCCTGTTGCAAGACCCTGGTTTGGCATTTCACCCGCCGTTTTTGTACCTTGGCTATGTTGGTTTGAGCATGGCGTTCAGCTTTGCTGTTGCGGCATTGATTGAGGGGCGCGTGGATGCGGCATGGGGCCGTTGGGTGCGCCCGTGGACGTTGGCAGCGTGGATTTTTCTGACCATCGGGATCGCGCTTGGATCATGGTGGGCCTATTACGAGTTGGGTTGGGGCGGTTTCTGGTTTTGGGATCCTGTTGAAAACGCGAGCTTTATGCCGTGGTTATTGGCGGCGGCGCTACTGCACTCTGCCATTGTCGTTGAAAAGCGTGAGGCGCTGAAAAGCTGGACAATCCTGTTGGCGATCCTTGCCTTTGGTTTTTCCCTTATCGGGACATTCATCGTGCGCTCTGGGTTGCTGACGTCGGTTCATGCCTTTGCTAATGACCCCGATCGCGGGATTTTTGTCCTTGGTATTATGGCGTTCTTTATGGGAGGCGCGCTGATCCTGTTCACATTACGAGCGGGCACAATGGAGGCAAAAGGTGTCTTTAGCCTCGCGTCACGAGAAAGCGCACTGGTTGTGAATAACCTGCTTTTGGCTGTTGCTTGCTTTGTTGTTTTTGTCGGAACGATGTGGCCGCTTTTGGCCGAGATGTTTTTTGATAGAAAGCTGAGCGTCGGGCCACCGTTCTTCGATTCTGCATTTACGCCTTTTATGGTGTTGCTGGGATTGGTGCTGCCAGTGGGCTCAGCCTTGTCGTGGAAACGGGCAAAGTTGGGACGCGCGTTGCACCCGCTACGGTTTGTCTTCTTGGTAGCAATCGCTGTAGGCGGGCTTGCGTGGGCCATGCAGACAGGTCGCAGCCTGACAGGGCCAATCGGCATGTTCCTGGGTAGCTGGGTGATTATGGGTGTAGTGGTTGATTTGGCGCAGCGCACAGGGCGGGGGCCAAACCGCTTTGCGCGATTGTTCAGATTGCCGGGGGCGGATTGGGGTAAGGCGACAGCGCACGCAGGCCTTGGCGTTACCATGCTTGGGATTGCGGGCATCTATGCATGGACCGTTGAGGACATTCAGGTTGCCCACATTGATGTGCCTTTTGAAGTGCATGGTTATGAGATGACCCTGCGCAGTGTATCTAATAACAACGGGCCAAACTATGTCGCGACAAAAGCGGTTATCGATGTGACCAATGACGGTCAATTCATTGCAACGCTTGAGCCCGAAAAGCGGTTTTACCCCGTAGCGCAAATGCCAACAACTGAAGCGGCCATTCACCAAAACTATAAGCGTGATCTGTATCTTGTGATCGGTGATCAACAGGATGACGGTGGCTGGGCTGTGCGGACCTACATCAAGGTTATGACCAGCTGGATTTGGGTAGGCTGTGCGTTGATGGCGCTTGGCGGAGTGTTCAGTCTGTTTGACCGACGTTTCCGCGTTGCAGCTGGCGCACGCAAAAGCAGCGAAGGGGTGCCTGCAGAATGAAGCGCTTCATCTTTGCCTTGATGTTGTTCGCAACGCCTTTAGCAGCAGTTGAACCTGACGAGGTGCTATCTGATCCCGTGCTAGAACAACGCGCGCGTGAACTGAGCAAGGGGCTGCGGTGCCTTGTTTGCCGCAATGAGAGTATTGATGAAAGCAATGCATCTCTCGCAAAAGATCTGCGGCTACTGGTGCGCGAACGTCTGGTCGAAGGGGACAACGACACTGAGGCGGTTGATTTCATCGTCGAAAGATACGGCGAGTATGTATTGCTAAAGCCGACAAGGGGTGGCGCAAACTGGATCCTTTGGGGGGCAGGGCCGCTGATGCTTTTGCTTGCGGGGCTTGCGGGTATTTTATATGTCAGGGAGCGCAGCCGTGCTTTTGCACCTCAGGATGAGGGTCTAAGCGCGGATGAAGCTGCGACCTTAAGAGACATCTTGAAAAAGTAACGTGTCGTTTGACTGGTAGCTGCTGTTACTTGTGATATTCTAGTCTCTAGATATCAAAGCAAATGAGGGCTCCATGGACTACCAGACAATCACTTATGAGGTGAACGATGGCATGGCCGTCGTTACCATGAACCGCGCTGACAAGTACAACGCGCTTACCACTCAGATGCGCGCAGAAATCGAACACGCGTTTAATGCTGGCGGACGTGAGGCACGGGTTGTTGTCATCACTGGTTCGGGCAAAGCGTTTTGTTCAGGTCAGGATCTAGGCGACCGTGCCAACACTACTTCGATTGACCTAGAGCGTACGCTTCGCGATGAATATGCGCCGATGCTGCGTGCGATCTCTCAGTGCCCCGTACCCACAATTGCTGCTGTGAACGGTGCTGCGGCAGGTGCTGGCGCGAATCTGGCCTTGGCGGCTGATGTTGTGTTCGCCTCCGAGAGCGCGTATTTTCTGCAAGCATTCACACGCATTGGACTGATCCCTGATGCTGGCGGCACCTATACGCTGCCACGCCAAATGGGGATGGCCAAGGCTATGGGAGCGGCCTTGTTCGCGGATAAAATTAGCGCCCGTCAGGCGGATGACTGGGGCATGATCTGGGAAGCTGTTGAAGATCACAAGTTCCACGCGCATTGGCGCGCAAAGGCCGCACATCTGGCTGCAGGGCCAACAGCGGCATATTCGGCTGTTAAGCAAGTGATGCGCGACAGCTGGAATAACACTTTTGAAGATCAACTGGCGCTCGAGGCGCGGGAACAAGGGAAATGCGGTAAGACGCGTGACTTCAAAGAAGGTGTGCTGGCGTTTACTGAAAAACGTGCTGCAGATTTTGAAGGCCGTTAACTGATCGATATAGCTAAATTACTAGAAAAGGCCGCTGCATCTTAAATGCAGCGGCCTTTGTTTTGTCTTGAGTTTAGTTTGCGCGTGTTACTGTACGCTGCGTTCAACCAAAAGAACGTCTGAAACAGCTGGAGGATTGCCTGTTGCACGGGCAATAACTGCTACTGCGATACCGTTTGCAAGCACCGTGTGAACAGAACCTGAGACCTGTTTGATTGTGATTTCAGGTGGTGTGTCACCTTTATCATAGACAACCGCAATGTGGTCAGTGTCGCCTTTGCTGTTTGGAACAAGTGCTCCGGTTGGGCCTGTTTCGTATTTCGCTTGAAGCGGCATCAGGCTTTTCGCTTGGGACCATTCATAGCGTTTGGACAAATTGTGTGGCTTGGGTTTTGGTGGTGTTGAGCTTGCCATTGGGGGGGACTCCTGTCGGGCTGGCGAGAGAGTATTATCGGGAGGGAAATTCCCCCCGATAAGCCTTCAGGATTAGGCAGCAGCTGCGTTTGGATCAAACATCTGCTCGATAGCGCTTTCTGAGATCAGAACCACATCGTCGGTGCTCAGTGTTTCAGCGGCACCTTCAACACGTGCCAGAACTGTATCACCCATGCGGATCAAGGCATCTTCACCGTCTTGGGTTACTGTAATGTCGGCGTCTTCGCTCGTGTCATCAACGATTACTGTGATGGCATCATCTGCATCGAACTTAACGATAGTTGCGGCACCAGCGTTAACCTGTTCTGACATCACGTGGAACGTATCAGCGCCCAAACCACCTGCAGCGATATCTCCGCTACCAATAATCAGATCATCGTCACCATTGCCGCCGCGCAGAACGTTGCCCACACTGTCGTCGCGCATTTCAATGCCGTTGTTGATCTCATCGAGTGACCCACCGTCACGCAGTTCGGTCAGCTCTTCTAGATCAAGTGGAACACCTTCGAGGATGCCGCCAAACACGATGTCGTCCCCGTCGCCACCTTCAACAGTATCGCCACCACGACCACCCAATACGGTGTCATTGCCTTCATCGCCGCGAACAAGGTCCGCGCCGTAATCGCCGGATACAAAATCGTCGCCATCCTGGCCTTCGATCGTGTCTTGGCCTGTGTTGCCAGTTATGACGTCATCGCCATCGCCTGAGCAGAGCATGTCGTCGCCGTCTTCACCTTGAAGAACGTCATCGCCTTCACGGCCAAAGATGGTGTCATCACCGGCACGACCATTCAGGACGTCGTCGCCGCCGTGGCCGTCAAGAAAGTCGTTACCTTCTTCGCCTTCAAGGCGGTCGGCATCATCGCCGCCTTCAAGCTCGACCGAGTTTTCGTCGTCATCACCTTGGTCTAGTGAAAAGCCCAAAACGGCCATCGGCAGCGCAAGTCCCAGTAACATTAACATAGCAATCATTCCCCTGTGCGTGGTTGTTGCGAATAATTACGCAGCCATGCCTTGAGCGGTCAAGGTTGTGTTAACCATTGTACACGTAGCTGAAACAATGCCCCATTTTGGACAACTTTCGATAATTTTTGCCTCATTTCGACGATCACAAAAGTGCACAATAGGCGATCTCGGTGCCGATTGGATAATCAAAGGATTCGGGTGTAATTGTGAAATAGAGTTGATTCGGAGCAATCAAAGGGCGGCAGATTGCTGTTTGACGGGGAGGTGCCGCACAAATGTGGAGGAAAGCTGCGTCAGAACGGTGCCAAGATCGCGGGCCTTGATGTTGCCATATTCTTGTCGAATTTGATCGCGCATAAAAAAAGCCGCCGGATGTGTCTGACACCCAGCGGCCTTAAAATAGCTTAGCGATTTAGCGCTTTTCGATGTCCTGGTAGGAGCGGACATCTTCACCTTGATACAATTGGCGTGGGCGGCCAATTTTAAGCTGTGGATCGTTCAGCTGTTCTTTCCACTGAGAGATCCACCCAACTGTCCGCGCCAGCGCAAAGATTGGCGTGAACATAGATGTCGGAAAACCCATCGCTTCGAGAATGATGCCGGAATAGAAGTCGACATTCGGGAACAGCTTTTTGTCCGCGAAATATGGATCTTCCAACGCCTGCTTTTCAAGCTCTTTGGCGACCTGAAGGATCGGGTTGTTTTCAACGCCCATCAGCTCAAGTACTTCGTCGGCTGACTGCTTCATCACAGTCGCACGCGGGTCAAAGTTTTTGTAAACGCGGTGGCCAAAGCCCATCAGGCGGAACGGATCATCCTTATCCTTGGCGCGTGCGATGAATTCTGGAATGCGATCAGGTGTGCCGATCTCTTTGAGCATCTCAAGGCATGCTTGGTTTGCGCCACCGTGGGAAGGCCCCCATAGGCAGGCAATGCCCGCTGCGATACAAGCAAACGGGTTCGCGCCAGAGGATGACGCCAGACGCACAGTAGACGTAGACGCGTTCTGTTCGTGGTCAGCATGAAGCGTAAAGATACGGTCCATTGCACGGCTCAAAATCGGATCAACGACATAATCTTCTGCTGGCACAGCAAAACACATGCGTAGGAAGTTGGACGCATAATCCAGATCGTTACGCGGATACACAAACGGCTGACCGATGGTGTACTTATACGCCATGGCCGCAATTGTTGGCATCTTGGCGATCAGACGGATGGAGGCAACTTCACGCTGCCATTCATCAGTGATGTCTGTAGAATCGTGATAGAATGCGGACATCGCACCCACAACACCAACCATAACGGCCATTGGCGGCGCGTCACGGCGGAAGCCACGGAAGAAGTTGATCATTTGCTCGTGGATCATCGTGTGATTTGTCACGCGCGCTTCAAAATCTTCCAATTCAGTTGGGGACGGCAGCTCACCATAAAGCAGCAAATAGCACACTTCGAGATAATGGGATTTTTCTGCCAATTCACCAATAGGATAGCCGCGGTGTGTCAGGATACCTTCATCACCATCAATGAAGGTGATTGTGCTGTCGCAAGACGCAGTCGACGTAAAACCAGGATCGTAGGTGAAAACACCAGCTTGCCCATAGAGCTTGCGGATATCTAGCACGTCAGGGCCGGAAGTGGGGGTGAAAATCGGAAGCTCGACTGTTTTGTCCCCGATTGTCAGCGTCGCTGATTTGGTACTCTCGGCCATGAATATTCCCTTCTAGGTTTGTTGTAGGGCCTGCGCCCTCAGGTCTGCACTGGCCAAGGCCAGCGCATCCGTTTGTTACTAACTACCGTACCCTTAATGACAGATTTACGACTGTCTTAGGATGCAGCATCCGTCAGGCGGGCCAACGATTCCTCGCGGCCAAGCACCAGCATCATATCAAACACCGAAGGTGTTACGGCACGCCCCGCAAGCGCCGCACGTAGCGGCCCAGCGAGCTTGCCGAATTTGGTTTCTTTCGCGACTGCAAAGCCGTTCAGAACCTCTTCGAGCGTTTCCCTGTCCCAGTTAACATCATGCAGCTGCGGCGTCAATTCGTTCAGTATACCACGGGATACCGTATCGAGGTTTTTTGCCGCCTTTTCTTCGATTTGAATGGGGCGGGAGGTTAGAATAAAGTGACCTTTTTCAACAAGTTCTGGAAGTGTCTTCGCGCGTTCCTTGAGGCAGTATAATGCCCGTTCTAGGCCTTCAGATTGCGCAATTGTGAACGCAGGCAGGTTGGCTGCTTCCAAATAGGCTTCGATCTCGTGCCGCAATGCGGCATCATCTGTCGTCGCGATATGTTGGCCACAGATATTCTCCAGCTTTTTCAAATCGAACTGGGCAGGGCTTTTGCGAATGGCGTCAATGTCGAACCATTCTTTTGCCTGCGCGTCGGAAAAGAACTCGTCATCTCCGTGGCTCCAGCCCAACCGAGCAAGATAGTTGCGCATGCCTGCCGCAGGATAACCCATTGCTTGATACTCTTGTGCTCCCAAAGCACCGTGGCGCTTGCTCAGTTTTTTACCGTCCGAGCCGTGAATCAGCGGAATGTGAGACCAAACAGGAATATCCCAGCCCATGCCTTGATAGATCATCATCTGTCGCGCGGCGTTGTTGAGGTGGTCATCGCCGCGGATCACATGGGTCACGCCCATATCATGATCATCCACAACCACAGCTAACATATATACGGGCGACCCATCCGAGCGGAGCAAAATCATGTCATCCAACTGCGCGTTATCAATGGTTACGTCACCTTGCACGGTGTCGCGGATGATTGTCTTACCATCGTCTGGTGCCTTGATGCGGACCACAAACGGCGCGTCAGGGTAGGATGACGCATCCGCATCGCGCCACGGCGAGCGGTAAAGCGTGCTACGTCCCTCCGCGCGGGCCGTCTCGCGGAAGGCTTCGATTTCTTCTTGAGTGGCGAAACATTTAAAGGCCGCACCTTTTTCAAGCAACTCTTGGGCCACTGCTACGTGGCGGGGGGCCATCTCGTGTTGGCTGACCGCTTCGCCGTCATGATCCAGACCTAACCATGCAAGACCCTGCAAAATGGCCTCTGTCGCTTCGGGAGAGTGGCGGGCGCGGTCGGTATCTTCAATACGCAACAAAAACTTGCCGCCGCGCCCACGGGCATAAAGCCAGTTGAACAGCGCAGTTCGTGCGCCACCAATGTGCAGATAACCAGTAGGAGAAGGGGCGAAGCGGGTTACGATTTCAGAGCACATGGGAAGTCCTTTCGGAGGTGTTTGGGCGTGTCGGGCATTAACGCTTTGGTTACGTTTACCATTTGGTAACCACCCGCAGCATAGGATTTTGGACTGTCTATCCAGTGCAGCGAACGGGGGCAAGCAATGGGCGCGGGTTCGGTCTTTTCCCAAACGATGCGCGCTCAGCGGGGCGCGCTGTTTGGGTGGGTTCCTGTTTGCCTTGCGATTGGCGTCGGCTGGTATTTTCACCTGTCATGGGAGCCGTCTTGGGCAATCCTAGCACAAGTGGCTGTTGTTGTTGCAATATGCGGGGGATCGGCGCGGTTGATGCCTGAACACTTACGCCCTTTTGCCGCTGCTTGCATGTTAATTGGTCTTGGATTCCTATTAGCAGCAGTTCGCGCGCACTCAGTTGCGGGCCCAGTCCTAGATTATCGGTACTACGGCGCCGTTGAGGGGCGGATAGTCGCCATTGATCGCAGTCAATCCGACGCGCTGCGCCTCACGTTGGATCACGTGGTGTTGGACCGTGTTCGGCCTCATAAGACGCCGCACCGTGTGCGTGTGTCGCTGCATGGGGATCGTTCAGCTGATATTTCGGTTGAGCCGGGGTTGCGCGTTATGGTGACGGGGCATCTATCCCCGCCTTCAGGGCCTGTAGAACCCGGCGGGTTTGATTTCCAACGTCATGCTTGGTTTGTTCGATTGGGAGCGGTCGGCTATGCGCGCACGCCACTGATGGGGGTATCCGAGAACGGCAGCGGCTTGGGTGTTTTTCGCCTACGTATGGCGGCATCTGCACGCATTCAGGCGGTTCTGGGGGGCGATATTGGCGGGTTTGCCGCAGCAATCACCACAGGGGATCGATCTGCGATCAGCCAGTCCGCATTGAATGATTTACGGGCCAGCAACCTCGCGCATCTTTTGGCGATATCGGGACTGCACATGGGGTTGATGTCAGGCGTTGTGTTTGCGGCACTGCGTTTGGCGTTTGCGTTTGTACCGCCTTTGGTGTTGCGCGTTCCTGCACGTAGTATTGCGGCGGCGGGGGCATTGGTCGCGGCGGCAGGGTACTTGGCGTTGTCGGGTGGGAACGTGGCGACACAACGAGCGTTTGTGATGGTGGCTGTTGCCCTGTGCGCCTTGATGATTGGTCGCCGCGCAATCAGCCTGCGCGGAGTGGCAATAGCAGCAACCATCGTTTTAGTAATGCGTCCCGAAGCGCTGATGGGGCCGGGGTTCCAGATGTCTTTTGCTGCAACAACGGCGCTGGTTGCGGTGTTTGGATGGATGCGGGACAGGCAGTTGGCAGTTGGCCCAAAGTGGCTACAGCCTGCGATTGCCGTTTTCATTTCCTCTGCTGTGGCGGGTCTGGCGACAGCACCCATTGCCGCTGCGCATTTTAACACTATCGCACAATACGGATTGTTAGCGAATCTTAGTTCAGTACCGTTGATGGGGGTCTTGGTGATCCCTGCGGCGGTTGCAGCAGCTGTGCTTGCGCCATTTGGTTTAGAAGCCGTGGGCCTGTGGGTGATGAGCCTTGGCGTGAAGTGGATTCTTGGAGTAGCCGAATTTGTCGCTAACCTGCCTGACGCGCGGGCCTATGTGATGGGGCCAAGTGGTTGGGTGTTGCCGCTGCTTGCACTAGGGTTTCTGACGTTGATCTTATGGCGCGGCCCCGCACGGTGGTGCGGTATGGTCGCAATGATCGCGTCCTTTGCCCTGTGGTCGCAGACTGAAAGGCCCGACATCTTAGTATCAGACAAAGGGACATTGGTTGGCGTTCTGACACCAGCAGGGCGGGCCCTAAGCAAGCAACGCGGTGCCGGCTTTGTTGCACGCAACTGGCTGGAGAATGATGGCGATGGTCATGACCAATACGCAGCTGCCGAAAGGTGGGACCAGGGTGCAAACATCATCCATGTTTCTGGCAAACGTGCCGCGGCGAAGTTTCAGGGCTGCACAAAAGGCCAAATTGTGGTGAGTTCAGTGCCGTTGTTACAAGATGGATTGGCTTGCTCGGTTCACGACCCTGACAGCTTGCGCTACACGGGCGCGCTTTCATTTACCTTTGGGCCGGATGGACCCGAAATCCACCAGACCGCAAGGGCGGTTGCGGGGGAGCGCCTATGGACACATTGGCCAGATGTGAAATCGCCACGCACACTACAACAACACGCGCAGCGAAAGGGGAAATGAAGCGCGATTAGTAAGAGCGGATCAGCCCAACCAAACGGCCCTGAACCTTGACTTGATCAGCAGGCAAGACACGGGTTTCATAGGCAGGGTTTGCCGCTTCAAGCGCGATTGCAGAGCCTTTGCGTTTAAACCGCTTCAGCGTTGCTTCGTGATCTTCGACTAATGCCACAACGATATCGCCGTCATCTGCCACTGATGTCTCGCGGATCACAACAACGTCGCCGTCGTTGATCCCTGCTTCGATCATCGAGTCGCCTTTGACTTCGAGTGCATAATGCGCGCCAGCACCTGCGATCATCGCGTTGGGCACTGTGACACCATGCGAGCGTTGATTGATTGCCTCAATAGGGACACCAGCAGCGATTTTACCCATAACAGGAAGCTCGGTCGCTTCAATTGTGACTACGGGCTGGGCTGCGGCGGGTTGGGGCGTATCCGGCATGTCGCCGTCAATCACACGCGGTTGAAACCCTGAACCAGTCATACTGTCGGGCAGCTTTACCACTTCGATGGCGCGCGCACGGTGGGCCAACCGGCGGATAAATCCGCGCTCTTCCAATGCAGTGATCAAACGGTGAATGCCGGATTTGGATCGAAGATCCAACTCGTCTTTCATCTCATCAAAGCTGGGTGGTACCCCGTCACGCTGTACGCGTTTGTGGATGAAGGCCAGTAGATCGAGCTGTTTTTTTGTCAGCACAGTACATTCCTTGTCCCTATTGTCTTGTTTTGTTCTAGAGACGTTCTTGTTTTGTGTCAACCTGTTCAGATGTCGATCACTTGGACAAGGGTGCCCGCAGCATGTGCGGGATCATGTGGAGGGCGTACCAAAAGCGCATCTGCGCTGGCTAAAACGCTCAACAAGGAGCTGTCTTGTCGTGTCTCAGCAATCACTTGGCCGTCATCAATACGGGCGCGCATGTAATGTTCGCGCGGGCCGTTGGCAGGAATATCTTCCGCGAGGGGAACAAGGCGGCGTGGTGCTGCATTTTGGTCAAGACCCAACATGGCTGAAACCATGGGAGTGACGAAGATGGTCCCGCAAACCATGGCCGAAACTGGATTTCCGGGTAGGCCAACCATAGCAGCACTGCCCAAGCGTCCCGCCATCAAAGGCTTACCGGGGCGCATGGCCACTTTGTAAAACGACTGCTCCATGCCCATCGCGGCGGCAACTGGCGCCACTAGGTCATGGTCGCCGACGGATGCACCGCCAATGGTGACAATCAGGTCCGCGTCCTGCGCCAATTCAAAACTGCGGCGCAATGAGGCCTCGGTGTCGGCTGAAATGGGCATGAGGCGGGTATCAGCACCCAATGCATCTAGCTGCGCGGCAAGGCCATAAGTGTTTGATGCAATGATTTGATCGGGTCCGGGGACCTCTCCGGGTTGGACCAGCTCGTCTCCGGTGGCAAGGATTGCCACAACAGGTTTGCGGCGCACCGGGACGCTTGCGATATTCATTGACGCGAGCAGGGCAATATCAGCTGGTCGGAGGCGGCGGGGGGCTTTAACGGACTGGCCTTTGTTGAAATCTCCGCCAGCGGGGCGAATGTTGTCTTTTTTACCAACTGAATGGCCAAGGGTGATCAGATCGCCGCGTCGGGTTACGTCTTCTTGAATGACGATAAAATCTGCGCCTTCGGGCACGGGGGCCCCAGTGAAAATGCGAATGGCTTGGCCGGCATGCAATGAGCCAGTGTAGCGGTGTCCGGCTGCGGATTCACCGACAACTTTGAACATCGCGTCTGGTTCTACTTCGGCGCGGCGCAGGGCATAGCCATCCATTGAAGAGGCTGAAAAAGGCGGCTGCGTGCGCATCGCAACAACATCCCGCGCCAGAACACGGCCAGCCGCATAGCGCAGCGGGATTTCTTCGATATCCATGACCTGCGTCAGGGAAAATAGATGTGCTAGGGCCTCATCAACAGGGATCATGGGGCGACGTGACGGCCTGATTTACCGCCGTCTTTGAGCGTGACGCGTAGGCCGCCGATTTCCATCGTCTTATCTACCGCTTTGCTCATGTCATAAACGGTGAGGGCCGTCACGGAGGCGGCAGTCAACGCCTCCATTTCAACACCCGTCTGGCCAGTGGTTTTGACGGTTGCAGTTATGCGAATACCGGGCAGGGCCGCGTCAGGTACCAGATCAACGGAAACGGAGGTGATCGGGAGAGGATGACATAGCGGAATGAGGTCGGATGTTTTCTTTGCCGCCATGATACCAGCAAGGCGCGCAACCCCTAGAACGTCACCCTTTTTGGCGCGACCTTCGGTAATAATATCAAATGTTTCGCGGTTCATCTGAATGTAGTTTTCGGCTGTGGCAATCCGCGAGGTTACGGCCTTGTCAGACACATCAACCATATGCGCATGGCCATCGCCATCAAAATGCGTAAGCGCCATTATTGGCCACCTGCGCGCAATGGGTTTGTTAGCAATTGGCGGGTCGCGTTTGCTACGTTTTCTTGTCGCATGAGGCTTTCCCCAATCAAAAAGCTGCGGGCACCGTAACGGGCCATATCTGCAAGATCTTCAGAGCTGTTTAGACCACTTTCACAGACAATCATCCGTTCGCCGGGAACGTGTTTGGACAGGGTGCGTGTCACATCTAGTGAGGTCTCAAACGTGTTTAGATTGCGGTTGTTGATCCCGATCATCCGCGACTTGAGCAGCAGCGCGCGCTCTAGCTCTTCGGCGTTATGGGTTTCGATCAGCGCATCCATGCCGAAATGAGCCGCTGCATCCTCAAGTTCGGCCGCTTGGGTGTCGGAAACGCTGGCCATAATGATCAGAATGCAGTCCGCTCCCATGCTGCGGGCCTCGGCCACCTGATAGGTGTCATACATGAAATCTTTGCGCAAAACAGGCAGCTCACAAGCCGCGCGTGCGTCGATCAGGAATTGTTTGGCACCTTGAAAACTAGGCGTGTCTGTTAGGATAGATAGACAGGTCGCGCCGCCGTCTTCATAGGCTTTGGCCAGTTCTGCAGGTTCAAAATCTTCGCGGATCAAGCCTTTGGATGGGCTGGCTTTTTTGATCTCGGCGATCAGGCCGTAGTTCTCTTTGGTGGCATCAAACAGCGCATCTGCAAAGGGCCGTACGGGGGGGGCAGCTGCGGCGCGCGCCTCAACTTCAGCTAATGGGGTCGCGGCCTTGTCGGCTGCAATTTCCTCAAGCTTATAGGCTTTGATTTTGTCTAAAATTGTCTGTGTCATGGTGCCTCCGGATCGCCCCAGTTTATGGACGCATGGCCTTGCTTGCGCAACCATACATTAGTGCGGCTAAAAGGTTGCGACCCAAAGAAGCCGCGATGAACCGATAAGGGAGACGGATGTGGTGTTTCAAGTTTGAAATTGACCTCTGGATTAACATTTTGCGCCGCCTTTTGGGCGGGACCGCCCCACAACAAGTATGCACGCGGCTGATCAGCCAACCGCGTAAGGATTTGATCCGTTAGAACCTGCCAACCCAGCTTTGCATGGCCTTTTGGTGTGCCTTGTGGCACGGTCAGGACGGTGTTGAGCAGCAAAACACCCTGATCTGCCCAGTCATCCAGTTGCGTGCGGCTGCGGGTGATTTCCAAATCGGTCTGTAACTCTTTGAAAATATTTCCAAGGCTATCCAGCCGGCCATCAAAATCGACGGTAATGGAAAACGCAAGGCCATGTGCCTTTTTGGGGGTGTGGTAGGGGTCTTGCCCCAAGATTACTACGCGTACGTCATCGGGCTGGACCCGCTCTAATGCGTTAAAAACAAGGTTTTCTGGAGGAAGGACAAGCCGCTGCTCAGCGGTCAATACCGCCTCGATTTTGGGAAGGGTTTGCGTGAAAAACGGCAAGTCGCCCCACGCACCCAATTTGCCTAGATCAAACCTCACGCTTCTTGCGTGATGCGGGCCACAGCAGTGATTTTTTCTCGCGCAGCACCTGAATCGATGCTGGCACGGGCCATTTCCACACCTGCCTTAAGGTCAGCTGCGGCATCTGCGATCACCAACGCGGCGGCGGAATTGAGCAGCACTGCGTCGCGGTAGGCCGACGGCGTGCCATCTAGCAACGCGTTAAAGGCCACTGCGTTTTCTTCGGGCGTGCCACCAACAATGGCCTCAAACGGATGTACGGGCAAGCCCGCGTCTTCGGGGTGGATTTCAATATCGTCGATCTGCCCGCCAAGGCGCAGGGCGCTGACCCAGCTGACGCCTGTGATGGTCAATTCGTCCGTGCCATCAGAACCATGGACCAACCATGCGGCCTCAGAGCCGAGCAGCTTGAGGGTTTCGGCCATCGGGCGCGTTAGCTCACGCATGTAGGTGCCTGTCAGTTGGCGTTTGACACCAGCAGGGTTGGTCAATGGACCAAGGATGTTAAAGATTGTGCGCGTGCCCAACTCGGCGCGCGTTGGCATCACATGTGCAATGGCAGGGTGGTGCATGGGGGCCATCATAAAGCCAATGCCAGCCTCGTTTAGCGCTTTTTCCACAACCTTGGGGCCAACCATCGTTTTTAGGCCCATCTGCGTCAATGCATCTGCTGCGCCGGATTTTGAGCTGAGGTTGCGGTTGCCATGTTTGGCGACAATCACACCCGCGCCCGCCACAACAAAGGCAGTCGCTGTGGAAATGTTGAGTGTCCCTTTGCCATCTCCGCCTGTACCGACGATGTCCATTGCGCCAGCAGGGGCAATAACGGGGTGGCATTTCGCACGCATCACGGCTGCAGCTGCGGCGTATTCATCAACGGTTTCGCCGCGTGTACGCAATGCCATCAGTAACCCGCCGATCTGGCTAGGGGTTGCTTCACCTTCAAACAGAATTTCAAAGGCTTGTTCCGCTTGCGCGCGGGTCATCGGGCCATTGGCAGCGGCATCAATCAGGGATTTGAGACGTTCACTCATGCGGGCTCTTTCACCTCCTTGAGGAAATTCTCTAGCAGGGCATGGCCGTGCTCTGAACGAATGGATTCGGGGTGGAATTGCACGCCATGGATTGGCAGCTCGCGGTGCTGCAGACCCATAATGGTGCCATCCTCAAGATCCGCGGTGATTTCCAGACAATCGGGCAGGGTGGCCCGTTCAACCGTCAATGAATGGTAACGCGTAGCGGCAAACGGTGTCGGCAGGCCCGCGAACAGGCCTTTGCCTGTGTGGTGCATCTGGCCCAGTTTGCCGTGTACGATTTCATCTGCACGAATTACGTGCCCGCCAAAGGCTTCGCCGATGGTTTGGTGACCCAAACAGACGCCCAATAGCGGGATACCTTCACGCGCGGCGGCATGGGTTAATTCCAAACAAATGCCCGCTGCGGCAGGGTCACAGGGCCCTGGCGACAGGACGATGCCCGAAGGGCGCATGGCGAGTGCTTCTTCCACGCTCAGCGTATCGTTGCGTTTGATCTCCATCTGCGCGCCAAGTGCGCCCAGATAATGGACCAAATTGTAGGTGAAGCTATCATAGTTATCGATCAACAGGAGCATCTTGGGAAATCTTCGTATTAGGACTAGAGAAGGCAGGGGTAGGACGTGTATAGATTGTGTGAGTAGATGGTCAGTCTTGGGCGTAATCGTCAAGGGGCTGGGCCGCCGTAACGGGCATAAACCGGAGCATAATATTCGGGGTGTCGTATGCGATGAGTAACAGGACAAGGGTGCAATAGCTATGGCACGGGGCATTTTGAGCGGTATTGGATTGGGCGCGGTATTTAGCGTGGGGGTGGCAGGTGTTGTATCTGTGCTGGTCCCGATAGAGCCGCAGCGCACTTCGGAACTTGGAACGGCGGGGATAATAGTCACGCCCGAGCCAGCGATGCCGGAACCGTCTGCGAGTGTCTCGAATGAGAATGATGCTGCTGTGGAGCAGCCCGAGGTGAGTTTGCGCGCACCATCAGGCAAAGATTTGCCGAAAGAGCCCGTGGAAGTTGTGACTGAGCCGGAAGAACCCGTGATTGCGACTGAAGCATCGGAAGAGACTGAGATAGTTGTCGCTGTTCCGGTGGAGCCTGAGGCAGTTGCTGTTGCACCTGAGGTGACAAGCGAATTGGGCAGTTCGGTCGGCGAAGCGCCAGGTTCACCAACACCACTCACAGTTCCAGCTGCCGAAACGGTTGCGCTTGCACCAATGCCGACACCACTTGGGTTGGCAGTTACAGATACGTCTGACGCGGTTCCAGCCCTTCCTGCACCGTTGCCGATGCAGCCGCAGACGGGAAATGCTACAGGCATCACACCGCCTCGGCCATTGCCGGAGGCTGTGATTGTACGTGTGGAGGAAGACGCGCCAGTTTTACCAATCCCCCAAGCACTTGCGCCGATGATTCCCGATGTCACAGCAGATGGCGAGATCAGGCAACAACCTGCTGAACCGTTTGAGAGTGCCGACGAGGGTGAAGAAACTTCAAATGTAGTGGTCTCCACACCGGAAACAGAATCCGATCCAGACAGTGACGAGGAGATCGTCGTCGCATTGGCCCCTAAACCACGTGTCTTGCAAACACCGGGAACAAAGGTAGGGACCCTTGGAACAGCATCGCGTGTGAGGGTCGGAACTCCGGCAAGCACGTTGATCAACCGCACGGATGCCGCGCCAATCGAAACAGCAACTCAAGCTGCAGATGATGGCGGAGATAACGCGCCATTGCGCCGTTACGCGCAACCTTTTGAAAACCCGGAAGGTAAGCCGTTGATGTCCATTGTTCTTATGGATGATGGTGTAGATCTGGATGCTGCCGAAATCGGCTTGCCCGCTTTGTCCAGCTTTCCCTATCCGATTAGCTTTGCCGTTGATGTTCGTCTGATTGATGCAGCTAAGCGGATGGAGCGGTATCGGGCCGAAGGGTTTGATGTGCTGGCCATGCTTGATTTGCCACAGGGTGCGCAGCCGTCTGACGCAGAAGTATCCCTTAGCGTCACATTGAACGGACTCCCCGAAATCGTAGGCGTGCTGGAAGGCACGGGTGAAGGGCTTCAGAACTCGCGCGCGGTTGCGGATCAAGTGACGGGTATCCTCAAGGCCAGCGGCCATGGGTTGGTGACGCAGAACAAGGGGCTTAACTCAATGCCCAAACTGGCGATAAAAGAAGGCGTTCAAGCCGCGCCAGTGTTTCGTGATTTTGACGGCGCGGGCCAACAACCTCGTGTTATTCGACGCTTTTTGGATCAAGCAGCATTTAAAGCGGGCCAAGAGGGCGGCGTGATCATGTTGGGCCGTTTGCGTCCCAAAACGATCGAAGCGCTCCTTATCTGGGGACTTGCTGATCGCGCGGGATCGGTAGCCCTTGCACCGGTTTCTGCGGTTTTATTGGACCAGCGCTAATCGTTTGTGCCACATCACCGATCTAATGACGCCATAATAATGTCGGGAATATTGTTGAGTATTAACCCATCTATCTAGGATGGTTTGATGTTCCTCTATGTATATAGTCCCAGCGATTTTGTTGCTGGTTTGCCTGATGAAAATAACGCCTCAGCGGCGGGTGGTCCAACTTGGACTCTGACACTTGTTGCCGGAGCACAACCGACACTTATTGAAGTCACGGATGATGATCTGGTCTTCGACGAAGTTGATGCATCACAGGTTTTGACCAACGCGGTCAATATCGACGGTGATGCGCTGGCTGCGGGGACTTCGATCAACACTGCATATGATCTGATCAATACAACGACGGGGCACAAGGTGACCTCGTTCCACTTTGGGGGGGATGGATACCAGCAGGGTGCAGTTGATGGTATGGTTTCCACCGAGCCGTTACTTCCGGGGACCACCTATACCTTTAATAGTGCCCGCACATCACATCAGAAAAACAATGAATACGACGACTATGTTGCGTGTTTCTGTACGGGGACCAAGATCGAAACAACGCTCGGGGATGTAACTGTAGAAGACCTGCAAGCAGGTGATCTTGTTGAAACGCTTGATCGGGGTCCGCAGCCTGTGAAGACGGTTCTGTCACGTGGGTTTGACGCAACCGCGTTGCGTGAACGGCCCAACCTCAGACCTGTTCGCATTCGGGCGGGCGCATTAGGGCAGGGCTTACCGATACGTGATCTTTGGGTTTCCCCTCAGCACCGTTTTTTGGCGCGGTCGCCTGTTGTTGAGCGGATGTTTGACGTGGATGAGACGCTACTTTGTGCGGCGCAACTGACCATGCTGCCAAAGATAAGTGTTGACAGAAAAATCACGGACGTAACCTATTATCACATCGTGATGGAACAGCACGAAATCATCATCGCAGAAGGTACCCCAACCGAGAGCTTCTTCTGCGGCCCTATGGCTGTTAAATCGCTGGCCCCCGCTGCGCGCCGCGAAATTGAAGAAATTTTCCCTGAATTACAGGCAACAGGAAATACGCCGCTGCCTGCGCGATCAATCCCGAACACAAAACGTCAAAAGCGGCTGATCCGTCGTCTTAGACGCAATGATAAGCGGATCCTTGGCGATCCGATCGATGTGTCAGCAGCCTAGCCGTTTCCGTTGCCATCAAACCGCGCCGCATCCTCTGCTGCGCGGCGGATGGCACCGGATTTGTGAACCGTTTCCATATACTCGGCTTCGGGATCACTGTCATAGACAACGCCACCACCTGCTTGGATAAATAGGGTTTCGTCCTTAATCACTGCCGTGCGTAGGGCAATGCACATGTCCATGTCGCCGCCTGCGCTGAAATACCCAACACCGCCACCGTAGACACCACGTTTTTCGGGTTCAAGTTCGTCGATGATCTCCATCGCGCGGACCTTTGGTGCGCCTGATACAGTCCCTGCAGGCATACCCGCAAAGAACGCATCAAGGGCGTCACAATCTTCGCGCAGCTCACCCACAACGTTTGAAACGATGTGCATGACGTGACTGTAGCGTTCAACGATGAATTCTTCAGTGGGGCGCACAGTGCCAATCTTGGCAACGCGGCCCACGTCGTTACGGCCCAGATCAAACAGCATGAGGTGTTCGGCCAATTCCTTTGGATCATTCATAAGATCGGCCTCAAGTGCGCGATCTTCCTCTGGGGTTTTACCACGGGGACGCGTGCCTGCGATGGGGCGAATGGTGATTTCTTGGCCAAACACCCGCACAAGAATCTCAGGGGAGGCACCCACAACGTGGAAGCCACCAAAGTTGAAATAGAACATAAACGGTGACGGGTTGGTGCGGCGCAGTGAACGGTAAAGCGCAAAGGGCGGTTGGCGGAATTCTTGTGCCCACCGCTGGGAAGGGACAACCTGAAATATATCGCCTGCTTTGATGTATTCTTTGGCCTTTAGAACAGCGTCTTTGTAACCGTCTTTTGTAAAGTTGCTGACGGGCTCAGATACGTGAGCCGCATTGCCCAGATCGCGGGATGTCCCGGCTGGAGAGCGTTCAAGATCACGCACCGCGTCCATCACCCGTTCGGCGGCCTGCGCATAGGCCGCGCGGGCTGATTGTCCGTCTTTGACCCACGCGGGGGACACAACGGTGACTTCACCTTTTACGCCGTCCAGAACCGCAATGACTGACGGGCGCAGCATAACTGCATCCGGCAGGCCCAGTGGGTCAGGATTGATATCAGGCAGATGCTCAACCAAACGGATCATATCATACCCGAGATAGCCAAACAGGCCCGCTGCAGATTGCGGTAGATCGTCTGGCAGGTCAATTTTGCTTTCTGCGATCAGGCTGCGCAGCGCGTCTAATGGATCACCCTGCATGGCTGCATAGGCATCCGGATCATAGCGCGCGGCGCGGTTCACCTCAGAGGTGGTCCCGCGACAACGCCAGATCAGGTCCGGCTTCATGCCAATAATCGAATAGCGCCCGCGCACTTCACCGCCTGTGACGGATTCCAGCATAAAGGCGTTTTCCGCTGCACCGCCCAGCTTGAGCATAAGTGAAACAGGTGTGTCCAGATCAGCCGCGAGGCGGGTGTAAACGACCTGATGGTCGCCCGCATCATAGCGGCTGGCAAAGGTATCGAAGTCAGGTGTCAGTGCCATTTTATTGGAAATTCACATTTACGGCGTTTACAGCGCGTGGATCAATATTCTGGCCTGCACGCAGAAGCGTATCCTCAGAGTAGATATCAAACAGGCCGCGTGCGAGGGCTTCGTTTTGTTGCTCACGCAGACGGGCAATCAATTGTTTTGCTTGGTCGCTATCATCTGCAGCGTTGATTGCATCCAAACGCACCAGAACAACGGTTTCAGTACCATCGATGATGCGGATGTCGCCAACTTCCATTTCAAAAACACTGCTCATGAAATCTGTCGGGGTCGCCGCGATAAGACCGCTACGGGTCTGTTTGGTCTCGACACGTTCTGACAGCCCCATTTCAGGCAATGTTGTTCCTGTTTCGGCATCTGCCTTTGATGCTTCGGCACGGGTGCGCAGCTGCGTCACGATTTGCTCGGCGCGCCAGCGGGCGGCAACCTCGTCGGTCACGTCCTCATAGGTTGCTGGGCGTTCGGGCAGTGCCTCGTCTAGGCGCAGCGCAAAGATGCCACCGTCATCAAGTTGATCGACCTTTGGGAAGTCACCTTCGGTGACTGTAGCGGCAGCAATGCGGAACCCTTCATAGGCGGCAATTGAATCGCTGCTCTCAGCGGTCCAATCGATTTGGCCAAGGACCATGTCGGTTTGTTCGGCCAATTGCTCCAGCGTTGCGCCACCAGCAAGGCGGTCGTCAAAGTCTTCGGCCTGTGCTTCGACGATGCGGATGGCACGGTCAGCGGCAAGGGCATCGCGCAGTTGAGGCTCTGCTTGTTCAAAGGTGATGTTTTGGGCAGGTAGCACCGCGTTGACGCGGAACAGGGCAGGACCCAGATCGGTTAGGGCAGGACCCACAACATTGCCAACTTCCGCGGCAAAAACGGACGCGCCAGCGGCACCCAAAGATGCCTCGTCTACGTCGCCCAAATCAATGTCAGACAAGGCCAGTCCACGGTCTAGGACCAACGCCTCAAATGTTGTGCCGCCCACTTCTAAAGCTGCAGCAGCCTGATCGGCGCTGGCCTGATCGGCAAATACCAAACGCTCGGTCAGGCGACGCTCGGATTGGTTATACTGATCGGCGCGTTTATCATATTCTTCGCGCAGCTCTTCTTCGGGCATCTCGACCTGATCAATGATGTCTGTCGGGTTGAGCCATGCAAAGGTGATCTTTTTGCTGGCAGGCAGCACAAAATCTTCCGCGTTGGCAGTAAAATAGGCCCGCAACGCAGCTTCTTCAGCATCTTGGATCGGTGTTTCCAGTGAAGCCTCGTCAAAGAGAACCCAAGTGAAGTCGCGCTCTTGGCTCACGTAGGCCACAAGGGTTTGCGCATAGACCGCAGGCATTTCAACACCGCTGAGCACGGCACCTTGTAGCAACTGGCGTGAGGATTCTTCGCGCAGGTTTGTTTCAAAATCAGCTTCGTTCAAACCTGCTGAGCGTAGGGACTGCGCATATCCGTCACGGTCAAAGGATCCATCGACACCTTGAAAGGCTGGGATTTGCAGGATGCGATCGCGCAACAATTCGTCACCGACAGACAGGCCCATTTGCGTGGCTTCATGGTCCAGCGCGCGGTCACGCATGATGCGCTGAAGAACGGCCCGATCCAGACCCAACCCCTGCGCCTGTTGAAAGTTGATGGCGGTGCCCGCTTGGCGACTGATTGTGTTCAGTTCCTGCTGCATTTGGCGGGCGTAGGTGTCTACGTCAATTGACTTGTCCCCGACAGAGCCAATAGTGCGGATGTTACCGCTAAGATTGACTGCGCCAAAGCCGCCTAAACCGATGAACAACAGGCCCATAAGGCCCCACATTGCGGTTTTGCCTACATTTGATTTCTTGGCCATGGTGCATACCCTTCGTACGGTGTTTGCGTCTGTCTAAGGTCTTGGCCGCAGAGGGGCAAGAGGCGGCTATCTGTGGGGCAGGTCCAGCGCACTGAGCCGTTCAAAAAGCGTGGCGATGCCATCAACATCCAGATTGGCGAAAGCGATGCGCAATTGCTTTGCCCCATCGGGGTTTCCTTCGGGATAGAACATTGTGCCGGGCAGGCACAAAACACCTGTTTCACGCACCATGACGGGTGCGAGATCGGCGCTGCTCATGTCAAATGGATGCTGCAAATAGGCAAAATACCCGCCCAAACCCATCAGCGACCAGCCTTTGGCCTTTAGGGTTGGCATGTTGTCAGTGATAGCGGCACGGCGTTTGAGGATTTCGTCGCGCTCTCCTGCAAGCCACTGATCAAGGTTCTGCATCCCCCACAAGGCGGCGTGCTGACCAACTTGGTTGGGGCATATCGCAACGGTATCCAAGAACTTTTCTATTTCAGCCAAACGCGCAGGTGAGCCCAGCAAGGCCCCAACGCGGTGTCCTGTAAGGCGGTATGCTTTGGAGAAAGAATAGAGATGGATCAACGTTTCGTCCCAATCATCCCGTTTGAACAGGCTGTGTGGGGCGTCAGTGGATGAATGAAAGTCGCGGTATGTTTCGTCTACAATCAGAACGATGCCGCGCGACTTTGCGATATCATAAAAGGCGGTGATCAGATCATCAGGGTATTCAACACCTGTAGGGTTGTTGGGCGTGACCAGCACAATGGCACGAGTGCGCGACGTGATCAGTTTTGTCACGTCCCACGGATCGGGCATCATGTCATCTTCGCATTTCAGCGGGACAGCTTTTGCGCCAGACATGTCGAGCCACATCTTGTGGTTAAAGTACCAAGGGACCGGAATGATGACCTCATCACCCTCGCTACAAAGAGACGCAATCGCCGCCGCGAAGGCCTGATTGCAGCCCGAAGTGATGGATGCCTGAGTACCACTGACAGTGCCGCCGTATATCCGTGCTGTTCGCGCGGCTAGTTCGTCGCGCAGTGCGGGCAGGCCGAGGACAGGCCCGTAAAGATGCACATCATCATCATTTAGCACCGCATCCGCCATCGCCTGACGCATGTCAGGGTGGGGCGCTTCCACTGGGGCAGCTTGGCTTACGTTGATAAGCGGGCGGTCCGCAGGGAAGGTTACACCATCCAGCCAACGACGCGCCTCCATAACAGGGGGCGAGAAGGTGGCGGCGGTGCGTGAATGCGTCATGGGGGGCGTCCGGATGAGGGGATAAAATGAAATGTTAGCGCAGCTTATCGCTGATTGGCTGCGCGTTTAGTCTTTGCCGCGATAAGGTTCGACGTACTGCAGGGCCATATCCCACGGGAAGAAGATCCACGTGTCTTGGCTGACGCCAGTGATAAAGGTGTCCACCATCGGTTCGCCTTCGGGCTTAGCGTAAACCGTTGCGAAGTGGGCTTTAGGGTATAGGGTGCGGACCAGCTCAAGGGTTTTGCCGCTGTCCACCAGATCATCAATGATCAGAATGCCTGTGCCGTCGCCCATCATTTCCTGATCTGGTGATTTAAGCACGCGGGCCTCGCGGCGATCATCCGCTTTGCCGCCACCAGAGTGGTAGGACACAACGGAAATTGTATCCACGGTGCGGACATCCAGCTCACGCGCGATGATCATTGCCGGGGCCATGCCGCCACGGGTGATCGCAACAATAGCACGCCATGCACCGTCATCCGGACCTTTGCCATCCAGACGCCATGCAAGCGCACGGCTGTCACGGTGGATTTGATCCCAGCTGATGTGAAAACCTTTTTCGTGGGGCAGGCGTGTGTCGGACATGAAAATTACCTTTGAAGCAGAAGTTTCAGACCAAGCCCGCCCAGCAAAACGGCGGCAGCACGGTCAATGAGAGGTTTGGCGCGCAAAAAACGCGAACGGGCAGCAGGTGCAGTCAAAACAAATGCACAAGCGGTATAGAATAGGATTTCGAGAGCGAGGTGATTGAGCGTAACAAACGCGATCTCGGTGCCAGTAAGGTTTGGCGGGAACACCACAACCAGAACCGCAGCTGCAAAAAGCACAGATTTTGGATTGCCTAGGTTAACCAAGAACCCGTCAACAAACGCGCGGCCTTGGGCCTTTGGTGCGTCACTCAGCTGAGCAGAGGCACTGCGCCAAGTTTTAATCGCAAGATAGATAAGGTAGACAGCCCCGCCAATTTTTAGTGCAGCAAAAGCCCAAGGAAACAGCGCAAACAGCGCGTCCATGCCCAATAACGCAGCCAATGTCCAAAGACAGGCCATCACGCCAAGGCCAAGGCCGGTTGCAATGCCTGCGCGCCGCCCGTTGGAAACGGAACTGCGCACGGCCATCAAAAAAGCAGCACCGGGACTGAGGATCGATATTATCAGAACCGCGTTAAAAGCGATGAGATGTTCAAACGTCATTCCTGTGCGCCTCTTTTTGTTTTTCGATCAGCCTTTGGCCATATCTGGTGCGTCGACGGCTTTCATGCCGACAACATGATATCCGGCATCAACGTGTAGGTTTTCACCAGTTGTGCCAGAGCCCAGATCGGACAACAGATATAATGCAGATTTACCAACTTCGTCGATGGTCACATTACGGCGAAGGGGCGAATTATATTCGTTCCATTTCATGATGTAACGAAAGTCACCGATTCCCGAAGCAGCAAGTGTTTTGATTGGGCCTGCTGAAATGGCGTTTACGCGAATACCGTCTTTGCCCAAATCTTCGGCAAGATACTGTACGGATGCCTCTAAAGCAGCCTTTGCCACACCCATTACATTATAGTGCGGCATTACTTTTTCCGCACCGTAGTAAGTGAGCGTCAGGCAAGAACCGCCATTGTTCATCATCTTTTCAGCGCGCTGAACCACCGCCGTGAAAGAGTAGACTGATATATCCATAGACAGGGCGAAATTGGAGCGGCTGGTATCTACGTAACGACCGCGCAGTTCGTTTTTGTCTGAAAAACCGATGGCATGTACGATGAAATCCAGATTGTCCCAACGCTCGGCTAGACTTGCAAAAAGTGTATCAATTGACTCCTCGTCGCCAACGTCGCAAGGCAAAACAATATCTGAGCCCAACTGTGCGGCCAGTGGATCAACACGTTTCTTCAACGCATCGCCCTGATAGGAAAACGCCAGCTCTGCACCAGCATCGCTTAGCTGTTTGGCAATGCCCCAGGCAATTGATTTGTCGTTGGCCAATCCCATGATTAACCCGCGTTTGCCTGCCATTAGATTGTTAGACATTGACGTAAACTCCGTTCATTAACGATTAGCGATTTGTCTACGCGATTGGTTGCCGACCATCAAGTGAACGCGAAGGATATCGTGATTTTGGTTGCACAGGCGGTCGCTATGGTAGAATTGAGTGTTAACGTAATAGTGAGCCAGCGTCGGGAAGCTTATTGTGTTGCTTGGGTGGAATGTTGTTTCATCAGGTAACCTGAGTGCGCTGGCAATACAGTAGCGAGGAGCGTGTAATGACCGAACGAACTGGTATTTTTGCAGGAAATGACCCATTTGCTCTCGCGCGCGAGTGGCTTGGAACGGCTGCTGGCCAAGAAATTAATGACCCCGATGCAATGGCGCTTAGTACTGTAGATGCTGACGGCATGCCGAATGTGCGGGTTGTTTTGTTGAAGAATATCGAAGATGACGCATTTGTCTTTTATACCAACTACGGCAGTGCAAAAGCTCAAGAACTGGACCAGTCGGGCAAAGCGGCATTTGTTATTCACTGGAAAACATTGCGGCGTCAAATTCGTGCTCGGGGTTTGATTACTCGGGAAGATGGACCAATAGCCGATGCATATTATGCATCCCGCTCGCTCAAAAGCCGCCTTGGCGCTTGGGCGTCTGATCAATCCCAACCGCTGGAGAATCGCGCGGTTCTGGAGGCTGCGCTAGAGGATGCAACGGCTAAGTATGGTGATAACCCGCCTAGGCCCCCGTATTGGGGTGGTTTCCGGTTACAGCCGCTTGAACTAGAATTTTGGGGCGACGGAGACGCGCGGCTTCACAAGCGGTATCAATGGCGGCGCACTACAGTTGATGCAGAATGGGATATTAAGTTACTGAATCCATAATAATGTAAAAGACCCGCCGGGTATTTTGGCGGTGGGCCGGTTTGGCCCAAGAATAGATTTGAAAGACGGTAAGACCAATATGACACAGACGGACGAGAATGAGCCGGTGCAAAAGCGTGTTTTGGGAATCGTTAAATGGTTTGACCCGGTTAAGGGTTTTGGTTTTGTAGTATCCGAAGACGCCGGTGCCGATATATTATTGCATGTTAACGTGCTTAGAAATTTCGGGCAAAGCTCGGTTGCTGATGGATCACGTGTTGATCTGTTAGTGCAAGAGACTGAGCGCGGTGTGCAGGCTTCGGAGGTGGTATCCATTGAACCGCCCGAAGGGGCGTTCTCGACTCTGAATGACATTACGGAAATGGATGAAGACGAGATCGCACGCAGCCCGATGTTGGCTGCGCGGATCAAGTGGTTCGATAAGGCAAAAGGATTTGGGTTTGCAAATGTCTTTGGCCGTAGCGAAGATGTATTTGTGCATATGGATGTGCTGCGCCAGTCAGGTCTGTCTGACCTGGCCCCCGGTGAAGCCATCGCGATGCGCGTAATCGAAGGCAAACGTGGTCGTATGGCCGCAGAGGTGCAAGCGTGGGAAACAGTTCTTATAACAGACGAGGATTCATCGCAGGCCTAGCAGCAAGCACTGTTATCGCCTCACCAGTCTTGGCCAAAACTCCATTGTTGGCCTGCCCGTTAGATCGGGCGACCATCACTGGAGGATTTGGTAAAGCAATTTTTACCGTAGATATCGCCGCAGACGACTCCAGCCGTGCACAAGGGCTGATGAACGTTACAAACATGCCGTTGAGCAAAGGCATGTTATTTGTATACGACAAACCACAGATTATGAGCTTTTGGATGCGTAACACGCTCATTGAGCTGGATATGCTTTTTCTAGACGGCTTTGGTGTGATCAAACACATCCATCACCGTGCGCAGCCACACGACGAAACCGTTATTTCTCCGGGTGATATGCTTTTGACTGGTGTGCTTGAAATCAATGGTGGATTGGCGAAACGCTTGGGCGTTGGGGTAGGGGATGTGCTGCGCCATCCGGCATTTGTGAGCCTTGAAACGCCTTGGAATTGCAGTGAATGAAAATAGATTCACAAAGTGGACTATTTAGCCTTTTCAATCCTGTGTGGCTTCGCTAAAGAACCCCTAGTCGGGGCGTGGCGCAGCCTGGTAGCGCACCTGTTTTGGGTACAGGGGGTCGGAAGTTCGAATCTTCTCGCCCCGACCATTCTACAAAAACCCAACATCTTGTTTGGCTCTTTCGCATTAGCGAAAGGGCCACAAGGCGTTTTACGACCTCCTCATTTTGCCCATGCGATGAGTTGCATCGATAAATCGATTTTGAGTGTTTCCCGATAGCTGTGACTTTTGGCTGGGAATCGGCTGACCGCGCGACGTGATGGTTTTTCGCGCTGAAACTACATGTTGTGTTAGTTAACCAAGGGTTAACGTGTTTTGCTACTACCAGTGGTGTCTTTCCCATCATTTTGTGTGGCCAATTAGCCCGATTTTGAGGATCGGCGGAGATTGGTCATTTTTTTTTGAGATGATCAAAATCAAGGCAATCGGACGCCGTTCATCAACCGGAAAGTTTTGGATGCCATGAGGCGGTCAGGCTAAGTTAGCTAAAAACCATGGTTTTCTGCGGATCAGTAGAGGGTAATTTTTTGGTCTACTCGTGCCCAATTTCTGAGACTGAATCGGATGAGGTCGCGGTCGGGGTTCTCCCTGCCATCCGTCAACCCGTTTTCTGCCACACGTTCGGTAAAAAATTCGTTGACCTGATAGGCTCATCTACGCCAAATTGTGCGAGCTGACGGCAACGCCACAACATGTAGTGATGAAACGCTCAACTGGCGAGTCGCGCAGCTAAGTACAGGCAAACGGTCTTTTTATGACGGTTCGATCGTTGCACGTGCCAAGGTTTATGACTTTGGCCGACGCTATGGCTGACTTTAATGTTTGGTAATGAGGTGGATGGGCCATGCGCCCGTCTTGAAATGAAGAAGCTGGAAATGGGGCAGCGCGATGAAAATTGAACGGAATTTCACTACTCAAGGAAAAGACGCCTACGCTGATTTGGATTTCGTGAGCACGGTCTCCGAAATCCGTAATCCCGATGGCTCTATTGTGTTTCATCTCGACAATGTCGAAGTGCCCAAATCCTGGAGCCAAGTGGCCTCTGATGTCATTGCGCAGAAATATTTTCGAAAAGCGGGTGTCCCCTCCAAATTGAAGCAGGTGAAGGAAAAGAACGTTCCAGAGTTCCTTTGGCGTTCGGTTCCGGCAGAAGGTGCAGAAATGGGCGGTGAAACGTCCTCCAAGCAGGTCTTTGACCGTCTTGCAGGTGCATGGGCGTACTGGGGCTGGAAGGGCGGCTATTTCACCTCTGAAGAAGACGCACGCAGCTACTATGACGAAATGCGTCACATGCTGGCCTCCCAGCGGGCGGCACCAAATTCCCCACAGTGGTTTAACACTGGTTTGCACTGGGCATATGGTATCGATGGTCCGGCGCAAGGCCACTACTATGTGGATCACCAATCCGGCGAGCTGACCCGCTCAACCTCCAGCTACGAGCACCCCCAGCCGCACGCATGTTTCATCCAATCCGTTGCAGATGATCTGGTCGGCGATGGTGGCATCATGGACCTTTGGGTACGCGAAGCGCGCCTGTTTAAATACGGTTCTGGCACAGGCACGAATTTCTCGTCCTTGCGCGGAGCAGGGGAGAAACTATCGGGTGGTGGCAAGTCCTCGGGCCTGATGGGGTTCCTGAAAATCGGTGACCGCGCTGCTGGTGCGATCAAATCGGGTGGCACAACCCGCCGCGCGGCCAAGATGGTCATCGTGGATGCTGATCACCCCGATGTTGAGGATTTCATAAACTGGAAAGTGCTTGAAGAGCAAAAGGTTGCCTCCATTGTTGCTGGCTCAAAGATGCACGAGCAAAAGCTGAACCTGATCTTTAAGGCGATTGCGGGTTGGGATGGTCTGGAAGCAGATGCATATGACCCTGCTAAAAACGACCAGCTAAAAGATGCGATCCGCGCGGCTAAAAAAGTTGCGATCCCAGAGACATACATCAAACGCGTGCTGGATTATGCAAAGCAGGGCCACACTTCAATTGAATTCCCGACCTACGACACTGATTGGGACTCAGAGGCGTATAGCTCGGTCTCGGGTCAAAACTCGAACAACTCGATCCGTGTGACAAACGGCTTTTTAACCGCTTGCGAAAAAGACGCTGATTGGGAACTGCTAGACCGGACAACTGGCAAAGTTGCCAAGATAATCCGCGCACGTGATCTGTGGGATCAGGTTGGCCATGCCGCATGGGCCTGTGCCGATCCGGGTATTCAGTACCACGACACAGTGAATGACTGGCATACATGCCCCGAAGACGGCGCGATCCGTGGATCCAACCCGTGTTCGGAATACATGTTCCTTGATGATACAGCCTGTAACCTTGCCTCGATGAACCTGCTTACCTTCCTTAAGGACGGCGAGTTTCAGGTCGAGGACTACATGCACGCATCCCGTCTTTGGACTGTGACGCTGGAAATCTCTGTGATGATGGCGCAGTTCCCCTCCAAAGAGATTGCCCAACGGTCCTATGACTTCCGTACATTGGGCCTTGGCTATGCCAACATCGGCGGCTTGCTGATGAACATGGGCTTTAGTTATGACAGTGACGAGGGCCGCGCGTTGTGTGGTGCCTTGACTGCGATCATGACGGGCGTTGCTTATGCGACCTCTGCTGAAATGGCACGCGAGCTAGGTGCATTCCCGGGCTACAGCAAAAACAGCAAACACATGCTGCGCGTCATTCGCAACCACCGCCACGCGGCCTACGGCGAAGAGACTGGTTATGAAGACCTAGCGATCAAACCCTTGCCGCTTGACCACAGCAACTGCCCGCAGGCCGGACTTGTTGATGTTGCGATGTCCACATGGGACGAGGCGCTGAAACTGGGCAAAGCGCACGGTTTCCGTAACGCTCAGACGTCTGTGATTGCGCCGACAGGCACTATCGGTCTGGTCATGGATTGCGACACAACGGGCATCGAGCCTGACTTTGCTCTGGTCAAGTTCAAGAAACTTGCGGGTGGTGGTTACTTTAAGATCATCAACCAATCCGTTCCAGCGGCACTAGAAAAGCAAGGCTATGGCTCTGCTCAGATCGAAGAGATCGTTAGCTATGCAGTTGGTCATGGGACTATCGGCAACGCACCAGGTATCAACCACACAACGTTGATGGGCCACGGATTTGGACCAAATGAGCTGGCCAAGATTGACGGCGCGTTGGCTTCAGCATTCGACATCCGGTTTGTGTTCAACCAATGGACACTGGGCGAAGAGTTCTGCACCCAAGTTTTGGGCATTCCTGCTGAAAAGCTGAACGATCCTACCTTTGATCTGCTGAAATCCCTTGGCTTCTCCAAGCAGGATGTAGCCGCGGCAAACGACCATGTTTGTGGTACAATGACGTTGGAGGGTGCGCCGCACCTGAAAGAAGAGCACTACAGCATCTTTGATTGCGCCAACCCTTGCGGCAAAAAGGGTAAACGTTACCTGTCCGTCAACAGCCACATCTACATGATGGCAGCGGCGCAGTCGTTCATCTCTGGTGCGATCTCGAAAACAATCAACATGCCAAACGATGCAACCATCGAGGACTGTCAGAAAGCCTATGAGCTGTCTTGGTCCTTGGGCATCAAAGCGAACGCGCTGTACCGTGATGGTTCCAAATTGTCCCAACCACTGGCAGCAGCCTTGGTTGAAGATGATGATGAAGCCGCAGAAACGTTGGAAAGTGGTTCGCTGCACGAAAAAGCTGTCGTGTTGGCGGAAAAGATTGTCGAGAAGGTGATCGTCAAAGAGATCATCAAATCACACCGTGAAAAGATGCCACAGCGCCGTAAAGGGTACACGCAAAAAGCCAACGTGGGCGGGCACAAAGTGTACCTGCGCACAGGTGAGTATCAGGACGGATCCCTCGGTGAAATCTTCATCGACATGCACAAAGAGGGTGCTGGTTTCCGTGCGATGATGAACAACTTTGCCATTGCCGTATCAGTGGGCTTGCAATACGGCGTGCCGTTGGAAGAATTCGTTGATGCGTTCACGTTCACCAAGTTCGAGCCAGCTGGCATGGTGCAGGGGAACGACAGCATCAAATCGGCAACCTCGATCCTCGATTACATCTTCCGCGAGCTCGCGGTAAGTTATCTGGATCGCACGGACCTTGCACATGTGCAGCCTGAAGGCGCGACATTCGATACCTTGGGCCGTGGCGAGGAAGAAGGGTTGGCAAACCTTTCTGAACTATCCGAAAGTGCTGCTGCAAAATCCCTCGAAGTGCTCAAGCAGATCACCTCACCGGGTTATCTGCGCAACCGAGTACCGCAAAACCTGACAGTGCTGCAAGGCGGCCAATCCGCCGCGATGGACGCAATTTCATCGCTGATTCCCGAGGGAGACGGTGGCGTCGCCACTGCAACAGCAGTCGCAACCACCACCACGGCAATCGCTTCGGGTGGCGTATCAATGGACCTGCGTACAAAGGCAAAGATGCAAGGTTACGAAGGCGAAGCATGTGGTGAATGCGGCAACTACACATTGGTGCGCAACGGCACCTGCATGAAGTGCAACACCTGCGGCGGGACATCCGGCTGTAGCTGAGGAAATTGAGGGTTGGAGAGCAGTGCTACAACACCGCTCCCCGACTCGCTTCTCGTTTCCACGGTGCGGACGAGAGGCAAGCAGTTCGGCCAATTCAGGTCGATCTACCTAATGAGGATCATGGTCGAACAAAAATATCAATAACGCACTGACTTATCCACAGGCTTGTCACCAAGTAATGCTCGCAAGCTGTGGACAAAATGGAGATTTACTATGGTAAGTCGAAAAAACATCACGGTAACCCGTGAAAAACCAACTGGATTGAATACTCACTTCAATGTCCCAGGCCAAGGCGAAGTGACACGTGGCGAACTTGCGCGGCAAGTGAGCCGCGGCGAACATGATGGGTACCATACCCGCAAGCTTCCAGATGGCAGAACTATTGTTGCTTCCAACCCGAATGGATCTCCAACGGACAATTTGAGTTAAAGAAATAGGGTGGGGGCGGTACTTAGTTCCTTCCCACCTTTACATGGGGCGGGTGCGCTCGCCCCTGACGCAGACCAAGCCGCAGGCATAAAATAATAACGAGCGGTAAACTAATGAGCCTGGTCATGCGAGCCTCGGGGTGCCTTTGTGGCATCCCTTTTTCTTTGCCACGTCACCCCTGAGGCTACGATCGCTCGCCGTTTCAGGGATGGCGCTATGAGACTACAGAACACAGTTGCCCTTCATTCAGACGAGACTGCGGCGTCTTTTGCATCGCGTTTGGCTATGGCCAACGGGATTCCAACTATTGCGGAACTCTTGATAGACGCCGAGCATTCGATGGCGGGATTTCTGAAGGGTGATCAAAAAACCTTCAACACGCTTGCCGCTCTCGGTGGCGTCACACTCAATGATCTGTCCCAGCATGCATTCATCCCAATAAGAAATTCAACATATAGGTGCATGGGACAGGAGCTTGGAAGGCACAACCTTCTGAGAGGACGAAGCCGCATTTGCCCAGCGTGCTTTCGCAGAGATACAGGTACCGAGTTGACGCCTGATACGGCACTTGGGGCGTATGGTCGTATCCTGTGGGCGCTTGCGTCAGCGCGTGTGTGTCCTATCCACAAGCTGCTGCTGGTCTCTGCACCAGAGGACACTGTCCAGCATGAATTCTTCGATACGTGGTCGCTCTGGTTGCCCGAGGTTGGTGAAGGGCCCTTGGATCAACCGGTGCCTGACGGAGGGCTGTATGAAGAACATGTCACGCGCAGGCTGGCAGGTGATATTCCTGACGGGTGCGCGCCACACCAACGGCAGCTATGTGCAGAAAGCAACCTTTGCAAAGTCGCGCGAACGGCCCAAAATTACCGCTCGCGTTGGCCCCGCACGCTGCGACGCAGCTTCCCCGAAGCAGACATTGATACGTTGCTGCAGCATTATTGAGGTATTAAGGTCTGCTCAGCAGGACAAAGTGTGCTTTCGCTGCGTTTGCGCCAATGGCAGCTTTTGCGCTCAGGGCCTGTCCAACGCGAATATAGCTGTCTATATCTTTGGGTTGAACTCACTGTTTTGCATAGTGCAATTTCAGGACTAAAAAACGTGTAGCAAGGACCCATGCAATGAAGTTTTTCGAGATGGTTGCAGCCGCAGAAGAAAAGAACAAATCCCACCTATGTATTGGGCTGGACCCTCGACGTTCTCAAGTACCGCAGCACATTCAAGAAAACGAAAATGCACTTTTTGACTTCTGCACCGCGATTGTGGATGCAACCAAAGATTTGGCAAGTTCTTATAAACCTCAAATCGCTTATTTCGCCGCAGAGGATGCATGTGACATACTAAAGTCGCTAATTGATTACATCCACGATACAACAGAAGCTCCTGTTATTCTTGATGCTAAACGCGGTGACATTGAATCAACGACTGAGCGATACGCCGTCGAAGCTTTCGAGGTCTACAAAGCGGATGCCGTGACAGCCAACCCATATCTGGGGATAGACGGCATAGCGCCCTTTACACAATATGCAGACAAAGGCGTCTTCGTTCTTTGTAAGACCTCAAACAACTCGGCACCCCAATTGCAGGACTGTCTATTGCAGAACGGACAACGGCTCTATGAACACGTTGCCGAACTGGCGAGTACAGAATGGAACGAATTGGGTAATGTAGGACTGGTCGTGGGAGCAACAATGCCAGAAGAGGCATTGGCGGTACGCGAGATCGTCGGCCAAATGCCGTTGCTCATCCCCGGTGTTGGGGCCCAAGGCGGATCATTGGACCGGATCATCGCAGCAGCCGCTGGCGGCGGTATTTTGATCAATTCTGCAAGAGCCATCAACTACGCTGGATCGGGAGAGGATTTCGCTCAGCGGGCCAGAGGCGCTGCAATGTCACTTCGCAACGAGATCAACGAAATGGCGCGGCAAAAAAACAAAGACGTGTTTGTGTCCTACACATAGCCACAGATCGTAAAGATCACTGCCTTCGTTTGTTGTGGCGTCCGATCGTTGACGCTGATGGGTGAACGAGAATAGCTGCCATTCGTCCATGCCGCAGCATTCGTTAAAAAGGGCTCGAAGCCGACATTCGCTGCATGAGCAAACGGTTCTGAGTGCAATCTGATAGTTGAAGGTCTGCTACGCGGACAAAGCGACGTTCCAATTTGTTTGTGCTATGGAAGCATCTTATTGTTGAAGCCGTTTAGGAAAGTGTCAGCCTATGCCAGCCAAGAAGCGTTTTGCATCTAGTAAACGGGTTGCGAAATTGAGGGATAAAGTTCTGTCGCTGTCTCATAGCGGAGATTTAGAAGGTGCTAGATCGGCACTGGAAGAAGTTTTGAGTCTACGAGATACAGGGCTGATTTCAGAAGAAAATATGACGGAATTCAACTGTCATGTTTTAGAGTCGGAGATTGATATTGCAGCTATCGAAGCGAAACCGATCCACTCTTTAGCTAACGAACGACGGCATTGAGTGGTCGACGCTTGTTAGTTTCGGATATCCAAAGGTGCTTTTGGATTAGAGCGGCTGTGCAGTTCCCAACCTTATGAGATTACATCCTGATACGTAGGATTGGATACTCATAGATATGCGTAGATCACACCTTGCGCTCGCTTTGCTCATGTCACTTGTTTTCGGGGCTGGTTGGGTCTTTGGAAAAACGGCAACCTCACATTTTCCACCCATCTTGGTGGCTATGTTTCGGTTTGGATTTGCGGGAATTTTGCTTGTTGCAATATTTGGTCGGCCTAAAGTTTCTATATGGAAGTTATGGGTCGCCTCAGCGTGCGCTTTGGGCATATCCTATAGCATTTCCTACATCGGACTGAGCCAACTCGATGTTTCAATCACAGTGTTGCTTGTGCAAATGGAAGCGCCAATCCTGATCACATTATCCGCAATCTTTGCGACGATTTAGAACAATGGTATTGCGGACTCTTCCTACTCTTTCGCCGCGCCCGGCGTGATTAGCTGATCTCCGCGATAGGGGCCGCTCACCTAGTCAGGCTTGGACTGGCGGTGAGCGGACTTTTCCGACATTTAGCAACTGACCATGAAGGTCTGCTCTGTCCGTGCTGTTCCATTGATGACCGGGCAGCACGACAGAAATGTTCCGTCGCGCCTCAAGTGCCATTTGCCCTGATCAGTTCCGCGTCATGAAGTGTCGGTTTACCTGTCCTTTGAAACAACGGGGAAAGTATGGGTACGTATCCGTCGCAAAGTACGTGTAAGTGCCGTTTAGCTGCCCACCGTTACATTCATCCAGCGCTCCACTGCCAGCGACATACTCAAAGTCTTCTTCGAAGGTTCCATCATAGGTTCCGCCGGGAGGGGACGAACGCGTACCTGACCTCAACTGCCACGAGGAAGTAGCAGCGGATGGGCTGTACTTAATCTCGAATCCGTCCGGCGCGTAGCCGATCAGTGTGCCACCCTGAGATGCCAGCAACTCACTGGAAACGCTATGGTAATGATACAGACCCGAACGATCAACATGAGCGTTCTGATCGTCCATACCCAAACTACGGGGGGTGTGCATCGCCTGTTGACGCCAACCGCTTGATGGGTCCTTACTGAAACCGCGCCGCCCGTTGGGGTCATAATAGCCAGCGGTATAGGGTCGGATCGGAACTCCGGTGACAGATACACCGACTGTCATCAAGCCGCGTGTGACCGTGTCGGTCATGCTGGGCGTTGTCGGGAAGCAAAAGGTCAAATCCTGAAGCCGAAATGCATTCGGATTAGCCCGGTTGGGAAATCTCCCCATTTCGTGATTTGGTGCCCCATTTGAAGAAATGCACGTCATCTCCTCGTTCACTTCTTTATGTGTAGCGTTCTCGTGGGCAAGTACGGTTGATGTAGTTGCCATCAAAAAGAGTGCTGCAACGCGTAGGCCTGACATTGGGTTTCTCCTGTTGTTTACCTTATGGCTTGTACGGAGACGGTTCAGAATTCTGTCGAAAAATGTCCAAGTCGAATTCCATTCAGATCAGTGCGATGAACTCAAAACGGCCATCAAAGACGTGCGCAGCAATCGGCAAAGAGGGCTCAGAACGGAGTTTCGCTGTGCTGGTGCAAATAGTCGCTATTGAAAACTACGCCGCAAATGTGATCTGGACACTTTCATAGCGTGTTTTCAGGTCCGTAGCCTCGCTTTTTGTAACTGGTATTCCGTCAAGCCATACACGGCGCAACGATGGTAGCTTTGCAAGTCGCGGCAACACATTCTTTGACGTAAGACGCTTTTGGCCATCGTAGCCCCCGATCGACAAGTATTCCAGATTTGTGAGCCCTTCCAAACAATCTAGGTCGCGCTCACCCAGGTCCAGCGCCCAAATATCCAGTTCACGCAATTGCGTCATCTTGCAAATTTCTTGCAAACCGTGTGGCCCCAATCGTGTTGCGCCAATATCCAGTTGCGTAATTTTGCTGGAATTGGCCAACTCTTTTGCCATGTCATCGTCAAGGTTGGACGCCTCAAGGTCGAGATTCGTCAACGCGTTATTGTTGACGACCATCTCTATAACCTGTTGGTTTACGGATGAGTTTTGTGCGCTCAACGTTTCCAAATTCTGTAGCTGCACTATCGACCTCAAATCGCGCGCAGACAGCCAACCACCTCTAAAAATTTGTAACGAGCTTGATTGATCAATGTCGCAGAGGCTGCCGTGCTTTTGCAACTCCATCACGTAGATTTCGTGGATTTCTGGCAACGACAAAAGTCGCTGTAGTGCTGCCTTGCTGACCGTGCCCCAAAGCACGATCTCCTTGATCCGGGGCCATTGCACGAGTTCATCCGCTAGCTTTTGGTGGAAAAATGTCTCGCTAGATACGGTAAACCTTCTGAGAACGTTGCTTGGGGTCATTGCCCGTACTTGATGGGGCGTCAGTCTCCCAGAAATGGAAAGGTCGTTATGCTTGTTTTCTTTGGTCATGGACCTTGCGTAGCCGCAACGGTTTTGTTGGGCAAGATATTCGTTCTGCTGGAAGGAACGATACCGCCATTCATCCAGCTTGCAGCATCGGTCGGATTGGGCTCTGTGCCGACATTCGCACACGAAATCAACGCCAAATAGGAAGGCGAGAGGCAGCTTGGTGAACAGAACGGACTTCGGCCTTTATTGCATTGATGCCTGTTTTCGCTGAAACAATCATCATATTGACTCAAATTCTAACTGTTCAGTAAACGGTCCTTTTCGGGAGACACATGTGCAATAAAAAACACTTTTTGTTTTCAACCTTATCAGGGCTTCCAAAAACCTCGTTCAAAACCAAAGTAGTTGCTGAAGGTTCTCGGCTTGCTCGCGACGGTAACAAACAGTTGCGTTGCAGGTTTGGTAAAGAGGGTTCGGAGCGGACTTTTGCTGCACATCCGTTTGACGCTCTTTTTGCGGTGTCGGGGTCGATAATGACTTCCCAGTTCGAGGTTCGTATCGATCTTCCAAAAAAGACGTCACTTTTTTGATTTTATTAAGTAAATATGACTTTTGGGAAGTGAACGACCAAAAAAGGAAGAAGTCTTCTCAGTTCAGCGCGTCATTTCCATGTTCCAAGGTGATGGAGGCACCCAGTCAACAACATCAAACGCCTACTAAAAGGGGGAAACAGCGCCTCTGGAGAGTTTGCAATGTCAGGTGTCACAGAATTGGGCAGCCTTAACAAAAGTGCCATTACAGGCCTCTACTGCAAGACACCTTAGCGAGCGGCCAATTTCCTCAGCCGCCCACGAAACACCCTATTTTCAGATGTCTATCCCGCTATATCTGTGTTCTCACAGGGTCTTCCGGTCACTGTAATAACTAGTGCCTCACTGCGAGAACAAAGCGGTTTTATTCGTCAGAGCCGGTAATGCCTGCACGGTGAAGCAGGCCACCAATTGCGCCACCAATCAGTGGAGCAACAATAAACACCCAAAGCTGTGACAATGCCGTGCCGCCAACAAACAAGGCAGGACCAACAGAGCGGGCAGGGTTCACGGATGTCCCCGTGATCGTGATGCCAACAAGGTGGATCATTGTCAGTGTCAGACCAATCACAAGGCCAGCCATCAAGGGGCTGCCATTGCCGGACGTCACGCCAAGGATCACCACAAGGAAGACCGCCGTTGCAATCACCTCAAAGATGAACGCGGAGATCATAAAGAACTCACCGCCGTAGCCTGCACCCCAACCGTTCTGGCCCATACCGCTGGCGGCAACATCGTATCCACCGGCAGAGTTGGTCGCGAGCGTAAAGATTGCACCAGCAGCGATAATCGCACCGATGGTTTGAAAAATGGAATAACCGATAAAGTCGGTCACACTGATGCGGCCAGCAACCAATGCGCCCATCGACACTGCAGGGTTCAGGTGCGCGCCAGAAATCTGACCGATGGAATAGGCCATCGCCACAACAGAAATACCAAACGCAAGCGCGATGCCTGTGATGTTAATCGGATCGGAGAGGCCCATGCCTCCACCAGCAAGTACGGCAGAGCCGACGCCAAAGAATACGAGGACAAATGTCCCGATCGCTTCCGCAATATATTTGCGCATGTAAATTCTCCCAGAATTGTTCAACATTATTATGCGGAACAATCTCCGCGCTCGCACTGTGATGCAATTGTGCGGCGCGGGTTAGGGGACAAACCGTGTAAACCTTCCCCATCAGAAGAAAACCAGAGGGGAAGGTGGCATTGATGCTACGAGATTAATCTTCGTTGATGTCACGCGTGACGATACGCGCACCGCTGGACTGGTTTTTGAATGCGACCTTAAGGGCAATCCATGCCATCAATGACAAGCCAGCAAATAGCGCCAAAAGAGCCGATGTGTTTGTGAATAGATCTAAGGCGACAACTGCTGTCATCCCCAAAGCGCCCAGTGAAAAGCCCAAAAAGACTGAGGCAGGTGCCATCAATTCAATCAGGGCCAGCGCCAAGGCAGCACAGAGCCAAACCCACCAGATGTGTAACAGACTATCCATTAGCTGCGACCTCTTAGCAGTTTGAACGCATCTCCAAAGGCGGCAAGTGCCTCGGAAGGGACAACAATTGTCTGGTTTCCCGCGCCACTGCTCATCGTGCCAAGAGCCTCAACCTGTTTGAGCGCGATCTGGTATTGCGCGGCTTCGAGACCATTTTCATTGATGGCAAGTGCAACGGTTTGTGTGGCGTAGGCTTCGGCGTCTGCCAGCACGCGACGGGCCTTGGCTGTTTGCTCGGATGCGTACAGTTCCGCGTCAGCGGCCAGCTCAACTGCTCGTTTGGAGCCCTCGGCCTCGGTTACTTGGGCACGGCGTGCACGTTCGGCGTTCAACTGCTGCATCATCGCCGCGCGGGTTGCCGCATCAAGGTTCACGTCCAGAATTTCGGCGCGGGTCACTTCGATGCCCCAGTTATCAACAGCGTCTTCGACAAAGTTTTTGATGGTCGAAATGAGGGCAGACCGGTTGGCCTGCACTTCGTCGAGATCCATTTTACCGATCTCGGCACGCACAATGCCTGCTACGGTGGTGGCAATTGCGCTGTCTACGTTGCGAATTCGGTAAACTGTCTTTTCAGGCTCGATAATGCGGTAGAACACGGATGTATCAACCTGCACCAACACGTTGTCACGGGTGATCGCGTCCTGAGATGCGATGGGCAGCTGGCGTTCCAGAATAGAGATTTTATGCGCGATCTTATCAAAGAAAGGTACGATCATATTGATACCAGGTCCAAGCACAACGCGCAGGCGTCCAAAACGTTCAACGACGTGTTGTTCTGACTGAGGGACAATTTTGACTGCCTTAAAGACAACCACCACCAGCACAACAGCCAGTAATAGCCAGCCCAGATTTTCTTGCAACATACCCAACAATAGTTCTTCAATGTTCAACGCGAGATTCCCCTAAATCAAAATTAATACCCTTTATGTGGGGTCATAACGCCCTGATTGCAAGATCAGGCTACCTGCGGTAGGCCACCATAACAGTCGCGCGAGGAGCCGAAAATGCCCAAGATTTCCTATCAGATTGACGCAACAGACGGCCGTGCCCGCACTGGGCGCATCAACACGCCGCGCGGTGAAATCCGCACGCCTGCGTTTATGCCTGTGGGTACTGCGGCAACGGTAAAGGCGATGATGCCATCATCGGTCCGTGAGACAGGCGCGGATATATTGTTGGGCAACACCTATCACCTAATGCTGCGCCCCACCGCTGAACGGATCGACCGTTTGGGTGGCTTGCACAAATTCATGAACTGGGATCGTCCGATCCTGACGGATTCTGGTGGGTTTCAGGTGATGTCACTGGCCAGTCTACGCAAGCTGACTGAGCGCGGCGTGACCTTCAAAAGCCACATCGACGGCTCCAAACACGAAATTACGCCTGAGCGCTCGATGGAGATCCAAAAGCTGCTGGGGAGTGACATTGTGATGTGTTTTGATGAATGCCCCGCATTGCCAGCGGATCGCGACCGGATTGCCTCCAGCATGGAGATGTCGATGCGGTGGGCAAAACGTTCCAAGGATGCCTTCGGTGATCGTCCCGGTCATGCGCTGTTTGGCATTCAGCAGGGCGGCCTAGAAAAAGACCTGCGCCAACAATCAGCCGAAGCGCTGCGCGAGATTGATTTTGACGGCTACGCCATTGGCGGTTTGGCCGTGGGCGAGGGGCAGGAGGCAATGTTTGAGTGCCTTGATTACGCGCCAGAGCAATTGCCGCAGGATAAACCACGTTACCTGATGGGCGTGGGCAAGCCCGATGACATTGTCGGCGCGGTCGCACGCGGGGTTGATATGATGGATTGCGTTCTACCCTCACGCTCAGGGCGTACTGGGCAGGTGTTTACCCGCAAAGGTGTGCTGAACATCAAAAACGCACGCCACGCTGATGATCCACGTCCATTGGACGAGGATTGTGGCTGTCCAGCCTGTCAGAACTATTCCCGCGCCTATCTGCACCATGTGTTCCGCTCGCAAGAGATGATTTCCTCGATGCTGCTGACATGGCACAACCTGCGTTATTATCAGGATATCATGGCGGGTATGCGCGAAGCCATTGCGGCGGGCACGTTCGCAGCATGGCAGAGCGATTTCCACAGCACCCGCGCACAAGGCGACATTGATCCGATTTAGATGCGTTTTGGCTGACAGCAGCTGTTTGAAACTGGGAGGGATCTGTTTTCCATTTGACGTCTTTGGCTGGTATATCGTCGCTATGACTGCCGTCAGACGCTTAGCAGATGAAGCAGTTCTTGCTCAAACGCAGCTACACGGATGAAATCATAGGACGCCGTAAAGCGCCCTATGATCACTATTTTGATCACATCTGGCAGATTAGAAACGGTAAGAACCTCGGATTTGGATCAAATCAAGATCCAAATCCAACCCGTCAATGTTATCAATATCATTGAATGTTGTTCGTGAATATTCCAAGCCGAGATTAAACTTTTCGGTCACGCGATATTCAGCGCCAATACCATAAGAAATGCCAGACTCAGAAACACCGTCCCCAGAAGCGCGCGCAGCACCCAAGGTGACATAGGGCATGAATTTACCGAGATCATAACCAAATCGGCCGCGCAGGCGAATCACGTCAGTATCGCCGTCATCATCCGCGGAAACACTGTCAAATGACAATTCGCCGCCAACAACGAACGTGCCCAGATCCTGTAAATACCCTGCGTGCAACCCCGCGCTGTCAACGTCGATTTCCGCTGAGGCGTTCTCGCCGGATGCAATTACATCACCGCTCCCGAGTTGAAGGCCGATATAGCCGCCGGTCCAACTGATGTCATCAAATGTCTGTGTCAGTTCAGGGTCTGACGGAAGAGGGGTAATGCTACCCGCAAATGCAGACCCTGCAACAAAACTGGCAACCAAAGACGCAACAATAATTTTCGTTCTATTTTTCTCATGCTCACTGGGGGAATTCACGGTCTCTTTGCGGGTTTCACAAATCCACGCCATGTACAAGAATATTCTTCTCCCGCGGGGAGGGAAATTGTTTGTGGGTCGTTCATGACGCTGAATGAGTTGGACCTTTGATTCAAGGCGATCGGTTTTGGATTGTCGTTCGTCAGGTACCTGAGCCATCGGGTGTAAGAGATGGCAATGATCTGGTTTAGATCGTGAGTTTCCGAAAGCCGAAAGCCGAAAGCCGAAGCGCCGAAGGGAGCGGAAGGGAGCGTAAAGCTATGCCGTTGGCTGGGAATGATATGTCTCTGATTCTTCATCAATAGGTTGAAGCGCGTCTATATTTGAAATCGAAATGTGAGTGGGTTGCAATAAGAGCGCCCTTGAAAGGTATTTCTTGATGAACATGGCTAAAGTGAGCGCGATGGCGCATAGTATGGTTTGCTTTGAGTGGTTCTTAATGGATTGATAAATATAATATTTTTACATCCCTCGTATATGGGGCGACGCAAATAAGAATTTATTAATGTTTCTATTCCGTATTCTGTTGTCGCGAAAATTCACATGTTATACATTTCGCGAACAAGTTGAATTTCCGAGTGGAGCCAAACCGTGTTTTTACCAAAAACGATTAGCCGATTTTTTATCCTTTCTATTTCTAGCGTTGCCGCATTTACCTTAGCAGGCTGTGGCAGTGGTGGTGGGCTCGCAGATAGCGCAACGGCCAGCAGGATAGTGCCTGTTTCAAACGGTGAAGTTGATGTTTCGCTCTCGCAAGTAAACGGAGGCTCAGTCAGTTCTTCGCGTGTTGGATTAGTGGCATTTGCCACGGGCATTAATCAAGATCGCGGTCAGTTTGTGGCTGTTGCAGGCATCGCAGATGGCGCAACTGTAGGCGAACCGGTGACCGAAGGTACGGTAACCTATGACACACGCTACAATTATCAAATTTCAGGTGATATCTCGCGCAGCAGTTCAACCATCTCTGGCAGAACCACATCCCGCCGTTTCGATGGCCGGACGACGCTAACAGCAAATTTTGACACTGGGCGATTGACGGGCAGTACCTCTGATTTGGAGGTGGATGGACGCATCAATGGACAAACCGTCAGCGGGACAGCTGTTGTAGATTTCGACACGTCTTCCGCTTTTAGTGTCACGTCACCATTAATTGGTTCTGTCTCAACTGACCTGAATGGCCAGATTGGCGATACAGGTGTGATTGCAACATTTGATGGTTCTGATGAAGATACTGTCGTTGCAGGTGGATTGGTCGGAACCGCTAATTGAGGCCAGACAACGTGCGTACGGCGATCTCACAACTGCTGTGCGCCGCAGTCATTTTGCTCAATTTGGGCACAGATGTAGCCGCTAAGACAGGGCCTGATCCATACAAGATGGATCAGGCCCGTGTTTTGCGCGCGTCGGGTGAGTATGATGCGGCCGTAGACATTTTGCGCCAATTGTTGCGCGCGCATCCAAAAGATACAGGCGTGCGCGAAGAATTGGGCTATGTGCTGATCCTTGATGGTCAGATGGCGGCTGCCCAATACCAGTTCGAAATTCTACGAGAGCGCAGCTCAGACCCGCAACTGCGCGGGCTCTATTCTGCTGTTTTGCGCCGTATTATTGGTGAACGGCCTGTGGGGATCAACGTGATCTTTGGCGCTACGCCCACGACCAACCTCAACCATGGAACTGACAATACCAACCAAGACAATGATGTTCTGGGGGTCGGTGACATTACACCCGAAAGCCGCCGCATCTCAGGGTGGAAAGGCCGGATTGGCCTGCGTGGATATGTTAGGGGTAATATCGGAACAAAAGGCCGTGTCGTTTTTGACTGGCGCGCGCAGCGTTACCTTTACTCCACGCTTTATGAGCCAGAAACCGAAACCGAGCTGGGCCTGAGTTTTTCGCAAGTGAATTTGCAAAGCGATATCGGGGTGCGGGTTTTCCGAACAGATCGTCGGCGTGTGCGGGGCGATTACAGCCGCACAGGCGTGACCTTTTTCGGTGGTAAAGAGACAGCGCCTAGAAAGCGGATCAATGGATTTTTGCAATTCTCGACACTGAACGTGGAAGATAACGATGGCAAAGAGGGCTTACAGACCATTTTAGACGTGGGCTATACTCTGACGCCAACGCCAGCGTTTGCATATCGATTTGGTTTTCAGGCGGCTCGTGTCAATGCAAATACCGATCTTCACAGCTATTCCAGCTTGGCCGCGACTTTGCAGGTCAATACGGCGTTTCGGGGCGGGTATGAGCTGTCTACACAGATGATCGCGGGCATGCGCCACTTTGATCGCGATCTCGATTTTTCGCGAGAGGATAGCTTCGCCAACATATCCGTTACTGTGTTCAACAGCCGGTTCAGTGTTGGTGGTGTTGTGCCAAAGTTGACGTGTAATCTAGCGACGACAAAATCAAACGTTGCGTTGTTTGAGGCCGATACAAGAGCCTGCGGCGTTTCGCTGAGCCGCAGATTTTAACATCTATCCCCTGCACATCATTAGCGCGTGCCTGTTAAACGGAAAAATGCCACCAGAATAACTGGTGGCATTTTGTAAGACCGGAATGCAGTTTTTCAACTGAACCCAAAATCAACCTATTCGGGTGAGATCGTAATCTTACGGAACCCGTAAATGTCGCCTTCTCTGTTGGCGCCTTTAGCTGAAGTGCCAATTGCGGCGCCTATCCCACAAATAGGGCAAAGGATCGCAACGCCTACATTTGAGCTTTGTCTTTGAAGTCTGGAGAGGTTTTCCGGTTGGAGGCGAACCTGCTTTGTTTTGCCATCAAACGTACATGACACATCAATGGGCAGGGCACCCTTACTGTAAGCAGGCAGGCTTATTTTCCCAGGCGCTTTAACCGAAGCAGTGTACCGCGCTTCACGGATCTTACAATCGCCGGTGAATTTGTTTCCATCAACAGCGGCTTCAATATCATCCGCAGGATGGGAGTTGATATCTTCTTCATCAACGATTTGAACAATGACAGGCATAAATCCTGCGATGAAGTTTTTGCCACTTTCACTTGTGAAAGTTACGTCCTGATTCTTGGTCTCATTGCTGGCCCCATTTGGTTGGGCACATGCGGACAAAATACCGCAAAGAATTACTGATGTAATGATCGAACGCATATCTAATACTCCACCTAGGGTAGCATTACCCAAGTCACAGTTATTTTATGTTCAGTCAAGGAGTTAGCGCTGAAAGTCGGCCTTCGCCCCGAGAAAAATGCGTTTCGGTGCATTGTTGTGTCCGACACGGGGGCGGCAATGGCGTTTGAGACACTGGCTCGGCTTTGGGTCAAACGTTAACAGCGACTGAATAACCGAACTGGATCGTTGCCTTTGGGGGCAGGGTGATGCTGTTGGGGCGCTGTGCAATTTGAGGGCCGTCCCCAACATATGACGCGGTGCCATGCCATGGTTCAATGCATAGGAAGGGCGCACCAGTGGGACGCCAAAGTGCCAGATCAGGCAAGTTGTGGAATTCAAACGCCAGTGAGGGGCCGGTTTTGGGTCCATAGCGCAGGGCATCTGATCCGTTGGGAAACACTAATGCGCCGTCGTTGAACATCTCCTCGGCCAGCTCCAGATCACCGTTGTCAAAGGGACCTGTAACAGGTTCGGGGCGCAACAACCCATCATCTAGGGCACGCAAATCAGGGGTTCCGCCATGTGCCAGCGTCACGTGGTGCGCAGCCTTCTGCGCGTTTGGCAGGGGCCAGCAAAACGCGGGGTGAAAGCCGAAACCAAACGGCATGGGCTGCGTATCTTCATTGGCGACATTGGCAGTTACGTGCAGGGTGGCCCCGTCCAATTGGTGCGTGACCCTTAGCGAGAACGCAAAGGGATAGGCTGCGCGGGTCTCACCACTGTCCGTTAGCACATGACGGCACATCGTTTCGGTTTGTTCTTCAAGGGCGAACACGCAGCGGCGGGCAAAGCCGTGCTGTGGCATGGTACTGGTGTGATCACCCACCGCAATAATGTCATCCACGGCCCGCCCGACGATAGGAAACAACACAGGCGCGCGCCCCGTCCAGCACGCAGCATCCCCGTGCCACAACAGATCATCCCCAGCCGCAGTGCGCAGGTATTGCATTTCCGCGCCCATAGGGGCGACAGCAAGGCTTAACGCGTCACTGCGCAAGGTTGTATGGGCTGACGTCATGGGCTTTCCTATCAGGTTGCGGGCATTTATCCCGCTAAACGGCCTTCACCAAACCTATGTCGGCTCATAGGTGTTCATCGTCAACAGTTCGTATTCTGCAACGGGTTCATCATCCTGATTCGTCACCGTCACGTGCCAACGCACTTGGCCGTATTCTTCGGTGCGTGGGGTCTTTTTCTTGACGGTCAGGCGGACCTTTATCTCGTCCTCGGGTGAAACAGGCTTCATGAAGTTCAGGTTGGCAAGGCCCGTGTTGGCCAGCACGGGGCCGGGATCTGGCTGTACAAACATACCTGCCGCAAAGCTAAGCAGCAGATAGCCATGCGCAACGCGACCGGGGAAGAACGGGTTCGCCTTGGCGGCTTCCTCATCCATGTGGCCATAGAAAGTATCGCCCGTGAAATGGGCAAAGGTTTCAATGTCTTGCAACGTGACCTTACGTGGCGCTGTATACAGGGTTTCGCCAAGTTTTAGCTGGTTGAAGCTGCGGGTGAACGGGTGCGGCCCGCCTGTGTGCTCTGTGGCACCGGGGACCCATTGCTCGCCAATAGCTGTCAGGATGTCGGGGCTGCCCTGAACGCCTGTGCGCTGCATGTAGTGCATCACACCCCGCACGCCGCCCAATTCCTCACCACCGCCTGCACGGCCCGGTCCACCGTGGACCATGTGGGGCATTGGCGCGCCGTGGCCTGTGGCCTCGGCCATGCTGTCAGCGTTGTTGAAATACAGACGACCGTGCCAAGCTGCTGAGCCCATCACCATCTGACGGGCCAGATCGCCGTCGCGCGTGATGACAGATGCCACAAGCGAGCCTTTGCCGCGGTTCAGCAGGGCAATGGCGTGATCGGCATCGCGGTAGGGCATGATCGTGCTGACAGGGCCAAAGGCCTCGGTGTCATGCAGGTGCGTTGCGGTATCTGGATCAGCGCAGTGAAACAGCATCGGCGACAGGAAGGCCCCTTTTTCGCGGTCGGCACCTTTGACGGTGAAATCATCAGGGTTGCCAAACACACGCTCGGCCTCGGACCCGATAAGCGCTGCTTTTTCAAGGACATCCGCGCGCTGGCTGGTGCTAACCAATGCGCCCATGCGCGTGGCGGGATCACGTGGATCTCCGATGATGGTCTTGGCAAGGCGCGCCGATAGAGCCTCGATCACCGCCTCCACATGCGCCTCTGGGGCCATGATGCGGCGGATGGCGGTACATTTCTGGCCCGCCTTGGTGGTCATTTCGCGGTGGGTTTCTTTTACAAATATATCAAATTCAACCGTGCCGGGGGCGGCATCAAGGCCCAGAACAGACGCGTTGAGGCTGTCTTGTTCCGCCACAAAGCGGACTGCGTTTGCCAGCAGATGTGGCGTTGATCGCAAGGACAGTGCCGTTTTGGCAGACCCCGTGAAGCTGATTACATCCTGTGCATCGGTGTGCAGCAACAATTCACCAACACCACCAGAAATCAGCTGCAATGATCCCTCAGGCAGGATGCCGCTGTCCAGCATGATCTGCACACACAGATGGGTCACATAACAGGTCGCAGTTGCGGGTTTAACGATGCTGGGCACACCCGCAAGAAACGTTGGTGCGAATTTCTCAAGCATACCCCAAACGGGGAAGTTATAGGCGTTGATATGGATGCCAACACCTTGAAGGGGTACACAAACGTGCTGCCCTTGGAAGGTGCCTGTGCGGCCAAGTTGTTCTAGCTCTCCATCCAGATAAATCTGGGCATCCGGCATTTCACGCCGCCCCTTAGAGGCGAAGACAAACATCGTCCCGATGCCGCCATCAATGTCAAAGGCGTGGTCAGCTTGTGTGGCTCCTGTCTCGAAAGATAGATCATACAGCTTTTGCTTATGCTCGGTGAGGTGCAGCGCCAGCGCCTTGAGCATCCGCGCACGGTCATGGAACGTGAGGGCACGCAGGGCTGGGCCGCCAACCTCGCGGGCATAGGCATGCATGCCCGCCACGTCCAATGTGTCATTGCCCGCTTGGGCGATCACATCACCGGTAATAGCGGATGGAATGGCGCGCGCGCCACTGTCAGGGGCAACCCATTGACCAGCAGCGAAAGAAGGGATCATCATCATGGGCTGGCCTTTATTGGTCATAGTCAAATTTAACGGTATCGCTGAGGGCATAGCATTGGCACGTCAGAACAAATCCTGCCGCGACTTCGTAGTCCTCTAGCGCGTGGTTGGTGAGCATTTCGACTTCACCTTCGGTCACTTTTGCACGGCAAGTCGAACACACACCCGCCTTGCAGGCAAACGGCGCATCAACCGAATTGTCCAGTGCGGCCTCTAGCAGGCTTTGATCACGTGGCATCGTGAAGCTACGCGCGGCACCGTCCATTATCACTGTAGCTTCAGTGGTCGCATGGGCGGCAGCAGCATCTTTGCTAACCTTGCGTTGCTTGGCGCGCCCCTGTTGAGATGCGGCAAAGAGTTCGAACTTGATCTGCTCATCCGTGAGGCCGTGGGCGCGCAGGGAGGCGGCAATGCCCAGCATCATCGGCTCGGGGCCGCAAATGATCGCAGTGTCCACCGAGGCTATATCAATCCATCTGCTGAATAGTTTTGCGCATTTGTCCTCGTCTACGCGGCCTGTGAACAGGTCGATGTCCTGCGCGTCGGCCTCTAGCACGTGGATCACATTCACGCGGCCCATATAGGTGTTCTTGAGGTCTTCGAGTTCGGCGCGGAACATGATCGTGTTCACGGCGCGATTGGCATAGACCAGCGTAAAGCGCGAATTCGGCTCCCGCGTCAGCACCGAGCGCAGGATCGACAAAACAGGCGTGATGCCCGATCCACCCGCAAAGCCCAGATAGTGACGTTGGGCATCTGCCTCTAGCGTGGTATGAAAGCGGCCAAGCGGCGGCATCGCCTCCAGCGTGTCCCCAACCTTGAGCGTCTCATTTGCCCAAGTTGAAAACGCGCCGCCATCGACCCGTTTGATACCGACCTGTAGCGTGCCATCATCAAGGCCCGCACAGATGGAATAGCTGCGGCGCAGTTCTTCGCCGTCAAAATCGCGGCGAAAGGTCAGGTATTGGCCTTGGATGAAATCAAAATCATCGCCGTCAGGTGCCGCAAGGCTGACCACAACCGCATCGCGGATGGTTTTGTGGATGCCGGTGACGGTTAGGGGATGGAAACGCGCCATTGTTACCTCAGATACATTTGAAATAGTCGAAAGGCTCAAGACAGCTGAGACAGCGCCAATGGGCCTTGCAAGGGGTTGAGCCGAACTGGCTTACTTTTTGAACGTCCGCAGATTTGCAGCGGGGGCACTGCGCAGGACCACCAGCGGGTGAGGGCGGGGCGATCCCGTAATCCTCCAGCTTGGCCGCACCTTTGGCACTGAGCCAATCGGTGGTCCACGGCGGTGACAATTGCGTTTTGAGGCGGATATCGGTCAGCCCACGATCTCGCAGGGCGGTTTCCACATCCAGATTGATGATGCTGGTGGCGGGGCAGCCGGAATAGGTCGGCGTGATGGCGACCTCTAGGGTACCACCGTGCCACGTGACATCGCGGATGATGCCCAAATCCACCACAGAAATCACGGGGATTTCGGGATCAGGCACCTCGTCTAGCCAGCCCCATATGGTCTGAACATCAGGTTTCACCAGTTTGAACCCGGGTAGGCGCGTTGCAGCCACTGCATCTGCGTCAGCATATGGCCAAGGTGTTCTGTGTGGCGCGCGCCTGTGCGTCCGCCTTTATGGGCGAAATTATCCTCAGGGATGTTCAGCGTTGCCTCGGCCAATGTGGCGCGTACGGTGCTTTCCCACGCATCACGCAGACCCGCGGGATCAGGGATGATGCCCGCGGCAACCATCTGCGCGTCTACAGCGTCACTTTCAAACATCTCACCGACGTAGGGCCACAGCAGGTTCAGCGCGTCTTGCATCTTGGTGTGGCTGACTTCGGTGCCATCCCCAAGGGAGATCACCGTCTCGGCAGAACGCTCAAAGTGGTAGGTGGCTTCCTTAACGGCCTTGGCCGCGATCTCGGCGATGCGGGGATCACTGGAACTACTGAGACCCGCCAGCAGTGCACGGTGGTAGGCATCAAACAGGAATTGGCGCATCATGGTGTGGCCAAAATCGAGGTTAGGGCGTTCAACCATCAGGATATTTCGGAAATCCCAAACATCGCGCAGAAACGCGAGGTCATCGGCGCTGCGGCCTTTGTCCTCAACCTCAGCGGCGTAGCCCAGCCACATCTGCGTTTGGCCGATCATGTCCAAGGCGGTGTTGGCCAGTGCAATGTCTTCTTCCAGCACAGGGGCCTTGCCGCACCACTCAGAAACACGGTGACCAAGTACAAGTGTATTATCCCCCAGCCGCAGCAGGGTTTGAAATAACGCGTCTTGGGTCATCACATATGGCCCACTTCGTCTGGCACATCAAAGAAGGTAGGGTGGCGGTAGACCTTGTCGTTTGCAGGATCATACAGCGCTTCTTTGTCACCGGGGGCGGAGGCGTGAATGGATTCAGCTTCAACCACCCAGATCGACACACCTTCGTTGCGGCGCGTGTAGACATCGCGCGCATTTTTGATCGCCATTTCAGCGTCAGGCGCATGCAGCGATCCGACGTGGCGGTGGCTTAGGCCGTGTTTGCCGCGAATAAACACCTCAAAAAGAGGCCATTCGCCAGTACGTTTAGGGGCTGTGCGTTTTGGTTGGGTCATTGAATTACTCCGCAGCAAGTGGGGCACAGCGCGCGGTGCGCCACTGTGTGGCATCTGCCAGATGGTCCCAGCCGAACGCGTGATCGGTGGCACCGTGTGTGTTGAAATGGGCAAGGCGCGCAGTGGCTTCGGCGATGGTGGGGCAGTGGCCTTCTTCGACCCACCACATGGTGAATGCCATGCTGTCCATTGCCGTGAACCATTGATCACGCTTGGCGTAGAATTGTTTGTGCAACGTGCCCCAGACGAACCCCTCAAGGGCGGCAACATCGCGCCACACAGAGACATTGATAATCACATTGGGATCTTCGCCGATCTGCGTGTCTGTCGCATTGCCGCTGGCATCGACATAACGCCAGATGAACCCGTCCATGCGCTCGGCGATGCCATTCACGCGGTCCAGGTTATCCGCGAATTCAGCCACCGCAGGATGGTCAATCGCGTGGGTCAGGCGGGCGATGTTGATCTCGGCCAGATGCATTATTCTGCCGCCAGTTTGGCTGCGCGTTTTTTGACGGAGTGGGCCAGCATGCCTTCACGCACCCATGCGCCGTCATCCCATGCCTGTTTGCGGGTGCTTAGGCGGTCGTGATTGCAGGGGCCATTGCCGGCCAGCACGTCAAAGAACTCGTCCCAGTCAGGTTCGGCAAAGTCATAGCCACCTTTTTCTTCGTTCCACGCAAGTGTGTCGTCAGGCACGGTGAGGCCAAGGTATTTTGCCTGCGGCGCGGTTTGGTCGACAAATTTCTGACGCAGCTCGTCGTTTGTATCCATCTTGATTTTCCACGCCATGGATTGCGCGGAATGCACGCTGTCTTTGTCAGACGGGCCGAACATCATCAGGGACGGATACCAAAAGCGGTTGAGCGCGTCTTGGGCCATCTGCTTTTGCGCCTCAGAGCCGTTGCACATCTTCATCATGATGTCGAAGCCTTGGCGCTGATGAAACGATTCTTCCTTACAAATCCGCACCATAGCGCGGGCGTAGGGGCCGTATGAGGTGCGCTGAAGCGGTACTTGGTTCATGATCGCAGCGCCGTCTACCAGCCAGCCAACAGCGCCCATATCGGCCCATGTCAGCGTCGGGTAGTTGAAGATGGAGGAGTATTTCATCCGTCCTTCATTTAAGGCCTCAAACATTTCATCGCGGGTGATGCCTAGCGTTTCGGCAGCGCAATACAGATACAGGCCATGACCCGCCTCATCTTGCACTTTGGCCAGCAGGATCGCCTTGCGCTCCAACGTGGGCGCGCGGCTGATCCAGTTGCCTTCGGGCAGTTGGCCAACGATTTCGGAATGCGCGTGCTGCCCGATCTGGCGGATCAGGTTCTTGCGATACCCCTCTGGCATCCAGTCCTTTGGCTCGATCTTGCCTCCGGCGTCGATGCGCTCTTGAAAGGCGCGTTCTTGCGGCTCCATCTCGTCCAAGGATTTCACGCCTTGGCCCGTGGATTTGATCATCTGTGCGTACATGGTTTCAGATCCTTTCAAGTAGGGTTTTGGTTAGCTTGCGCGTTCAAGAATAAGGGCGACACCTTGGCCGACACCTACACACATGGTGCACAGGGCATAACGTCCGCCTGTGCGTTGCAACTGATAGGCCGCCGTCAGCACCAGACGTGCGCCGGACATGCCCAGCGGGTGGCCGATTGCGATTGCGCCGCCATTTGCGTTTACGTGGGGGGCATCATCGGCCACACCCAGCGCGCGCAGCGTTGCGATCCCTTGGGAGGCGAACGCCTCGTTCAGTTCAATCACATCCATCTGGTCAATCGTTAGACCTGCGCGGGCAAGAACCTTTTGCGCCGCTGGAATAGGGCCAATGCCCATCACACGCGGTGCAACACCCGCCGCTGACATCGCCACAACACGCGCAATCGGTTTTAGACCGTGTTCCGCCGCGGCGGCCTCAGAAGCGATCAACATCGCGGCTGCACCGTCATTCACACCTGAGGCATTGCCCGCAGTCACGGTTTTATCCGCGCCGTTGATGCCCCGCAGCTTTGCCAATGCGGCAGCGTCCGTTTGGAGGCGGGGGTGTTCGTCACGTGAGACGATCTTTGGATCACCTTTGCGCTGTGGGATCGTTACGGGGATGATTTCCTGTGCAAATACGCCTGCGGCATCCGCTGCTGCCCAACGCGCCTGTGAGCGCAGGGCAAAGGCGTCTTGATCGGCGCGGCTGACGCCGTGGTCATCTGCAACATTATCCGCAGTTTGCGGCATTGAATCGACGCCGTAGGCTGATTCCATTTTTTTGTTCACAAAGCGCCAGCCGATGGTTGTGTCATAAACTGCATTCGCACGGCCAAACGCGGTTTCTGCCTTTGGCATGACAAATGGTGCGCGGCTCATGCTTTCGACACCGCCTGCGATGGCGAGGTCCATATCCCCTGCGCGAATTGCGCGGGCGGCTTGGCCAACGGCATCAAGGCCAGAGGCGCACAGGCGATTCAGCGTGATGCCAGGAACATCGACGGGCAAACCAGCAAGCAGTGCCGCCATACGCGCCACGTTACGGTTGTCTTCACCCGCTTGGTTGGCGCAGCCCATGACGACATCATCAATGCGTGTCCAATCGACATCTGGATTGCGCGCCATCAGGGCCGCCAAAGGTGCCGCAGCTAGGTCATCTGTGCGAACAGAGGATAGCCCGCCGCCATAGCGCCCGATGGGTGTGCGTACCGCGTCACAGATAAAGGCATCGGCCATTCATGTTCTCCCAATAGAATTCCTGAGGGCAGGTTAACGCGCAAAACGACTCTGATCAAGAAATATGTTACTAAATATTTATTTCGATATGTAAAACGGTAACGCAATGCTTGAATTGTGGTGTTGCCGTGCTAATTTCTCACAAACACGGGGCAATCTGCAGTTGCTCAGAGATCGTCTTCGAGCGATGTTAGGGAAAACGGACTGAAAAAATTGGTCCACCATTGAAACAGGCGGGCAGGATACCCACGTATTCTACCCATACAGGAAGCGGCCGAACTGTTGCCTCAAAGAGGGACAAGTGCCGCTTTGCCAAGATAAGGAAAGAGCATGCAAGAGCCTCTGAACGCTAGCTATCCCGTACTTCCGTTGCGTGATATCGTTGTCTTCCCACATATGATTGTGCCGCTTTTTGTTGGCCGCGACAAATCTGTTCGCGCCCTCGAAGAGGTGATGGCAGACGACAAACAGATTCTGTTGTCCAGCCAGATTGACCCGGGAATCGATGATCCCGACAGCAACGGCATCTTTGCGACAGGTGTGTTGGCCAATGTGCTGCAACTACTGAAGCTTCCGGATGGTACCGTAAAGGTGCTGGTCGAAGGGCAGGCACGTGTAAAGATCACTGAGTACCTTGAGAATGACAGCTTCTTTGAAGCGCGTGCCGAATACTTGACTGAGGTGCCGGGGGACGCGGACACAACCGAAGCACTGCTGCGTTCGGTTGGTGAAGAATTTGAACGCTACGCCAAAGTAAAGAAAAACGTCCCCGAAGAAGCGCTGACAGCAGTTGGCGAAGCCTCTGATCCTGCACGCCTTGCGGATTTGGTTGCGGGTCATCTGGGGATTGAGGTCGAGCAAAAGCAAGACCTGCTTGAAACGCTAAGCGTGTCAGACCGTCTAGAGAAAATCTACGGTCTGATGCAGGGCGAGATGTCTGTGCTGAAGGTCGAGAAAAAAATCAAAACCCGCGTGAAAACGCAGATGGAAAAAACCCAGCGCGAATATTATTTGAACGAGCAGATGAAGGCCATTCAAAGCGAGCTGGGTGACGGCGAAGATGGCAAAAATGAAGTTGTCGAGCTGGAAGAGCGTGTTGCCGCCACTAAGCTGAGCAAAGAGGCCAAAGAAAAGGCTGATGCCGAGATCAAAAAGCTCAAGAACATGAGCCCGATGTCTGCCGAAGCCACCGTTGTGCGCAACTACCTTGATTGGATGCTGTCCATTCCATGGGGTGTTAAATCCCGTGTGAAGAAGGACCTCGGCAAAGCCGAAGCCGTTCTGGACGCCGATCACTACGGTCTGGAAAAGGTGAAGGAGCGTATTGTTGAGTACCTCGCGGTACAGCAACGGTCCTCTAAGCTGAAAGGCCCAATCATGTGTTTGGTTGGCCCTCCGGGTGTGGGTAAAACATCGCTTGGTAAATCTGTGGCAAAAGCAACGGGTCGGGAGTTTATCCGTATTTCCCTTGGGGGCGTGCGTGACGAATCCGAAATCCGTGGTCACCGCCGCACCTATATCGGCTCTATGCCCGGTAAGATTATTCAGGCGCTGAAAAAGGCGAAAACCACAAATCCACTGATCTTGCTCGATGAAATCGACAAGATGGGTCAGGATTTCCGTGGTGATCCAGCTTCAGCCATGCTTGAGGTGCTTGATCCCGAACAGAACTCCACATTTGTGGATCACTACCTTGAGGTCGAATATGACCTGAGCAATGTTATGTTCCTGACCACATCCAACAGCTACAACATGCCGGGTCCTTTGCTGGATCGCATGGAGATCATCCCGCTGTCGGGCTACACCGAAGACGAAAAGCGCGAGATCGCCAAGCAGCATTTGGTTGAAAAGCAGATCAAGAACCACGGTTTGAAAGCCAAGGAGTTCTCTATTGAGGATTCCGCTCTGACAGGCATGATCCGGTATTACACCCGTGAGGCAGGCGTTCGGAACCTTGAGCGTGAGATCGCAAAAGTCGCGCGTAAAGCACTGACCAAGATCATTCGCAAAGAGGCTGAAAGCATTACCGTAACGGGCGACAACCTTGATGACTTCCTTGGCGTGCAAAAGCACCGCTATGGATTGGCCGAAAAGGATGATCAGATTGGTGTGGTTACAGGTCTCGCCTATACTTCTGTCGGCGGGGAGCTGTTGCACATCGAAGCACTGCGCCTGCCAGGTAAAGGCCGGATGAAAACCACAGGTAAGCTGGGCGATGTGATGAAAGAAAGCATCGATGCAGCAAGCTCTTATGTGCGCTCGATCAGCCCACAGATCGGGGTCAAGCCGCCGGTCTTTGATACGATCGACATCCACGTGCACGTCCCTGATGGTGCAACGCCAAAAGATGGTCCAAGTGCTGGATTGGCTATGGTCACGTCCATCGTGTCTGTGCTGACGAGGATCCCAGTGCGCAAAGACATCGCCATGACGGGTGAAGTGTCCCTGCGCGGGAACGCGATGCCAATTGGCGGATTAAAGGAAAAATTACTGGCTGCCCTGCGTGGTGGCATCAAAACAGTATTGATCCCGCAGGAAAACGAAAAAGACCTGCCGGATATCCCTGACAACGTCAAAGAAGGGCTGACTATCATTCCGGTGAGCCACGTTTCCGAAGTACTTAAGCATGCGCTTGTCTCACAGCCTGTAGCGGTTGATTGGGATGAGGCTGCTGAGGAAGCGGCAGCAGCAGCGGCTTTGGCAGCGCGGGCAGCTACAGGTGACGTTGCAACTGCACACTAAGCGACGCACAAACTAAAACAATCATCACGCCTCGCGGGAAACTGCGGGGCGTTTTCTGTGGCTGCAATCAGATGATACAAAATTGCCCGCACCATGGCAGTGGTACGGGCAATTAATAATGCGTTCTTTCTGCGCTTAGTCCGTAAGGACGGGCAGTGCCAACAACAACGCGAGGAGGGCGACGGTCACGGTTCCGCTGCTAGAGCTGGACGCCTCTTCGATAATAAGTGGCGCTTCGATAACTGGATCGCTCAGCGAACCTGCAAAGGCCGTTGTGGTGAATGCGGCAAAGGCCACAAGTGTCATAATTGATTTCATTATATCCCCCAAATTGTGTTGACGCCCATTTGTCACGCTAAATGTTGTTGCGGTCAAGCTCGTCTGGATTTTTTCATGGTGCCCGTGTAGTCTAAAAAGAAAAACCAATCACCGAGCGAAAGAGCAGGAAATTTCATGGCGACTACATCAAAAACCACTCCTAAGTCATCCGCATCAAAAACTGCCAGCAATAAGACCACGGTTAAAACACCAGCTGCAGACGCTATGACGGACATCGACACATCCAATACACCAAAAGCAGCCTCTGCTGAGCCATCAGTTGTTGAAACGCTGTCTCCCGTTGTTGTGAGCAACGAGTTGCGCAAAAAAGAACTGTTCGAATTGGTTGTTGAGCGTTCGGGTATGAAGAAAAAAGTAGTGAAACCTGTCGTCGAGGCGATGCTGGCTGTGCTGGGCGATGCCTTTGCCGAACAGCGTGAGATGAATTTGCCGCCTTTGGGCAAAATCAAGGTTCAACGGGGCAAGGAATTGCATGACGGCCGTGCTTTGGTTCTCAAGCTGCGCCAGAAATCCTCCCAGCTGAATGCCGCGCCTGCGACGGATACGGTCACAGCTGCCGACGAATAACCCAATCTGGTCCTTGATGCGCGTTCCCTGAAAGCAGGGGGGCGTGTCAGGTTTTCGAATCCCTAAGATTGTCCAACGCTTGGCGGTTAGCGATTCACATCACCGCGTGAGTCGTTTTTGGTCATCTGTTAAATTCTGAAAGACACTTCGTGACAAATTATCCAGAGCTTTATGTGCTGCGCCATGGCGAGACCGAGTGGAATGCCATTGGGCGTATGCAAGGCGCGCTAAATTCGCCTCTAACTCCAGAGGGCAAAAGACAGGCCCAGCGGCAAGCTGAAATCTTGAATTCTGTTGATCTGACCGGCTTTGATATTCTGAGCAGTCCGCAGGGGCGGGCCTTTGAAACGGCGGCAATTGCCTTGGCGCGCAATGTCTCACATGTGCATACGGATGCTCGCCTGCGCGAGATTAGCTTGGGTGAATGGGCAGGCCGGATACGCAGTGAACTTTCTGAAAACGAAGAATTTTTTGAAGGTCCTGATGGTCCACTTGAGTTGTATGAACGCGCGCCGGGCGGCGAAGGGTTCGACGGGTTAGAGGTGCGTTGCACCGAATTTTTGAGCAGCCTCAAAAACCCCACAGTGCTGGTAACGCACGGAATTACCTCGCGAATGATCCGCACAATTGTGACCGGCGCAGGGCGTTCAGGCATGGCTGAAATAGGCGGCGGGCAGGGTGTAGTATTCCATCTTAAAAAAGGATCGCAAAAACGTCTCGAATGAGGCTTGCTATACCCGAAAGGTTAGTCTAAATCACGCCTTATCGGGTCGTTAGCTCAGTTGGTAGAGCGCTTCGTTTACACCGAAGATGTCTGGAGTGCGAGCCTCTCATCACCCACCATTCCCCTTATTTTTCGTGTGAAGGCCATGG
>JAWSVL010000013.1:0-45726 GCA_033851935.1 Sulfitobacter sp.
AGGAGCGGCATCAAACCGCGACGGGTTCAGATCGTGAACACCAGACTGCGCCCATCATTGGATTTGCCCGTCGAAGCCAAGGTCGTTCAGTAACATAAACGGAAAACTACATCTTTGTGGTGAAGGATCCAAACTAGGCCGCAATCCCTGTAGCGCTTTTCATTTCTTTTTTGACAGTTGCTCAAATTGATCTTATTGATTGGTACAAATTAGTAAGGACATATCTAATCGCTATCTCACGCACTCATATTGGTTCAGTCGAAAGTGGCGCTGGTTCTTATGTTTACAGGCACGCATTTGCGCAGCTATTTTTCTGGTGCTCATTTTACTACTTAATGCCAGCTATTTCTGCACAGATTGCACTCCAAACTGCTTGGCCCGTGCTTCATATTTCCGTAACATTTACAGCTGCGTTTCTGGTTTGGGCGACGTTCGCGCCAATAGTCGGCCTGTGTATAGACCGCGGATGGGGAGGGGCGGTGATGCTTGTTGGTGGGATTACAGGAGCGTTGACGTTACTCTTTGTTTCCACGGTAACCGATCGCTGGGTATTCAGCGGGGCATTGCTGGTTTTGGGAATCTGCATGGCGGCCACTCTATACGATCCCTGTTTTGCATTGATGATGCGACGTCTTGAGGCACGAGGTGTGGAGGCGACTGCTACCGTTACCTTGATTGCTGGGCTTGCAACGCTTTTAACATTCCCGCTGGTGATGATGCTTTCCGGAGTAATGACGTGGCGGGAGATCATTCTTGTCTTTGCAGTACTCGCCTTTTTTGCCGTCTTACTGCTCCCTAAACAGGACCGCAGAGCAGCGAGGATCGTGAAAGACATTGGCCCCTTACGGTTCAAAATAGAAAAAGAGCCGACCCTCATTGCGATCGCATTTGGTCTTATCATGATGGGTCACGCGATATTACTTTTCCTGCTCCCTATGGTCTTGGCCCAAGGAGGCGGGGCCGGGAAAATGGGCATCGTTGCTGTTGCCATTTTAGGCCCTGCGCAAATCGCAGGGCGGCTGGCATGGACGGTATACGGATCGCGCTACACTCCACAGGTATGTTCACTAATACTGTTTGTTGTCTTTTGCCTGCCGCCTGTTTTGCTGCTCGTTTCAGATCTAGGCCCAAGCATGGTGTATGTTGCGCTAATAGTGCAGGGAGCCTGTTTTGGGGTGCACACCATCATGCGTCCTGTGCTTGCTCGGTTGTATCTACCTGCCGAGCATCTTGGTCGCGGTATGGGAGCTATTGCTACTGTCGGCATTCTAATGATGGCCCTTGGACCTGCCATTGGCGGACTGGTCTGGAGCAATGTCGGTTTCACTGGCTTAATGTCGTGTGTCTTTACACTGAATGTTTTTGCATTGTTCCTGATTTTCGTTCTGCTTCAACTTGGCCCCGATAGAGGTGTTTCATGATCAATGATGTATGGGTCGCAGGTGGGGCCATGAGCCCGTTCAATCGACGCAAAGACGGTAGCTCATTCCGGGATTGGGCGCGGGCAGTAGCGAAGGAAGCACTGGACGATGCAGGGCTCGAGGCATCTGATATTGATGCGCTGGTTGTCGCATCCGAAAGCGATTTTTTCACACTTCAGTTGAACCCTGCCGCGCTGCTAGCGGATGAGTGTGGATTGACAGGTGTGGCCGCGAAGCGGGTTGAGGGCGGTGGTGCATCAGGCCATGTTGCCGTGCAGGCTGGTGTTGCTTATATTGCTTCGGGTCTGGCGCGACGTGTCATGGTGTTGGGGATGGAGCCATCAGCGTCTCATCTTGCTGGTGTTGATGTTGGCGCGCTTTATGCCTTGTCGTTTGACGCGTGGACTGACGGAATGACAGGCGTTGATTCAACGTCATTCTACGCTATGTCTGCGCTTGCCTATATGGCTCGTACTGGTGCTAGGCATGATGATTTTGCGCGGATCGCTGTGCGGAACCGCGCCCATGCGCAGCATAATCCGAATGCTCATTTGCCGCTGGATATCAGCCTAGCAGATGTCGTTGGCTCTCCTGTTGTGGCATCCCCGTATCACCGTTTGGATTGCTCACCACTTAGCGACGGCGCAGCGGCGGTTATTCTGGCGCGTGAAGCTGATCTGCCAAAGCTCACGCGCCCGCGTTCACGTTTTCGCGCAACTGCTGGGGCAACTGATACAGTTCGACTGGGAGAGCGGGCCGATCCCGGTTTCTTTTCCGGCAAGCACCTTTGCGCAACTCGAGCCTATAAAATGGCAGATGTGACGCCGGATCAGATTGATCTAGCTGAGGTCTATGACAGCTATTCAGGTGCGCAGTTACAAGCGCTTGAAGCGCTGATCCTTGCGCCTAATGTATTACATGCCGAACGTGCAGGGGGCTTTGATGCGGATGGAGCTTTGCCAGTCAATCTGTCAGGCGGTCTGCTAGGGCAGGGGGCACCCGTCGGTGCTACAGGCGTTGCGCAAATATTGACAGCCGCCCGTCAACTAGAGGGCCGATATGTGGGTAAACAACCTGCGCATAGACCTCGTTTGGCGCTGGTAGATACGCACGGTGGCATCGCAACGCTGAACTGTGTCAGCATTCTGGAGGCATCATGAAACATCAGGTCACTTTGGATTACACAATCGCTGAAGGGGGGCTGAAGCCCTATTTTGATGCATTGGAAAAGTCCGAGGTATTGGCCAGCAAATGCCTAGGGTGCGGAGGTATCACCTTTCCTGCGCGTATCATTTGCGGGGCATGCGGATCAGACGACGTTGATTGGACTGCGTTAACGGGTGTCGCCGACGTGGTGCATCGAACAGACGGAGCGACGCGCAGTTTTGCGCTGATGAAATTTGCAGGGGCGGATACGCTGACTACCGTTGCCCTGCTGAACCCCAGATCATGTGCAACCACCGGCAGGCTGAAACGGCACGTCGATGGATTGCCAGGTTTGTGGGTTGAACTGGACGAGATAACCGAAGGGAACGACCATGTTTGAAACGTGGAATGATGATGCGCTGACCAAAATTGGATTGGAAAGAGTAGGGAGCAAAATCGCAATTGTTATCCCTGACGATGCTAATCTTTATGATATGACAGTTGGGGCGCAGATTGCGGCAGGGCACGCCGATGCTCCGGCCCTTGTTTTCGAGACGGCAGACGGCAATTTGCAACATTGGTCGTTTGGAGATGTGGATGCGCAAGCGACTGCTTTGGCTGCCGATCTGCGTCGCCGTGGGTATGGGCGCGGAGATTACATCGGCCTACATACCGGAATGCGCCCTGAGACCGCGATTGCGCATATGGCGATCTGCAAACTGGGTGCGACCGCTGTCACCCTGTCTCAGCTTTATGGCCCTGATGCCTTGGCGCATGCCCTGAACCACTGCAAAGCCCGCTGCTTATTGAGCGTTGAAAACGCATGGGCGCCTTTGCGCGAACACGCACCTGCGCTGCTGCCCCATCTTAAGGATGTTCTGGTGGCGGAATGTGCGGGAGTTGAACCCAACCTCACGACCATTTTGGCAACTGAAGCCCCTGATGATTTCACGCCCGAATATACCGGTGCCGACGATCCTGCGCTATTGATGTACACCTCTGGTTCAACTGGTATGCCAAAGGGCATCTTGCATGGGCACCGCGTGTTGGCGTCTTACCGCCCTTCCATCAACCTGTTTTTCAATCTGACACTTGATGATCCCGATGCGGTCTATTGGTCGCCGTCTGATTGGGCGTGGGTTGGTGGGTTGTTGGATATGTTGTTCCCTGCATGGATGGGGGGACGCCCCGTTGTCACATCCGAGGCACGGTTTAAGGCCTCTTGGGCTTATGATTTTATGGCGCGGCACAAGGTTACACATACGTTCCTTGCACCAACAGCCATCAAACGGTTGGCAGAAACCACAGCGCCGCGCGACGAATTTGATCTGTCATTGCGGGTCATTTGTACCGGAGGTGAGGCGCTAGCCGCCGAAACATTGGGCTGGGCAGAAAACAAACTGGGTGTCGTGTGTAATGAATTTTACGGCATGACGGAAGTGAACCATCTGATTGGCAATTGCGCGGCAGTGTTCCCCCGCAAGCCGGGATCCATGGGGATTGCATATCCGGGTCATGACGTGCGCTTGGTCGATGCGGATGGCATCGAAGTGGCCCCCGACGAACCTGGCGAAGTCGTGACCTTTAAGACAGCGCCAACGCGATATCTTGGCTATCTGGACAATCCTGAAAAAGAGGCCGAACTGCAGTTTGGCGACTATATGCGCACACATGATTTGGCGGTGCGTGATGAGGACGGGTATTTCTGGTACAAGGGCCGCTCCGATGATCTGATTAAATCGTCAGGCTTTCGCATTGGCCCCGCCGAGATCGAAGAATGTCTGCTTGCCCATCCGTCAGTCGCCGAAGTTGGGGTGATCGGCAAACCCGACCCTGACCGCGGGAGCATCATCAAAGCTTTCGTGCGGTTGAGTGTGGAGGCGATGGGGGATGATGATTTGAAAGCTGAACTTCAGAACCACGTCCGTACTCGACTGGCTGCGTATAAAGCGCCGCGAGAGATCGCTTTTGTAACCGATTTTGAAATGACGTCTTCAGGCAAGATCAACCGCCGCGCATTGCGTTCAGCGGAAATGATTGAGGAAGAGAGTTGACGTATCCTATTTGTTACTACTAATGTATATCTACAAATAATGACTGCTAAACCATGCACAAAAAGGACCTGATCACATGAAGTTCGGAATACATGCAGGACTGTGGATGAAGACGTGGGAAGATGATCTGACCCCGATTTTCGCAACCGTTGCCGAGATTGGATTTGATGGTGTTGAGGTGTCGCTTTTGGGTATTGGGCGCGATCGGGCTAAAGCAATCCGCGGCCAAGCCGAGCAGTGCGGCCTTGAGTTGACCTGCTCAACAGGATTGGGACCAGAAGCGGATCCTACCTCTGCCGATCCGGAAGTTCGCAAAAATGCCGTATCCGTGCTGACCGAAGCAATTGAGGTGACTGCATTGTTGGGGGCCAAGGGTTTGGCCGGCGTGGTTGCTGCCCCTTGGGGTGCTTTCGATCCACTCAACAAAGCCACGCGTGCAGAACGTTCGGCCCAAACATTAGGCCAATTAGACGGCATTCTGGCTGAGCAAGGTGTCACACTGGGCATTGAGGCATTGAACCGGTTCGAGACCGATTTGACCTCGACGGCAGCCGAAGCGTGCGCGCTTGCGCGGTCGACGGGATCAAAACACATCGGTGCATTGCTCGATAGTTTTCACATGAATATCGAGGAAAAAGACCCGCCAGCCGCAATCCGCGCGGCGGGAAACATGCTGTGTCATTATCACGTCTCAGACAATGATCGGGGCGTGCCGGGCAGTGGACGCTATGATTTTCCGGCGGACGCTGCCGCATTGAAAGAGATCGGGTATGATGGTTGGGTTGTGGCCGAGATGTTTGTCATTGCAGGCAATCCTGCCAGTGCAGATCTGAACATCTGGCGCAATATCGAACCGGACCCCACGCAGGCTGCGATCCAGACGCTGGCCTATCTCCGAAAGGTATTTAGCGATGTCTGCTGAACCGTTTTTCACATCCCTACATCAAAAATTTACCGCGCAGATGGTGCACCTCAATGCACTTGATGCAGCTGTCGGGGACGGCGACCATGGGTCAACGATGCTGCGCGGCCTGACAAAAGCTGTTGCAGCAGATGAAACAAAACGCGCCAAAGCATTTATGCGCGCTTCCGGCGGGGCATCTGGCACATTGTTCGGGTTAATCTTGATCGCCATTGAGGCGCATCTGGACACAGGCGCACCGCTAGATGTCGGCCTGTCTAAGGCTTGCGAGCGTATTTGCGATCTGGGCGAAGTGAAGGTTGGGGATAAGAGCATGGTTGATGCGTTAGCCCCCGCTGTTGCCGCGTTGCATGGCAGTGATCTTCCGGCGGCCATAGCTGCTGCAGCGGTTGGGCGTGACAGCACCAAGGTACTTGTAGCGCGTCGGGGGCGGTCACAATACGTCGAAGATGGCGGTAGAGGACATATTGATCCCGGCGCGGTATCTGTTGTGATTTTTCTTGAAACGCTGGCTGAAGCATCACCCAACGCAGGGGGCATGGCATGAAAAAACTATTCAACACCGCAGAAACAATGGTCGACGATATGCTCGACGGGTTTGTTAGCGCCTATCCCCACGTCAAACGGGGTGTGAATGACCCACGTGTTATCATCCGCGACAGCAACGCCAAGAATGCTGACGAAAAGGTCACGCTGCTTATCGGCAACGGCTCGGGGCATGAACCAATCGCGATGGGGTTTGTGGGGCAGGGGGTATTGGACGCTAATGTTGTGGGCGATGTGTTTGCTGCCCCTTCCGCCGATCTTATCCTTGATGGTATTGCCGAGGTGTCGGGTGCGGCGGGTTCAATCCTGCTGATCTCGCAACACTCGGGCGATATGATCAATGGCCGCGGTGCTGTTATGATGGCGCAAGATGAAGGCATCGACGTGCTGGCCTTGCCGATGTATGACGATATTTCTGCCGCACCCCCAGAGCGCAAGAAAGACCGTCGCGGCGCACCGGGCACGATGTTCATTTACAAGATACTCGGCGCTGCCGCCGAAGAGGGCCGCTCGCAAGCTGATCTGTTTTCGTTGGGCGAAGCGGTGCGCGACAGGATCGTGACATTGGCCGCTGCTGTGTCGCCCGGCGTTTCGCCACTGACGGGTTTACCAATGTTCAGCTTGCCTGAGGACGAGATTTTCCTTGGTATGGGCGTGCACGGCGAACCGGGTGTTGGACGGGTAAAGGTTGGGCCGGTGAACGAATTGGTTGAGCTGATGATCGACAAACTGTTGGCAGACCGCCCCATCACAGACGGTGGCCGCGTGTGTGTAATCATCAATGGCATGGGAGGTACCACGATGATGGAGTTGTTGACCATTTGGTCTGAAACAAAAGCCAAGCTTTCCCGCCACGGCATTTCCGCAATCGCGCCGATGATCGGCAGCTACGTCACCACACAAGAGATGGGCGGTTTTTCAATCTCTCTTATGGAGCCGACGGATGACATGTTGGCGTGCTGGTGCGCGCACTCTGATACACCGTCGTTCCCAAAAATCACGTATGTCGAAAAGGACCAGACACAATGAGCAAGGTATCCCAAATTTTGAATGGTCTCGTTTACGGGGTTGCCGTTGACCAAGGCAGCGGGCTGGAAGCTGCAATCAAAGAAGCACGGGGAGCTGCGTCACTGGATGATGATCTGCTGACGTTCAAGCGCATTGTCGTAGAGACACTCAGTCCTGATGCGACAACGTTGCTTGTGGATGCCTCCTATGGCCGTGACCTGTTGGGGTCATACGCGGATGGGTGCACTAAAATGTTGGCGTATGAAGCGGATGTGTACCAAATTTCGGATGAAGACCGGATCACGGCATTGCCTGATAATCTGAAGGTTTCCGAATTTCCGCAACTGGACGCCGAAATCCTGAAGTTCTTTTTGTATTATGGACCGAATGACCCTGATGGGTTGAACCAACGTAAGTTCGATCTGGTTGAGGGAATTGGCCAGCAGTGTAAGGCCAACGGTGTGACGTTCTTGTTTGAACCAATTGTTTATGACCGCGAGTTGCCAGACGGAACTACTGCCGAATTTGCAAAGATAAAGCCCGAGCTTGTTCGCGCTGCGACCCAAGCGTTTGCTGATCCCAAATTTGGCATCGATATTCTGAAAGTCGAAATCCCCGTCAATTTCAATTTTGTGGAAGGCTTCGGCACGCCGCAAATGTCAAAAGTGGAAGCTGAGGCCGCGTTTGTGGCTGCATCCGATGCTGCCGGCGACATCCCGCTGCTGTATCTCAGCGCTGGCGTGACGTTTGAACAATTTCGCGATGCATTAGCGTTCTCACGCCAAGCAGGCGTGCGGTCGCTTGGATTTATGTGTGGCCGCGCGATTTGGAGTGATGCAATCGGGATATTCGGTGCGCAGGGTCCAGAGGCGATGACCAAATGGATGCTGAGCACGGGTCGTGACCGGCTTGCCCAACTCAAGGACGCAATCGCGTGACGTTGTTTCACCCCCATAGCCAAACAGCTGCTTTTCTTGCCAAAATCCAAGCACTCCGCATTGGGGGGGCCTTGGTTGAGACCTCCGCTAACATCGATGTTGTGGACCCGTCATTTGATACTGTAGTGGGGCAGGTGGCCTGCGCTGGCGCGTCTGAGATAGATCAAGCGGTGAGTGCGGCGCGTGCCGCGTTGCGCGGTTCTTGGGGTGCTATGACAGCGCATGACCGTGGGCAATTGATCTGGCAGTTGGGCGATGCGATTGAAGCAAATAGGGAGATATTTGGTCAGCTGGATGCGATAGATAACGGCAAACCTTTGCACGTCGCGCGTGATGTAGATGCTGTGTATTCCGCGCGCCATTTTCGCTATTTTGCCGGTTGGACAGGTAAGATCGAAGGCCGCACCATTCCGGTTTCCGTACCAGGCCGAACGAATATGACCAAAGTTGAGCCGGTCGGTGTTTGTGGTCTCATTACTCCGTGGAACTACCCCACTTTGATGGTCGCGTGGAAGTTGGCACCGGCGTTGGCCGCTGGAAACACTATCGTTCTCAAACCCGCAGAGCAGACACCACTTAGTGCGCTGTTTCTCGCTGATCTAGCGCTTCAGATCGGGTTCCCGCCTGGGGTTTTGAATGCTGTTCCGGGTTTAGGCCGTGACGCTGGTGCAGCGCTGGCATCTCACCCTGGAGTCGACAAGGTTGGCTTTACTGGTTCCACAGAAACTGGTCGCCGGATTGTCGAAGCCTCGGTTGGGAATTTGAAAAAGGTATCGTTGGAACTTGGTGGCAAGGCGGCCAATATTATCTTTGCGGATGCTGATTTGGAAAAGGCAATTCCCGGTGCATTTTGGGCGCTGTTTGGCAACAATGGTCAATCTTGCACGGCAGGTGCGCGGCTGTTTGTGCATCGCTCTATTCGGGATGAAGTTGTTGGGCGTCTGGCCGAGATGGCAAAGGCATTGTCGGTTGGGCCGGGTATGTCAGCCAAGCCACACGATCTGGGTCCGGTGATTACGCGTCCGCAAATGGACAAGGTGCTGGGGTATATCAACAGTGGCCTGTCTCAAGGCGCTGAATGTGTTGCGGGTGGTGCGCAGCTTGGTGATACTGGCTATTTCGTGACGCCAACCGTGCTGCAGTCCGTAAAAGACGATATGGTGATTGCGCGTGAAGAGATCTTTGGCCCCGTTTTGTGTGTCCTTGATTTTGACGATGAAGACGAGGTCATCGCGCGGGCCAACGATACGCAGTACGGCTTGGCGGCTGGCGGATGGACACGGGATCTGGGTCGGGCGATGCGTTTATCCGATAATCTTGCTGCAGGAACAATCTGGATCAACACATGGGGTGATACCGATCCGGCGTCGCCATTTGGCGGCATGAAGCAGAGCGGATATGGTCGTGAAATGGGCGCAGAAGCCATTGCTCTTTATACGCAGACCAAAAGTGTCTGGATTGGTTAGGTGAGTTCTGATTTGATAGAACCAATTGAACTTAACTTAGAGACAGGTGCCATGAAAGACACGGGGCTTCCAAAGTATCAAATCGTCCACGACGAACTATTAAGCCGACTTCAGGTTGGTCACTATTCCATCGGTACCCGCTTGCCGACCGAGGACCTTTTGTCCAAAACATTTGACGTTAGCCGCGTCACCATCCGCAAGGCGCTGGATTTGCTTGTGCGCGCAGGCTACCTGACAGCTCGTCAGGGCAGCGGATATGTTGTGGCGACACTTTCACCGCCATCATCCACATGCATGGCGTCCTTCACCGATCAGGTGCTGATGGAAGGGCGAATGCCCGGTGCCAAGATGTTGCGTGTGCAAAATCCTGCGACCGACCTGCCTGATGCGGTGTCCGATCTGTTTGACGAGCCTCTTGTATTGGTCGAACGTTTGCGAACGGTTGACGGCGCGCCCAAGATGCTGACGCAGACTTGGATACCTGTTCGGTTGTTGCCAGGTGTCACGGAAGATGATTTTCCTGAGACAGGGCAGGGACAATCGATCCTGCGTATACTGAGGCAGAAGTTTAATCTTGATTGGACCACGGCCTGCGAAACGCTTGATTCCGTGGTCGCCGACCGTGTGGTTGCCGGTCAGCTGGCCATCGCAGAAAATACTGCAATTCTCTCTCAGGCTTGCACAGCATTCAACCCTCAGAACAAACCTGTATTTTTCGATCAGGTTTATCGGCAGGGACCCATCAACTTTGATCTGACGGGCGGCAAAACCCAACAGACCGGAACATGACAACAGGAAACTTCAAATGACTTTGACCATCGGCCTGATCAATGCGTCGCTGCCCAGCTATTTCCCGCAACAGCATAGCGTTTTCAACGACGCCCGGGCTGCGCTGGATGAGATCGCTGCGCGCGAGGGGTATGCGTTGGTTGAGGCCGACGGTATTCCGATGGACGCTGTTCAGACCCGCGCAGCGATTGCGTCGATTACTGCCGCTGGTGCTGACTTTATTTTATTGCTGCACGGCGGTTTCACCATGGGCGATGTTGTGCGCGAAATAGCGTTGTCACCCTTGCCGTTGGGCATTTGGGCCACGCCAGAACCGACATTGACCAAAGATATTCAGCTGAACAATTTTGTGTCGCTCAATATGTCAATGTCGATCGCACGCGGAGTCCGCGATCTAAAAATCAATCCAGTCCAGTGGTATCTAGGCGCACCAAGCGAGCCCGCATTGCTGGCTCGGCTTGAGCAAACTTTGACGGCGTTGCGGGCGCGCAAGGCTTTGCGGGGCGCGCGGATTGGAATGATCGGCGGGCTTGCCCCGACATTTTACAATATGGAAGTATCTTCGGATACGCTGATGCGCCAACTGGGCGTAAGTGTTGAACATGTCGATATTCACGCGATGACAATCCTGATGGCTGCGCAATCCAACGCTGATGTCAGTGCCGAGTTGGCCGAAATGATAGGCGCTGCTGATGTACGCGGTGTTTCTGATGCCCAAATGGATCTGACCGTCAGGGCGGTTTTGGCGCTTCGCAGCATTGCAAGAAGCGGCGGGTATGATGCGTTGGCTGTGTCCGACTGGCCTGCTTTGCAGGAAAATCCAGGTATGCATCCGGGCGCTGCGTTCAGTTGGCTTGAGGAAAAGGACAAACTGCCTGTTGCTTCAGAAGGTGATGTTTTGGGGGCTGTGACGCAGTTGGTGGTTAAGGCTATTACAGGGCGTGTTGGCTGTCTGCTTGATATGACGTCTCCCGACTTTGAGAATGATAAAATCCTGATGTGGCATGGCGGTGGTGGTCCACTTTATATGGCCAAAGATGGTGTGAGCTGGATCAACCATCCGATGATTGGACGGGGGACCGAAGAAGGACCCGTGTTTGGGGCCATTGCGGATTATGAATTTGCTTTGGGTGATGTGACTGTGTTGCGGGTTTCGCGCCATGGGACAGCGCAATTTGTTGTTGAGGGTCAAATTTCCGAAGGTAAGCAAACGGGCTTTGACGGATGCCGCGGATGGGTCGGAGATTTTAGGTCACAGGTTGGTCCATGTTGTGCCAACGACGTTGTGACCACCGTGATGGAGCAGGGTTTGGAGCATCACTTTGTTCTCGTTCAGGGTAGACATCTCAATGTGTTAGAGGAATTTGGACGGTGGTGCTCTATGCTTCCACAGAGCATAATTCCTGCCCATTCAGGGCTTACATCATTGTAGTTTGATCAAGTTTTTTTTGTTGACAAAAAGCGATTTACCTTCATATTTGTACTAACAAATTGAATAGTACTATTGAAATACCCGAGGGAGGTCTCGATGACAAAAGTCCAACTTAAGGGGGTTCGTAAAGACTTCGGTTCCTTTACGGCGATCTCTCATATCGATCTTGATATTAACTCAGGAGAACTGGTTGCTTTGCTGGGCCCCTCAGGGTGCGGCAAGACGACAACTTTGCGGATGATTGCGGGGCTTGAGGTTCCGTCATTTGGCAACATTCTGTTTGATGATGAAGACGTGTCCGAAGTGCCAGTTCAGGACCGGAATGTAGGTATGGTGTTTCAGCGCTATGCCTTGTTCCCGCACATGACTGTCGAAAAGAACGTAATGTTTGGCCTTAAAGTGCGAAACACACCAAAGGCCGAAATCGAAAAGCGGCTTGAGGAAATTCTGGACGTTGTGCAGCTTCAGCAGTTCCGACACCGGTTCCCTGCGCAATTGTCTGGCGGGCAAATGCAGCGGGTCGCGATCGCACGGACGTTGATCACAAATCCTTCAGTTCTGATGATGGATGAACCGTTGGCAAATCTTGACACAAAACTTCGTGGAGAAATGCGTAGGTTCATTCGGGAGCTGCAGCAACGGTTGGGTATCACCACAATCTTTGTGACACATGACCAGATTGAAGCGATGGAGTTAGCGGACCGTGTGGCAGTTATCTTTGATGGCAAGCTGGCGCAGTACGATGCGCCTGACGCGCTTTACCAGCGGCCAAACAGCATTGAAATCGCCGACTTTATGGGGGCGAGCAACATCTTTCCCTGTGAGCTGTCGTCAGATGGCATCGCGACGACAAGCTTTGGGCAGTTGAAGGTTGATGGAAGCGTTGCAGAACGTCGTTCCGGCGGCGGTTCTATTTTGCTGCGTAGTGAAGCCATCGATCTGCTCACTGAAAAAGACGACACGACTGAAAACGTGCTGCCCGGCAAGATCACTGGCCGGGAGTTTTTTGGTGCGACAATCAACTACAGCGTTGATTGTGGGGGAGAAGTGATCACCGTGAACGAACAATCGCGCCGTATGGTCGATGTTGGTCAAGATGTTTGGCTGACAATTCAGCCGGACCGCATCTGGATCATTCAGGAGCCGATCTAAGAGCGCATCAAATTCCAAGGGAGGAAGACTATGAAACACACACTAATAAGCCTTTCAGTTACGGCCAGTATGCTTGCCAGCGTGGCAATGGCTGAAAATGTAGAAGCGAATAATTTTCGTGATGGTTTCCTAAAGGGTGACGTGACGTGGGCAGATGTTGAAACACGTGCCAAATCCGAAGGCACGGTAAACCTGTACTATTGGGGCGGTAGCGATCCTATCAACATTTGGATGGATCAGATTGTTACGGCAGATCTGGCCAAGCTGGGCGTTACACTTAACCCTGTGCGTATCACTGGTACGAAGGATGCGATTGATCTGGTTCTTGCTGAAAAGGGATCAGGCAAAGGTCTGGGCGAAGGCAGTGTTGATGCGATCTGGCTGAACGGCGAAAACTTTGCAACGCTTAAGCGTCAGGATGCATTGTTCGGCGCGTTCGCTGACAAAATGCCAAACAGCAAGTTCATAGAATGGAATGCCGAAGACCCGCGTTCACTGTTGAACTTGCGTGATTTTGGTGTGGAGACAGGAGCCGCAGAGGCGCCTTGGTCGGGTGAGCAGTATGTATGTGCCATTAACACCGCCCGTGTCGACAAAGCCGAGGCACCGTCAACTTTTGAAGGATTGCAAGCGTACCTGACAACGAACCCTGGTAAATTTACTTATGTGAAGCCGCCGCACTATATCGGTAACACATTTGTCCAATCCGCAATCTATGCGCATAATCCTGACGGCACCGGAGCTGCGGCATTCCAAGCGCCTATCGGTGAAATTGGTGCCGAAGAATTTGCACGCCTGATCACTCCTGGTATTGAATATCTTAAGAACCTTGAACCCCTGCTTTTGGGCGGCCAAAAGGGTAACGCGCGCTATCCCGAAGATAACGCTGCGCTAGACGGAATGTTCCTGAACGGCGAAGTTGATTTTGCCTGCAAGTTCGGACTTTATGCTGTGGCGACGGGTCTGAACAACGGCACGTATCCTGAAGGCGCAGAAGGTTTTGTCTTTCCTGAAGGCAACATGATCAAGAACAAGAACTACCTTGCGATCCCATCCAACGCGCCAAACCCTGCCGCGGCGATGGTCATGGCCAACTACATGACATCGGTTGAGGCGCAGACCTCCAAGCTCAAATTCACAGGGATGCCTCCGGGCGTTGATCCTTGGAAATTGGATGAGGCACAAGTCCAAGCATTGACCGCAGCGTCCCCTGGTCTTGTTGGTGTTACGCAAGCAGAACTTGATGCAAATACTGCACCTGACACAAACGCGACTTTGGTTGATGTGATCGAGGCGACGTGGCTTGAGTATATTGAACGCGACAGCAGCGATGACATCGCAACCATCGTCGCGCGTGCAGTAGAAAACCTCAAGTAAGCCACGCTTGGTTGACGTAAAACACTCAGAGCTTCGGCAAAGATCGGGGCTCTGGCACCATGACGCCTCTGGGAGGAAAACCAATGAGCCCGAACAAAACAAAGGAACTTGCCCGTCATCGCAAGGAACGCATTTGGATGTGGCTGCAGGTGTTGCCTGTGCTCACGGTGCTGGTTGTCCTGTTTGGCGGTGCGTTGGTTCTCGCTGTGATGCAATCCTTGGGATTTGCGCCTTGGTTTGGCGTTAATACCTTTCCTGATTTTAGCTTTTTCCGCGCGCTGTGGGGGGAATGGTCGTTTTGGTATTCGCTTGGTCTAACGCTTTACTATGCAATTGTGTCGACGCTGATCGCTCTTGTGATGGGGATCATTCTGGCGCTTGCGATGGTTCGGTTTTTTCCCGGGAAGACGCTGTATAAGTATCTTTATAAGTTGCCCCTGATGATCCCCTATACAGTTGGCATTGCATTGGCTGTCATCATGTTGGGCAACGGCGGGATGTTGTCGCGATTGATGGAATTTGTCGGGCTAATAGATGATCCATCCCAGTTCCCCCAAATCCTTAAATCTCACTACGGTTGGGGCATTATTGCCGTCTATGTCTGGAAGCAAACTCCGTTTGTAACGCTGACGATCTATGCTGTCTTGTTGGGCGTTGGGCGTGAAACCGAAGAGGCGGCAGCCATTCTGGGTGCCAGCAAATCACAAACGTTTTTCCAAGTGACCCTACCGCAAATTCTGCCGGGGATCATTTCTTCAACTCTTATCATCTTTGCATTTAACATCGGTGCGTTTGAAGCTCCGTTCATCCTGGGTGGCGGATATCCCGACACATTGCCCGTGATTGCATGGCGTTATTTCAACGATGCCGACTACTCGCTTCAGCTACAGGGAATGGCGACCGTCGTATCCATCGCAATGATTGCAGGCATAATTCTGTATACCTACCTCGCGCTTTATCGCCGGTACGAACGTAAGATCGGGAGAAACTAGAATGGCTGGCCGTACTATAAAAACCGCACTCAATTCCCGCCTGTCATCGTTCCAGAAGATATATCTTCTTCTGATCGCGGGCTTCATTCTGGGGCCGTTCATTCCGCTCATCATCCAGAGCTTTGCCTTTCGTTGGGCGTGGCCGGATATGTTGCCAAGTACTTGGTGGTTGGAGCAGCGCGAAAAATCCCTACTACCGCTGGCGTGGGACTATGTTATCTCTCCCTATAGCCGGGTTTGGGAGGCTACGCTGAACACAATGTTCATCGGTACGGTTGTGACGGTGATTTGTCTGGCGATTTGTCTGCCCGCGGCCCGTGTTTTGGCGCGTGAAAAATTCCGTGGGAAAGCCGCGTTCGAGTTCTTTCTTTCGATGCCGTTGATTGTCCCAGAGGCCGCGATTGGTATCGCGCTTTTGATGATATTCATTCGTCTTGGGCTGGCGGGGACCTATACGGGTATCATCATTGTGCATTTGATCCCGACCATTCCCTACATGATACGCATGCTAACGGCGGTCTATCAGGGGCTTGGTCGCGATTTCGAAGAACAAGCGATGATCCTTGGCGCAAACCGCTGGCAAGTCATGCGCCTTGTGACGTTGCCAATGCTCTTGCCCGGTGTTGTGGCCGGGGCGCTGTTCACCTTTTTAGTATCGACGAACATCTTCTTGCTGACGTTCTTCTTGGGGCAAGGAAAAATCATTACCCTTCCAACCTTGCTGTTCTCGAAAATTGCGGGGGGTACGCTTGATGCCTCCGCCGCAGGGATCACGCTTGTTGTGACGGTTCCGGGTATCATCCTGCTGCTGATCACCGAGCGATTTATAAAAGAAGAGGCCTTTGGAAAAGGCTTCGGAAATTAAGGAATTCAAATGGACCAGCTGACCGAAATCGCAAAACGGTTTACCAAACTTGACCCCGCTTTGATGGCGCAGCGTTTGGAGCGACCGGGCCCGAATGCGCGGGTGATCATTGATACGGATACGGCCAATGAAATTGACGACCAATATGCGCTGGCATGGGCGCTGCTGTCACCAGAACGTCTGAACCTTGAGGGTGTGACTGCGGTTCCGTTTTCATTTGCGCACCATCAAGAGGACCTGATCAAGTCGGTCAACATCATGCGCAACGGCGGACCCAAAGACGCAGTTGAAGAAAAGTTTATGGGCGGTTTGGGTGGCTGGGCTCAGCGGATCATTGATGCAGATCGCAAGGCTGAAGACGTTCTATTTGTTAGCGCCGAAGAAGGTGCCGAGCTATCGTATCAGGAAATTTTGCGGGTTTTTGATAAATGCGGAGTGGACGCGAGCGCCAAAGTGTTCCGTGGCGCACCCGGATACCTACAAGATTTTGACACTCCGATAGAAACTGCGTCATCCAAGTTCATCATCGAACAAGCACGCAAGCGCGAAGATGGACCTGTGTATATCCTCGCGATGGGTGCCTTGACCAACATCGCTTCTGCCTTGCTGGTTGCGCCTGACATTATCGATAACATTGTTGTTGTTTGGACAGCATCTTTTCCCAGCTATGCACCGTTCTGCAATCAACCGTCTCTCAATCTTGTTCAAGACAGGCTAGCTTCGCAATTGCTGTTTGAATGCGGTGTGCCGCATGTATATCTGCCCGGGTATCACGTTGGACAGCAGCTCAAGATTTCCTATCCGGAAATGGAACAGTTTGTAAAAGGGCAGGGGGCGATTGGGGATTACCTGTGGCAGCTCTATACCAACAATCCTCTGCACGAGATGTTCGCAATTGTTGATCAGAAAACCAAAACTTGGGTCATCTGGGATATCATCAATGTCGCGTGGTTGTTTGATGAGGGGTATGTTTCTACCCACATGACAACGTCACCACGCCTCAATGACGACCTATATTGGGAGATGGATGGCAAGCGCCATGCCATGCTTGAGGCGTATGACCTCGACAGGGATAAGATTTTTGAGGACCTTTATAAGACATTGGCTAAAGCGCCCTGACCTTCAAGCTCGCTGTATCGTGTCGCTGAGAAGATGATGTTGGGCTCAGCTTGAGCTAAACATCATCTTTTTGTCACTTTCTGGAGCCTCAGTTTATTCTCCAGTCCGTCTTCGAGATTTTTGCAGTCACTTTTCTAAAAACTCATCTACCATTCGGTCAAAGAGCGTGGACAAAATTTGCCCACGTTCAAAACCGCCACTACCCCATACCGATTGTGTGCCTACAAATGCCGCGTACTCAAGTTCGGCTAAGTCGCGTGCCAGGGCATTGGGGACAGAAAACCGTCTTTGGTAAAGGGTGAATAAGTACTGAATGCGTTCTTCGTCGACTTCCGCGACCATCTTGGCAGCTACGGTGTTTTGGTGTGCGAAATTGCGGATGCCAATTTCGATGGCTTGGTTCATGGTATGTGCAATGACGCCCAAACGTTCTGCTTTGATTTTGTCATCAGGGATCGCTTCGATTTGCTGAATGACATTTTGGGTGTTGGTTCTACGCCAGTGCTTCATCATCGCATCGAAAAAGGCATCTTGATCTTCAAAGTGATGGTAGAACGATCCAATCGTGCGGTCGGCCGCTATGCACAAATCCTTTAGCCGGAGCGCATCCGCACCATCCTGTGCCAAACGGTTCAGGCCAAGTTCAAGCCAATCTTCTTTGTTAAAGCGCTTACGCTTCATAATGTCATTCCCAGTGCCCCTAAAACAGCGACAGGTAAAAACATAAACGCTTGAGGCATGTGTAGAAAGCTCTGTCTTGTTGATGTGACAAGGAAAAAGCCCCAAAGGCAATATCCCGATGCAGTGATTGTGCCAATGAGGCCGAGTTCCCATGCGCTGGGAGTAGTTGAGGCCCAAAGAAAAACAGCGGCAAGCAAGAGCAAGTTTATCGTCACTAGATGCCAGCAGTAGTAGTTGGTTTGTCTAACCACGGGTGAAAGGTTGGGTGAATTCCGCATCGGTGTAGCGATGGAGGGACCACCTGCAAAAACATGGATGAAGGCAATAATCAACGATATGGCCCCTGCAGCAGACAAATAGTAGTTCATAGTTCGCCTCGTATTTTGGGTTGCTTACCTCAAAACATAACATATTATATGGTATGAAGATTCGGCAATAGGAAATTTCATATGCCCCAGACGGTCTCTCTCACACATCTGTATGACCACCCCGCCGCGTTGGTGTGGCAGGTCGTTACTGATCTTGATTGCCTAAAGCAGGTGACCAGTTCGCTTCTTACCTATCGTTCCCTTCCCAGTGGCCAAATTTATGAAGGTCAGGAGTTGCTGGTAGATGTCTCACTGTTTGGCAAACTGCCGTACCAACCTTATTTGATGAAAGTAGTGAGTTTTGAACCCGAAAGATTCTACTTTCAATCCAGCGAAAGCGGTGCCGGAGTTAAGTCTTGGAAACACAAATTACAGGTGACCGCCATCAATGGTCACAGCCGCATTGACGAAAGAATCGAAATTGATGCTGGATTGAAGACACCCCTTTTTAAGGCATGGGCGCGCTTTATGTACCAAAGACGGCATCAACCAAGGTTAGATATTCTGAAGAGCTTGTCCCCCGAAAAGGCTATAAAGTTATGACGTCGATCCAATTTGGACCGCTCCCGTCCTCCAGTCTCATTTATGAATTCGAAACTGTTCAAGGTGGTTATTGCGATTGCTACTACGCCGATACGAAGGGCGATGCAGATCTGCAAAGTTACATAGATGTGTTTTTTGGTACTTGGGTTTTTCGGTTGGAACTCAAGATACTATCCATGTTCGGACTTAATCGGGACAGTCCCGACCAAGTGAAATTGCTTGCGGAGGATCGTGTCAGAACACTCGCGGCTTGGAAAGTCGAAGACAGAACAGAGACTGATCTACTACTTGCTGTTGGGACAGGCCCGATACGTACATGGTTGAGGATCGAAGCGGGCCCTGAAAACGCGGTGCGCCTGTATTTTGGCTCCGCTTTATTGCCAATGGGGGTTGATCGACATGGCCGTCCACGGCTGGATGTCACGTCAGTAATATTGTTGCCGTTTCACAGATTGTATTCGCGAATTTTGCTGCGTGCAGCACTTAAGAAATGGAACATTCGTTCGGCTTTGAAGTGACGGCTGGTGCCACCGAAAAGCAAGGACGAGTAGAGGGCCTCTTTTACTGGGTTGTGTGTTGTCAAAGGTAATGCCTTGGTCAAAAACAATGCAGTAAAATGGGCATTCGAGATTGTCAGTTTTGCGCTTCTAACCATTCAAAATGGTCGCTACTCATTGGGGTTGGAAAATTTGACGCTGACGAATTTGTTTAAAGGAGACTAAATTTGGTTTGGTTTTATCTTGCTTCTGTCACAATGGTCGCAACCGCGGTCATCCACTCCGTTTTGGGCGAGCGTCGTCTTATTGGTCCTTTGTTGGCTATCGAAGCGCCACTTTTGAGGAATGCCCTTGCAAGGCAGATTTTGAGATATGCATGGCATCTTACTAGTGTGCTCATGGGGCTCTCGGCGGTTTTGGTTGTTTGGCCTTTGGTTCCAATTGGTCTAATTCGCCTTACAGGGCTGGTTTGGCTTTTCGTCGGGATCGCAGACGCGGCTTTGACAAAGGGAAAACACCTTGGGTGGCCGTTTTTGGCAACCTCTGGCGCTTTCGCCCTTGTTGGTACCTTTGCCTAATTCACTCAACACATTCACAGCAGTGCTAAACCCTAGTCACCATCAGCAACACCGCTCGCACGAATGCGGGCACGTCTTGCGCGGTAACTGGGTAGTACGATCAGAATCGCGGCAATGATCAACAACCCGAGCGTCATAGGGCGTTCCCAGATGAACGAGATACCGTCATAAAGTTGCATTGATCGCGCGAAGTTGTTTTCCAGCATGCCGCCTAAAATGAAGCCGATTAACAGGGGTGCCAGCGGATAATCAGCAAACTTTAAGGCCGTCGCGCAGACACCAAAGCCCACAAGGATGAGCAGCTCGGTTGCGTTGTTTTGGCCGATGTAGGCACCCATTAAGGTGAAGAACAAGATGAAAGGGATCAGGAAATTTCGCGGTATCGACAGCACCTTGGCGATGTAAGGAATGAGCGGTAAATTCAAAATGAGAAGCACCAGATTACCGATGAACATCGACATGATGACGGCCCAGAAGATCTGTGGCTCGTCGATCATTAGGCGGGGCCCCGGCGAAACATTCAAGGCAATGAGCGCGCCAAGCAGAATTGCCGTTGTGCCGGAACCCGGGATGCCCAATGTCAAAAGTGGTACAAAGGAACCCGTGCATGCCGCGTTGTTTGCGGTTTCAGGTGCAGCAAGTCCCTTGATCGAACCTTTTCCGAATTCGGCCTGCTCTTCTTTTGTGGCTAGGTTGCGTTCAACGGCGTAACCTAGAAAACTGGCGATTGTTGCGCCTGCGCCGGGCAAAACCCCGATAAAGAAACCTTGAATGGATTGGCGGCCAACAACGGGCGCGATAGCCCGCGCTTCTGCGCGTGAGATGCGCAGATCTTTGATGTCACCGTCGGCGTTGCCTGGCATTTTGGGTTTCAAGACAAGGAATATGGCCTCGGGCAAAGCGAACATCGCCATCGCGAGGGTGATAAAGCCAAATCCTGATTGCAGATCCATGATGCCGCCCGTAAAGCGCGGTAAATTGAATAGGGCACCTTCGCCGACTGTTGCCATGACTAGGCCAAACACCGTCATGATCATGGCTTTGGCTACTTGGCCAGTTCCAGCGAATGCCGCGATAGCTGAAAGCCCCACAACCATTAACGCAAAGTATTCTGCTGAGTGGAAAAGCAAGGCCACAGACGATAGCATTGGTGCGAAGATCATCAACAAAATGGCACCGATTGTTCCGCCGGCAAAGCTACTGATGGCTGCGATGGTCAGTGCTTTCCCCGCCTTGCCCTGTTGGGCCATTGGGTAGCCATCAAAACTGGAGGCCACTGTTCCTGCTACGCCCGGGGCGTTGAGGAGGATTGAGGATGTAGAGCCCCCAAATATTGCCCCGTAGTAGACACCAGCCAGAAGGATCAAAGCGGCTGAAGGATCGCCCATTGAAATTGCGATTGGGATCATAATTGCAATGATCGACATAGGGCCAAGGCCCGGTAACATGCCGATAAATGTTCCGATCAAACACCCAGCAATGACCATCGCGAGGTTCTGAAATGACATGGCCGTTTGCAGGCCGATAAGAAGTCCTTCTAGCATATCAACCTCCCAACATGCCGGGCAGTGGGCGCATGTAGATGCCCAAAACCTGTTGTACCAAATACCAGACGATCATCGTTGCAATGAGGGCGACTGATATCATCAGGAGCCACTTGCGTTCGCCCAGGATGAAGGCACCGAGAAACAGGAAAGCAGTGGTGGAGAATATGAAGCCGACTGGGCGTAAGCACAGCGCATAGGCAACCATCAGGCCCAGCAACATAAGCGCCTGCCCCAGTTTGTATTCGTGCAGGCGGCGATAGTCGATCTCGGCTTCTTTAGCCCCGGACTTTTCTACGCCAGACAGGATGATAAGGCACGCGGCGATGCCGAGGATGGAAAGAACCTTGGGAAAGGTACTTGGCCAGATCGGATTTCGTTTCATAAATGGAGCGAGCCCCGCATCCATCGTAAACCACGCCGTGTAGCCATAAACCAGACAAATGCCCAATAGTATAAGTGCAATCCAACGATCTAACGCCATGCTCTCCGCTCCCCCCGAATAATAGCAGCAGAGCGGCGAGCCGCCCTGCCAATGTGGTTCCTGTTTAGAGGAAGCCGAGTTTTTTCATCAGATCACCGATGACTTTTTCTTGGTTTTCAAGGAATGCTTTAAAGTCGTCGCCAGAGTTGTGGATGTTGACCCACCCATTGCGCTGCCGCACTTCTTCCCATTCGGGCGTGTCGTACATTTTGGCAATTGCATCTTGGTACATTGTGACTTTGTCCGCAGACAAACCCGGTGCGCCAAAGAAACCGCGCCAGTTTACAAAGCTCATGTCTATGCCTTGTTCTTTCATGGTCATGACATCGGCCACTGCTGGAACGCGTTCATCCGCCGTGATGGCAATGATTTTTACTTCGCCTGCATCGGCTAGATCGATGGCTTCTGATAGGCCGGTAGACAGTGCTGAAATTTCACCTGACAACAAGGCTGCCATGGCTTTGCCGCCTGCGTCATATGGAATGTATTTAACGCCCAAGGCATCTTTGCCCGCAGCTTCCATCGCCATAGCCGCAACCAAATGGTCCATGCCGCCGGGAACCGAACCGCCGCCGATTGCCGTGCCAGATGGGTTGGCATCATAAGCGGCCAGTAAATCGGCCATGTTATTCACAGAGCTGTCTTTGCCCACAACAATTGCGGCGTAATCACCGATTGTGCCTGCTACCAGTGTTAGGTCACGAAAGCTCTGAGGGAATACGCCAGTCAGTGAACGGATCACGATGGGCGTGGAATTGACCATTAAAGTGCCGTGGTTGCTGTCTGCGTTTTCGATCAGGAAACCGATGGCCTTACCGCCACCACCGCCTGACATATTTTCATAAGACGCGGTGCCTACAAGGCCGGAATTTGTGAGCGCTTCGCCGGTGCCGCGCGCAGTACCATCCCATCCACCGCCAGCGCCGCCGGGGATCAGAAAGTGGATGCTATCCAGAACTTGGTGGCCGTCCGCCTGTGCGGATGAGCCAAAACTTAATACGGCCATAGCCGCCGCGATCAGGGACCTGCGGCCCATCTTAAAAGTCGTCATATTATCCTCCCATTTGACAACTGTCCGCAGTGCGGCTCAGTTAGTGCGACTAAAACATGAAAACCTGACACCGACCTGACACCACGCAAAATTGGCAAACAATGACCATGAAATTTCTACTTGTTGAAGATCACCTAGAGCTTGCGAATGCCATATCGTCCCGTATGCGGTTGGATGGGCATGTCGTTGAACATGCGTCAAATTTAGGGGATGCGACGGCTTTTGTAGAAACGGGAGAATACGATCTAATTCTTCTGGATATTATGCTGCCGGATGGTGACGGGCGGACCTTTTTGAAGGCACATCGGGCTGGTGATCTGGACACACCTGTCATAATTTTGACAGCACGGAGCGAGGTGTCAGATCGAATTGGATCACTTGATTTGGGCGCAGATGACTACGTCACAAAACCGTTTGACCATGCCGAGCTGGAGGCACGATGTCGTGCCGTCCTGCGCCGAAAGGCGGGTAAATCCCAGACAGTCATCAAAACAGGTGGAATCGTATTTGATCCTGTTGCGGGCAAGATGGCAGTGCGGGGCCGGTCGGTGGTTTTACGCAACCGCGAGCTGCGTCTGCTGGAATTATTGATCAGTGCGCCGGGACAGATTTTTTCGAAACAAAAATTGTCCGATAGATTGTTTTCATACGATGACGACGTTTCGGAAAATGCAATCGAAGTATATATCGGACGCCTGCGTAAGCACCTTGAACCATCAGATTTAAAGATCACAACTCTGCGCGGTCTTGGGTATAGGCTCGACAATGACGCGTAGCTTGCAAGCCTCGGGGTCGCTGAGAAACCGGTTGGTTTTGATATTGATTGGCGGCGCAGCTATCCTTGCGTTTTTACTGTTTTTTACGATCCGAAATTATGCGACGCAAATGGCGCAGCAGGGACAGGACAGGATTTTGGGCGCGTCCGTCACGTCGATTTTGGACGCAGCATCAATCCGAAGTGGCACCGTTGAAATCGATATCCCTTATACGTCGTTTTCAATGTTGAGCACGGTCACTGACGACCGGATATTTTACTCCATATATCAAGATAATGTGTTTCTATCGGGCTATCCCGAATTGCCGTTGGGACCTGTATCTGGCCGCGACATTGTCTTTGAAACGATCTTGCATCAAGGCGAAGTGATACGATTGGTCACAGCAAACCGCACGTTGATAGGCAACAAAGAACGCACCACAATTCGGGTTTCATTGGCACAAACCCAAGGCATGTTGTCAGGGGCGCGTGACCAGATTTCGCGTACCGCATTTATGTTTGGTGCGGGCTTTTTTGCGCTTACGGCCATCATGTCTTTTTGGGCGACATCCACGACTATCGGGCCGTTGAAACGGTTAACGCTTTCGGTCACCCGACGCGGCCCCCAGGACCTGAGTCCGTTTGAAAAACCGGTCCCGTCCGAGATGTTGCCGTTAGTCACGTCTTTGAATTCATTGATGGGGCGATTGGACCATTCATTGAACCAGTCAGAGGATTTTATTGCTGAGGCTGCGCACCGTGTCCGAACCCCGTTGGCCACCGTGCGGTCCTACGCCGAGGCGACATTGCAACGTGTGGATAAGGAAGAAAACAGGCAAGCGGTTCGGTCTATGATCCGCGCCATCGACGAAAGCTCTCGCGCTGCTGGCCAGCTTTTGGATCACGCAATGATCACCTTTCGGGCAGATCATCTAGAGCGTCAGGATATTGATTTGGTTGCTCTGATCGAGGAGCTTGTGGCGCGCCTGACACCAATAGCAGAAATGAAGGACCTCGAATTGCGTTATAAATGTGATGTACAAGTTTCTTATTCAGGTGATCCGGTTTTAATCCAGAATGCTGTACGAAACTTGATAGACAACGCGATGAAATACACGCCCAGTGATGGAATAATTGATATCTCGGTGTCAGCTAACCCAAATATACAAATCTGTATTTGTGACAGTGGAAAAGGTTTCCCCTCCGAAGAAGTCAACGTGCTCCCGGTTCGTTTCAAACGCGGGAAGAACGCAGAGGGGACTATTGGCTCTGGTCTTGGCCTCACCATCGCACTCGACGTGGCCAAAGCGCATGGCGGTGATCTACAATTATCAAACCAACCGAAAGGCGGCGCATGCGCATTATTATTGTTTTAGTATTGTGGATTGTCCCAGCAGCGGTGTTTGCGCAAAACTGGGAAAACAGGCATCTGTTTAATTATCAGCGGTCTGGGCAAAATCTGCGGATCATTTCCAGCACCGACACATCATTGTTTGCGCCCGTAATTGAGAAGTTCCTATCGAAGTACGCTGATGTCGGAGTCGAGTATCTGGTAACCGGCACTGCGGATGTAAATAAGATTTTTCGAGAAAACCCGGCGAGGTTTGATTTGGTCATTTCCAGTGCGATGGACTTGCAATTAAAAATTGTTAATGACGGATTGGCGCGCCCAATACCGGACCTGTCACATCCGCCATGGGCACAGTGGCGGCAAAGCCTGTTTGCGTTCACATCCGAACCTGCAGCCATCGTCATCAGCCGCAACGCGTTTGAAGGGCACCCGATCCCTCAGAACCGTCAGGACCTCATCGAAGCGTTACGCGCACGGCCAGACGTTTTCCGTGGTCGTGTTGGCACCTATGATGTTCGTTTGTCTGGATTAGGGTATTTGTTTGCTACGCAAGATGCGCGCGCTTCGGAAACCTATTGGCGTTTGATGGAGGTCATGGGAGCATTGGATATGGGTTTGTATTGCTGCTCTGGTGACATGATTGATGATTTAGCGGATGGCACCCTTGCTGTCGCATACAATGTTCTGGGGAGTTACGCGACCGCGCGCGTTGAGGTGGAAGATAGGATTGAAATCATCCTGCCATCAGATTTTCCGACCACTATGATGAGGACAGCCATGGTTTCAGTTGATGCGCCCCATCCTGTGCCCGCGTCAGAATTCATTCGGCACTTGATTACTTTACAATCAGGTTCGGACGCAAACGTCCTTCCGCTGCCGTCCCTGAATTCGAAACTGAACGATGTAGATCGCGCCACAATAGCGCTGGAGCCAGCGTTGATGACATTTCTTGATGCACTTAAACGCCGTAGATTTATTGCAGAGTGGGAAGATTCAGTCATTCAAGAATGACCTCGAACGTGATCCATTTGGATGCTTTGTGTTCTGGTCTGCAATTTGACCGCAACTGCCCACGCCAATTTCTTGGCGCGGGTTTTAACACTTCTAGCTTGCGGCGTATAGGCCACCTGTCGGTGTCTCAAGGAAAGCGTTCAAACTGATCTCTTCTTGTTTCAAAAAGCCAGTTGATTGGAGGGAGCCGCCACGCACCATTTCGATGATCGCGACAACCGATCCGGCCGTAGTCCATGAGATTGCGGTGCGCTGTTTCCCTGCAACTTCAACAGGGCGGTAGCCACGCACGAATTCGCGGCGCTGTAATTTTCCATCGATGGAACCCTCAGCAGACGCATGGACGTAAACGATATCGTCTTGAACTGGTGGCTTTGCGTTAATCAGAATTTCACCAGCTTCTTTGCGACGATCACGCATTAGTAGCTCGTGGAAGAAGAAATTCATCAGGTTCGCATGACCTGGGTACCGCATTGTTTTGTAGTCGATATTCGCAACCCTACCTTGATAGGTTTCGCACATGGTGCCAAGACCGCCAGAGGTAGTGAATGCCTCTAACTTCCTGCCGTCGATATAGATGTCTTCCATCCATTCCATTGGCGAAACCATCTTGCGTTCGCCGTTTTCCAAGACTTCGCAATCGTTCAGGTATTCGTTTACCACGCCTTCGGGCGACCAGTTGAAGGAATAGCCCATTAACCCAGTTGGGTTTTGTGGCAACGCGCCAACGCGCATTTTGCATGTGCGGCAGTCATCAAGTTGGGCAATTAATGACGCGCCGACAATCCCTATGAAGCCGGGTGCTAGTCCACATTGCGGAGCCATGAGGCCTTTGGATGTCTTGCTTAGCTCAATCACACGGTTTGTGGTTGGAACGTCCTCTGTCAGGTCGAAATAATGGATGCCTGTGCTGTGGGCAATTTCAGCCAGTGGAATGTTCAAGTTGAATGGCAGACACGACAAAACGGCATCTTGCTGGGCGAATAGCGCTTCAACCCCGCTTGTGTGTGTCAGGTCCAATGCCTTCACAGGAAAGGGCAGATCGTTCCGTTCGGCGACATCTATGCCTGTCACCTCAAACCCTGAGCCATGCAACAACTCGGCTGCCAATGTGCCCACTTTACCCAAACCCAACACAGCGATTTTCTTCATTCTCAAACCCTTTTCATGTGATGCCTGATTTAGAGCGGTTAACCACGTCAGACAGAATGCAAAATTTCATATCAAATTGCTAAAATTTTGACATTACGGCAATCGCTGCTAAATGGTGGTGCTATGGATGACTTGGATAACCAACTGCTACACCTCCTAACCAAAGATGCGCGCACGCCTGCGACTGCTTTGGCTGAGAAACTAGGTGTGTCGCGCGGTACAGTGCAAAACCGAATTGACCGGCTACAGCATCAGAAGATCATCAACCGTTTTACTGTCGAATTGTCGGCGGGTGAGAGGGACGCGCAGGTCAGTGCCTTTACGCTTATTCGTTTGAAAGCGGATGATGGGAAGGTCACAATCGCGTCTTTGCGGCGGATAACCGCTATCCTAGATATCCATACCCTCAGCGGCAGTTTTGATCTGGTTGCTGAGGTGAGGGTGTCTTCGCTGTCTAACTTGGATAAGGTGTTAGACCGTATTCGTGCTTTGCCCGAGGTCGCGGAAACGCAAAGCCATATCAGGCTCTCGACAATACGTGCGCGTTAGATGTCTCGTGTTTTCAATGACTCTTTACGCAGATGGCGGGGCTTGGCGTTCGCGTCATCTGAAGGTCAGATTAAATAGGTACTGCTAATAATTATCGGATCGCTGCGGGTGAGGGGATAAGTGTACCAAAGGCAAGTTTGGGCGCACTAACTGGGATTACGTTTCAGTCAGGATCGGTATATTTTGGACATCGGGCCAATATGTTTTCCCAAAGTGAATGGCGGCTTCTAATGTTTCTGATGTGAAATCAGCGACACTCACGCAGAGGATGAAGGCCAATGGGTTCGTGCCGCGATTAGCCTTGAGGATCGGTCAATGACCAGAATGGCGAGTTTTGGCACGTTTTGGCGGACTCTGTCGTCATTTTACGTCTCATATTTTTGGTCGCCCAATTCACTCGCGCATGTCGTTCGAGAATTCATCCTCGCTGGAGAACAGTGTTAGCTTGGGTAACCCCCAATTATATCGGTCAGTTCTTTAGCAGCCGCCATTACATGTTTGGCCACATCTTCGATATTTTCATGCGTAACCCTAGCGGCCAAACCAGATACTGACAGTGAGCTAATTGGTTCACCTGATTTTGACCAAACTGGAGCAGCTACACACCTCATTCCGATGACGAACTCTTCATCATCCAGCGCATAACCGCGCTTCCTTATGCGGCGAATATCGTCAAATACCTCTTCACGTGTCAGCATACTTTTCTTCGTCATGGTGCGTAAGCCGTGTGTGGTGATAAGATGATCGATCGCATCGCTAGGCCAATGCGCGACAATTGCCTTGCCCATACCAGAGTTTAGAATAGGCACACGCCCACCAGGTGGAGAAATAGCGCGCATGATTTCGCGGCTCTCGGTCTGCGCCAGTGTGATTGTTTCACCGTCTAAAATATACCCAAGGTTCGCAGTTTCGTGCGTGAGGTCGCGCAGTCGCTTCATGACCGGGCGCGCGGGGATGATTAAGTTCTCATGATGCCCATATGCGTTGCCGACGGAATTCGCACGATCACCGATGACCCACATATTGGTGGCACTGTCGGCTTGCACAAATTTGCGCCTGTCCAATGTTATCAACAAACGATGCACAGTTGAGACAGGCAATTCCACTTCGCGGGCCAGATCCGAAAGGCGAATGCCTCCTGGGTGCCGCACGATGCATTCCATCAGATCAATCGCGCGGTCAATCGACTGCACAAATCCAGATTGTTTAGGTTCCATACCTCACAGATTAGATGGAAATTCCGCATTATGGAAAGAAATTATTGGAATATGGAATTTTTTCACCTGACATCTTAGCTATGGCTAAAAGGGAGGATTTGTTCATGAACACGCAACATAGATGGGGGGCTCTAACGGTTTCACCAACGTTTTGGAGTTTCGTAGAAGACAACCTTTTACCCGATTTGTCACTTACCTCAGATGAGTTTTGGGCCGGATTGGAAACCTTAGTCTCGAACCTTGGGCCAAAGAACAGGGCCCTCTTGCTGAAACGGGAAGATTTACAAAAACGCATCGATGTCTGGGCTAGTGCGCAGAACGGCGGATCAGTCGAATTCTCTGAACAAAAAAAGTTCTTAAGCGATATTGGATATCTTGTGCCCATGGGTGCACCGTTTTCAATTGAAACGCAGAACGTCGATCCAGAGATCAGCTCTATAGCTGGCCCTCAACTGGTGGTTCCTGTCATGAATGCTCGGTTTGCTTTGAACGCAGCCAATGCTCGTTGGCGTTCACTATACGATGCGGTGTATGGGACTGATGTTGTTGGCCATCCAGAACAAGGTTCTGGATATGATACGAAGCATGGCGAAAAAGTTGTTGCGTGGGTATCTGAATTCTTAGACCAAGCGGTTCCGTTGGTTTCAGGCAACCACGCTGATGTCGTGGCCTATTCGCTAGTTGAAGGTGTCTTTACAGCGCGCGTAGCAGACAAGGACGTTGGGCTAAAAGATCCCAACGGTTTCGTTGGCACACGAAATGATCAGGGCCAAACTGGGTATGTGCTGCGCCACAATGGGTTGCATCTGGAACTGCTGATCGACGCGTCACATCCTATCGGAAAAACATCCCAGTCTGGCCTCTGTGACGTAATACTGGAAAGCGCCCTTACAGCAATTCACGACTGCGAGGACTCGGTTGCGGCAGTGGATGCGGCCGATAAGGTGTTGGCCTATACCAATTGGTTGGGACTGATGCGGGGCGATCTGGTTGAAAGTTTCGAGAAAAATGGGGCCACGATTACCCGCAGCCTTGAGACGGACCGCGACATTGTTGCTGCAGACGGGTCTTTAATCACTTTGCCTGGACGCACGGTTGCGCTTGTACGAAATGTTGGCCACTTGATGACAACAGACGCAGTTCTCTACGAAGGTGTGGAAATCCCCGAAGGTATATTGGACGCACTTGTGACCGTCACCTGTGCGCTGCACGATCTCGGGAAATCTACTGGTCTCCGCAATTCCCGCACGGGTTCAGTTTACATTGTAAAACCCAAGATGCACGGGCCGGAAGAGGTTGCTTTTGCCGATACATTATTTGCCAGTGTAGAAACAATCCTTGGACTGGCTCCAAATACGATCAAGATCGGAGTGATGGACGAAGAGCGCCGCACGTCAGCAAACTTGAGTGAATGTATCCGGCAGGTAAAAGGCCGCATCGCCTTTATCAATACCGGCTTTCTTGACCGAACTGGTGATGAGATTCACACGTGGATGTCACTTGGTCCTGTTATTCCCAAAGAGCAGATGCGGAGCGCTGCTTGGATTTCTGCATATGAGGACGGGAATGTAGATGCCGGGCTCGCGACTGGCATGATGGGCAAGGGACAAATTGGCAAAGGCATGTGGGCACGGCCCGATGACATGGCCGAAATGTTGCTAGAAAAGATCGGCCATCCGTTATCTGGTGCCAATACCGCATGGGTGCCGTCCCCAGCCGCAGCTACACTTCATGCGACGCATTACCACCGCGTAGATGTGCCTACGCGCATGGAAGAGCTGAGGAATCGAACACCAGCAAGCCTTGAGGCGTTATTGACTCCACCTGTAATGCAGAATGCACGTCCTGATGCTGATGCCATACAAATGCAGATCGACAATAACTGTCAAAGCATATTGGGTTACGTTGTTCGTTGGGTGAACCAAGGAGTGGGCTGCTCGAAAGTCCCCGACATCCATGATGTGGCGCTTATGGAGGACCGTGCGACGCTCCGAATTTCGTCCCAGTTGCTTGCCAATTGGTTAATTCATGGGGTGATCTCAGAGGCTGCGGTAGATGAAAGCCTCAAAAAGATGGCCTTAAAAGTAGATGCGCAAAACTCAGGTGATCCAACCTATTCGCCGATGTCACCAAAATTTGACGGCCAAGCTTTTGCTGCTGCGCGGGATTTGATCTTGCAAGGGGCGACGCAACCGTCTGGATACACGGAGCCGTTGCTCCATGCCTACCGTAAAAAAGTAAAACAATGTCAAGGAAACTAGAAAATGATTCAAATCACGCGACTTGATGCCGCCGATGCTCAGCTTTTGATTGAAGGTGCACGTGCGAAAGCCAGAGAAATTGGCGTTCCCATGTGTATTGCAGTCACGGATGAAGGGGGCAATCTGATTGCATTTGAGCGTATGGATGGGGGGAAGGTAACGTCAACTACGATTGCAATCGACAAAAGCTACACCGCCTCTGCTGCAAAGAAAGCTACACACGAATATGGTGCAATCAGCCAACCCGGAAAGCCAGCATACGGCATTTCGTCTACAATCAACGGACGTCTGGTGGTTGTTGGTGGTGGCTTGCCTGTATTGGTGAATGGGGACGTCGTCGGCGGTATTGGAGTAAGTTCTGGTTCACCGGCACAAGACCAAGAGGTAGCCCAAGCAGGGATCGAAGCATTCCTCGCGACGCTTTAAGCGTCGCAAGTGTGTGACCGACATAGTTTTGGGGGCCTGAGGAAGGCTCCTGAAAGCTATTATGAGGTCGGTTTTTTTAACAAGTCACATATTCTTGAATGCCTATCTAAAAAGCACTATCACGAACTGAACAGATTTCCCCTATTTTGGTTTTGGGATCTGACCAAGGATTGAGTGCAATGGGTAGACAGCGCGAATTTGACCCGGAAGATGCGATTGCGCAGGCTGTGAATGTATTCTGGGAACGCGGATATACCGAGGCCAGCGTCCAAGATTTATGCAAATCAATGGATATCAACCCTGGGAGCCTTTACGCGACATTTGGTGCAAAACAAGATGTCTTCAGAGCAGCTATCAAACATTATTTATCGGTAGTCACGCACGAAGGTATCGGGCGGCTGGGTAGCGCAGATTCCGGTCTTGAAGGTGTCAAAGCGTATTTTGATTATATCGTCGAGGGCATTTTGACTGGTAAACGGTGTAACGGATGCTTTGGCACCAATTCATTTATGGAAGTCAGTGAAACGGACCCGGAAATTAAGGCACTGATGACTGAGCATTTTCGACTTTTGGAGAATGCGTTCGATCAAGCACTGCAACGGGATGGTTTCTCTGAAACACAAGGCAAGGCCAGCTTTTTGGGATGTGTTGCGCAGGGTCTTAACGTTCTGGCGCGAACGGAACCCGAAAGAGCCACTCTTGAGCGGATCGTATCTAATGCACTGCTCGTTTTGAAATAGGCAGAGCTCTCGCTTTGTGATGAGTTTTGCCGATGTCTAATTTCCTCCGACTGAACCCGTCGGAGGTACGATAAAGTACCAAAAATCAATCATTTAAATTGCCTCAGATTGAGAGATCCGCCCACTTGTTGGGTTAGAACCCATTGTCCAATGGTGTTTGAATCAACTGGTTTACGTAATTCGAAATGACCTTGTGCGCGACACTAATGACGACTTCGAGCAGATGGCGTTGTTCGTAGTCGATGTCCAAAAGCGCCTGTTGATCTTTAGGGGTCACCGTGCCGTGCATTAGGACCATCTTTTTTTGCAACAGGTGAAGAGCTTGCAGCTTCGGGTCTGGTAGGGCGGGCCTGCGCTCAATGCCGTAAAAATTTCAGCAGGCATTTTTGCCAACCCTGTGTGTCCCGCGAAGCAATATGTGCAGTGATTCAGAAGGCTGGTGGGTATGAGAAACACGACAGCAGGCTGAGATGGCGGTCAAAGGGCTCCTGTAACCCAGGATATCACCACTTAGCATTAGACTGAAAAGGCCCCGCACTTTCAAAATGAAGGTTTCAAAATCGAACACTTGGTTTGGCGCGGAAAATGGAGGCACGTCCAATCGGCTTCTGCCCCTTGATACGGTTGTCCAGCGGACGCCTAGTAGTACGAAAATATTTTTCTTGAATTCCAATTCAAGAAAAATTACCCTTCTCAAACCATCGTGGCCTTTTGGGGCAACTGAGGGAGGGACTGGCCTAATACTGGAGGGTTGAGGGTCGAAATTTCTACAAATTGGGAGTGAGAAATTTGAGTGCTTATAAAAAAGAAATGCGTTCTACGATAGGCTTCGGCCTAGCCTACATTCTACTTGGACATACCGGATTGTGGTTCATTGTATTCGGCACTGACAACAGTACCAGAGTGCTAGGCCTGCCGATCCATTACTTCATTGCCATCATTCTGGGTTCAGTCGGCGTGCTGATCGTGTCAATTTTTTGGTGTAGGTATGCGAACCAGCTGGAGGATGAGATCGAGGCTGAAAATACCATGGTGTCCTCGCGCTCCGGTGCAGCAACTCCCATTGAAAGCATCTCAGAGGGAGTATCCCAATGACATCTGCTGACTGGCAAATTCAAAATATTTGGCTTGGGCTAGGAATTACCTTTGCGGTTTTCGCGCTCTATTACATCGTCGCTCTGGTCAACAACAAAAAGACCGAGAACGCGACGGATCTCTATCTGGCGGGGCGCTCTGTCGGTCCGTTAGTCAATTCATTGGCTGCATCCTCGACGTGGATGAGCGTTGCAACCTTTCTTGGCGTTGTGGCCTTGATCCAACAGTTGCATCTACCGTTTGTATTCATGTGGATTCAGCTGATTCTCAGCGTGCCGTTATTGGTTATGCTTTATGGCGCATCGTTGTACCGGATGGAGGTCTTCACCTCTGTCCATTTCGTCCAGCTTCGATACGGGCGTAACACAGCATTTCTAGCCGCAGCTTGGATGCTGTTGATCATGCTCATGTACATGATCGGACAGTTTATCGGCATCGCTAAAGTTTTCGAAGTCCTTCTGGGTTTACCCTATACGCCGTCGCTGATCCTGTCTGCATTGGTGATCACGGGGTATGTCACCATTGGCGGCATGAAAGGCGCGACGTACAACGATGCCATTCAAATGGTTATTATGATGATTGCGCTTCTGGTTCCGTTGGCGGCAATTCTCAAGGCCATGGGCGTATCAGGGTACTGGTTCCCGCCTTTGGGATACGGCGACATGACAGACACGCTGTTGGAACGGATACCAACCTTTTTCGACCTGAAGTTCGAGGCGCGGTTCTATCTGTCTCTCTTTGTTGCCCTAACAATCGGCACGTTGGGTCTACCACAGCTGGCACAACGTGTTTTAACATCCGAAAGCATCAAATCTGCGCGCGTCGTTGTGCCATGGTTTTGCCTTTGGGTCGGCGTTATGTTTCTCGGCACTTATGCAATGGGATTTGCCGGCGTTTACCATTTCGCGTTGATTGGGGAGACTCTAACGCCCGAAGCTGCTGATAAGACCACATTGTTACTAAACCTTGCCTACAACCCGGATTGGGTTTCAGCCTTTGTGATTGCTGGGGTCCTGGCCGCTGGTGTTTCAACAATCGCTGGCCTGATGATTGGTGTTGCGACAGTGGTCGGCCATGACATCGTTGGTGTGCTGCGACCACATCTCCCCGAGAAAACCCAGTTGAGGTACGGCTACTTTGCGCTCGCGGGCACAGGTATTGTTTCTTTGCTGGTTTCTCTAAACCCACCTGCATTCCTAATCACTTCTATCTTTTGGGCCTTCGGTTTATGCGCCACGGCAATCACACCCATGGTCGTACTCGGGGTATGGTCAACCCGCATCAATGTCTGGGGTGCTTTCATCGGCAGCGCTGCATCAGGGGCGTTGTACATCATCTTGTCGCCTTATGTGTTCGCAAGTTTATCTGTTGGTTCAGGGCTTGTTGCAAAGTTGGGATTTGCGACGTCGTTGATCTCGGTGCCTGCTGGGTTCATTCTGACAATCGCCATTTCGCTCTTGGCTGAAAAGCTAACTTCAGAAGCGGCGGCACAAGAACGTAACCGAGCCCAAGAATTGGTCGAGCATATGCACGGTTGGGTCGACGTGACTCGTGCACGTTATGATAGCAGCCAGTGGCTTTTGATATTGGCTGCTATGTGGGTGCCGATCTTACTTTGGGGCTTAGTTCCATGGTAATAGCGGCGAAGCTTCCATCAATACAGATGCCTGCCATGCTTGGTATGCCAATTGCGGGGCTCCTTTGGAGCCTCGCAACCCTACACGTTAACTCAGCCCTTGTGACATCTCTTGATGTACACCCAATGGAGGCTTTTTTCACAATTGCAATTGGGGGTATGGCGTTAACCCTTGCCATTTGGGTCGGGTTTGCGGCTGTATGCTGGGCAATGATCCGTGGTTTCGGCGGTAGGGTCCCTATCTTGTCGCTGACAACGCTAATTTCACGCGCAGCACCTCCCCTTTGGATCAGCGCAATTGCTGCCGTCTACTGGCTAAATGGGATGGGTGGAAACGGCCTATTTCCAGCCATCGCTGCACTGGTGAGTATCGCGTTGTTTCTGCAGACATTGGCAAGAATTTTGGAGGTTGAACTTGTCTGGTCCCAGACACGGGCTGCCGCAAGCGTTGGGTCCGTTGCAGTGTTTCTGACCTGTTTTGTCTACTTATCTCTTTAACTTAATATCCCACACGGAGTACTTTCCATGGTAATCAAAGCATTCGTCTTTGACGCGTACGGCACCCTATATGACGTCCAATCCCTTTCACAGATCACGAAGGCCGAGTTCCCCCAGCACGGTGATTTGATCACACAAGTGTGGCGATTGAAGCAGCTCGAATATACTTGGCTGCGTACTTTGATGCAAAGCTACAAGAGCTTTTGGGAAATATCTGAAGAGTCACTTATCTTCACTTTGAATGCGATTGGGTTAAAAACTGATAGGGCTCAAATTGATCGGATCATGGATAAATACTTACATCTTGATCCGTATCCCGATACCATCAAATCGCTTGCAGCCCTCAAGGGCGTTCCCTTGGCCATTTTATCGAATGGAAATCAAAAAATATTGGATGCTCTGGTGGAAAATACCGGCCTTGATAAACATCTTGATGCGATCATCAGCATCGATAAAGTTAACAAGTTCAAACCACATCCAGAGGCGTACAGCTTGGTTGAGGCTACATTGAAAGTGAAGCCCGAAGAGGTTATGTTCGTTTCTTCAAATGCGTTTGACGCAACTGCGGCCAAGAATTTTGGGTTCCAAGTCTCTTGGATTGAAAGGGTCACACCGCAGGCATTAGCGGCAGAAATTGAAACCAATCCGGTGACGGGGCCTGACACAATGTTCAAAATCCTGCGCATGCAGATGGAGAACTTTGATATGTTGCCTAATAACAAGTTGAAGAGCTTACTTGATCTCAAAGGCCTGTAACTATGAAAACGCCCACCCCAAATCATCAGCCAATCAAGTTTATGGACATCGCGTTCAGCGCTGCGGTGGTCAAACGGGCGGCGCGCGTTGCATTGCTGGTTGGGGCAGCTCTTGCGATGATCAATCATGGCGACCGCATATTATCAGGTACGGTTGATTTTGGGGCACTCTGGCGAATTCTGTTGACTTTCTGCGTGCCATATTCGGTATCTACTTATTCGTCAGTCTTGGCTGTTCGAGAGCATTACATGGCCGCAGAGAAAAATTAGTGTGTGCAAAAAACGCCCTCAGGTGCGGTTGCGACAAAGCAGATGACCGTGTCACCATAAAAATTTGAAGGATTGCCAATTCAATCTCAGGGAAAAGTACACTTAAATTTTGTATATGAATATTTGGAAGTAGGGCAGCACTGAGACCCGCATCCACTATAGCAGTCTGGCTGTATTGCCGCTGCAGTCTGAGCCATCGCATGGTGCTGCTGAGGTCTAGTATCGACGTCTCATATAAAACGACCCGGTGTCGGATCAGGGGCCGTAACTGCTGCTTGAAGATGTTGGGTCTGTAGGTTTGTGAAAGCCGCCGGATAACAAGACAGTTGATCGGGCAAGCCTTTGGTTCGAAATTTTTCCTATGGCTCTGGCTCGTATACCTTCAGACTACAAAGTACGGTCTTTGCAGCGCGCCAGAGTTCGTCCTCACTGCGTTCAAGCTTGGCCATCATATTCAGGCCCAGCAGCAGGCTTTGCAAAGCAAGTGCTTTGTCGCGCAGGCAACCGTCATCTTTAAGCTCACCATTCTCGACCGCCTTGGTCAAAAGAAGGTCCAAACGCGCAAAACGGGCTTCAAGTGTTGCGATGATTTTTTTTGTTGCGGCCGCATGGTTCGGGCTTGTTTCTGTCAGACCATTCACTGCCATACATCCGCGCCCCAGCACGTCCGTTGCTCTATCTTTGCACAGCTTTCGCACCATGCCTGCCAACATTGGCAGAACGGGCGCACCCTCTTTGAAACCAACCCAGATACCGTCAGCCGTCCGGCTGAAATACAAATCAAGCGCTTCATCAATTAGGGCTTCACGACTGACAAACGCATTGTAGAAGCTAGATCTTGTAATTCCTAACTTCTCGGACAGAGATTGAACTGAGACCAACTCGAATCCGTTTGTCCACATCTCGTTCATTGCGATCTTCACCGCCGCATCTCGATCAAATTTTGCCGGTCGGCCCATAGTTCACGCCCTTTTTTCTTTCTTTATAGTGGTTCAGCTGAAACTACAAAAATTATTTTATTCACTAGTGGACAAAATAAATTATCCGTGGTTTTGTACACTTGCGAACAAAATAATAAACTAAGCACCAAGGTGCCTCGAGGCGCGCTTGGTTTTGGATGGGAGGAGGATCATGGCGTATTTTGTTGGAGGATGTTTGTGTGGAGAAGTGCGGTATGTCGCATCAGGCGAAGTCCTGCTCATTCTCAATTGTCACTGCAACGATTGTAAGAAAGCAACCGGCAGCGCGTTTGCGACAAACGTCGCGATGCGGCGCAGCAACGTCACTGTGACCCAAGGACAAGTCCGCCAATTCAATCATGCCTCGGACGCAGGCAATCCCAAAACCAAGGAATTCTGCGGCACCGGTGGCGCGCAACTTTTCTCGTCAACCGTCGGAGCCGAGACAGTAACGATCAAGGCGGGCAGCATTGATGACGCGCGCTTCATTGAGCCAATGGCCGACATCTTCGTCGACAGTGCTTTGCCTTTCGCATTGCGGAAATCGGGATTACCACAAGTTCCCAGAATGCCCGAACGGAGCAATTCATGATCTATCTCTACACTTGGGCCACACCAAATGGTGAGAAGCTGCACATCCTACTAGAAGAATTGCGCATCCCCTATGAGCTGCATTTGCTCAACATCACGCGCGGCGCCCAGTTTGAACCTGACTTTTTAAAGATCAGCCCAAACAACAAGATCCCTGCCATTGTAGATACCGAAGGTCCAGGTAATGCGCCCTACAACGTCTTTGAATCCGGCGCTATCATGATGTACTTGGCGGAAAAAACCGGCCAGTTCATGCCGCAAGATATCGCTGCGCGGTATGAGGTGATCCAGTGGCTTATGTTCCAGATGAGCAGCATTGGTCCGATGTTTGGTCAGTACAGTCACTTTACAACCTATGCTCCCAAACAATTCGAGTATTCCGTGGCGCGTTATACCAAAGAATGCATGCGCCTTTACGGCGTTATGGACCGCCAATTGGCGAAAACACAATATTTGGCAGGCAACGCATACACCATTGCAGACATGGCAACCTACGCCTGGACCTATTCACATGAACGCCGCGGGTTTGACATCTCGGACCACACTAACGTGTTGCGTTGGCTAAAGGAAATCGAAACGCGACCCGCAGTCCAGCGGGGCACAACGTTGACCGATGCGCACCGGCCTACGTGCAAACCTGATCCAGAAACCATCCGCAACTACTTTGGCGAGATTCAGTTTGAACGGCGATAAATTGGTCCAAGACCATCGCACAGATCGTAGCACAATACGAAATAGGAGAGAATGAAATGAACACATCAGTCAAAGACGCGGATATGTTTCTCGAACCCGCGGTCGATCCGGCGACCAAGAAGATGGCGATCAGGAATGTCACCGGTGTGGCGCGTAAAACCGTCGCGCAAATCAGTATCCGGCACTACGATCCCATCACGACTGACGAACCAGAAAGTCTTGGTGGAACGGGCACGGCACCGACGCCGATAGAATTGTTGCTGGCATCCCTTTTAGGCTGTGAGGCCGTGATCATCAAAGGCGTCGCAGAACAGATGAAATTTGAATACGGCGATGTCAATTTTTCAACCACAAGCCAGCTGGATATTCGTGGACCCAAAGGTGTCAAGGGGATCAAGCCCATCTTTGAGACAGTCGAATTGAACATCGACGTGACCACCGATGAACCGGACGACCGCTTTCAAAAGTTGATCGTTAACGTCGAGACCCGCTGCCCAGTCATGAACCTCCTCAAGGATGCGGGCGTTGACATGAACGTCAAATGGACTGCTGTGCCGACCTAAAATGAAGCGGACATTTTCGGGACGTCCGAATTGCCTTCCAATTACTAATCGAAAAGGACAAAACTTTGAAACTCGTAACCTATCGTAAGTCAGTTGACAACGCGGCTAGTCTGGGTGTCATTTCTGGCAATCTGATCATTGATGTACAGGCGCTTGGGGTGTCGTGTGGTGTCACCTTGCCCAATACCATGCTGGGTCTGATTGACGAAGGCCGGCCCGGGCTGGCGGCGCTTCAAAAGCTGCTGGATGACGCGGGCGATGTGCCCCCTATTGGGACGTCGGTTGACGCACGCAATGTCAAAATTCTAGCTCCGATACCGCGTCCGCGCAAAGGCGTATTTGGCATTGGCCTGAACTATGTAGAGCATCTCGCCGAAGCGGCAAAGGTAAACATCGTACCTAAAGATTTGCCAACCGAACCGCCGCTGTTCATCAAGCCCGAGACCTGCATCATTGGCCCCGGTGAAGCCATCCACCATGACAGCAGTCTGACCCAGCAACTGGATTGGGAAGTCGAACTTGCCGCGATCATCGGTACCAATGCACGCCGCGTGTCCAAAGAGACCGCGATGGACTACGTTTTTGGCTATTCGGTGATGATTGATGTCTCCGCCCGCGACAACATGCGGTTTAAACAATGGGGTTTTTCAAAGGGCATGGACACCTATGGACCCTTCGGCCCCTGTATCGTGACCGCTGACGAAATCCCTGATCCTCACAAGCTTGACCTCTGGTTAAGTGTGAACGGCGTTGAGAAGCAACGCGGCAACACAAGAGACATGCTGTTTAAGATCGATCACCTGATCTGGGATCTGAGCAAATATATGACCCTTGAGGCTGGCGACATTATTGCGACAGGTACGCCTGCGGGTGTGGGTGTGGGGCGTGAACCGCAAGAATTCTTGAAGCCGGGGGACCGCATTGATTGTGGTGTTGAGAGCGTCGGGACGTTGTCCCATCCGGTAATCGACATCACACCACAAAGTTAACGAGACGTCGACGCCGCACCAGCGGCAAAAAAATGGTCGAGGGAGCGATACAGCGCCCCGACCTGAACGAAAGGGAGGAAATAAGATGAAAACACTACGTACATTCTGCGCAGCATTGCTGTTTTCCGTAACCGGTTTGCTAACCCAGACCGCACTAGCCGCTGAAACGGTTGAGGGTCCAAAAGTAGCTTGGAATTATGCGGCATGGGGCAATCCCAACGCCGCACAATGGACCATTATCCGAAACCTATCTACCTTTCTGGACGAGCGGACCGATGGTCAGTTCAAGATGAACATACACTACGGCCAACTGGCCAAACCAAATGCCATCCTTGACGGCATTCAGGTCGGTGCCTTTCAGGGCGGGACCATCTTGTCAGCCTATTATCCGGGAAAGCTAACGGCGACGTCCGGTCTTGATCTGCCGTTTCTGCCCATCCATAGCATGGAACAATTTGCGGAGGTCACCGATGCCTACATGACACTAGAACCGGTAAAGGCAGAGTTTGATCGCTCAAATGCACAATATTACATGAGTATTCTGGTGCCTCTGTTTGAAGTTATCGGTAAAGGCGATGCGCCTCAGGAACTGGCCGACTGGCAAGGTCTAAGGCTGCGTCTGTTGGGCACCCACGGTGAAGCCATGGAGAAGGTCGGAGCGGTTGCACGCCCTATGCCCGGTGCCCGCACGTACGGTGCAATGGACCGCGGCGAGCTCGACGGTGTCACGATGCCACACACCGCATTCTTGAGCTACAATCTGCAGGAAGTTGGCGACTGGTATACATCCAATCTGCGCCTTGGCACGGCCAACGCCGTGATGGCCTTTAACAAAGATGCTTATGCCGCGCTGCCTGACCAGTATAAGGCGCTGATGGATGAGTACCGCTCACTTGGCTATCATGAGCAGATCACGGAAATCGCGACAGAAGAGGCTGAGGCACCCGCCACCTATGCCGCTGCTGGTCTGACCGATGTGGTGCTGAGCGATGCACAGATTGAAGAGCTCCGAAGCGTTGCAGCGCATCCAGTATGGGACAGCTGGGCCGAGACGACTACATCCAGAAAAGTGAATGGCGAGGAGCTTCTCAATACGATCCTGTCTTTGCTCGAAGAGAGCAAGGATGCCGGATCTTGACCTCTGATCTGTCTTTGTAAAGGTCCTCGGCGGGATGCTGCCGAGGACGGCAACTCAAGGAAAGATGAGGATAAAAATGCCCACTTTAATCAGTGACGGCGAGGTGCAGAGTAACCTCCTAAAAACATTGGATCACTGGCAGCAGCGCATTGAGAGAGCACTCAACGGGATCGGCGGCGGGTTGATTTTCGTAATGATGCTTGCGGTAGTGGCAGAGGTTCTGTCACGCGGTCTGTTGAACACTTCCATCGCTGGTCAGATCGACTTTATCGAGCTGGCAGTTCCCTGTGCCACGATGCTGGGTCTGGCATTTTGCCATCAGCAAGGATCACAGATCCGCATGACAGCTGTCATACAAAATCTATCCGGCCGCCCGTTGTGGTTGGCTGAACTCATCACGACAATTGCCTCGTTGGGTTTGTTCGGTTTTTTGATGCTAGCTACATGGAGTGTCGCGATCAGATCAGTCCAGATGGGCGGCACAACCATGGAGGTGAACCTGCCAGTCTGGCCCACTAAGGTCATTATCAGTCTGGGCATCACCATGTTGTTCATGCGGCTGATTTTGCAGCTGATCGGATTTATCCGCCTTGTCAAAGACCCCAAGACTGAGCCTATCGGCGTTCCGCGATTTCACGGTGTTGATCTGCTGGAGCAGCAACGCGCACTAGATTCCGCAACTACCTCTAGCAAGGAACCAACTTAATATGGAACCGCTCACACTTGGGATTTTGGGCATTGCTGCGCTCGTTGTCTTACTCGTACTTGGCATGCAGGTTGCTTACGCCAGCGCCTTGGTCGGCACCGTCGGCATGATATCATTAATCGGGTTCAAGCCTGCTCTCGGGGCCGTCGGACTAATGCCATACGAACAATTGGCCGCCTACCCCTTAAGCGTTTTGGCGATGTTTATCCTAATCGGCTACCTCGCCTATCATGCAAACCTGACGCAGGGAGCGTTTGACGCCATGAGGAAATGGTGGGGTTGGCTTCCGGGTGGGCTGGCGGTCTCATCGGTTTTTGCTGCAGCCGCCTTTGCGGCTGTCTCGGGGTCAAGCACTTCGACCGCCGCCATCTTTTCAAAAGTAGCCATCCCCGAAATGCTCAAGGCGGGTTATCATAAAGGCTTTGCCGCGGGCGTGGTTGCGGCGGGCGGTACGCTCGCCTCGCTCATCCCACCGAGCGGCATTCTGGTCATCTACGCAATTATCGTAGAGGAGTCTGTAGGTCGGTTGCTGCTCGGCGGCCTTATCCCCGGTATACTATCAGCATTGGTTTATGCCGCAGCAATCATTATCCGCGTTCGTATTAACCCGGCCCTTGCCCCCAAAACTCAATCCGCCACATGGGGCGAGCGCGTTCACTCCATCAAGGACATTTGGGGCATCGCGCTAGTCATCAGCATTGTGATCGGCGGCATTTACAGTGGTTGGATGTCACCAGTGGAATCGGGCGCCGTCGGCGCGTTCATCATCTTGCTGCTAGCACTAGCCAATAAGATGGGATTCAAGGGGCTGACAGATGCACTTGGTGACACCGCGCGCACTGCAATCATGGTCCTGACCATTGTCTGGTGCATTCTGATCATGGTACGGTTTCTGGGCTACTCTGGGCTGCCGTCACAGATTGAAGCATGGGTCCTGTCGCTTGACGTTTCGCCCTTCTGGATATTAATCGCAATTTTGCTGATGTACGCCATCCTAGGCATGTTCATCGACGCCATTGGGATGCTGCTTCTCACCCTCCCTTTCGTGCATCCAATCATCACATCCCTCGGTTATGACGCTATCTGGTTTGGTATCATCGTCGTGAAGATGGTTGAGATCGGGCTGATCACGCCGCCCATAGGGATCAACGTCTTTGTCGTTGGCGGCATTCGACCGGACATTCCGTTAATGTCGATCTTCAGAGGAATCTGGTGGTTCTTCGTTTGCGACGTCGTCACAATCGGCATCCTGATCGCTTTCCCGCAGATCGTACTCTGGCTGCCGAACAACATGATAGGCGGATAGAACTCTTCGTCTGCTTCGTCCCACTCACATCAGAACAACATCACACCACGTCAACGCCAAGAAGGGCCATCACATGTTAATACCCCGCAAGAAAGCACCTCAATTATCTGTTTCCACATTAAATCACGGGCAATTTGACCTCAACGAGCAAACCAGCGAACGTGGCACGTTGATCTCGTTTTATCGGGGCTTGCACTGTGGTATTTGCCCTGCGTCTTTAGCTAATCTCGAAAGCCTGCAAGGTGAATTTGAGAGCCGTGGCGTCGGCATTTTGGCCCTCAGTACAGACACCCGTGAACGCGCACAGTTGATGGCTGAGAAGGTCAAGAACGACAAAATGCGCATCGGCTACGGGCTGTCGCTGGAAGACGCCCGCGCGTGGGGGCTCTTTTTGTCTGCAGGCCGTGGCAAGACCTCCATGGGGGTTGAAGAACCTGACTTGTTTTCAGAGCCGGCCGTTTTTCTGGTCACCCCTGAGCAGACGCTTTATTTTAGCGTTGTTCAAACAATGCCGTTCGTCCGCCCGCATTTCAAAGATTTTGTAAGCGCCCTCGATTTCGTCATCGCTAAAAATTACCCGGCCCGTGGCGAATATGATGGCGAAATTCAGAGTGATCGAAAGGGACGGCAATGATTATCAGAGCATTCGGATTTGACGCGGATGGAATATCTCAATTTTCATGGTCGCATTATGCACCTGATATGTGCGCCAACCCAATTTCAATGTTTTTATAACTGTGAAAGCGAGTTGCAAATGTCGCGTTTTCCACAACAACCGCCGTCCTGTCAATTTACAGGGAAGATCCGGTAGGAGCCCTTAGCGGAAGTGATGATTTTCCGCTGAGTGCGCTCGCAGCGCAAATTATGCTGCAACTGCTAAAATTCCGATGTCGCTTCGCGGCGTAAAAACAGTCATTCGTGCAATTTGCTGCGAAGGAACGATGGCCAAGGATCAAGGTACGGCCAATCTTTAAAAGAAAATCATGGCCTCCACCACGCAATCAGACAATTTGTTCCCTCTAATTTTAGATTCTAGTTCACAGACGTTCATTCGGCGTCTTAGCCGTTATCCTTGAATTTTGTCGAAGTCATTTGCACATTAGATCGCTGTTAGAATGCTGGCCAATAGCGATGTCTGGGAAAGAGTTCGTTCAACCTTGACCAAAATTGCCTCCCGCCCTGCAATTTGTGTGATGATCTCCACTATTCGGGTCCTAGTGCGGCTTTCAATTCGGCGTAGAGACAGGCCTTGACTGTCGATACCGCTCAATATGGTTGCGCAAACCTCCTTTTCCTGTTCAGGATTTCACTCCACTTTCAGGTCAAACAGTTCTTCACTATGGCCGTTCTTGATCGCCGCTCGCTTTAGTCCTTGGTCTAAGTCCTAAATTTGAAAAGACGATAAGCGACGCCGAACTAGTGGCATAAACAGGGTGCCGGTTCCTGCGATCAATCCAACAGCCGCCGCGCACCATAGCGTTGCCCTTGTGCTGATGTCTTGAATGTTGAACTCGCGGCAAGGAGTTATCCCAGCGCCAAAAATCCGATGTCGGAGACAATCAGTGCCGCTAGGCCTGTGGAAATAATGCCGCGAAGACGACAAAACCTGCCACCCTGAGTGAGACAAGTGCATTCGTGCGCTGCCCCGCCATACGACCGCGAAACTAACCCTCCGATCCGATGATTGCACCCAATTTCAATGAAACAGTCATGTTACATGCCCCAAAAAATGACCAATCGAAGTCGGAAAAAATGTAAACCAACGAACAGCTTTCCACTGGTTGTTGACGGCAGGCCGCTTAGACTTGCTGATAGCCATTCCCCTCGATTTGTGAAGACCAAGTTGATTATCAGCTCTTCAGATCATGCCTTATACAAACATCTGTTGCATGACCACGCCACTCGATGATCTGGTTCAAGCGTTGCCTGACCCGCTCAGCGGGCAGTGAGAAGCCCACTTCGATGCACAACCCTTCACGATTGAAGTCATCCAAAACGTTCAACGTCCTGATCGACCGTCCGTCGGCAAGCTGATCTGCCATGAAATCCCCTCTCACACATGCAAGCATGTGTTGCCGGGCAGTACGACCAGG
>JAWSVL010000014.1:0-3478 GCA_033851935.1 Sulfitobacter sp.
AAAACAGAACTTCGGGCATCAAAAGTGACAAGAACGCCGCCCGATTAACCCAGAGAGAAAGGGATCGTTTGGCCATGTCTTTAGCGTTGTGAATTATCTTCATAGCAAATCTCCAATGCTTGAAACCGCCCTAAAGGCGGCTGTTTCGTGTGAGTTGTTAAGGGGTGTCAGTTACGACGGGTCGTAACGTGCATCTACAAAGTCAAAGAATGGCCTTTGGTGATCCCGCTCAACCTTCATGGCCGCGCCGCTCACCTCACTGGTTGCGTTGCCGATCACGTTGCAGTTGCGCGCCTCGCCACCGAATTCAGCCCACTCATCGAACATGGCCAGATCCTGCGGGTCGTAATAGTCTGGCGTTAGGTCCGTAATAAATGGATCGTTTGGGTCACCATTTGCGGCAAAGTTGACAAGTGACTGAGAACACCACGCGGACGAACGCAACTGCGCTTCGTATAGAATAGCGGTTCCCTCGCTTTGCCCCTGTGCTGACTGCCATTCGGGTTTGCCAACAAAATGCGCCTGTTGGTTGACGTGGCTTGGGGCATCCCGTCCGTTAGCTGCTGTGTCTAATTCGAAGTGGTAGAAATACGACTTTCCCCCAGCCAAGCTATGCTCACGGCAGAGCCTTTCAGCACCGTAACCGTATAGCATCCCGTAAAGGATGCGCTGCCAACGATCACCAGGCTTTTCGAGTAGCGCAATCGCTTCGTCGTAGTCATCAGGACCGATACCTAAGACACCAAACCAATCGTCACCGTTCACAACGTTCCGGGCGTTATCAATTAATCCAGCCTCATTTGATACGTAACCAGCCATATACGGCACAGACGTAGGCCACGCCCCGTCCAACACTGCCCCAATCGCAGTTCTGTGCTGAATTATGGTGCCGTCCTGTGCCGGCCAGATATTGAGATCCGGCAAGCTTTCACGGTCATATCCGCCATCTGCAAAAACATACGAGTTGCGGCGGTTGGCAAAGGCGAGGATCTGCTCAGGAGACGGTCCTAGGCGCAAGGCTGTTGCAATGCCGTCCTGGTCTGCGACCTGATGAATGGTTCGACTGCGATCGTAAAACGCAGGCCGGGTCTTTACCAACTTACCCCAGAACTCTTGCCCTACGCCCTCAGCACGCGCCCGTGTTGCGCGTTTACCTGCACCAGCGCCCGAATGCGCCAGAACGCTATGAAAGCGGTCTGCATGATGGGGCATCAACAACGTGCCCATCTGCGCGCCTGCGGAACCGCCATCGTTCATCACGCGGCTAGGGTTTCCCCCAAAGTCCGCGATGTTTTCGCGGACCCAATCCAGCGCCGCCAATATGCAGCTATACGCGAGGTTGATCTGGTGATTGGGCCCCAATGAGGGGTGCGTAAAAAAGCCGAATGTCGATAGCGGAGATTCCGCCATTACGCTCACCATGGGAAGCTCTTCACCTGTAGTTCTTGGCAGCATGCGTGGATTCTGTGTGTTGCCGCCGCCTTTCATCTGGAAGCGCACAGGCAGGTTCGCGCCCCTGTATGGCGCCGGCGTGTCAATTGTGATCCAACAACAATCTTCACTCTCAACCGCACCCCAATCGTGCCAGTCAAATGGTTGCTTGCCCTTGCCATCATTGATCCGCCATCCCGCGCGCGAGGTAGGGAATGGCCCGCTGGTTTGGTGCGCAATTGGCCCAATGGGACGGCCATCAAAGGGATCAGTGGGCAGCGTCGTTAATCGCGTTGGCGTGGTCCAGCGCCCTGCCCCCTCAAGGCTTGTCGCATAGGGCAAGTTGAACCTGTGGTTCGTGTGCGTCTTACCCCGATTACGGCGGCGGTATTTTTCAGCCATGGCCGTGGTGTCGTGATCAGACGGGATGCCCGCCTCGCGCACGCTCTTGGTCCCGATGATGGTCTTGCCATCGGACATTTCTAGGCGGAAATCACTCATATTGTCTCAGCCAGGTAATGACCGTTAAACGACAGTGAATAAGTAGATCCGCTGGTCAGATCCGACAGCAAATAATTTTTGCGGCGCGTGTCGTCATTGGATGCCGTCACCTCATACTGAAGCTTAATGGCATCGGGGTCAGACGCTCCTATAGTGCCGGCTGTTGCCACGTGTCCGGTAGGGTGCCGCCAGTTCCCAGCTGGGTTCACGGTCACAGGACAAGATAGCACGCTTGCGACGGTAACAGCCGAGGCAGGCAAACCACCGATGGAAATGGCGTGATTGCCATCGGTGAATGTAGGTGTGAACTGGATATTGCCGTAGAAAGCTACCAGATTATCAATGGACCACACATAGCGCCCGCCAGTGAATTCCCCATATGCTACGACAAGGTCGGAGCCGACAGAGATGAACGTAGGCGTGAACTCATCGCTTGTACCTGGTCCGATTGAGTTCTTCAGTTCGCTCAGGTCAAAATCATATTTCTCTCTAGTAAGTGTTTGCTGCCACGCGCCCCAAGTGCCACTAATGAACATCCTCCAGAAGCTTTGTGCCAGGTTACCGGATGCGTCCCAGACTTCCTGTCTTAGGGTGTTCACGTCTATTACGGTGTTTGTAATCCCAATTGTCGTTGCGGAACCCGTTGGCGCGTCCGTTGGGGAGGCAACATAATGGTTGCCAGGTTCGGTGATTGCATTCAGGCTTGTCCCAGTATCCCAGACCCGTGCGGCAAAGGGCGTTCGCCCCTCAAGAGCGGTGACACGTACTGCAACATCCGCCGTGAGATCCTGCGCAACTGCCGCGCCCGTGATATCAACAGCGGTCAAAACCAAAACATTCGCTTTGGGAGCTTCACCGGTGCCGTATTGCTGAACAATAACCCGAAAGAATTTGGCTTGTGTGTTGAAATAATCAACGCCGCTCAAGTCGTTTTTAGCAATCACAGCCGTATACGTAACCAAGCCATTAGCCGCGACGACATTTGTTGCGTTCAAGTTCAGGATTGTCTTGTCCTTGGTAAGACCCGCAGTGGTTTGACTGCTGTTGAGCCAAACAATCGTAGCTTCTAGCGCGTCGCCTGATGGATCGTCACTATCAACAGCGCGGCTCAAGGTCACCGTAACCTGCCACTTTCGGTCTCCATACAGCATGAACGCTTCAGAGGTTGAAAGCGCACCCTCGCCCGCAATCTGATACGCAAGCCCCTCATCTGTACTGACGACATCATCTTGGCTAACAGCTTCCATCACCGCTGCCCCGCCTTCGAATACCTTACTGTAAAGCGCAGGCGAAACGCCCGGGGAAATGGCCCGCCCAACCCGCGCAGCCTCAAGGTTAAAGTTGATGGTTTGGTCGAGTTTGCGTTGCAGCGCATTGGTTGCGCCAAGTAGCCCCTGCGGCGTGACCGGCTTATCGGCAATTACGCCCGCCATTGCTTCCTTTGTTGTGGCAAAGCTGTCTGAGCCTAGCTTCGATGCGAGCGCAGCGGTCGTTGCGGCATCATCGGCCTTCGATGCGAGCGCTGCAGTCGTTGCGGCATCATCGG
>JAWSVL010000015.1:0-373011 GCA_033851935.1 Sulfitobacter sp.
TTCTAGGGGGGATTACCGACCGTTAGAATTTAGGTCGTCGGTTTGGCATTCTAACGCTTTTATGAGGCCTAGCTCTACAAATCTAACGGTCTAAGTGTAGCGCGCCGTTATGTTTGGTGCGCTTTGACATCAACGGCGCAAAGCCGACCATGGTGGTTTTGATGTCTAACGGCAGCTCCCAGCCCCAAGCAGACATAGGCGAACGACACATTGGGCGGAATGCAGAGATTCGCGGCGGGTGCAAACCAGATTGGACAATCTTGAATAAAGCGGACGTTCAAGGCGACGATCCAGTTTTCTGGATGTGCAAACGCAGCTAATGGCAGCAAAGAGCCCATTTTTACCTAAACGCTGCAACACAGCTAAGGCCTGCTTTTCGAAGTCGGTACTTATCCTGACAATCTGACCAACGTTTTACCAACCCGATGTGACGACGCGTTTCCCGGTAACTTTAAACTGGAAGCCAAACCATTTTGTGCCTGAAGCTTTTGCAAAAGGGCCCAATGTGAGTGAAAATTTAGCGACCAGAGCCTCCCTTGCTGCGACGCGGCACTACTCTGTATCAGAGGAGTACAGACATGGTGTCGGCTTTCCATCTCCTCCCAGAGATGCTGACACGCAACGGTGACGTGTGTTTTCCTCCTCCCGAGGGCGCGTTGCCAACCGAAAAAGCTCATCGCGGATTTCCGCGATAAGTATTAGCTTTACTAGCGGTGCCCTCCCTCCCGAGGTCACCGCTCTTTTTGTCTAAACTATATGATTTTCAAGGATCCAAGTTCGGGCGAGGTAGGCGCGCCAGCGTTTCTTGTTCGGATCGGAAATGTGCCCGAATCAAACGACTTTTAACTGGTCACTGCGACGCTACCGGCAATGCGCGTCATCTGAACGCAGGCCCATGGGCCCAGAGCGTCAGTGAATGCCGTACCCCGACTTGAACGGGAACCACCTGATGAAGCGCGAAGCTGGGGAAGATGCTGACACACCCTTGGGCGCGGCTGGCAGATAAGATCTGAGCACTTGGCATAACCTCTAGATCGCCACCCTCATACGAACTTGACTGGCTGAGCTGTAGCACCAATGTGAGCTTGCGTTTGCGTGCCATGGGACCATCACCAATGTCAGAATGCCAAGAAAAATGGCCGCTGTCAGAGGCGTTGTAACTGGCGACCTGCGGGCTTTCGGCAAACTCGCGCAGGTCAAAATCAAATTGCTCGACATTGGATTTCCGGACATTCTCGATCAGGCGCTCCATGACCCAGCCCAGCCCGTCGACGTCATCCACCCAGACCAATTTTGCTCTGCGTACAGACTGGTCCATCGTCTGGCCCACGAGCATTGCATCTTTGGACGGGACAGCCGTGATGGCCGCAATGATACGCTCACATTCGCCCGCGCTGAATGCTTCTGGCTTGGAGTAGAGTGCAGTCATGTGGGTCACCTATTATCAGACAAATGGGGGGGACGCCGAATAGAGGCCGCAAATATGCGGGTGGTTTTAGTTTGGTCGATTGCGGGCTTGGGATTGCGCCATAACCATCTGTTTGATTTTTGTGGAAGACGTGCGCGGGTTGTAGCGCACCTGCGCGATCTCTTTGCCCATCTCTTTCAAATAGGCATCGACATCGAGGTTGTGGGAATTGGTGCCCCAATCTTCGCCGATCACGAAGATATCGGCACCGACAGCTTTGCAGCCCGAAACGTATTCTAGCTCGTGATAGGGGCGCACAATGTCGACACAACTGAGGGCTTCAAGCATCTCAACCCTTTGTTCCAATGGAACAACCGGCACGTTCGGCTTGTACATGTTTACAACCTCATCAGATGCCACGCCGACGGCCAAGACATCTCCCAAAGATTTGCAGTGTTTCAACAACGCCAGATGGCCAACATGAAGCAGGTCGAACGTGCCAACGGTATAGACGATCATTTTCGCTTTATCCTTTTGCCCACCCGTCATCGGTGGTAGCACGCGGCATCTGAATGCGCGTGTGCGTAAGTTTTGTTCAGTTGTTTCAAACAATTAAACTGAGATATCTCCAGGCTTTCAGGAGCCCGGAGTTGATTGATGTTTTGAAACGACGCGTTTCAAATGCACTCAGTATGGAAAGCAGAGATTGCCCGTCAAATATTGACAGGGTGTCTGTTCCAGTAACTCAAAGGATGTCTCATGACAATCGAAAACGCTGCCACGCCTAACCCACCGATCCTGTCCTACATCAAAGATTTGCCCAACATCTGTTCTCTTGCGGGCTTGGGGTGCTCGTTGTTGGCCATCTATTTTCTGATTATCGGACTGTATCCCGCAGCGATGATCGGCATGATCTGGGCCGTCGGATTTGATTGGGCCGATGGATTGATTGCGCGTAAAATGAAGGGCCGCACAGGTGACGATCGGGCATTTGGCGGCACGCTTGATCTGCTGATCGATATTGTCAGTTACGGCGTGACGCCCGCCATTCTCATCCTGAGTTACGCCGATTTCAGTGCCGCATTTCTACCTGTTGTGTTCGTGACGTTGGTCTTTGGCGCGGTCCGCCTGAGTTATTTCAGCACCTTCGGGCTGTCGGGCGGTGCAAAATACACCGGGCTCGCGATTGACAACAACAGCATCATTCTTGTCTTCATTGTCATGTTCGCGGGATACTTTGAGCGCCCGACGTTTGCGATTATTCTGGCGGTTTGTGGTCTGTGTCTTGCAGGTTTGAATGTCTCCCAGATCAAAACATCAAAATTGTCTGGAAATCCGGTCAATGTGGTCATTCTTGCGATCTATACGCTTGGCGTGACCCTGTTTTATGGCTGGTCCTTACTGCAAGCGTAGTTTGAAAAAAGTTACTCGTTGGATGGAGAGCCTTCGTCCAACGATAATGTACCTGTATCGACGATGTTGCGTCTGACGGAAATAACAAAAACTGCTGCAATGTCCTGCATTGCAGTCGTCCGTGCCTACGAAATGCTGCGATACCTTGCTAATGTCTGCTTCGGGATAGCTGCACTGCAGCACTGAGCGCTACGATGAACGGCAGCAATGGGCCGTCAGCGTGACTTTGCAAAGGTCGCTTTCTGCGCATAGCTGCCGTTAGTGCGGCGCGCAGCGAAAGCCCGCAATCAGCCCTACTGCCAGTGGGATGAGTTTGCTTCAATTTCTCTCGTTGTGATTGTGGCGCGCCACCCAGCTATGATGTTTCCGGGTGGCGCGCGTACAAATTAGCCTTGAGGCGCGATTTCAAAGTTGGAAATCAGCAGCTCCGCACGATCACCACGGTTCTTGGCCTGTTTTCCGATTGAGTATGTGGTTGTGACTTCGGTCAGTTGAAACGCCTTGAACGCCTCACGAATGGCGGGGACATCGTTGATCGACATAATGAACTTGCCTTTGATCGCTGCAAGCTGGCTGGCCATGCTTTTGAATTCATCCCGCGCAAACATGTCTTTGCCGTAGTCGTTCTCGTTTCCGTAATAAGGTGGATCAAGATAGAATAACGTCTGTGGGCCATCGTATCGTGTGATGAATACCGCATAGTCGAGGCATTCGATGGTCACGCCAGACAGACGAACGTGTAAATCCTCAAGCATGGGTTCCAGTTTGGAAAGATTGAAGTGTGCGGAATGGCCTTTTGAAACGCCAAAATACTGTCCTGAGACTTTTCCGCCAAAGGCGGTGCGCTGTAGATACAAGAACCGTGCTGCACGTTCGAGATCGGTCAGCGTGTCTGGCTTGGTATCTACAAGGCGCAAGAATTCAGTGCGGGTTGTCAGTTGGAAGCGCAGCACTTCTAAAAACTGGGGATAGTGACGCTGAAGAATGCGGAACAAATTCGACACATCGCGACCAAAGTCATTGATGACCTCAGCGCGCGGCTGCATTGAGCGGCGCAAAAAGATGCCACCCATTCCCACAAACGGCTCCGCATAGGTCTTGTGTGGCGTGTTATCGATGATGGCCGTGATGCGTTTGGCAAGGTTGCGTTTGCCACCTAGATAAGGTGCGACGGGTTTCACTGGATCGGTAGGCTTTAAATTATTGGTTTTCATTGGGTCTAGAATCAGTCCTTATGCCGTTTCCCTGATCAGGGATGGGAGCGGCTATGATTGACGTCTGGTCGGTGGGGTTATTGTCAAATTTGGCCCCATGTTGGGGGATGGTGAGACATCCCTCGACCTCTCAACTAAGGATCAGGCCACGCGGACCTAAATCGCTGCTCTAAGGTCTGTTTCGCTTCATATCGCCCCAACAAATCCGGGGCGAAGTCGTCTTTTCCCAAGCGTCAAAGGTGGCGCATCTGCGTGTTGTTCACGACACTGGGTTGAACTGGGTAAACTTCAATGGCGCGTGCATTCAGGCCCCAAACTTCATTCTTGATGGCTTGTAACTGATCCCAAGTGACGGTGCCGTCGTGTGTCACAGCGAGATGGCCAAGTCGGTCATCAACCATGACAACAAAGCCCATGACGTCCATCTCAACCGGGTCTGGATAATCGTGCTGCATTGCTCAAGTTTCCTCAGATGTTGGTTGGCGAACGGCCCAAGGACCAAAGCGCAAAGCGGCGGGTTCTCATGGCGCTGTAGGCCAACCAGACGCGCAGTGGCGGGGCGTGTTCAGACATGGCGGCTTCGAACCATTGGCTGTCTGCAAAGGCCTGCCGAAAGCCGTGTTCCAAGAGCGTGTCATGGATGCAGGCTGACAGGAGAAAATGCGGATCATCGGGCGAGAATAGCCAACGCAAACCACGGGGAACCGAGCTTTCAAATTCGCGACCACTCGGCACGGTCAAAATCCACATGCTGCGCTCTTTTCCGATCCACCATTCAAGCGGGCGCGTGGTCACATAGCCACGCGCACCGCCTTTGATGCACCAAGAGCCATCCGGCATCTTAACCACCGACCATCAATGCCAAGGCGTTCTGATACTCGCCTGCAGCTTCGGATTTGGCCGCAGACAATGCGGCTGTGAGTTGCGCTTCGATGTCAGCCGCGCCGTCAGGAATGGCGCTGATTGCGGCATTTGCTTCGGCCTCAACAACGCCAATCAAAAGCGCAATCTGGCGATAGGCTGCGGTCTGCGCACTGATCTGGCCAATTAGCCCAGCACGGTCGGTGCCGCGCACTACTGCTTCGCGATCCAGCAGTGCCAGCTCGGCTTCGGATGCTGCGGACGGATCACGCGCGATCTCCTCTTTAATACGGTATTCGGCCAACTTTCCCGCAGATGCGTTGGCCAGTTTGGAGCGATAACCATCGGCAAATTCCGCTACATCTAACTTGGCGATGGCCTTGAGCTTTTGACCGATCACAGCCTGTGGAACCCCAGCGGCGAGGGCTGTTTCTGGCCCGTTGTAGACAATCCCGTCATGTTCCAAATTCAATAGGTTGTTCATGGAAAATCCCCTCAAAGGCTTACAATGTTTGTGTTGTAGCGTGTTGCTGAACGGTTTGTTCCAGACGCAACGCCTGCAAACCAATAGCCGTCCATGGCGCTTGAGTAGGTCACGTCGGTTGAAACATTCAGCGTTGCGGTGTCGGATGACGCGGCAATCAAGGAGGCCTCGGCACCGGGGTTGCGGGTGATTGCGTAGCCAAAGAGGCCAACAAAAATCGGCGGTGTCAGGCTGTTGGTTGTAAACACCCCGCAGGCGTAATCATCGGCCTTTGTGCCCGCTGGCATTGTCTCGAAATGCATCCCGACACCGTTGAAAGCAACCGACCCATAGCCACCTGCAAAATTGATCTGGCCGGGGCGGTACAGCCCTTCATTGTCGAGATACCAGCCGGATTTAAAGGCGGGGGCGACGGATGGGAACGCTTCGAAAATCAGACTACGCGCGCGGGTATCAATCCGCTCGCTGAGCGTCATGCTTGTCTTATGAACAATGGTGCCAATTGCCCCGGATGGAACCCGCGAAATCGCCTCTGCAAACGTTTTGAGCGGAGTGGCTTCACTCCCAGCGGCCTCATCATTGCCCAAGGGTTCATTTACGTAAAACTTGACGCTCAAAGAGGCGCGGATTTGTTCAATGGATTGATCTGCACTTCCACGAAACCCTTGGAAGTAATCAATCAATTCCTGTGTTTTTTGGGTCTGTGCGACCATGACATCATGTGTTGTTTGATCGGTCATCAGAATTCTCCTGAGATTGTGCGAATGCGGTCTGCTAAACGCAGGTTTTCCAGTGCATTCGTCATTTGAAAGGTGGACAGAACCGCAAACTCCCGGCTCTGCAAAAGGTTGAGGGGCAGCTCTTTTGAGACGAATGTGAGATCGTCTGGATCGCCGTCCTCAAGAACCAGCTCAATCACCAATAGGTTCTTCTTGGTGGGGCTGATCCAATCAAGGAACGTTAACGGATGAGCGGCGACGGCGTAGAGGACATTACCCGAGAACAGGTAGATCGCATGGGCGTTGTATTCGGTGTCTGGCTCAATGATGAAGCTGACATCTTTTTGAGTGCGGCTGACTTCCTGCACCGCCGCAAATTCCACCTTATCCTGCATCTGGATCGGAGCGGTCAACGTACACAGGCCAGTCTCTTGGCTGATGGGAACGGTAAAGCCCTGACTGCCAAGGCCAACGTGGGTGATTTCTACTTTGAAACCGGAAACCGCGCCCGCAGCACGTGCCTCGCGCCCGGCTTCGGTTACGGTGAGTGTTTCGAGAGTGCTCATAAGCCCTCCTTGAGAGTTAATCTGCGTGATGTGGCAGGCATGGATTTGGCGACGGTGGCCAATTTGTGCCGGATCCGAATGCTTGGTGATTTCTGTGCCAAGGTCATGTGAGCGCGCGTGACAGAGGCAATGTCGCGACGGATTGCCGTGGTAGTTGAATGCACCCGAACGTGCGGAATCTGCTGGACCACGCGCATTCGGGTGCGGCGGCAAGACAGGCTTGTGGCCTGAAGTGCCGTTCTGTTTGCGGGCAGCGTTAAACGCGCGCCCACAAATAGCTCGCTTTCCTGAGACCAGCGTTTTGTTGCGTCAATCATCCGCAAGGCGGCTTTTGTTGATCGCTGGTTCAGGTGTGAAGGTTCGCCGGGGAACAAGTCCTCGCCAATGTAATAGATGAGGCGGTGGGTGTTGGGTTCGCGTTTGGGATCCACTTGCCACCAATGCTCGATTTGCATCGTCATGCCGAGTAAATCCAAACCCATTTTGACGCCTGAATCGTAGCCTTTGAGAGAATGTAAAACCCACGCGTTCTTTAGGACGCGCCGTTGCACATGTTCGGGCAGACTGGGGGCAATATACTCTTCCATCGACATTTCTGCGATCAGGGCTGGCAGTGCCGATGCTGGGCAAGTCTCAGGGTCACGCACTGACAGCGCCGTGACGGGCTGGTCGCCAATGAAATTGTCGAGCGTCCGAATGACGGCCTCGCCGCGCACATCTTTCGCCTGCGGTGGGGTGGCGCGATCAAGCTGATAATCTGACCAATACCGTCCCATCAAACGACCTGCACTGTGACAGCATTGATGGAGCCGCTGCGCCATTCGGTTTCGCCCACAGAACTAAAGGCAAGGTCAGGGATGTCAGTCTCAATAACGCCTGCAATACCTTTGGCGACACGGACCAATTCCGATGGCGCGATATAGCCACCCAGTACCTTTGACCAACCATCCAGAACAGTTTGTACAGCGGCTTGTGCAAGGGGAGCGGCATCAGGGTCAGAAAGGGTCAAAGCCAAAGTAAACCCGAAGTCGTGAGAGCTGGGTGTTTGGATTTGGATAAAGTCGCCTTGGTGGGTGTTGGATGCGTCAAATACCGCCAGCAAAGATGCCCGCTCTTCGGCATTTGGCGCACCTGTATCCATCAATGGCCAGATGTTCACATATCCGGCCTGTGGGCGTGTAACGTCCACTGCAATGCAGCGGACGTTCCAGCCGAACACATCAGAAACATAGCGCTCTTTGGCAAGGCCGTCACCGATGCGTTCAAACGCCAATGGCAGGCGTTCACGATACCGCTCGATCTCTTCTATTTCGGCCCCGGCACCAGTTGCCGTCAAATTGGTAGCAGCAACGACACCGGGAACAGGATCAACAATTTCGGAGATTGAACCAACAGGAAAACCATTGGCAAAAATGCCCGCTGCTGTGGCCTCGGACTTGATATCAACCTGCGCTTGGGTCGCTTCAATATACGCAACTTCAAGCGTTAGAAATTGCACCAGACCGCCGCTGTCGCTAACGCGCGTGCCTTGAGGATTGCGGATCCGGTTTGTGACTGGATTTTCCGTGGAAAACCGCAAAACTGTTGTCGCTGAACTGGCCGCTAGACGCGGCATATTGCGTCCCGTGCCATGCCAATTCAAACCTTCAGCTCCGGCATAAGCGACAAAGCAGTTTTCAAAGCCGAGTTGCTCTTCAGCCCCGCGCACAGAAAGCATGTAGGCAATTGTTTCCAGCAGATACATTTCGACTTGGCTACCCGCAAAATATCGTGAACACATGAATGATGATGAATTACAGCGTCTTAGTGTCTTGGATGAGCGTGCTGCGCGTCAAAAACAGATTTTGAAAGAAACCAACGCTGATCGGAATGTCATTATTCGGCGTGCGATCCGCCGGATGCGCCGAGCCAACGGCAAAAATTGAACACAAAGCGTTAGAATGCTCGTCGCTGGCTTCACCATTCTAACGCTTTTGACGCTTCCCACCTCTTTCGCGATCTTCACGACGTTCCTGACGGGTAACATGTTGTTTTTCAATGTTAATACAGAGGTGGGAAGTGGAGGCTCTAGGTGGGAAGCGACTTCCCACCTCTCATCACACATTTCCCACCTTGCCTGTGCAGACATCGGCCCAAACCATTCACATTTTTGAACCTCTGAAAGCGCCAGTAACGCCGCTGTAGTCAATATACGTGGTCAACGGTTCAAACACCACTAAGCCACCACTAGCGGCGCATTTTGGGTGCATTCTGTCGCAAAGGTTGGGTGAAAATGATATGATTTCGCGCATTTTGTTCATTCTGCAAATTCGAGCAATTTTTCTGTTGGCTCTTATTTGTAAGACTTTCATTCAAATATCTGTCGCAATCACCTGTCGCAAAGGTATCAGCCCCCCACACCATTTGCCACATTGGCCGGAATTCAGAGATTCGCTGCGGGTGCAAACCAGATTGGACAACTTGAATAATGCGGACGTTCAGGGCGACGATCCAGTTTTTTGGATGTGCAAACGCAGCTAATGGCAGCAAAGAGTCCTCTTCGACCGATGCCGCATGATAAACGAATGACAGCTATCTGGTGTTAGAAATGTCAATAGGAACAGCGACCAGACGCCGCGCAGTTACAAAGTTTTTGCATGCGCCGGATCACTGTCGCTCCACTGCCAGGCTATCCTGATAATGACAATGAAGGCTATCAACTGAATTCGCATGAAAAAGAGGTTGCCGAAGTCAGGTTTGAGGTTCATCGCGACGGTTAAATCAGCAGGCCTATTTAGACACTTGCTCCAAAGTTGCGTTTGCCAAGTTGTACACCTCCAAAACACCGATGCCGCCGCTGATCTTCTCAACGGCCGGGTGCCGTCCTTCAACGACGAACACAAAATGCGGCTTGGATTGATGGCGTCCCGTGGTTTGAACCTGACAACCGCCTATCTCCGTTTTTCGGCGATGAATTCCCCAACCGCCTCTTTGTTCAGATCTCCAATTTCAACTGCGCCATCGTCGAGCAGGTCTTGCAACGTCTGACCGCGCAGGGCCTCTCGCCACAGCGCCTCAGCTTCCAGCATCCGACGTTTGATAAAGCAGTCCTTTTTGTAGGCGCAACGTGCGTTTGTCGTGACATCGCCCTTTTGCCGGATTTCTCGGCATACATAGGCAGGGCCCTCACCGTCGATTGCCTCAACCACGTCGAGCATGGAAATGTTTTTGGCCGGTCGTGTCAGGCGATAGCCCCCTCTCGGGCCGGGAACCGCCTCAGTCACACAAGCGGCTGTCAGCGCACGCAGATGCTTGAGCAGGTAGCTTTCTGAGAGACCATGCAGCGCCGCCAAGTCGCGGCCAGACAGAACCTTCCCTGTCGGTAATGCCCCCAGAACAACGGCGCAATGCAAAGCCGCTTCAACCCCATCTCCTAGACGCCGCATCCAAGTATCTCCTCATGTTAACAGTTTTGCACTTTGCTGTTGCAGTGATTAATCATAGATATATTGTATCCATGATTCGACTGCAACTATTGCTCACAACAAGGACTACACCAATGACCATGCGCTTCAACATCGCAAAAGATACACCTCAGCTCTACGAATCTCTTTTGACGCTCAATACAGCAATTGCCGCTTCAGGCGCCGACGCGCGCCTCATACATCTGATCAAGATCAGGGTTTCGCAGATAAACGGATGTGCGTTCTGTGTCGGCATGCATGTCAAAGAGGCCGTTGATGATGGTGTCGAACAGAACCTTATCAATCTGCTGCCTGTCTGGCGGGAAACCAGCGCCTTTGACGCGCGCGCGCGGGCCGCATTGTCTTGGGCAGAAGCTCTCACCTTGCTGGCCGGGACAGGTGTTACCGATGAGGACTACGAGGCCGCTCACGCAGAGCTTAGCGAGCAGGAACTGGCGGCGCTGACCGTGGCTATCGGCACAATGAACCTGTGGAACCGCATCGGTGTCGGCGCTCAGATGCCCGCCTAACGGTGTAGGCGGGCCTCACAGCCCGCCTTGCCGAGAAAACTAATGAAGGGCCCATAACATGACATGTATCAGAAATGAACTTACCGAACTGGCGACAAAGCAGAGTAAAAATCAGAACATGGTTCGGCAGTGCTCAAAGCTGAACCTTTGCAGTTTCCTGTTTTTCTGCCTCATCTCGATTGCTGTGCCAATGAAAGGCTATACGCATGATGCGAAGCGTGGCGCGCCTGGTGTTAAGCGCGAAATGCTGCACCAGTCGACGCTGCCCGACGTGCCCGATCACATCGTCACGGCGCTAACAATCGAAGTTGCACCGGGTGCGGTTGTCGGACCGCATCGACATGGTGGCTACGTATACGTTTATTTGCTTCAGGGCAGGATTCGTAGCCAAATGGAAGGTGAGGATTCTGTAGAGTATAGCGCCGGGCAAAGCTGGATCGAACCGGCTGGAGCCTTGCACACACGCACAGAAAACCCTAGCGAGACGGAACCGGCGAAGTTCCTTGCGGTGATCTACAGCGCGGAAAATGCGGTAATCACTCAACCAGAAACGGATAGCCACGACTAATGTTTGTGAACAACATAAACTTGGTCGCAACCAGACGCCTGCACGCTCGGTCCAGCGTGTCGGCAACATCTTAGGCCCTCAAGTTTGCACAGAGTTTCCGCGAAATGACGTAACGGTTTTGGTCATCGAGGGTTGATCCGAGACTGAACCACCTCATGAAAGTGCTCAAATGCTGAGCAAACCGAATACGGCCGCGTCAAAAAACCGCCTACCCATTGCTTTTGTCACGCATATTTTCCATCAATACCGACGATCTATCCATTATGTCTTTAACTAGCAAAAGATCACTTGGTGAGTAGGCCTTGGCCATCTCCGCGACGACATCATTTTGCACGCGTAGCAATTGTTCAGCCGCCACTTGCCCTTTTTCAGTCAGTGAAAGGCTCCATGCGCGTTGATCTTTTGGGGCGGGGGTTCGCTCTATGAGGCCCTCTTTCACAAAACCCGCAACAAGCATGCTGATCCCGCTCTTGGCAGAAAAACACCTTTGCGCAAGCTGCTGTTGGGTCAGACCCGGAGACCTGAACAAGTTCGACAGGATTTCATGCTGAAGCAGCGTCACCCCCAATGGCGCGAGCAGGTGGGTAAGTGTTGCCGTACATTCATTGTACGTGCGCACAACCGCGATCCACGTTGCTGTGCAGGGGATCGTAATATCATCGTAGGTTTTTGACTGTGAGATTTTCATAGGAAGCCTCGATTTTGAAAGAACTTGTAAAGTTCAAATATGAACCATATAGTTCAATAATGAACAATATGTGGTGTGATAATGAACCTCTACTTTAGGCTGGTCTGGACACTTTTCCGAGCATGGCGGCTTCCAAAATTGGTGATGAATGAGGTTTTCGAACGAGAGTTTAGAGTGCTTCCAAACGACATTGATGTAAATCTTCATATGAACAATGGTCGTTACTTAACAGTGGCTGACCTCATGACTGTTGAATTTTTTGTGCGCACGGGATTCCTCAAGATATTGTTGAAACAGAAATGGAAACCGGTCGCAGGCGGGGCGATCATGACATTTCGCCGTCAGCTCAAGTTGGGTCAAAAATATCGGCTACGGTATCGTTGGACGGGGTGCGATGATCACTGGAATTACTTCTCCGTCGAATTCTTGACACTTGACGGAATAATTTGCGCGAAAGGTTATTCAAAGGGGGCAATGGTTTCAAAAACTGGACTTGTCCCCATGGTTCAGTCCTTTGAGGCCCTTGATTTCGAGCGCAAGGACGACGGGTTGGCCGAAGCCGTACTTCACTGGAAAGAAAGCGAAAGAAAGCGAAAGAAAGCGAAAGAAAGCTGATGGGGTGAATTTCGTAACCGGTGAACGTGAGGTCATCGCGTTTGTCGAGGATCCGGACGGCTACTGGATTGACCCGATCCAAGCGCCATAGATGTTACATCGCGAGGTAGGGCATCATCCGTCGCCGCGCATCTTCAATCGGTGGCCAACTTCTACGATAGCCTCAAGTGCGGGCACAAGTTCGCCGCCCAGATCAGTCAGGGCGTATTCAACGGACGGGGGTGAGGTGGGCTGCACATTGCGCGACAGCACACCGCGTTGCTCAAGTTCTACCAACCGTGTGGAAAGCACCTTGGCCGAAATCGGAGGGATGTCGGTGCGCAACTCGTTAAAGCGGCGAGGGCCTGCACGCAGCGACCAAATCACATTGGCCGCCCACGCACCCGAAATTACGGCCATGCAATGCGTCAGCATACAAGGTTGCGGTGGGTCGGGGCTTTGGTTCTTGCGGACTTTGAGCGGCATATCAGGTGACTAGGTTTCCTAGAAGTTACCCGATAATGAGGTATCCATCGGATACCTAGTTGTCAACGGTTATTGAATGCACCATCTCTTAGCTAACAACCAACTGGAGCTAAAACCAATGAAACTCTACTACAAACCCGGCGCGTGCTCACTGGCATCCCACATCGTCCTGCATGAACTTGGTATGCCCTTTGATCTCGACAAGACAGACACGGATGCAAACAAGACCGAGGCCGGTGATGATTTTCTCAATATCAGCCCAAACGGCTATGTTCCGGCTCTGATCCTTGATGATGGTGAGATCATCACTGAAAACCCAGCCGTGCTGCAATATCTGGCTGATCAGTCTCCTGATGCTGGCTTGGCACCCCCGAACGGCACGTTGGCGCGCACCCGGCTTCAAGAAGCCCTCAATTTCGTGTCGTCTGAGCTACACAAGTCTTTCAGCCCGTTCTTTTCAGGTAAGGAACTGAATGAAGAGCAAAGGCAGAGAGTCGAAGCTGGTGTTCACCGCCGCGCCGCGCATATCGAGAAACACCTAGCAGACGGTCGCGGTTTTCTGCTTGGCAACACTTTCACTGTTGCCGACGCCTATGCATTTGTGGTGCTCAATTGGGCCGGATTTGTAGGTGTCGACCTTGACGCGCATCCAAAAACTCAAGGCTACGTGGCACGTATCGCAGCGCGTCCCGCCGCGATCAAGGCGATGGTTGCCGAGGGTCTGATGGAGCAAGCGGCATGACCGCGTTTGGCGCAGTAAAAAGCGTGACAGAGACCTATTTAGACGGCCTCTATCACGCCGACACTGACAGATTGGCCGTCGTGTTCCACCCAAAGGCAATCTATGCATCGGCAGATGAAACACCGATGCTTTATCACACAATGGATGAATATTTCCCAGTGGTGGCAAAGCGCGCGTCCCCTGCCTCGCGCGATGAGCCACGGCGAGATCTGATCGAATCGATAGAGTTCGCCGGCGAAAACACTGCTTTTGCCCGCGTGCGGTGTTCCATTGGCAAGAAGGATTTTGTCGACTTCCTTACGCTTGTACGCACCGATGGCGCATGGCGCATTATGGCCAAAATTTTTCAAATTACTGAACGTGAAGTCTGAAAGGACCCGATATGCCCTATGTAAACATCAAGGTAACCCGCGAGGGTGTCACCGCTGACCAGAAGGCCGAGTTGATCAGCGGCGTGACCGACCTGCTGGTTCGGGTTCTCGACAAATCGCCGGCAACAACCTTTGTTATTATCGACGATGTCGCACTTGAAGACTGGGGGATCGGTGGCCTTCCGGTTGAACAATATCGACGCGAAGCGGCGGGCTGACCCAAATGTCTATCCGTACGCCTCTGTGTGATCTGTTCCGTATCGAACACCCTGTCCTGCTGGCACCGATGGCAGGTGTCAGCGGCGGGGCGCTTGCCGCGGCAATAAGCAAGGCGGGTGGATTGGGTCTGATCGGCGGCGGTTACGGTGACGCCGATTGGCTGATGCGCGAATTCGACGCAGCGGGTGATGCCCCAATCGGGGTCGGCTTTATCACGTGGTCGCTGGCGCGCCAGCCTCATCTGCTTGACCTTGCTTTAGACCGCAACCCTTCTGCGCTGATGCTCTCCTTCGGTGACTTCAAGCCATTTATGAGTGCAATTAGGGACACGCAGACGAAATTCATTGTTCAGGTGCAGACGCTGGAGCAAGCCCGCAAAGCTGTGGATGCAGGCGCCGATGCGATCGTGGCGCAAGGCACCGAGGCAGGCGGACACGGCGGTGCAAGGGCGACGCTTCCCTTTGTTCCAGCGGTGATCGATATTGCGCAAGGCATACCAGTCATTGCAGCAGGCGGCATCGCTGATGGACGCGGGTTGGCAGCGGCTTTGGCGCTGGGGGCCTCGGGTGCATTATGCGGCACCACGTTCTTTGCGAGCAACGAATCCCTTGCCAATGGCAACGCCAAACAGGCCGCGGTCAACGGTTCGGGCGACGATACTGAACGCAGTTCGGTGTTCGACATGGCACGTGGTCTCGATTGGCCTGCGGATTGGAACTTGCGTACGTTGCGCAATTCTTTCACGCGCCGATGGAGAACGGACATGGTTGGCCTGAGCAAAACCCTTGCAGCCGAGCAGACCCGATTCAAGGCGGCTTCGGACGCGGGCAACATGGATGTCGCCGCTGTAATTGTCGGTGAGGCGGTTGATCTCATCCAGTCCTGCGAACCCGCGCAAGCCACGCTTAACAGAATGATCTCACAGGCTGAGGATCGGTTGCGCCGTGTCGGCCAACTTGTCGAACCCATCACAAAGGATTGAAGCCATGCAGAAACTTAAAGGGAGCTGGTCATTGGGCGAAACCGTCATGACAAGCGCAGGTTCGGTTGCCGCCGGGAGTGCGGGTGACGGACCGGACCTCGTTCTTGCGCATGGATGGCCGTGGTCTTCTTTTTCGTGGCATCGCGTCATTCCGGCACTAGCTGAAACCTACCGCGTCCACTGGTATGATATGCCGGGCTACGGGCAATCCGATAAGCGACCCGGGAAAGCCACCGGACTCGACGTACAGGGCAGCGTGTTCGCGGAGATTTTGGAACACTGGAAACTGGATCGCCCCCGCGTAGTAGCACACGATTTCGGCGGCGCGGCAACTTTGCGCGCGCATCTTCTGCATGGCTGCGATTTCGAGAAATATGCCCTGATGAACGTTGTCGCAATGCGCCCTTGGGGGTCGCCCTTTTTCGATCATGTCGGGCGGCATGTCGAGGCCTTCACCGGCCTGCCACCGCATATCCACAAGGCAGTGGTTGAAGCCTATATCCGGGGCGCTCTCGTCAACGAGATCGACAGTGAAGACTTCTCGAAGCTCGTCGAACCTTGGCTCGATGAAGACGGTCGCGGCAGTTTTTATCGGCAATTCTCTCAAGCCGACGAGCGCTTCACCGCCGACGTTGAACCGATGTTCGGTCAAATTCGATGCCCGGTGACCATACTATGGGGCGCGGACGATCCGTGGATACCGCTCGAACGGGGGAAGGCGCTCCATGAACGAATCCCGCAGGCATCATTTCAGTCCTTTCTCAGCGTCGGGCACATGCCGCAACTCGAAGCCCCGAGCCAAATTCTCGAAACCCTTGCCGGATTTCTACGAGATGACATCGCGACGTAAGCCTCCCAGTTCAGCGGTCAATGCCAACTACAAAGGATCAAGATAGTGCAGAAAATAAAGGGAAGTTGCCTGTGTGGCGCGGTCTCGTTCGACGTCGTCAACGCGTTCGACAAGATGTTTTTGTGTAGTTGCGATCAGTGCAGACAAATCACTGGATCAGCCTTCGCATCAAATCTGTTCATAGCGGCCGAGAGGTTCAGCTGGCTGGCTGGCAGCGACGAAATTGTCACCTACAAAATGCCCGGTCGGGACATATCTAAATCGTTCTGCCGCGTATGCGGCTCAGGCGTTCCATGGCCCAGCGGCGACGGGACAAAAATGGTCGTTCCAGCGGGCGCTCTGCGCGGAGAGCCGGAGGTGGTCCACAAGTTTAGGACATTCGTCGCTGAACAACCATTGTGGTCATCAAACTTTGAACAAGTCACTGCACATCAGGGATTCCCATCGTTGAGAAGTATGCTTTCGCCATCGGATCTTCCCGAATAGCTGGCCGCAGTAGCAGCCCACAACATCAAATGAACACAGCTCCCTAAATAAACTTCTTAAGAGGAAAACCCCATGATCACCTGTTATGTCCAATACCAACTGAACCCATCGAAAATTCCTGAATTCGAAGAGTATGCGCGGGCATGGATTCCCTTGGTCGAGAAATTTGGTGGCACGCATCATGGGTATTATTTGCCGCATGAAAGCCCAAACGACTTGGCGGTCTGCCTGTTTTCTTTCACATCTTTGGCTGACTATGAGGCCTATCGGATCGGGAGCCTGACAGACAGCGAATGCCAGAAAGCGTACAAGTTTGCCGAGGAAATGGACTGTATCAGACGCTATGACCGTCATTTCTTACGGCCATTGGAAATGGACAACTAGGTCCACCCGGTCAAATCGCCGTCTCGCGGGTGCCGCGCGTTCAAAATCGATCCACCTGTCAGGAGCCATCCGATAATCCGCCCCCCACTTCCGCCATTTAGTGAAGCTACCGCCACTCAAAAAATGCGCGCCGCTGAAGATGCCTAGAACAGCCGTAACCCCGGGCTGGTGACACAGGCCTATACCAATTACGGCCAATGGCGGAATCGATCTGAGTTCCTGACTGGACATGCTGAAAATTGAAGCGTTCCTAGCGCGTAAATGGCAGCGCCAACACAACTACGCCTGATCAACGAGCTATGGACATAGACGGAAAGTCGGATCGCCGTGCGCTTTGCTTACGAATGGCGTGACGAGACCGACAATAGGTGCGCTCCTATGGCTACGAGAATTGGGAATTCGCGGCAGACGGGCGGATGCGACAACGCATTGCCAACATCAACGATGTGTCCATCCTAGCATCATCGCGTCTGTTTCTCTGGCCCTTGGGCGGTCGCCCTAAGGATCATCCGGGCCTGAGCGAACTGAATCTCTGAAAAAGAAACATTGGCAAAGCCGATGCTGTAACCAGGTAGCCCGAAAAGTTGCCGAATAGCATTGCTTGGCCGATCGCGACCTTAAGCATCTATCTAAGACCACTGTTGTTTTCCACGATTTCTGGACTGTTTATCCGTGATTGGCAACTTTAATTGTGAGCTCAAAAATGGGTTAATATTGACCGTAGGGCTCTTCAATAATCGAAAGCCGACATTGGCGCAGCCGCAGCGAAATGGTGCTTTGTCCGCGATGCCGTCATCGGCCTGTGAAGTTGAACCAACCAGCCTTCGCAACCGCAGCTAAGGTCTGGTTTGAGCCCAATGTGTCGAATGCTGCGCCGCGAATGAAGGGCCGCTTTGGCGTTCAAAGTGTATCAAGTTAACGGTCGTCTACCTGATGTACTTTACCCGAAAGAGACCAGAAATCTACCCGAATTTGGTGTGCAAAAGTCGAAACAATATATTGCAACTTTAAGGGCTTATGATAAATGGGTTTAGTTAATGGACGAGCGCAAAATTCAAAAGAACCGACATGCCAAAATGAGCGACAATACCTCCTCCCAAACAATACCTCCTTTTCCGCCATATCTAACGATTGTCGATGGGTTTTTACAGCAGGTTATGTCTACCCCAGATAGCATCGCCATTTTTGATGGGACAGAACAAACCACCTACAGAATGCTTGAGCAACAATCTAGGTGGCTTGCAAATGCCTTGATTGCACGTGGAATCGTTCGAAAAGATGTTGTAGGACTGCGCCTTCCCCGATCGAGGCAAGCAATTACGGCAATTCTTGGTGTGCTTCGGGCTTCGGCGGCCTTTCTTGGCCTCGATGATAGGCATTCACCTGAGCAGACGGCAAAAGCAATTGACGAAAATGGTGTGAAAATTTGCATCACTGCATTAGGAGACGAGGCTAAGAACTTCGGGATTTTCGGCTGTACAGTAAGCGTCGAAACATTGTTACAGGAAGGGGAGCATTTAAATTTGGACCTCCCTACGTTGGATCCTAGTGATCCAATGTATCATGTCTATACATCTGGAAGCACTGGAGTTCCGAAAGGAATACGATCATCACATAAAAGTTTTTGTTTGCATAACTTTGTTTCCTCTCAGTTATTCTTACCAGGCGAGCCCATTTCTTGGGCATTTGCTACGACAATTGCCTTTGAGACAGCGTATCGCGCTTTCATGGCCCTAACTACTGGTGGGGCAATCAGGACATATCAAGCTTCTGGCAAAATGGCAGGTCTATCTATCTTGGAGGCTATTCGCGACAATAAGGTGGACGGGATAGTTTTGACGCCCACGCAAATGCGAATTTTGTTAAATGAAAATTGGAATTCAAGCAGGTTGCGTGTGTTAGTCTCGGCTGGCGAAGTCTTGACAACAAGTTTGGCTCGTCAGGTGCAAGGTGTCATCGGAGATCAAGTAACCCTTTACAATTCCTATGGCGTTGCCGAATCTACGATGGCCACGACGTTACATCTATTTAATCCCAACACGGATAAGGGGTTGACTGTCCCAGTTGGTAAAGCATTTGCCGGAGCGTCGGTGTATGTTCTGAATTCCAGATCTTTGCCAGTCCCTACTGGATCAGTAGGTGAGATTTACATTGGGGGGCTACGTTTAACAGATGGGTATATTAACCGCCCAAACTTGACTAAAGAGAAATTTGGCCCCAACGCGCTTGATAAAAATGGCATGCTTTATAGAACGGGTGATCTTGGGAAATGGAACGCCTCTGGGCAGCTTGAATATTGCGGTCGAGTTAGTGGTCAAGTCAAAATCGGTGATGTGTACATAAACCTTTCCAAAATCGAATCCTTGTTTACCGAACATTCGGATATTGATGAGTGCGCGGCTTTGGTTTCTGACGAAGATCCAAAAATAATCAGAGCTTTCTATACCTCAGACAAAGAGTTGAATACCAATACTGTACGACATTGGCTTGAAGCTAGAGTGAATAAGATCCTAGTGCCACAGACGATTGTTCAGGTTCAAAGTATCCCGATGTCAATCAATGGGAAAGTTGACCGAGTCTCTCTGGTTAACCAATTGAGAGGTGCTAGACCTGCTCTCAAACATGATACTACCGACTATGTTCGGCCAATAGGCAAAACAGAGATAACACTGGCTGGAATCTGGGATACCTTCTTTAAAGGGTCTCTTGTGGGCCGGTATGATGATTTTTTCAGCTCAGGCGGAGACTCTTTAGCGTTTCTTCAAATGGTTCTATTAATTGAAAAAAAGTTTGATATTTGTATACCTACTGCGTTACTTCCCCAGCAAGTTAACTTAAAAAATCTAGCTAAGGTTGTGGATAGCATTCAATTGCTGAACATAGAAAATTCGCCTCACCCTGAAAGCACAGGTTCAAGTCAACCGGTTGACCTGAAGATTGAGTTTAGACATCTCCCAGACCAAATGTTGAAAATTACAAACTCTTGGAAAGGCGAGCAGGTTGGGAAAGTTTTCCCTGTCTTTGCATTTAATGTAGGCGGGAAGAAACCGCCGATATTTTGGTGCTTTAACAGTAGGAATGAAGCCCCTGCTATGGCTCACCAGCTTGGCCCAGACCAACCACTCTATTGTTTTCGATCACTTGAGGGTATCGTGAAAGGACGTCAAAAAAGAGAAATGCATATCAATTTGGCTGATGTGTATGCTCAAGAAATCACCAGAATTCAATCTAGTACTGGTTACGTATTGGGAGGGAATTGTCAGGGAGGAGAAATTATGGCCCACGTAACCAAAAAATTATTAAATGAAGAGAGGATCGTTAAAAATTTGGTCTGTCTTGAATACGTTCCAAAGGAAAAAATTGATGTCCCAGTTAATTTACTTTGGGGGCGTGAGAGTGAGAAATACAACCCTTTCTTTAAGTCATCAAATCCTGAATTAACCTGGGAAACTCTTTTCCCAAAAGTAACTTGGGCGATCATCCCCGGAGATCATGGCCAATACTTCACTTCACAAAATGTAGGTCAGCTATGTAATCACGTCGCCGAAGCAATTGCAGCCTTTCAATAAGTTTATGTCATTTGAGGAATGCACGGGCACTGCCTGTTGCATGACCTGCGCTACTATTAACATGATTTAGCCTTTGCCCGTATGGAGGAATCCGAAAACAGCCATTGGCGCAACCGCAGCGAAATAGCGTTTTGTCCGCTGAGCAGACCTTAATACCTCAATAATGCTGCAGCAACATATCAATGTCTGCTTTGGGGAAGCTACGCCGCAGCGTGCGGGGCCACCGCGAACGGTAGTTCTGGGCCGTTCGTGCGACTTTGCAAAGGTCGCTTTCTGCGCAAAGCTGCCGTTGGTGTGGAACGCAGCGAACGTCAGCAATCCGCCCTACTGTCAGTGGGATGAGCGATGAGTTTGCTTCAATTTCTCTTGTTGTGATTGTGGTGCGCCACCCAGCTGTGATGTTTCCGGGTGGCGGGGGTACAAATCAGCCTTGGGGCGCGATTTCAAAGTTTGAAATCAGCAGCTCAGCACGATCACCACGGGCCTTGGTCTGTTTTTCAACTGAGTATGCCCACCTGCAAAGTTGATTTGACCGGGGCGGCAACTTTCCGCCCACAATCACATGTGACGCGGTCACGTCTTGTAGGTTACCTGACACTGGGTCTGACCTTTGCCATGTTGATCGGGACGGTAGGGTTGATCGCCTCTGGCGAGGTCAAAGTGATCGGGTTTCCTGCATCGGAGGGCAATACTATAGAGGCGCGATTGACGTTGACCTCGGGCATACCGCAGTCACGCACGAAGGAGACGGTGGAACAATTGTAGCATGCGCTGCAGGAGGTGAACGAGACGTATAGCCCCAAAACGACCACCGGGGATGACCTTGTTGAACGGGTCTTGGTGCGCTATGCGGTCAATGCTGATGTGCTAGGCAACGGGCCTCATACGGCGACGATCACAGTCGATTTACAAACTGCAGAGCAACGCCGCGTGACAGCGGATGATGTGTTGCTGGCGTGGCAAACGACAACCGGCTCTTTGACCGATGTAACCCAATTGAATTTCACTCAAACAAACCTTGGCCCCGGCGGCCATGATCTGGATGTAACGGTGTTCTCGCGCGATCTGGACCAGCTCGAAGCGGCTACTGAAATGTTGCTGGGGAAACTCATCGTGCGTGATGATGTGACAGATGCCTATCAGGATTTCTCGGGTGGGCAGACGGAAGTCACGCTCAGCTTGAACGCCTTTGGCACATCCGTGGGCCTCACGCCGCAGCAACTGTCCTTACAGCTACGTGCCGCGTTTTCAGGCAGTGACACGGACTACTTTATGGAAGGGTTAACCGATCTGCGTGTGCAAGTGGAGTTGAGTAACAGCATTGATAGCCTGTCCGATTTGGAGGCTTTTCCGATCACGCTGGCCAGTGGTGGACAAGTCGCTCTGAGCAGCGTGGCGAATTTTGAGACGTCTCAAGGCTATACGCAGATCACGCGTCAGGACGGTGCTGCTGTCGCGCGGATCATTGGCGACATCGACAATGACGCGACAACTTCGGCGGTACTTTCCGGCTTGATCCGCACGCAATATGGCCCCAAGATCGCAGCCGCGTTTACGGGCGTCAGTGTCGGCATTGGGGGTGCGACAGAGGCTCACCAGGAAACCCAAGGCTCCATCGTGGTCTCGTTGCTGACGGGTCTGGTTGGCGTGTATCTGATACTCGCGTATCAGTTCCGCAGTTATACGCTGCCGATTGTTGTCATGCTGTCGATCCCGTTTTCTATCATCGGGGTGGTTTTTGGGCATTTGTTGCTGGATGTTGATCTGTCGATGCCCAGCCTTATCGGCTTTGCATCCCTTGCAGGCATCGTAGTCAACAACGCAATTCTGTTTGTGACCTTCTTCGAGATGGAGACCAAAGAGGGTGACTATACCACCGCGGCCGTTGATGCCGTCAGTCATAGGTTCAGGCCAATTTTGCTATCCTTCATCACCACCTTCGCGGGGTTGTTGCCAATTGTTTTCGAGACCTCGCCCCAAGCTCAAGCGATGACCCCGCTGGTAACATCTGTGGCATTTGGCTTGTTGTCCTCGACTCTTCTTGTGATTTTTGTGCTGCCTGCCGCCCTTTCAATTTACTTTGATTCCTTTAGCATTCAGAAATGGTTGGCAACGCGAGATGCGTTAAAATTAGATGGAACCGCGGTCGCCAAAAAGCGGAACGACACAAGCTAATTGCAACAAAGCCAGTGGTCATTGATTGTTATCCCTAACCAAAACTCTGGCAAACCAATTTCCGATCAAAGATATCGGTTTGCCAGAAAAGTCAGTCTGAGGTCAGTCTCGTCCAGACAGCAACGTGTCAAATATAAATGATACTATGCTGCTAACGAATGACCGGTCCGGTGATATCCTCTGTACTGCCCAATGCGCGGTGCTGCTGGTTCGAAGGTTTTCTGCGTGAGCATTAGCTGTACTTGCACAAGGGGGGGGCCACCTCTACACCATTCCCTACAAAGTGTCGCGAAAGTTCAGTTCTGGATCAGACGCTTTTGAACAGTTTCAATGACCGCTCTGGAGACATACGCTGCATCGCAATGAAGTCCGTGCCGCGCTTGCAAGGAAATGCTGCGTTAGCGAAGTCCAGGGAACGAACGGCAGTAAAGTCCGATGTGCCGACGTTGGCTTCACGCCTCGACGCCCTTTTTTTGTGTGCAATAGCGGCGAACGGCAGGCCTGAGCCCATAGTGTCCGATGCTGCGCATTGCGCAAATGGTTGCATTAGTGTTCAGTTTCGCAAAGCCCATGATCAGCAAGCGTTTCGATGACGGCACAGGTGGCCACATTTCCAGCGTCACATTTGGTGATGCGTTTCAGCTCACGCTCCAATCGCCGCAGCTTCGCAATCCTACTCTGAACATCTTGTAAGTGTTGGGTAGCAATATTGTGGGCATCACTGCATGGTTTCTCTGGGTGCTGGCTTAGATCCAGAAGCCCCCTGATATCCTCAACCGAAAACCCCAGATCACGAGAGTGACGAATGAAGGACAAGCGGCTCAGACCATCCTTTGTGTATCGGCGTTGGTTGCCTTCTGAGCGCTCAGGTTCATCAATCAGACCCATTTGCTCATAGTATCGGATTGTCGGTATCTTGACGCCCGTGCGTTTGGAAAGCTGGCCGATTGAAAACATCGCATTTCCCTCTTGAGGCTCTAGTGGCTAGAGGAATTATAGTTGTGAAGAATCGAATATGGAAGCGTCTTAATGAACATACCCCCACTCGCACAACTGGCATTTTGCATGGTGATGGCACGCTTGCTTGCCGCATTCGTACCGCTGGCGACTTTTGAAACACCCACGTGGTTGACTGCCGCGACTGTAACGGCTGGAACGCTGTTTCTACTGCCTGCAGTCCTGAGCTTTATCAGCCACAAGACAACCGTGAACCCGCAATCACCAGAATTGGCGAGCATATACCAATGATTTTCCGGACAGCGCATGCAGCCAGATAAGAACCAAAACCTCAGTAGCAACTTCCACCGCCTGGCCTGGTCGAATCTCTTTGCCCAATCGGCGGAACAGATCGCATTGGCCGCTGCCCCGCTCGTCGCCGTTCTGGCCCCTTGGGGCAACTGCGTCGCAAGTTGGGTGGCTTCAGTTCACACTGACCTTGCCATTCCTGCTTGTCGCCATACCAGCGGGCCTACTGGCTGATCGAATGCGACGCCAAAAAACTGATGGCATGCGCGGAAACTGTTCGAGCAGTATCGCTGGCAGGGCTCGTGATGCTCCTCGTGTTCGGCCAACTCACTCTGCAAAGTCTCGCCGTGCTGGGGCTGATAGGTGTCTGCGGCACCGTAGTTTTCACAGTGGCCGCACCCGCGCTTGTCCCATCTATCGTTCCGAGCGCTCTGTTTGGGCGGGCCAATGCGCGACTGGAACTGGCAGGGACGTCCGCGTTCGTCGCGGGTCCGGCAATCGGAGGTGCGTTGGTGGGTTGGACAGGCGCATCTATTGCCTTTGGGCTGGCAACCTGTCTTTCAATCTGGGCAACTGTTTTGCTCGGCGGCGTGAGCGAACCCGCCCGTAAGCCTGTCACGGGACGGCATCCGTTCCGCGAAATCTACGAGGGAGCCGCGTTTGTCTTTCGAAACGAGTTTCTGGCTCCTGTCTTCGCCACCCAGTTCATCTTCAATGCCGCATTCTTTGTATTGATGGCAATTTTTGTGCCGTATGCCATCCAAGACCTTCAACTCTCTGCGGCAGAAACCGGTGTCGTCCTCAGCTTTCTCGGTGTCGGCATGATAAGCGGCGCGTTCATCGCTCCGAAGGTCTTGGCTTCGATACGCTTTGGCCGCGTGATCTCGATTGGTCCAATCTGTGGGTTTGCGGCGTCCTTGCTGATGGTTGCAACGATATGGACGCCGTCCTTCTTGATAGCCGTTCGTACACCGCGCCGCTAACGGCAGTTGAGAGCCCTCTTTACCGACTTTCTGCGATGCAGCTAAAGTCTGCTATCACCGTGGAGACAAAAACGTTCAACAACCACTTGGGTTTTGAACGGGGTTTTTGGCAACTTCAAACGATGCGTTTTGTGGTCGTTCCAAAAAGGAGGTTTTTTGGAAGGGTGTTGCATAAAAATAGAAAAATGTTAGTCAAGCTGTTCAAGTTCTTTACAGCAAGAAACCGGAACCTACTCAATGAATAAACTTTCTTTAAGCCTTCCATTAATAGTAATTTTGTCTGCATGTTCAACTGGTCCTTCGTCAACCAGCCCAGTCGATTCAAATCGGGTTGTGACGGACGTACTTTCTGACGGTAACACGATTTCAGGAAGATATGACCCAGCGGGTTTCACAACTGCCAATGCTAAAAAAATGGCATCATTTAGTTGTGAAAGTGCAGCATTGGCCTCCTATGGCGAAACAGTCACGGATGGTCAGGTTGTATTTCAAGCGACATGTCGTGACGGTACTGTTCATGGAGCGGGTTCGGGCGTGAACTTTCAAAAAACGAGCCCAAACAGTGCAACCTATTCGTCAGTCTTTAAGCTAAACGGAAATATCGCTTTCGCTGAGGGCGATTTCCCACTCTGAAATAAAGCTTTTCGAGTAGCCCAGAGGCTTGATAAATTTTACCGGAGGCTGTGGTCCTTAGCAGCTCGCAGTCTTCCAAAAAGGACCGTTTGTTGAACGGTTTCCAGATAGCCGACATTCGGGCTCCTTAAGTGAAGGCCGGCTTCGTCCGGCTTAGCAGACCTAGATACCTCAATAATGCGGCAGCAACGCATCAATGTCTGCTTCGGGGAAGCTGCGCTGCAGCGTGTAGGACCAACGCGAACAGTAATATTGGGCCGTTCGCGCGACTTTGCAAAGTACATTAACGTCCGCCCCTTCATTATGCGGTGAATGGACACAAACCTTCACAAGGCTGTCTGGTGAATAACGTAGGACAGTTAAGCCTCAGCGCGATTTTTCCAAACTTCCCATCCGATTGTGGCCCTTGCGCCAACCTCAACCAACGGACGTGGTGGTAACTGAGGGGGCGTGCCAAGGGCCTCCATGTCGTTGATCAGCGGGTTCACGACACCACAGGCTTTGTCGGCAACCAGCATGCCGCTGATTGTGCCTTTTGTTACACCGATCCCATTTTGGCAGGCCGCAATCCAAATATTGGGGCTTACTTCGCCAAACGCTGGCGCGCCGTTGCGCGACATGCAGACGTATCCAACCCATGAACTCTCAAAAGCAACATCGCTTAATTTGGGAAAGCGGGCAGTCATCAGAGCCTTGTGGTTGCGCCCGATGGCATCCGTTCTTTGTGACTTGAAATTCTGCCCCATCGCAATCTTGATGTCCTGCCGGATCAATATGCGACGGTCATTCGTATAGCGCATTGTTATGCCGCCAAACCCATTTGCAGGGGTCAGGCCCCATGGCTTGTCAACACCAAATTCCGCTTGTTCGTCAGGCGTCAATGGGCGGGTCAAACTGGCACAAAGGGCCAGATGGACAAAGGTATTCTTGCCATAGCCGAATTGGTCGCTGAAACCGTTTGCGGCTAATATCATACGCGGGGCACTGATTGATCCACCCTGTGTGGTTGCGCGCACACCGTTCGAATAATCCATCGCTGTCACGGGAGAATTCTCAAAGATCGAAACATTTTCGGGCAGCGTATCCGCCAGCCCACGCGTCAGTGCTGCAGGGTTCATCAACACACATCCGGGTGTATAGAGCGCACGGTGAAAATGCGCCGTCCCCAACTTGGTTGTAAGGGCGTCCTTCTCAACCCACTCAAAAGGTTCGTTTAAAGCCGTTAACTCTGCCGCATAGGGCTCAAGCATGGCTTTCGATGCTGCAGGTGTTACAGCCGCATGGTATTTTCCGTCCCGTGACCAATCGCACTGAATATCAAAGTCGCGGACATTCTTTTCCAGCGCTGCCGTCGCGGCCCGCGCAAGGCGCAAGTAGCGATGAGACCCTTCCAATTGATCAAGATTAGAAGATGTCGTATGCGGTAAATCGATTATGAAGCCCGAATTGCGTCCCGAGGCGTTCTCGCCACAGACGCCTGCCTCGACCAATGCGATGCTGTCGTTAGGGCGATTGTGCGCCAACTGCCGCGCCGCCGCCAAACCAGCGTAACCCCCGCCGATGACAAGCCAATCCGCTTTGATGTTCTGCGCTAAGGCTGCGTGCGGTGTGCGCTGCGGCAGGATTGTGCTCCAAGCGTTCGTCCGGTCATTCCGTGGCAATCGAGAGATGTTCAACTTCATCCCTTCACGTCCTCCGCCCAATCAGCAGGTTGGATTGCGTAGAATATCAACGCCTCTTCGGCCTCATAGGTGACGCGCGTGCCAGCAGGCAGCCAGATTGTGTCCTTTGGGCCAGCCTTCAAGGTCTCCGTCTCCGTTATTGCGGTGACGTCCCCCTCTAGAACAAGAATAATCTCGTCATAATGTACCGTCCATTCGAAGGATGCGTTGGTCAGGCGACCAAATCCCGCGCCCAGCTTGCTGCCATCATCGGTGCCACACAAAGGGGCAGCTTGGGCTTGATCGCCATGTTCAAAGCGAGGTTGGAAAGTTGAGTTGGCCCATTCCATGACCCTTGGCTGCGACATCTTCATTGTGACCCTCCTAGGCTGAACAAGGCAAACCATACAATATTGACCATTACCAAACAACCCTGTATGGAGGTGAAATGAATACATTAGAAATCCACACCGAAATCGCCCCAAAGCCGCGATTGGGCCGCGCAGACTGGTTGCGTGCCGCGATGCACTGCTTGATGGACGAGGGCATCGATGCTGTTCAGATCACCCGGCTGGCCACATCCATCGGCGCAAGCAGGGGCAGCTTCTATTGGCACTTCAAATCACGACAAGAATTATTGGACGGTTTGCTGGATGAATGGTTCGCCGTGAACGGAAAGCGCCTCGCACTGGTGCTAGAACATGCGGACAGTCTAGATCGCGGCGTGCTGTCGTTCTTTGCCGTCTGGACCAATCCGGACAATTTCAACTCTCCGTTGGAGCAGGCAGTGCGTGACTGGGCGCGCCTTGATGGGCAGGTGCTTGAAGTCGTGCGTGAAGAAGATGCGAACCGGATCGCAATTATTGCGGCTCTATTTCAACGTTTCGAATATCCCTCTCAAGAAGCCCTAGTGCGCGCACGTGTGCTCTATTTTGCGCAAGTAGGATATTTTGCCATGAACCCAAAAGAGGCCATGGAAGAACGCATGTCGATGTTGGACGATTACTTTTTTGCCTTTACTGGCAAGGTTCTCGACCCAACGGTTGGATCATCGTTTAGCCGCGATTGGAACGCCTTCAGTAAAATCAACTCAACCGAAGGGGATTCAGATGCTCCGTGAAAACAAACCACGCCGTTCAGGTGGCCGCCGCCGCGCGCAATCAGATGCGGCCAAGCCTGTGCGCGCAACGGATTATGTGAACCTGCGCCATCCGTTTCAGCCTCAGGTCGTGTTTTCTGACGACGAGATCGTAAACATCCACAACACCGCGCTGCGGGTGATCGAAGAACTGGGCATCAAGGTTTTGCTGCCCGAGGCCCGAAATATCTTCCAGACAGCAGGCGCGCGCGTTGAGGATGAAATGGTATTCATCGGACGCGATATCGTCACCGCAGCTTTGCAAACTGCGCCTGCGTCCATTCGCTTGCGCGCCGCGAACCCCAAGCGCGCGCTGACATATGAGAACGGCGCGATGTTGTTCATGGCCGGTGCGGGTTGCCCGAACGCGACCGACCTCACTCGGGGTCGCAGGCCAGGTGATCTGGAGGCCTACGTTGAGACATTGAAGTTGGCCCAAACCTATGACGTGATCCATATGCTTGGCCCCTGTGTTGAGCCTCAAGACGTCCCAATTCAGTTTCGCCATTACGAGATGATGCGGGCGCAATTGACCCATTGCGACAAGCCGATGTTTGTCTACGCCCGAGGATCGGAACAGGTGAACGACAGTTTCGAGATGATCCGCTTGGCGCTGAACCTGTCTGACGATGATTTTACGGATGGGGTTTGGGGCACGACGGTTATCAACTCGAATTCACCGCGCATGCTGGATATTCCAATGGCTCAAGGATTGATCGACTTTGCCCGCGCAGGCCAGATGACCATTATCACACCGTTCTGCTTGGCGGGCGCAATGGCCCCGATCACCGTAGCCGGAGCGCTGACATTGCAGCACGCCGAAGCCCTTACAGGCATCACATTGGCACAACTGACCCGCGCAGGTGCACCAATCAGCTACGGCGGGTTCAGTTCGAACGTGGATATGAAATCAGGTTCTCCGGCGTTTGGAACGCCTGAGCATGTGAAAATGCAGATTGGTGCTGGCCAATTGGCGCGCCACATCGGCTTGCCTTGGCGTTCTGCGACGGGGGCTGCATCAAACGCTGCTGATATGCAGGCCGCAACTGAGACGAACATGGCAATTTGGGGCGGGGCGATGGCCAATGCCACGCTAACGGTCCACGCAGCGGGCTGGTTAGAGGGAGGATTGAGTTTCGGTTATGAAAAATTCATCAACGATGTCGAAGCCCTGCAAACCATGGCTGAACTGTGTGCAAAACCCGTAGGCAACGATGCCGAGATCGGGTTTGACGCCTTGGCCGAGGTTGATCCGGGCGGCCATTTCTTTGCCACACAGCACACGATGGAACGGTATCAGTCAGCGTTTTACGCGCCTCTTGTTTCGGATCTGACGAACTTTGGTGCCTGGACGGAAGCGGGCGCTAAAACGTCTACGCAGCGCGCGACTGACATTTGGACCCAGAACCTTGCCGACTTCAAAGACCCTGAACACGGGACTTCGGCTGCCAGTAACATCGCGGCGTTTGTTGAGGCCCGTAAAAAACAAGGAGGAGCCTTCCCGCAGGAATAATGAGATGCGCCTGACACTTATTGACACCTTATCTACGATCTTTTTCTTCACCATTCTGGCCGCAGTAACAGAACTTTATGTCGCGGAAATGGAACCAGCAGAAGTCTTGAAGACACGGGCGGTCATGATCCCGATGATGATCTTCACGGGACGGCCGTACAGTGCTTGGCGTGATTGGTTTTTCGCGACAACCAAGCCGACTGTCTCTTGGAGCAAGTCCATCATCGATGGTGTGGCATTCCTGACGTTTCAATTGCCAGTGTATGGGCTGACACTATGGATCGTCGGGGCGGACGTGACCGAGATCGGCACGTTGCTTGCCTCAACCGCGTTGCTGATGTTGATCATCAGTCGACCCTTCGGTCTGTTTCTTCAAGCCATGCGCAGACTGGCTGGCGTCGACTTAGAATAGCGCATCGGCAGCCACGAAATCGCACCAAGCCTGCCATTCGCGCAGATGCAGGTATTCACCCTTTGTTCCAAAAAGCCGCCGCTCGCTATCCTATTTTGGGTTTATCTCGTGTGCAATGCAGCGAATGTCCGGAAAGAGCACAAACCTACTCGGTCTTTGCCTTTGCAAAGAGCTTCAAAAAGTAGTCGCCCACACCTTGTCGATTCGCGTTGAGCATCACCTTTTCGACGATTTCTTCTTCTGCCCGGCCGGCCTTTATCATGCTCGGTACGTTGTGAACGACATCCGTAAAGACACGTGCCTTTTTAAAGTTTTCTGTAGCCCTGATTTCGATCAATGCGATGTGCAGAACGTATAAAACTGCAGAGTAGCCGTTCATCAAAATTCTTCCATTCTAACGATTGTCATCCGCTTCGACTTTGTCGACTGTAGGTAACTAAGTAAATAGCGCCAAGCCCAAGAGAAATCGCCTCCCGCTCAATAAGGCTCAAAGCAAATCGCGATCGCCTGCGATCAGGTGATCGTATCCCACCAACCTGTGCCAAATGCGGGAAGATCGAAGGCGGCGCACGATTGAAGTGTCGCCCGATCGGGTTCATAGACACGCCGCGCTGCCAGTAGTCCCACATCTCAGGCTTCCGCTTGGCCGTATAGAACGTTCGTGTCCTGTACTTCTATTTAAACACTCCATCTTTCTCAAAAAGATTAAAGTGTTGCGCGACCCATTGAAACCGCCAGACGAAGCAGTCAATTCTTACGCAATTAGCCTTTAGAAAAGATATCACGCTGTTGGGCGATCTTTTTTCTCAATATATTTTTGCTTTTCTGATCGATGTCGGCACCGTTAATGACCCGCATTGCTTGCAGCATTGCGGTTGACCAACTCTGGTTTTTTTTGTCGGGAATCTTGAGTGCTTCAAGACATACTTGCTTGATCCCACAATCAGCCAGTATCTGCTCGCCCGGGAACAAGCCGTGATCTTCCATTTTGTTAACGCGAATGTCCTTATCGGGATGCGCCGATTGTAGCGCCCTAATATGGGCCTCTAAGTTAAAATCTTCTGTGAAAGAGCTCTTAAACTTTTCGAAGTCGCTTGCGTAACCCGTCTGTTTCACAGCTTGATTGTATAGGCTCCTGATCCAATCTGCATTGTCGCGCACTACGATGTGAAAGACTGTTTTCTCGGGTGCAAATACAGCGGTCAATGCATCAAGTGCTGCTGGAAGTGCAGGTAGCACGCCGTCATGATCTTTGAACTGCCCGGGATGAGGGCCGCAAAGACCCTCATCGGTGATCAGAACGGGAAGCGTATCCGGCACATCTGAAAGGCAGGTCCCAAACGCTGTTTCCAGATTTCTTTTCAGAATTTCTATGTCTATACCCGATTTGTAGGAATTTCGTATATAGGCATGGGCCTTGAGTAACCCCTGCCGCTGGGTGCCAGAACACATCCTGTTGATGACTAACATTTCCCGCGACAATATCTCAGCATTCAATTGAAGTGTGTTTTGAAAGGTTGTCGACCCCGTTTTAGGCAGGCCCATATGAATATGGAAGATAGCCATCTCCGTCTCCTGACTGCCAAGAACGGCATTTAATCTGGTGTCTTCTTTTGGGTGCAAATTAGCGGCAAAAGATGGGATAATCCATAAAGAAAGGGATGCTCAGTTGTTTTCGCCGGAATGCTCTGGGCCGGGTGAGGTGGGTTAAGTCTTTCGTTACATACTGCGTTGAGTAGGCCGTTCATTCCGTACTATCGGCAGGCTAAGCTGCTCAACAGGATTAACATTAGCAACCACAGAGACAAACGCGGGTTTTTCAACAAAATATGCTGGGAGCTGTCGTTCGCTGCGGATAGCACTGAGGTCTGCTGCTTTCCGAGACAAAAAACGATCGAGAAGTCGTTGGCGTTGGTTCGTGCGGTCTACCGGCCTACAGTCAGCCAAATTTAGGTAACGAAATTCTGTCGGCCAGTGAAAAAGTTGCGGATAAAGAGGATTTTTTGCTCCATTCTTATCTGATGATTAATTTCGGGTTCGCGACGATTTGTAGAGCAGTAGAAACACGAAGACTGATCCAATAGACGTTGTGACGATCCCAACAGGTAGTTCCTGTGGCGCTAGTAATAGCCTACTGATGATATCCGATCCGGTTAGTAATGCCGCCCCAACTAAGGCGGCGGTTGGAATTAGGTGACGATGCAGTGGGCCCGCAATCCCACGTGCGATGTGGGGGACCATCAAGCCAACAAACCCAATCACACCAGCAACCGAGACAAAGACAGCAGTGGCCAAAGCGGCAGTGAAGAACATTGAAAACCGCAAACCTTGAACCGGTACCCCGAGTGTTGCGGCTGTTAGGTCGCCAGTGAGTAAGGCGTCCAGCCAACGACTACGGTAACGTGAATAACAAAGGATGAGAACCAAGCCTGCACAGACCAATGGCATGGTTTCCCATCTGGCAAGGCCAAGGCCGCCAAGCATCCAGAAAATGACTGAATGGGCCGCTCTGCTGTCTCCGGCGAAGATCAGATAGTTCGTGATCGCTGCAAACAGGAAAGAAACAGCAAGCCCTGCAAGGATTAGCTTCTCAGGAGCACTTGTACGCAGCACGTGGACCAGCCCCAAGACGATGGCCGCAGCAATCAATCCGCCAGAAAATGCAGCCAAAGGAAGCGTCCAAAAACCGAAAACATCTCCGGTTACGGTAATCACAAAGACCGCTCCGGCAGCAGCACCAGATGACAGCCCAAACAGAAACGGGTCTGCCAGATCATTGCGGGTGGTGGTTTGTAGAACAACGCCAACAATTCCAAGACCCGCTCCGATGAGGGCTGCAAAGAGCGCGCGCGGCAAACGTAGATCAAAGATGATACGGTGCAGTGGCGACATTTCGCCCTCCGCCAATCCGATGCCAATCAGAACGGCGTCAACAACATCCCGCACTGGGATCGATGTCGTACCATAAGCGGTAGAGAGCAGCACGAGGGCGACCAAAATGGCCGCCCCCAGAATTTGCATGAGCGCCAGACGATGCATGCTAGTTAAAGTTCGCATGCATCGCTTGCGCCATTTTCGAGATAGCTTCGATGTTGGCAGGGCCGGGCGTGAGTTCTTCGTAGCGCAGGCCGATCCATCGTTGGTCCTTCACCGCATCAGTTAGTGACATCACTGGGTGTTCTTGAAGAAATTTGAAGGTGTCTGCTGCCCCGTTGCCAGTTTGATAATCGAGCAGAACTAAAAATTCTGGATTGGCTGCAGCAACAGTTTCCCACGAGGTGCGGCCCCAACTGGTGTCCATATCGTGAGTAACGTTCACGCCGCCTGCTGCGGTAATCATAGCATCGGGGATTGCGAATTTGCCCGCAGTAAAGGGCGCATCTGCTGGGCCATCCAACAGAAAGACGCGGGGCTTTGCCATATCAGCGGTCTGCGCCTCAATCGCGCTAAGTTCTTCAGTCCAGTGCGTGACCAACGCTTCGGCCCTATTTTCAACTTGCATAACCTTACCTAGGCGCAGGACATCGTCAAAGAGGAGGCCCATGCTTGCTTCGGGACGATCCTTGTCCAGATGCACGCAACTTTCCGTCAAAATCAGGGTTTTGATCCCGAAAGGTTCAAGCGTATCGGGGGTCACATCGCCGCCTGGTTTCATTCCGTAGTACCAGCCAGCAAAGAACATGTCAGCGTTCGCGGCAACAAGGTTTTCAACAGTTGGATACTTGGGCGCAAGTTCGGGGATGTCGCCGCGGAGCGCGTCAAAGTCCGGGCTGGTTTTGTACCAGCCGGTTATACCAGTGAGACCGACGATTTTGTCCTGCAGTCCAAGTGCAAAGGCCATATCGGTCATGTTCATATCGTGTACGACTAACCGCTCGGGGAGGGCGTCAAAAACCAGCTGTTCACCGCAGTTCTCTACTGTGATATTTTGTGCAGCGGCGCTGTTTACCAAGCAAGCGGTCAGAGCGGCAAACCAGATGTATTTCATTGGGAATTTTTCCTTGTTTGATGCTGGGGCGGGGTTTTTCGGATGTCTAAGGCAGGAATTTTTCGGCCTTGGTGTTCAAAGAACAGGTAATCGACTGCAAAGGTATCCTGGACTCTTTTGGTTGTTAAAACGTCGGCCACAGTGCCGAAACCAGTCAATGTTCCTGACTTCATGAGCGCGACATGGGTTGCAAATTCTGGGATCAAAACAAGATCGTGCAAAATCATCACAACCGTAATGCCTAAGCCAGAAACTAGAGAAAGCATTCGTCCTTTGGCGTCCGGATCGAGGTGATTTGTTGGTTCGTCCAGAAAGAGAAGCGTTGGGTTTTGTGCGAGTGCTCGCGCGATATGCGCACGCTGGCGCTCTCCACCCGAGAGCACCGCCATCTTTTTGGCGGCCAAATCGACCAATCCGGTGAGATCAAGAATGCGTGCCAAATCTTTAGCATGTCCTCCCGGAGAGCGTTCTGCCTGAATTGGGATTTGACCCAAGGCGACGTAATCCTGCAGCGACAGTCGCCCATCAGGTTGCTCTTGCTGGCTTACGACTGAAATCACACGGGCCCGGTCAATGGCAGACATCTGTGTCAAACTTTGGCCGCGCACTGTGACATCACCAAATGTCAGATCGATAGCCCCACACAACAGGTTCAGGAGTGTCGTCTTGCCCGCTCCGTTTGGTCCGGCGACTGCGAGGATTGAACCTTCATCCAATTCGAACGATGTGCTCTTCAACAAAGCGCCGCCATTAGGTGCATAAAATTCGACACCGTCTGCAACGAGGAATTTTGAGGTCGTCATACCTGTCCCTCCGTTTCAAGCAGGGGCGTCCTGCAAAGCATTTTGTACTGTCTTGCGTTCGTCCTTTTGATTGCGTTGACGCGCCCATATGGATTGACATCATATAGGCGGACAAAGGCGTCCAATGCGCTCGGCTCCGTCGCATCCCTTATGTTGCCAAGGAGGCGCTGCGGTTGGACGCTGATCGTCTGGGGGGGCGCGCGCCTTGCCATGCATCGGATTGACTGAATTGCAAACGATTGAGGCAACCTGCACGCTAATGCGTGATTAATGCCATCTGCGTTTTTTGCTCTTTTGCGAAATGAATAAGCGGGAAGGAGAGGATCAAATTTGTCGTTCATAATACGCTCCACCTGCTGCCAAGTGCGGATGGAAGGTACCGATTATGTAAACACGTGTTGTACGTGCCATTATAGCCTCCTTCCAGGACTCCCCGCCCCGGGTTGGTTACATTTTTGATGGCAGGTCTCCTGACTTGCGGATCAACGCTTAGCCATCCTTCCCAACCCTTTGGTCAGTGGATTATGGCTTTGCTTCTCGCTTACAGTTGCGGGGGCAGTTACGGACTTGGCGCTGAAGGGCGACCTCACCGTATTCCCTTTTTATCCCGGGGCAATGCCGAGGGAACCATCACCTTTTATCTGTGCCCAATTCCGAGATGCGTCAAGAACGAACAGGCTTCGCTAAGATTTTTTTGAGGTCTTAGTTTTCGAATATTCTGTCAAACGCTTTCCTCCGAGCTGAAAATTGGATCGAGGACCAGTACCAATCGCGTTTCTCCAGACCCTTCAATTGGAGGGGACCGATGCAGCAGGCCTGCGCTAGGTTGCTCTGGCCAGAGAGTGCCCCGCATGAGGATCGGGCTGCCAGTGGGGACAGTAAATACGCGCGTCGGCTCTGCGCCGTCAGCCGAATTACCATATTGCGTTCCAGTGCCGCGATAGGTGCACACAAGGCGCGCGGATATGGCATCAATATGAAACCTGCGGCAAGCATTTGTGGTCACGCGGTCAAGTCTCAAGCGCACATAAGGTGCCTCCATCAGATCACGGAAGCGGTGTGTGAGGAAGGTGATGTCGTTGATCAATTGTTGACGGTTCGGATCGTTTTTCAGTCCAGCAGTGTCGCACAGATCCGATAGTACAGCGCGTACGTTTTGTGGCTGTAAAATATGCCGTGCTGCTGGAATGTCATTAGGGTCTAAGGCATCAATCCACGTTTGAAAGGCCGTTGGTGTTTCCCGTTGCCAAAGTGCTGCAGCACATTCCGGTTTTGCCAGAATGCTAAGATTTTCAGGCGTCCGAATGATGTCGACACCAATGGCCGTATCTTGCAGCCTTTCGCATACCATCGTCATGTTGCTTGCTCTGCCATACGCCATTGCGGGAACGGATCGGGGAAATCAGGCAAGACATCGGGTGATTTGGCAAGTTTTTCAGGCACAAGTGCGTTGTCCAGCCGTGCCTTGATGTCTTCCCAATCGATGCTTGCGCCGATAAACACTATCTCTTGCCGTCGATCGCCCCAAGGTTCTTGCCAGTGTTGCGTCATATAGTTTTGGACGCTTTCTTGCGGAGGCCAGCTGTCTTTTGGGACTGAGGCCCACCACGTTCCGAGTGGTTTGATCGATGACAGTGCACCCGCGAGCGAGAATTCTGCGACCCATTTAGGGCGTGTTGCGATCCAGAAGTGCCCTTTGGCACGGATCACACCTGGAAGGTCGCCGTTCAGAATCTCCATGATTTTTTCTGGTTCAAATGGCCTCCGGGCGCGATAAACAAATGAAGCGACACCATATTCTTCGGTTTCGGGCACGTGATCGGTAAAACCGTAGAGTTCTTTCGCCCACATCGGGTGATCATGGGCCTTTTCAAAGTCGAACAGCCCAGTGTTCAAGATCGCGTCAGCAGGTACATCGGAATGGGATGTCTCAATGATGCGTGCATCTGCATTCAAGCTGCGGATGATCTGGAGCGCAGCCTCCACTTGGTGCGGTTCAGCGTCAGCAACTTTGTTCAGCACTACGACATCGGCAAACTCGATCTGTTCGACAAGCAGGTTTACCAATGTCCGTTCATCGTCTTCGCCAAGCGTCTCGCCCCGATCGCTCAGGAAATCATGGCTTGAATAATCACGCAGCAGGTTCACCGCATCAACGACCGTGACCATGGTATCGAGACGGGACACATCTGATAGACTTTGCCCTTCCTCATCGCGGAAATCAAATGTCGCAGCGACAGGCAGGGGTTCAGAAATGCCAGTGGATTCGATCAGTAGATAATCAAAACGGTCCTCGGATGCCAACCGACGCACTTCGGCTAGTAAATCATCGCGCAAGGTGCAGCAGATACAGCCATTCGACATCTCGACTAGTGTTTCATCCGTGCGGCTAAGTTCAGTGTCTGCACGCACGAGATCGGCGTCGATATTCACCTCGGACATGTCGTTGACAATCACTGCAACTCGCCGCCCTTCGCGATTGTTGAGGACACGGTTCAACAGCGTTGTTTTGCCTGCGCCCAGAAAACCAGAGAGCACGGTGACGGGAAGTTTTTCAGTCATAGGATTGGTTCCTTATGTGACGGGAGCATTGATTTTGTTTGTTTGATGGGCACGCAACATATCAAGGCTGCGGCCGAGTTCGGGGTTGGTCATGTCGCGGGCGATAACAACAATGCGGGATCGTTTACTTCCGTCTGGCCAATCACGCAGCGGTACGGGAGGGTCAAAAAGGTGCTGCACCCCATGGAACACAAATGGCATTTCTATGCCCTCAAGGTGAACCACGCCCTTAACCCGCAAAATATCCGGTCCACGCAGTTTGATAAGAGTATCAAGCCACAGATCGAACGTGTCGGGTGGAATGGGTTCATCCAAGATGATGGATGCTGATCCGATCCTTGCGTCATGTCCATGAGGGAGAGGGGCAGGCGCTGTCATGGAAGCAAAGCCGGACAGGTTGTCCAACGGATTTGGAGCAACCTCTTGGGTGAGCCAGGATAGAACTTGTTTCGACTGACCGGCACGGCGCATACCGCTTAGGTTCCAAAGCGATGCGGTTGGAACAACACCGTGATCGGCCTCCAGAATACGAGCAGTTGGGTTGAGTGATCGCAGCCTTGTCTGGAACGCCTCAGATGTCTTTTTAGAGACAAGATCGGTCTTGCTGAGTACGATCAAGTCCGCCATCGCCACCTGCGACACGGCTTCGAATTGCTGATCCAATGTGCCTGGGCCGGTGGCGGCATCAGCTACCGTGATGACACCATCAATACGAAATTTTCTAGCCAAGTATTGATCGACCAAGAAAGTTTGGAGCACCGGGCCGGGATCGGCAAGGCCCGTGGTCTCAATTACAATACGATCAAATTTGGCCCGCCAAGTTTGTCGACGGATCATGAGGTTTTGCAAGGTGCGTGACAGGTCGCCGCGGATAGAGCAACAAAGGCAACCCGATTGCATCAACACAACGTCCTCATCCGCGACTTCAATCAGGTCATGGTCAAGCCCTGCCTCGCCAAATTCATTAACAACGACAGCGATCTTAGGACCTCCCTTGGTCGCCAAAATTTGATTGAGAAGCGTTGTTTTGCCCGTGCCCAGAAAACCAGTCAGCAAGGTTACAGGAATGCGTTTTTCAGTAGCTGGCATGAATGTGATCCTTGGGTTTTGGTTCTATATGGTATGTGATATCATTACATTTAAAGAAAGCGCAATACCTGAACAATGAGCGCTAGATTTTTACGTAGGAATGATTGCAGTGTCTTATCCGCGCCACGATCCTCAACCGCTTCATGGCACTTGGTTTTGGGACCTGCCGCAACTTCTCCTATGCGTAGCCTGACCGATTGAAGTTCTGCGTACCCTGATGCGCGAAATTGTGATTGATCGGTTCAGTTTGGGTATGTCCAATGCCGTTGTTTTACACCGCTCAACAGATCAGTTGCTCCAGTGCGTAAGGTAGTTTGTTTTGATCTTGTAGGAGTTGTCATTAGAAGCGGCGTTTAGTTTGATTGTGCTGATTTGCGGCCTTTGACATAAGCACAAGAAACCCAAAAGCATTTATTGCTAGATGACGCCGCATCACCTGTCATCTCTTAGCAAAGCCAGCCACTCAGGGTTTTGTTGAAGTTTGACCGATCCATTGTTTCGTTTGCTGCGGGTGTCCAGCTGCTCACGGCTGTCAGCTACCGTACAGGATTCTCGACATGAATCCCAATGACCGGTTCGTGCAAAAAGGCAACGTTGAGATTGATGTGTTGCAAGATTAACCAAGTATCAGAAGCGCTGTCATGAAGTGGCTATTGGGTCATAAACACGGATGGGCTGACATCCGAAAAGAACGGTGTAATTTTTACTGCGATTATAGCAAATAAAATTCTATTCAAGGTTGCAATATATGGTCATAACTGTACTCTGGCGTGCAACTATAGTTAGAGATGTTGCATTGAGACACTTAGAAGGCCTGCGGAGTGCTTGATCCGGAAATCTCGATTAACGGGGCCGAAATCCCATTGGCGGAGGCTGCTACGCTTCGTATCCTAAATGCATTTGCTGTCGATGTCATGACTATTCCCAATGAGGAAGACCTGTTTTGGTATGTAGCGCAGAATGTGGTTGGGCAACTTCGGTTCATTGACTGCGTGATCTATCAGGCGAACGAAAGCCAAACCGAACTGACACAGGTTGCTGCTTTGGGGGACAAGAATCCTTTTGGGCGCAGAATAATAAATCCTTTGAAGATTCCGTTTGGCCAAGGAATTACCGGGAGCGTGGCTCAAAATCGAAAGGTCGTAATCGTCGAGGATATCCTTGAGGATGCAAGTTATATTCCGGATACGGAGCCGGCACGCTCGGAGTTATGCGTTCCAATGGTGATTGGTAATCGCGTTGTTGGGGTTATTGATTGCGAACATCCGGACCCAAATGCGTTTGGATCGAGTGAGGTTGAAGTTCTTACAACGGTTGCGGCAATGACATGTGCAAAGTTGGAACTTCTAGCTGAGGAAGCGCGATCTAATCAACGCTATGAAAGCCTGGTCACATCGCATCATCAACTGACCCAAGAGATATCAAACCGAAAAGCGTTGGAGACAAAGCTGTTTGAAGCTCAGAAGATGGAAGCAATTGGGCGTCTCTCTGGCGGGTTTGCTCATGATTTCAATAATCTTCTAACCGTAATTTCCGGTAATCTCGAATTCTTGGCCGCTGAAAGGTTAAGTGCAGATGCTCAGGAGTATTTGGGGGCTTCGCAATCAGCTGCCGCGAGTGGGGCGAAGTTAATCCAAAATATGCTGGCCTTTTCGCGTCGATCATATTTGCAGCCTGAAGAAATCGACTTGATAGATTTGGTTCATACTGCAGAGGAGTGGAGCCGTTCCATACTAACTGACGAGATAGAAGTACGTGTGGACGTAACAGATAGCCATTGGCCAGTTATAGCCGACCGGAATGCGACGCAAAGTGCGATTTTGAATTTGGTTGTAAATGCACGTGATGCGACGTCAGGCAACGGACATATCCGATTGAAGGTAGAGAATGCAAACCTTGTCAGGTCGGATATTCAAGCCCTTGGCGTTGAGCTTTCGCCAGGGTCTTATGTTTGCATAAGTGTGTTGGACACGGGGTCAGGGATTTCCGAGGAAAGCTTGCAGCGCATTTTTGATCCGTTTTACACAACTAAAGCGGCAGGCGCGGGGACGGGGTTGGGCTTGTCGACGATACTGGGGTTCATGCAGCAATCAGGTGGTGGCATCGCAGTGGAGACTGCAGTCAATCAGGGGTCGAATTTTCAGTTGTTCTTTCCCGCATCATTTTAAGTAAATTTGAATTAGTTAACCAAATATTAACGTCAAATATCCCACGGTAGAAATTTGTTTTATGAAAGAGTTAGGTCGACGATATGAAAAGTCTGCCACTTATTGACGTATCTGGGTTGAGAACAGCTGATCCTGTGCTTCGCAAACAGCTTGCAAATGATATTGGTAATGCCGCCCGTGAAATTGGGTTTTTTAGAATCTGTGGTCATGAAATTAGCCCGGACCTTATCGAGAGTACTTACAAGGCTGCAGAGCGGTTTTTTGCGCTGCCTGACCAAACCAAACGCCAATACTATATCGGTCTAAGTCCAAACCATCGAGGTTATGTCCCTTTTACAGAAAAGGGGGATTACCCTGATGAGGTTAACCGGAGTTACGAGGCTTTCGACTTAGGGCTTGACCTGCCCGATGATGATCCGGATTTTTTGGCAGGCAACAGGGTTTTGGGGCCCAATGTCTGGCCGGAGCTTGCTGGCTTTAAAAAGACAATAGCTCAATATTATAGCGAAATTTCGGTTCTAGGGCGTCAAGTCTGCTCATGTTTAGAACTGTATCTTGGGTTGCCGCCAGGCACCATGACAGATCAAATGAGTAAGCCAATTTCACAGTTAAGATTGCTTCATTATGTGAGGCAGGCAGGCATCAAGGATTACAAATCTGTGAACATGGGAGCGCACACAGATTATGAGTGCCTCACACTTTTGCATACTCGCAATGAGGGTTTGCAGGTGATGACACAGGATGATCACTGGATAGATGTTCCTGTTGATCCAAAAGTGTTCGTTGTGAATGTGGGGGATATGCTGGAAGCGTGGAGTAACGGCGCATTACGTTCGACACCGCATCGTGTGTTAAATCACAGTCCTGAGCGGTTTTCATTGCCATATTTTGTTGCGACTAATTATAATACCACGATTAAACCGTTCTCACAGTTGGTGGAAAATTCAGAAAAACCGAAATATGAGCCTTTCATTGCAGGTGAACACTTGGAAAGAATGTTAATTCGAGATTTTCCATATTTACAAAATAAAGGCTTCTCTGAATCTTACGGAGATGCTAATGCAATTCCAATTACGGCACAGAATCCTTTCGAAAACAGAATAAAGCGGCGACCAAATTAGATTATGCCTCCATTAGACTCTATTATCGCCGTTATATTAGCCGGCTTAGCTCTAAGTATTACGCCAGGGCCCTCAATGCTCTATGTTTTGTCACGTAGTGTGGGGCAAAGCCGAGCTGCAGGATTGGCTTCTGTGTTCGGTTTAGCGCTTGGTGGTATGCTTTTGGCTGTCGCTGCTGCACTTGGCCTGGCTGTGATCTTTGCGAAATTCGATTGGCTGGTTTTAGCGCTTCGATATGCTGGATCGATATACCTACTGTGGCTTGGCATCGGTATGATTCGCGATGCATATGGTGACGCACAAGTTTCTTTCGAAGCACATCATGTCAATAAAAAACCTATCTTTAGAATTATTTGGCAAGGCGTTCTGGTTGAACTTTTGAATCCCAAAACCGTGTTATTTTTTGCTCTTTTCTTGCCGCCATTTGTGAATCTAGAGGGGCAAAATCTTGATGAGAGTTCGGTGCAATTGCAATTACTGTTTTTGGGAATCCTTGTTCCGGTTACAGCTATCCCATCCGATCTTCTAATTGCATCCATGGGAGGTGCAATTTCGAAAGCCCTTAGAAAGGGGCAGTTAATTCACAAAAGTTTGGCCTGGACTGGTGGGCTGGTCTTGATTGGTATTGCTGTGAATCTGCACCTCTAAATTCGAGGGCATCTCCCAACAACTGTATTTTTCGTGTCAGAAAACCATCTTACTCACAGATGCTCAGGGCAATTGCGCGCTTGCTGTCTTGCCAATGTGGCGCCGTCTTGCGAAGTTGGATTGTGACATGGGAAAGGACCACGGCCATGACTGTCAGACCTCTCGATATCGATCCGTCTCATTGCTTGATTGGGGGGCGTTGGGCACCCTGTGATGGTGGTAAAACGATGGCGTTGATCAACCCGTCTGATGGTGAAACGCTGTGCGAAATTGCCTGTGGTGGAGCAACGGATATTGACCGCGCTGTAGATGCCGCGCGCGCAGCTTTTGATGGTCCTTGGGGCAAGGCAACCGCAGTTGAACGAGGCCGCGTTTTACAGAAAATTGGCGCATTAGTACTTGAAAATATTGATGAACTAGCCGAACTGGAAGCGCTTGATGTTGGTAAGCCTTTGACCCAAGCTCGCGCTGATGTGGTCGCTCTTGCACGCTACATGGAGTTCTATGCGGGGGCCGTGGATAAGCTGCACGGCCAGACGATTCCCTATCTTGATGGGTATACTGTTTACACACTTCGTGAACCGCACGGCGTGACAGGGCATATTATCCCGTGGAACTACCCGATGCAGATCATTGGACGTTCTGTTGGCGCGGCTTTGGCTACGGGCAATGCCGCGGTGCTAAAACCAGCAGAAGAGGCGTGCTTGACCGCCCTAGCATTTGGTGAACTCGCGCGTCGCGCAGGATTGCCTGATGGTGCGCTAAATGTTGTTTCGGGCACGGGTGCCGAGGCAGGTGCGGCGCTGACGGCCCATAGTGGAGTGAACCACATTTCATTCACTGGTTCGGTCGGGACAGGCCGTTTGATCCAGCAAGCGGCGGCGCAAAACATTGTACCCGTCACACTTGAACTCGGCGGCAAGTCACCTCAACTGGTGTTTGATGATGCGGATGTTGATGCCGCGATGCCGTTTCTTGTGGGGGCAGGCATTCAAAACGCGGGCCAAACCTGTTCGGCCTCTTCGCGCATCCTAGTTCAGCGCCGAGTCTACGCTGAGGTGGTCAGTAAAATGGCCGAACGTTACGCCGCCCTGCGTGCGGGGCCTGCGATGGATGATCTTGCAGTTGGACCGCTGGTCTCACAACGCCAAAAACAAATCGTCGAAGGATTCTTAGCCAAAGGCGCTGACCTTGGTATGATTGCCCGTGGTGAGGTCGTCGCAGGCGCTCCGGCAGGCGGCGCTTATGTTGCGCCGACATTGTTTGAAAGCAGCTCACCAGATCATGCCCTAGCGCAGGACGAAATTTTTGGACCTGTTCAGGTTGTGATCCCGTTTGAAGATGAAGCCGAAGCGCTAGCAATAGCCAACGGCACGGCTTACGGATTGGTCGCCTCGGTTTGGTCGCGCGATGGCGCACGACAGATGCGGCTGGCAAAGGCGTTGCGATCTGGTCAGGTGTTTCTCAATAACTATGGGGCAGGTGGTGGCGTTGAACTGCCATTCGGTGGATCGGGCCTGTCGGGACATGGCCGCGAAAAAGGGTTTGAAGCGCTGTACGGCTTCACCTCGCTCAAGACCGTTGCAGCGTATCATGGCTAAACCAGCAATTCGTTCGTTGGATCCGGTGGCCGATTTGGCTGCAGTTCAGGATTTATGCGTTCGGGCTGCGGACTACATTGTTATGGAAACTGGCGCATCGCCAAAGCAAGACTATGCCGCCAAGCTTCTGGCCGAAGCACCGCCCAATTTGGCACCTGAGGATGTTTTTTCCTTTGGAGCCGAAGTGCAGCGAGAAATCTGCGGGATCGTGACATGTCTGCGAAATTTCTACGAGCAAGGTGAGTGGTACATGGGCCTTCTCTTGCTTGATCCAGCGGCGCGAGGCGCGGGTCTGGGGTCTCGCATGGTAAGGCATGTGTTTGATTTTGCCAGCAGTGAGGGGGCTACCTGCATCCGTGTGGCTGTGCTGGACGTAAATGAACGCGGCCGTGCGTTTTGGGATGCTCAAGGATTTGTGTTGGAGCGTACCGTGCCGGGTGATCCGGCAGGGGATGGACATAAACGCCACGTTTTGAAGCGGGCGTAGAACTGAAAATAAATCAAAGGGAGTAGGCCATGCGCTTGCAAGGAAAAACAGCAATTGTAACGGGCGGTGCTTCGGGTTTTGGTGCGGGTATTGTGCGCAAGTTTGTATCTGAGGGCGCTCAGGTTATGATTGCCGATCTCAATACTGAACTGGCCGAAGAATTGCGTCAGGAGATGGGTGCGCATGCGATTGCCGCAACAGCAAATGTTGCTGACAATGCCAGTGTTGCAGCGATGGCTGCCCAAGCGGCTGAGGCGTGGGGGCATATCGACATTCTGGTGAATAACGCGGGAGTCACCCATTTGCCTGCGCCGATGGAGACCGTCAGCGAAGAAGATTTTGACCTTGTATTTGCCGTGAATTGTAAGTCCGTCTACTATACCGCACAACACATTGTGCCGATGATGAAGGCGCGCGGGCAGGGCAGTATTCTGAATGTTGCATCAACCGCTGGTGTGTCGCCACGGCCCAATTTAAATTGGTACAACGCCTCAAAGGGGTGGATGATCAACGCAACCAAAGGCATGGCGGTTGAGCTTGCTCCGTCTGGCGTGCGGGTGAACGCGTTGAACCCTGTGGCCGGTGAAACGCCGCTCTTAAAAAGTTTTATGGGCGAAGACACACCTGAAATCCGCGCCAGGTTCCTGTCTACTATCCCGCTTGGTCGTTTTTCCACACCAGAGGATATGGGCAATGCCGCGTGTTATTTGTGCTCGGATGAGGCCTCGATGATCACTGGAGTCTGTATGGAAGTCGACGGCGGGCGTTGTATCTGATCGAAAATCTAAAGAAATAAACTGTTAAGGTCTGGTATCGGTTCGCACTTGGTTTGGATACCGCGTAGAGTGTCGCGAATTCTTCGCGGCGATTCCTGTTCGCGTTATGACGACAAGCCTAGAGGGGGTACATCCTCAGGCCCAAACAGTATGGAGCACACGTGTCCCTTCTTTTGATTGTTGCATTGCCGTTCTTGGGTGCGTTGTTACCCGGATTGATGAACCAAGCTGGACGCGCTGCCTGCGCGGGGGTGACGTTTACCGTGACGCTGGCTGCCTTCATCGGGCTTCTGACGAACCTGCCTGCTGTGATGGCTGGCGATATGGTCACGTTCCGGTTTGATTGGATTCCAGCCCTTGGGCTGAACTTCACGCTGATGTTGGATGCGTTGGGCTTCTTCTTTGCCACGCTGATCCTTGGCATCGGTTTGCTGATCATCGCCTATGCGCGCAACTACCTTGATCGCGAAGATAACATGGGGGAGTTCTTTACTTATCTTTTGTTGTTCCAAGGCGCGATGGTAGGGATCGTCCTGTCTGACAACATATTGCTTTTGCTGGTTTTCTGGGAACTGACATCGCTGTCGTCTTTCCTACTGATTGGATATTGGAAACACCTACCCGAAGGGCGCCAAGGCGCGCGTATGGCGTTGACGGTCACGGGCATGGGCGGATTGGCGATGATTGCGGGTATGCTCATTCTGGGGCAGATCGCGGGTAGTTATGACCTGAGTGTGATTTTGCAAAACCGCGAACTGATTCAAAGCAGCGATCTATATTTGCCTGCGCTAATCCTGATCCTTATCGGGTGCTTCACCAAATCTGCGCAGTTCCCGTTCCATTTCTGGCTGCCACATGCGATGGCGGCCCCTACGCCTGTGTCTGCGTATCTGCACTCGGCTACGATGGTGAAGGCCGGGATTTTCCTGATGGCACGCATGTGGCCTGTGCTGTCTGGCACACCTGAATGGTTCTGGATTGTGACCACTGCGGGTTTAATAACGATGGTTTTGGGGGCGGTGATTGCCCTGTTCAAGCATGACCTCAAGGCGCTGTTGGCGTTTTCAACTGTTAGCCACCTTGGTCTGATCACAATGTTGCTCGGCACTGGCACGGCGCTTGGAGCGATGGCTGCGGTATTCCACATCCTCAACCACGCTACGTTCAAGGCAGCGCTGTTCATGTCCGCAGGGATCATTGATCACGAAACACACACGCGCGACATTCGCCGCCTTGGTGGTCTACGCCACCTGATGCCTATCACATTTGTAATTGCGACACTGGCGGCGCTGTCCATGGCGGGTATTCCACTTCTCAATGGTTTCCTCAGCAAGGAACTGATGCTTGAGCAGGCCTATCACACAGTTCTAGGTGACAATCATTGGGTTGTCCCGACGTTGGCGGTGATCGGGTCGATTTTCTCGGCGGCATATTGTTTCCGTCTGATTGGGCACACATTTCTAGGTGCCAAACGCGACGACTATCCAGCCAAGCCACATGATCCACCAGCGGGCCTGTGGTTGCCACCTGCTTTCTTGGTGGTTTTGGTTGTGCTGATTGGCGTAGCTCCGTTTCTGGTGGAACCCGCAGTCAAGGGGATCACCTATGCGGTCTTGGGCGGCGAAGCAGAAATGCCCAAGGCGCACCTAAAAATCTGGCACGGTTTGGTGCCTGCGCTGTACATGTCGATTGCGGCAGTTGTCGGTGGTTTGATTGTTCTGGCGATGTTTAAGCCACTGCTGAATCTTTGGGATGCCGCTCCGCGCCCTGAGGCAAAGACGATCTTTGACGCTGTCGTTGATGGCACGGTTCGGCTGGCCAAAACACTGACACTGCCGCTGCATAACGGTGCGTTTACGCGGTACGGCGCGGTCATGGCCGTAACCGTAATCGTTGCGGGCCACTACGCGTGGATTTCTGGAACAGTGGGCGATGCGACGCGCAGTACTCAGCCTGCTGGCCCGATTGAGATTGCCGGCTGGTTCATGCTGGTTGCGGCAACCATTGCTATGGTGTTCATGCACCGCAATCGTTTGCTGTCGCTTGTTTTGATCGGGATTGTCGGACTGATGGTTTCCATCGCGTTTGTATTCTTTTCGGCACCTGATTTGGCAATGACCCAGATTACCGTCGAAGTGGTCACAACAATCCTACTATTGCTTGCATTGAACTTTTTGCCAAATGAAACCCCGATAGAAAGCTCGGTCTTCCGGCGCAGTCGTGATGTGGTCATTGCTGCTGCAGGGGGCTTGGCGGCAATGGCGCTTAGCTATCACTATCTGCTGCGCAGTCCGGTGATTGCGCCCATTTCTGAATTCCATCTCGCCAACAGCTATAAAGGCGGCGGTGGTACAAATGTGGTGAACGTGATCCTCGTTGATTTCCGTGGCTTTGATACCTTCGGTGAGATCATCGTGTTAGGGATCGCGGCAGTGCTGATCTATGCGCTGACGGAGACCCTTTTGGGAGGTCCTGTGCGCGCGCGGTTGCTTAACCGCACGCCGGATAAATCATTGGCGGGTGACATGCACCCGATGATGATGGTGGTGATGACACGTGTATTGATGCCCGTGGTCATGATGGTCGGTTTCTACGTCTTCTTACGCGGTCATAATGAACCGGGCGGCGGGTTTATCTCTGGGTTGATCGTATCGATCGGTTTGGTGATGCAGTACATGGCCAGTGGTTATAGCTGGGCAACTGCGCGTCAACGCTATCCGCATCAGGGTGTGATCGGGGCAGGGGTTCTGATTGCAGGCCTCACAGGGATCGGATCATGGTTTGTGGGCAAGCCGTTCCTAACGTCTGATTTCGCCTATGTGCGTATCCCACCGTTTGAAAAGTTTGAACTGGCTACTGCCGCGCTCTTTGATCTGGGAGTTTTCCTTGCGGTTGTGGGGGCCGTTATGTTGTCGCTTGACGGGTTCTCGCGCCTTGCGCGGCGCGCACATGTAAAGGACAGCGATTACGCGATGGACATCAACCCCGCACGGTCCGAGACCGAAGCCTTGAAAGAGCAGGAGCTATAAAATGGAATTTCTTGTAGCATCTGCCATAGGAGTTTTGACTGCGGCTGGCTTGTATATGGTGATGCGCCTGCGCACGTTTCCGGTTATTTTGGGCGTTTCATTGCTTACCTATGCGGTGAACGTGTTTCTGTTTGCGTCCGGCCGCTTGACGCCTTCGGCACCGCCAATCCTGACGGACGCAACCATCTACACCGACCCACTGCCGCAGGCCTTGGTGCTGACGGCGATTGTTATCTCGTTCGGGATGACAGCTGTTGTTGTGATGATTGCGTTGGGCGCTTACCTGGGTACGGATGATGATCATGTCGACGACATGCCCGAGACCGAAGGGGAGGACGCGACATGACCCATTGGTTGATTATGCCGATTGTTCTTCCGGCACTCCTTGCCCCGTTTATTATCTTGGCTGCGCGCTATCACATGGGCATCCAGCGGGTGTTCTCGGTTGCTGGTGTGGTGGCGTTGATCGCCATTGCACTGGGCCTTGCGATTGAGACCTCAGACGGAACAGTGATGCTGTATCAACTCGGCGATTGGGCGGCACCCTTTGGCATTGTGCTAGTCGGGGACCGTTTGAGCACGATGATGGTGCTGCTGATGTCGGTGCTTGCGCTGTTTGTGCTGCTTTATGCGATTGGGTCAAAATGGGATGTACGCGGTCGCATGTTCCACGCGTTGTTCCAGTTTCAACTGATGGGCATCGCAGGGGCCTTCCTGACAGGCGATTTATTCAACCTGTTTGTCTTTTTCGAGGTTTTATTGATCGCATCCTATGGGCTGATGATCCACTCGGGCGGCAATGTTCGTCTGCGTGCGGGTGTACAATATGTGTTGTTCAACCTGCTGGGATCGACATTGTTCTTGTTTGCGCTTGGCGCGCTTTATGCTGAAACGGGTACGCTTAATATGGCGGACCTTGCGCAGCGTGTTCAGATGATCAGCGCCGATGAAACGGTAGGTATTCGAGTGGCGGCCGTCCTGCTGATCCTTGTCTTTGCGATCAAGGCCGCGATTGTGCCGTTGCACTTTTGGTTGCCCAGTTCTTATGCCGAGGCACCCCCGCCTGTTGCAGCATTGTTTGCGATCATGACTAAGGTCGGCGCGTATGCGATCATCCGGGTCTATACATTGATCTTCCCAGTCGATTTGGACGTAACTGCAGGCCTGCATGGTACATGGCTATTGCCTGTCTCCCTGCTGTCGCTGGCGGTTGGCGCAGTCGGTGTTCTGGCCGCGAGAAAGCTCGACCGTTTGGTGGCGTTCTCTGTCATTAGCTCAATGGGTATGGTGATGGTTGCGATTAGTCTGTTCACGCCCGTTAGCATTTCTGCGGCCTTGTATTACATGGTCCACTCAACGCTTGCGGCGGGTGCACTGTTCTTGATCGTTGACTTGGTTCGTCAAAGTCGTGGTCACCTTGATCTCGTCACGGATGCGCCGATCACCGGAGCAGCATTGGTTGCGGGTTTGTTCATGGTTGCTGCAATTGCCATGACGGGGCTGCCGCCTTTGTCCGGGTTTGTCGGGAAATTGATGGTGCTGAATGCTGCATTTGACACTGGTCCGTCAGTTTGGATTTGGAGCGTGGTATTAACCGCCAGCTTGATCAGCATTGTGGGTTTTGCCCGCGCGGGATCGGTATTGTTCTGGAAGGCCCAATCAGATGGCGCACCGGTACCAGAGGCGGGGCGTCCTGCGCCGTCTCCATTGTCTTGTGTTGCTGTTGGGGGGCTATTGGCTATGCTTGTGGCCCACACGATTTTTGCCGGACAGATTTACAATTACACAACCGCCACTGCGGATCAGCTGTTCAAGCCGGATGCCTACATGCGCACGGTACTTGATACACCCGGTAAGCTGAGCGGTACCAAAGCCGATGACAAGAAAGGGGATCACTGAGATGATGCGACTGTTTTCGTGGCTGTTCCCACATCCTTACCTAACGGCTATTCTGGCAATTGTCTGGATGCTTCTCCAGAATAAATTTTCGGCAGGGATGGCTGTTTTTGGCATCATCCTGGGGATCATCATCCCACGCGCAACTGCTGCCTTTTGGCCTGAACGCCCCACAAGCTTTCGCAAGGGCAAGATGATCTCATACGGGTTGTTGGTTATTTGGGATATCATGGTTGCCAATGTGCAGGTTGCATGGGTTGTCCTGACTGTCCCAAATGCAAAATTGAAACCCGCATGGATCACCATCCCGTTGGATTTGCGCCAACCGGAGGCGATCACACTGCTAGCAGGTACCATAACGCTGACACCGGGTACGGTATCTGCTGATCTGTCGCAAAGCGGCCATTATCTGTTGGTGCATGTGTTGCACACAGATGATCCCGACGGCGAACGCGACGGGATCAAAAGCCGCTATGAAGCGCGCCTGAAGGAGATATTCGTATGACCCTTGCAACTGATCTGATGAACTATGCGCTTATGGGAGCCTTTGTTATTGTGGGGCTGTGCCAGTTTATGGCGATGATCCGTGTGGTGATCGGCCCGAACACTGGTGATAGGATTTTGGCGCTGGATACGATGGTGGTAAATGCCATCGGACTGGTTGTGTTGATGGGCCTTGCTCAAGGGACGCGCATCTATTTCGAAGTATCGTTGATCATTGCAATGCTCGGTTTTGTCTCAACTGTGGCTTATGCGCGGTTTGTGCTGAGGGGAGACATCATCGAATGACCTACGAGATTGTAACACTTTACGCCGTCACATTTTGTCTTGTTGTGGGCATGATATTTACGTTGGTTGGGGCAATTGGATTGCTGAAATTCAATGACAGTATGACCCGTTTGCACGCCCCGACCAAAGTGGGAACTGTGGGTGTTGGGGCGTTGTTGCTGGCCTCTATTATCTACAATGGTGTGTTGGGCGAGGGCGCGATACACGAACTACTGATCATGGCCTTCTTGTTTGTGACAGCACCAATTTCGGCCAACTTTATTGCAAAGGTGAACATGCACCGCAGCAATTGTGATGCGCCGCCCGAGTTGCCAGGTGATGATCAATGGGCAACATTCGACATCCCTGCTGTTGATAGGGTCGAAGAATTGGACGCTATCACAAAATCTGAAATCTAAAGCGCGGCGAAACAGGCCGCGAGATGGTCAAAGCTGGCGCGCACACGCGGGCTCATCCTGAGTTCTTGATGTGCGGTTAGCCAGACGGGCAGGCTGCCGACTTCCATCTGTGGCCAGACCGCGACTATGTTCGGGTCAGCTGCTGCAATTGAATGTTGGCCAAATCCGATACCCATACCCGCCTGCACCATGCGCCAGCACACCACCTGATCATCAGATCGGAACGCAAAAAAGCTGCGATCCACATTCATCCCCATTTGCCGCATCCCATCAATTATCAAGGTGCTGCGGTCATACCCGATTATCGTGTGACCGGCTAATTCCTGCGGCCCCTCGGGCATACCATGACGGGCTAGATAGTCGCGCGATGCATAGATGCCCAGTGGCAGATCAGCGACCTTTTTTGCAATCAGATCATTCTGGGTCGGGCGGTACATGCGCACGGCCAGATCGGCCTCACGGCGCAACAGGTTGTCGGTCTCGTCCGAGGCCACAAGCTCAAGGCTGAGCGCGGGATGGTTTTGGCGTAAACTGACCAGCATTGGAGGTAGTAAATAGGTGGCTGCGATCTGACTTGCCGTCACACGGACGGTACCGCTTAGCTCTTGTGCCTGCGCACCCACAAACGAAAGCTGCGCAGCGGCATGCGCCATTGCATCGGCATGGTCGCGAACAGCGGCCCCTTCTGGCGTAAGGGTCAGGCCGGATGGAGTGCGGAAAAACAGGCGTGATCCCAAATGTTCTTCGAGTTGGGTCAAGTGACGGCTAAGGGTCGGCTGACTGCTGCCCAGCGATGTTGCCGCGCGCGACAGTGAGCCTGCCTCACTGATGGAAGAAAATGACTGCAGTAGATGCCAAGGGATATTCGATGTATTCATATTTGGATAGCATAATGCATATTTCCTCAATTATCCATCCAAATACTTGGTGCTAGTTTGAAGCCATCAACACCATAGCATTGGAGATCAGCATGACTGGAACTGTACTTATCCTTGGCGCAAACGGCCGCTTCGGCCGCGCGGCTACTCAAGCATTTTTTGCAAATGGTTGGGATGTGCGTGCGGCAAGCCGAACAGGCACAGGCACCTATGCTGCAGGCGTAAGAGGCATCGTCTGTGATGTGAGCGATCGCAATGCAGTGATACAGGCGGCAAAGGGTGCTGATGTAATCGTACACGCAATTCACCCGCCCTATACAGAATGGGCTGAATTACTGCCCGTTTACTCAGCTAATGTTATTGCTGCTGGATTGTCGTGTGGGGCAACGGTGATGATTGCTGGCAACGTGTATTCATTTGGCGAAGACGCGCCTGTTGTCTTGCGCGAAGATGCAGCACCTACGCCTTCAACAAGCAAAGGGGTGCTGCGCGTTACGATGGAACGCACATTTGCGGATGCCGCGCAGCAGGGCCTACGCACAATTATCCTGCGCTGCGGTGATTTCTTTGAGGGGACAGCAACGGGAAATTGGTTTGAAGATCACATGGTAAATAAAGTCGATAAAGGCGTGTTCATGTATCCGGGCCGGATGGATGCCGTCCATGCGTGGGCCTATTTGCCTGATGTAGGCCGCGCTTTGGCTGGGCTAGCTGACAAACGCGCTGACTTGCCGATGTTCTCAAGCATTGGTTTTGAGGGCTTTAGCCTGACAGGCGCAGAGCTGAAAGCCGCAGTTGAACGCGCTGCTGGTCGGTCGTTAAAGGTCAAATCGATGCCTTGGATGATTTTGCGGCTGATGGGTGTATTTAGCCCGCTCATGCGGGAGGTCATCGAAATGCGGTATCTGTGGAACAAGCCGCACCGCATTGATGGCGCACCACTGCAGGCCATCCTTCCTGAATTTCAGTCTACCTCGCTGTCTACGGCCATGGTTGACGCGCTTTCGCTATCTCAGGTATCAGCCGGAAAATCGGTGATTTCCAAGACGCGAACGGCTTGACAAATCTCGATCATTTGGGTCCTCCTGCAAGAAATTAAATCAGGAGGACTCCCCATGATGAAGACCCGTGCCGCCGTCGCTGTAGAGGCTGGAAAGCCACTTGAAATCATGGAGGTTAACCTTGAAGGCCCCAAACGCGGCGAAGTCCTGATTGAAATCAAAGCAACGGGTCTGTGTCACACAGATGAATTCACCCGTTCAGGCGATGATCCCGAAGGTATTTTTCCTGCGATCCTAGGCCATGAAGGTGCGGGTATTGTCATGGAAATCGGAGAGGGTGTGACGACGCTGGAAGTTGGTGATCACGTGATCCCGCTGTATACTCCTGAATGTCGTGAGTGTGAATACTGCCTGTCTGGAAAAACCAACCTGTGTCAGGCGATCCGCATCACCCAAGGGCGCGGCCAGTTACCTGATGGCACAACGCGTTTTTCCATGCTGGATGGCACACCAATCCACCACTACATGGGCTGTTCTACATTCGCCAACCACACAGTTGTGCCGGAGATCGCCTTGGCCAAGGTTCGCAAGGACGCGCCATTTGATAAAATTTGCTACATCGGATGCGGGGTAACCACGGGTATTGGCGCTGTGATCAACACAGCCAAAGTGGAAATTGGCGCGCGCTGCATTGTGTTTGGTCTGGGCGGCATCGGTCTGAACGTAATCCAAGGACTGCGTTTGGCCGGGGCGGATCAAATTGTTGGCGTTGATCTGAATGATGACAAAGAAGAAACTGGCAAGTACTTCGGCATGACCGATTTTGTGAACCCATCAAAAGTTGACGGTGATCTGGTTGCACACTTGGTCGAGCTGACAGGCGGCGGTGGCGACTATACTTTTGATGCGACAGGCAACACCAAGGTCATGCGTGACGCACTGGAAGCGGCGCATAAGGGCTGGGGGGAAAGCATCATCATCGGTGTCGCTGCGGCAGGTGCCGAGATTTCCACGCGTCCCTTCCAACTGGTCACTGGTCGCGTTTGGCGCGGAACAGCCTTTGGGGGTGCCAAGGGCCGTACTGATGTTCCGAAAATCGTAGATTGGTACATGAACGGCAAGATCGAGATCGACCCGATGATCACCCACAAGCTAACCCTTGATCAGATCAACGAAGGTTTTGAATTGATGCACCAAGGGAAATCAATTCGCGCAGTTGTGGAATTCTAAAGATTTCAGCCCATGCGTCTGGCAAACAATGTTTAGGGGCGCACGGGGCGGGTAAACGGGTGGGGGCCTTTGTGGTCCCCGCCATACACATCATCACTTAGACGAAGCGATTTAAGGTTGGTAGGCTAAAGCAGATGTCAGCATATGGCGTAACTGCTTTTCGTATTCCACAGTATCGTAGGGTGCTATGCCTTTCAGATGCAGAGATTTTTCTGCAACGCTCATTCCCAAAATTGCAGCCATGAACAATGCCGCGCGGGTTTGATCACCTGTTGCGTGTTCCACGGCAGTCTGTAGCAAGGCTTGTTGTTGCTTACGGACCAAATTGCCAACTTCTTCATCCTGCGCGTTCATCAACATCAGATGCAAAACTGAAACGTCAGTTGCGTCTCTGGGATGTGATACAAAAAGCTGAACAACCATTTCCACCAGTTCTTCGGCAGTCTCGACCGGAGGTGTGTCAAAAGCACCTTCTAGTGTTGCTTCGAAAAGGCCGCGCTTGTTGCCGTAATACCGGGATACCAGAGCAACATCCACGCCCGCTGCCGCAGCAATCTGGCGCAGCGACACATTTGAATACCCATGACGCCATATCAGTGCACGGGCATGGGTCAGTAATTTTTCTCGGGTATTCAGGGCCTTGTTCATTGGTGCTGTTTTACAGGATGATTTAATTTTGTCAACGGGTGTTGACATGTGCGGGCGTCGGTATATTTCTTAAGTCAACAAGCGTTGAATTTCAGGGAGGCAAACATGTCCAACATTGCTCTTATTACAGGTGCGTCTTCAGGGATCGGAGCCGAGTTCGCGCGGTATCATGCACAAAAGGGCGGAGATGTTGTGCTTACAGCGCGTTCGCTGGACAAATTGAACGCCCTCGCTACTGAACTGAAAGCCGCCCACGGCATTAAAGCGCATGTGTTTGCGCTTGATCTTGGGGCTTCAAATGGCGCGGCTGAACTGATCAAGCAGATCAGCGCGGAGGGCCTGCAGATTGATGTCCTGATTAACAATGCCGGATTTGGGGGGCAGGGACGCCATATTGACCGTGATATTGCGGTTGAGCAGGGCATGATCGACCTGAATGTGTCTGCGCTGGTTGGCTTGTGTCACCACTTTGGGGGCCAGATGGCGGCACGCGGCAAAGGGCATATTTTGAATGTCGGCTCCACAGCGGGCTTTATGCCGGGGCCAATGCAGGCAGTCTATTTCGCAACCAAAGCCTTTGTAAAAAGTTTCTCACAGGCGCTTGATCAGGAACTGCGCGGCAATGGTGTGAATGTGACCCTACTTGCACCCGGCTATGTCGAGACCGGATTTGCCGACCGCGCAAATTTGCAAGGAACACAATTAGTTTCGGGGGGCGGTAAAACGCCAGCCTCGGTGGCCCGATGTGGATATGACGCGATGCTGCGCGGCGATCTGATTGTGGTGAATGAAAAACCGCTTGGTTTTATGGTCAACTGGATGATCCCGCTGCTGCCTCGGCGTAGCGTGCTCAAGATGATCGAGCGGATGCAAGTTAAGTAAGAATACTTCCGGGAGGAACGAATAATGGAACTGAATGTAAACGGAAAAGCCCATCAAGTGGATGTCGAAGATGACATGCCACTGCTGTGGGTTCTGCGGGACGAACTGGGCATCACAGGTGTTAAATATGGCTGTGGTATTGCGCAATGTGGCGCGTGCACGGTCCATGTTGATGGGGTTGCAGTGCGTTCTTGTCAGTTGTCTGCGGGTGACGTGGACGGCGCGATCACAACGATTGAAGGGCTCGGGACACCTGATGCTCTGCATGCGGTTCAATCTGCGTGGGTTGAGCATCAGGTAGCACAATGTGGCTACTGCCAATCCGGACAAATTATGCAAGCGGCCAGCTTTCTGGACCTGAATTCAGAGCCAAGTGATGATCAAATTGACGAAGCCATGAGTGGTAATCTGTGCCGTTGCGGAACCTATCCGCGCATCCGCGCCGCCGTTAAGACGGCCGCAGCTAAACTTCAGGAGACCTGAACCATGGGACGTATGAAAACAATTGCCCGCCGATCCTTTTTGATTGGCTCTGCTGCGATCGTGGGCGGCGTTGCCTTTGGTGCTTACGTGGTGAAACGTGACATCGAAAACCCGCTGTTAGCAGATGCGGCTGAAGGGGACGCGGTGTTTAATCCGTGGGTCAAAATCAATTCAGACGGCATCATGCTGGTTACGCCTCACACTGATTTAGGGCAGGGCGCTACGGCCATGCAGGCGATGCTGATCGCTGAAGAATTAGATGTGGAGATTGACCAGGTCACCACAACACCGGGCGCGCCAGCGGCGGCATATTACAACACTGCACTGGCTGGTGAGACGGTTCCTTTCCGGTCAAACGATAACAGTTTTGCAGCGGAAACAATGCGCAGCACAATGGGCGCGGTGATGAAGGTCCTTGGGGCGCAGGTGACTGGAGGATCTTCTTCGGTTCCCGACAGCTTTGACAAACTTCGCCAAGCGGGCGCAGTTGCGCGTGAAACGCTGAAAGCTGCCGCAGCCGAGGAAACCGGCTTGGATGTACGTGAACTCACCACCGAGCGCGCAGCGGTGGTCCTGCCAGACGGCAGGCGGATTGAATACACTTCCCTTGCCGCGCGCGCTGCCCAGATGGATGCGGTGACGGATGTACCTTTGCGTGATCCTTCACAGTGGCGTCTGATCGGCAAACCAACACAGCGTTTGGATATCGCTGCGAAATCTACCGGCACACAGACCTACAGTATTGACCTCAAGGTGGATGGTATGGTGCATGCATCTGTCCGGATGAACCCGCGCAAAGGTGCATCAATGCTAGGCTTTGATGCCAGCGCGGCTGAGGGGATGCGTGGCGTGTCTCAGGTGGTTGAGCTGCCCTATGGTGTTGCCGTGATTGCCGACAATACTTGGCGGGCGTTTCGTGCCCTCGAAGAGATCGAGATTGATTGGGAAAAAGCGCCATACCCAGCAGAGCAAGCAGATCACTGGGCTGAAGTTGAAGCATCCTTTGTTGAGGATCGCCTAGATAAAGAGTGGCGCAATGATGGGGATGTTGAGGATGCCTTAAATGGGGGAGACCTCTTTGAGGCAGAATACCGCGCGCCCTACGTGGCCCACCAACCGCTTGAGCCATTGAGTGCCGTTGTAAAGGTATCGTCAGATCGCGTTGACATCTGGGCAGCACACCAGCTTCCTCGCTATGTTCAACAACGTGCTGCGGCGCGGTTGGAGATGGAAGAGGCACAAATCTTCTTTCACAGCCAATTTGCTGGGGGAAGTTTTGGTCACCGGCTTGAATTCGACAACATCGATGTAGCCGTCGATGTCGCTGCTAAAGTGCCGGGTACGCCCGTTAAGCTGACATTCCGCCGCGAGGAAGATTTTGTTCAGGACTATAACCGCCAGATCGGTATGGCCCGTGGCCGCGGCGCACATGCGGATGGTAAAGTGACGGCGCTTGATCTGGATATCGCGACAGTCTCCTCTTCGCGTTCACAATCTAAACGCCTTGGTGTTCCAGTACCGGGACCAGACACGCAGATCGCGGCAGGGGCGTGGAACATGCGCTATGCGGTGCCAAATCTGCGCGTGCGTGCCTATGCGGTTCCTGAATTGGCCCCAACATCGTCTTGGCGTTCGGTCGGGGCATCAACGGCTGGTTTCTTCGCCGAAAGCTTTTTGGATGAGCTGATCCATGCGGCGGGAGCTGATCCGATGGAAGAGCGCTTGCGTTTGGCGAATGACCCAGATGCCCGCGCAGTTCTGGAGGCCGTTGCAGAGATGTCAAACTGGGGCAGTCAGCTGGGGCCACGGCAGGGTCGCGGCGTTGCATTGGTGACCTCGTTTGGTGTGCCTGTTGCTGAAGTGGTTGAGGTGACTGACACAGATGACGGGATCAAGATTGATCGCGTCTGGCTTGCTGCCGAAGTTGGTCGTGTCGTTGATCCGGTGACATTTAATAACGTCGCGGTGGGTGGCGTGATTTGGGGGCTTGGCCATGCCATGAACTCTGAAATCACCTACTCTGATGGAAGTGCCGAACAGGACAACTTTCACATGGCTGAGGGGATGCGCCTGCATCAGTGCCCCGTGATCGAAGTGCGCGCATTAGAGAACAACCCGACTGTGCGTGGCATCGGGGAACCACCTGTGCCGCCTGCGGCCCCTGCACTGGCAAACGCAATATTTGCCGCGACAGGGACTCGCCTGCGGGAAATGCCGTTCTTTAACACTGTTGATTTTGTGTGAGAGCGGGGTGCGGTATCACCTGACGTTATTAGCATTTGCGGCGCTAGGTTCCGCCGCAAATGCGCAAGATATGACTGCGGGTGCAACTGCGTGGAGTAAAATCTACGCAGTTGCCTCGCACCCACGGTGCACCAACTGTCATGTTGGAAGCAGTGGCCGCCCTGCATGGGATGATTTGGGGTTTGGCCCTAAACGTCTGCACGGCATGAATATTACAGCAGATGACAGCCGCATTGGCGCGCTCAGCGTTCCGTGCCGGACATGTCACATTGGCGCTGCAGGAAAGAACGACCTGCCACACGCTGCGCCACAGGTTGATGATGCGTGGCGCTTGCCGCCAGTTGAGCTTGCTTGGCGGGGTAAAACCAGCGCTGAGGTTTGCCAGCAATTTCGTAATCCTGAAACCAACGATGGTTTTGATGTTGTGCAATTGGTTGAACATGTGCGTACCAGTGTCTTTGTTAGTTATGGTTTTACACCTGGCGCGGGGCGTAACCCAGCGCCGGGATCAGTTGAGGAACTGGCTATACATCTAGAGGAATGGGGCGCAGCGGGAATGCCCTGCGAGGGTAGCTGAAAAACTGCGATTTTGACGAAATATCTTGACGCGGGCTTGTCCCGTGTTTCACCTCTCAAAATGGATATTTTACACATCACCCGCCCCGTACCGCTTGTTGGTCTTGATGACGTCCCGATGCCTTCAACAGATGCGCGGCGTGCACAGGCATTGGTTGACCGCTGCCCCGTTGCCGCCCAAACCCCGCTAAGTGCGGCCCCTAAAATTGCCACACAGGCAAACGTGCAGGATGTTTGGATCAAAGACGAACGTGGCCGCATGGGGTTAGGCAGTTTCAAGGCACTGGGCGCAGCCTATGTGATTGCTTGTGACGCCCAAGAAGGCGATGTGCGCAAACGCACTTATGTGACTGCAAGTGCGGGCAACCACGGGATGTCTGTTGCCGCGGGTGCCAATGCCTTTGGCGCTGCTTCGGTGGTCTTTATTGCACAAACCGTCCCCGAGAGTTTCGCCGCGCGTCTGGAAACTCAGGGCGCGCGCGTCGTGCGGGAGGGCGAGACCTATGAGGACAGTCTGCGCGCTGCTGAAAAGGCCGCAGATAAAAATGGCTGGGTGCTATTGTCTGATGGATCATGGCATGGGTACATTGATCGCCCGTATCGTCTGATGGAGGGGTACACAATCTTGATGGCTGAGGCGATTGAACAGCTGCCCCAAGCCCCAACTCATATCTTTTTACAGGCGGGCGTGGGCGGTTTGGCCTGTGCCTGTGCTGCTTTGGCGCGTGAAACGTGGGGTGATGCCCCGCGCATTGTTGTGGTTGAACCGGACGCAGCACCTGCGTTACGTGGTTCGATCGTAGCGGGCAAAGCGGTTGAGAGCAGCGGACCAGTTTCAGACATGGGGCGATTGGATTGCAAAATGCCGTCGATCATTGCGCTAAAAGGTTTGGCAAGAGATGCAGATGATTTTGTACTGATCTCTGAAGAAGAAGGGCAAGCAGGTGCCGCCCTGTGTGCAGCCGCCGGATTTGCCTCGTCACCCTCAGGCGCAGCAGGTATTGCTGCACTGGTCGCAATTGAAGCGGATCAACGCGCGGCTATGGGTATCACGGCGCAGTCTCGGATTTTGTGCGTAATGAGTGAAGGGCCGGCTTAATGGAGTGCGGTTTTCCTGATGCCGAATTCACGGATCGGGGTGCATGCGCCAAAAAAGATCCGAGCCACGCAGCTTGATGCGCTCCTTCTGACGACTGAACCTGATGTGCGCTATTTCACGGGGTGCCTTATGGGCTTTTGGGCAATCCCCCTCGCGTCTTTGGATTCTTGTTGTTCCAGCGTCGGGCAAGCCGCTTGCTGATTGGACGCCGGTGCAGGCCGCGTTGGGCTGTAAGGTTGTGGATGATGCACGGGCCATTGCGGAGCAGCGAGCAGTGAAATCGGACCATGTAAGGCTGATTGATGCGGCCAGTCCGGCTGCCGTTATCGCACGTGCGGGGACAACGGCAGCCGAAGTATGCCACGCCATGGACGAGATTGTGACAGGCCGGGCAGGTGGCTCGGATGCGGGACGTTTGTGGCACGGGTTGGGACTGCAATTGACAGAGGGCTTATCCTTTATGATCATACGGTGCTAAAGACGGAGATAGAAACGGGGTAGCGTAAGATGTTGGTACACGAAGAAGATATTCTGTTCACCCACGGCGCGCCGCAGTTTTTGTCGCCGCGCGCTGGACCTGACATGGTGAAGCTATGACGCGTTATCGTTATTCACGTATGCCGGAGGGGCCCGCGCCGATGGGGCTTGTTGTTTTACAGACAGATGAAACCATCGAGAGCGATATGCGCCGGATGCTGCCACACGATGTGCCACTGTATGTGACGCGCGTTGCGTCGGCACAGGATGTCACTCCCGACAGTCTGCGGGCGATGACAGGTCATATCACCAACGCCGCAAAACTATTGCCACAGGCGCTGCCGTTTTCCAGCATTGGTTATGGCTGTACCTCAGCAACAGCGCAGATTTGCGCAGATGAAGTTGCAAGATTGATTACTGCAGGGGCACAGACGGCACGTGTTTCAGATCCCTTGACCGCGTTAATCGCGGCTTGTCGTGCGCTGGGTGTGACGCGATTGGGCTTTCTATCGCCCTACACAGCAGATGTGTCGGACAAATTGCGTGCGGCTTTGGCAGACGCAGGGATCGAAACACCTGTGTTTGGAAGCTTTGAAGAAGCGAATGAGGCCAGCGTCGTACGGATCGCAGCGCAATCTATCATTGATGCGGCCTGCGACTTGGTGACACAGGACAGTGTCGAAGCAGTATTTTTGTCCTGCACAAACTTACGCACGTTAGATGTGATTTCACAAATCGAAGAGCGCACAGGAGTTGCTTGCCTGTCTAGCAATCAGGTACTGGGGTGGCACCTCGCTTCGGCAGCAAATGTTCCGGGCAAGTTGAACGCTGCAACGCGCTCTCAAGAAAAATAACGCAAATTGTGCACGTCAGACCCACATCATGATCTTGACGCTCTGGCGCTGATGTCATACCCACCCCTTGTGAGCGGGCGTTGTGTAATGGTTAAGACCTCAGTTTTCCAAACTGAAGATGAGGGTTCGATTCCCTCCGCCCGCTCCAAAATCCCCCCTTTGATCCCTATCGCCTTTTTGCACAACGCTTGACCCTGACTGGTCAGCGCGCCAATAAGCGCAGCATGATTATGCAAAGGACAGCGCATGGCCGATAGCCCGACGCCCCCCCCATCAGCCACCGAAGAACGCGCGCGATCACGTCGCATTGGCGCATTGGGGGCATTGCTGCCCTTCTTGCGCCCTTACCGTGTTTTGATGGTGTGTGCGTTTGGAGCTTTGATCGCCACGGCGATGATTTCACTGGCCCTGCCAATGGCTGTTCGGCGTGTTGTGGATACGTTTGATACGGGTGAGGCAGAGTTGCTGGACCAGTATTTTATAGCGGCACTTGCGATAGCTGGCTTGCTTGCGGTTGGATCTGCACTGCGTTTTGCGCTGGTAACCCGATTGGGTGAACGGGTAGTAGCCGACATTCGCAAAGCCACCTTTGATCGCGTGATTTCAATGAGTCCGGTGTTTTATGAGCGCACCATGACTGGCGAAGTCCTTAGCCGGATCACAACAGATACAACCGTCATTCAAAGTGTCATTGGGTCGTCCGTTTCCATCGCTTTGCGCAATTTACTTACGTTCATCGGGGGACTGGCGCTGATGTTGCTCACCTCGGCCAAATTGGCTGGGCTAGTGTTACTTGTTGTGCCTGCCGTTGTGGTTCCCATTCTGGTGCTGGGCCGTCGCTTGCGTGTTCTTAGCCGCGAGAATCAGGATTGGATCGCGGCCTCATCCGGGAACGCGTCTGAAAGCCTGACTGCTGTACAAACGGTGCAGGCGTTCACGCATGAGAACGCCAGCCGCCAGCAATTTTCAGACATGACCGAAAGCTCATTTGACGCAGCGCGTCGCCGCATTCGCACCCGCGCGTTCCTAACGGCGATTGTGATCTTCCTTGTCTTCTCGGGCGTGGTGGGCGTGCTGTGGATTGGTGCGCGTGATGTACGGGCCGATGCTATGACGGTAGGCGCGCTCATTCAGTTTGTGATCTATGCGGTGATGGTTGCTGGTGCTGTTGCGGCCCTGTCAGAAATCTGGTCCGAGCTGCAGCGCGCAGCAGGTGCAACTGAGCGTCTGGTCGAACTATTGGAAACTGAGGATCCTGTCAAAGACCCCTCCATCGGCAAGTCACTGCCAGAGCCCGTTCTGGGGCACATCCGATTTGAGGACATTAAATTCAACTATCCAGGTCGCCCAGATATTGCGGCGTTGGACGGAGTGAGCCTTGAGATCAAACCGGGTGAGACAGTTGCGTTTGTAGGCCCCTCCGGCGCAGGGAAAACGACGATCATCCAGATGATCTTGCGGTTTTATGACCCACAGTCGGGGCACATCTCCTTTGATGGGATCGATTTGCGCGACCTTACACGTGATGCATTCCGCAGCCAGATTGCGTTGGTGCCGCAAGACCCCGTTATTTTTGCCGCGTCGGCGCGTGAGAACATCCGCTTTGGGCGTCCTGATGCTACGGATGCCGAAATCGAGGTCGCGGCACGTGCAGCCGCCGCGCATGACTTTATTGCCTCTCTGCCGGATGGCTATGACAGCTATCTTGGTGAACGTGGTCTGATGTTGTCTGGTGGGCAAAAGCAGCGCATCGCCATCGCACGTGCGATTTTGCGCGCGGCACCAGTGTTGTTGCTGGACGAAGCCACCAGCGCGCTTGACGCCGAAAGCGAACGCGCGGTTCAGGCAGCTGTGGAAGAACTGAGCGCGGATAGGACCACGTTGATTGTGGCACACCGTTTGGCGACCGTGAAAAAGGCGGATCGAATTGTTGTGCTAGAAGCAGGTCGTATCGTTGACAGCGGAACGCACGATGCGTTGGTCGCCAAGGGCGGCCTTTATGCCCGTTTGGCCCGTTTGCAATTCACCGATGGTGAAGTGGCTGCATAATTCCCTCTTGCGCTTATGGTCCGCTGGGTGAAACAGTCTGGTCATAATTTAATCCGTTTAAGGAGAATTCAAAATGGGTCTGTGGAGTTTCGTAAAAGGTGCGGGCAAAAAGGTTTTCGGTGGCGAAGATGACGCTGAAGTAACCGGTGCAGCATTACAAGATGAGTTGAAAGATCTGGGCTTAGACGCCGAAGGTCTGGACATCGTTGTTGAAGGCGACAAAGTCAAAGTGACTGGCAAAGCTGCAAGCCAAGAAATGCGCGAAAAAGTCATTCTGGCCGTAGGCAACGTTGAAGGCGTAGCCGCGGTAGAGGATGACGTTACTGGCGGTGAGGGCGAACCAACGTTCCACACTGTAGAAAAGGGTGACACTCTTTGGGCGATCTCTGCCAAGACCCTTGGCAATGGCGCGCACTACGAGAAAATCTTTGAGGCGAACAAGCCTATGCTGGCGCACCCAGACAAAATCTACCCTGGTCAGGTTCTTCGCATCCCGACAGTCTAAACAATTTGCCGCATCCGCTTTGATAGCTGGATGCGGCTCTTCTTGCCTTTTCCCTCCCAAAATTGATCACTCGGACTTTACGTTTGGGCAGCTTTGTCCGTAACGCTGCGTCCGGCTATAGGCTTTGCTTGAAATTTTCTCGCAGGGGCGTCATCGTACCTTAGCAAAATTATGCATGTCGCGAAAAGTGACAGCACAGGGGAGGAAGACACATGGGATATTCTGGAATCGTGGACCGTGATGCGATTGAGGCGGAAAGCGCGTGGGAAGACCGCGATCTGCACAAGACACTTTATGGGATGTTGTCTAGCACAGCGTCTAAATTTCCGAATAACAAAGCCATCAGTTATCAGCTGCTTTCGGGCGCGACGGATCACGCTGAAACACTGACATGGCAACAGTTCCATGACAAATCTGTTCAGGCTGCAAACCTGTTCCGCAATCTGGGCATAGGCCCAAAAGATGTGGTTGCCTATGTGCTGCCAAACACTAACGAAACGGCGATCACATTGGTCGGCGGCGCAATCGCAGGGATCGTAAATCCGATCAACCCGCTGCTAGATGCTGAACAGATCGGTGCAATCTTGCGCGAAACGAATGCGACAGTTGTTGTCACGTTGCGGCCTTTCCCGAAAACGGATGTGGCGGATAAAACAGCCGAGGCTGTTGCGCTGGCTCCGAATGTAAAAACGGTTCTGGAAGTTGACCTGCATCGCTATCTGACAGGCCTCAAGAAGGTCATCGTGCCGCTCATCCGCCCAAAGCGGATAGTTCAAAACCAAGCAACCTATATGAACTTGAACGCAGAGATGGCAAAACAGCCAACGACACTGCAGTTTGACGACCCACAAGAAGACCGCGTAGCATGTTATTTCCACACCGGTGGAACCACAGGCATGCCAAAAGTAGCACAGCACAAATATTCAGGCTTGGTCTACAATGGTTGGCTGGGCAATCGTTTGCTCTATACCGAGAACGACGTTGCGATGTGCCCGCTGCCGTTTTTCCACGTTATGGCGGTTCACTCGGTCTTTATGGGCGTGATCCACTCTGGTGCACACATCATTTTGCCAACGCCGCAAGGTTATCGCGGCGAAGGTGTGTTCGATAACTTCTGGAAGTTGTGCGAACGCTGGAAAGTGACGTTTATCATTACTGTACCAACAGCGATCTCAGCCAAGATGCAGCGGCCGATCAATGCTGATTTATCTTCCGTGAAAACAGCCTTCTCTGGATCGGCCCCGCTGCCGCTGGAATTGTTCAAACGGTTTGAAAAAGCAACGGGCATCACAATTGTTGAGGGCTACGGCCTGACCGAAGCAACCGTGCTGGTCTCTGGCAACCCTACTGATGGCCTGCGCAAGGTAGGTTCAATCGGGGTTGAATTCCCTTACACCAAAGTACGGATCATCAAAGGCACACCAAATGGCCCGATCGATGCAGATGTGGATGAAGTTGGCGAAATCTGTGTGTCTAACCCGGGCGTCTTTGCTGGCAACACCTATACCGAGGCCGACAAAAACAAAGACCTGTATTACGATGAAAAATACCTGCGGACAGGTGATTTGGGCCGCAAGGACGAAGACGGCTATATCTGGATTACTGGCCGCGCTAAAGATTTGATCATTCGTGGCGGTCACAACATTGACCCCGCCGAGATCGAAGAGGCGCTGCTAGGTCATGAAGCCGTTGCCTTTGCGGGTGCGATTGGTCAGCCAGATGCACACGCAGGCGAAGTGCCTTGTGCCTTTGTTGAATTGGTTGAGGGCGCATCGGTCACACCGGATGAATTGATGGCCTTCTGTGACGAGCATGTTCTGGAACGCGCAGCACGTCCCAAGAACATCGAAATCTTGCCCGAGTTGCCTAAAACGGCAGTTGGCAAGATCTTTAAACCTGATCTGCGTCGCAATGCGATTACGCGCGTCTTTGATGGGGCACTGGCAAAAGCTGATATTGCAGCGCGCGTTGATCATGTGATCGACGATAAAAAGCGTGGCTTGGTCGCGATTATAAACCTGAACGGTGCAGAAGCTGATTCTGTCGGCAAAGTTCTGGGTGCCTTCGTCAACCAGTGGGACGCTGCTTGAGCATGGCTGACTATGACCTGCTCCTTGATGATGAGGTGCGGGCCTATATCGCGCGTGGGGCGGAGTTCTATCCGCCCCATGCCGTCGATCTAGACATTGCCCAGCAGCGGGCTGTCTATGACGGCATGTGTGCTGCTTTCCATGCGGGACGCCCTGAGGGCGTAGAAGTGCGGGATGAATCTTATGGCGGGGTACCTTGTCGCCGCTATGAGGCAGGCGAGACTGATGTCACCGTTATTTTTTATCACGGCGGTGGTTTTGTTGTTGGTGGCTTACACAGCCACGATGATGTCTGCGCCGAACTCTGCGCGCGGGTTGGTGTGCGGGTTATTTCGGTTGACTATGGGCTGGCCCCTGAGACGGTCTTTCCAGGATGTTATAATGATGCAAAGGCTGCGTTTGATGCGATTGCTTTGGCCTATCCGCAGACATTGTTGACGGCAGGCGACAGCGCGGGCGGCAATCTAGCTGCGGCGGTCACACATCACGCGCGCGGGCAGGTTGCGGGGCAAATCCTAATCTATCCAGGGCTGGGCGGTGATCCTACAAAAGGTAGCTATATCGAGCACGCCAATGCGCCAGAACTGACTACCAAGGACATGTTATTCTACCAAGCAATCCGCACGGGAGGTACTCCGCCGCCCACAGAGGATCCGCGCTATGCGCCGTTGCATGATACGGATTTCACCTATCTACCACCGACGGTTATTATCACTGCTGAATGTGATCCGCTTGCTAGCGACGGGGAGAGCTACCGCAATGCGATCCTAGCGGCAGGCGGGCAGGCTGCGTGGTTCAACGAGGCGGGTCTTGTGCATGGATGCCTGCGCGCCCGAGGAATGAGCGCGCGAGGAGCTGCGTTTTTTGATCGTGTGGCGGGTGCCGTTGATGCACTGGCAAAGGATAGCTGGCCCTACTAGGGGCAGTTACTTGAGGAAGCTGCCAGCCTTCATTGTTTCAGGCACTGGCGCGCCTAGACGGCTCAGTATGGTGGGGGCCAGTTGCAGCTGGTCAATGACCACATCCTGGGCTGGACCTTCTGCATCACCAAAGTAATACAGCGCCGCCTCTTGTTGCAGCGGATCGCGCCCGCCATGGTGGCCACGTGCATCTTGGCCATGATCTGCGGTCACCAATATTTCGTACCCTGCCTGACGCCACTTCATGATGAACGGTGCCAGCATTTCGTCCATCACGTGACAGGCATGATCCATTTCCTGACAATCGTGGAAAAACCGGTGGCCCATGCTGTCGAGGGTGCAAGTATGTAGCATCCCGTAGTCCAACCCGAACCGCAGGCACATGTTGGTCAGCGTCGCGAATAGATCAAGGTCACAGGGGGTCATTTGGTTGACCGCGCTATAGCCTGTCATTGTGTGAAAACGTCCGTGATTGATCGTGTCGCTGTCCGGTTCATCATATTCGATATCGTGAACAAGGTCGAAAGGATGACGGTTAAAGAACTCAGACCAAAAGCTGTGCGCGACAGCGCCTGTCACGCCGCCACCTTTGCGCACTTGTGCAAAGACATCAGGTTCGCTGATGCGGAACACGTTGCCGTTGCCTGTGCAGCCATGCTGGGCAGGTACAACGCCTGTATGGATGGAGGCATAGCAAGACGCCGAAATCGAGGGCAGCACCGAGCGGATTTTCCACACCCGTGCATCCCCACTGTCTACCCAACCTTCAAGGTTGCCAAACAGGCGGCGCCAATTGCGGTAGGGCACACCATCGAGAATGATCAAAAGTAGTTTGTTGTCCATGGCTATACCTTCCCAAATGCACAATTTCATATGAGATCAGCCGGCCGCAACGCGCAAGAGATTCCACACATTAATGTGAGAGGATCAGGAGCTAGTTTTGCAGTAACTATATCCGAGCATCGCAAATCCGGAGATACGCCATGGCCCGCACTTCAAAAAGTAACAAACGCAAAAAAGCCCAGTCGGCCAAGGCGACAAGTCAAGCCGCAGAAAAAATGCCGCCAACATCTCGGCGAACTGTTCTGGGGTGGGTTGGCATGGGGGCTCTTGGCTTAGGTGTGTTAGGCGGCGGCGGCGCATGGGCTGTCAATTCGTTTAACCGTTCCATGGATGAGCGCGACCTAAGCCGGATCGGGAAGGGCAGGCCAAGTATTGTACAAATCCACGATCCGCAATGTCCGATCTGTAACGCGCTGCAGCGCGAGACCCGAAAGGCATTGGGGAAGCTGGATGGTGAACCACCTATCTATCTGATTGCGGATATAACCCAGACTGAAGGCGCGGTATTTGCACAACGGCACAGCGTGCCCCATGTGACGCTTTTGTTGTTTGATGCTGATGGGAAGCGTGTGCAGACCTTAACGGGAAGCCGGATCCGTGATGAGCTGGAGCCCATATTTGAAAGGCACGCCCGCTAACGGGCGCGCAGATCCCTCTAAAACATCTCCGCAAATCGAGACGCAACATAGTTTTGTGAGCGGCGTGTCATAAACACTACGTCATAGCGGGCGCTTTTTATCGGAAATATCCAGCGGTTGTCGCGTTCAGAAATGCTTTGACCTATTAAGGTGCCAAGCGATCCGCAACGCATGGTTAACGCACCTCTGTCACTTGTGTATTTGCAAATTTCAGAAAAATTCTGATCGAATATCCGCCACTTTTTGTCGGTGTAGCTGTTTGTTTCTACCAGAACAGGCGCGGACGTTGTGGTTCCCGTTTTTTTGTCTCGTATCATCATAGTTGCGGGTTGAACAAAATCCGTAAAGCTATCGTTTTTTGGGTGTTCAACGAGGCGTCGGTTTTGCATCAAAAATCCACTGTTGCTTACGCAGTGGTCTATGGCTGATGAAGGAAATCCAGCAATCCCCATTTCTCGGGCCATCTGGTTTTGAAATCCACGTTTCGCCCGCTCAACAGATGTGGCCCGCGATGCCCACCAGTAGAAGGATGGGCAGTAGGGCTTGGCGCTAGCATAGACCGTTGAGGCATTTCGCCGTTTGAGATTTTTGAAGAAGACTGTAACGTATTTTGATTTCGCAGCGGCAGTCTCAATTGTCTGCGCCTGAGGCGCTGTCCCAATGGTGGCAAGAACAAGGGCAGAAATCAAAATAAAAGATCGCGTCATAGCTGATGTGGTTCCTGAAAATATCATTCATTTCAGAATAATAGGAACCATTCACAACTACAACGCGATTTTTGTGGCTTGCGGGAAACGTTAGTTACCCGCACTTTCCATTTTACGGTTGTCTATGACCTCTTCGAGCCAGCCCAGTTTCATCTCTGGAACAGAGCTGAGCAACAGGTCGGTGTAGTCATCAAAGGGAGGCGCAAGCACTTGGGATTTTGGTCCATAGCGCACAACTTGCCCCTGAAACATCACCGCGATACTGTCGGCAATGGCTTTTACCGTTGCCAGATCATGGGTGATGAACAGATAGGCCACATCGTCGGCCTTTTGCAGACGCAACAACAGCTTTAGGATGCCGTCAGCAACCAGCGGATCAAGCGCTGAGGTGACCTCATCGCAGATGATCAGCTTGGGCTTGGCTGCCAGCGCACGTGCTATACACACGCGTTGCTTTTGACCACCTGACAGTTCAGCAGGGTAGCGGTCTTGGAAACCTTCCCCCATTTCGATTTCATCCAGCAGTTCCTGAATACGTGCCTGTTTTTCCTTGCCCTTGAGGCCAAAGTAAAACTCAAGCGGGCGACCGATAATGGTGCCAACAGTCTGACGCGGGTTCATCGCTGTATCCGCCATTTGGTAGATCATCTGCAACTCGCGCAGATCATCCAATGGCCGCGTGGCAAGGTCTGGCGTAAGGGTGCGATCATCAAATGTGATCTTGCCCTTGCTAGGAGGCAGGAGGCCGGTGATCACACGCGCAAGTGTTGATTTGCCTGAGCCACTTTCACCCACAACAGCCAGTGTCTGACCCGGATGGATTTCAACGTTGATGTCCTTAAGCACATCAAAATTCGTTCCATTGTACCGCGCAGTGATACCTTCAACCTTGAGAACAGGATTATCTGATGGTGTCTTTTCGATGTGCTTGATTGATCGAACAGAAACCAACGCCTGCGTGTATTCCTCGGCAGGGTTGTTGATGATTTGATTGGTGGTACCGTATTCAACCATCTCGCCCTGTTGCAGAACCATGATGTGGTCGCTGACCTGCGCCACAACCGCAAGGTCATGCGTGATATAAAGTGCGGCAACGCCCGTGTCACGGATTGCGTCTTTGATCGCTTTGAGCACGTCAATCTGGGTTGTCACATCAAGCGCGGTAGTCGGCTCGTCAAAGACCACCAGATCAGGCTCTGGACAGAGCGCAAGCGCTGTCATGCAGCGCTGTAGCTGGCCACCGGATACTTGGTGAGGATAACGAGAACCAATGTTTTCCGGATCAGGCAACCCCAGTTTCTCAAACAACACAACAGCGCGGTCTTCGGCATCTTTCTTGGAGAATTTACCTTGGAAGATGGCAGCCTCGGTCACTTGTTCCATGATCCGTTTGGCAGGGTTAAACGACGCCGCTGCGGATTGAGACACATAAGTAACCTCAGCACCACGTAGGCGGCGTATGTCGCCCATGTTGGATTGTAGCACATCGCGCCCGTTCACCCAAACTTCTCCACCAGTCAGCTCAACTCCGCCACGCCCGTAGGCCATGGCCGCGAGGCCAATGGTAGACTTTCCAGCGCCGGATTCCCCAATGAGGCCCAACACTTTGCCAGCCTCCAGATCGAAATCAACACCGTGCACAATCTCGATGTCGCGAGATTTTTCACCGGGTGGAAAGATCGTCGCGCCGATTTTCAGGCCGCGTACTTTTAACAGTGGTTCGGTCATCCGCGGCCACCTTTCAGTGATGTGGTACGTGACAGGATCCAGTCAGCAATCAAGTTGATCGAGATGCAAAGTGTGGCAATGGCGTAGGCAGGATAAAGCGCTGCTTGGATGCCATAGTTGATGCCTTCTTTGTTCTCTTTCACGATGCCACCCCAGTCAGCCTGTGGAGGTTGTACGCCAAGGCCAAGGAAAGACAGTGTCGACACGAAGAGGACCATAAAGATAAACCGCAAGCCCATCTCTGCAATCAGAGGCGAGAGTGCGTTTGGCAGGGTTTCGCGAAAGATGATCCAGCCAATTTTCTCGCCGCGTAGACGGGCGGCTTCGACGTAGTCCATGACGGTGATATCCACGGCAACAGCACGTGCAAGGCGGAACACCCGTGTGCTATCGAGCAGGCCCATAAGGATGATCAGTGTGAAGATGGTTGTTGGCAGAACCGACAGAACCACCAAAGCAAAGATCAAGGATGGGATGGACATAATCAGATCGATAAAGCGGCTTAACGCTTGATCAATCCAGCCGCCAGAAACAGCGGCGAAAAAGCCCAATATGGAACCGGTAGCAAAGCTTAGGATGGTAGCTGCAGTGGCGATGAAGATCGTCGTGCGGCCGCCCCAGATCATGCGGCTTAGCAGATCACGTCCAATGCTGTCTGTTCCCAGCAGAAACTCAGAGGATGATGGCTCCCAAACATCGCCAACCACTTCGGCCATGCCGTAGGGAGCGATGAAGGGGGCAAAGATTGCGCAAAAGAAGAATATTGAGGTGAAAAACAAGCCGATCAAAGCGGCGGGAGGTATACGTATCATTTTGGATGCCTCAGGCGCGGATTGGTCAGAATGGAAACGACATCTGCAATCAGGTTAAGGCCGATGTAGACGGCGGCGAATATCAGGCCACAGGCTTGCACAACAGGCACGTCACGTTTGCTCACGTGGTCAACCAGGTATTGCCCCATGCCAGGATAGGCAAAGACAACCTCAACAACCACAACACCAACAACAAGATAGGCCATGTTGATCATCACAACGTTTACAATCGGCGCGACCGCGTTAGGAAACGCGTGCTTGCGGATTACTGTCAGCATACGCAGGCCCTTTAGCTCGGCGGTTTCGATGTAGGCTGATTGCATCACATTGAGGATTGCAGCGCGCGTCATGCGCATCATGTGCGCAAGGACAACCAACGTAAGAACCATCACTGGGATCGCAATTGCGTTCAACTTTTCAAACAAACTCATGGAATCGTTCATGATTGCTACGGAAGGGAACCAGCGCAGTTTGATCGCCAACCAATAAACAAGGATGTAACCGATCATAAATTCTGGGATCGAAATGGTTGTGAGTGTCACAGCCGAGATCAGTTTGTCAGGAATTCGGTCTTTGTAACGTACGGCCAACAGTCCAAGGAAGATGGCAAGTGGTACTGAGATCAAAGCAGCCCAGAAAGCGAGGAACATGGTGTTTTTAAGGCGTCCGCCGATGCTGTCGGCGATGTCTCGGCCATTGGTTAGTGCGGTTCCGAGGTCACCCTGTAAAACACCGCCCAACCAGTTAAAATACCGGGAGACTGGAGGATCGTTTAGTCCAAGTTCAGCACGTAAATTTGCAAGGTTTTCGGGGGTTGCCCCCTGTCCGAGGATTTGTTGCGCCACATCGCCGGGCAACATGGTAGTGCCTGCAAATATGAGGATGGACGCGGCGAAGAGCAGTAGGATGCCCAGCGCTAAGCGCTGGACAACCAATATGATAATAGGATGCACGGGTTATGCCGTCTTCCATGTGTACTTGAAGGTCTTCCAATACATTTGTGGACCACTTGGGTTACCCACAAAACCCTGAACATCGTTGGAGATCGCATCTACGAAGTCGTTGAACATTGGCAGAATAACACCACCTTCTTCGTTCAACATACGGCCCATTTGGGAGTAGATTTCCTTGCGCTTGCCTTCATCCAGTTCGGCACGTGCTTGAAGAAGCATTGCGTCAAAGTCTTCGCGCTTCCAGCGTGTATCATTCCAATCGGCAGTGGACAGATACGCAGTTGCATACATCTGGTCCTGAACCGGACGACCGCCCCAGTAAGATGCGCAGAACGGTTGTACGTTCCATACTTCTGACCAGTAACCATCGTTTGGTTCACGTTTGATTTCGAGTGGAATACCAGCCGCCTGAGCGGATTGCTGGAACAATGCTGCTGCGTCAACCGCGCCAGGGAAGGCACCATCTGCAACGCGCAGAACGATTGGGCTGCCATCGTGGCCGGACTTTTTATAATGCTCGGCCGCCTTCTCAGGTGAGAACTCACGTTGTGGGATGGTTTCGTCAAACAGCGGGTAGGCTGCATTGATTGGCATGTCGTTACCAATGCCGCCGTAACCCTGAAGGATTTTGTCGACCAGTTCTTGACGGTTGATTGCGTACTTCAGTGCAAGACGCAGATCATTGTTGTCCAGCGGGGCTGTGTCAACATGCGCGATGAACACGTAGTGGCCACGGCCAGAAACGTTTTTCACTGAAAGGTTTGGAGAACGGTCCAGCAATTTTGCGATCTTTGGCTCAACACGGTTGATTGCGTCAACCTGACCGGATTGCAAAGCAGCAGTACGGGCAGTTGCATCGTTCAGAACGATAAGTTCAACCTTGTCGTAGTGGGCCACTTCTTCTTGAGAACCACCCCAGTAATCAGCACGACGTGTAGCAGTTGCGCGAACACCCGGCTCAAAGTCTTCCATGACATATGCGCCGGTACCGATTGCCGCTGTTGGATCGTCAAAGCCGCCTCCGGGTTGAATGATCAGGTGATAGTCAGCCATCAAGAATGGAAGGTCGGCGTTTCCTGTTTCAAGTTCACAGGTAAAGTTGTTGCCTTCCACGGACATCCCAACGATGCCTTTCATGATACCCAGCGCACCAGACTTTGAATCTTCGTTGGAGTGGCGCTCCATTGTTTTCATGACGTCTTCGGCTGTCACCTGTGCGCCATTTGAGAATGTGCAGCCCTGACGAATTGTGAACGTCCATTTGGATGCGTCTGCAGAGCCTTCCCAGCTTTCAGCAACCAGACCGCGCAGGACGCCGTCTTCGCCCAGTTCAACCAAAGGTTCGCCCCAGAAGAAGCCAGTTGCGAGTGGAACATCAGACGCCCAACCTGCTGGATCTTGTGTGTTCGTGCTTTCGCCACCTGAAACACCCATGCGGAATGTGCCACCCGCAACAGGTTTTGCGTGGCCGTCGGCCTTGGCAGTAGACGCAAGCATTGAGTTGGCAACTGCTGCTGTCACACCAAGTGCGGCTGCGCGCGCAACGAATTCACGACGGGTCATTAGGCCCTCTGTGACGGCTGCGCTTAGCTGTTGGAGTTTATCGTTCATAGTGTGGTCTCCCATTTGGAATCGCGCGTCTTTTGCGCGCGCTCATTTTGATTGGTGCATTAGGTTTGCGCATTTGCAACTGACTAGCAAGGCTAAATGCTTTCTTCTAAAGGCTGGGGGTTACATGTGGTCGCGTGGAATGGCGTCGCTTTCCTCTCGTGTGTAAATGAGGGCGTCGTTTTCCCACGCCTCGATTTTGGCGGTGAGGTGAAAATTTGTGGCGTCTGATTTCATCGTGCATTGCGTGCGGGTGCGCAGTACGATGCCGTCTCTTTCCAACTTGCTTTCCCAGTCACATGCGCCGCGTGCAGATAGTGGATCGTCAGGATGAATGTCCCAACGTTCGCGTGCAATTGAACCTCGAATTAGGCCATGATCTGCATCACGGGTTTCCCCAAAATCATCCTCAATAACAAGGCTTTGGATGCCAGTCACCATGTCGGTCTCATTGCGGCGAACGTGATTTTCAGAGCGAATTTCTTCAGTTTTCCAAGGCGTTGCAGCTTCGGGAGCAAGGAAGCTGACTTCGTCGCCGCCTTCGGTGGGGCGCTGTGGTAATGCGATGCTGCCTTGTGAGATGTTTATTTGCGTAGCCTCAGGTGAGGGCCAGATCAGTGGCCAGTATGCCGTCGAAATCGAAACGCGGATACGGTGACCTGTGGGAATGCGATATGCGATCTGATCCAAATCCAATGTTATATCTACGCTGGAATTTAGCGGCATGGATTGAGGGTTGGCAGCGTCGTTTCTGTGGGACAGATTCAACACGCCATATGTGATACGCGTTGCTGCACCGTCTGGATGGATATGATTCAGGCGCACGGAAATCTGGGCTTGGGGTTTGTCAGATGACAAAGCCAGCGTAAGGCGGGGTGCCCCGACCAAGTCCATATCAGCGTCCAAGGGGGCAGATGTGAACGTGGTTGAGAGCGCGTCATCCCCGCGTTGATCACCCGGCATTTCGGGGCCAAGCCAGATCGCGCAATACTCCCCCGAGGCGGCACCGCAATGCGCAGGCGATGTTACGTCAGCGTCCATTGCTTGCGGGGTATCCGTTAAGGTGCCGCCAGATCCAAAGTGTAATGTCTGGATGGGAAGGTGGCCCGTGGCACCATTTTTTTCAGCGATCCAGCGTCCCTGTCGTTCGGTGTACCATGCTGCCGGACGCACGCCGTCCATGAGATAGGCGCGGTAATCTGGATCAGTCTCAACTCCGGTATCAACCCCTTTGAGCCAGTGATCCCACCAGCGCAGAGCCTCTTGCAAAAAACCGATACGCGGTTCGGGCGCTGCAAAATGTGGATATTTGTGGACCCAAGGGCCGACAATGCCTTTTGCGCCATCCAAAGCTTCAACCAGCTGCGGCACAGCGTTCTTGTAGGCGTCGCCCCAGCCTCCGACCGCCAAAACCTTTGCCTTTAGTTTTGAGTAATCTTCACACACAGATCCATGCTGCCAATAAGCATCGCGGCGCTGGTGACGTAGCCAAACAGAAGGTAGAAAGGGCTCGTTTTCCAACCGTTCAAGCCACATCTCGCGCCAATCTTCGCGCAAGGCAGGATCTGGCGCGACACTGGAGTAACTCCACATGGTTGCGCCCCAACCGAAATTTTCATTGAGCAAGCAGCCGCCTTTGAAGTGTATGTCGTCGGCAAAGCGGTCCACGGTTGAGCAAAGCGTGATAACCGCCTTGAGTTCTTCGGGTGCAAGCGCCGCGACTTGGAGGGAGTTAAACCCGCCCCAGCTGATGCCCATCATTCCGACGTTACCGTTACACCACGGCTGCTTAGCTGCCCACTGGATCACTTCAACCGCATCGGCAAGTTCCTGAGCGGTGTATTCATCTTCCATCAATCCGTGACTGTCGCCATTGCCGCGCATGTCGACCCGCGCACAGGCATAACCACGTTCGGCGAAATAGGGATGGGTCAATGCATCACGTGCGCAGGTCCCATCTCTTTTACGGTAGGGGAGGAACTCAAGTATCAGAGGAACAGGATCATTGCTGGCATCTTCGGGGCGCCAAATCCGTGCTGACAGGCGAGTCCCGTCTGACATCATAATAGGGTGGTCAGGATCTTCGAATAAGGCGCGCAATGCGTTGTCGTTTTTTTTCATGAGCACAGCGTCTGTTTGAAGGGCAGATAAGTCAACGCAATAAGTAAAGAGAAGGATTTGTAATGATCTATTTTTCTTGGGTTGAGCAGGTGTTTCGCCTGAGTTTGTTGCGCGAGACGCACATATTTGAATCCACGGGGAAATTTAGACAACAAAACACTGGATTTTAGAGATTCGTACTAATATTGTGACCGAATAACGGTGAAATCACGGCACGCTCGAACGGGCCGGGTAGCAGTAAAACAAAAAATTGAAGCAAGTGATCTGCAGAACGCAGGGACTTTCGAGTAGAGTGGTATAGACTATGAATGCGATTGATTTCGTTGTTCGCGGTAGTGCGGGCGGCATGCAGCGCGGTACAATATCTGCGGATGCAACTAACCAAGTGATTGTGGCCGGTGCTGGTCAGGAAATTTCCATTAACGCACGTCAGTCCGATTTCGCGAGCCAGGTTCGCTCGGGCGATCAGCTAGTAATTACGCTTGCTGATGGACGTGTAATCACAATTGACAACTTCTTTAATGACAGTGGCGCGGCGAACCGCCTGTTTGTCTCTGCAGACGGCTACCTCAACGAGGTTAGCTTTGTAGATTCCGGCCAAGGTAACCTGTACGCGCAATACGGTCCTACAGCTGAGTGGGGCAAGTGGAGCCCTTCCGATGAGCTGATCTTCCTCGGCAACTCCGAAGTTGCTGGCGTTCCGCTGCCTCCGGGCGGTGACGAAGAGGTTTCCATGTTGGGTGCCGCTCTCTTGGGGGGTTCCGGTTTGTTCGGTGGTGGTGCTGCGATTGCTGCCGGTGTTGGTGCCGCGGCTGTTGTTGGTGGTCTGGCAGGCGGCGGTGGCGGTGGGGACGATGGTCCTGCTGCGCCGTATGTGAATGATGATGACGCGAACGTCACCATCGGTGGTGATGACGGAGAAGAAATCCTGACGATCACAGGTGGCGGCGAGCCAGGTGATACTGTCACTGTTACAGTCGGCGAAGAAACTGTAGATACCGTGATCGACGACGACGGTAACTTTGAGGCTGTGTTTGAGGGTGATGATTTCCCTGAAGACGGCGTTTACGATTCTGAAGTAATTTTCACTGATCCCGAGGGTGAAACAACCGAGCTGGGTGGTCCTTCATTCGAGATCGATACAATTGCACCTGAAATCGTGTTTACTGAAGGCACAGAATCAACTGGCGACTTCTTTAACTCTGTCAGCTTTGTCGATGGTGTGTCTTTGTCCGGTACCGGCGAAGCGGGTGCGACATTGGATGTCACAATTGCGGGCATCACGCAGACCACGGTAATTACCGAGGCAGGCACATGGACGGTTACGTGGGATGCAGGCACATTGGACGCTGGTGAATACACCGCGGCGATCTCAGCTGTCACAACAGATCCCTTTGGTAACTCACGCAGCTACACAGAAACTCTGGTCGTAGATACAGTCACAACCGTTACTGTTGATACATCTACAGTTGGTGGCGATGGCACAGTCAACGGTGTTGAGCATACAGATGGTGTGTCCTTTACTGGTACGGCGCAGGCTGGATCTTCGGTAGAAGTGACAGTGGCAGGAATAACGCAAACCGTTACAGCGACCGATGCTGGCACATGGTCCACGACATTCACCACCACTGATTTGGCAACCGGCGAATACACGGGCACTGTTTCAGTTGTATCAACCGATACATACGGCAACACAGCCAGCACATCGGGTACGTTTGATGTCGACACATTTGTGCGCGATCTCTCAATCACATCCACCACAGGCGGCGCAGATGGCGTTATCAGTGGCAGTGAAGTAGGCGAGGCGCTCACCGTTTCCGGTATGACCGAGTCTGGCTCAACTGTTTCTGTTGAACTGGGTGGTGTTACTGCCACGGCAGTTGTTGCCGCTGATGGCAGCTGGACTGCAACGTTCCCCGCAGGCTCAATCGCGACAGGTACATATACCTCAACGATGACAGCAACAGCGACAGATGCAGCAGGTAACGTTGATACTGCGACAACATCTGTTCAAGTCGATACAGAAGCCGGATTGCTGACAATCGACAGCGCGCCAGTTGAAGGCGATGATGTTGTAAACGAAGCTGAGGCCAGCGATGGCGTGGTTCTTACAGGTACTGCTGATGCGGGCGCTGTAGTGACCGTGACGATGGAAGGCGTGAGCCACAATGTTGTCACAGACAGTGCGGGTAACTGGGAAGCATTCTTCTCTGCCAGCGATGTTGCCGAAGGTGTTTACACTGCTGAAATTACAGCAACAACAACAGATGCTTACGGTAACAGCCGTGAAGCCACTGACAGCGTTGAAGTAGACACGCGGGTTGATAACCTGAGCGTCAACGTAGACGACATCGCAGTTGACAACATCATCAGCGCAGTCGAGCAAAACGGTGACATTTCAATTACAGGTTCAACCGAGGTTGGTTCGACATCTGTTGTTGTGACGCTTGAAGGGCAATCGGTTAATGCAGTGATTGACGCTGCTGGTAACTGGACTGCGGTCTTTGATGGCACGCAACTGGACACTGGTACTTACACTGCTGATGTTGGCGTCACCGCGACTGACGCTGCGGGTAACACCGCAACGGCATCCGCGACAGTTGATGTTGATACCGAAGTTGTTCCACTTGCTGTGACAAGCAACTCTGCCGGCGCAGATGATGTAGTAAGTGCTGACGAAGCATCGACAGGTATTGATTTGGGCGGCACAGTTGAGGCAGGCTCTACTGTTGAGGTTACCTTCGACGGCACAGCCTATACTGCAAATGTCGACGATGCCGGCAATTGGTCTATGACCGTGCCCGCTGGCGATGTACGTAGCGGCACCTATGCTGCTGACATCTCTGTTGAAGCAACTGACCATGTTGGCAACGTAGCTGTAATCACGGACACATTGTCCATCGATACAGCCGCACCTGAAGGTCCTGTCATCGCATCCTTTACCCGCGCGGGTGACGGTATTCGTGGCATTTCGATCGAAACAGAAATGACTGATGGCTCACCTGTTGGGGACGTCCAAAGCGTTTCCCAGGTTGCTGAAGACGGGTCTATCTCTGAGGTTGCTGGCCAACAGGGCTTTAACTCCCTGCGCGGTGAAACAGAGTTTGTATTTGATGAGAACGTACCAAATGGTTCGCAGCTGATCGTGAGCTCAACAGATGATGCAGGTAATACTTCAGGAACCTATTTGGTTCTGGACGATGAAGCTGCAACCAACTCTGTTGATCTGACCAATGTCGCACTGGGGGACTACCAAATCGAAAACCTCGATCTGGACTTCGCCGAAGCCGCCAGCGTTGTTATCGATGAGACAAGCCTGTTGGCTCTGTCCACTGAAACCAACACGCTGACCATTCACGGCTCTTCCGAGGATCAGGTCACGATCCAAGGTGGTGTTGCACAAGGTACGCAGGACGTTGATGGTCAAACATACAATGTCTACTCAGTTGGTTCTGAAGGTACGCTGCTGATCGATCAGGAAATCCCAGTAACGATCTAAGCGACCAAGACAAAATAACGGGATGCGGCGGGGCCAAACCACCGCCGCACCCGACACAATAAAAATAAAAATAATTATAACAATATCGGCACGTTAAGGGCAGGATATGGGGCAGTGTAGGCTAAAGGCCGCAGCGATGTGCGCAAGTGCGCTCGCGTTGGCGGGATGTTTATCAGATGTAGGTGGCAACGCAGGTGCGCCGGATACTGTGGCGATGCAAGCTAACGGATCCAACACGGCGACGGCAAAACCAACCCACGCTGAAAAGATTAACGCACAAAGTGATATCATTCAGGGCTTGCTAGCTCGTAAATCTGTGTTGCCATCGGGCAGCGCGTATAGTCGTGTTGCGACCTCTGTGTTGGCTGCAAACTCGCGCAGTGTGGAAAGCGATCTACGCGCCGCACAGTTGCGCTCGAGAGCGGCATCCAAAAACTGGCTTCCACAAATTGGACCTAGCGTTAGCTTGACCTCTTTGGGTTCGATTGTGGCCAATCTGGTTGTTGATCAGGTGCTTTTTGACAACGGACGCAGGAAGGGCGAACGCGAATTCGCCGTCGCGGATGTTGAGGTAGCAGCCGTGGCGCTGGCGACAGATACAAATGAACGCGTCCGTACGGGGCTGGACCTTTATATCAATGCAGTTGAAGCGCGTGAGATACACGTGCTGGAGACGAGAAACGCAAAAGATGTTGGCCATTTTGAATGGGTCATGCAGCAACGTGTAAACGGTGGCGTGTCAGACAGCTCGGATTTGCATATTCTGCGCCAAAAGATGCTGGAAATAAACGCGCGCAAATCCGCAGCAACCGAGACCGCAACAACTGCAATCTCCGAACTGAATGCCATGTCGATTGGTGATCTAAGTGATGTGCGCGGAACGTCAGCATTGCCGGTAAATGCGTCTTTGGCACAACCACTTAGCGTCACCCAGTCCGAAGCAGAGAAAATCCGTGCGATTGCTGCAGCGAAAGTAGATCGCGCAGGACAGTTGCCCGGTTTGAGTGCGAGCGGCACCGTGGGTGAAGACAGCACATTCGGCCTCAATCTAAACACCGACACCCTCTTGGGGTTGGGAACCGGTGATCGCTTGAAAGCTATTGAGGCCACAAAAGAAGCTGCAGGCCGCCGTGTGGCGCAAGCGAATGAAGATGCAAATCGTCAGCTGCGTAAACTTGAGGGGCAGATCGCCTCGAAAGAACGCCAAGCTGCCGAAGCCGCAGGCCTGACTGCACAGGCAAAACAGAACCTCGACTTGTTTCAGGCGCAATATGACGCTGGTCAACGGCAGGTGATGGACGTTGTCGGCGTTTACGAGACCTACGCACGTCAGCAAGAAACTGAAGTTACTTTGAAATATGAAGCGATCCGTTTGCGCGTGGCCATGGCCGAGCTCTTGGGCGTTCTGGCGGATGGATCAGCAATATGAGCAAGCCCTTTACCCTCACAATCGTAAACGGAAACTCTGCGCGGTTACAGTTGGACGATGCGGTTGAGACGCCAAAAGCCGATAACACATCCAGTTTTGAAGACCGTCTGCGCGCGCGTGGCGCGTTGATTGCAACATATGCCAGCGTACTGGGTATTGAGATTTCACAAACCGATCTGGCTGATGCTTTGGCGCGCCGCCTGAAACCCGAAGCAAGCGAGCAGGACGAGGCGCAAATCATTACGACGCTCCTGCGCCGAAATGGTCTAAGTGCCGAACTTTTGCGCAGCAAGACACTGGACGAACAATCGTTTCCTGCGCTGGTTTATATGACATCTGGCCAGCTGTTGCTGGTGATGGCGCGCGACCGTGATGATCTGATCGTGTATGACGTTACTTGCCCAGATAATCGTGCGCAGGTGCCCGCCGCTGATTTTGTACCCTTCTTTTCCGGTCTTACGCTACGCGCGCAAATGCCGATTGAAAAAGTTGCCGAAGTTCACAAAACTGCAGAAAAACCCAAACATTGGTTCTGGGGACAGTTTGGCCGTTTTCGCCGTCAATTGGGGGAGGTCGCTCTCGGCTCGTTTGTAGCTAACCTTTTGGCTGTGGCAGTCGCGCTGTTTTCATTGCAGGTCTATGACCGTGTTATCCCCCACCAATCTGAGGCAACGCTTTGGGTTCTGGCCGCTGGTGCAGCGCTAGCGCTTTTGATGGAAGCCTTCATCAAAGTTGCGCGCGCGCAACTGATGGACGGGGCAGGGCGTCAAATCGAACTTTCGGTTTTGGAATTGCTGATGAATCGCATTTTGGGCATGCGTAGCGATAAACGCCCCCAAGCACCGTCTGACCTGTTTTCGTCAATGCGCGAATTTGGATCGGTCCGGGAGTTCTTTACAGCATCCACCATTGGTACCATTGCCGACATTCCCTTCATCTTTGTTTTCCTTGCATTGGTGGCGTCGATTGCGGGTAACGTTATTTGGGTTTTGGTTCTGGGCGGCATCCTGATGGTTGTACCCGGCTTCTTTATGCAAAAGCGGATGATCCGTCTGACGCAAGAAACCCAAGGCGCGACTGCAAAATCTTCGCGGCTTTTGCATGAGGCGATCTTTGAACTTGATACGGTCAAGACCCAACGCGGTGAAGATCGTGTTCAGCGCCTTTGGTCGGAACTGACGACACTGTCTGCGGTGAAATCTTCAGAACAGCGCAAACTGGCCTCCGTTCTGACATTCTGGAGCCAAGGCGTCCAACAGGCGACTTATGTATCTGCTGTGATTATGGGGACCTACCTGGTGTTTGCCGGACAGTTTACCGTGGGTTCCATCATTGCGACTGGTATTTTGACATCCCGCACATTGGCACCGTTGACGCAGTTGGCAGGTACAATGGCCCGCTGGGGCAATGTGAAATCCGCGCTTGATGGGCTTGAACACATCGCCAACTCCGAGCAAGACGCAACTGAGGGGCGCCACTACATGCGTCGCGATCATCTGGCTGGCAACTTTGAGCTACGCGATGTGACCTTCCGTTACATGGAAGAGGGCGCACCAACACTGGATCTGCCGGGGATCAACATCTTGCCGGGGCAGCGGATTGCAATTCTGGGGGCGAATGGGTCAGGCAAGTCTTCGTTGTTGAAGGTTCTGAGCGGCCTGTATTCGCCGACAACGGGACGCGTTTTGGTTGACGGAACTGAAATGACCCAGATCGAGCCACGCGACCTGCGCCGTTTGATCGGGTATCTGGGCCAAGATGTGCGCCTGTTTTCTGGGACGTTGCGCGACAACCTGAACCTGACGATGCTGGAACGCGATGACGAACGCCTGATGGAGTCGCTTGAATTTGCAGGTCTGGGTGAGTTTGTACGTAACCACCCCAAGGGGCTGGACCTTGAGATTCTTGATGCGGGAGCAGGTCTGTCTATCGGACAGCGCCAATCCATCGGTTGGGCACGTCTTTGGTTACAAGACCCAAAGATCTGCCTGCTTGATGAACCAACAGCGGCATTGGATCAAAAACTTGAACAGGCCCTTGTTGCGCGTCTTGAGAAATGGATGGCGGGGCGCACTGCCGTAATCGCAACTCACCGCGCGCCAATTCTGTCACTAACAACCCGAACAATCATTCTGAACAATGGTCGGATGAGCATTGATGGCCCCCGCGATGAGGTCATGGCCCATTTGAAAACCGTTAAGGGAGATGCCGCATGAGCCACGCAATGGATAATCACATCGACAAACAAATGCGCGGGCCCTCGATGGTTGTTTGGTTGAGTGCCGCAACTCTGATTGTGTTTATCATCTGGGCCTTCTTTGCATGGGTTGACGAGATTGTGCGCGCCGAAGGGTCGATGATTTCCAGCTCACGGCCCCAGATCATTCAGAACCTTGAGGGTGGTATCCTTGCGGAGTTGGCTGTTGGTGAAGGTGATATTGTTGCAGCTGGAGATATCCTGGCGCGTCTACACAATACGCAATTCCAGTCGTCTGTAGATGATTTACAGGACCAAATTAGCGCGTTTGAAATTCGCCGCCTTCGTCTGGAGGCTGAAATTGACGGCGATTATACTTTTGATGTTCCAAGCCAGTGGAGCAGCCGCACGCCAGATATGCTGGTGTCAGAGGCAGCTTTGTTGCAAGCGCGTCAATCTGACTATGTGTCTTCTGTTGACGGCGCGGAGCGGGTGTTGGTTGAAGCACAGCGCGAACGTGACCTCATGGACGGATTGTTGAAGAACAAGATTGTCTCATTGATCGAAGCAACGCGTGCCCGTAAAGCATTTGCGGATGCGCGGATTAAATATGATGACGTTGTGACCAGCACAGAGCTGGACCGCGCGCAGGAATATTCAGATGTTCTAAGAGAGTTATCTACGCTGCGCCAAAACCTGAAGGCAAGCACCGACCAGTTGGACCGGACACTGTTGCGCAGCCCGATGCGCGGGATTGTGAATAACCTGAGCGTTACGACCATTGGCGGTGTTGTGCGCCCCGGTGAGGAGATCTTGCAAATTATCCCACTGGACGAAGAACTGTTTGTGGAAGCGCGCGTTAAACCGGAGGACATCGCAGGTGTACGTCGCGGACAGGCGGCCACTGTCAAGCTTTCAGCGTATGATTACACCATTTACGGCACGCTGAAGGGCGAAGTGAAGCTGATCTCGGCGGATACGTTCAAAGACGACCGTGCGCGTGATCCAGATGGTGATCCGCACTATAAGGTTACGCTGGCCGTGGACACTGAGCATCTTACTGCGCGCCAATCCGAGTTGGAAATTCGTCCTGGCATGCAGGCAAGTGTGGAGTTGCACACAGGCTCAAAGACGGTGCTGCAATATCTGCTCAAGCCGCTGTATAAATCCAAAGAAGCGTTCCGCGAGCCGTGATCTGAATGGGCGCTCACGCGCAAGACATGTTTTTAGGTGCACTAAATGCGGGCCATTGCGGTCCGCATTTAGCATTTTACTCTGTCTAGGGCGGGGGCGTTAGCTGGCTGTGTCGAGCCAGAGTGTCACAGGCCCGTCATTGGTGAGGGCCACAGACATATCTGCGCCGAACTGCCCTGTTTGGACTGGAATGTTCAGATCACGAAGGGCTGATGCAAATTGGAAATAGAGGGGTCCCGCGATGTCGGGTTTTGCGGCGCCCGAGAAACCAGGGCGATTTCCGCGTGATGTGTCCGCCGCAAGTGTAAATTGGCTAACCACTAAAGCCGAACCGCCCATTTGTGTGATGCTGAGGTTCATTTTGTCCGCGTCATCTTTGAAAAGGCGTAGTTTCGAAATTTTCAATGCAAGTTGTTTTGCGGTGTCATAGTCGTCATCTGGCATTGCACAGATGAGGACCAACAGGCCTGCGCCGATCTGCCCGATGGTTTCGCTGTCCACAGTGACGCTGGCGTCTGTGACACGCTGGATCAATGCCCTCATGTGTCGTGCCACCCGATGATCTGCGCTGGCTCAGCGCGTTCAGTTCTAAAGCTGTTGGCAGGTGCATCTGGATCAGCGTAACCCAATGAGATGGCGCAGAGAACTAGGCGATCCGCCGGGATGTCTAGGTGCTCTTTTAACAGGGGCGCATAGGCGGCAATGGCTGCTTGGGGGATGGTCGCCACGCCAAGGGCTGTTGCAGCCAATGTGAAGGCCGTCACAAAGCCACCAGTATCCATGGCACCGTAAGGTCCCAGCTCTGCGGGGGAGTGGATGATTGCAACGTGAGGGGCGTCAAAAAACGCGTAGTTGCGCAGCATTTGCGCAGCGCGGCCTGCGCGGTTTGATTTTTCAATGCCCACCGCATCATACAGTTGAAATCCGCAGGTGCGGCGGCGTTCAGAATAGGCGCCAGTGTATTTCGTTGGCCAATCCAGATCGGGAGCAGGGACTGTTCCGGCTTGCGCTGTTTGCATCAGCTTGTTGCGCAACCGATCGGTGGCGGCGCCACGTGTGATCTCGACCTGCCAAGGCTGGGCATTGCACCATGACGGGACAAGACGTGCGGCCTCAACTATGCGGGTAAGGTCGGCATCCGGTACGGCATCAGGCAGAAACGCGCGGCATGAAAAGCGATCCTTCAAGATCTTGGAGAGCGTATCAATTGCAGTCATGTCTTATCCGTTCTGTGCATAGAAGTAGCCAAGGATCCCGGCCGCGATAAGGCCGGTGACAATGGCAAAGGCGATCTTGATCGCTGAATAGGGGCGTTCGCCCTGTACGCGCCCCGTGCGGCCATTAACGACAAAGCGGTAAGTTTTACCGCGGTATTTATAGGCGGCCAGCCAGACGGGCAGCAGGATGTGTTTGAATGTCATCGCGCTAAGGTCAACATCCATGGAATGGATACGCTGACGGTCGCCACCAATGTCAAATTTGATGTCACGGCGGATCATGGCGTCCATCTTGGCGCGCGCTTCGTCAAAACCTTCATCAAGGGCGACGGTGTATCCCTCTGCGCGAAAGCCTGCGAGATATTCTGGCGCGTATGGCTCAAGCGAGGCTAAATCCCAAGGTTCCAGCGCATCGGTAAAGCGTTTGGGTAGGGAGTTTGATCCCAACACCAATACGTCATCAAAGAAACGTGCAACGCGCCCTGACGCTGAACGCCAGCGGACCTTGGCCACGCGGACTTGCTGGCGTTTACCATCGCGCATGACAGTGCGTGTTTCATAATATACCGTGCCGCGTTCTCCGGTATAGCGCGTGTCAGATTGCGCATCATAGGTCCAGTAGGGGACATAGATGCCGTTCATCTGACGCCCCTTTCGTGCATAGGCCTGCAAGCCGTTGGGCGCGAACCAAAGCCCCCCCAGCCAATTTTTCATAGCACCGCGTGCGGTTTCCTCAGCCAATGCAAAGGGCAGTACCGCGCGCGGTTTGATGTGGCGGTGGAGGCCTGTATCGACAACCACAGGCGTGGCGCAAAACGGACATTCGGCGGCTTGACTGTTCGCGTCAAATTCGACCTGCGCGGCACAATTGGGGCATTGGCTGACGCGGGTTTCTTCCATCTCGGCAGTATCAAGCGATTGCGAAAGGCCTTGGTCAAGATCCAGCTCCGCTATCGCGCGGTTCTGCGTCCAGACTGTTCCAATTTGTTCGATGTTGCCACAGTGGTCACACTTTAACTCACTGCTTTGGGGGTCATAGCGCAGGTCGCTGCCACAAGTATCACAGGGAAAGCGGTGCTCTTGCAGGACTGTGTCTGGGTCGATGTCGGACAAGGGCTGACCTTTTGAACAGGAGGGATCGTGGCTAAAGCAGTGCGGCACTATTTGAAGATAGCCTGACACCGTCGGGCATCAGGCTAAACGCATTTGTTTATCCAGCTGGTGGTGGAGGCGGAGGCATTACCGTGAACAGCTGCGCGAGCTCCATCACGTCTTCGGCGTGCTTCCAACCGTCTTGGCCCGCGGTCCACACAAAGCTGTCCCGTTTGAGCGCCCCTTCTGTCACCATGCGGCCCATCTTGGCCTTTGAGTAGGGGCCAGTTGTCGCGCCGCCCTCAGCGATATGCCAGACATGTTCAACAGGCGGTGGGGGGGGCGCGGCAGGCGCGGCTTTGGCGGCGGGTTGTGCACCCCACGGTCCGCCAGCGGCGGCTTGTGCGCCGATTTGCATGCCAAGTCCAGCACCCATGCCCGCCTGAATGGCCGCAGCACCTGCACCGTCACGGCCTAATGCTTCGGCAGCTTGGAATTGCATGTACTCATTAAGGTTCCCAATCACACCCATCGAGGAGCGTTTATCCATGACCTCTTCAACTGCTTTGGGCAGTGAGATGTTTTCGATATAAAGTTCAGGGATGGCCAAACCGTATTCGGCCAGTTGTGCCGCGATTTCACCGCTAACCAGCTTGCCCAGTTCACGGGTGTTTGCAGCCATGTCCAGAACAGGAATTTGTGCCCGGGCAATTGTGCGCGAGAATTCCTGAACGATGATGTTGCGGATCTGGAAGCTGATCTCATCCATAGTGAATTCGCCGTCAGTGCCAACGATCTCGCGCATGAACACCGCAGGATCAACAACACGGACCGAGTATGTGCCAAAGGCGCGCAGACGCACGGGGCCAAACTCAGGATCACGCACAATTATCGGGTTTTTAGTGCCCCATTTGAGATCATTAAAGCGGGTCGTGTTGACGTAATAGATTTCCGACTTGAACGGAGATTTAAAACCGTGATCCCAGTGTTGCAGCGTCGTCATGATCGGCAAGTTATTCGTCTCAAGCATATAGAGACCGGGCGTAAACACATCAGCAAGCTGGCCTTCGTGAACGAACACGGCTGCTTGGCCTTCACGCACTGTCAGCTTGGCACCGTATTTGATCTCATGTGCTTCGCGTTCAAAGCGCCATACCAATGTGTCGCGTGTATCGTCGGTCCAATGGATGACGTCGATGAATTCACCGGAGAGAAAATCGAAAATGCCCATGGAGTATCCTTCAGGGTTGTTTGTCTTGTAGTTTATGCATCTGTCAGTAGCTTATCAAGAAACTGCGCGCAGCGGGACGGTCAGAGTGTCTTGCCATCAATCATACGGGGCCGCTGGTGGTGAGTTCTGCTGCTATCTTTTGAACAGTCGGGCGTGCCTGATCTGCATTCATGCCGATGCGCAAGCGCGGATCATACAACATCTCAAGCAGTAGCTCGTCATGCCGTGTGAGTAGTGCAAATTCATCATCGTCGTTAAAGATGGAAGGCCGCGCATTTGGGCTGTCATTGGCGAGGCCCATGCCTTGGGCAAGTTCTTCGTGAATACAGGACAATCTGAGCAGGCTAGGGTTCTCGGCACGAATAACCGCTAGAGCGGTCGTATAAGTATTTGCACCAGTGCCCGATGCATATGCAGCTACAACACAGTAGGTGTCGCGCGGTAGATTATTAAGCGGTGCAAGGCTGGAGGCCGTTATGCCCGGCACCCGAGCAGCGGCTGCAGCTAAAGTGTCAGCACGGTCATCTTCGCCTGCGATAACAACGATAAAATTCGCATTCTTGCTCATGCTGACAGGGTGGCCAGTGACGCGACCAAGTCGCGCGGCATAGTTGCGCACATTGTTTGTATCGCCAGCGCGCTGTGACGGTGGCACGCTATCCCCAAAAATGATGTCCATGCGGACAGGGGCAGCCCAACGGCGTAAGGGGCTTGGACCTCCGCGGCCTGAGAAATTGCCGTCATATTCGTTGTAAAACGCGATTTTTTCAAAGTTGCGGGCAAGCATCGTGTTGGTAAACGGCGTATCGATGCCACCGCCATCGCGGCGGAGCAGCCCTTGGCTCAATTGTGCGCCCTGCACTTGATTGAGGTAGCTGCGTAGTGATGCACTGGCCTCTGACGTGGGGCGCGCAACCCTTGGCGGGGCTGGTGCATTAGGCTTGGTCGAAATGTTAGGGCGCGCCACTGGTGTCTTCACGGTGCCAACCGGAGAAGAAAAATCCGTACACGCAGAAAGCCCCAGAGCAATTAGCCCCAGACTTGTTACGAGAATTTTGCGCGCCCTATTCATGCTCAGCTAGAAACCGTATCGCCTAGACCAGTCTTGGTGGCCTTGGCAGAAGCAAGCGTATCGCGCAGCTTGGCTTCCATTTCCTTGAGCTCTTTTTCGGCAGAGGCACGTTTGGCCTTACCTTCATCAGCGATTTGCAAGCTTTCCTCGATGGTGCCGATCAGATCGGCGTTGGCTTCCTTGACGGCTTCGATGTCAAACACACCGCGTTCCATTTCTTCGCGGATGATTTTGTTGCTCGAACGCAGGTTCTTGGCGTTTGAGGTCAACAACTCGTTGGTCAGATCATTGGCTGCGCGTACTGCAACAGCAGCCTCGGCAGAGCGCTGAATTGTTACGGCCTGTGCCAACTGCGTTTCCCACAGTGGAACAGTGTTCACGAGCGTCGAGTTGATCTTGGTCACAAGGCTCTTGTCGTTTTCCTGAACCAAACGAATGGAGGGCAGCGACTGCATGGTGACCTGACGCGTTAGTTTCAGGTCATGCACGCGGCGTTCAAGGTCATCACGGGCAGCGCGCAGATCGCGCAATTCCTGGGCAACCATCACTTGATCGTTCTCTGCGGCAGCTTGCACATCTGCTTCTTTGGCGGGGATCACCGTTGCATCCAGCTCAGCAATTTTTGCCTCACCTGCTGCGATGTACAGTGCCAGCTCGTCGTAGAACTGCAGTGTTTTTTCATACAGCATGTCGAGTGATTTGATGTCCTTAAGCAGCGTGTGCTCATGGCTCAACAGGTTGTCAGTGATCTTGTCGATCTGGCCTTGGACTTTTTCGAACTTTGCGGTGAACTTGGCGAAAGGCGCGGCGCGGCCGATCAGCTTTTCCCACCAACTGCGGCTGCGGCGTACATCGAGTTCGGAAACTGAAAAGCCGCGGATTGTTGTGACGATCCCGCGCAAGCTATCGCCAGCAGGACCCACATCTTTGTTGCGCACGTCCTGCAACATCGCCTGCGAGATTTCCTGCAATTCAGCCTGCGCAGCAGACCCAAAGCTGATGATCGATTGTGTGTCGTCCATGTCCAGCTCATCCATGCGGGAGCGGATTTCAGCGCTTTGCGGGGCATCTGCCTGTTCTAGCGTGATGACTTCGTTTGCTTGGGTTGGCTCTGGCAGAATCACTGCGGTCACTTCCTCAACCATTGCGAGGGATTGTGCAGCTTTTTCGCGGACGTTCTCAGACATATTTTGTTCCTTGTTAATGGGGGGTGCAGGAGGTCAATCCAGACGCACACCTTCACGCGACAGCCGCTCACGCAGCACGTCAATTTCTACATTCAGATCGCCACGGTCTTCGAGCAGCGATTTACGGTTGCGCGCAGCAAAGTTCTTCTCGAGGTCATCAAGAAGCGCCAGATAGTCAGTGCGTGCTTGTATGTCTTGGGTGCGGGCATAGATATCCGCAAACTTGGCCGTCGCATCCCGTGCGCCCTTTAGGTAGACGCCCAGATATTTGCGCGCCGCTGTTAGGTCGCGTGGGTCTTCTTCGACGGTGCGGATCAGTTCACGGGCGGTATCGCTGAAATCTTCCAGACGAGCCGCGGTTTGGCGGTCATTGGCGCGCAGAATTGTCTCGCGCATGGTTTCAAGATGCTTTTCCGCTTCATCAACAACACGTGCAACGCGGTCTTGTTGGAAGGTATCGATGCCATCCATTCCCTTGTTGCGCATAGGGTCCAACCCAAAGGCCGCGATGTGCAGACCTGTTGCGATCACACCATAGATAAGGGGCGACAGGACATCGAAACTGTTCAAATGCGCGATCACGGCCAATGCAGTGCCAACACCACTTAGACCCGCAGCAAGTATCTTACGTGGCAGAGCAGGGCGGCGCGCCACTTTGCGCTCGTTATAGGCGACTTCGGCCCGCAACCCACTGCGCAGCAACCACGCCCCAAGGGTGAGGGACAGTGCGCCAAGTAGCGCAGTCAGTAGGCTCACAGCACCTCCACCACTAAAACTGGTAGCGACCAGCACAATGGCAGGAATGAACAGAACATTGGCGCGCCCGCCTACCGGATCAACGTCGATTCGACGTTTCCGTTTGGCACCTTGCATGCTTGGTGCTGTTTCGCCTTCAGGGCTGAACTGACCACCATACCGTTTTGCCATCCTATAGCCCCCCGATCCAACCAGAGCAGACACCGAAGAGTAAAACAATCAGTGCGATATAGGCCGTTTTTTGCAGTGCTCTAGGTCCCATGGGTCCCTCGTAATTCTAATGTGCCGTTTGGCGTAATAACAAATAGCATAAGCAGCCAGCGTTACGGTTTCTAGTGCCGCTGGCCGGTGCGCCGTTCTGCGTTAAGCTTGCGGGTATAGCCCGATTGAATGACCTCAACCGCAACAAGGACCAAAACGCTGAAATAGAACGTAGTTTTGGACATTGGGATGACTTCGTAACCAAAGAACCGCAAAGCCAGCTCGGGATCATGCATCGCGTGAGAGGCGGCTTGACCCGCTTCGCCCAGCAAAACGATACCGACGATAAGCAAAATAAACAGGCCCAGTACCTCGTACATGCGGTTCTTTTCCAAAAACTGCGTAACCCGTTCGGCCAACACCAACATGGCCACACCAGACAAGATGATCGCGGTTGCGAGGATCAAAAACACATCTGTAATCGCCAATGCCGACAAAACCGAATCAAAGGAAAAGATGAGGTTCATTAGGACAATCATCGCAACAACCTTGGCGGCTGACTTGCCAGATTTGTTGCTCAGGTCGGCGTCCAGATGCTCAATGGCCAGCATGTGGCCGATTTCCTTGACGGCTGTATACATAATGAAAATACCGCCAATAATAAATACCAGCGTAGCAAAGTTCACACCACCTGTTAGCACGCCTTCCCAATTAAGGATAAAGAACGGCTCGGCCATGGCGTCGATCAACCTGATCATAACAAACAATAAAACGACCCGTAAGGCCACGGCTAGAAGGATACCCCATTTGCGCACTGCGGCCTGTTGGGCTACTGGCGCACGCTGGCTCTCGATTGAGATGTACAACAGGTTGTCGAACCCCAGTACGGCTTGCAAGAAGCACAACATAATAAGGTTGCCCAAGTTTTCGAATGTCAGCAGGTCGGCCATGGAGGTTCCTTCGGATCACTAAATTTCTGCAATTATAATGCTTCTTTAACCCAGTGCGACGACGATGTGAATTGAGCGACACGGGGAAAGCAGGGGGAAAAGACCCTGCAATGATGTTCATTAAGGGTGTTTGATAGGTTTTAGGGGCATGTGTGCGTAGAGGGATTAATTGATGCAACAACGACTACTCGTCGAAAACCGTAAACCTGTTCGGATCAAAAGCGCATCCTCCAAGCACCGCAGGCGCTTGGGGATTGTAGTTGCGGCTATTGGTGCCGTGTTGACGGTCACCGCGTTGGTACGCACGTAATCCTATTGCTTCAGCGTTTGCGAGGTGTCTTTGGACCTGTCGGCGCGCGCGATTTGGACGCTGAGCTGCTGAATGTACGGGGTTTGGAGGCTGCACTACTGAATGTGCGCGGTTTGGCTGCAGGCCCGCTATTAGATGCAGATCCGCTATGCCTTGCTGGTCCACTTGATGTACGCGTCTTGCCAATGCCATCTGCGCGACGTGCTGCATCGCGTGTCGCTTTGTCAGGGCGGCCTTGCTTGAACGACTTACCGCGTTTTGGTTGGTTCTCTTCCAGTCTTTCTAGCTCTTCACGGGTTTTGGGGCGACCTGGTTTGCCGGGGCCATCAAAATCACCTTTATGCGGCACGCGGCGCTTAAAACGTGGTTTTACCTGAGTTGGGGCCTCTGGTGCTGCACCCAGCATCTTTTCAGCGTCAACGCCTAACTGATCACGCAATACCTTGCGGCGGACTTCTTCTACTTCACCTTGGCGCAGCTCGCCCAATTGAAACGGGCCATAGCTGACGCGGATCAAGCGGTTCACGCTGAGGCCGATTTCATCCATCGCGCGGCGAATTTCACGGTTTTTACCTTCGCGCAGGCCAACAGTCAGCCATGCGTTTGCGCCTTGCTGGCGGTCCAGTACAACTTCCATGGGTTGGAACGGCTCGCCGTCGGCAATGATTCCTTTGCGCAATGGTTCCAGCTCTTCATCCGTGGGGCGGCCATTTACCCGCACACGGTAGCGCCGCAGCCATCCTGTTGAAGGTAATTCCAAATGGCGTTTGAGGCCACCGTCATTGGTCAGCAGCAACAGCCCTTCAGAGTTAAGATCAAGACGTCCAATGCTCATCACGCGCGGCAGGTCTGCTGGCATGGTATCATAGATTGTCTTGCGCCCTTTTTCGTCGCTATCACTGGTCACTAACCCTGTAGGTTTGTTGTACAACCACATGCGGGCAGGCTCAGCAGGGCCAACAGGTTTGCCATCAACCGTGATACGATCTGCGTCGGTCACGTTCAACGCGGGCGAAGTGATGATCGCGCCGTTGACCGACACGCGGCCTGCTTCAATCATCCGCTCGGCTTCCCTGCGGCTGGCGATGCCAGCACGAGAGAGTGTTTTTGCGATGCGGTCGCCTTCGGGCGCGGAGGATGGGGTATCATTCATAAGCTGAGCCATACCCCAACCGTGCCTCTTGCGAAAGAGACGGTTTTTGCCGCATCAAGGGCCATGGCATTTAGATCGTATATGCAAGAAGCACTGGAAGAAGCCCGCGCAGCAGCTGTGCGCGGTGAAGTTCCTGTGGGCGCTGTAGTGGTATCCCCTGACGGCAAAACCATCGCACGGGCGAGCAATCGCACCCGCGAAGATAATGATCCGTCAGCCCATGCCGAGATGCTCGCCATTCGCGCGGCCTGTACGCATTTGGGCACTGAACGCCTTATTGGTTGTGCGCTGTATGTGACGTTAGAGCCTTGTGCGATGTGCGCAGGGGCCATTACCAATGCGCGGATTGATCGGCTGTATTATGGTGCGTCTGATCCAAAATCAGGTGGAGTGGCGCAGGGCGCGCGGGTGTTTTCGCACCCGCAATGCCATCATGTGCCTCAAATCTTTGATGGAATTGCCGAAAGCGAATCCGCGCAATTGCTGCGCGACTTCTTCGCACAACGGCGCGGCCAGTAGATCACGGGTACATTAAATCCGGCCGCGTCTTTACGGTCTCGATTATAACGATATGGCCTCAAGCACTTGGGGTTCGATCACTGACGTACCTGGTAGAACACCTTTGGACAGTGCTTCGGCAGATTGCTCAAGGGCTGGCATGGTCCGGTAATGGCAGGGGATGATGACCTTGAAGTCAAAATAGGTCCGCGCGGCATAGGCCGCCATATCCATGTCCATTGTGTAATAGCCGCCGGCCGATAGAATGCCGATATCGGGTTTAAAGTAATCGCCGATCCACGCCATGTCAGCCATTAGGCCTGTGTCACCGGAAACATAGATGCAGTGGCCTTCGCCGCGGATAATAAATCCTGATTCTGATCCCATGTAGGGGCGTGCGCCGCTTACGTCGGCTGAGGAAGAGTGGGAGGCGGGTACAAGGCAGGCCGTCGCGCTATCGCCCAAAGGAATCGTACCCCCCATGTTAAACACATGGCCTTCAACAGCACCTTGGGTGTGGAGGTATTGCGCAAGCTCATACATCCCCGACACTGGTGCGCCTGTATCTTTGGAAATTTGCACAACATCAGCAATGTGATCAAAGTGACCATGGGTCACCAGGATTTGTGTAGCACCTGCTGTTGCGGGCTGGTGCTGCAATTTGTTCAGCATGGGGTTTCCGGTGAGCCAAGGGTCCACCAAAATGACCTGATCTTCGATTTCAATGCGGAATGATCCGTGTCCGAGCCAAATGATATTCATGTTATGCCTCCTGCTGATTGCGAAACCGGACTTTAGCCCATCGTGCCGTAAAGGCGAGAGGGGATTGTCAAATTTGCGCACAAGACCCCAGCAACAGCTGTGTGTGACTTGCGGCAGCGGCGTGAGGGCGGTAGAGGACAATTAAGCAGATGAGGAAAACCTATGTCGATTGATGAAAGCACCGCCGCGCGGGTTGCAAAACTGGCCCGTATCAAAGTTGAACCTGAGGCGCTTCCGGCGCTGGCGCAGGAATTTAACACGATTCTCGGTTTCATCGAGCAATTGGGTGAAGTTGACATTGAAGGTGTGGAGCCGATGACATCGGTGACCCCGCAAAACCTGAGACGCCGCGCAGATGTGGTTGCTGATGGGGATCAACAAGCTGCAATTCTGAAGAATGCGCCAGATGCGCGTGAAGGCTTCTTTGCTGTGCCGAAGGTGGTTGAATAATGACTGAACTGAACAAGCTGGGCCTGGCAGACGCGCGCGATGCGCTGCGCAAAGGCGAGACAACCTCCAAAGAATTGACCGAGGCATGCCTGAAAGCGATCGAGGGTGCAGGCGCGCTGAACGCGTTTGTGCACCACACGCCAGAACTGGCAATGGAACGCGCAGCAGCAGCTGACGAGCGCCTGAAAGGCAGCGAAGAAGCGCCCGCAATGTGTGGCCTGCCGATCGGGATCAAAGACCTGTTCTGTACCAAAGGTGTGCCATCCCAAGCGGCCTCTCGTATTCTCGAAGGGTTCAAGCCTGAATACGAATCTACTGTCAGCCAAAACCTGCAAGACGCAGGCGCGGTGATGTTGGGCAAGCTCAACATGGACGAGTTCGCGATGGGTTCCTCCAATGAAACATCGACCTATGGCAATGCGATCAACCCATGGCGTCGCGGTAACGAAGACACCGCACTCACACCCGGTGGTTCATCTGGTGGATCGGCAGCTGCGGTTGCGGCTGATCTATGCCTTGCTGCAACAGGTACGGATACAGGCGGCTCAATCCGCCAGCCTGCCGCGTTTACGGGCACAGTAGGGATAAAGCCAACGTATGGCCGCTGCTCTCGCTGGGGTGTGGTCGCGTTTGCCTCATCACTGGATCAAGCAGGCCCAATGACTAAATCCGTGCGTGATGCGGCGATCATGCTGGAAGCAATGTCCAGCTTTGATCCAAAAGACAGCACCAGTGCTGATCTGGCTGTGCCAAATTTTGAAGCGGCCCTAACGGGCGATATTCGCGGCAAAAAGATAGGTATTCCAAAAGAATACCGCATGGACGGCATGCCCGACGAAATAGCAACGCTGTGGGCGGATGGCGCGGCCATGCTCAAAGATGCGGGTGCGGAGATCGTTGATATTTCGTTGCCACACACCAAATACGCGCTGCCTGCTTATTACGTGATTGCCCCAGCTGAGGCATCTTCCAATCTCGCGCGCTATGACGGTGTGCGTTATGGCCACCGCGCCAAACTGGACGCAGGTGATGGCATCACCGAGATGTACGAAAAAACCCGTGCCGAAGGTTTTGGCCCAGAGGTTCAGCGCCGCGTGATGATCGGGACTTATGTTCTGTCTGCAGGCTTTTATGATGCCTATTACAACCGTGCGCGCCGCGTGCGAGCGTTGATCAAGAAGGACTTTGACGACGTGTTTGCAGCTGGCATCGACAGCATTCTTACTCCAGCAACGCCTTCAGCCGCTTTTGGTTTGGGTGAAATGACGGATGCAGACCCGATCAAGATGTACCTTAATGACGTATTTACCGTCACAGTGAACCTTGCTGGTTTGCCGGGTATTGCGGTGCCGACAGGTACGAATAGTCAAGGTTTGCCAATGAGTCTTCAGCTTATCGGGCGTCCATGGGAAGAGGGCGATCTGCTGTCTTCCGCCTATGCGCTTGAGAAAGCGGCAGGTTTTGTAGCCAAACCACAAAAATGGTGGTAAACGGCGCCCAACGCGTAACAAGAATGCAGGCCTGAGAAATGATGAGTATCCGAATTGTGCTGGGTGCATGTGCCGTGGCTGCAGTGGCTGCGTGCCAACCTGCGGCCCCTGAAGACACCCGTTTTGGTGTAGGCTTTGACCAAACATTTGAAGCGCAGCGTGTGAACCGTGACGTTGCGTTGGCCACTGGCTCCTCTGGGGTTCCACTGGCACCGGGCGTCACATCGCAATCTTTGCCACCTGCTGGTTCCGCTGCTGAAACTGCGGCACAGACCACAGCGATTCTTGCACAAACGGGCCAACCTGCAGACGCAGAACGCCTTGCCGCTGCGGCCAATAACTCTGGTGTGCCACCTGTTGAGGCAAGCCCATCCAATCCTGCACCCGCCGTGATCAACAGCGCAACGGGCATTAGCCAAGAGAACAACTTTGATGCGGTTTCTGGCCAACGCAGCATCGAAAGTGACGCCGCGCGTCTTGCTGCCAACCGTGCACAATACCAAGTGATCCAACCACAGGCATTGCCGCAGCGTTCCGAAACGGGGCCAAATATTGTAGCTTACGCGATTAACAGCAGTCATCCTATCGGGACCAAGCTGTACAAGCGGAGCAAATTTAACGGCAAGAAAAAGTATGACCGCAGTTGCGGTAAATACTCTCATTTGGATCAGGCCCAGTCTGATTTTCTATTGGCTGGTGGACCTCAAAAAGACCGCAACGGCATGGACCCTGATGGGGATGGGTACGCTTGTACTTGGGATCCGACAGTTTACCGTACCTTAGGCAACTGAGGCGAGACTGGGTGCTGCAGCGCCGGAATTCTCCTAATTGTGGACCGCGCAGGGGCGGACTTACACCCGAACTGATCGTCATTCATTACACCGCCATGAAATGCGCGCAGGCCGCGCTTGATCGTCTGTGTGATCCTGAGGCCGAAGTGTCGGCGCATTATCTTATCGATGGGCAGGGGGTGGTGACGCAGATGGTTGAGGAAGCCGACCGTGCATGGCATGCAGGTGCTGGCGAGTGGTGCGGCGTGGACGACATCAACTCACGCTCGATCGGCATAGAGCTTGATAATCGCGGTACACATCCGTTTTCAGCATCGCAAATGAACGCACTCGAAACTTTGTTGCGCGGAATCATGGACCGTTGGGGCATAAAACCAGTTGGTGTGATTGGCCATTCTGATATGGCTCCCGGTCGAAAGAGTGATCCGGGTCCCTATTTTGATTGGGTCCGTCTTGAACGGCAAGGACTGGCAGCAGCTTCGCAATCCCGCCAAACAGATATGTATGATGAACAGGCGTATTTCGTCGCCGCAAGGGCCGCAGGCTATAGCGCCGAAGTGCCATTCGAGACCCTGCTTGCCACAACACGGCTACGCCATGCGCCGTGGCGCACAGGGCCGCTCTGCGCCGCTGATTTCAGCCTTTAGGGCACTTCGTCCTAACGCACCATTGACCAACCTCTACCCAACCGCGTAAGTCGGCCTTGCGCGGAAGGCTGGATGGCTGCTTCGTTGTCTTCGGGCAATGGGGAGGAAAGTCCGGACTCCAATAAGAAACGGTGCCGGGTAACGCCCGGGCGGGGCAACTCGACGGAAAGCGCCACAGAAAATAGACCGCCCTCGCGCCTGTGCTTGCGCAGACGTAGGGTAAGGGTGAAACGGTGGAGTAAGAGCCCACCGCGCTGCTGGTAACAGCGGCGGCATGGCAAGCCCCACTGGGAGCAACGCCAAATAGGGACCGCGTGCTGGGCAACCAGCGGAGCTTCTTATGCTCCAGCAGGTCCGGGTTGGCGGCTGTAGCTGTGTCGGTAACGGCATGGTCAGAGGAATGGTCATCTATGGGGTCCGCACAAGCGGTCCCCAAGACAAAATCCGGCTTATAGGCCTTCCGCGCAAATATCTGCCCCGAGGATCGAGTTTTCGCTCACTTCGGAGGGCTGAACCGCAAAACGGGGTTGACTCAGGGCACCGCGAAGGTAGAAGCCGATAAACAGAGATTACGCGCGCGCGCCGAATGGGCGTGCCGCAGCACAGGAGAATACAAAATGGCTAAGCCAACCACGATCAAGATCCGTCTTAACTCGTCCGCGGGCACAGGCCATTTCTACGTGACCAAAAAGAACGCGCGCACAATGACCGAAAAAATGGTTATGAAAAAATATGACCCCGTTGCACGCAAGCACGTTGATTACAAAGAAGGCAAGATCAAGTAAGATCGCCTCTCTTTAGAGTTTTAGGAAGCCGCGCATCACAGCGCGGCTTTTTGCGTTATGGAGCAGGGGAGGAACACGATGAAACGTATCATGATCGTTGGTGGCCCCGGTTCTGGGAAATCCACTATGGCGCGTTGGTTGGGGGAACAGACAGGCCTGCCAGTACAGCACATGGATCATATACACTGGATGCCAAACTGGGTTGAACGGCTGCAGGTTGATCGATTGCAAATAATCCGTGCGGTCGAAGAGAGCGACCGTTGGATCATAGAGGGCGGTATCTCGGTACGATATACTGAACGGCTGGCGCGTGCCGATTTGTTGGTGTGGCTTGATCTGCCTGTTTCGGTGCGTTTGTGGCGTGTGATGCGGCGTTCTTGGCGATATCGAGGGCAATCGCGTCCTGACCTCCCTGAAGGGTGTCCTGAAAAGCTAGATCGCGAAACGCTCAGTTTTTTAATTTGGATTTGGCAAAACCGAAACAGTTCCCGCCAAAAGATTGTTGATACGTTGCATCAGCATGGTGGAACCGCACAGATCCACCACTTGCGCAGCACAGGCGCCGCGCACGCCTTTCAGAAGGCATTTTCAGCGCTTTAACGGTTTTGTGCTGGCGTTCCGCGCAACTTGGTCACAAAGGCGCTGACATCCGCGGTGGTCCATTTCATTTTTGCCCGGTTGGTTCCCGCGGGGTGATGGCGCAGGCCAGTGCCGTCACGATGCGCCTTTTTTGGCCGTATGGGACGGTGAACAAACCCGCCACCACAATTGGGGCAGACGTTGTGCAGGATCGTCTCGACGCAGCCAACGCAAAACGTGCATTCATAACTACAGATACGTGCCTCTGTGCTGTTTGGCGGCAGGTCGCGATCACACATCTCACAATTTGGTCTTAGCTCTAACATTTGGCTCTCCTACGAAAAAAGCCGCCCCCGAAGGAGCGGCTTTGATAACTTTTAGAGGTATTGCGCAGTTACTCGCGGTTACCGAACAGCTGCAGCAACATCATGAACATGTTGATGAAGTTCAAGTACAAGCTGAGTGCGCCCATGATGGCCGCTTTGCCCAACCATTCGCTATCACCGTGTTGGGCGTGTGCGATGTAATCTGTCTTGATCCGCTGTGTGTCATAGGCGGTTAGGCCAGCGAAAATCAACACGCCAACTGCGGAGATTGCGAATGTGATCGCTGGGCTACCCAGAAAGATGTTGATGATTGATGCGGCGATCAGGCCAATAACACCCATGATGAGGAATGAACCCCAGCCGGAGATGTCTTTTTTGGTGGTGTAGCCATAGATAGATAGGCCTGCGAAGGCGATGGATGTAATCAGAAAGACCTGAATAATCGATGCGCCAGTGAAGACGAGGAAGATCGAGCTGATGGACAAGCCCATCACAAATGCAAATGCATAGAACATCAGCTGCGCGGAAGCGGCTGAAATGCGGTTGATCGCGGCACCAAAGCCGAAGACAAAGGCAAGTGGGGCAAACATCACAACGTATTTCAGCGGGGAAGCATAAAGCGCCTCACCCAAGCCTGTCAGATACTGACCTTCGCGCAGTGCCGCTGTGGCGCCTGCTGGGTCGGATGTGACTGCAAGACCGGAAATGGCCCATGCCGCCGCAAATGTAATCAACATGCCTACGGACATTGTGCCGTAGACTTTGCTCATGTGGGCACGCAGGCCTTCATCAATCGCGGCTGTGCGACTACCGGCACTTGTCCGGATTGTATTCACGTCTGCCATTTAAAACTCCTAAAACTGGGCCGCGCAAATGTTTTGCGCGGGGACACGTGTAATATCGGGTCAGAAGGGCCGTTTTTCAAGGTTTTTCGGTAAGGTATTAGTTCAGATTAGCACTTCCATGATGCTGGAGCGTCCCAGATAGGCCGTTCTGCTTCGGCTTGGGCGTCCGCATGGCCTAATCCAACATCGTTAAGTTGCTCGTCAGACAATGCAGCAAGGGCGCGACGGCTGCGCCAAAGTGCAATCGCTGAACGCAATGAAAGGCGGGGACGGCGGGATTGGTGGATCGAGTGGGAGAGGGCAATACGCATTTGGAAGCTCCAGTTTCTGTGATGTGATTTCAGTATTCATTTCGATACTTGATATATGGCGCGTTCTCATTCATCATGGAAATGAATGTTATTGATGGAATGTATTTGGATTGGTGATGTATGAGAAATCTTGATCTGGCGACGCTGCGGGCGTTGGTGGCTGTGGCGGATGCAGGCGGGGTGACCAGAGCAGCGGGGTTCTTGAACCTCACGCAATCTGCGGTCTCCATGCAGTTAAAGAGGCTCGAAGAGCTGTTAGATGTGCAGTTACTAGACCGAAGTGGCCGTGGAATTGCCTTTACCGCCAGCGGGGACCACTTGCTAAGTTATGCGCGCCGGATGGTTGCGATGAATGATGAGGCGGTCCTGCGTCTGACGGCGCAAGAGCCCGCTGGCACGCTGCGCCTAGGTGTGCCGCACGATATCGTTTATCCGGCGATTCCGCAGGTGCTTAAACAGTTCAACGCGGTGTTCCCCTCTATCCGGATATTGTTAGAGGCCTCTCACACGCGGACTCTCAAGGAAATGTTCTCAAAAGGGGAATGCGACGTCATCCTCACGACGGAAACCACGCTAGAAGCGGGCGGCATAACGTTGGCGGAGCGTCCGCTGCATTGGATCGGTGCGGCTGGCGGTGCGGCATGGCGACAGCGACCGCTAAGCATTGCCTATGGGCGTTTGTGTACCTTCCGGCCCCATGTGGTGGCCGCATTGGATGATGCGGGTATCCAGTGGCAGATGCTGTTGGAGACCGACAATGACAGTGCAATTCATGCAACAGTGAGCGCTGACCTTGCTGTTCACACGGCAATTGAAGGCACCGAACCGCAAAATTTCACGCGCATCAAACATGATGGTGCCCTGCCAGATTTGCCCGTTCAGCTGATCAATTTGTATCAGGCCGAAGGGAAGCTATCCGAGCCTGTGACTAAGTTGATTGAACTATTGGGCAACAATTTGCGCGCGAAATGACGATTCATTATTTGCGCGTGACGCTGTGCATTGATCTTTTTTGGCCAGATAATCTACTATTTTGCAGTTTTCGGAACATTTTGGGCTGAAATCAGCCTAGCGTAACCAAATCCTCACTGTTCACTGCTTTTGCTCTTCGTGAACAAAGGCATATACTTCGTTTTGTAGTTTTAACGAGTGCTGCTTGCTTTCGCGTGTACCCCTTTTGTACGCAACGGAGGCCGGGCAGAAATGAGAAAATAGGCATTTGATATGGTACATATCGTAGATACCCACGTCGGAAAACGAATACGTCAAAGACGGGGGATGATTGAAATGACGCAGCAGGTGCTTGCCGATCGCGTAGGAATTAAATTTCAACAAATCCAAAAATATGAAACAGGCGCGAACCGTGTTAGCGCATCGCGTCTCTGGGATATTGCCAATGCGATGGGCGTTCCCGTCGGTTTCTTCTTTCAGGGGGTGACGGAAAATGAGGGCGAAAGTGGCGATGTCTTTAGCGATCTGATTGTTGAGGAAGAGGTCGTGGAACTTGTGCAGTCATACTATGCGATCCCGCATGGCCAACGTGCCCGTCTCATGGATCTTGCTCGCGCCCTGATTGAAGTTCGCTGACGGATCGGCAAGGATTCGCGGAAAATGTAGCCTTTGGCGGATCTTTTACTTTGGGATACTTGCAAGATGCTCGTCTGAGTGAGACGACCAATGCATGAAAAATGATCCCAAGCTGACCGCAGAACTAACCAAAGTTGCTCATCTGATGGCGGACGCCGCTGGTGCGGTGATATTGCCATATTTTCGCAGTGCCGATCTAGGTACGGACAATAAGTTGGAAGGCGGATATGACCCCGTCACTGTGGCCGACCGCGCAGGCGAGGCTGCGATGCGCGCTGTCTTGGCCGAGTATCGCCCGAATGATGCGATTCTTGGCGAAGAGTTGGGTACCAAGGCGGGCACCACTGGTTTGACATGGGTGCTTGATCCGATTGATGGCACGCGTGGATTTGTTTCAGGCACACCGACATGGGGTGTGCTGATCGCGGTGGGGAGCGAAGACGGGCCGTTCCTGGGTGTGGTTGATCAACCCTATATCGGCGAGCGCTTTGTCGGGACGCCCGAAGGGGCTGTGCTTGTCCGTGGAGGTGAGCGCAGTGCCATCCGGACACGTGCGCCGCGACCATTATCTGAGGCAACAATTTTCACAACATTCCCCGAAGTAGGCAGCAAAGAAGAGGGAGCTGCGTTTCATGCGGTGGCCGAAGAGGCATTGCTCACGCGCTATGGAATGGATTGTTACGCCTATGCACTTGTGGCTTTAGGGCAGGTTGATCTGGTGATCGAGGCAAGCTTGCAGGCATATGACATACAAGCGCCGTTGGCCTTAATCCAAGCTGCGGGAGGGGTAGTCACTGACTGGGATGGTGGGCCAGCGCATAATGGGGGCAGGGCACTTGCTGCTGCAAATCCGGAAATCCACGCTGAGGCATTGGCAATTTTACGCGCGCAGTTTCTGACGTGAGTGTTACGCTCCTGAAGGATGCCAGCACAATTCTGACCATGGATGATGCGCGGAGCGAATTGAGCAATCACGATATTCTAATCCGTGAGGGCGTGATCGCCGAAATCGGCAGTGAACTGGCGGTGCCAGAGGGCGCTGAGGTTGTGCAGGCCCAAGGGTGTCTTGTGACCCCCGGCTTGGTCAACACACATCATCATCTTTACCAAAGCCTCACCCGCGCTGTGCCGGGGGGACAGGATGCGTTGTTATTTGGATGGTTGCGCACACTTTATCCGATCTGGCAGCGGTTTACGCCAGATCACATGCATGTTTCGGCTCAGGTTGGACTGGCAGAATTAGCCTTGTCGGGCTGTAGCCTTAGCTCTGATCACCTGTATTTATATCCCAACGGTGCGCGGCTTGAGGATACGATTCACGCGGCTTCAGAAATTGGCCTGCGGTTCCAGCCCACGCGGGGTGCAATGAGCATCGGTGAAAGTAAGGGCGGCCTGCCGCCCGACTCGCTGGTTGAAGATGAAGCGGCGATCCTCGCGGATTGCATCCGTGTGATTGATGCGTTTCACGACTTTTCTGAAGGCTCAATGTGTCGTGTTGGCATTGCGCCGTGCTCCCCGTTTTCCGTTAGTACCGATTTGATGCGCGAAGCGGCGCTGCTGGCACGCGACAAGGGCGTGATGCTGCACACGCATTTGGCGGAGAACGACGAAGACATCGCCTATTCCCTTGAAACCTTTGGCTGCCGCCCTGGCCAATACGCTGAGGATTTGGGATGGGTAGGTCCGGATGTATGGCATGCTCATTGCGTCAAGCTGGACCCCTCCGAGATTGCCTTGTTTGCAGCCACTGGTACAGGCGTGGCCCATTGCCCTTGTTCCAACTGCCGTCTGGGCAGTGGCATCGCACCTCTGCGCGCAATGCGTGATGCGGGCGTGCCTGTTGGCCTTGGCGTTGATGGGTCGGCCAGCAATGATGCAGGAAATCTGGTGGCTGAGGCGCGTCAGGCGATGTTGCTTCAGCGGGTTGCACGGGGCGCAGACGCCATGAGCGCGCGCGAAGCGTTGGAAATCGCAACCCGCGGTGGTGCGGATATTTTGGGGCGGCCTGATTGTGGTCGTCTGGCTGTGGGTAAACGGGCTGACATCGCCATCTGGGACATGTCCGGCATTGAAGCTGCGGGATCGTGGGATCCAGCGGCGCTGCTGCTTGCTGGGCCAACAACCGTGCGGGATTTGTTTGTGGAGGGCCGTGAAGTGGTACGAAACGGTAAGGTTATTACCGTAGACCTACCTAAGCTGATAGGACGCCAACAGCAGATGGCATTGAATTTGAGGGAGAAGCTATGAAACTGATCGCAATTGGGATGGCACTATGCCTTGGATTGTCGGCCTGTGGCTCAGGTGGCTCTACGCCCCCAGCTCAGCAAGCCAGTGCAAATAGTGGCCCAGTTTCAGGTAGCACTGCGGGTGCGCAGATTAATGCAATTCGCGCACGGGTTGGTTTGCCAGCGTTGACGCGTAATGCGACGCTTGATGCGGCGGCACGTGCCCACGCTAATGATATGGTTAAAAATAATTTCTTTGCCCATGAGGGCAGTGATGGTTCCTCCAGCAGCCAGCGTGTGACCCGCGCAGGGTATCGTTGGTGTACTGTCGGTGAAAACATCAGCGTCGGGTATTCATCCAGCTCGTCGAGCATTGAGTCGTGGCGCACATCACCAGGCCATTACCGCAACATCGTTTCTCGCAAGGCCAAAGAATATGGGTTGGCGAATGTTGGTAAGTACTGGGTGATGCTGGTGGCAGCGAAGAAATGCTGATCTAAATGTGGATTTCTGGTGTTATGTGGTGACACATGCGCCAGCGATCCATGTCGCGCGTACCGCGCGATCATCTCCTAGCATCACAGTAGCAAACACATCCTCCCATACGGAACCTGATCTGTTTGCGCGCTGGGCAATTGCCTGAGTCGATTTCAGGTCTAGGATAGCAATATCTGCATAATTTCCTGCGGATAAGCTGCCGATCTCATGATCCAGATGCAGGCTGCGGGCAGAGCCAGCTGTGGCCAGCCACATCAACTGTGCCGCGTGCAGGGCATGGCCGTGATGCTGCGCGGCCTCATAGGCTGCAGCCATTGTGCGCAACATTGAAAATGACGATCCGCCGCCCGTATCCGTTGCCAAGCCCAGCGGGATGCCATGCTTTGCCAGTTTCGGCAGGTTCAGCGCGCCTGATCCGATAAATGCATTGGACGTTGGGCAATGAATGACACGACCTTGTACTTCTGCCAGCCGGTCTATCTCGCGCGGGGTCATGTGGATGGCGTGACCGTACAGGCCGCGATCTCCCAATAGCCCGTGTGCTTCATAGGTATCCAGATAGTCGCGTGCTTGAGGGTAAAGCGACTTCACCCACTCAATCTCGTCCGGTTGCTCACTTAGGTGGGTTTGCATCATGCATGTTGGGTTTTCCGCCCAAAGCGCACCAAGGGCTGATAACTGTTCTGGCGTTGAGGTGGGCGAAAAGCGTGGCGTGATCGAGTATTGCGCGCGTCCCGTTCCATGCCAGCGTTCAATCAGCGCCTTGCTGTCATCATAAGCGGATTGCGAGGTGTCGCGCAGATCATCCGGCGCATTTCGGTCCATGCAGGTCTTGCCCGTGACAACAGATTGCCCGCGCGCCTGTGCCGCTTCAAACAATGCATCAACGCTATGAGGGTGAATGGTTGCGAAGGACGCAATGGTTGTCGTGCCATTGGCCGCTGTCAAATCGAGGTAGCGCGCGGCGATATTTTGGGCGTAGGCCAGATCGTCAAAACGCGCTTCTTCTGGGAACGTGTATGTGTTGAGCCAGTCAATAAGCTGTTTGCCCCAGCTCGCGATCATGGCCGTTTGGGGGTAATGGGAATGCGCATCTACAAAGCCCGGACAGATCAGATCAGTGCCATAGGAAGTCACCCTGGCCTGTGGATAGGCCGCCTTTAACGTTTGGGCGTTGCCAACGTCGATAATGCGCTGGCCTTCAACCAACACCGCCCCAGCGGAATCGATATGTACGCAGTCTTCCCATGCTTGCGCAAAGGGGTCACCAGTAAAGGTTAGGATTTGGCCGGTCAGGAGGGTTTGTGTGCTCATAGGGTCGAGTTGTACGCATTTTCACTGTGCGTTCAATGGTTCGGATTCATTGTTTCTGGGTCGCTACTCCCTGCACCATTGTGGTCCGTGCAGAGCCTTCGTATGTTGCCCCAACGATCTTTGGGAGGCCAGACGTGTCAGATCAAATCACGCAGACAGATATCGCCCCAGAGGACTCCGAACCAGAAGCATATACCCTAAGCAAGCGTGATGTTGCCGCGATTCTATACGCCGTAGACATTGATGACAGGGAAAAATTGATCGAGCTGATGGAACCGCTGCACGCGGCTGACATCGCGGATCTTTTGGAGCAAATTAATGCTTTTGACCGCTCAAGGCTGATCCGGCTTTATGGTCGCGAATTTGACGGAGAGATTCTATCAGAGCTTGACGATTCCATTCGTGATGAAGTCATTGGCATCCTTACGCCCCAGGTCCTGCAGGAAGCCATGCGCGAACTGGACAGTGATGATGTGGTCGACATCATCGAAGACCTTCAAGGCGAGCAACAAGAGAGCATTCTAGACGCGCTTGACGACAGTGATCGCGCCGCGGTTGAGCAAGCCCTTACATACCCTGAATATTCGGCCGGTCGCTTGATGCAACGCGAAGTGGTCATGGCACCCCAACATTGGACCGTGGGTGCCGCGATTGATCATCTGCGCGCAACTCCCGAAGATGAATTGCCAGACCAGTTTTACCACATCATCATCGTTGATGCGCGTTTGCATCCGGTTGGGAATGTGACCTTGGGCAAGCTGATGCGCTCAAAGCGTGAAGTCCCACTGGTTAAATTGTTTGAGGAAACGTTTCAGATTATTCCTGCCCTGCGCGACGAGGGTGATGTGGCCTATGCGTTCAACCAGTACCACCTGATTTCCGCGCCGGTTGTGGATGAAGACGGGCGATTGATCGGTGTGATCACCATCGATGATGCGATGGCGGTTTTAGATGAAGAGCACGAAGAAGATATCTTGCGTCTTGCCGGTGTTGGCGAGGGGTCGTTGTCGGATCGCGTGATCGAGACAACAAAACAGCGCCTGCCGTGGCTGGCCGTGAATCTTGTCACCGCGATTGCTGCCTCGGTTGTGATTTCCCAATTCGAAGTTGCACTGGCGCAGATCGTCGCCTTGGCCGTGTTGATGCCCATCGTGGCGTCGATGGGTGGCAACGCGGGAACCCAAAGCCTGACGGTAGCAGTGCGTGCGCTCGCAACAAAAGACCTCACGGGATCAAACGTGTGGCGGGTTATTCGGCGCGAATGTTTGGTGGGTCTGATTAACGGCACGATCTTTGCGATTGTGATGGGGATCGTCGGTGTGATCTGGTTTGGCTCACTGGCGCTGGGCGGTGTGATTGCAGTTGCAATGGTGATCAATATGATCGTTGCAGGCTTTGCGGGCACGGGCGTGCCGATATTGCTTGAGCGCATGGGCGTTGACCCAGCGCTTGCATCAGGGGCGTTTGTGACAACGGTCACGGATGTTGTTGGATTTTTTGCCTTTCTGGGCCTGGCTGCGATGGTGTTGTTATGAATTTAGCGGATGTAAAAGCAGAAGCACGTAAAGCGGCATTTGCGAGGCGCAAGCCGTTGTTCGAAAATGCAAACGCGGCCCAAGCGGGTTACTTAAGTGAGGTGCTCGCAGGGTATCGCGGTGTTCCGGTTTCTGGCTTTATGCCGATCCGCACTGAAATTGACCCACGCCCAGCCATGAGTGAAGCCTCCGCATATGGGGATGTCGGTGTGCCTGTGATCCAAGCCGCTGATCACCCGCTGAAATTTGCGCGCTGGACACCAGACGCAAAAATGGTTGCGGGGCCATTTGGAGCGTCTGTACCTGCTGAGCTAAGCTGTTTTGAACCGGAAATTTTGATTGTACCATTGCTGGCGTTTGACAAAAAAGGTGGCCGCTTGGGGTATGGTGGTGGGTTCTATGACCGTACATTAGAATTACTGCGGGCAAAGCGGGGCACACTGGCAATTGGCTTTGCTTTTGCGGGGCAAGAAGTAGAAGAGGTTGCGTTGGAACCCACTGATCAACCGCTTGATTTGATTGTTACAGAAACCGGAGTTTTTGAAGTTTCTAGCGGTTGAGCAGAAGGGAACGAGGGTTTGCACCTATGAAAAAATTACTCGGCTGGCTGGCTTTGAGCGCAGGAGTAACCCTTTTGGCTGCTTGTGACTTGGAACAGGGCCTTAAAAATCAAGCGGTTATTACGTATCCGAAAGGTGCGGTCCTGCGTGTGCATGATAGTTCAGCACTCGGGACACGAGAGGCAACGAGACAAGCTATTCGTTTTGCAACTCTGGAGAGCGTACCGTATTTTGGAGCATTTGCAGCATCTGACGCTGGTGTAACAGGTGTGGTTGTCGGGTATCACAGTTTGGATGGCGCTAAGGTCGATGCCGTTAGACGCTGCCAAGAACGCGCAACCAAAAACAAGACAGATGCAAGAACATGCAGCTTGCGTATGACCGCTGCGCCAACTGGATATCAAAGGCGGCAAGGAATTACCCTAAGTGAATGGGCGGGTGCAGAATGGCAGCGGTATCAGAGTGAAAAGGGGCCAAAGGCCTATGCTTTTGGATTCCCTAATCGGTACGCATCATACTTCGGTGGTGCCTCCGTTGAGTTGGCGCGAGAACGTGCAATAAGCAGTTGTGATAAAGGACGTTCAAAAAATGATGCAAATTCACGATGCAGCTTGCTTGATCTGACACCCTAATTTGCACTGGACGTAATGTGCGCCTTGCCAGCAGGTCGCGCGCAGCCTATCGCTCTGGTATGAAAATACTCTTTCTTGGTGATGTAATGGGCCGCGCTGGGCGTCGCGCTATTACCGAAAATCTGGGCCGCTTGCGGACTGAATGGAAACTCGATTTCGTCGTTGTGAACGGTGAAAACGCGACTTCTGGCATGGGCTTGTCGGGCTCACATGCAAAGGATCTTCTGGATGCGGGGGCAGATTGTCTGACGCTTGGGGATCACGCGTTTGACCAAAAGGATATGTTGTCCTTTATCGAGCAAGAGCCGCGTATCATTCGCCCGCTTAATTTTTCTAAAAATGCACCGGGTAAGGGCGCGCGTTTGTTCAAGACCCGCACAGGTAAACAGGTGCTTGTGACCCAAGCTTTGGGCCAAGTGTTTATGAAGCGCCCTTTTGATGATCCGTTTTCTGCGCTGGATACTGTGCTAAAAACCCACCCGCTGGGCGGTTTGGCCAATGCGATTATCGTTGATATTCACTGCGAGGCGACCTCGGAAAAGATGGCCGTGGGCCATTGGTGTGACGGGCGTGCCTCATTGGTTGTGGGCACGCATACGCATGTTCCTACATCTGATGCGATGATTTTGCCTGCTGGCACGGCCTATCTTTCGGATGCTGGCATGAGCGGTGACTATAATTCCGTTATCGGGATGGAAAAAACCGAACCTCTGCGCCGCTTTATTACGGGCATGCCAAAGGAACGGTTTACCCCTGCTGCGGGTGAGGCAACCCTATCAGGTGTCTACGTTGAAACAGACGACAAGACAGGCCGCGCTACGCGTATTGTTCCAATTCGCCAAGGCGGGAAGTTACAGCAGAGCGCGCCTTGAATGAGGCCGCGCTAAGCCGCCGCGAGGTGTTGTGGTTTAGTTTGATCGTTGTGTTACTGGGCGCTGGTTGGGGGATAACTCAACCTCTCAGCAAGATTGCTGCTAGTTCAGGGTACGGTCATTTCGGGTTGGTGTTTTGGCAGCAGGTTATTGGTGTCGCGCTGATGGTTGTGATTTGCGCAATGCGACGCACAAAATTGCCGCGTCATTCAGGGGCGCTTAAGGCCTATCTGGTTATTGCGCTGATTGGCACTGTTTTGCCCAACACACTATCCTACCAAGCGGCTGTTCATTTGCCCGCTGGGATCATGTCGCTGTTGATTAGCATCATGCCGATGTTTGCCTTTGTAATTGCATTGCTTATCGGGAATGACCGCTTTGCGTGGCGTCGCCTGATTGGGTTGTGTTTCGGATTTTTTGGGGTTCTGATTATCGTTGCCCCGTCGGTTGATATGGGTGCTGCTGTGCCCATGGGTTGGGCCGCAGTCTATTTAGTAGTGGCGTTGTTCTACGCGTTTGAGGGTAATTACGTGTCGCGCTGGGGCGTTGCGGGGCTTGATCCTTTTCAGCTTATGCTCGGCGCGTCATTGGTAGGACTGGCGATTGTGACGCCGCTGATGTTGGCGCGCGGGCACATTATTATTCCGCAATGGCCGTTGCCCCCAGCGCAGGTGGGTTTGGTCGGATCTTCTGTGATCCATGTGCTGGTCTATGCCAGCTACGTCTGGCTGGTCGGGCGGGCAGGGGCGGTTTTTGCGGTGCAAGTCAGCTATATGGTGACGGGTTTTGGTCTGTTCTGGGCGTGGTTGATTTTAGACGAGGCATTCTCGAATATGATCTGGTTGGCTTTGGCGGCTATGTTTGCGGGCATGTATTTGGTACAGCCCCGTCCCAAAGCAGCACTTGCCGACGATCCCGTGATGGGCGACAACTAAAACGTCAACAGGGACCGGCCCATATCTATGTTTGAACTTTCCCAATTTTCGCAGGCGATGCTCTCCCTCACGGTTGTGGTGGTGATGTTTATCCTGTTCCTAAGAGAGACACTGCCGACCGAAGTTGTCGCGCTGGCGGGGGCTGCATCGTTACTGGCGATGGGTCTGTTACCCTATGAGGATGCGCGCATTGTGTTGTCCAACTCTGCCCCATGGACAATTGCGGCGATGTTCATCGTGATGGGCGCGCTGGTCCGTACAGGCGCGCTTGAGGTGTTGACCCAACTGGCCGAGCGATACGCGCGGACGAATCCAAAGCTAGCAGTTATCGGCGTGATCCTGTCGGTGATGGGCGCCTCTGCGATCATGAACAACACACCTGTTGTTGTGGTGATGATCCCTGTTGTTGTTCAACTGAGCAAAACATTGGGCACCAAAGCATCCAAGCTACTGATCCCGCTTAGCTATGCCGCAATCATGGGCGGTTCATTGACCTTGATCGGCACCTCCACCAATCTGCTGGTTGACGGTGTTGCCCGCTCGCAGGGGATGGAACCATTTGGCATTTTCGAAATCTTACCGATTGGTCTGGTCGTTTGCACATGGGGCCTTATTTACATGGCAACCATAGGGAGGCGTCTGCTGCCCGAACGCGATAGCATGGCTGGTATGCTGTCAGATCGATCAAAGATGAAGTTCTTTTCCGAGGCGGTCATTCCACCAGAAAGCAACTTGGTCGGGCGTGAAGTGCTGGATGTTAAATTGTTCAAACGCGAAGGCGTGCGGTTGATTGACGTTGTGCGCGGCGATGCCTCGTTGCGTAGAAATCTCAAGGAAGTTGTGCTGCAAACTGGTGACCGTGTCGTGCTGCGAACACAAATGGCTGAGCTGCTGAGCCTGCAGGCAACCCCAGAACTCAAACGTGTTGATCAGGTCTCTGCGGTTGAGACTAACACGGTAGAGGTTTTGATCACACCGGGATGCAAGATGATTGGCCGCAGCCTAGGTGCGCTACGCTTGCGCCGCCGTTACGGTGTATATCCGCTGGCGGTTCACCGCCGGAACCAGAACATTGGCCGCCAGCTGGATGATTTGGTTGTACGTGTGGGCGACACGCTTCTACTTGAGGGCGCATCAGAAGACATTCATCGTCTGGCTGTTGATATGGATATGGTTGATGTCAGCACGCCGTCCCAGCGCGCCTACCGCCGTGGCCACGCGCCTATCGCCATTGCGGCCTTGGCGGCGATTGTTGTGTTGGCCGCGCTGAATGTTGCGCCTATTTTGATGCTGGCCGTTATCGCAGTTGCGGTTGTTTTGGTGACAGGCTGTATTGACGCGGATGAGGCATTTTCCTTCATCGATGGTCGTTTGCTGGCGCTGATTTTCTCGATGCTATGTGTTGGAGCTGCGTTGCAGCACACAGGCGCAGTTCAGCTGATTGTAGATGCTATTTCCCCCGCATTGACGAACATGCCACCTGCGGTCGTGATCTTTTGTGTGTTCTTGATGACCACGGTCTTTACCGAAATTGTGTCAAACAATGCGGTAGCGGTCATTATGACACCCATCGCAATTTCGTTGGCGGCATCACTGGGTATGGATGCGCGGGCATTGGTCGTGGCCGTGATGATTGCGGCGTCTTGTGCGTTCGCGACGCCAATCGGATATCAGACCAACACGTTGATCTATGGGCCGGGCGGATACAAATTCACTGACTTTATGCGTGTGGGTATTCCGTTGAACCTGTCAATGTCGCTGATCGCCAGCGGTGTCATTCCGCTAATTTGGTAAGGGCTTCTTAGGCTCTATTAAGCTCGGCAAATCGTTTGATCCACTCGCGGCTGGTTTCGTCGGCTAAACGTGCTGTCGGAACTTCTATGTTTTGCGCGGCTTGAGCTGGGCAGCCGAGGTCTTGCAACACCTGTGATAAAATATCACGAGGGTTAGCGGCCAGCGCACTGTAGGTAATCGTCAGCGGTGCAATGCTTTGGGCGTCAAACCATGCGCGCCATGCAGCATCCGCCGCGAGGAATTCCGCATGTTTTGTTTCAATGGCCTCTGCGTCAAAGATGGGCGTGCTGTGGGGGGCAAGGCGTTCGATTTCGCGTCCGTCAGGGGCTTTGTGCCAAAGGCCGTTCTGTTCTGCTTTTACAAATGATACGGCCTGCTCAATCTTGTCTTCTCGCGTAAGGTGGATGAAGCGCACCGAACCGAATTCAGCCTGCAATCGCGCTGCGTCAGTGGGGTGATTTGGCTGCAATACCTCAAGCTGTTTGCAGAAAAACGCAAAGCTGTGGCGCTGTAGGCGTAAGCCAAACAATGCGCCTGATCCACGCCCCTGAACTTTGATCCTATCCATTACCGAGGGCAGGGGAGTTTCCGCGGGCGTGCCAACTCCGGTGGCCCAATCGGTAAGTGATGATTGGTGAAAGTAGGATGCAGGCACACCCGCCGCGCCGCTGTTTTCTAATAGTTTGCACATTAGCGTGCTGCCGCTGCGTGGGCTGGTGCAAATGATATAGCTGTCAAAATTGGCCATAGCGCCGATCTTACAAGGGCCAGAAAAACAAAATTGCAGGGATGGATACTGTGACTACGATGATCTCTAGCGGCAAGCCCATGCGCCAGTAGTCCCCAAAACCATATCCGCCGGGACCAAGGATAAGCGTGTTGTTCTTGTGGCCAATCGGCGTGAGGAATGCGGATGATGCAGCAATTGCTACAGCCATCAAAAAGGGATCGGGGTTTACCTCAAGTGTTTGCGCCATTTGGATGCCAACAGGGGCGGCGACAATGGTGGTCGCGGTGTTGTTTAGAACATCCGACAGGGTCATCGTCACAACCATCAGCACAGTCAGCACAGCCCATGCGGGCATGCCCTCGGTCAGGTTGACCAATGATCCCGCGATCAGCTCGGTTCCGCCGGATTTTTCCAATGCGGCCCCAAGCGGTATCATCGAGCCCAGCAAGACAACAACGGGCCATTCAATGTGGGTGTAAAGCTCGGAGAGGGGGACAATCTTGGCCAAAACATAGGCGACTACAACAATGCCCAATGCGATGGGCAGATAGATTAGCCCAAGGGATGCCGCGACAACCGCACCTGCAAACAGGCCAATGGCCAGCCACACTTTGCTGTTCTCGGTCACTGCCAAACCACGATCAGCCAGCGGTAAAACGCCCAGCCATTCTGTGACGTCATTGCCCGTGTCGCGGGGAACCAACAGCAGCAAAATATCCCCTGCTTCTAGTTGGGTCTTGCGCAACTGAGACGTGATCTTGCGTCCGCGCCGCGAAATGCCCAGCAGGACCGTGCGTTGACGCCATGCCAAACCGACAGCTTGGGCGGTGCGACCCGCAAGCCGGCTTTCAGCGGTGATGACAACTTCGATGATTTCAACACCGTCGCCATCCGCGCGAAGACGTTCTTCGCGGGCGCTATCAGCTACGGCCAGATCAAGGGTTGAACGGAACTCATCCAAGGCATCAGGCGTTGCCTCTAGAACAAGTGCGTCACCGGCCCGGAGTTCCGTGTTTTGCGCGCGGCCATAACGGCGTTTGCCTTCGCGCATCAGGCCAATAATGGTGACATCCGCTTTGTCTGCGGTCTCTTCCAATTCAGAAACGCGTTTGCCGATGTGTTTGCTGTTTTCGGGCACAACCAACTCAGCAATATAGGCGGCCAGGTCTTCTTCACTGATCCCGCCATCATCGCGTGCCGGAATCATCCGCCATCCGACCAGTGCCACAAACGCGAGACCGGCAATCGCCGCGACTCCGCCAACAGGGGCGAAATCAAACATCTTGAACGGTGCGCCAAGGCTTTCTTCGCGGATTGCGGCGATAATGATGTTGGGTGGGGTGCCAATAAGGGTCACCATGCCACCAAGAATAGTCGCAAAACTGAGCGGCATCAGCGACAGGCCAGGTGAGCGGCCCGCTTTGCGGGCTGTTTGGATATCTACGGGCATCAATAGCGCCAGCGCGGCCACGTTATTCATAAATGCCGACAGGATGCCGCCAACGGCCCCCATCAACGTGATATGCGCGCCAAGGGAGCGGGAGGCATCCACTAAGGTGCGTGTGATCAACAAAACAGCGCCGGATCGAACAAGCCCTGCAGAGACCACCAAAACCAGCGCCACAACCAGTGTGGCAGGGTGCCCGAACCCGTCAAAGGCATTTTTGCTGTCAACAACCCCCAGCACAACACCCGCCATAAGGGCAGAAAAAGCTACAATATCATAGCGAAAGCGGCCCCAAAGGAGGAGGCCGAACACGGCACCAAAAAGGGCGAATAGGGTTATTTGATCTTGGCTCATGTGCGCACCTTGTTGCAGACGGGGGGCCAGGACAAGGGGAGATTACGTCTAACTGGGCCCCTTGTGCCGTCATAGGGAAGCAAGGTGCGCCTCTTGCGCGGAAGATTGCGGGGCGCGGTATTTACAGGATTTTGCCCTTCAGCCTCATGTACTGATGTAAACGGTTAGACCAGAGATGATAGGTGAGCCTTGCAGCCTGTGCTGCCCCTGCCGTATAAGCGCGCGTGATACAGTAATTCTCAGACGGAGACGATCCATGGCAGGCCACTCGAAATGGGCAAACATCCAACACCGCAAAGGGCGTCAGGACAAACTGCGCTCCAAGATGTTCTCGAAGTTCTCCAAGGAGATCACCGTGGCCGCCAAAATGGGCGATCCGGATGTGGACAAAAACCCGCGCCTGCGTTTGGCGGTAAAAGAAGCCAAGCAAGCCTCGATGCCCAAAGACAACATTGATCGCGCGATCAAGAAGGCAGTGGGTGGAGATGCGGAAGATTACGAAGAAATCCGATATGAAGGCTACGGCACCAGTGGTGTTGCAGTTATTGTTGAGACAATGACCGACAACCGGAACCGCACCGCGTCTACTGTGCGCTCTACGTTTACCAAATACGGTGGTAATCTAGGCGAGACTGGCAGCGTTGGATTTATGTTCGATCGCAAAGGCGAAGTCATGTATCCGGCTAGTGTGGGTGATGCAGATACCGTGATGATGGCCGCCATCGAAGCGGGCGCAGAAGACGTGGACAGTTCAGAAGACGGTCACGTGATCTATTGCGCGGACACCGACCTGAATGATGTTTCCACCGCTCTTGAGGCTGAGCTGGGCGAAAGTGACAGCACCAAGCTGATCTGGCGTCCGACGACAACCACAGAGATGGATCTGGAGGGCATGCAAAAGCTGATGAAGCTGATTGACGCGCTTGAGGATGACGATGACGTCCAGCGCGTAACGGCCAACTTTGAAGCCTCTGACGAAGTGATGGAAGCGCTAGAGTAACTCTCGCTTCATACATTGATAGAATTAGAAACGCCGTTGCATTGATTTGCAGCGGCGTTTTGCGTTCGGATTGATTGGCTTTAATTGGGCAGTGGGAAAATAAAAAGCCGCCCACTGGGCGGCTTGGGTCGCACGTCAAAGCGTGGCGTATATCAGGTTGCTTGGCCCATAGAACGTAGCAATCCCCACAACCCGGCTGGGTTGTTGTTGCGGATCGTACGGAGCGGTTCTCTTTGGCTCGAAATATTAGCCAGCAAACGTTTTACCTCATTGAGGCGCTTAACGGCACCATGGCCGCCTGCACTTGCTTGCATGCGCAGGATTTTTGTTTGGGTCTCAAGCGCACTTGCGATGAGATCCAGTTCGTCTGGGCTGACTTCCAGCTTCTTTGATTCTTCAGTCATCTGCTTTTCCTTCATCAGTCTTTGGCAGATAGGCACTCATTCGGTCATGCGCCAGAGGGAACTGTTCAGTTTCGTGTGAGTGAGCGTAATATTTCTGTAACATGGTTTTCTTGGGGCAAGATGTTGAAAGTTTTACGGAAGTTTCCGGCCCATTTATTACTTAAGAAGCTAACCGCAGAGGCGCTCACAGGCAAAACGCATTGCTGTGAGCATCGCGTGAAGATGCTTCTCGTCTCGACATCCATTTGAGGGGGCAATACCCATGTAGTTCCAAACTTACATGCGACTAGGATATTCAACCGATGCTCTCTTCCTTTGTTCCGGGCTTTTTGCTGAGTTTGTCCTTGATCGTGGCGATTGGTGCGCAGAATGCGTTTGTTCTGCGGCAAGGATTGCGTCGTGAACATGTTTTTTGGGTCTGTCTGACCTGTGGGATGTCAGATGCAATACTGATTGCTGCAGGTGTGGCGGGCTTTGGTGCGCTGGCTGAAAACGTCCCGTGGTTTGAGCCCCTGATGAGATACGGCGGCGCGGGGTTCCTGATCATCTATGGCTGGCGTAACGCTGTCAGCGCATGGCGGGGCGGTGAAACGTTACAAGCCGAAGACCGCGTGCCCGCGACGCTGAGTAAGACCCTCATGATGTTGCTTGCCCTGACGTTTCTTAATCCGCATGTCTATCTGGATACGCTTGTGCTGCTCGGCTCCATTTCAGCGCAATATGAAAGCCGTCTTGCCTTTGGTGCTGGTGCAGTATTGGCAAGCCTTTCATTCTTTTTTGCACTTGGATACGGCGCGCGCCTGCTAGAGCCGGTCTTCGCCAAACCGCTAAGTTGGCGCATATTAGATGCATTCATAGCGCTGACAATGTGGGCAATCGCGGCTTCACTTCTTTTCCACTAAGCTCTTGCGTTGGTTGTAGAATTGCGTTCAAGTCACTCCATGACAACACAAAATTCTCAACGGCCCATTGTCGGCATCTTTTGGATGTTGGTGACAGGTATGTGCTTTATCCTGGTGACCGCATTGGTCAAAACCATGGGGCCGCGTTTGCCACCCGGTGAGGCTGCGTTCTTGCGCTATGCTATGGGTCTGGTGTTCTTGATACCGTCTTTTGCGGCTCTGCGATCTGCTCATCTGACGCGTCGGCAGTGGGGGCTGTTTTCATTGCGCGGTTTTTGCCATGCAGGCGGCGTGATCTTGTGGTTCTTTGCGATGGTCCGCATTCCGATCGCCGAAGTGACGGCCATGGGCTATCTCGCACCAATTTATGTTACCATTGGTGCTGCGCTGTTCTTGGGGGAGCGGCTGGCATTTCGGCGGATCGTAGCGGTTGCCTTGGGCCTGTTGGGTGCGGCGATCATCTTGCGCCCTGGATTTCGCGAAGTGAGTAGCGGCCATATGGCAATGTTGCTGGCAGCCGTCGTTTTTGCCGGGAGCTATCTGGTGGCAAAAGTCATGGCGGATGAGGTGAAGCCAAGCGTTGTGGTGGCGATGTTGTCGATATTTGTGACCATCGGTTTGGCACCTTTTGCCGCCGCTGATTGGATCGCGCCAAACGCCAGAGAATTGATGTTTCTTGCTGGGGTGGCCGTGTTTGCTACGGCGGGACACTATACAATGACATTAGCGTTTGCGGCAGCACCCGTCACGGTAACGCAGCCCGTGACATTCCTACAGCTGATTTGGGCCACTCTGCTGGGTGTGGTTTGGTTTGCGGAACCTGTTGATATCTGGGTGGTTTTGGGCGGCGTGGTTATTTTGGGATCGGTGGCGTTTATCACGTGGCGTGAGGCTATTCTAAAACGCAGGATAACGCCGGATGCACCCGCAACCAAAGGCTGATTTTTTATTGATTGACGGATCAATCTAAAACCGCCACGTTCCAGCGCATGTTAAAACAAGTTCGATTCCTATGCCTAAACTAGGTATGAAACCCCTTCGCCGCGCGTCATTAGTGCAAGCGACGATCACAGAGATCGGCCGCGCTCAGTCGCTTGATGTGACTGTAGGACAGATCGCCAAACGGGCGGGCGTCTCAACGGCATTGGCCCATCATTACTTTGGTGGCAAGAACGAGATATTCTTGGCGGCGATGCGCCATATCCTGGCGGAATACGGTGTGCAGGTGCGCAACCGTCTTGAGCTGGCAACAACGCCGTTTGAACGCGCCGAAGCGATCATCACTGCCAGCTTTGACAAAACCTGTTTTGCGCCAGCAACAGTTTCTGCGTGGATGACGCTGTATGCGGCGGCACCAACGAATGTGGAAATGAAACGTCTTTTGTCGCTTTATCAGTCGCGGTTGCGGTCAAATCTGACCCATGCGTTGCGTTCTCTGACGGTCAAGCCCGAGGCGGATGCGGATATGATCGCGGCTTTGATCGATGGGATATACCTGCGCGAAGCGCTTTCTGATGAAGGTTCGCGCAAGACGGCGCAACATATGGCGTTGTTGGCACTGAATTTAATCGTGAAGGATCGGACATGACCCAGCCAAATATCCTCATTCTGATGGTGGATCAGCTGAACGGTACGCTGTTTCCGGATGGGCCTGCTGACTGGTTGCACGCGCCCAATCTCAAAAAACTGGCCGCACGTTCAACCCGTTTTCAAAATGCCTACACCGCATCGCCGCTGTGCGCGCCGGGGCGGGCCGCGTTCATGTCAGGCCAATTGCCCAGTGCGACAGGCGTTTATGATAACGCTGCTGAGTTCACATCCTCGATCCCTACCTATGCGCACCACCTGCGCCGCGCGGGCTATCACACGTGTCTGTCTGGCAAGATGCATTTTGTCGGACCTGACCAATTGCACGGCTTTGAAGACCGTCTAACCACCGATATTTACCCCGCCGATTTTGGATGGACCCCAGATTACCGCAAACCCGGCGAACGGATCGACTGGTGGTATCACAACATGGGCAGCGTCACGGGCGCAGGTGTGGCGGAAATCAGCAATCAGATGGAATATGATGATGCCGTCGCCTATGAGGCCACGCGCAAAATTTATGAACTGTCTCGCGGGTTGGATAAACGCCCGTGGTGCCTGACAGCCAGCTTTACGCATCCGCATGATCCCTATGTCGCACGCAAGAAATACTGGGATCTGTACGAGGATTGTGAGCACCTGCTGCCCGAAGTCCCTGCAATGGCATATGACGACCATGATGCACATTCCAAACGCATCTTTGACGCCAACAACTGGCGTGATTTTGATATCACCGAAGAAGACATCAAACGCTCGCGCCGTGCCTATTTCGCCAACATCAGCTATCTAGACGACAAGATCGGTGAAATTCTGCAAACGCTTGAGGACACCCGCCAAGAGGCGATCATCATGTTTGTTTCTGATCATGGTGACATGCTGGGCGAACGCGGCTTGTGGTTCAAGATGAGTTTCTTTGAGGGATCATCGCGTGTACCGATGATGATTGCCGCACCCCAGATGGAGCCGGGCCTGCAGACAACACCCGTCAGCAACATCGACGTATGTCCGACCTTATGTGATTTGGCTGGCGTGGACATGTCCGAGGTCGCCGAATGGACAACAGGTCAGACCCTTGTGCCAATGGGGCAGGGGATTGAGCGGACTGAACCAGTGGCAATGGAGTATGCGGCAGAAGCGTCTTTTGCGCCGATGGTGTCTCTGCGCTATGGTAAATGGAAATATAACCGCTGTGCGCTGGACCCGGATCAACTGTTCAATCTGGAAACCGATCCGCATGAGTTGACCAATCTGGCCGATGTACCCGCCCACGCAGGTACGTTGCAGCAGTTGCGCGCCAAATCCGAGGCACGCTGGAATTTGGATGCCTATGACGCGGATGTGCGTAAATCGCAGGCCCGTCGTTGGGTGGTCTATGAGGCGTTGAAATCTGGCGGTTACTACCCATGGGATTACCAACCCTTGCGGTTGGCCTCAGAAGCTTACATGCGCAATCACATGGACCTTAACGTCCTTGAAGAAAACAAACGCTTCCCTCGGGGGGAGTAAAAATACTGGCGGTCCTCAGGGGCGCAAGCCCGCCAGACGACAAAAAGCGCTCATACAAAACGATAGGGACAATCATGTTAACCTCAATCATTTCCTTCGGAGTGATCCTTGCTTTCGTGTTGGTGATCTTCTGTACCATCAAGTGGTGGAATCTAACGCTTACGGGTACGCAACCTGTTTCGCTGTTTGTTTTCATCGCTATTCTGTTTACCTCTGGCCTAGACGTGGGACTGATCATGTTTCCATTGGCGTTCGATTACCCGCTTTATGCAGATGTCGCGGCGGAGCCAGCCTATGCCTTTACAAACCCCCTTGCGCTTGAGTTCGGTTTCTGGGGCTTTCTGATTTGGGCGTTCTACTTCCTGACAACATTCTATTTCTGTGCGATCGAACCACGGGTTAAGTTCTTTGACATTCCTGCGGTTAAACTGCTGAATAATGTTGTGATCATTACAACCTGTGCATTCACTGGCGCATTGTTCCTGATCTATATGCCCTATTATATCGCTGAAGTGGGCGATGGCGAAACGATTTTGCCAGTGTTCTACGTCATCTGCTTCCTTGTGATCCTTGTGGCTGCATTTAGCTCTACAGATATCAAATTCGTAAAAGTGTTGTCAGTCAGCTCAACGGTTCTGTTTTTCGCGTTGATTGCATACATGTACTTGAACGCAGGGATGAGCATGGGCGATCTGGCCTCTACCAGCGGTGAAATCGGTGGATACTTCAGCAATATGCATAAGTTCATCATTCCGCTGACGGATTACCATGAATTCTATCTGTTCTGGTGGTTCGCTTGGTCCATCATGATTGGTCAGTTTGTCAGCCGTTTTGTTGGTGGCTTGAAAACATATCAACTACTGGCTGCGTTGCTGATATTCCCGTCAATCCCTCTGGGTTTGTGGTTCTCGGTTCTTTACTATTACCACTTGAACGGTATCGGTACGGCAGGTTTGCCAAACTGGGCGATGACCATTGTTGGTATCGTGTTTGTGATCAACTCGTTTGACTCGCTTATCCGCCTCTACACGGACAACCTTAACTTAACGACAGAGCGTTTTGGCGTCGTGTCATACGTTTTGGCCAATGCTATTGGTTTGTTTGTTCTGACGCTGTTGTTCCAAAGCCAATGGTTGCAGATCCAATGGGTTGGTACCGTTGTGATTGGCATCTACCTTGCGGCACTTGCTTACATGTTCTTCGTCAAGCGCCACACATTGACGGAGCTTGATGGCCAAGCGGCGCCCTTGAACTGATCCTTGAAATCATTGGACCCGTGCATGTTTTTGCGCGGGTCCATTTATTGCAAAAGAGAGAATTATGCAGACCCAACCCACCGCAAGCCATTTCATTAACGGCGCATACGTAGAAGACACTGCTGGCACGCCGATCGAGGTGATCTATCCAGCTACTGGTGAAGTTATTGCTACGGTGCATTCGGCAACGTCCTCGATCATCGACCAAGCCTTAAGCGCAGCAAAGGCCGCTCAAAAAGCATGGGCTGCGATGAGCGGAACAGAGCGTGGTCGCATCCTGCGTCGTGCTGCTGACATGATGCGCGAGCGCAATCATGACCTCTCGATCCTTGAGACATACGATACGGGTAAGCCCTATCAAGAAACATCTGTGGCTGATGCCACCTCCGGCGCAGATGCGCTGGAATATTTTGGCGGCATGGCCGCAACACTGACCGGCGAACACATTCAGCTTGGCGATGACTGGGTCTATACCCGCCGCGAAGCACTGGGCGTTTGTGTCGGTATCGGCGCATGGAACTATCCTACACAGATTGCTTGCTGGAAAGGCGCACCTGCGCTTGCATGCGGGAACTCAGTGGTTTTCAAGCCATCCGAGACGACACCGCTTTGCGCGTTGAAAGTAGCCGAGATTTTGCACGAAGCGGGCCTGCCTGCCGGCCTGTATAACGTTGTCCAAGGTTTGGGCGACGTTGGTGCCGCATTGGTCACTGATCCGCGCGTCGACAAGGTATCACTGACCGGTTCGGTTCCGACAGGCCGCAAGGTTTATGCGGCTGCAGCCGCTGGCATGAAGCATGTCACGATGGAGCTGGGCGGCAAATCTCCGATGATCGTGTTTGAAGATGCGGATCTTGAAAATGCGGTGTCTGGCGCAATCATGGCCAACTTCTATAGCTCTGGTCAGGTCTGTTCCAATGGGACGCGCGTGTTTGTGCACAAGGACATCAAAGAGGCGTTCTTGAACCGTTTGTCCGAACGTCTGGCGAACGCAACAATCGGTGATCCGATGGACCCCGACACCAGCTTTGGCCCGATGGTTTCTGAACGGCAGATGCAAATCGCGTTGGATTACATCGCTAAGGGCCGAGAAGAGGGCGCGCGCGTTGTCTTTGGTGGCGAAGCGATTGAGGGTGACGGGTTTTACATGCAGCCTTGCGTGTTTGCCGACGTGACAGATGGCATGACGATTGCCCGCGAAGAGATTTTTGGCCCTGTCATGGCAGTGCTGGATTTTGAGGATGAAGCCGATGTATTGGCCCGTGCCAATGACACCGAATTCGGTTTGGCTGCTGGTGTGTTCACCCGTGATCTATCGCGCGCGCACCGTGTCGTGGCAGGGCTTGAAGCTGGTACATGTTTTATCAACTCCTACAACGATGCGCCAGTTGAGGCCCCGTTTGGTGGTGTGAAAGCGTCCGGCGTTGGGCGTGAAAACTCAAAAGCAGCAATCGAGCACTACAGTCAGGTGAAGTCGGTCTATGTGCGCATGGGCGATATGGAGGCCCCCTTCTAGCAAGGAGGGTTGATCCAACGGAGCGCTGACGCGCATTTCATTTTTGGGATGCGTGTCTGGCGTTCTCGCAGTCGAATAAAACGGGCACCCGAAGGGGCAGTCTGGAAACACGGATATATCCCGGTTGTCGCAAGCATTGTTGACGCGCAGGACGTGAGAGAGAGTTATGGAAGCAGATTTTGTAATTGTTGGCGCAGGTAGCGCTGGGTGCGCGATGGCTTACCGTCTGGGCGAAGCAGGTGAATCGGTATTGGTGATCGAACACGGCGGAACAGATGCCGGACCCTTTATCCAAATGCCTGCAGCTCTCAGCTATCCAATGAACATGAAGCGGTATGACTGGGGTTACGCGTCTGAGCCAGAGCCCAATCTTGACGGGCGGGAACTGGCCTGTCCGCGCGGTAAGGTCATTGGCGGCTCTTCCTCGATCAATGGTATGGTCTATGTGCGCGGCCATGCGATGGATTATGACCATTGGCGCGACAGTGGTGCGGACGGTTGGAGCTATGCGGACGTGTTGCCCTATTTCCGTCGGATGGAGACATGGCATGACGGTGGGCATGGCGGTGATGGCTACTGGCGTGGCAAGGACGGCCCATTGCACGTGAGCCGCGGACCTCGCGAGAACCCGCTATTTGAAGCCTTTGTAGAGGCCGGAAAACAGGCGGGCTATCAAGCGACGGATGATTACAACGGGCAGCAGCAGGAGGGCTTTGGCCCGATGGAACAGACTGTCCATGATGGGCGGCGTTGGTCTGCTGCCAATGCGTATCTGCGTCCTGCACTTAAGCGGGACAATGTGCAAATGACCCGCGCGTTGGCACAAAAGATTGTGATTGAGGATGGTCGCGCGGTTGGCGTTGAGGTTGAACGTGGCGGTAAGACAGAAATCATCCGCGCGCGCCGCGAAGTGATCCTTGCTGCGTCTTCGATCAATTCGCCAAAACTGTTAATGTTGTCAGGCATCGGCCCAGCGGAGCATCTGGCCGAGCATGGCATCGAAGTGATCGCGGATCGCCCTGGGGTGGGAGGCAATCTGCAAGACCATCTAGAGGTCTACATGCAGATGGCGGCAAGCCAACCGATCACGTTGTACAAACATTGGAACGTCATTTCAAAGGCCGTAATTGGCGCGCAATGGTTGTTCTTTAAAAAGGGCATGGGCGCGTCGAACCAATTTGAGAGCGCCGCCTTTATCCGTTCACGCGCTGGCGTGCCTTATCCTGACATTCAGTACCACTTCTTGCCAATCGCGGTTCGCTATGACGGGCAGGCGGCTGCAGAAGGTCATGGATTTCAGGCACACGTTGGCCCAATGCGCTCAAAATCGCGTGGGCGTGTCTCGCTTAGGTCTGCAAATCCCGCGGACAATCCGAAGATTTCGTTTAACTATATGTCCCATGAAGAGGATTGGGAGGAGTGGCGCCGCTGCATCCGTCTGACCCGGGAGATCTTTGCTCAAGACGCGTTTAAACCCTTTGTGAAACACGAGATTCAGCCCGGTACAGATGTGCAATCGGATGCGGAGATCGACGCCTTTGTGCGCGAACATGCAGAGAGTGCGTATCATCCCTGCGGCACCTGTAAGATGGGCCGCGTTGATGACAAAGACGCTGTTGTAGACAGCCAAGGTCGCGTGATTGGAGTAGAGGGTTTACGCGTTGCAGACAGCTCGATTTTCCCGCGCATCACAAATGGTAACCTCAATGGCCCCTCGATTATGGTTGGCGAAAAAATCGCTGATTATGTTCTTGGAAAAGACCCGTTGGCCGCCTCAAATGACACACCGTGGATTCACCCAGAGTGGGAGACAAAACAGCGCTAGTGGTTAACGGAAGGGGTAATTGACTCTCTGTTGTTAACTATTTGTTAACCTTTGGTCGCGTTTCAATTAGATAACCAGCATGAGCATTCTGCATAAGCGGCCCTGATGGTTGTTTCATTTTTTCCCTCTCTGCGCCGCGGGCGTAGAGCCCTGTTTATGGGTCTTGTTTTGTTGGTTTTTGGTCTGTCTAGCTGCAAATTGCAGGGCAGCCTAAACGAGGATGACCTGACGGGCTCTATTCGTGTCATCGACGGCGATACATTCGAGGTGTCAGGCGTTCGCGTTCGGCTTCATGGTATCGACGCGCCGGAAAACGACCAGATGTGCCAAACGCAGCAGGGTGCTGACTGGGCGTGCGGCGGGTGGATCACCAAGGTTGTCACAGATCGCTATACGGGCGTCTCCGCGCGGTGCACGGCCATTGATATGGATCGTTACGGGCGCACAGTGGCACGCTGCATGGCGCTAGGAGAAGATGTCAGCGCATGGTTGGTTCACGAGGGCATGGCCTTTGCCTATGTGAAATATAGCGCTGATTATGTCTCGTTAGAGCGTGAGGCCGCATCCGTTGAACGCGGCCTACATGCAGCACGTCTTCAATCGCCAGCGGACCATCGTAAAGCCCGCGTTACAGGGCGCACGCCACCGGATCAAAAATGTACGATCAAAGGCAATATCAGCGCAAAAGGTAAGCACATTTACCACGAGGTTGGGCAATCGTTTTATGATCGCACGGGCATCAACACAGCCAAGGGGGAGCGATGGTTTTGCTCGACTGCGGCTGCACAGGCCGCTGGATGGCGCGCAGCGCGGCGTTAATCAACGCGGTAGGGCAAGACGTCCCGCCGGTTAGGATCAACAACCAGATTTCGTTCAAGCGGCGGGACGGCCCGCTGATGGCACGTTTTGCGCGCGCAGATGCGGCAGGATATTCCGATAGGTTCAAATGCGCTGTCTCGGCTTAAGTCTAACCCGTCGGCATAAACCAACTGAGATGCATGGCGCACTTCGCACCCCAACGCGATTGCGAAACGGCGTGTGGGGGCGCCAAATCGACCCGCAGATTTTGAGATGTCTCGTGCTATCGAAATATAACGTACCCCGTCGGGCGTTTCAGCAAGCTGGCGCAGAAACTGACCAGGCGTTTCAAAGGCGCGGTGCACATTCCACAACGGACAGGCCCCACCAAACCTCGCAAACTGAAGCAAGGTTGCGGAGTGGCGCTTTGTGATCGTTCCCGCTTGATCAACCCGCACAAAGAAGAACGGTAAACCTTTTGAGCCAGGGCGTTGCAGGGTTGAGAGGCGATGCGCAATCTGTTCAATCGACGCGCCGAAATCTTGGGCCAATACCTCTAGGTCATGACGGCATTCTTGTGCGCGGGTCTGGAACTTTGTGTAAGGCAAGAGGGCAGCGCCGGCAAAGTAGTTCGCTAAGCCCATCTTTGCGATGTCGTGAGCCGCTGGAGAATGGAACCGCGCGAGGTCTAGGGTTGCCTCTAACAATGTATCGTATTTCTTTAACGCGACTTGGAGCAACAGCTGGAATGTTTGGGTTTCAGGCTTTGCACGGGAAGAAATGTGTAACGTCGATTGATCGGGTTCGAGAAGGCGCAAGGCGTCCATATCAGTGAATGCCACTGTGATCCCAGTTGCCGCGAGGGCCTCAATGGCAATGGTACGTATTTCGCGCGGGTCATTGGCGCGGGATGCGAAATGTTCTGCTGCGCGATCCACGGCATCAATATAGTTGTCGCAGTAGTGAAAGAAATCACGCACTTCTTCCCATGGGCTGGGCGTTGCACGGGCATCTTCACGCCCTAGCGCTTCGTCCAGTGAGGCCAGTCTTTCTTGTGCTTGGCGATAGCTTTGGTGCAGTGCAATAAACGCGCGGGCCATTCCCGGTGCATTTGATGCGGTTAATCTTACATCTGCTACTGGTGGTGTTTCGCCCCTGAACAGCGGGTCGGACAGGATTTCGTTCATGTCGCTGGCCAAGCGCTCACTGTCTCCTGAGCTCAGCTCGGTTACGTCCATCCCGAAATCGGAGGCCAGCGCAAGAACAACTGTTGTCGAAACAGGGCGGTTGTTGTTTTCCATTTGGTTAAGGTAGGGCAGGGACACACCTAACCGCGCGGCGAAGTCTTTTTGCGTATGCCCAATCTTGAGGCGTTGTTCGCGCAGTTTGGCACCAGCGTAGAGTTTTTGAATAGCCATGCTGTGCCCTTTGCAAACCTCGCGCTCAGGGCAATTCTAACTTTGCAAATCGTTGCTCACAAGGGGGTTAGGTTTCAAGGCCCAGCTGACGCTCGCGACGGACCACCAAAAGGATTGCGGCAAGGCCAAGTAAGGCACTGACCAGCATCATCCACAACAACGGGAACGCACCGGATTCTTTTGTCAGCAAAACACCAACCCACGCACTAAGGCCGGCACCGCCACCAATCATGATTGCGCCACCAAGGCCTGATGCTGTTCCGGCCAGATGGGGGCGCACAGACAACATTCCGGCTGTGGCGTTGGGAATGCACAGGCCATTGCCCAAGCCAATTATCGTCATCATCCCGAAAAAACTAATTGGAGTGCCGTAGCCTGCAATGAAAATGAGTAGTGAAATCGTGCCACCTGCGGCATTGGCAAAGCAGCCCCACAAGACCATCCGGTTCACACCGTAGCGGGTTGCATACCTTCCGGTGAGGAAGTTCCCTACAAAGTACCCCACAGCTGGCGCTCCAAAGAAAAAGCCTAACGTCGCGGGGGACATGCCAAACACTTCTTGCCCTACAAAAGGAGCACCGCCGAGATAGGCAAAGAACGCGCCCGAGCTAAAGCCCGACGCAAGCGCGTAACCCCAAAAACGGGGGCTGCGCAATAATTCGGGGTATTCGGAAAACTGCGCGGTGAGGGATTTACTGGAGGGCAGGGCAGTTTCGCCCATGTCAGCCCAGGCCAGCACCCAAATTGCGCCACCGATCAGCAGAAGCGCCCAAAACACCGATTTCCAGCCGAGCCATTCATCCAGAACACCGCCCAATGCAGGGCTGAGCATTGGAACAACTGCCATGCCCATTGTAACATAGCCAATCACCGATGCGGCCTGATCCTGTGTGTACATGTCGCGCACGGCAGCTCGGCTGAGAACCATTGATGTTGCGATCGCTGCCTGCGTCATGCGGAAGGCCAGAAAGACTTCAATGGTAGGGGCGTAGATACAGCCTATTGTTGCGACCATAAAAATCCCCAAACCCCACAAGATGATGGGGCGACGTCCATAGCGATCTGAAAGAGGGCCAACAAATATCTGCAAAAACGCTGAAAACCCAAGGTAAACTGCAACAGACAGCTGCATAACCGCGTAGTCGGTTTCAAAATAAGCGGCCATTGCTGGAAGGCTGGGCAGGAACATGTTCATGACGCAGGCCGACATGCCCGCTAAAAGAACAAGCGTAATAGCGTGTGGCGGGGTTCTGCGATCGCCCAGTCTTACGGGGTTCAAATCTTCTCGGATAGCTTGCATTTTCAAATGGGTAGACCCATCGGGAATACTTGTCTAGTCGTTGAAATTAGTTACAAAAAACGATTGCGTGAAGTTTGCTAATTTGCAATTTGCAAATGCATCGCTGAAAATTATTTGCAAATTTGCTAAAACGCCCTTTGTCTCCCCTGTTTGCTCGGTTACAACCGCTCCCAAGTAATCCTATGGGAGGAGCCGTCAATGAAAGATATCCTGCAACAGCTCGACGAGCGCCGCGCGGATGCGCGCCTTGGTGGTGGTCAAAAACGCATCGACGCCCAACATGGGCGCGGCAAGCTAACTGCGCGCGAACGCGTGCACCTGCTGCTTGATGAGGGTTCGTTCGAAGAATTCGACATGTTCGTGACGCACCGCTGCACTGACTTTGGGATGGAGCAGCAAAAACCCGCAGGGGATGGTGTTGTGACGGGCTGGGGCACGATCAACGGGCGTCTGGTTTATGTCTTTTCGCAGGATTTTACAGTTCTTGGCGGTTCGGTGTCTGAAACGCACGCAAAGAAGATTTGCAAAATCATGGATATGGCCATGCAAAATGGCGCGCCCGTCATCGGCTTGAACGATTCAGGTGGTGCGCGTATTCAAGAAGGTGTCGACAGCCTTGCAGGCTACGCCGAGATTTTCCGCCGCAATACCGAAGCATCAGGTGTGATCCCACAGATCAGCGTTATCATGGGGCCTTGCGCCGGCGGTGCTGTGTACTCGCCCGCCATGACCGATTTCATTTTCATGGTCAAAGACAGCTCTTACATGTTTGTGACGGGCCCTGACGTGGTGAAAACCGTAACCAACGAGCAGGTGACCGCCGAAGAATTGGGTGGCGCAACCACGCACACGCGCAAGTCCTCAGTTGCCGATGCGGCCTTTGAGAATGACGTGGAGGCCCTCGCTGAAGTGCGCCGTCTGGTTGATTACCTGCCAGCCAACAACCGCGAAAAACCGCCAGTACGCCCGTTCTTTGATGCACCAGACCGGATTGAGCCGTCGCTGGATACGTTGGTGCCAGAAAACGCAAATACGCCATACGACATGAAAGAGCTGATCACAAAAGTCGCTGACGAGGGTGATTTTTATGAAATTCAGGAAGACTTTGCCAAGAACATCTTGATTGGCTTTATCCGTATCGAGGGCCGCAGTGTGGGCGTGGTGGCAAACCAGCCGATGGTGCTTGCGGGTGTTCTGGACATCGATAGCTCGCGTAAGGCGGCACGTTTTGTGCGCTTCTGCGATGCATTCGAAATTCCGATCCTCACTTTGGTTGACGTTCCGGGGTTCTTGCCCGGTACATCACAGGAATACGGCGGCGTTATCAAACACGGTGCAAAACTATTGTTTGCCTATGGTGAGGCTACTGTCCCAATGGTTACGCTGATCACGCGCAAAGCCTACGGCGGTGCCTATGACGTGATGGCGTCCAAGCACCTCGGGTCGGATTTCAACTATGCATGGCCCACAGCAGAGATTGCTGTGATGGGGGCGAAAGGCGCAACCGAGATTATCCATCGCGCGGATATTAAAGATGCCGCCAAGATCGCCAAACATGCAGCAGACTATGAAACGCGGTTTGCCAATCCGTTTGTCGCGGCTGAACGTGGATTCATCGACGAAGTGATCCAGCCGCGTACAACGCGCAAACGGATTGCCCGCGCATTTGCCAGCCTGCGCAACAAGAAGACCAACGTGCCGTGGAAAAAACACGACAACATACCGCTTTAAGGGAGGCGAGTGTAATCAGATGTCAGTTTCCATCAAGACCTTGGTTTTCGCAATTGCAGTTACATTGGTCGCCGCTACGCAGGCGGATGCAATGTGCAATGGAAAACCGAAAGTTAAACTAAGTGATGGTGGCGTCGCATGTGTGCTCAATAAAGAAACGACCGAGATTACAAACACTCAATCGGTTTTGGGGGCGGGGCCTGCGACTAAGCGAAAATCGCGACACACCGGTGCCTTGCTGGTCGTCAAATTCGTGAATGGGAAGGATGCAAGCTCGTTACCCCTTAACGTGAGAAACAAATGGGCTAAAGAGCTTTGTTATCGGTATCGTGCAGAGTTCCTTGATCTGATTAAAGGTCCTGCAAACCCATTCATGGTGGTAGTTACGGGATACGAGGCAAATCGTTACCCAGCTGGTGTCAGAGAGTTGCGCAGACCAATAACCACGTATCTCTCAAAGAATTGCTGGATCAGAAGGTAGTGATGGTTTCCTTTTTCATTAATCAATGCTCCAGCTTGTGTCACCGCGATGCGCGATATTCCGATGTTTGTGCATCGGTTGAAGTCTCTTTGCTTGCAACCTCGCGCCACCACGCAGCCGCGTCATGAAGTTAGCAGCGGTCCTTGTGTTGCTTGCTACACCGGTGGCAGCGGTGGACGTGCCATCTGGTCAGCAGGTGACCTTGCACGAGGTGTTGGTGGATGCACAGGAAAAGGTGACTTGGCTGCGCTTTCGTTTTCTTGCGCCGCAAATCGCGGTGGGCGCGGGGCAGGTATCTTACGAAGTTGCAGGGCAGGACATGCTGCATCTGTGTGAGACCGTCGCGCTGCCATATATTGATGAATTCAGGTTGAGCGGTGACAAAGTTGTGATTTCGTTTATGGATCAGATTACTGAGTTTGGTCAGTCAGATCCTGACGTAACCCAGTATTTTGAATCATTTCGCCCTGAAAACGGCGTCTGCATGTGGGACGAATTTTGATGCATACACAATATCTTGCGGATCACGCCCCCAGCGAATGCCTTTTTGCGACTTTGGAGTCACAGAAATTGCCCACAGATTTATCCACATATCCAGCGGTGTCTCACTTGGATAAGATGCCCCTAGGCTGCACAGGTGTGCAGTCCTTATCTATTGCGGGAAAAATGGCAGGTTTCAAAAACCAGTCCCGTATAACAAGTGACAGGAGATACAGATGTCAAAGAACATCAAGCTTTTGGCAACACTCGGCCTTATGGTCGTCGTTGCCGCCTGTGCGCGCGAGCAGCAGGTCGAAGAATTTGTCGTGGTTGATCCAGAGCCGATCAGCCAAGAGCCCGTGTACACAGGTAAATACAAATAAACGACAGACAGGATGGGCGTTCGCGCCCGTCCTGACCTCATGTCCTCACGCGGAGGGCACAGCTTGGCACTAGATTACATGCTCAAACACCGCGGGTTTCCAGGCAGATTGCCGGGCACTGATTTCCAGTTCACATTGCGCCGTGCCAACCCTAAAGGGGCCACGCCGCTCACCAATCGTGAGCGCCGCTCGGATCGCCGTGCGCCGGACCGTCGTGCAGATGAGTTCTTTTTCAAATCGTTGTGGGACTTTTTTGGCGAAGAGCCGTTTGAGCGCGGCAATTTGGATGCTGGTCGCTTGTCGTGGTTCTATGGCCGAGAGGTCATTCCCGCGACTGATCCTTTTGATGATGCCCATTATGAATCGATGCTAAAGATTGATGTGCGCGCTGCGCGTCAGGCATACCCGAAGATCGTAGGCGAGTAATCGGCATGATTTTGCGCAACCCCCACCCATTTAAGCGCGCGATGGCCGAGAATGGCCTGCTGGCAATCGCGCGCTTTGCGCGGGGGGATTTCGCGGGCAGTGTCATGTCAGCGACAATTCGGGGTTTCGATCTCGTGCGTATATCGCCTTTCATCTATACCCTTTCTTATGACGGGCAGCAGGCATCTCCCTCCGCCACGCTGTCCGTCCTTTTTTGGCGTAATACAGAGCAAGGGCGGGAACGTTACAATCATGTTTCCGATGTTGTCTCTGTAAATAAACGCAATAAAGGACCACAGGCATGGGTATTCCCAAAATCATATTCGCACTCGCAACTGCAGCAGGACTTGCTGCTTGTGGGGACACAATGGGTGATCAAGCCATTGGCGGTGCTGCAATCGGTGCAGGTGCGGCGGTTCTTACCAGCGGCAGTGTGCTGCAAGGTGCAGCAATTGGTGCAGGGGCAAACGTCCTTGCCTGCCAAACCAAAGTGGTCCGCTGCAGATAATCTGAACACCGGAGCAAATGCTCCGATTACATCCTACGCAAATGCTCTGCTGGCCCCGTGCCAGCGGATTGTTTTGCGTTTCAATAACCTCTTTCACCACCAAAAGGGCCCAGCATATGTTTAACAAGATCCTGATCGCCAACCGCGGCGAGATTGCCTGCCGCGTCATAAAGACAGCGCAAAAGATGGGTATCCAAACCGTTGCAATCTATTCAGATGCCGACAAACAGGCGCTACATGTGCAGATGGCGGATGAGGCAGTTCACATCGGGCCGCCACCCGCCAACCAATCCTACATTGTTATTGATAAAGTGATGGAGGCGATCAAATCCTCTGGCGCGCAGGCGGTTCACCCCGGCTATGGTTTTCTTTCCGAGAACTCCAAATTTGCCGAAGCGCTCAGCGCTGAAGGTGTTGCGTTTGTCGGCCCCCCAGTGGGCGCGATTGAAAAGATGGGGGACAAGATTACCTCCAAGAAGATCGCCCAAGAAGCGGGCGTCAGCACGGTTCCGGGTTACATGGGCCTGATTGAGGATGCCGATGAAGCGGTGAAAATCTCCAACGAGGTTGGTTATCCCGTGATGCTAAAAGCGACCGCAGGCGGCGGTGGTAAAGGCATGCGGATCGCGTGGAATGATGAAGAGGCCCGCGAAGGTTTCCAATCGTCCAAGAATGAAGCCGCGAACTCTTTTGGGGATGATCGTATCTTCATCGAAAAATTCGTGACCAACCCGCGCCACATCGAAATTCAGGTTCTCTGCGATGCGCATGGCAATGGCATTTACTTGAACGAGCGTGAATGCTCGATCCAGCGCCGCAACCAGAAGGTTGTTGAGGAAGCGCCAAGCCCGTTCTTGGATGAGGCAACGCGCAAGGCCATGGGCGACCAATCTGTCGCGTTGGCATTGGCCGTTGGCTATACCTCTGCCGGTACTGTGGAATTTATCGTAGACGGTGACAAAAATTTCTACTTCCTTGAGATGAACACCCGGCTTCAGGTGGAGCACCCGATCACCGAAATGATTACAGGTGTTGATCTGGTTGAGCAGATGATCCGTGTCGCCAATGGCGAAGAGCTGACAATCAAACAAGAAGACGTTCAGATCAACGGCTGGGCCATTGAAAACCGCCTATACGCGGAAGATCCCTATCGCGGCTTTTTGCCCTCTATTGGTCGTTTAACGCGTTACCGTCCGCCAGCGGAAATCGCTGCGGGTCCGATGCTGGATAACGGCAAGTGGCATGGCGATGCGCCGACAGGTGAAACAGCTGTGCGTAATGATACCGGCGTCTACGAGGGCGGCGAGATCAGCATGTACTACGATCCGATGATCGCCAAATTGTGCACATGGGCCCCAACACGCGGCGAGGCGATTGAGCGGATGCGCGTTGCATTGGACAGCTTTGAAGTTGAAGGCATCGGGCACAACCTCCCGTTCCTCAGCGCGGTTATGGATCATCCCATATTCATTGATGGCACAATGACAACGGCCTTCATCGAGAACGAATATCCTGATGGTTTTGAAGGTGTTGAATTACAGGAAGGCGAACTGCGCCGGATCGCAGCAGCAACTGCCGCAATGCACCGCGTTGCCGAAATCCGCCGTGCCCGTGTGTCGGGCCGGATGGACAACCATGAACGTAAAGTCGGCAGTGATTGGAATGTTGCGCTACAAGGTCACAGCTTTGATGTAACTATCGCGGCGGATCAAGAGGGTGCCAGTGTGACATTTGAGGGCGGCGAAACGCTTCGTGTTGCAGGAAATTGGACACCGGGTGATCACCTCGCCACGATGACCGTATCCGATGAGCCGTTGATCCTGAAGGTTAGCAAAATCTCGGGTGGGTTTCGCATTCGGACACGTGGCGCTGACATGAAGGTCCATGTGCGTACGCCACTGCAGGCCGAAATGGCCCGCAAGATGCCCATAAAGGTACCACCGGACACATCCAAGCTGCTGTTGTGTCCAATGCCGGGTCTGATTGTGAAGCTCGACGTGGCCGTTGGTGACGAAGTGCAAGACGGTCAGGCATTGTGCACGATCGAGGCAATGAAGATGGAAAACATCCTGCGTGCCGAGCGCAAAGGCGTCGTAACCAAGATCAACGCTGGTGCCGGCGATAGCCTCGCCGTGGATGATGTGATCATGGAATTCGAGTGAGCCTCAGACCCCTCATAAACACTGCTGCGGGCATCTTTGTCCGCAGCGGCTATTTATCTGCGGTGCTTTTCTCTTCGCGTATTTCACGCTGTCGCATGGGCATTTTGTCGATGCTGCGCGTGATTTCACGTACGTCCCAAGGGAAGGGTTTGCGTAGTTTTACATCACCATCCTTACCGACAAGCGTCAGCATAAAACCACGTGGCCGCATCCGTAATCTAATTGCACTACGCGCATCAGGGTCGGTATCGATAATCACGATGACATCGCGTTCTTGCAGATCGTCTGCGCGATCAGCCAAGAATTCCATCTGCTCGACAAATGCGGGATCATCTTTGCTGTCCGCAAAAACAATGACAGGTCTCTTTTTCCATTTAAATTCACTCAAATCGGTATCACTTGCTTCGCGAACAGCCAGCGAAAACTCAGGTGATAGTAACGTCTCCGCCTGTGCGTTTGACGCGAAAAATGCAATAATTACAGCACCTAGAAACGATCTCATAAGCTCTCCCTCTCTTTCCTATATAGGCTCTTTGACAGCGATTGCGAAGCCGGATGTCGCCATTTTTACCATTAAGTCCACCTCAAGAGGTTTTGCCGCATGACTGCGGCAGTTTCTCTTCCACGGGCACCATGTGTGTCCCTTTGGCGTAAAGGTATCGTTAGGCTTATGGACATCATTCTTCATGTGGGGGCACATCGCACTGGCTCAACCAGCTTTCAACACTATTTGCGTGGTAATCAGGTTAGCCTAGCGGCTGACGGTACAGATTTGTGGGAGCCACAGATGCTGCGAAAAGGGATGTTTGATGGCTTGTTCGCCAAACCTCTTTTACGCAATGGACGCGACATGCAGCGTCGCGCGATGGGGCGTGTTCGCCTGAATACGGCCTATGCGAAACACACAGGCGCTGAGCGGTTGCTGGTTACAGAAGAGAACATGATTGGCGCACCACGTGCCTGCATGCGTTCGGGCGTACTTTATCCCTCAATCGGGGAACGGATGGCCCGCCTGGATGCGGCATTTGAGGGCGGCGTTAAACGTGTGATCATGAATGTTCGCTCATTAGATTTGTGGTGGTCGTCAATCATGGCGTATGGGGTCGGGCGCGGACATCATGTACCGGACGCCGCTTGTATGAACGGCTATGCGACTTCGGCACGCACGTGGCGTGATGTCATTACCGATCTGGCCTGTGCCTTACCCAAGGCCGAAATACAGATTTTACCGTTTGAACAATTTGCGGGACGGCCTGACAAAATGTTGGCAGTGGCGATAGGCCGAGATGCGCCCAGCTCCCATGCCGAATGCTGGCTTAATAGATCGCCTGACATGGCTGCCCTGCGGAACCGAATAGCCGAAAACGGTGGGTCTGCAAGCGATTTACCGCCACATCTCGCCACAGGCGAGGGGCGATGGAACCCATTTAACGATTCACAAGCCGCGTATTTGCGCGAAGCATACGCTGACGACATGATGTGGCTCACCGCTGGTGCGGATGGGCTTGCTACACTGACAGAGGATCCCTCCCGAACAAGAACAGGTTTAAGCCTGTCTGCGGGGGCACTGACAAAAGGACAGTCCTATGACCAACAAACCAACCCAAGCGTCCAAAGACGATTGGCGCAAGCTCGCTGAGGGTGAACTGCGCGGGCGTCCATTGGATGACCTGACGTGGAAGACATTGGAGGGTATCGAGGTTGCCCCGCTGTATACAGCCGAGGATTTGAATGAGGTAAACCATCTGGGTGGCATTCCGGGTGAGGGGCCATACACGCGCGGTGTAAAAGCGACAATGTACGCTGGCCGCCCATGGACAATCCGCCAGTATGCGGGCTTTTCCACCGCTGAGGAATCAAACGCATTTTACCGCCGCGCATTGGCCGCAGGACAGCAGGGGGTTTCGGTAGCCTTTGATTTGGCCACACACCGCGGTTATGATAGTGATCACCCGCGCGTAGAGGGTGATGTTGGCAAAGCTGGCGTCGCGATTGACAGCGTTGAGGATATGAAAATCCTCTTTGACGGCATCCCGCTCGACAAGGTTTCGGTCTCGATGACGATGAACGGTGCGGTTGTGCCGATCCTTGCTAGCTTTATCGTTGCCGGAGAAGAACAGGGCCATTCCCGTGCCGTGCTGTCAGGCACCATCCAAAACGACATTCTCAAAGAATTTATGGTGCGGAATACCTATATTTACCCGCCAGAGCCTTCGATGAAGATCATCGCAGATATTATTGAATACACGGCCAACGAGATGCCAAAGTTTAACTCCATCTCGATCTCTGGCTACCACATGCAAGAAGCAGGCGCGAACCTTGTACAAGAGCTAGCGTTTACATTGGCGGACGGTCGCGAATATGTGCGCACTGCAATTGCTGCAGGTATGGATGTGGACAAGTTTGCGCCGCGTTTGTCGTTCTTTTTCTGCATCGGCATGAACTTCTTTATGGAAGCCGCCAAGCTGCGCGCCGCGCGCCTGTTGTGGTCGCGCATCATGGAAGAGTTCAAACCGCAGAACCCTAAATCCTCGATGTTGCGCACTCATTGCCAAACTTCGGGTGTAAGTTTGCAAGAACAAGACCCCTATAACAACGTGATCCGCACCGCCTATGAAGCGATGAGCGCGGTATTGGGTGGCACGCAGTCGTTGCATACTAACGCGTTGGATGAGGCCATCGCCCTGCCAACCGAAAATTCCAGCCGCATCGCGCGCAACACGCAATTGATCTTGCAAGAAGAAACTGGCGTGACCAATGTTGTCGATCCGTTGGCGGGCTCATACTATGTTGAAAAGCTGACCCATGACATGGCCGAAGCCGCATGGAAGTTGATCGAAGAAGTCGAGGAAATGGGAGGCATGACCAAGGCCGTGGCCTCTGGCATGCCGAAACTGCGTATCGAAGAAGCCGCTGCACAGCGACAGGCTGGACAAGATCGTGGCACCGATGTGATCGTCGGTGTGAACAAGTACCGCCGCGAAAAAGAAGACGCGATCGACATCATGGATGTGGATAACGTGGCCGTGCGCGATAGCCAAATCGCCCGTCTGAAAACGATCCGCGCCAGCCGTGATGAGGTTGCATGTACCGCCGCATTGGCCGAATTGGGCCGCCGTGCCCGTGAAGGTGGTAACCTGTTGGAGGGCGCAGTGGAGGCCGCACGTGCCCGTGCCACCGTGGGAGAGATCAGCATGGCGATGGAAGAAGAGTTTGGGCGTCACCGCGCCGAAGTCAAAACTTTGGCTGGTGTTTATGGGGCTGCCTATGAAGGCGACGAAGGGTTCGCTGCAATCCAGAAATCGGTAGAAGATTTCGCTGAGGATGAGGGCCGTCGCCCCCGTATGCTTGTTGTTAAAATGGGCCAAGACGGACATGATCGTGGTGCCAAGGTTATTGCGACTGCATTTGCCGACATCGGTTTTGATGTAGATGTAGGGCCTTTGTTCCAAACCCCTGCAGAAGCTGCGCAAGATGCCGTTGATAATGATGTGCATGTCATCGGGATCAGTTCTCAGGCGGCTGGTCACAAGACATTGGCGCCGCAATTGGTTCAGGCGTTAAAAGATGCTGGCGCTGAGGATATCCTGGTAATCTGTGGCGGTGTTATTCCGCAGCAGGATTATCAGTTCCTCTATGACGCGGGCGTTAAGGCTATCTTTGGTCCTGGAACCAACATTCCGGACGCAGCCCAAGACATCCTGAAACTTATTCGCAAGGCGCGCACGTGATCACGTTGGATCATATCGCGGTGGCAGGGGAAACACTTGCCGCTGTGACAGCTCAGGTCGAGGCGGTTCTTGGTGTGCCGCTTCAACCGGGTGGGGAACATCCGATTTTTCATACCCACAATACACTATTGGGGTTGGAGGATGGTCTGTACCTTGAGGCCATCGCAATTAATCCGTTCGCGCCTACGCCTGAGAGGCCAAGGTGGTTTGATATGGACCGGTTTTCAGGCGCGCCGCGTCTGACCAATTGGATTTGCCGCTGTGATGATCTGGACGCTACGTTGGCTATGTTGCCAGACGGGTTTGGCGCACCAGTTGATCTACAGCGTGGTGATTTGCGCTGGCGCATGGCTGTGCCTTTGGATGGTGTGTTGCCATACGACAATTGCGCACCTGCATTGATTGAGTGGGTTGGGGATGCACATCCCGCACCTCGCTTGACGCAACAGGGTTGTGGGATTACCTCCTTGGAGGTCCACCACCCGCAAGCTACAGCGCTTGGCGCGCTTCTTGCACCGGTCCTTATGGATGGAAGGATTTCCTTTCATAATGGGGCATCAAAACTGAAAGCGGAGATATCAACCCCGAAAGGTTCTGCACAGCTGTGCTGATCCGGCCAGCAGATACGTGTGATTTGCCAACTATCAAGGCGTTGTGGAACACGATGATACGCGACACCACAGCAACATTTACAAGCCAAGAGAAAACAGATGCCGATCTGCGCACGATGCTGGAAACCCGTAAGGGGCGTTTTCTGGTCGCGCAGGTCGGTGATGATTGTGCTGGATTCGTAACATGGGGGCCGTTTCGAAACGGTGACGGATACAAACACACCGCCGAACACAGCATCATCACGGGAAAGTGTGGGCGGGGGATTGGCCGTGCGCTGATCCTAGAGGCACTAAAACAGGCGCATGCGCAAGGTCTCCACGTCATGGTGGCAGGTATCGGAAGTGAAAATGCCGCCGCTGTCGCTTTTCACCAAAAATTGGGGTTTGCAATGTCTGGCCGATTATCACAGGTAGGGCATAAGAACGGGCGCTGGCATGACTTGATCTTGATGAGCAGGATCACAACTACGCCCTGACACGTCGCCGCGCATGCGTTAGGATAGCTTATGTCAATCTGGGCCCGCATTTCCGAAGCACTGTCTGCTCTTGCCTCGGGTGAGGGGCTGACGGCGGTATTTGACCGTTTGCGCTCTGCGCCGGAAAGTTCGGTTGCTTTTACTATTGCTGTCATTGCGTTGGGTGCCAAGATGGCCAAAGCGGACGGCCAAGTCACCCGAGACGAGGTGACCGCATTTCGCGAAGTTTTCCGTATCGGGGATGATGATGCCCAAGGTGCTGCGCGGGTATTTAACCTTGCGCGTACTGATGTTGCTGGTTTTGACGATTATGCGCGCCGCATAAAAGGCATGTTCGATGATGAATCTCCTATTCTGGCTGATCTACTAGAAGGCCTGTTTCATATCGCTATGGCGGATGGTATTTATCACCCCAATGAAAATGCGTTCCTAGAAGAGGTCGCGCAAATCTTTGCGGTGCCAGAAGGGCAGTTTGAGACATTGCGCGCGCGTTTTGTGCCCAATTCTTCGCCGTTGCCGCATATGGTTTTGGGTGTCCCGCGCGATGCCTCAAAAGAAGAAGCGCGCGCTGCATGGCGCAAACTTGTGCGTGCAAATCACCCCGACGCATTGATCGCACGGGGCCTTCCTGAAGAAGCGGTGAAAATGGCGGAAAAGAGGATGATTGATATCAATCGCGCGTGGGAAGCTATTTCGGGTAAGATGATTTAGTGCGAATCGCGACTTATAATGTTGAGTGGTTTTCAAACCTGTTTGATCACGATGACCGGCTGCATAATGATGGCGGATGGTCGGGGCGTTGGAATGTAACGCGCGCGCAACAAACTGCGGCGTTGGGCACTGTGTTTCGCGCGTTGGATGCTGATGCAATCATGGTGATCGAGGCGCCTGACGCTGGTCCTAACCATGATGCGGTTGCCGCCCTTGAGCATTTCGCAGAACGGTTTGGCCTTCGCGCCCGCCGCGCGGTGATGGGTTTTGCCAACAATACACAGCAAGAGATCGCGTTGTTATTTGATCCTGATACGATGACGGCTGTGCATGACCCTCAAGGCGAACCAAGCGGTGCAAAGGGCGCACGCGGCGCACCACGGTTTGATGGCAGTCTGCTGATCGATCTGGATATTGATGCCACCGAAGACCAGGTTGTGTTTTCCAAGCCACCGATTGAGCTGGCGATAGAAACCCGCAGCGGTTTTGCGTTTCGTATGATTGGTGCACATTTGAAATCAAAGGCACCGCACGGCGCGCGTGATGACAAACACGCGATGCAGATTTCAATTGCCAATCGCCGTAAACAGCTCGCGCAAGCGATTTGGTTACGTGCGCGAATCGATAGCCATGTGGCTGATAAAACGCCACTAATGCTACTTGGGGATCTGAATGATGGCCCAGGTCTGGATGCATTCGAAAACCTGTTCGGGCGCTCATCCGTTGAGATCATCCTAGGCGCGGATGGGGCTCATCCGCTGTACGATCCGCACGCGGCGCGCGCACTGAGCCAGCGTCTGGGCGCAACGCCGACTACTTCTCGGTTTTGGATCAGGCAGGAAAAACGGTTTTTGCAAGCGCTACTGGACTATATCATGGTCTGTCCGGGTCTTCGGGACCGCGCGCCGCAGTGGCGTATCTGGCATCCACTAGATGATCCCGCTTGTTGGGGTGACAGCGCCCTTCGGGAAGCTTTGGTTGCTGCGTCCGACCATTTCCCAGTGACGCTGGATATAGATGTATAATTTGGCGAACTGCATCTGCGTCCCTATATAGGGTGCATGAAACCAATATTCGCCGTTCCGCTTGCTATTGTAATGTTATCCGCGCCCCTTGCCGCACAGGAGCAAGGCCCATCACTGATGGAGCGGGGCGCACAGTTGTTCTTTGAAGGGCTGTTCGAAGAAATGGCACCTGCACTAGACGAGATGGCTACATTGTTGGAAGATGCCGGACCTGCTTTGCAGGATTTTGTCACCGAAATGGGGCCAAAGCTGCGCAGTGTTCTGGAAGAGGTAGAGGACTGGAGCGTTTATGCAGCGCCCGAAATTTTACCCAATGGGGACATTATTATTCGCCGGAAACTCGATCTGCCAAAAGTTACACCTGATGATCCACCTAAAGAGGTTTCACCCCAGATCGATCTCTAACGCTTTGAGGTTTTTACAATGGCCAGCGCGCCCAACGATGTCGCAAGCGACGTGAACCGCGCTTCGGCAACTTCGCCGAACAGCGGCATCATGTCAGCGCTTAAACGCAGGTGCAGCTCTTTTTTCTTGGGATGCCATCGCATTTCGCCCAATTCAGCAACCTTATCCATCCACAACATGGCACCAAACCGCATTGCCTTACCCAGGATTTCTGCCTCTCCGCGTGTCTTTTCATCGACCATTTCGATCAAGTCATTAAAGCGGATGTTTTCGCGTTTGTTTGAATATCGGTGCATCAGGGCAAGGCCCATAAAGATGCGTTCGGAGTGTTTGAGACCGCCAAGATTAGCACGTGTCGCATTATCAAAACAAACTTCGGCGCGGTAATCTGGATGCGCACGCCAGCTCACGTCGTGGAGCAGGCAGGCGGCCTTGATCATTCGTTTGCGCGGCTCAGAGGCGGATTTGTAGAGAGGCAGGATGAAGTTATACAGCATCCGGCCAAATCCGGGGCTTCGTGCGTCTTTATCTTCTGCAAAACGGCATGCCTCGATCAGGGGATCACGGTCGCGTAGACGTTGGGGCATTTGCTCATACAGCATCCCTTCGCGGATTCCATAGCTGGAAATGGCGATGTCTTGGGGTTTGAAGGTTTTGACCAACCGGCTAAGAACTTCACAGGCATAAGGGACCAAAGAGGCGCGAGTGGATGAAACACCAGCTTCAACCCGCAGGGTGTCCATATCGGATGCCCGGATGAATTCGATTGTGTCCCGCACGGATTGGCGTGTCATCCGGTACTCGTGCAGAACATGCAGCGGATAGCCACGGCGGATCATGTCGATACGTGCGATGGCACGCCATGAGCCGCCAACAAGGAATAGACGGTCGCGCTGTTTTCCCATCTTATTCGCAAGCGTATGCATAACTTCTTTGATATGGGCATTGCGGGCTTTTGCCCCGCCTTTGATGTCGCGCAATTTCAGCGGCCCAAGGGAGGATGTTTCACGACGGCCAACGCGGCCGCCAGAAATTTCCGCAAGCTCAAGCGAGGAGCCGCCAATATCACAGACCAGACCATAAGCTCCTGGCCAACCTAACAAGACACCTTGCGCAGAGAGGCGGGCTTCTTCTTTGCCGTCAATGACCCAGATTTTCACGCCTGTCTGCTCGCGCACTTCTTGGCAAAATGCACGCCCGTCTGACGCGTCACGCACAGCGGCTGTTGCGACAGCGGTCAGTTCGGACAGGCCCATGCCTTCAGCCAGTTTAGAGAACCTTTTGAGCGCGGATAACGCGCGCAAGCGCCCTTCGGGGGACAGGTGGCCCGTATCCGCCATGCCAGCACCAAGGGCGCACATGATTTTTTCGTTGTAAAAATAAGCTGGGGAACGTGCAGCTCCGTCAAACACAACCATCCGAACCGAGTTTGAACCAACATCCACAACACCCACACGGCGCAACGCCCGCGCGCCTGGATCTTGAAAAAGGGGTTTTCCAAACAGTCCCAAATCGGCAACGCCAGTCTCTGGAACGGGCGATTTTTGTTCGGTTGTCTGGGGCATGCGCGCTCCGGATTATGAGGCGTTGAGTTGAGGCAAGTTGGCCCATACCCCCGCCCGCGTCAATGATTAACCAGCGTTGATCCAAAGGAGAAAGTCGGCTGTGCCGACCTTCACACGATTTTTGGTGCCTGCCGTTAGCGCGGGCGATTGATCGCAGGAGGCGGTAGCTCAATCATTGGTATGGGTCAGCTTGGGCACGTCAGATGCACCGGCAGAGCCGCGCCCAGATAGGGACGGGTTTTCCATGAAGAACCGATGACAGCTAAAAGCGAACTGACCCTCGGGCAGGGGAGGACGGGTAAAACTGCCATCGGGGGCCATGACCCAACTTTGCGCGATATCGGCCATATTGGCTGCCATGATTTGGCTGGTGATTTGGGCCTTTACGGTGGCATTTCCGATCTCGACCAAGGTTTCGACGCGGCGGTTGAGGTTGCGACCCATCCAATCGGCTGAGGACATAAATACACGTGCCTTTTTATGCGGCAAGCCATGGCCATTGCCAAAGCAAACAATCCGAGAGTGTTCCAGAAAACGGCCGACAATAGATTTGACGCGAATGTTCTCAGACAAACCTTTGATACCAGGGCGCAGGGCGCAAATGCCGCGAACAATCAGACTGATCTGCACACCTGCATTTGACGCCGCATAAAGCGCGTCAATCACTTCGGCATCTACGACGCTATTCATCTTGGCCCAGATCACCGCGGGTTTGCCAGCGCGCGCGTGCTCGGCCTCGGCTGCTATCATTTCAAGGAGGCTGGATTTCAACGTGAGGGGTGAGATTGCCAAATTGTCTAGATGCTCTGGCTGGGCGTATCCTGACAGGTAGTTGAATACCTTGATCGCGTCGCGCCCCAGCTTTTTGTCACAGGTGAAAAGCGACAGATCGGTATAAACGCGGGCGGTGATGGGATGGTAGTTGCCTGTCCCAAAGTGGGTGTATGTGACCAGCTCATTGCCTTCGCGCCGCACAACAGATGAAATTTTGGCATGCGTCTTCAAATCGATAAATCCGTAAACCACATGTGCGCCCGCACGTTCCAATCTGCGGGATTGGCGGATGTTGGCAGCTTCGTCAAACCGCGCCTTGAGTTCAACCAGCGCGGTGACCGATTTACCAGCTTCGGCCGCTTCGCAAAGGGCCTCAACGATGGGGCTGTGGCGGGACGTGCGATAAAGCGTCTGTTTGATGGCCACAACGTTTGGATCACGCGCGGCCTGCTGCAAGAAACGCACCACCATGTCGAAGGTTTCATAGGGGTGGTGCAGCAGCATGTCTTTTGAACGGATCGACTGAAACATGTCGCCGTCATGATCGGTTACGCGTTCGGGGATCCGTGGGGTGAACTGTGGCCACAACAGATCGGGGCGGTCATCGGTGACCAGTTCCGACAGGTCGTCGATGCCAATCATGCCATCGATTTCGATAACGTCCTGCGGTTTTGCACCTAACTCATGCATGATTGTCGTGAGCAGTTTTGCAGGCGCGCCAGCTGAATGTGTCATACGCACCACTTCACCGCGCCGCCGCCGCTTTAGCGCGACTTCAAACTCGCGCACTAGGTCTTCGGCTTCGTCCTCAACCTCAAGATCGCTATCACGCAGAACGCGGAACTCGAAATGGGCCTTAAGTTTGTAGCCGGGAAACAGATCTGGAATTTTTAGAACCAGCAGGTCTTCGAGCGGGAGGAAACGTTTGGTGCCTTCAGGCGCGGGAAGGGAGACAAAGCGATCAATTTGGGCAGGAATTGGCAGCAGTGCTTGCAAGGGTTTCTTGTCACGCGTGCGCTCTAGCTGCATCGCAATTGCAAAGCCTGTGTTGGGCAAGAAGGGGAAGGGGTGCGCAGGATCAATCGCTAGCGGCGATAGAACGGCAAAGACTTGGGAAAGAAATGTCTCATCAAGCGCCACAAGGTCATCACTGCTGAGGTCATCGAGACCCTCAAGCATGATGTTTTGTTCGTCCATTTCACGCAGCAGGTTCGCCAGCACTTGTTGCTGGCTCGACATCAATGCGCGTGCCTCTTGGTTGATCATGACAAGTTGCTCTGCGGGGGTGAGGCCATCGGCGGCAGGAGTGGTGTTGCCCGCCTGGGCCAGTTCACGCAGCCCGGCCTCTCGAACGGTGTAAAATTCGTCCAGATTTCCCGCCGAGATTGATAGAAACCGGAGGCGTTCAAGGAGGGGGACACGTGGATTTTCAGCCTCTTCAACAACCCGCCAGTTGAAGCCAAGCCAGCTGAGTTCGCGGTTTTGGAACCTCCCGGGGCCAGACAGATCCAGTTCGGGCATCTCTACAGGGGGATCAAAAGGGGCAGTGAGGAAATCGGGATCAGACATGAACGTGCTTATCCAGTAAAAATGTAACGGGAATACGACGGGAGCGTGTTCACTATCGCGCGGCCGTGTCACCCTTGTCCAGCACAAGTGCCGCAAGCGCGCGCGTGATGGGGCGTTTGCGCGCTAGGCTTTCGCGATCCAGTTGGGAAACGATGTGATTTGCAGCGGCAAATGAACGATCCATTCGTTTGAGCAGATATGGGATCAGCTCAGGCGGCGGCATCAACTGGCGATCGGCGAATAGTTTGACCAATACTGCTGACAACAGCGCATCATCGGGTGCATCAATTGAGGCCTCCAATGTGCCCTGCAACCGGCTTTTCAAATCAGGCAGCGTGATTCCCCAATGTGCCACAGCGCCAGTGCCTGTCAGCAACAGGGAATGCCCTTCAGCGAGTGCTAAATTGTGCAGGTGAAAAAGAGCGGTCTGTGCATCAGGGCGTGCGGCGATCCGGTCCACGTCTTCAACTGCGACATTGGATTGAGCAAGCGAGGGAACGTCGTGTGTTGTCAGTGCGGATGCCATAACAATTGTGGCCTGCGCCGCATCGGCCCAAACATGTGTGAGGTGCGTTTTTCCAGCACCCTCTGGCCCTGTCAGCACCATCTTTGATCCCGACCAATTGCGCCAATTTTCTATCATCGCGACGGCCATTGCATTGGACGGCGCGACCAGAAAATCATCGCGGCCACGAGCCGTGCGAACGGGCAGGTCTAGGCCAAGCTGTATTGCCATTTTATTCGGCGTCTTCGTCTTGAGTGATTTGATGCTCAGTGCCGCGATAAAGCAGGCTCAATTGGTATTGTTCAACCGCGAAGCGTGTCACAACGCCCAATGCGGCGGCCACAGGAACAGCGACCAACATGCCGACAAAACCAAACAATGAGCCAAAAACTGACAAGGCAAGGATGAGCCAAACAGGGTGCAAGCCTACAGAACTGCCAACCAGTTTCGGCGTGAGGACATTTCCTTCAATCACCTGACCGATCACAAAGATCCCACCAACCATGCCAATGGATACCCAATCGCCCCAGAACTGAAACAACGCCAGACCAATCGCCAATGCCCCACCAATCAGGGCACCAAGGTAGGGAATAAACGTCACCAACCCTGCGATAAAGCCAACAACCAGACCAAATTGCAGTCCAACCAACATCAGGGCAATTGCATAATAGGTTCCAAGGAACAGGCAAACCGTCCCCATTCCGCGAATGAACGAGGCAAGCGTTTTATCAATGTCACGTGCCAGCCGACGCACAACATGTGCATGGTCGCGGGGCAACAGCGTGTCGATATGGGCAATCATGCGGTCCCAATCGAGAAGCATATAAACTGCAACCACAGGTACGATCACAAATAGCATGATCAAATTTAAAATACCTGCCGCAGAGCTAAGGGCGGTATTCAGCAGCTCGCCACCACGTTCTTGAATGGCAGTACCAATCGACGTGATCGAGCTTTGTAAGGTTGAGCCTTCTTCGAGCAGTGAAGGGAACTGTTCTACAAAGAATGCGCTAAGACGTTTGGTGAGGTCGGGGGCGATTTCAAACAAGTTGATGGCCTGTGCAACCAACGTCGGGATCACCAGCAGCGCCATGATGACAAAGATCAGGATTGCGACAACGGTGATGACCGCCGTGGCCATCGCACGGCTTAGACCCATGTTTTCCAAACGGTCGGCGACTGGATCTAGGAAATAGGCCAGTGCGCTGCCCAGAACAAAGGGCAGAAGGACATCGCCCATGAACCACAAAATCACGAGGGCGGCCATTGACGCGATGCCCCAATATTTCATCTGGTCTCTAATCGGTAACGCCATAGCTGTCTCCTGCGACTAGACTTACACATCGCCTATGGATGGCGATTTTTCAAGTGGCAGCAGTTGCGCCGTGCGCTGCATTTTGCGCGCGATAGTGTAGGGGATCATTCGTTCGATTTACCACATTGCCCCACGGCCTGATGTCAGGAGAGGACTAGATTTTATGGCGTTGCCCTAGGTTTAACGATCTGGTTAAAGCCGATCTATGCTAAGTGCTTCTATTCTAACGGTTGTCGTTCTCTTTGGCGCAGTCTTGCTTTGGCCCCGATTGGCCAATGCAGAGTTGTGGCGTGCAACTATTACCCCTTTGGCGTCCATCATCGGAAGCGGATTTCTTGTTTTGGGGCCGATCCTTGACGTGAGCTTTGGCGGCTACGCGCCACTTGTCATGTTGGGTTTGTGCGCCATTGCCTATCTTTTCGGAAGTGCCATCCGCTTTAATATCTTGCAGAGGGCAGATCGCAAAAAACCTTCGCCCTTGTTGGAAAGGCTTGAGGTGATCTCGTCTGTGGTGCTGGCTTGTGCGTTTATCGTATCGGTGGCCTATTATTTGAACCTGTTTGGCTCATTCGGCGTGAGCCTGACCGATCTCAACGACAGTTTTCACGCAAACCTGCTCACGACTGCAGTCTTTGTGTTGATCCTTATTGTCGGTTGGACACGCGGTTTTTCTGCTCTGGAACGTATGGAGCAGGTTTCTGTTGGCCTGAAACTGGCGATTATTGCAGGGTTGGTGTTTGGCCTTGCAGTGTACTTTGGTCAGGCGGCGCAGTCTGGAACGCTACAATTTGATCCACCAAGAATTACAGGTTGGGCTTCGGTCACGCTGATGGCTGGATTGATTGTGACAGTGCAAGGCTTTGAGACTTCTAGATACCTTGGCGCAACCTATGACGCAGGAATGCGCATCCGATCAATGAAGCTTGCACAGTGGATCTCGACGATCATCTATTTCCTCTACATCACTCTTTTAACCTACGCCTTTGAGTCTGATCCACTTTCTCTTGATGAAACCGCGATCATTGATCTCATGCAGGCTGTCGCGCCCATTCTGCCGCTGCTCCTTGTTGTGGCAGCGCTTAGTGCGCAGTTCAGCGCGGCTGTAGCAGACACTAGCGGATCTGGGGGTTTGATAGGGGAGGTTTCGAAAGGCAAAATCTCAGAGAAGCTGGCCTACGCGCTGCTTGTCGGGACAGGGATCTTGCTCACTTGGACCGCCAATATCTTTGAAATCATCAGCTACGCGTCGCGGGGCTTTGCAGCCTATTACGCAATCCAAGCATGTATCGCCGCAATTTCTGCTGGGCGGCAAGGTTATACGTGGAAGGCGCTGCTGTTTGTGGCGATGGCAATAGTGGGCTGTTGTATTGCAGTGTTCGGCACACCGGTAGAGTGAACCAACTAAGCAATGCGGTAGCCATTTTTACTAAAGTAAACTTCTTAGCTGGGTTGTGACGTTGCTGTCACAGTAAGTAGGTTTTGTTGATTTTGGAAACGCCTCAGGTTTAGATGGATGTGTTGACGGCTACTGTCTCTAACAGCAGAAGCCTATACGCCAAAACAGTGTTAACCCTTATTGGAGCGACAACATGCGCACCCCCTTCGATTCCGAGCTTCAAGACCGATTGATGCGGTACGCTGCCATCGACAGTCAATCCGATGAGGCCAGCGCCAGCCAACCCTCCACTGCGTGTCAGTTGGATATGAGCCGTCTTTTGGTGGCAGAACTGGATGAGATGGGCGCAAAGGATGTTCGTCTAACGGATTACGGTGTTGTGCTGGCCACGGTACCCGCAACGGTTGACGGCCCTGTGATGGGGCTGTGTGCGCATGTTGATACGGCACCGCAGTTCAACGCAACGGGTGTCAAGCCGCGGCTTGTCAGGGGATACAATGGCGGAGATATTAGTTTTCCTGATGCGCCTGAGCGCAGGCTTGGGCCTGATGTTTCGCCGCATTTAAAGAAATGTGTAGGACATGATCTGATCACCGCTTCGGGAACAACATTGTTGGGCGGTGACGATAAGGCGGGTGTTGCGATCATCATGACCGCTGCACGCCATTTACTGAAAAATCCTGACATTGCGCATGGTGAAATCCGCCTTGCCTTCACCCCTGATGAGGAAATTGGACGCGGTGTCGATGAACGGCTACCAGCAGATATGGCCTGCGATTTTGCCTATACCTTTGATGGTTCAACCCCTGGTGAGGTCCAGCACGAGACGTTCTCGGCGGACCGTGCCTTTGTGACGATCCGCGGTGTTTCTATTCATCCGGGATGGGCCAAGGACAAGCTGGTGAATGCTACGCATCTTGCGGCAAAAATTATTCAGGGGCTTCCTCAGGTCAAAATGACGCCCGAGACCACTAAGGGCAAAGAGGGATTCATTCACATCACTGACATGAGTGGCGATGCGGCTGAGGTCACGATTGGCCTGATCATCCGTGATTTTGAGCGCGAGGGCCTTGCTCAAAAGGGTGACGTGCTGCGCACCGTCTGCTCTGCCGTCGCGTTGACTGAGCCACGCGCCGAAGTGATCTGCGAAATCACGCCGCAATACCGCAATATGCGCTATTGGCTGGAAAAGGATATGACGCCTGTCGATCTGGTGCATGCTGCCATCCGCGACGTCGGGTTGACCCCCGTTGCGATCCCGATCCGGGGCGGTACAGACGGGTCGCGTCTTACCGAGTTGGGTCTGCCATGTCCGAATGTTTTCTGCGGCATGCAGGAAATTCACGGCCCGCTTGAGTGGATATCTGTTCAGGATATGGGCAAAGCAACAGAGGTCGCGCTGCGGCTGGCGCAACGGGCTGTAAACCAACACTAGGCCCGCAATGCAGTCAATGACCAATCGCCGCCCTAAATACGGCGATTGTGTCGGGCGGGGCTTTGACCTAAGCAAGCAGCGAAGTTTTATGAGGATCGCCCCATGCGTTTAAGCCGTTATTTCCTGCCCGTGTTGAAAGAAACACCTTCCGAGGCGCAAATCGTAAGCCACCGCTACATGCTGCGTGCCGGTATGATCAAACAGAACGCGGCGGGCATCTATTCGTGGTTGCCGATGGGGTTCAAGGTTCTGCGCAAGCTGGAAAACATCGTTCACGAAGAGCAGGTACGTGCAGGCCACGTGCCGATGTTGATGCCAACGCTTCAGCCCGCAGACCTGTGGCGTGAAAGCGGCCGTTATGATGACTACGGCGAAGAAATGCTGCGTATCAAGGACCGTCAGGGCCGCGACATGCTGTATGGTCCCACCAACGAAGAGATGATCACAGACATCTTCCGCAGCCACGTGGGCAGCTACAAAGACCTGCCACTGACGCTTTACCACATCCAGTGGAAATTCCGCGACGAGATGCGTCCACGCTTTGGTGTGATGCGCGGCCGTGAGTTCTTTATGAAGGACGGGTATAACTTTGACCTGACCAAAGATGACGCACTGCACGCCTACAACCGCCACTTGGTCAGCTATCTGCGTACCTATGAGCGTATGGGCCTTCAGGCGATCCCGATGCGGGCTGACAGCGGCCCGATTGGTGGCGACAACACGCATGAATTCCTTGTTTTGGCGGAAACGGGCGAATCCGAGGTGTTCTATGACAGCGCCGTGACCGACCTGCGCTTTGGCGACCGCGCGATTGATTATGATAGTCACGAAGAATGTGCCGGTGTCATGCAGGAATTCACGTCCAAATATGCCCGCACTGACGAAACCCACGACGAAGCACTGTTTAACGAAGTCCCAGAAGAACGCCGCCGCGTTGCACGTGGTATCGAAGTGGGTCAGATTTTCTACTTTGGCACCAAATACTCAGAGGCAATGGGCGCTACCGTTCAGGGCCCGGATGGCAAGGTTGTGCCTGTACATATGGGCAGCCACGGCATTGGCGTAAGCCGCTTGTTGGGCGCGATCATTGAAGCCAGCCATGACGATAAGGGTATCATCTGGCCTGAAGGTGTCACGCCGTTCCATTGCGGGATTGTGAACCTCAAGCAGGGCGACGAAGAAGCTGATGCAGCCTGTCAGGCTCTCTATGATAGCCTTACGGCGCTGGGCCTAGAGCCGCTGTATGATGATCGCAAAGAGCGGGCAGGTGGTAAGTTTGCAACGATGGACCTGATCGGTCTGCCATGGCGCATCACTGTTGGGCCCCGTGGCCTGAAAAATGGTGTTGTTGAATTAACTTCACGCCGTACTGGCGAAAGCGAAGAAATGGCACCTGAGCAGGCAGTTGAGCGGATTGCTCAAATCTATAAAGGTCTGACCGTTCGCGGCCTTTGATTAAAAATAGCGGCGCAAGCTAGGTTTGCGCCGCTTCCCCCCTTAGGAACTATCCGTTGCGCATGCGCGCCTTGGTGGGCAAAATAGCGATATGAAACAAATACTCGTCGCTGCCTTTTCAATGTTTACCGCAACTGCTGCCGACGCGCAGACGGAAGGCGAAACGGTTGCTGAGCTTCAGTCCGCATTTGAGACTTGGGCAAGTGATCACACTATCCTTAGCTCTGAAATCGTGATCCTGCATCAGGGTAAGTTTGTTGGCGGGTCCCATAGCGATGAACCTGTTGAAATCGCAAGCCTGAGCAAGGCAATCACCGCCGTCTGCGCAGCAACCCTGATTGATGACGGGATATGGAATGCGCAGACCAACAGCGCCCAGGTTTTGGGCTATGGCCACGAGGGCATCACTGTTGCCCAGTTGATCACACATAGTGCTGGTCTCTCTCCGGATAGTACCCAATGGCTGATGCCGATGTGGCTGACCTCAACAGTAGCGCGCAAACGGATCGTGTCGGAAACAGCGCTGAACCGCCGCCGCGATGGCACGGGCAGCTTTGGCTACAACAACGAAAATTATGCCATCTTGGGTGAAATGATCGAGATCGCGCTGGATGAACCATATGAGCATGCTTGTCTGACGCGTGCATTGGAGCCTGCCGGTGTCACAACAGCGGGTGCGTCCGATCTGACAGGCGGCATGTTGCCATGGGGTGGTTGGAGCATGAGCGCGAAAGATTATGCGCAGTTCCACTATCATTGGTTTGGACCACAAGGCATCTACGGCGCGGGCTCCCCACCTGAGTTTTTGTTTGATGTTGGGGGTGGCGCACAATACGGCCTTGGCATGTTTGAACGCGATGTCGCAGATCACCGCAATTTTTGGCACTTTGGCCTTTGGTGTGTGCCGGGCAGTGTAAACGCAGGGGCTTTTGCGGTTATCTGGCAGGGCGAATGGAGCGTGGTTGCAACCTATGATGCTTGTGTTGATTGGGGTGCGATGGGCGCATTGGACGCAGTATTGGCAAAGGTAGTATACGGGTTATGATCCTTCGCACCCTGACATTGGCAGGCGGCATTGCTAGCGCAACAGCCACGTCGCAATTTCCCGAATTCTCACAGCAATACATGCAGCGCCTTGGTGGTGCGGTGGATGCGCTGGGCGAGGTCGTCGCCGATTTTGATGCCTCTGCCGCAGCATCCAACCTCAGCCGTGACGAAGCATTGGCACAGATGCAAGGCACTGCATTTCTTGAGCGGCGCGGCGCAGACATGTCCCGCTCGATTGGGCGCTATGAACGACTGAGCGATGATTTGGTTATTCTCGAGGGGCAGGGGCCGTTTATGCGCGCCTATAATGCTGCCCGTTTTACCGACACAGAAATCGCGCAAGCGGCGTGGGAAGCTTACCAGCCTGCCGTACCCGTGAGTTTTGCTGGACTCACTTTTGCGGGCGTTGGTTTTGTGCTTGGAGGCTTGGGTGTTGGCCTTGTACTGGGTCTGTTACGCGCGCCGTTCCGGCGTAGACGAAATGCGCAGGTCTAAAGTAACGAAAAACCAGCTGGCATTCGCCCAATGGCAACGCTTTGCTGCATTGAGGGCTCCTCACCCCCGCTAAGCCTTGACCCGCCTTGCGCAAAGCCTCACCTTGCCCCGAAAAACCGGATGCACGACCCGAGCAAGGACAACAATGGCTTCCAATACCCCTCCCTTTGCCCCGTTTGAATGGATGATCGCATGGCGCTATCTGCGTGCCCGTCGCGCCGAAGGCGGCGTGAGCGTAATGACATGGATCAGCCTGATCGGTATCACGCTGGCCGTGTTCGCACTGATTGCAACGCTTGCCGTGCGCTCAGGTTTTCGCGCTGAATTTGTCGATACCATTCTGGGCGCAAATGCCCATGTTACCGTCTATGAGATGGGCGTGGTGCAGCCAAACGGCTCGATTGACCGTGATATTTATGACTATGATGCGCTGGCCTCCCAGATTGAGGCGGTTTCAGGTGTGACACGTGTGGCCCCTATTGTGCGCGGTCAGGTCATGTCGACCTACAGCGGCAATAATGCTGGGATGGAAGTGTACGGCATCACCGCCGAGAACCTTAAAACGATCCCGCGTATTACAAGTCCTCAACGGTCTGAGGGTGATATCAACCGCTTTGGTGAAGGGATCGCAATTGGATCGGGCATTGCGCGCACGTTGGGCGCACGGGTGGGTGATCACATCCGCTTGATTTCGCCTGATGGCGTTAAGACGGCCTTTGGCACAAGCCCACGCGTGAATGCCTATGAAGTTACCTATATTTTCACGGCCGGGCGGTATGACATTGACCGCACGCGCGCCTATTTGCCGTTGGCGGAGGCGCAAAGCTATTTCAATTCGGAAAATGCCGTGAACGAGCTGGAAGTGATGGTTGCTGATCCCGACAACGTCGACCGCCTTGGGCCTGACATCTTGCAGGCGGCGGGCGATACGGCGTTGATCTGGACGTGGCGCGAGGCCTCATCAGGGTTTTTGAATGCGCTTGAGATCGAGGATAACGTGATGTTTGTGATCCTTTCGATCCTTGTGTTGATTGCGGCAATGAACATCGTGTCTGGCCTGATTATGCTGGTCAAAAACAAGGGCCGCGATATCGGTATTCTGCGCACGATGGGTCTGTCTGAGGGATCAATCCTGCGGGTGTTTTTTATTTGCGGGGCGTTCACGGGCATCATTGGCACCGCAATGGGTGTCATTCTGGGCTGTCTATTCGCGCTGTATGTCGATCAAATATTCGGGGTTGTGAATTGGATGGCGGGCGGCAATGCGTGGGACCCGTCCATTCGTGGCATCTACTTTTTGCCCGCAAAGCTGGAGTTCGCAGATGTGATGTCTGCTGTGGGCCTGTCGCTGGGTTTGTCGTTTGTTGTTACTATTTTCCCTGCGCGGCGTGCGGCGAGGATGAACCCTGTTGAGGCGTTGCGCTATGAATGATCCTGTTTTGCGCCTATCGGGCATCACCAAGGCCTATAATCACGGTAAACCCAATGAAGTTACCGTGCTGCGGGGGATCGACCTTGAAGTGGCGCGCGGCGAAGTTGTGGCGCTGGTTGCGCCGTCTGGCGCTGGTAAATCAACCCTTCTGCATATTGCGGGGCTGCTGGATACACCGGATGCTGGCACCGTTGAAATTGGTGGCGGGGACATGACCGGAAAACGCGATAGTGCGCGCACGGCCGTTCGGCGTCGCGATGTAGGGTTTATCTATCAGTTCCACCATCTGCTGCCCGAATTTACTGCCGTTGAGAATATTGTTTTGCCGCAACTGGCGAATGGTATTGCGCGCGGTGCAGCCCATGCCCGTGCGATGGAACTGTTGGATCAGGTCGGGGTCGCGCCCCGCGCGGCACACCGTCCTGCGGCTTTGTCTGGGGGCGAGCAACAACGCGTTGCCTTCTGTCGTGCCTTGGCAAACGGACCCAAACTGCTACTGGCGGATGAGCCTACTGGCAATCTTGACCCTGACACCTCTGAGACGGTTTTTGCTACCCTCATGGATCTTGTGCGCAGCACCGGACTGTCTGCTGTGATTGCTACACATAACCTAGAATTGGCCGCCCGTATGGACCGACAAATCCGATTGGATCAAGGGGCCTTGAGCAACTGATTGCGTGTTGATTTCATCAGAACGGCTCTTTGCCACCGTAGTGTTAACATATTTTTAAGCGATCATTGGGCCAACATAATTAGTTGATAGGCTCTGTGATGTCCCCATTTCTTGTGATGCTCCTTGCCTCGGTTGGCCCTTTTCTTGTTGGCTTTACGGGGTTGAATGATGACGATGATGCCGCTGACGCAGAGGCGGACGTGCCCGATGATAGTGCGGATGATCCTGTCGAAATGGTTGATGTTGCCGAATTCATCGAAGATGCACGATCAACTGATGATAATGATGTTGATGTTGATGTTACCCAAAGCCGCGGCACTGACGCAAATGAAGAGTTTATTGCTGAAACCGAAACAAGCGTGAACCTTGATGCGTCTGGCGGTGAAGACACGATTTCCGGATCATTGCTGGATGATACTTTGGCAGGCGGTGATGGCTCTGACGTTATAGAGGGCGGCGACGGGGATGATGCGCTTTATAGTGCCGTTGCCCGCGAAACTCGCCCTGACGATGAAATGGCTGACACATTGGATGGCGGTGCAGGCGATGACACGCTGTTTCTTGGTGATGGGGATACCGGCACTGGTGGGATTGGCACTGATGTATTTGTAGCGACACAGGATGCGGCTGAAACAATTTTGATCACTGATTTCAATGTTGAAGAAGATGCGATTGGCGTCGAAACAGAAACACCTGATGACATCAGTGTTGTAGAGCAATTGGTGCAAGAGGGTGGTTTGACGATTGAGCTGTCAACCGGACTGATCATAAACTTGGAAGGGGTGACCGAAGAGATCCCTGAGACAAGCATTCAATTTGTCTCGGTTTCGGCGTTGGCTGACAGCTAGATACTTGACGAAGGGACGCTGGACTGGTCTGACGTATAAAACCGCTAGACCGGAGCCATGCGAATGCCACAGATTACCCTTGATGAGATTGAACAAACTGTGCGCCGCGCGCTTGCTGCGCATGGAGCTGATGCCTTTCCTGCAGCCGAAGTGGCTCGCGCTGTGCGCAAAGCCGAAAGTGTTGGAAACAAGATTTGTGGCCTCTATTATGTTGAGAGTTACTGCCAGCAGTTAAAGTCAGGGCGTGTATCGGGAACAGTGACACCTCAGATAGATACACCGCGCAATGCGGCGGTTGTAGTGGATGCGGGGTATGGCTTTGCCCAACCGGCATTTGCGCATGGGCTTCCTGTGGCTTTGGATGCCGCGCGTCATGCAGGCGTTGCATCGCTTGCGGTTGCCCACGCGCACACTTGCACCTCGTTGGGGTATTTCACCGAACAGATCGCGCTGGCTGGTATGATCGGCATCGGGTTTACCAATGCGTCACCCATCGTTGCCGCCCCCGGAGGAAAAACACGTGCAATCGGCACCAACCCCATCGCCTTTTCCGCACCAGACGGTAAGGGCGGTATTGCCATGCAGTTTGACCAATCTACCACAACAGTTGCTTTGGGCAAAATCACTATGGCAAAAGCCGCAGGGCGCAGCATTCCTGAGGGCTGGGCATTGGACGTAGACGGCAACCCCACCACCGATCCAGAAGCCGCGATCAAAGGCTCGCTTGTGTCTATGGGCGGGTATAAGGGCTGGGGCTTTGGCCTGATGGCCGAAGTATTGGCAGCCGCAGTGACAGGATCGGTTCTATCGCGCGACGTCAAACCTCTCAAAGCGCCAGAGGGAGCGCCCCATGACCTCGGCCAATATTATTTGCTGATCGACCCGTCCGTTAGTTCAGATTTTGGCGAAAAAATTCAGGCATTGTCCGAGCACATCACCCAAGACGAAGGTGCACGCATGCCGGGCCAAAACAAGGCCACGATGGATCCTGTAGAGGTAGATGAAGTGACTTGGGCGCTAATAACAAAGCTGGCCGCCGCCTAATCTTGGCGCGCGCTTACCTATCCAAGATCAAGGAACCCATAAGAACCGCCACAAGCACAAAGCCTGCTACTTTCTGGAAGTAGAAAACGACAGGACATCTTATTTCGGATGTTAGGTTTTGTGATCTTCAGGTGGTTCCACTAGGGAAAAACCTCTTAGGAGTATTTTGCCTGATGGCGTGAACTGGGTCTGCCCAGTGTTGCTGTCCAGTGTCCACCTTCGCCATGAGTTACTCTAGTAGGGGGGCTACCTTGAAACGGAAATCATGACCCTCTTAAGCTAAATGAACTGACGCGACCGACCCAAAAGGTATGCAGTGTTATGATGGCTGGGTCACTGAACAGAGCGGTAGCATCAAACGTCCTGTTCAGGGAGGTTGAAGAAGGTAACTGCGATGAAAAGTATGATCGGATACCTGCCTTCATGACCATCCAATATATTGGAAGTCGAGAAAGAGCTGAAATTTGATAATTTCCGATCAGCACTACTTTAGCGTCTCGAATAGAGCGATTGACGATAACAGCAATACGCTTTTCCAGCCGAATTTGCGTCGCGCAAATTTCAACTAATATACTTGCCATGGGGGCCTTAACGGTGGCCATCTTTTCAGACAAATTTCAGTATTTTATGATGCCTTCTATCTCAATTGAGTGAGCCACACTCCCACCGCCATCGTGCCAATGCCTGCCGCGCGCGTTAAGCTTATGGGAGAGGCCTGCGCGCCGAACAGGCCAAAATGATCCACCAACGCGGCTGAAAACAACTGGCCCAAAAGAACGAAAAATACCGCGTTCCCGACACCAAAGTGGGGCGCGATGAATGTAATGCTCAGCAGGTAAAACGCGATGAGCACGCCTGCTAGAAACAAGTGTTTGGGCGCGGAAGGCAGCTTTGCAAACCCTTGTGGGGCAACAACCAAAGCGACAAGCAAGGCGATCGAGAACGCGACCGCAAATAGGACAGCTGCCGCGGCAGCAGGTGAGCCAATATAGCTTCCTAGTCTCGCGTTCATGGCTGCCAACAACGGTACGCCAAACCCCGCCAACATCATTACGACTGCATATTGTGCCATGGGGTTTCTCACTTACAAATTCGTTTTAGGTCAACCCCGTCCCACGGCAACCCGACATCGTAGGCTGGGCTTTGGGGAAGGGGGGCAACGGGCATTACTTGGGATACAAGGCTGTGCAGGCGTTTGGTGCGTGCACCTTGGGGCTGCAACGCGCGGCAACAGACAAATTCTTCAACAATCGATCCTTGCTGCTCATACCCGAAATCCAGAAACTTCTGGTTGATCAGATCAAACAGATAGGGATCGCCGCCGGGGCTGTGCTCGGACGCGGCCTTGAGCGGGGAATACCCCGTCAGCTTGCGGTTTTGCCATTGCCACACATGGGTCAACTCATGACTGAGCAACATCGCCGCCACCAGCCCAATACGGTTGGGGTAATCGGGCAGGTAATCGTCAAGGAACCAATCCTTGTCAAACAGCACAGTATTATACAACGCCACTGCGGCAGGTTTGGAGGTCACGATCTTTTCCTCAGGCGGATTGGGCGGAAAGATCAGCTCGCGGCAGGTGGTACGCGGGCGCGGCTTGCGTTTGAACGTTACCGCGCGGGTTGGCGCGCCGTCATGTAGGCGCACGCGGTCGTAGTTGAGGGTGGGGCCGTGGATATCAGCGGCAAACGCGCGCTCGGCATCCGTAAGGGGGCGACCACAGGCGGCGAGGAGGAATAGGAATAAAAGGGCAATGCGCATGAGGGCATTAGTGCCACGGCCCAGCCCAAGCGCAAGTGGAATGTTACGTTTCCTAACGCGTGAGTGAAACAGAGTGACCGTTTGCTATCTTATTGTTTCAAAGGTTCGTTCCTATCTTAATATCAGATCGCAGGGGCAAACAGCTTCCGCGGCGCACACCGCAGCTTAGGCTGCTTGGAAAGGAAATTGATATGTTGAGAGTAATTGCACCTACAGTATTCGGTTTTGTCGCACTGATGAGCATTTGGGGTTTCACCACCCTGACCTACATGAGCGCCGCCGCCTAAGGGCGCTTAACTCAGCTCCGGCCATGTCCCCTCACAAAGGCCGGAGCTTTGATGCAAAGATGAAGAGCTAAGCGCCAAGGCTTGGAGTTTCCAAAAAAGTAATCCGCAATCCCATAACCATCAGACGTGCTAACCACCAAGGCGTGCAAGCGCGCGTAGCCCCCTCCCTCCGAAGTTTAGTAGCAAGACAATTGGTCTATAGGGGCTTTTTTGCTTTTATAGAAAAGTGAAGTGTTTCTTTTAGTCGACCCAAGTCTGCAGTGTTTCTTTGTTTGTGGATCATTCGATGGCAGTTCGGACAAAGAATTAGAAAATCACCAGGAATTTTGTAACGGCGGCTTTCTCCTTCATTGAGTGACATAAGTGGTCTAACGTGATGAACGTCGAGAGGTGTATTAATAAGCGGGCCTTGATAGCCGTAGTGAAGTGTTGGAGTAAGATTGCAGCATTCACATACGGGTTCACGCTTCTCCAACACCCGTTTGCGAATGTGTGGGGCTCGCTCTATTCTTTGGGAAAGTACGTAGCGCCTCACTTCTTCGATTGAAGTGCTATCGGCCTCCTCAATCATACTGTCCAAGGGCGTAGTTCCACCTCGATTGACAAGTTCATCATATGCATGAAGCATTAAGTCGAGATCTCGATAGAATAAATCTGGATCGATGTCGTCGAAATTGTATTTTCGACCGAATGAGTGCCCAGCCATATAACCAACAGGACGGCTTGCTGTAGATCCCAAATCAATTGGAGAAGAGTCAAATAGCTTCGCATGCTCTTGAATTCTTTCGCGCATCTCAATAGCACGCCGTTTCAAAATCGCTACTCCTTGAGCGCCACCTACATCGCCCTTCAATTGGGTGATGCCCTGGTTCAGTGATAAGAATATGCTCCTATCTTGCGCGTTTATAAGGTAAACTACATAGAAACCCTTCATGGGGCTATCGGTGATCAATGGATCGAAGTATGCAAGCCAGGGGACGGCGGCCCATTGGCTTTGGCCAACGCTGGATTTCACTTTTAAGTCAAAATGCGAAAAAATAAGCCCTCTTTTAGCTTCTTGAGTAAGTTGACTTCGGACAAAGTCCCCAAACTCACTATTGGAAAAGGACTTAGCTCTTTCAAATGTGTAATCTGCCGCGATCCGTGATAGCATCTCATGTAGCAATAATCGGTCTCCGTTCTAATTTATCTCGCTCAAACATCCAACTCCTCAACAAACTTCGCGTTCTCCTGAATGTACTGAAACCGCAGCTCCGGTTTTTTCCCCATCAAACGTTCCACCAAATCCGAGGTTTCACCCGGTACATCTTCATCCACGGTGACACGGATCAGTTTGCGGGTGGCGGGGTCCATGGTGGTTTCTTTGAGGTCTTTTGCGTCCATTTCGCCCAAACCCTTAAAGCGTTGTAGGTCGATCTTGCCTTTGCCGCCTAGGCCCTTTTCCAGATACATATCCTTCTCTGCATCATCGGCCACATAAACCCGCCGCGCGCCTTGGGTTAGGCGGAACAGCGGTGGGCAGGCCAAATACAAATGCCCTGCATCAATCATCGGGCGCATTTGTGTGTAGAAAAACGTCATCAGCAGTGCCGCGATGTGCGCACCGTCCACGTCCGCATCGGTCATGATGATGACTTTGTCATAGCGCAAATCATCAAGTTTGAATTTTGTCCCCATGCCAACGCCAAGCGCTTCACACAGATCGTTGATCTCGCTGTTGGTGTGCAGTTTGCTGGATGCCGCGCCCAGCACGTTGAGGATTTTACCCTTGAGCGGCAGCAGGGCTTGGTTCACGCGATTACGCGCACCTTTGCCTGATCCACCAGCCGAGTCCCCCTCCACGATGAACAACTCGGTGCCTTCCCGACTTTTAGACGTGCAATCCGTCAGCTTGCCGGGCAGGCGCAGTTTTTTGGTAGCTGATTTGCGCGCGGTTTCTTTTTCTTGGCGGCGCTTCATGCGTTCCTCTGCCCGCAGGACAAGGAAATCAAGGATCGCACCTGCGGATTTTGTGTCAGCGGCCAGCCAGTTGTCAAAGTGGTCGCGCACCGCGCCTTCGGTCATCTTGGCAGCGATTTCGGAGGAAAGGCGGTCTTTGGTTTGACCCACAAACGCGGGTTCCGCGATAAAGCACGACACCAGTGCACAGCCGCCCGACATCAGATCGTCGCGGGTGATTTGTGCGGCCTTTTTGTTGCTGCTTAGCTCGCCGTAGGCTTTGATGCCTTTCAGGATCGCCGCCCAAAAACCTGCCACGTGTGTGCCGCCCTCGGGCGTGGGCACGGTGTTACAATAGGACTGAATGAAACCATCACGTACAGGGGTCCAGTTGATCGCCCATTCGACCTTGCCAGCCTCGCCGAATTTGTCGCCGAAATCTACTGTGCCCGCAAACGCGGCCTCCGAGTAGGTTGTGGCATTGCCCAGTGTTTCGCTTAGGTAATCGGCCAATCCACCAGGGAAGTGAAATGTCGCTTCTTGGGGGGTGTCGCCATCAGGGATTTCGGATTTCCAACGGATTTCAACGCCGGAAAACAGGTAGGCTTTGGATTGCACAGATTTATACAAGCGAGAGGGCTTAAAGCGGTGGCTACCAAAAATCTCTTCATCGGCGTGGAACGTGACGGTTGTGCCGCGCCGGTTTGGTGCAGCGCCCAGTTTGGCAACAGGGCCAAGCGGCTTACCGCGTGAAAATTTCTGTTCATAGAGCTCGCGATTACGCGCAACTTGGACGATCATACTGTCTGAAAGAGCATTCACCACCGAGGAGCCAACACCGTTCAGGCCGCCGGACGTCTGGTACGCCTTGCCCGAAAACTTGCCGCCTGCGTGTAGTGTACACAGGATCACCTCAAGCGCGGATTTATCCGGAAACTTGGGGTGGGGATCAACCGGAATGCCGCGCCCGTTGTCGCGAATCGTGATGGAATAATCCGCATGCAGTTCGACTTCGATCCGGTTTGCATGACCTGCAACCGCTTCATCCATCGAGTTGTCGAGAACTTCGGCCACCATATGGTGCAGCGCGCGTTCATCCGTGCCGCCGATATACATGCCGGGGCGTTTGCGAACAGGTTCAAGACCCTCGAGCACCTCAATGGAGGAGGCATCGTAATCGGTAGGCTCTGGTGTGTTGCCGGCGAGTAGATCTGACATGAGAGGGGCCTGCTGCTGTTGCTTTTGATTGGGGCCATTTTGACAGGTGACGGGCAAGTCGGCAATCGCCCAGATCACATAAACGACAGGCAAATGCAGGCACGGCGTCGTTTGGTGGCGATTTTCTGATTTTGGATCGTGTATCTAGGGCAAATCGGACAGGGACGAGACGGAGCACAGCCATGACACCTACACCAGATCAGACCCTTCGCGATGTGCCGGATTGGCGCTATTTGCTGCAAGAATACGACGAGCTGTATCGTTATTTGCCTGCTGGGGGCAGTGACCGGATCAAAAGCCATCAGCGCAAAGTACGCGAGGCGATCAGCCGCTTGCTGAAGAAAAATGGCCAGCTGCAGCCGCAACCACGCGCGGTGAAACCAGTGACCGCCCATTTGCGCCGCGCGTTGGATGAAGGACGCCAAGGCGTGCTGGCGCCAGTAGTGCGTGCCCTTGATGCGGTTAGTGACCAACTCAGCTGGCAGTATGGCTATGAAAAAGTGCCAAAGGGTCTGGCGAATAGTTATGCCTACGCTGAATTAGCGGGGCTGGGTGGTCCGGTTTTCAGCGAGGAAATCATCCTTGGCGTGGTTCTGTTTGCCCCTGGATGTACCTATCCTGCACATGCACATAAGGGCATCACAGAAAGCTACGTGTGTCTGTCTGGAGCGGTTTCTGAGAACCATCAAGGCGTCTATGTACCGGGATCTATGATCTTTAATCCGCCAGATCATTTACACCGCATCACAGTTGGTGATCGCGAACCTGCGCTGCTGGCCTATGCGTGGATCGGGGAAAAGGTGGACTTACACGCTCAGAAAATGGTGTTCACGCGGATGCGCAAGTGATGGGCAGCCGTGAAAACACATCTTTTCTTTTCACACGTAACCCGAACGTCAAATGGGCACTGCCATGTAGTTCTGTTGGGATGATTGCCGTGCAAGGCTTGCCGAGGAGCGTTGGCCATTGGCAACGAAACGAACCATGCCTTCCACTACGCGCTCATTAGGATCAATGCCCGCGCAGCTTAAGACGGCCTGACCATCTTTGGAACGGGCCCAGCGGGCGATTCTGCCTTGGCCGTCACCATTTCGGCTTTGCTCGGAAATTGCGTCATCAAGGGCGGTTAAAACAATGGCTGAAAACAGCTTGTTGGCGCGTTGGCCTTGTTCACGCGTAAATGCGATTTGATCATTTTGTTTTTTCATGGTGGTTCTGGGCCTTTTTTTGAAATTTGGGTTTCCAATTCTAGAGCGCGCGGTTAGCGAAGCGAGGAGCCTCTCCAGTGCTTCCTTGGAGGGATGAGCAGCACTGAAAAGTGGCAAACAACTATCGGGTGATACGGCCTAACAGCAGGCCAGTAATTTGAATTGTTCGCGGCTCGCATAGCGCTAACTGAGATTTTTCGCGACGCTCTAGAATAAGACTAACAAGGTTAATTACTCCGAGGAGTTCCTTGTTGGGGTTGATGAAGGCTAACTCACTGGAACGAGGGTTTTGTAGGCCTGGAACAGCTTGTCCACCATATTGAGAGAGACATTTGAATGCTTGCATCGACGTGTAGGCATTTTGCTATGTTGGGGTGGGGTGACTGACAGGCTACCGTGTTGCCTCGATTGAGATTGCGATAAATGCTTCGTGTTTTCTGAGAGATCGTAGCATTTCATAAGAGTATCCTTAACTTCATGCGCCCCAAGAAAACCTTAGAACTTAGGCCGCAAGAAATCGAGGACGCTGACGGGTAGGTCGAAATGACAACCGAATAGAAGGCTATCCCTTTGGATAGCGGCGCGTGTGACAAAACGCTGAAACGTTCAACCATGTAAGAGTTAGGGTTCTGGGCAGGTAATAGTGCGTAAACCTTCTAATCTTTCACTTCCCGAAGGCAAAACGTGCGTGTGTGACAAAACACTGATAAGAAATAGGAAATACACTAGATAGAAAGAGACTCATGGCTTGGATTAAAACCGTTCCCTTTGAAGCCGCGACAGGCAAGCTCAAGCAGTTATATGCTCGCGTTACTGGCCCTGATAACAATGTCGATAACATCATGATGATGCACTCATTGCGGCCGCACACGATGGAGGCGCATATGGCGGTGTATAAATACATCCTGCATCACAGCGCCAATACCATTCCCAAGTGGTTCTTGGAGGCGATTGGGGTCTGGGTCTCACAGACTAATGGTTGTGGATATTGTGTTGATCACCATTTTGCTGGGATGAAGCGGCTGTTGGCGGATGATCCGCGCTCAGATGCATTGCGTGCTGCGATTGGTGCAGGCGATATTGAGGCGATGCCGCTAGATGCCCGTGAGAAAGCCGCGATGCAGTATGCACAACGGCTTACTCAGGTGCCTGCCGAGATGGTCGAGGCTGATGTTCAGGCTCTGCGCGCGGCAGGTTGGGTAGATGGTGAAATCCTCGAGATCAATCAGGTCACGGCGTATTTCTGTTATGCCAACCGCACTGTGCTGGGCCTTGGATGTTCAACCGATGGCGATATTATCGGTCTTAGCCCCAACAACAATGCTGATCCAGACGATTGGAACCACCGCTAAAGCCAGCCTAGGATCGCATCAGCGACTTCCCGCGGTTTTTGGTGGTGCAGCCAGTGATCAACGTCCGCGATTTCTATCCGCGTAAGGTTTGGGGCATATTCCTCTAGGCCATGCGTGGTTTCGGGGCGCAGGGCGGTGTCCGCTGTACCCCAGACCAGCAAATGCGGGCAACGCACTTGCAGGCGCGCCGGATCAAATGTCAGACCCTCTATCGCTTCACCCGGACCGCCGATTTTTAGGGGCGAGGCGCGATACCAGTTCACCATGCCGCGCAGGCCGGATACATCGCGCCATGCTGCCTTATATTCGGTCAGCGTTTCACCACTCAGCCAATCCATATTCATATTGGCTGAAAACAGCCCCATCAGCTTTTCAAAATTATTCTCGGCCAAGATTTCTTCAGATCCTTCGCGGCGGAGGAAGTGGATGTATTGGGATGCGTCCGTCTGAGGGCCACCTTTTGAAAGCTCGCGCTGGAACGGGGCGGGGTGCACACCGTTCATGATGATCAGTTTTGACACCAAGTCAGGTTGCCCGATTGTCAGGGCATAGGCCACCGAAGCGCCCCAGTCATGACCGAGCACGATCAGCGGCTCACCCCCGATGAGGGCCACCAGATCAGAGACCAGCAGTGCGGTTTTGTATTTTTCAGCTTCCGCAGGGCGCCAGCTTTGACCGTACCCGCGTTGATCTGGTGCGATGCAGTGAAACCGCGTTGCCAGCAGCGGGGCCAGATCAGACCATGCGCCCGAATATTCAGGAAATCCATGGAGCATCAGGATCTTTGGCGCGTCTTTGTCCCCCCAATGGCGCACAAAGAACGGCTCTCCGTTTAGTTCGACTGTTTCAGTCCATTTCTCGACCATTGTGCATTTCCCTCCCTGCAATACTAAACCGGACGCTACGAGGGTGCATTGGGCGTTGCTCCATGCGCCTGCGTATGGTTTGAGGTGCCGTGTGTTTCGAGGCAAGCCTAGGACAGGGCAGGGGCCTGACACAATCAAAGCCTGTACAAATGACGTAACATCACGGCGCAATAAAATTGGTACAATTCTCGTCTTTCACAAGCAGATTAATCGGCCTACAGAGATTACATGCTTAAAGTTATGACCACCTCCGCGCACGCTCGTGCTATTGCCGTTTTGGGCCTGCCATTGATTGGCGGGCATCTTGCTCAGATGTCTATTGGTGTGACTGATACTGTCATGCTTGGATGGTACGGCGTTGAGGCGTTGGCTGCTGTGACACTGGCATCGACCTATTTCTTTGTATTGTTTATCTTTGGCTCGGGTTTTGCGATGGCGGTAATGCCGATGGTGGCAAGCTATCAGGCAGAGGGGGATGAAACCTCGATCCGGCGCACGACACGCATGGGGCTTTGGCTTAGCTTTGGATTTGCGTTGCTTGCACTGCCATTGATGATCTTTGCGGCACCTATTTTGCGCTTGATGGGGCAAGAAGAGGCGATTGTTCTAAGTGGGGGCCGTTACCTTTCTATTGCGGGATGGGGGATTTTGCCTGCGCTTTTTGTGATGGTTATAAAGAGCTATCTAGCCGCGCTTGAGCGGACACAAGTTGTGTTGGTGATCACTCTTATCTCCGCCCTTGTTAACGGGATGGTGAACTATGCGCTCATCTTTGGGAATTGGGGTGCTCCCGAAATGGGAGTGGCAGGTGCGGCAACGGCTTCACTTTGCACTCAGATCGTATCCCTGATTGGAGTGGTTGCGTATGTTCGTATTTACCTGCCCGAGCATGACTTGTTTCGTCGCCTCTGGGGCGCTGATTGGGATATGTTGAAAAAGGTCTTCCATCTGGGTTGGCCGATTTCCATCACTGTCCTTAGCGAGGTTGGCTTGTTTGCTGCTTCTGCTGTGATGATGGGGTGGTTGGGTAAGGTACCGCTTGCCGCGCACGGTGTCGCGCTGCAATTCGCGTCGTTAACGTTTATGGTGCATTTAGGGCTTAGCAATGCGGGCACTGTTCGTGCGGGCAATGCCTATAGTCGCTCGGATGCACCACATCTGGCGCGTGGGGCACTTGTAGTGACGGCAATGTCGCTGGTGTTCTCGGTTGTGACTGTTGCAGTGTTCTTTCTGTTCCCCGAGTTTTTGATCGGCATTATCATTCTCGCGGATGATCCTGCACGGGTAGAAATCTTGCAAATCGGAGTTGGTATCTTGTTTATGGCTGGGTTGTTCCAGCTGGTTGATGGCACTCAAGCGGTTGCGTTGGGCGTGCTGCGTGGCGTGCAGGATACGCGTCTTCCGATGGTCTATGCCGCGATCAGTTACTGGGGCATCGGGATGCCGTGCTCATACCTGCTTGGTTTTACCTATGGTCTTGACGGAATTGGTGTTTGGGCAGGCCTCGGGATTGGTCTGGCTGTGGCTGCGATTTTGTTGAACCTTCGGTTCTGGCGCACTGTCTTGCCTGAGATCCAACAAAAGCGCGACGCACAAGACGCAGTCTAGTCTTTGACTAAACGTCCGGCCTTTTTGCGTACCAATGTGCTGCGCAGATCGTGCATGGCCAGCAACAGCGGATCGGTAACCGCTTCTAGCTGCTCATCTGTTGCACGTGATTGTGCCCAATGCGCGGTGTTATTTAAATAATCAATGGCGCGCAGAATATCGTCGATCTCACGGTGGGCCAGAACGCGGGCGCGGTCCTCCATCCATTTGGTGATTTCCGCAATGTCCTGCTCTGACAGAGTGCGATCACCCTGAGGTTTGATTTCACCATTACGCATGTTGACGACGGCAATCTGGTCCATCTCAATGCGTCGTTGGCGATTTTCGGTATCCAAACGATAGACAAATGCACCGTTTTCGCGAACGCGAAAATAATAGTCAGGCAGTTTGTCGGCCATGAAATCGTCCTTCGGTAATCAATGAAAGTTAGATACCTGTTACTTCACAGTCTGCACAGGACAATTTTTATCATGAGGATGAACGCGCATACTTGCAGTTTTTTTGCCAAGAATACGTGCTGCTTTGATACGGACACCGCATTTTGGGTCTGAACCTAGAAAGGCCGGATATTCCCACAGGAAACACCCGGCCTTGAAAGGATATTTTAACGCCTACTTTAGTGCAGAGCAGAACTGGGTGATGCGTTTGCAGGCCTCAATGAGATTCTCGTCTGAAGTGGCATAACTCACGCGGAAGTTCGGGCTAACGCCAAAGGCAGCGCCAAACACAACAGCCACACCAGTTTCTTCCAGCAATGCAGTTGCAAACACTTCGTCGCTTTCGATCAATGTGCCTGCTTCGGAGGTTTTCCCGATCAATCCGGCAATAGAAGGATAGACGTAGAACGCCCCCTCTGGGACCGGGCAGTTGATGCCGTCAATCGCATTGAGGGCTTTGACCACCAAATTACGCCGACGCACAAACATCTCGTTGTTTGGGGCGATGTAGTCTTGGGTGCCGTTCAACGCTTCAATAGCGGCCCATTGGCTGATCGAACACGGATTGGAGGTAGATTGTGACTGTACCTTGCGCATTGCCGAGATCAGCTTTTCAGGACCTGCTGCATAGCCGATCCGCCAGCCTGTCATGGCATATGCTTTTGAAACGCCGTTCACCGTGAGCGTCCGGTCATATAGTGCTGGCTCTACTTGGGCAGGGGTGCAGAACTCAAAGCCATCGTAAGATAGGTGCTCATACATATCATCGCTCATCACCCAGACATGGGGGTGACGCATCAAGACATCGGTCAGTGCTTTTAGCTCATCCCATGAATAGCCAGCGCCTGTTGGGTTGGAAGGAGAGTTAAAGATCAACCATTTGGTCTTGGGAGTGATCGCAGCTTCCAATTGTGCCGCGCTCATTTTGAAATCTTGATCGATCCCTGCTTCTACCGCAACAGGTGTGCCGCCTGCCAAAAGGACCATGTCAGGATAACTAACCCAGTAGGGGGCAGGCACGATCACTTCTTCACCAGGGTTCATAGTGGCGATAAGCGCATTATATAGCACCTGTTTACCGCCTGATGATACGCTCACTTGGGACGGTTTGTACTCAAGGCCATTGTCGCGTTTGAACTTGTCACAGATTGCTTGCTTCAGCTCGATAATGCCGTCAGGCGCTGTGTATTTCGTTTTGCCTGCTGCGATTGCCGCTACGGCTGCGTCTTTGATATTCTGAGGCGTGTCAAAATCCGGCTCACCTGCGCCTAAACCAATAACATCACGGCCAGCGGCCTTTAGTTCTTGGGCTTTTGTTGTCACGGCAATTGTCGGAGACGGTTTGACGCGGGCAAGTGTTCGGGAGAGCAGTTCCATTTCGGCCTCATTGCGTTATATGTAAATCAATTCAGTCATAGGGGGTGGCCCCCCACCGTTGCAAGCGCATTTGGCGCAATAGGAGCACGTAATGAATCTTCCCGAAGAAACTGTATCTGAAACTGATTGGTATGGCCCTGATGCCGCTACTTTTGGTGACCGTGTCGCCGCTGCTCGTGATGCAGCTGGAATGACACAGGCTGTACTCGCGCGCCGCTTGGGCGTGCGTTTAGCGACACTACGTGGTTGGGAAAACGACCTGTCAGAGCCGCGTGCAAACCGTCTTTCGATGCTGGCGGGGCTTCTGAACGTGTCGATGATGTGGTTGATAAACGGTGAAGGCGAAGGTCTTGATGGCTCAGAGGACGCAGGTGTGTTGTCAGGCGATGCTGCAGAACTGCTTGCTGAAATGCGCAGCTTGCGTGTTGAACTGACCCAAGGTGCAAAACACGTAGCGCGTATGGAAAAACGTTTGCGGGTGATGTTGACGGAGACAGGTAATGTTTGAGATGCCGCAACCTGAACGTCCGGCAAACGAACTTCGTGAGGTTCGCGAGAAGCGGCTTGCAATGCGTTCGATGCGGCGGGGGATTAAGGAGATGGATTTGATCCTGTCAGCGTACTCAAATGACCGCCTCCCAGACATGAGTGAGGCGACCTTGGAACTGTATGATGATCTTTTGAATGAAAATGACCACGATTTGTATCAATGGGTTACACGCCAGTTTGCGCCCAAGCCTGAATACACTGATTTGATCAAAGATATACAAGATCATATTTCTAAAGGATAATTTGTTCTAACTGCTTTTAACGAAATATTCTGATTTATTCTTCAGTCTCTGGGGTAGAGCCATAAAGAGTCGGAGAGTAGTATGAGCATTCAGGATCCCATTGGGCTGCCAGCCAATGAGACAACATCCCTAGCAGAAAAGGGGTTTATGACCGGATATTTGGAGGCGCTCTCACTTGTAGAGCGACTTCATCGGTTGTTGCTGGACGTTATCAAAGACGAATTCGAGCGCGTTGGTGTTTTAGAGATCAACGCAGTGCAGGCGCTGCTGCTGTTTAACATCGGGGACAATGAGGTCACCGCTGGAGAGCTGAAAAGTCGCGGATACTATCAGGGCAGCAATGTGAGTTATAACCTCAAGAAACTGGTCGAGATGGGGTATATGCACCACCAACGCTGTGAGATAGATCGCCGTTCAGTGCGTGTTCGTCTTACGGAGGATGGTCGCTATATCCGCGATGTGGTCGCTGACCTATTTGCGCGGCACGCTGGGGGCCTCGAAGATCGGGGTGTTCTAGGGCCTGAAGGGGTCGTAAATATCACCGCGTCCCTTAAACGGGTTGAGCGGTATTGGACCGATCAAATCCGTTATATCTACTAAGGCAGTCTTGTGGGGCTGCAGGCCCCGTTAGATGTGATCAACTCAAAGTATCCCAATATGCTTGGGCTTTGCGGATCATGGTATCTTGGCTTTCGTCAAATTTCTCGCCCCCGACGGGGCGGGCAAATAAATACAGCTTCCCTTGGTGAATACGCCAGACTTCTGGGTCGCCGTTGACTATCTTTTTGAACGATAATGCGCGGGTGCAAAAGCCACCAAATTGGGGCGCAAAGGCATGGGGGTTAGCGGCAAAGGTATTTGCGTCTTCTGCGGATGTGAAATGCCAATCGCTGCCTGACCAATTCACCGAGTGACCTGATTGGCCAAACCGCGGGATACCTTTGGTCCAGTAGGCTGTTGTGTCATAGCCATCTATGGCGATGCCATTGTCATTCACAGCAACACGGGCGGAGCCTGCGCGCAACGGGCCAGTTGCATAGAAGCATGCCCCTGTAGTCAGCGCGAAAAACTGGCGGCGTGAAATTGATGGCATATCTGGACTCCTTGAGGTGGCTCATGTGTGATCATAAGCAGGTTTTATGCCGCTGTGCAGAAACATCTGCGTGATCTACGCCGTGTCATGCTGCGGCGGCATCGTTGACAGCAGGTGCTGCGCCAACCGACACTATCTCTATCCCAATGATCGGACCGGAGACATAAATGAAAACGCAAACAGCCCTTGGATCGGGTGGATTCGACATCCCTGACCCAGTAAATTTACCCACGTTAAAGGGGCAGGTGAGTGACGCAGAATGGACCTTGCGCTGTGAGCTTGCGGCGACCTATCGACTGTGCGCGCTGCACGGTTGGACCGATCTGGTTTTTACCCATATTTCTGCGCGGTTGCCCGACGAGAACGGCGAAGAGCGGTTTTTGATCAATCCGTATGGCGTTATGTTCGATGAGATGACGGCCTCCAGCTTGGTCAAGATCGACCTGAAGGGTAATATTTGTTCGGAAACGCCATACTTCATTAATCCGGCAGGCTTTACGATCCACAGCGCGATTCATTCTGCACGTGAAGATGCAGGATGTGTGATCCATGTGCATACGCCTTACGGTGTTGCCGTTTCGGTCCAAAACGATGGCCTGCGGCGTTATACCCAGTTTGCGATGACTGTCAGCAATGACCTAGCCTATCACGATTATGAGGGCATCGCGCTGGAGTTGGATGAGCGTGAGCGTATCGTTGCGGACATCGGCGATAAAAGTCTTTTGATGTTGCGCAACCACGGCACACTCACGGTTGGACCTAACTGTGCAATTGCATTCCTACGGATGTATTTTCTTGAAAACGCCTGCAAAACTCAAATTTTGGCACAGGCTGCAGGTCCTGATGCGTTGCATGAAGAACCCCAAGCCATGGCCGATACAGTGGCAGGCCAAGCGGCTGCTGCATTTACGCCTGGAATGGGGGACAATCTGGTTTGGCCAGGCCTCATGCGCAAATTGGCGCGTCAAAATCCCGGACATGACCAATAGAGTTCAGCAATAATAGCCTGTTGCCCGCGTTGTCGGGCGACAGGGTGCCATTGATCAGCGGCTGGACAAAACCAACCCATCCAATTCGCGCAGCAGTTTGGTTTCCATTGCTGCAGCATAGCCTTCAAAACCCAATGCGACTTCAATAAATGCGTCAGGACCCAGTATGACCTCGGCGTTGAAATATGCGCTCAGTTCGGCAACTTCACTCTGGCGGACGTCACCTGTTGCTGGGTCATCAGCGCCAATCACCAAGGCATTGATCGTAATTTCACGTCCCACCAGTTGCGGTTTTACGTTACGCGGGCGGGGGCCAAGGTTGCTTTTCCCGTCACCAGAGATGTCCAAGGTCTTCCGCCAACAATGATCACGTTGCGCCAGATGTTGGGCACCGCGCATCATTGCAACACCAAGCGCGGTGCCCGGTGTTGCTTCCGTGCGCCGTTCAACGTTTTGTAGCTGGGCGATCACGGTTTCTAATGCGCCAGCGTCAGAAATACGGGACCAAGGCACAAGTGTGAGCTGGTCTTGTGGACCGCTCCATTCAAACACCAGAATTTCGATTGGAGTTTCAGTCCGTTCAAGCAAGGTTGCGCGCACGGTATCACTGCCCAATGCCTGTGCAAGCCCTCCCATTTGAAGGCGATATTCCCTTGCATCTACAGAGCCGGACACATCCAGCCCCAGCGCTAATGCATGGCGGCAGGCGTTTTCTGCCGCGGCTTGATCGGCTATCAACGTGAGGAAACAAGACAAAAGAACCGCTTTCATCCGGCGTCACCGCCAGATTCAAGGGCTCCAATCGAGGGCGGGGTCAATTCGCGTTCCAACTTCCTGCGCATGGCATCTTCATAATCATCAAACCCATTCGCAACGATCAGGAATGCACCGGGGCCGTGCAGCACCTCGCCGCGGTAGAACGCGATCAGGCCAACTTCGCCCTCAAAATCAGCAGCGTTCACAACAAGTCCGTTTACAGTGACATCCTGGAAAGCAAATTCACGATATGCAGCGGCAGGTGGAAAGCCTTCGTTGCTTTGCCCGTCACCAGCCATATCCAGGGTTTTGCGCAGGCAGTTTGGGCTGCGTTCCAACAGATTTGCACCAAATCCCAGCGCGTAACCCATGGCGGTTGGGAAATCATTGTGGCTGCGTTTTGATCCTGCGACCACCTCCGCAGCCCGCACCAACGCTGTGGGGCTGTCGACGACCATCCAATCTAATAGAATTTCTTGGTTGTAGCGTCCGGACCACTCGTAGACGGCCAAGGCGACTGGTAGATCAGTCGCAAAGAAGGCCGCGCGAACATCGGGTGCGGTAAGGGCTGCAACGACCCCACTGCGTTGCAAAGTGTCTTCAGCCGCGTCTACCGAACTGGATACATCTATCGCCAGCGCAAGTGCGAGGCGGCATTCAATCGCCTGCGCGGGTAGGGCGGCACAAGTCAGCCCTACCGATAGTGCAAAGGCGCGGATCACCAAGTCCCGGTGTTCCCCATTGATGTCCAAGGTTCGGCCGGAGTTAGGGCTTCGCCTTCTTGCAACAATTCAACCGAGACATTGTCAGGAGAGCGCACAAACGCCATGCGACCATCATGAGGAGGGCGGTTAATTGTTATGCCATTGTCCATCAGGTGCTGGCAGGTCTCGAAAATATTATCGACGGAATAGGCCAAGTGGCCAAAATGACGGCTGTCTGCTGGCAGTTCGTCGTCGCCATCCCAATTATATGTTAGTTCAACATCTGCATGGCCATCGTCCATTCCCGGAGGGCACATGAAAATAAGGCTAAAACGCCCACCTTCATGATCGATCCGGCGCCGCTCGACTAGTCCGAGGAGCTTGTAAAACGCGATAGAGGCATCAAGGTCTTTTACACGCACCATCGTGTGCAGGAATTTGATCGGCATGGGTGGGCTCCAATATGGGAAGATTCATCTACACCACATCCTAGCACCGCACGCCCTCCTGTCGAGGGACACCAGATCAAAACGAAGAGGCAATTCCAAAGCCCAGTCCAACACGGTTCACATCGTAAAGGCCAATGTTACTGCTTGTGGTTGCTGCGGTCAGGCTAATTGTTGGATTAAAGCCATAATAATCAACGTTCTTGAACGTCGCCGTAATGTCTGCTCCTACGGTAAACTCGCGGCGCCCAGATGCATCATGCGGTGAAAAATCGTAATCACGGTAGCTGGTATTGAGCCCGAATTGCAGCTGCGTACCCATCACTCTACGGCCCAGAACATACCCAGAGCGCAGGCTGATTTCATCATATTCCGCTCGCTCGGCATCAGCCTGCATTGAGCTAACGGAGGCCCCAAAGTATAGGCCATTCCCAGCTTTCAATTGACGGCTAACGCTTGTGTTAAGGCTGAAGCGGAATTGATCGGATTCCCCACCAGCAGTCCGTAAATCAGTACTGAGGCCAATATTATATTTGGTTCTGGCGTCTTTGTAATAGCTCTGCCCGATGCGCGCCCGCAGATAACGGTTATAGCGGGCTCCACCATAAAAGCTCTGACCGATGTCGGCGGTCGCGCTGAATTCACCACGCCTGTCGCGACGCAATTTTTTATACCCATAGCCAAGTTGAAGAGTGCCATAAGCGAAATCGCTACCCGAAATATCTAGGGGCTCCTGATTGTCGGCGAGCCTTTCCGCGTTTTCTTGTTCCAGATCATCTTTGGATGCATTGGACAGTTGATAGGTGCGGTACGAAAGACCCATGCGCAGGTCATGCGCGGTGTGCTCGGTTTGGTGAAATCGGTACCGTGACTGGACGCTAATGCCTGTCTCAATTCCGGACAATGCTTGGCTAGAAACGCCCAACGGGAACACTCCGGCGCCTGCAACATCGTCGGGATTGAAAACTTGGTATAACAACGATGAACTGTCGCGGGCTGATCCGTTATTGATGTTTGAATTGGGTGCAAGCGTGAAGGATAGGTGGGTCTGCCAAGGATTCTGCTGACCTACGTATTTGAAATCCCGTGTAGCCTGTTTCGCGTGGCGCTCAGTAGGGGCTAGATGCGCGGCGCGGCGCAACCATAGTTGCGCCCGTGTCCGTTTGCCATCCGATGAGAGGGATTGGGCCATCAGCATTGCGGCGGAGAATTTTTGGGTGTCTGTTTCGGCGTGCTGCCAACCGCTGCGGGCAGCGGCCAAAGCAGATGTGTAATCACCCATCGCACGCAGCGCTTGGGAGCGAACTAAGGACGCGTCAACATCTTTGGGATCACGCAGCAACAATGCATCGGCAAATGCCAAGGCACGCCTGTTTTCACCATTGCGCAGATTAAGCACCGCAGCCTTCAACATCTGTTGAGGGGCCAAGCGCATCGTCTGCGCACTCGGATCCTGAGCGTGAGCATTCGGCGCAGCAAAGGAAGCTACTACGCCGAATGTCAGTGCAATTAATTGCTGTCTAAGCCGACTCATGGTTGGATGTCTGGATCCCGATAGACAATGAAACCGCCTGTGTCGCGTGTATCAAAATTTGTGGCTTCCAATACAAACACACCAACGATTTCGTCAGGATCATCGCCTGCGACAATCGCATAGAACGTGCCTTCTTCGTAGGCTGTTACACCATCAGAGTGGGTTGAAAATACGGTTGTGAGGATCTCGCCATTGGTATCAAGCACATCTGGACCAACATCAAAGGTGACATTTGGTATCGATGTATCGCCGATCTCAATTGCAAATTCCGCAGTACGGTCATTACCTTCAAGGTCAAAAACACGGCGATTATAAATCCCCCCTTTTACGCCATCCCCAATGAACGCATCCCCTTTGTCGTTAAAGTCATCATAATCGATGTCTATGTAAACGTCTGCTGTCGTATACCGCAGGGGACCGCCCGCTTCAGAATCTTGCAAACCTGCCGATTTCCCTTGGAATGTTGCCTGTAGGGAGCTTGGCAAGGTGACGCCGTTGTCACGTTGATAGATAAACCCACCAAAACCATAGCCGACATACGAACCCGTACGCACAATCGCGAATTGGGTTGTGGGGTTTTCGCTCGTTGTTCCATCGTCATTTACAATACGGTTACGGCTGACACCATATACTGCACGATAAATGAACTGGTTAATGCTCGCGCCGCTAACCGGATCGGTCGTTGTTGATGCGCCTTCATAGACACTGAACTCACCGACGCCGTCGGAATTTTCGGCTAGGCTGCTAACCAATACGCCGCGCTCGTAAGGCGCATCCCCGTCAAAGGCGATGTTGTCTACGGTGAATGTGTCGTCTTCGCTGTTGTAGGCAAAGCCCGTAGCAAACCCGTCACCGTCTTTACCACCATCATCAACGGTAGGCTCAGAGCGGAAAATGGGCTCATCCGGATCGGCCGTGGCAGTCCCGGGAGGGATGCCTTCGCGGTCAATCCCCGTACCTTCATCCGTCGTTGTGTCGTCGGTCGTTTCTTCTTCGGTTGTTGTGGTGTCTTCGTCCGCATCAAACGGATTCCCGTCGCCACATGCGCCTAAACTCGCAATCAACGCGAGGCTCATAATCTGGTTTTTCAATGCTCTGCCCTCGAATTCGCAATATATGCTGTTTTAGGCGACATTCGCTGCCGTTGGCTGTCTTTGTCAACGATGCATGGAGGGTTGGCTACGAATACCCTACAACCATGGCGAAAAAGCAATACCGTATTTGGGTTCCACGCAGCCCCCTCTACCAGATATAGTCAGCTACGAATCCCACCGACAGGAAACATCATGCCCATCAGCCCCGACCAACAAGCCGAAATCGACGCCCTGCGCAGCACTGCAAAACCCACTCTGCGTGCTGTCTCAGACGGGATGGAGGCGCATCTATATACTGCGCACGAAGTTCTTGATCACGGGTTTATCCGCGTGATTGACTATATGGGCAACGATGAAGCGATTTGTCAGGCCGCGCGCGTCAGCTATGGCAAAGGCACTAAATCGGTTCAAAACGACGAAGGGCTGATCCGTTACCTCATGCGTCACTGGCACTCGACGCCGTTTGAAATGTGCGAGATCAAGCTGCATGTGAAATTGCCCGTCTTTGTGGCACGCCAGTGGATTCGCCACCGCACCGCCAACGTAAACGAGTATTCGGCCCGCTATTCGATCCTAGATCGTGAGTTTTATATCCCCGAGGAATCCCACATTAACGCGCAATCCGTGGTGAACAACCAAGGGCGCGGTGGCGTTCTGCAAGGGGCTGAGGCGGCGCGCGTGCTGGAAATCTTGAAATCGGATTCCAACCGCGCCTATGACAATTACGAGGCGATGATCGGCACCGAAGGGCCAGACGGCGAACCCCAAGACGGCCTTGCCCGCGAACTGGCGCGCATGAACCTGCCCGCCAACATCTATACCCAGTGGTATTGGAAAGTGGACCTGCACAACCTGTTCCACTTCCTACGCCTGCGCGCCGACCCCCACGCCCAATACGAAATCCGCGTTTACGCCGATGCCATCTGCAACGTTGTCGCCGACTGGGTCCCAGCGGCCTACGGCGCGTTTGAGGATTACCGTCTGGGCGGCGCAACCCTGTCTGGCAAAGCACTAGACTGCATCCGCCGCATGCTGAAAGGCGAAGAGGTCACGCAGGAGAATAGCGGGATGTCTAAAGGAGAGTGGCGGGAGTTTGAGGGGGCTGTAAAGTAAAAAGGGATTGAGCCATGAATGAATTTATTGAAACGCTTCTCCCAGACCTAAAATCTAAATACTCTCAGGCGCTTTCCGCTATGAATGAAGTTGATACTGGCCCGGGTATTCTGGGTCTGTCAGGAGAGGAAGTGCTAAGAGCACATTTTTCGGTGGTTGATCATTTTCTTAAAGAAGGTGAGGGAGACGGAATCGGTGGTATCGGACCAAAAGACATGGGAATGCTGGTGTCGGCCCTTAGCCGTCCGCATGTATCATTTGGCGGTCTCTCGAAATGGAATACCATTCATGAAAAAGCAGCCACCCTCTTTTTCGGTTTGATCATGAACCATCCATTCCATGATGCGAACAAGAGAACCGCTTACCTTAGCACGGTTCACTATTTGTACAAAAATGGGTTCATTCTTTCAGTTGCTCAAAAGGAGCTTGAAGATTTGGCCGTACTTGTCGCTGAGCGTGGGTTGAGTCGGTTTCGTCGCTATAAGGACCTGAAAAAGGAAGGCCTTGATCCCGAAGTTAGGTTTATTGCTTGGTATTTGAGAGCAAAGACACACAAAATAGATCGACAGCAGTACTTTGTGACTTACAGAGAGTTGGAGAAAATCCTAAAAAATATGGCGTTATTATGGAGAACCCTAAAAATAATTCTATCGACATTATGCGTTGGGAACAAGTTGAAGTGAAACGCAGTATCATTTTTCAAAAGAAAAAAATGACAACAGAAATTCGTAAAGTTTGTTCCTTTGGGTTTCCAGGGTGGTCAAAGCAAGTTGGTAAGGGCCGAATTGGTTACCTACGGAATGAACTGGGCCTGACACCAGAAAAGGGGGTCGACTCGGCGTCCTTTTATAATGATTTGGATGATATGAGGGTTTTGATCGATATTTATGAGGGCGCCCTACGCAGGTTAGCGTATCGCTGATACTCAATCTCCGATTGGGCAGCGCCCGAACCGTCCCCACGGGGCGTGCTCGGCGTTCCCTTGTTAGCGTTTCGCTTGAAGCGACAGTAGATCCACAAATTCACCTGTGGGGCGTAAGTCGCAGGTGGATACTCTTGCGTGTAGGGGCGGGGAAAAAGCTGGACTTGCGATCTGACCTCGGCAAACATGGATCAAATACATTCATTCCGAGGGATATTATGACCAAATTCAATGGACTAGTGATCGCCGCAGCATTGGGCATGATGAGTGCGCTGCCACAAGCGGCCTCTGCCGAGACAAAGATTTACCCCTACAGCGCATCCGAAAATTACTGCCCAACAGGCTTTCAGCCTGTGTCGATCAACGGCGTAATCTGCTGCGGTAAACCGAACCAGAACATCAGCTATCAGTCGGCTATGGCGCATCCTGTTGCGAAAAAGAAGGTCCACAAAGTGCGCCACACGCACCGCAAGACCACCTATGCGCGCAGCCACTGCGAAGTAGGTACCAAAGGCTGCACCTTTGATTAAGCTACTGTAACCAAATTTAAAATCCCGATCTGAGCATGTGCAAAGGTCGGGTTTTTAGTCAAAGAAGGCTGATGTCCGACGCCATCTGACGCCCATCGCGCCCCTCGGCCAGTTCAAAGCTGACCTTTTGATCGTCGGCCAGCCCTGTCAGGCCTGAACGCTCTACCGCTGAGATGTGCACAAACACATCATTGCCGCCGCCCTCGGGTGCGATAAACCCGAAACCCTTTGTTGTATTAAACCATTTCACGGTTCCAGTTGGCATCGTTCCTAGCCTCCATTTGTCATGCAGTCCCGCGCAGGCGCGAGGTGGACCAATGTCACGCAGATCAAAGCCCACATTTGAAATAAATCGCCAGTTTCAAATTAATTCAAGGACTCTCTTTGGATTTGGCCGTATTCCCTTGGGCAATACAGTCCACTGAGGAGAATTTGTGCAATGGTCAAAATTTACGGTCTCAAGAATTGCGATACCTGCCGTAAGGCGTTGAAAGCACTGCCAGACGCAACACTGGTAGATGTCCGTGCAGACGGCGTACCTGCTGCGCTTATGGCCCGTGCATTTATTGAATTCGGCGATAAATTGCTCAATACGCGGTCAACGACGTGGCGTGGATTGGATGAGGCCGAGCGCGCACAAGCGCCGCTAGATCTGTTGGCAAAGCATCCTGCCTTGATGAAACGCCCGCTGATTTCAGCGGGCGAGACGTTGTTTTTGGGATGGACGGCACAGACCGCCGATCAGGTAAATGCCGCTAACTAGGTCCGTGAAGACAAGGCGCGGTCAAACGAGATTGGCCCCGCGCCTTTGATCACCAAAACAACCAGCGCAAAGATCCAAAATGCACGTTGGTCCATGATGATCGCGTCTGGAAAGCGATCAAACCATGCGCCCAGGACTGCGGGATCTTCCCAGCCGTTGTGGCCGTAAAGGTCTGTCAGCGATTGCAGGGCGACAAAACCGATCATCCCCAAGGCGGCCAAACGGGTGAACAAGCCCAGCACGATAAGGGCGGGCAGGATGAATTCGGCCCATGTGCCAGCAAGGACAAAGAGGCCTTGAAAGGCTGAGAATTGGTCGGTGTCATAGCCAACTGCTTCCATCATGCGCGGGAAAATTTGCACGTAGGCCCCTGTAGACGGAGAGAAGATGCCAAACAGGCCATCGCCCAGTTTTGTAAGGCCAGACACCCAGAAATACATCAACAAGATCGCGGCAAACAGGAACCGCGCCAGTGTTGGCAGCAGCCAATCGGCACGTTCAAGCATGTCAGTCACAGAGCGGTAGAGATTTAGGAGGGCGGTCATTAGATGTCCTTTTCAGTCATACAGAAGGTTTTGCTCTGCAAGGTAAGTGTAAGTGTGTCGGTAAAGTCAAAGTCGGGAGCGGCAGCTGTTGCCGCTTCTACTGCGGGGCCGATGGGGTCCGTTTCTAGCGCGATGAGCCATGTCGCGGCACCTGTGGGAAGCAGATAAACCTCTGGATCAAACGCTGGACGTGTCACAAGAACGGCCTGTGCTTGTGCGCGTGGTTTGGGGGCATCCGCTTGGGTAGCCTGACGCCAAAGATCGTACAGCGGCCAACGGGAACGCAGCAGCCGCGTCGCTGGCGCGCGGTACAGGTGGAGCGCTGCCAGTATTTCAGGCGGTTGTTGCAAAACACTGGCGTCAAAAGGTACTGTATCTGCGGCGTGGTATGATGCACGCAGTGCCAGATCAAGCCGCGCAACATCCGAGAGATACCCCAAATGCGCAAGCGGCTCAAAGCCATCAAGGAACGCGGGAAAATCAGCGCCGTAATGCATCATCAGCGGAGAAGAGGGTGGATGGGCACGCACAAACATCGGTACAAGCGTGTCAAAGTTTTGCTGGCCCAATAGAGCGCGCACAAGCGGAAAGGCCACTTTCATCGCTTCAATCAGTGAGACAGTGACGTTGTTGCGATAGACCGAATACCGTCTACCGGCAGCGGCACCTGCGCCGTCGAGCAACCCGTCAGGAACGGGCGCCTCTGCATCTAGCAATGCGGCGCGAAATTGAGATTGGCTGACAGTCATCAGCTGACCAAGGCCTGCGATAGAGCTAATGCGGCGCGGTCTGCCTCTGCACGCAGAACGGGCCAATCGGGAACGTCAGTGTCCCATTCCACCAGCACAGGCTTTGGGCCAGACCGTGCAAGGGTATAATCCAACAGCGCCCAAACGGGATCCACAACTGGCGCTCCATGGCTATCGATCAATAAGGGCGCACCATGATCGTCGCAATCTTCGTCATGGCCACCGACATGGATTTCGCCCACGGCATCTAGCGGATAAGCATCAATATAAGCTTGTGGGCTCAGCTTTAGATTAGTGGCCGAAACGAACACATTGTTCACATCCAGCAACAAACCACATCCTGTCTTGTGGACAAGGCACTTCAAAAAATCGGTTTCCGAATAGGTGCTTTCGGCAAAGGCAAGATAACTGGAAGGGTTTTCCAACAGCATCTGGCGACCAATGGTATCTTGAACCTGCGAGATATGATCAGCAACGCGTGTAAGAGTTGCACCTGTATAAGGCAGGGGCAGCAGATCGTTCATAAACTCCGCACCGTGAGTCGACCACGCAAGGTGTTCCGAAAAGCTAGCCGGATTTGTGCGATCCAAAAGGAGGCGCAGGCGGTTTAGGTGATCGGTGTCCAATGGGCCTTCGCCGCCGATAGACAGGCCAACACCGTGAACTGATAGGGCAAAGCGTTCGGCCAGCGCACGCAGTTGTGCGTGAGGGCGTCCGCCGTCTCCCATATAATTTTCTGCGTGTACTTCGACCCATTTAACAGCGCCGGGCGCTTCTTGCAGGTCAGAAAAATGCTGCGGTTTATAGCCTATGCCGATTTCGTTTGGCAGGCGGGCAGCAGGGGAGGATTGGTCAAACATGTCTTCTCCCTCTAGGTGGTTCAGAGTGGTGGTGACAGAGCCCCGCCTGCTGGCAGGGCTCTGAAAAATTCGCTTATGCTGGCAGGTCGCGGTCTTGCGCTTCGAGTGAGCCAGTACGTGCTGAACCGTCTGCGGATGCCGGGAGTTCAATGGATGCGCATGTGCCTGCGTCAACCAGTGTCCATGCATTCCCTTGATAATCGGTTACGGAAGTACCTGCGCATGTTGTGCCAGGGCCCGCGGCGCAATCATTGGCACCAGCAAGGGATACGCCGTAGCACTTCTCTTTTGAGGCTGCTTCGGCTGTTGTGGTGGCTGCACCGGTCATGGACGCGGCAACAATGCCTGCAATGGCGAGGGTTTTCATAGTTGTGGACATCAGGTCTCTCCTTGATTGAGGTCTCAGTGAATATCGATGAATACAGTTAATCAGCCATTGAAGAGTAAATCTACTCACGAGGTAGTGTGTCACAGCTGTGTCAGGAAATCCGCCGATTTATTCGTTAGTTTCCAGACATATTTACGTTTTTGGGGGTGTTTTGTAACAAAAGGGGGGCGCAAGGCCCCCCGATCACGGCAATTGTTACAGAAGGTCAGGTGCTGTTGTCTCACGTTTTAGGGCGTCTGTAACATCGCTGAGTGTCTGCACAGATGTTTGTTTTTCACCTAAACGACGCACAGTGACTGTGCGCTCTTCTACTTCACGGTTCCCAACGGCCAAGATGACAGGCACCTTCCCGACAGAGTGTTCGCGGACCTTGTAGTTGATCTTTTCGTTGCGCAAATCAGCCTCGGCACGCACACCAACTGATTTGAGCTGGTCCACAACCTCTTGCACGTACTCATCAGAGTCGGACGTGATAGAAGCTACTACAACCTGACGCGGCGCAAGCCAGAATGGCAGCTTGCCTGCGTGTTCCTCGATTAGAATGCCGATGAAGCGTTCGAATGATCCCAGCGTGGCACGGTGCAGCATCACAGGGCGGTGTTTGCCACCATCAGCACCTACATAAGTTGCATCAAGACGTTCAGGCATGTTGGGATCAACCTGCAAGGTGCCGCACTGCCATTCACGGCCAATCGCGTCCGTCAAAGTGAATTCCAGTTTTGGGCCATAGAATGCACCTTCACCTGGGAGCAGCACATATTCATATCCCGCAGCATTACACGCATCGCCAAGGGCGGCTTCAACCCGATCCCAGCTTTCTTCAGACCCGATCCGCTTTTCTGGGCGGGTTGATAGTTTGATGCTCCAGTCATTAAAGCCCAAATCGGAATAAACCGATGCGAGGAATTTGATGAACTTCGCAGTTTCTTCAACAATCTGGTCTTCGGTGCAAAAGATGTGACCATCGTCTTGGGTAAATCCGCGCACGCGCATGATGCCGTGCAACGCGCCAGATGGCTCATAGCGGTTACATGAGCCAAACTCGGCCATACGCAGGGGCAGGTCGCGATAGGACTTCATGCCAGTATTGAAAATCTGGACGTGACAGGGGCAGTTCATCGGTTTGAGCGCATTGATGGTCTTTTCGCGCGCGTGCTCTTCGTCGACTTCGACGATAAACATGTTTTCCTGATAGCTTTCCCAGTGGCCGGATGCTTCCCATAGCTTGCGGTTCACGACCTGCGGTGTGTTCACTTCGACATAACCATCGGCATGCTGTTTGCGGCGCATGTAGTCTTGCAACTGAGTGTACACCAGCCAGCCATTGGGGTGCCAAAACACCTGACCGGGTGCTTCTTCTTGCATGTGGTACAGGTCCATCTCGCGGCCTAGCTTGCGGTGGTCCCGCTTGGCGGCTTCCTCCAGCATGTTCAGGTGCGCTTTTAACTTTTCTTTCCCTGTGAACGCGACTCCGTAGATACGTTGTAGCATCTCGCGGTCACTGTCACCGCGCCAGTAGGCACCGGCGATGGACATTAGTTTGAATGCATCACCTGGAACTTGGCCAGTGTGCTGCAGGTGGGGGCCACGGCAGAGGTCTTGCCAGTCACCATGCCAATACATGCGCAGAGGTTCGTCACCGGGAATGCCCTCGATCAGCTCAACCTTATAAGGCTCGCCCAAGTCTTCGTAATGTTTGATCGCGCGGGAACGGTCCCATACTTCGGTGCGAACAGGCTCACGTTTGTTGATGATTTCTTTCATCTTCTTTTCGATGAGGCCGAGGTCTTCGGGGGTGAAGGATTCCTTGCGGTCAAAGTCATAGTACCAGCCGTCTTTGATGACAGGGCCGATGGTGACTTTGGTGTCTGGCCACAGCTCTTGAACGGCGCGGGCCATGATGTGCGCCAGGTCGTGGCGCACCAGCTCATTGGCTTGCTCTTCATCTGCCATGGTGTGAATGGCAAGCGCGGCGTCAGCATGGATCGGCCACGCAAGGTCATAGTGCTCACCGTTTACGGTTGCGCTGATTGCTTTTTTGCCAAGGGATTTTGAGATGTCGGATGCGACTTCGCCTGCAGTTATACCTGCATCGTAATGTCGTGCATTGCCGTCGGGAAGGGTGAGTGCGATCTGGGCCATGGGGCCTCCTCGTCAGTTTGGCGCCTACGAGACGCCCGGTTGCGGGTTATGTCCAGCGTATTTGCCCCCCTTGCGTTCCTTCGTCAAGAGGAGAGAGGTGCCTGAGGACTAAGCCGAGCAGATAGTGTCAAATGGATCAGTGCGATAGCCGCGCCGAAACCGGCAGTCACCCCTAATGACAAAATCCCGTAACCTGAGATCATGGTGCCACCGATCGCTGAGCCAATCGCGGCACCTGCATAGACCGCAGCGGCGTTTAGGGCCAAGACGACAGGTGCGCGTCGGCCGGCAATGTTGATTAGGCGGGTTTGCTGAGCTGCCATAAACGACCAGCCGCTCATGGCCCACAACAGAATAGCAATAAACAGGTGCGTCTCGCTGAGCGGTAAAAACGAAAACACAGGCATCAGGATTATCTGAGCCAGACAAAGTCCTGTCAAAGTGAAGCGCCAGCCAAAGCGATCAGACAAAAGCCCACCTAGAATGTTGCCGATGACAGCGCCAACTCCCGAAACCATAAGAACCATCGTGATGCCATTGCGGCTGAACCCCATTGTTTCGCTCAGAAGGGGGGCGATATAGGTGAATAGGACATACTGCGCCCCGATAAATGTCGCGGTAAAGCCGATGGCCAGCATCAGACGACCCTCGCTGAGGGTATCGCGCAGATCACGCATCGAAACAGGTTGAAACCGTAAACCGGCAGGAACTCGCGTCCAGATGAGCAACGTACATGGGACGGCAAGCGCAAGGACCATCCATAACGCCCAACGCCACCCAAAGGTATAGGCGATCCAGCTTCCTGCGGGTACGCCCATGACTTGGCTCAGGGTTAATCCAAAAAATACAGCGGCCAAAACGCGCGCGCGCTGCTCTTCGGGATAAAGCGCAGCTGCAACAGCGGCGGCAAGCGGGGTGAATAGACCTGCTCCAGCAGCTGCAACGATGCGTGCGCCGCTGAGTACCGCGAAACTAGGTGCCATAGCTGAAACCGCAGCAGCCAGCGCAAACAGCACAAATCCGGCGGTCATCACTCTACGACGGCCAATGCTGCCCGTAAGTGCAACAAGGATAGGCGAAAGCACCGCATAAGCCACAGCATAAACAGTCATGAGCTGCCCTGCTTGGGCTGGACTGCGGTTGAGATCCTGCCCGAGCGGTTCAAGCAATCCGATGATCACAAATGCACCAACACCGATCACAAAATTACATGCCGAGAGAGCAGGGATCAAAAAACGATCTGGCGAGGCTGTGTTCATAGATCATCCTGTACCACTGGCCAGTGTTTCGACAAGTGACAGGGGAAATGCCGTTGCGGCACAGGTCCCGTAGTGAGCTATGGTAAGAGTGGAAAGGTCGCTTTTTGACAAAAAATAGTCGCTTGCTGTTGAGTTTCGAGTGCGGTTGGGGCATTTGTGGCGCAACATTGAAAGGTCAACTTATGTCCAAGTATAACCGGAATTTCGACCTCAGCCTTGCAGACGTCGACATGCTCGAAGCCGCGCTAAATGTGGTCAAACGGGATTTATCGTTGGGCCGTAAAGGCGCGCTCGCCTTGCTGCCAAACGTGGAAGGAGGCGACCACGTGCGCGAAATCGATGAATTGCTAGGGCGGGTTCACAATCAAAAGATCTTCTTCCGCCCCAGTGATGAGCCCTATGTTAGCGGCTAAGCCATTGGAAGCTTACATACCACGCACATGATTCAGCTTGGCATTTACGTCACATCGCCAGCTTTATCGGTGTTCCGGTTTCCAACCAGCTCTTTAGGGAGGCCGCAATCCGCGCCCAACCTTCACGAACGCCGTCTTGGCCTTCGGGGATGTCGTAGTGCTCAATCGTGAGCTTGCAGGTCTCGCCCTGAGGCTCGATCAGATAGACCATCCGCGAGGCGGGTGAGGGCGCTTCCGAAAAGTTAGGCTCGAATGTCATCTCAATCTTTGATTTGGGCGTGATGCCTGTCATCTTCTGGGACAACATCGTTGAACCATCGTCGCGCAGGAACCGAACTGTTTCGCCTTGATCCGTACTGCCATCAGCTGCATTGCAGGCAAAGTGGTAGGCGGCCATTTGGTCGGTCTTGGTTAGCGCGTCCCACAGGGCATCTTGGGTACAGCGGATAAATGTTTGCGTCATGAAGTCGGGGGCAGCTGTTGTGTCTAGCATTGGTGTCGTTCCTTCGAGTTGAGATTTTAAGGTGAGCACCGCTCGTGCCGCTGGTTTAACAAGCATCGGCTCAATCCAGCGGTCTATGACTTGTTGGAGGGGGACAGCGTTGAGGTAGTGGTATTTGAAACGCCCCTTCTTATGGGTCACGACCATCCCTGCGTTTTCCAGCACGCCAAGGTGCTTCATCACACCAAAACGAGACATATCCAGCAGCTCTGTCAGCTCTGCTAGGGTTTGGCCGTCCTGCTGGCGCAATGCGTCTAGCAGGGTGCGGCGGGCCGGATCGGCGAGGGCTTTGAAAATCGTATCCATAGAATCTCTTATAGGTGACAAAGTAGTCACGTGACAATAGAGTCACCTAATTAAATTTGCACAGTGCCGTTGCCCTTGGGGCGAGGGCTGCGCATGATCAACAAAACGAAAACGGGAGAGCAGCATGGCAAAGCCATCGTATTTAGAAACAAGCCAAGGGCGCTCGATTGCCTATCACCTGACTGCGGGCGAGGGGCCGTGCATTGTTTTCCTTGGTGGATTGAAATCGGACATGGAGGGCACAAAAGCCGTCCATCTAGAGGATTGGGCCCAAGCCACAGGCCGTGCATTTTTGCGGTTAGATTATTCCGGCCATGGGGAGTCTTCGGGGACGTTCGAAGAGGGAAGTATCGGGGATTGGCATGAGGATACGCTTGCAGCGATTGATGCACTGATTGAGGGACCAATTGTGCCTGTCGGCTCGTCGATGGGGGGCTGGCAGGCTTTGTTGCTCGCACGCGCGCGGCCTGAACGTATCGAAGGGCTGGTGACCATCGCAGCTGCCCCGGATTTCACCGAGGACGGCTGGTGGGCGGGTTTTGACGGCAGCCAAAAGGCGCAATTGACCGAGACAGGCCGTGTTGAATTGCCGTCTGATTATATGGAGCCCTACGTGGTGACCAAACGGATGATCGAGGACGGGCGCAATCGTCTTGTTCTGCGCGAACCGCTTGAGTTACCGTTTTCTGTACGGCTACTGCAAGGCACAGCAGATAGTGCCGTAAGCGTGGCCACCGCGACGAAATTACTAGACCATGCGAGCAGTCCTGACATGCAATTGCTGCTGGTCAAAGATGCAGATCACAGATTTTCAGACGGGCCGTGCCTTGGTCTGATCGAACAAGCGGTTGAGCAGGTATTAGCCTCAAACAGCTTTTCAGAACTTTAGATCCTTAGGGAGCCTCCAAATGGAACAGCGAATTAGTCTTATCACATTGGGCGTGCGGGACATGGACCGCATAGCGGAATTCTATGAAGCGCTGGGCTGGAAGCGTGTGGAGACACAGGATGGCGTGATCGCATTTGATTTGATGGGGCAAACGCTGGGTCTCTATCCTTTGGAGAAGTTGGCCGAAGACATCGGGTTGCCGATTGAAGAGCTTGGGCGCGGCGCCTCCACGTTTTCTTATAACGTTCGCACGAAGGAAGAGGTCGCACCACTGTTGGCCAAAGCCGAAGCCGCTGGTGGGCGTGTCTTGCGCCCCGCATCCGATGTATTTTGGGGCGGTTATATCGGGTATTTCGCGGACCCCGAAGGCACGATCTGGGAGGTATCACACAACCCATACTCGCCATTGGCGCAAGACGGCGCGTTCCGCTGGAATGGCCATTGATGCGCAGCCCGCGCAGCATGTGGAGTCTTGAGACTTTTGGCCGTGTGCGCCTGTCCAAACACTTCTACATGCGTGATTTTTTGATGAGTGAGATCAGTGCCTTTCACGGCATCCCCAATGTGCCTGATGATCCTGAACTGGCGATCAAACATGGTAAACGTCTGTGTGAGGAACTGCTTGATCCGCTGGAGGAAACATTTGGGCGGGTAGCTGTTCGTTCAGGCTACCGATCGGCGGCGCTGAATACTTACGGTAATGAGAACAAGCTGAATTGTGCGCGCAGTGACAACCCGATTGAATGCCATATCTGGGACTGGCAGGGTGATCCTATTGCAGGAACGTCACTGGTGATCCCGTGGTTTGCTGACCAATACGATCAAGGTCGTGATTGGCGCGATTTGGCGTGGTGGATCCATGATCACTTACCCTATTCTGAGATGTGGTTTTTTCCAAAGCTGGCGGCGTTTAATCTGGTTTGGCGGCCCATTCCCCAACGCACTATCAGAAGCTATATCGCGCCGCGCGGCATGTTGTTGCGCGCAGGCGAAGACCCGTGTGAAGATCAGGCAACACGTGCAGCGCGATACGCGGATTTCCCCCCGTTGCGCGGCATTGCATATCCCTGAGGGCTTGCACCTGCGCGCGCGGCAGGTCATTGCGGATGTATGGCAAATTGAGTGAGGCACCACCATGAAAGAACCGCTGGTTCTATTACCAGGTATGATGTGTGATGCGCGCCTGTTTGGCCCGCAAATCGCCGAACTGTCGCGTGATACTGCGATCATGGTCGCCCCCGTTACGATGGGCGAACGGACCGAGGAAGTCGCTTCGACGTTGCTGGATATATTACCCAAACGCTTTGCGCTGGCAGGGCTTTCTATGGGCGGCGTTGTCGCTATGGAAATTTTGCGCCGGGCCCCTGACCGTGTCAGCCGCATTGCCTTGATGGGCACAAACCCATTGGCGGAAACTCCCGTGATCGCGGCCAACCGTGAGCCGCAGATCGTCAAGGTGCGATCAGGACGATTGACCGAGGTGATGCGCGAGGAGTTAAATCCAAGCCACTTTGCACCCGGACCCTACCGGAATGAAGTGCTGGCGCTGGCGATGGAAATGGCCCAGACCTTGGGTCCAGAGATATTTATCCGCCAGTCTCGCGCGCTACAACGGCGCAAGGATCAGCAGGCCACGCTGCGCCGTTGCAAGGTCCCTGCGTTGATCCTGTGTGGTGCTTATGATGCGGTGTCTCCGGTTAAACGGCACGAATTCATGGCCGAACTTATCCCATATGCCCAACTGCGTGTACTTGAACATTCAGGCCTTATGCCCACGCTTGAACAACCAGATGAAACAACTGCCGCGCTGCGCGAATGGCTCGCGCAGCCCTATGTTCTGCAATAACAACAGTACTTAAAGCGGGAGGCTTTTGCGTTCTTCTAAGGTGGGAACGTAGACTGCCTTGATCGGTTTGCCCGTTTTGATGTTAAAGAAGGGTGTTTGTTTCCAACGTCCTGTGACACGTGCAATTAAGGCCCGCCAGATCGTGCCGCCGTACAGTTTCAAGATTGAGCTGTGTTTGGACGTGCCGTCTGCTTGGGGAATAAAAGCTTCTGATGCGACGGGGCCAATAGAAGAGGTGTCCTGCAACAGATCGGTCATCATTCCCGCAAGCGCAAATTTAGGCGTGGGGAGCATGGTGAACATCGGGACACCACAGCAAGACGCGCGGTAGCGCAAGAGTTTTTCAGGATTGAACGAAAACACTTCTAGATTGCTTTGACCTTGCTGAAAGCTGATCTTGTCTGGCGTGGTTTGGTACAATTCCACACCGTGGTCTTCTACGTCTTTGCCAGTGGTGTACAAAACCGCCGCGCGGCATGCGGAGCAATAGCAGCGGACATGGTTTCCGGAAGAGGGCGTTGCACCATGTAATGTGCCCTTCATTTCGCCGCATCGGCAGGAGAAGGGCACATCAGTCATGATTAAGCTGCCGCGTTTTTATTGGCAGTCTTTTTGGTCTTCACTTGGGCCGGGGTATCGTTTGCATCGATGAAGTCTAACACAAGGGGCCGGATGTTATTGCGCCAGCTTTTGCCAGCGAAGATACCGTAGTGGCCCGCGCCTTCTTCGACGTGGCTGGCTTTTTTATTGTCAGGCAATCCGGTGCACAGGGCTAGTGCGGCGATGCACTGGCCTGGTGCCGAGATGTCATCGTTTGAACCTTCAACAGTCTTGACCGCAACAGTAGTGATTTTACCCATGTCGACTTTTTTGCCTGCAACGGTGAATTCGTTGTTGGCAATTTCGCCGTTCTTAAAGATGCGATCGACAGTCGACAGGTAGAACTCTGCTGGCATGTCCATAACGCACAGATATTCATCGTAGAATTTGTTGTGCTTGTCATGCTCGTGCGCCTCGCCCATGGCAACGCGCTGAATTTGGTTTGTGAATGCTTCTTTATGGGTGTCAGCGTTCATCGAAATAAATGAGCTGAGCTGAAGCAAACCAGGGTAAACTTTACGGCCAACACCGGCGTGTTTGAAACCAACACGCTGGATCATCAGTTCTTCCAATTGGCCCATCGTCACAGAGTGACCAAAGTCGGTCACTTCGGTTGGTGCCGCACTTGGATCAATGGGACCACCGATCAAAGTAAGCGACCGGGGCTGCGCGCTTGGATCTTCTTCGGCGAGATATGCAGTTGCAGCAAGTGTGAGCGGCGCAGGCTGGCACACCGCAATCACGTGCGTGTCAGGGCCGAGGTGGCGCATGTAATCAACTAAATGCATTGTGTAATCTTCGACATCGAACTTTCCTGCGCTAACAGGAATGTCGCGGGCATTGTGCCAATCGGTGATGTACAAATCGCAATCAGGAAGCAGGCTAATGACAGTCGAACGCAGTAACGTTGCGTAGTGACCTGACATCGGAGCGACCAAAAGAACCTTGCGGCGTTTTTCAGTACGGCCCTGTACGCGGAAGTGCAGGAGGTCACCGAAATCGCCTTCTATTTCAATCTCTTCACTGACCAGTCGGTCAGTGCCGTTGGCACCGACGAAAGGAGGAATGTTCCAGTCTGGTTTGACGACCATGCGGCTAAAAGCGCGTTCAGTCACTTCGCCCCATGCGCTCATCCATTGCAGCGCAGGGTTGGGGAACATAGAAAAGGCAGGGTAGGATGCCATAGCAAGCGTGGACGCCCCGAGCCACTGGTTTGTGTTTCGGATCGTTTCCATCATGTCGTAAGATGCCATAAATCGCATTGCTAAATTCCTAAACTAATGGCCCAATACTCTGGGCGTCGTCTCCGTCGGTCACCGCATGTTGGGCGGTTGATCGAAAATGCTGCAGGTGCGAACATAGGATGGAAATGTTAAGATGACAACAGAATCTACTAAAGACGGTGAAGAAGCGTTGGTTGCCATGGCGCGAATGAAGGAAAACCTGAGTAAAGTAGATGCACTTCGAGACCGCCTGACACAGGTTTTAGCTAACCGCCACACACACCAAGCCGCGCTTGATGGACCTAATCAGGAATTGTTTACCAAGGCGGCAAAAGCCTATGCCCAAGAAGCAGTTTCAAACCCCGCCAAGCTGATCGAACATCAGCTTGAGTTCTGGACAAAGTCGGTCACGCATTTTGTTGAGGCGCAGCAGGCACTTGCAAAGGGCAACCTTTCGGCTCCAGATGATCGCACCGCAACGGACCGCCGTTTTAGCAATCCGATGTGGCAGCAGCATCCCTATTTCAATTTCGTCAAGCAGCAATACCTGATGAACGCCGAGGCAATCTCCCAAGCGGTCGAAGATGTTGTAGATATGGATCCCAGCGAAAAGCAGCGGCTCAAGTATTTCTCACGTCAGATCATTGACATGATGAGCCCGACAAACTTTTTAGCGACCAACCCTGACGCATTGCAAAAAGCAGTCGAGACCGAAGGCGAAAGTTTGATCAAAGGGTTGGAGAATTTGATCTCTGATTTGGAGGTGAACAACGGCGAGATGGTTGTGCGTCTTGCGGATGAAAGCGCGTTTGAACTGGGCGGGAACATCGCCACAACCCCGGGCAAGGTTGTGTTCCGCAATCGGATGTTTGAGCTGATCCAATACACGCCGACAACTGAAACAGTACACGCCACCCCGCTGGTGGTTTTTCCGCCGTGGATCAATAAATACTACATTCTTGATCTGAAAGAACAAAACTCACTGGTGAAATGGGTTTTGGATCAAGGGTATACCTTGTTTATGGTGTCATGGGTCAATCCTGATGACAGCTACCGGGATGTCGGGATGGAGGAGTATATACAAGACGGCTATATCACGGCCTTTAACGAGATTAAGGCGATCACAGGCGAAAAGAATCTTAATGCGGTGGGATACTGTATTGCGGGTACAACCCTGTCGTTGACGCTTTCGTTGCTCAAGCAGCGAGGGGATACCTCGGTCAACTCAGCGACGTTCTTTACCGCGCTGACGGATTTCTCGGATCAAGGAGAGTTCCAGCCGTTCCTGACCGACGATTTTATCGACGGGATCGAAGCCGAGACAGTAGATAAGGGCATCTTGCCTTCCATTGTTATGGCGCGGACGTTTTCATATTTGCGCGCAAATGATCTGGTCTACGGTCCGGCAGTCAAAAGCTATATGCTGGGAGAGACACCTCCCGCGTTTGACCTGCTGTATTGGAACGGGGACGGGGCGAACCTGCCTGCCAAAATGGCGATGCAATATTTGCGCGGCTTGTGCCAAAAAAATGAGCTGGCTGAGCAGGGTTTTGACCTATGTGGTCATCATCTGGTTTTGGATGAAGTGGATGTGCCACTGTGTGCAATTGCATGTGAAACGGATCACATTGCGCCGTGGAAAGACAGCTATCGAGGCGTCCTGCAGATGGGCAGTAAGGACAAGACGTTCATCATGACCCAGTCAGGTCACATCGCAGGTATTGTTAACCCGCCCAGCAAAGGGAAATACGGACACTATACCAACGGCAATCTGACGGCTGATCATGAGAGCTGGCTTGCGGATGCAGAATTTACCAAAGGATCCTGGTGGCCGCGTTGGGAAAAGTGGTTAACCAAACGCTCGGGTAAGATGATTCCCGCACGCATGCCGGGAGATGGAGGCAGGGAAATTCTGAGTGACGCGCCCGGTTCATATGTTGCCGTCAAGGCAAGGGGCTGATTTGAAAGTCTATTTAGGTCATATTTGCGTTTATGCTGCGATGCAGAAAAAAGACTTGCAATGCCGCGCTGCAGCATGTATATCTTTTGCAGACGCAGAAACTTGGGTCACCAAGTGGAAGCACCAATATTCCCTCGGGGCGCTAATGCTTCGCTGTAAATTCAAAGGATGATCACAATGGCTACTGCAAAAACACCAGACATGACCGCAATGCTCAAAGACATGATGGGCGCATTCCCTGTGGACACAACATCCATGGAAGCTTCTTTCAAAACTTCAGCAACTCTGAACGAGAAACTCTCCGGCGTTGCTCTTTCTGCTGTTGAAAAATCCACAGAGATTTCCTCTGCTTGGACAAAAGACACCGTAACAAAACTGGCGGACATGGCAAAAGCCAAATCCGAGCCAGCCGATTACGCAAAAGCGATGACCGATTTCGCAGCAATCTACTCAGAAGCGGCTTCCGAGCACATGGCAGCATTTGCCGAAGTTGCGAAAAAAGTTCAGATGGACACAGTTGAGTTGATGATGGCGGCTGGCAAAGAAGCGTCAGAAGAAGCAACAACAGCAATGACCAAAGCGACTGGTGAAGTTCAGGCTGCTGCGAAAAAAGCGACAGCAAAATAAGTCTTGCTACAAGACACGCAGTCACCAGAGCGTGAATTGCAGAATGAAGGGTGGGCTGTTTACAGCTCGCCCTTTCTTTTTGTGAAAGCGGCGTCTAGGCTGCAGTGCAGCACACCTTTTTGGGGAGGACCACACGTGGCAGAGACGGGCAAATCCCTTCTGATTAAACGATACGCCAGCCGGCGGCTCTATAATACAGAAACAAGCGACTATGTGACGCTTGAGGACATCGCAGGATTTATCCGCGATGGCAGAGAAGTACAGATTATTGACCTTAAATCTGGTGATGATTTGACGCGGCAATATCTACTACAGATTGTCGCAGAACATGAAAGCCGTGGTGAAAGTGTTCTTCCGGTTGATGTGTTGAATGACTTGGTTCGCAGTTACATGACGGGTAAGGTCAGCGTTGTTCCTGAATTTTTGCAGCAGTCTTTTGCGATGTTGCGGGACGGGCAAAGCAAGGTCATGGAAAACATGACCTCAATGAATCCGCTGGCTAAAATGCCAGGTTTTGATGCGATGCAAGCGCAGCAAGAGGTGTTCATGAAGGCGATGACTGGCACCTGGCCTGCAGGTGGTGCTCCGGAAGAAGCGAAACCAGCTGCAGAGAACGGCGAAGATCTAGAAGCGATCAAGCGGCAGTTGGCTGATCTTCAGGAAAAGCTGTCCAAATTGAAGTGATCCAACGGACACGGGGCAAAGTGCCCCGTGATTTTTATGCTTGGTGCATGAGGCGGGTGTGAGACCACTTTTTTACGTTTGGCCCCGTTGTTAGGCGGCTGCGCGCGTGACCTCATCCAATGCGCCCAGCAGAGCATCTGCAATTGCATCGCATTGCGCGGGGCTTAGCTGTACAGGCAGACGTACATCACAAGCACGCATGAGCATAGCGCGGGTTTGTGGCAGTTCGGGCAGATCAGGAATAAACTGCCAATTCCAAAAGGCCCGTGCGTTATCGGTGCTTTGACCAAACACCTGAACCTTTACACCCGCTTTTGCAGCATTTGCAGCAAAGGCGCAGATGGTAGCCTCCTCGAGGCCCGTGAGGTTGAATTGGATTGAGTCTGGCGCGCGAATTTCTGGCGGCAAAGGTGCAGGGACTTCGATGTGAGGGGACGTCGCAAGTTTGGCAGCGACCAGATCGTGATTACGTAGCCCATCCGTAGTGCGGCGGGTTAGTTCGGGCAGCTGGGCGCGGGCCACAGCAGCAGAAAGGTTGCTAAGGCGCAGATTATAGAGCGGCAGTTTGTTTTGGTGGGTTTCAAATGCCTCTTGCAGGACGGGATGTTTTTTCCAGTTATGCTCGTAAGCGCCGGACATAATGATGGCGCGGGCGACCAGATCAGCATCATCCGTGATCAAAATGCCGCCTTCACCTGCATTGATCATCTTGTAGCTTTGGAAAGAAAAACACCCGATCCGTCCAAGCGTCCCGATCTTGCGGCCATGCCATGTGGTTCCAAGGCTGTGCGCGGCGTCTTCGATCATGGGGATGTCTGCAGCGTCACACAGGGCCATGATAGCATCCATATCAGATGTGTGGCCCCGCATATGGCTGATGATCACAGCATCAACAGTTGGTATTTTGGCCGCAAAATCAACCAGATCAACACGGTAGTTGTCGCCCACTTCACACAGCACAGGAAGGCAATCGGCATGGATGACAGCGGAAGGCACTGCCGCAAACGTAAAGCCGGGAATCAAAACCCGCGCCTGAGCAGGTAGATCAAGCGCCTTTAGCGACAGGAACAGCGCGGCGGAGCAGGAGGATACCGCCAATGCAAAACGGCTTCCCATCATGTGCGCAAATTCGGTTTCTAACAACGTGGCGGGGGCATCTTTGTCTGCCGTGTATCGAAACAGATCTCCACTGGCCATCAGGCGGTCAATTTCAACCCGCAGGCTTTCTGGTAGAGGTTCGGCGGCATGCATGTCGAGTAGCATATATTTCACTTTTCCAAAACTTAGTTTCGTAAAATGTAAAACAATGCGAAGCCCAAGCAAAGTTAATTGTTGCGTTCGTTTTGCGAATTCAGCGGTTAAATGCCGAGTCGGTCGCGCAAGGAGTACCAGCTCATCGCCAGAACCAGCAGGGGAGATCGCATGGCCGGGCCGCCCGGGAAAGGTGTGTTGGGTACAGCAGAAAGGGTGCCAAACCCGTCACTGTCACCTTGGATCGCGCGCGCCATGAGTTGTCCTGCATGTGTTGCCGTCCCTAGACCATGGCCAGAATAACCCGAAGCAGACAGGATGTTTTTACCAGGTCGTGCAAGGTAGGGCATGCGCTTCATCGTGATGCCAAGGGTTCCGCCCCATGCGTAGTCGATTTGCACGTCTTTGAGCTGGGGAAAGACAACCGACATAGGCTTGCGGACCTTTGCAGCGATGTCTGTGGGAAAGCGGTAGCCGTAACTTTCGCCACCGCCGAACAGCAGCCTTCCATCGTGGCTAAGGCGGAAATAGTTCACCACAAACCGACTGTCAGCCACGGCAACGTCACGCGGCAGAACATCAGTAACGCGATCGCCCAAGGGTTCGGTTGCAGCGATAAAGTTGTTGATGGGCATCACCCGCGCGGCGACTTTTCGGTTTAAACCACCAAGATAGCCGTTGCAGGCAAGGATCACATGATCAGCCACGATATGACCTGCGTCAGTACGCACGGTTGCTGGCACGCCTTCTTCGATATCGTGGACTGCGCTTCCCTCGTGAATACGCACACCGGCTGCGACTGCAGCCTTCGCCAGACCCAACGCATAACTCAATGGGTGCAGATGCGCGGCACCCATGTCCAAAATGCCGCCACGATAATCGGGGGAGGGGCACACGGATTGAAGGGCTGCATGATCTAGTGTTTCAATGTCGGAGTAGCCATACTTTTGGGCCAGCAGATCGGCATAGCTATGCAGGTGTTTGACGTCCGTATCATTTGATCCGGTCCATGCAACGCCAGGTTTGAGGTGGCACTCGATCTGATGTTCTGTGATCAGTGACTTTACCAATGCTTTTGCATCTTCACCAAGGTCCCACAGCTTGGCTGCCTCCGGTTCGCCCATGAGCTGTTCTAGATCGTCCTGCTCCATACGCTGGCCAGATCCAAGCTGGCCACCGTTCCGCCCAGATGCGCCAAATCCAACCCGCTGTGCATCAAGCAAGACAACATCACGGCCTGCTTGTGCCAGATGCAACGCCGCCGACAGGCCTGTATAGCCTGCGCCAACCACACAAACATCGGCCTTTTGTGCACCCTTTAGGGGGGCAAAAGGCGCAAGAGGCGTTGCTGTAGCTGCGTACCAGCTTGGTGGATAGGCACCGCGTCTATCGTTGGAGTAGAGTAAGTTCATAGCAGTGGCTCAAACGTTGAGCAGCAGGTGCTCACGCTCCCAGGGTGAAATGACTTGCAAGAACTCGTCGTATTCCGCTTCCTTCACGATGGCATATACACGCGCAAAGTCGGGGCCTAGAATTTCGTGTAGTGCTTGTGCCTCGCCAAACACCCGCAAAGCCTCGCCCATTGTGCGAGGGATGTCGCCATCCCCGTCATAGGCGTCACCTTTGAACTCGGGCATTGGGTTTTTAGCGGCTTTGAGGCCGAGATAGCCACAGGCAAGGGATGCGGCAATACCTAGATAGGGATTGCAATCCATCCCCGCCAGACGGTTTTCGACCCGCCGCGCGGCTGGGCTGGACAGTGGTACGCGGATGCCAGTTGTTCGGTTGTCACGGCCCCATTCCAAATTGATGGGCGCAGCGTGGTCTTTCACGTAACGGCGGTAACTGTTCACATAAGGCGCGATCACGGCAAGCGCCTCTGGCATGTGGTTTTGCAGGCCAGCGATGAAGTGCATGAATGGCTCCGTTTCTGTACCGTCATCATTGGAAAAGATGTTCTTGCCCGTGGCTTGGTCCAAAACCGAGTGGTGGATATGCATCGCTGAACCCGGCTCATCGGCGATGGGTTTGGCCATGAACGTGGCGTAACAATCATGGCGCAATGCAGCTTCGCGGATGAGGCGTTTGAAGTAGAACACTTCATCCGCCAACTTGACCGGATCGCCGTGCAACAGGTTGATTTCTAGCTGACCTGCACCGCCTTCTTGGGTGATGCCGTCGATCTCAAAACCCTGTGCTTCGGCAAAATCATAGATGTCATCGATAACTGGGCCGAACTCATCCACGGCAGTCATCGAGTATGCTTGACGCGCTGCAGCTGGGCGGCCAGAACGGCCAATCATTGGCTTGATTTCCTGTGATGGGTCCAGATTTCGGGCAGTCAGATAGAATTCCATTTCCGGTGCAACAACGGGTTCCCACCCTTCCGCATGATAAAGGGCGACAACACGCTTCAAAACATTACGCGGGCTGAATTCTACGACATTGCCATCACGGTCATACGCATCGTGGATCACCTGCAATGTCCAGTCTGCAGTCCACGGTGCTGCGGTAGCAGTGGACATGTCGGGGCGCAGGATCATGTCCTTTTCGATGAACCCCTCATCGCCAGCGGCTTCGCCCCAGTTGCCCGTGATGGTTTGGTAAAAGATACTGTCGGGCAAATGAAAGCTGTCTTGGCGGGCGAATTTTGATGCAGGAACAGCCTTACCGCGCGCAATGCCGGGCAAGTCGGGGATAACACATTCCACCTCATCCAAGCGGCGGCCTGCCAGATATTCTGCAGCCGCCGGCGGCAGGTTGTCTTTCCAATCAGCCATGAGGCCCTCGCTTTGCTTTGAAAAATTGCGCCATTTGGTCGGCGACTTCAGCGTTGTCTATCGGTAGCGGCAACGCTGCGGTTGCGGCTTTTAGATGTTCATCGGGTACGACACCTTTGCCACGTGTATTCACTAAGCCGTCGATGAATTCGGCTTCGAATTCTGGGTGGGGCTGAATGGTCCAGATGGTATCGCCATAGGCCAGCATGGCATTGGCGCAAAAGTCAGACGCGCCCACAACACGAGCACCTTTGGGCAGCTCAACAACCTGATCCTGATGCCACGCGTTCAGAGTGATCGATTTACCGTCCAAGGTATATTCCGTGCGCCCAACAGACCAACCGCCATCAAATTTCTCGACCCTGCCACCCAATGCTTGTGCAATAATCTGATGTCCGAAACAGACACCAATCATCGGCTTGCCAGTTAAATTGATCTCACGGATGAGCTCTTCGAGTGGCGGTATCCATGCGTGATTTTCATAGGCACCGTGTTTTGATCCGGTAATCAGCCAGCCGTCTGCATCTTGTGGACCCCTAGGGAATACACCATCCAGTACCGAGAACGTCTCGAAGGTGAAATCATTGCCGTCAAGAAGGCGCTCAAACATGGCGTCATATGTGCCAAGTGTTTCAACCAGTTCATCGGGTGAGTGGCCTGTGCGTAGAATGCCAATTTTCATGTTTTACACCGTATCCAAATATATCTCGACCCGTTCGGCAGGGCTAAGTTCCTCCATACACTCTAGTTCTTGGCGTTTGGTCAGGACAAGGTTTTGGATCAACTCGGGCGTAAATATCCGCGCGATGTTTGGGTCGCTCTCAAAGGCATCAATTGCTGCGCCCCATGTGTTCGGGATTTGGGGCAGATCGGCGGCATAGGCATTGCCTGTGATCGGGGCAGGCGGTTCAATCTCGTCTTCAATGCCGTTGATGGCAGCCCCCAGAACAGCGGCCAACATTAGATAGGGGTTCACATCACCACCAGAGACACGGTGTTCGATCCGCCGGGCGGCTGTTGATCCTGATGGAATGCGAATGGACGAAGTGCGGTTTTCATAGGCCCAGCTAACGCCAGTGGGGGCGTGACTACCCGGCACCATGCGATCAAAGCTATTGGCATGAGGTGCAAACACCAGCGCCGATCCGGGCATTGCTTGCATGCAACCTGCTACTGCATGGCGCATCATGGGGGTGCCTTCAGGGCCGCCGTTGTCAAAGACATTGTTGCCGTCAGTATCAAGAACAGAGAAATGTGTATGAAGGCCGGAGCCCGGATAATCGGCGTAGGGTTTCGCCATGAAGCTGGCCGCAAACCCGTGACGGCGCGCAAGGCCGCGCACTAGCATTTTGAACAACCATGCATCATCAGCGGCGCGCAGGGCATCATCGCAATGCATCATGTTGATTTCAAATTGACCCAGACCCGCCTCAGAGATGGCGGTGTCGGCTGGAATATCCATTTCCTCGCAAGCATCATATAGATCGGTAAAGAACTGGTCGAACTGGTCAAGCGCGCGAATGCTCAGCGTTTCGGCCCCTTTGCGGCGTTTGCCTGAGCGCTCTGACGGAGGGATTTGCAGCTTGCGCCCACTGTCGTCAATCAGGAAAAACTCTAGCTCGACAGCGCAGACAGGGGTGAGGCCACGCGCGCTGAACCGATCCAAGACCGCCCGCAATGCATGACGCGGATCGCCCGCGTAGGGGGTGCCATCCTCGTGAAACATCCAGATCGGCAATAGCGCACTGGGCGCGTCTAGCCATGGCATGGGCATAAAACCACGCTCGGTTGGCATTAGCACGCCATCACGATCGCCGCTGTCAAACACCAGCGGGCTATTTTCGATGTCTTCACCCCAGATGTCCAAGTTCAGAACAGAAAAGGGAAAGCGCGTGCCTTCTTGGACTACCTTGTCAGCAAAGCGGGTTGGGATGCGTTTGCCGCGCGGCACGCCGTTGAGGTCGGCAGCAGCAACGCGAATTGTGCGGACGGTTGGGTTTTTTCGTAGCCAGTTGTGCATAGGTCACCGTTTGGCGCGCTGGTGCATACCGGAGAATCCGATCGCTTGTGACCAGCGTCACATAATTTGATCAAATTATTTCTACTACCGGATCAGATTAAGACGCAAGCGTATTTTTTGCCGCTTCGCTTCGGGCAAGTGCCGATTGAGGCGGCGATTCACAAGGCCATAAACCGAGATAACAACAAGCGTAAGCGCAATGAAGTAGCCGGCAAGGATCGGGTAGGGGATAAACGGATTGAACGTTTTATCCGCAAAATAGCTGGCGTAGTACAAGGCATCACCGCGCTGCTGCCACGCAGGAAAGCCCGAGATATACACCAGCGTTGTTGCGTGAAATAGGAAGATTGCCTCATTCGTGTAAGCGGGCCACGCCAAGCGCAACATCGTCGGCCAGATCACTCGTTTGAACCTGCTCCATCCGGTTAGGCCATAGGCGTCTGCAGCCTCTACATCGCCTTTAGGGATGGACCGTAATGCACCATAAAAAATCTCGGCTGAGTAGGCAGAGGTGTTTAGGAACAGAACAATTAAAGCGCCCAGCCATGCGGATGTGAAAGGATCAAAAAATTGGGAGTAGGATTTGAGGCTTAAGAAAACGAAGTAACCAAAGAAGAATTGGATAAATAGCGGTGAGCCGCGAAAGACAAAGACGAACCACTCGGCAGGTTTGCGAAATACTGCGCGTGGGCTTGCCTTGCCAAGGGCTAGGGTGGTTGCAAAGAAAAAACCCAGAACCAGTGCTGTTAAGCCAAAGTAAACATTCCAGATCATGCCCGATCCGATCAGTGTAAACTGCTCACACAACGTGAAATCTTCACGCGGGAGTAAACGTTCGCCAAAGCCAATGGCGCGCAGGCCATAGTCTTGTAAGGTTTGAAGACAACTCACGCGGCTTTCCTTTGCGCTTCACCGCCAGTGGTGGCTTGTCCGCGGGTCAAGCGCATCATCAGCCGCTCAAGAACGATCTCGGAGAGGCGCGTGAAAATGAGGTAGAACACCAAAAGTCCAAGGAAGTACCACATGCGCCAATCCGGATGCGGGTAATCCGTGAAGCGCGTTGTTTTGGAACCACCCAGTTCGCGCGCCCAATATACGATGTCTTCTACACCCAGCAGGAACAATAGCGGCGTCGCCTTGATCAGGACCATCCACAGGTTACCAAGGCCGGGCAGGGCATAAACCCACATCTGCGGTACTAACACGCGCCAAAATGTTTGGCGTTGGGTCATGCCGTAGGCCTCGGCGGTTTCAATTTGGGCACGTGGAACTGTCCGCATGGCACCAAATAGAATGTTTGCCGCAAAAGCCCCGAAAACGATCGCAAATGTAAGAACCGCGAGGGCGAAACCGTAGGTCTCATGAACCCACTGCGGAGAGCTACCGAGCGGCATTTTAGCGGCTTGGCAAACAATGAAGTCATTGCCTTGGCGGATCGGTTCATCCCAATCCGAGCACAGCGTTTTATGGCGCAGATATTCAATGCCCTGATCTAGTGCGATCACGAAGAACAGGAAAAACGCAATGTCGGGCACGCCGCGAACAATAGCGATATAGGTTTTGCCAATCCAGCGCAGCGGCGCAATGCGCGACCGTGCAGCAGACGCACCTCCAAAGCCAAACGCAAGCGCGGCTGGGGCAGTGATTGCAAGCAAAGTGAGCACAGTAAGTAGCGACCAATACAGGTTCATGTGCTTACCTGTCGTCAGATAGCAGCTGAGCCATTTCAGGCCCTCAAGTTGGGAGGGGTCGGAACAATAACTGAAAATGGGAGTGCTCGCTGAAATATGTGGATGAATGTCTGAAAAAAGCGAGGGGCGGTTTAAACCCGCCCCTCGCTCTGACTTATTCGTATACGACTGCGTCTTCGCCGAACCACTTTATGAGGGCGGCGTTAAGTGTGCCATCCTCTTTCATGGAGGTGATCGCCGCGTCGAATTTGGCTTTCAGATCTGTGTCGCTTTCGCGCAGGCCCATGCCAACACCACCGCCGAGCTGAACGTCAGCGCCTGCGAATACCAAATCACTACCATCTTCTTCTACTGCAGGAACTAGCGCGTCCTTGTCAGCAAAAACAGCATCTGCTTCGCCGTTACGTACGGCTGCAACTGTTTCGTCGTATGTTGCGAATTCCAGTAGGGTTGCGCCGCTTTCAGCGACATAGCCAGCTTGGATAGTGCTAGTTTGTGCGGCAATAACGCCGCCTGTCAGATCAGCGTCTGCAGACATTGCAACATATGCAGATTGGGCAGGTGGAATGTAGTTTTGTGTGAAATCAATGACTTCTTCGCGCTCGTCTGTGATGCTCATGCCGGCGATGATTGTATCATAGTTGCCGGATGTGAGGTTAGGGATGATGCTGTCCCACTCGTTGGTGACCCATTCGCAGGTCAGTTCGGCGCGCAGGCACAGCTCGTCGCCAACTTCGCGCTCATAGCCGTCTACTTCGCCAGCGTCATTGATGAAGTTGTAGGGGGGGTAGGCGCCTTCGGTGCCCATGCGGATTGTTTTTCCGTGGCCGTCGGCAAATGCCATTCCGGCTGTCAGTGCCAATGCGCTTGTCGCAAGGATGAGGTTTTTCATTTGATATCTCCCAGGTGTTTTTGTTTTTGGTCTTAAGTTGCGTGAGTTGCTGACAGGAACCCACGCAGTCGTTCTGATTTAGGCGCGCCGAATAGTGTCTCGGGCGGCCCTTGTTCTTCGATCAGGCCTTGGTGCAGGAACACAACGGTATCAGACACATCAGCGGCCAGTTTCATGTCATGCGTCACGATCATCATCGTACGCCCTTCTGCTGCAAGATCTTTGATAACCTTGACGACTTCTTGTTCCAGTTCGGGGTCAAGCGCTGAAGTCGGCTCGTCAAACAGCAGCGCCTCAGGCTCCATGCATAATGCGCGTGCAATTGCAGCGCGCTGTTGTTGGCCACCAGATAGCTGAGCGGGGTACACATCGCATTTGTCGCCGATCCCAACCTTGTCGAGATAGGCGCGCGCTGATTTCTCAACCTCGCCGCGATCGCGGCCAAGGACGGTCAACGGTGCTTCCATCACGTTTTGTAGGATGGTCATATGGGCCCAAAGATTGAATTGCTGGAACACCATCGACAGGTTTGTACGGATGCGTATCACTTGCTGAGCGTCTGACGGACAGCGCCTGTGAGCCGTCCCACGCCATGTTACAGGTTCGCCTTTGAACACCACATCGCCTTGCTGACTATCTTCGAGCAAGTTGCAGCACCGCAGTAATGTAGATTTGCCTGACCCTGATGATCCGATAAGCGAGATCACATGGCCCTTGGGGGCAGTGATGCTCACGCCTTTAATAACCTCCAACTCGCCATAGGCTTTGTGCAGGTTGCGGATTTCGATAACAGGGGTGTCTGATGTCACGTGCAGGCCATTTATCCAGTTGCGCCAATCATAAGATGCGAGAATCGTATCATATGCAATGTGCAAAGAATGGGATCTAGACGTTCTTGCCCTTAAGTCAGCCTAATAATTCAGCGCTGGATACGCTTGCGCGCTTTGGCGCTTTCCATATCGGTAATGCCCAACAGATTTGCAACCAACCGCAGTAATGCGTCTTCTTCTTGGGCGCGTTCACCGTCGGCCAAAACAACCTGCCACAAGGCTTCAACCACAGCGAGACGATCCTCGTAGGCAACCGCCTCTTTGATCGAACGGGTAAAACGGACTGTATCCGGGGCCTCGGATTCTAACACTTCGGCGTCAGCCAGCAGAGCGTCGCGTGCTGCATCATCAAGGCCATAGCGCGCGCTGATGATGCTTTGAATGCGTGTACGTTCGGCAGTGCTGTAGTCATTGTCTGACCGCGCGACGCGGACCAACAAAGCAGTAAGGGCCAGACGGGCATCGGAATCAGGCAGTTGGGTGGGGGCCGGATCGGTCAGCCGTTTTAGAAAGTCTGCAAACATGGTGTATTACCTAGCCAAAGTAAGGGAGTTTATGATCCACCTAACGCAGTTTTGCGCGCGGTTTCGATGTCTTCATCGCTCAGGCCTAGGGCTGTCTCGATGGCGAGCAGTTGCTGCTCTTCGTCATTATCGCGGTGCCCGTCGGCCATGGCGACCGACCACATCGCCTCAGCCAGCGCGAAGCGTTCGCTGTAGGGGACTTCTTGGCGCAGGATTTCTGTGAATTCCGGTGTGCCGGGCGCGTGACGCTCTAGCGCTTCACATTCAGCACGCAATTTTGCCGCATCAAGCGGTTTGATCGCAAAGGTGGTGGCCAGTATTCGGTCAATCTGCGCAACTTCTGAAGCAAGGTACTGACGATTAGCCAATGCCACCCGCACCAATAACGCACCAAGCGCAAGTTGCGCGTTGGGTTGTGGTAGCGGATTTGGCGTGGGCGCGCGGCGCGGAAAAAGACGTTCTAACATTATGGCTGATTATCCCAAAATAAGCGCTTTGCCAAACCTAATTGTATCAATGGCGACACCTTGTGGGTCGGTATTGTTTAGAACAATGCCTGCGATGTCAGATCCACCCTGCGCCTGCAAAAAACCTAAGGAGAACTCTCCCAATGGCTGAACAGGCACGCGGGCAAGTAGCGAACCATCGCGCCGCAGGAATAATACCTCGCCTGTGCCTGCTTCGCCTCCCCGCAGGGCAAGGGCCACCGCAGATTGGTCTTGGTCAAACAAGATCGCGATTGCGCCTTCGCCTTGGGCTTCGCGTTTGGGAAATCCCGCCTGACCATATCCATTCAGGACAGTGATCCCCATAAAGGTGACCACAGACAGGTTTTGCCCTGTGTCGCCTGCAAGCAAGGTCAACGGCCCAAATGCAGCGCCTGCTACGACGTCATGTGTTCCTTGAGTGAAGAGTGTTTGCCCAGCAAACCGCTCTCCAAAACGCGCGCCGTCCAGTGCCAGCACATCATCTATCAGATACCCAGGGCCAGAGCCGGCGCGGGTTTCGTCAAATGTGATGACGTTGGGTAGTGAGAGGCTATCTGGATCAACAAGGCAAACAGCTACGCCGCAGGCCAATGCAGGCAGCGGCAAAACTAAAAAAAGTAACGCAGCAAAATATTTCATTCCGCCACGTTAGCACAGATTAGCCGTCATAGCCCTCAATAATTATCAAGCTACCGTCAGAAACTGTCATGCGAATGTCTTTCGCGGACTGGTAGGCTGGGCTTTCATAGCAAGCGACGGCTTCGGCGTAGCTGGGAAACTCGATGACTACTGTACGAGAGTTTGCAGTGCCTTCACGTACTTGCTGTGTGCCGCCGCGCGCTAGAAATTTCGCGCCAAAATCGGCAAAGGGCTTTGCATTCGCAGCGCGGTATTTTTCATAAACGTCCGCATCGCGAACTTCCATGTTTCCGATCCAATAACCCTTTTTCGACATGACACGTTTCTCCCTGATGTCTGGCAACCTTAGCGTAATTTATTGTAACGGCTGGCCAGTCTTTTGGCTTCATCCGCTAATCCGTAGGGCGGGTTTAGCACAAACATCCCAGAGCCGACCATACCGTGCCCCGGACGGGCAGGTGGGAAGCGGACCTCGTGGCGCAGTGCGTCCTTGAATTGCCCACTAAGCGCGTTGAGCATCGGCCCATGTGAGCCGCTCGTCAGGATCGGATACCACAGCGCAATGATGCCCACGTTCCATGCGCGGTGCAGCTTGGCGATGTGGCGGAATATGTCGTCATAATCTGTTTTGATCTCATAGCTGGGATCAATCAGCAGCAAGCCGCGCCGTGGCGTAGGGGGGCAGAGGGCAAAGGCTGTCTCAAATCCGTCACGCAGATGGCACTTGGCACCAGTGGGTGACATTGCTAGTTCAAGCGCTGAGTGCTCGCGCGGGTGCAGTTCTGCCAGATGAATGGTGTCTGTCGGGCGTAGCAGATGTGACGCAATCAGGGGTGAACCGGGATAAGCATGCGGACCGTCCTCCGCCACAACCCTGTCCAGGACTTTTGAATAGGGATGATCTGCTTTGAACCAACCGCGCGCCTGCGCGATGCCAGCAGCAGCTTCACCGGTCTTGAGCGCTTCTTCAGCGCCCAAGTCATACAGAGCGCGCCCAGCATGGGTTTCAATATATGTGAGCGGTTTGTCCTTGCGCGTTAGATACGAGAGCATCCATGCAAGTAGGCTGTGCTTATGCACGTCCGCAAGGTTTCCGGCATGATAGATATGTTGATAACTGAGCATGCATGCGGTGTAGCGAATAGCGCAACATGCGCAACGTATAATCGCTATGCATTTATAGCTGTCGTTTAATTCTAGGTCATAAATCGGCGTGGAGTGCTGGTTGATTTAGGGTGCTTTGGGCACCGAAATTAGGGAAATTTGAACTTTCCGAACGGATACGTTATATTAAGTGGAATAAAAATAATAAGATCGAGTGGTTGTTCAAAATGATTGTTGCCCTTCAGAGGGTCTGGGATTCGTTCCTAGGCCCATTGCTGCAGCGTCCCAAAAAGTTGCAGGTAGCTGCCCTTTGTCATCGCGGTGAGGGTGCGGATAGTGAATATCTACTCATCACCAGTAGAGATACTGGCCGTTGGATTATCCCAAAGGGTTGGCCGATCCGTGGCCTCAAATCGAACGAGACCGCTCTGCGCGAAGCGTGGGAAGAAGCAGGCGTGAAAAACAGCCAAGCCTCCAACACACCCGTCGGACGTTATACCTACAACAAACGCGCGGCCTCTGGTTTGGAAGTTCCGGTTGAGACATTGGTCTATTCCGTTGAAGTACAGGACTTAGCCAAGAAATTCCCCGAGGCGCATGAGCGGACCCTGAAATGGGTCAAAGCGGGTGAAGCGGCTAATATGGTTCAAGAACCCGAGCTGCAATCGATCTTTCGCACTTGCGCTGCACGATCGGCCTAAGAAACCTGCGGCAAATGCATGCTTGCCTTATGGGCCAGCAATTCGGTAAGTACTCCCGCCAATTGGGGAGCTACCAAAATGACAAAACCAAAAGACGATTCACGCCATCTAGAGACGCTGGATCGTGATCTAGCGCGCTATACCAATCTGGAGCTTGCGACCACTTATGTGGCGCGGCCGATAGTGGGGCCGGGCATTGCGCTGGTGTTCATCTTGTTGGCGGGTATCTCTGCCATGATATTTTTCGGGCAAACCAGCAATTCGCTGATCGTTGTTATCGCAGCCTGTTTGGGTGCCTATATGGCGCTCAACATTGGCGCAAATGACGTTGCCAACAATATGGGCCCCGCAGTAGGCGCCAACGCACTTTCTATGGGCGGAGCGATTGCAATTGCTGTGGTGTTTGAAAGTGCGGGTGCGTTGATCGCGGGCGGGGATGTTGTTTCAACCATTGCCAAAGGGATCATCGCGCCTGAAAGCATGGGCACGGTGTCAGTCTTTATCTGGGCCATGATGGCGGCGCTTTTATCAGCAGCTCTTTGGGTTAACCTTGCGACTTGGGTTGGCGCGCCTGTCTCGACAACGCACTCTGTTGTGGGCGGCGTGATGGGGGCAGGCATTGCTGCAGCGGGTTTTGCAGCGGTGAACTGGCCTACAATGGCGGGTATCGCAGCCAGTTGGGTTATTTCCCCGATGCTGGGTGGCCTGATCGCGGCGATGTTTTTGTGGCTGATCAAATCGCGCATCATCTACCGCGACGACAAAATTGCAGCAGCACGCACATGGGTTCCTGTCTTGGTGGGCATCATGGCGGGTGCGTTTTCGGCCTATCTGGCGCTGAAGGGGCTCAAGAAGATCATCAAGATCGACATGCCGACCGCTTTGATGATTGGCGCTGCCATTGGTGTATTGATTTGGCTGGTGATGATTCCGGTGATCCGAAAGCAATCTGAAGGGTTAGAAAACCGCAACAAGTCGCTCAAGGTATTGTTCGGGATTCCACTGGTTGTATCCGCAGCTCTGCTTAGCTTTGCGCATGGTGCAAATGATGTCGCAAATGCCGTGGCTCCGTTGGCGGCGATTGTTCAGGCGTCACAATCCGAAAACTTTACCGATGCTGTCAGCATCCCGTTCTGGGTGATGGTGATTGGTGCTTTTGGTATTTCGTTTGGTCTATTTCTGTTTGGCCCCAAACTGATCCGCATGGTCGGCGGCCAAATCACTAAACTAAACCCCATGCGCGCCTACTGTGTGGCACTGTCCGCTGCATTGACCGTGATCATCGCAAGCTGGTTGGGTCTGCCTGTCAGCTCGACGCATATCGCCGTGGGCGGTGTGTTTGGGGTTGGGTTCTTTCGGGAATGGGATGCCGAGCGGCGCTTGCGTCAGCAGCGCCTTGCCATACCTGAACGCGCAAAATTCGCCCCAGAAGAGCGCCGCCGACGCAAGCTTGTGCGCCGTTCACATTTCCTGACGATCCTTGCCGCTTGGGTCATCACTGTACCCGCTGCGGCCTCGCTATCAGCATTGATATTTGTATTGATCAACTGGGCGGTTGGTTAAGCCAGCCCTTGGCGCGGGGCCCTAAGGGGCTCCGCGCGATACCTATAGGTTAGACCAAGCGAGAGTTTTCCTTGGCAGCCTTAACAAAGCCTTCAAACAACGGATGTGGCTTGAACGGCTTTGATTTGAGTTCCGGATGGAACTGCACACCAATAAACCAAGGGTGATCGGACCATTCAACGATCTCGGGCAGTTTGCCATCAGGTGACATGCCAGAGAACGTCATGCCCGCTTGTTCCAGCTGCTCGCGGTAGGCGATGTCCACCTCATAGCGGTGACGGTGGCGTTCATCGATCGAGGTGGTGCCATAAACTTCGGCAACCTTGGAGCCCTCGGTAAGGGTAGCATCATAAGCGCCTAGACGCATTGTGCCGCCTTTATCATCGCCAACCTTGCGCTCAACCTTGTGATTGCCCTGCACCCATTCTTTGAGGTGATAGACAACGGGCTCAAAACGTTTTTTGCCAGACTCGTGGTCGAATTCTTCTGAGCCTGCTGTCGAGATGCCTGCAACATTACGCGCCGCTTCGATGACGGCCATTTGCATGCCCAAACAGATCCCAAGATAGGGAACTTTGTGCTCGCGTGCGTATTGTGCCGCTTTTATCTTACCTTCGGTGCCACGTTCGCCAAACCCACCAGGAACGAGGATCGCGTGATACCCTTCAAGGTGGGAGGCTGCGTCGCCGGATTTATCAAAGACTTCTGCATCGACCCACTCGATTTTGACACGCACGCGGTTGGCCATCCCACCATGGGTCAGGGCTTCAGCAATGGATTTATAGGCATCGCCAAGCTGGGTGTATTTGCCGACGATGGCTACTTTTACTTCGCCCTCGGGGTTTTGGATCCGATCATAGACGTCATGCCAAACCGCCAAATCAGGACGTGGGGCAGGGGAGATATCAAAGGCATCCAAAACAGCCTGATCCAGACCCTGCGCATGATAGGCCAGTGGGGCCTCATAGATTGATTTCAGGTCGTAGGCAGCCACAACCGATTCTTTGCGTACGTTACAGAAAAGCGCGATCTTCTCGCGTTCTTTTTCTGGGATCGGATGCTCGGAGCGGCACACAAGGATGTCAGGCGCAATGCCGATGCTTTGCAGCTCTTTAACCGAGTGTTGTGTCGGTTTTGTTTTCAACTCACCAGAAGCTGCAAGATAGGGCAACAATGTGAGGTGCATGAAAATACATTGGCCGCGCGGTTTGTCGTGGGCAAACTGACGGATTGCTTCAAAGAACGGTAAACCTTCGATGTCGCCAACCGTACCGCCGATTTCACACAGCATAAAGTCGACTTCGTCTTCGCCAACGCGCAGGAAATCTTTGATCTCGTTTGTGACGTGGGGGATGACCTGAATGGTTTTGCCCAGATAATCACCGCGGCGCTCTTTTTCTAAAACAGTGGAGTAAACGCGACCAGATGAGACAGAATCGGTTTTGCGTGCGGCCACGCCAGTAAATCGTTCGTAGTGGCCCAGATCTAGGTCCGTCTCAGCACCATCATCAGTGACAAACACTTCGCCGTGTTCAAATGGGCTCATCGTGCCGGGATCAACGTTGAGATAGGGGTCTAGTTTGCGAAGGCGCACCGAAAAGCCGCGTGCTTGTAACAACGCGCCCAATGCCGCTGAGGCAAGACCTTTACCAAGAGAGGAAACAACACCGCCGGTGATGAAAATATAGCGTGCCATGTAAAGTACTCTCCCGTGCGCAACTATGCGTCTGATTTACGTCTTTAGGGCCTGCAAAAAGGGCACCCAAACAAGGTGCGAAAACCGCACCACCACGGGACCTCAGTCTAACAGGATTCGGAGGTTTAAGGCAAGGCGACGGACGCAACATAGTGTTACGTTTTTCCGCCTTACCTCAAGTTATTGAGATTAGTGGATTAGTCGAGTGTCGGAACCAATGGAGCGTTGTCACCTTCAACAGGCGGCAGCAGATTGTCCAAGGCTGGAGCTGTTACGCCATCGTTTTGGTTCAATGCGGGTGGAGATGCGCTGAGACGGTCCAGTACGGAAACCCCTGCGGATTTTTGTGCTGATACGATGGTCAGTGTAATGGAGGTTACAACAAACGCTGCACCCAAGACCCAAGTAACCTTGCTCATTGGGGTCGCAGGTGGGCGACCGGAGTTGCCTCCACCGCCGCCGCCAATACCAAGGCCACCACCTTCTGAACGTTGCAGCAACACCACGCCAATCAGGCCTAGCGCAAGAATAAGGTGGACGATCAGGACGACATTTTCCATGGGGTGCTGGCTGCTCTTTTCTGGGTCGGTTTGGGGGTATCTAGGCACATTTACATTGGGGGGCAAGGGAGGATGCGCGCCTGATGTGCGTAGAGTGGCGTAGACAAGCCGAATATTTCGGGGCAATGTCCAAATTATGCCCCATGATAGCCCTGACCATGATCACCCGCACGCCCTTTTGCCACCCGCACCTGCTTTGCGCGTTAAGGCCCTTGAAACCATCTTGACGCAAAAGGGGCTGGTCGATCCGGCGGCTTTGGATGTGCTGATAGATACTTATGAAAATAAGATTGGTCCGCGCAACGGTGCTCATGTCGTTGCTAAAGCGTGGCGCGAACCGGAATTTTTGGAAGCCTTGCGAAGCGATGCTGATGCCACTCTGCGCGAGTTGGGATATTATGGCAGGCAGGGTGAGCACATGGTGGTGGTCGAAAATACACCAGATACCCACAACATTGTCGTTTGCACCCTATGTAGCTGTTATCCATGGCCACTGCTGGGAATCCCGCCGGGCTGGTATAAATCCGACGCTTATCGGGCACGTGTTGTGCGCGAACCGCGCAAAGTTCTGTCGGATTTTGGTGTGACGTTGGATGAGGATACATCTGTGCGCGTTTGGGATTCGACTGCTGAAGTGCGTTATCTTGTTTTGCCAATGCGCCCCGCGGGAACTGAAGGTATGAGCGAAGAGGCGTTGATGGATTTGGTGTCGCGCGACAGCATGGTCGGTACGGCGATCGCAACGGTGCCAGTATGAGCCGCGTTCATGACATGGGTGGCAGGTTCGGTGATGGTGCGGTGGTGCCAGAACCTGAAGATGAGATATTCCACGCAGACTGGCATGCACGCGCCCTTGCACTGACACTTGCTTCAGGCAGTTTGGGAAAGTGGAACATTGATGTGTCGCGCCATATGCGTGAATGTTTGTCCCCCCAAGATTACACTGCATTCAGTTATTACGAAAAATGGATGGGTGGGCTGGCCAATTTGCTGGTGAGCACTGGTGTGATGACCCGGGACGAGCTAGCGGGAAAAACCACCGCGCAGATTAGCGAACTGGCAGAGAAGAAGTTAACCGCAGATCAGGTTGCTGGTGCGATGGCACGAGGTGGGCCAGCGGACCGCGAAAGTAAAATTGCACCGGTTTTTGAGATCGGTGACACGGTCATGACACGGCGGATTGCTGAAAACGTACTGGTGTCGGGCGGGCATACGCGCCTGCCTAATTATGCAGCTGGCGCACAGGGGCGTATCCTGCGCTATCACGGCACTCACGTATTGCCTGACAGCAACGCGCACGGATTGGGTGAAGCGCCAGAGCCGCTGTACGCGGTGATTTTTCCGGCAGCCGAGCTGTGGCAGCATCCTGAACATTCACGCGATGAGGTCGTTTTGGACCTATGGCAAAGCTATCTGGAGCCTGCATGAATATTCTTACGGAACCGGCCTTTGAGGCCCCTTGGCATGCGCAAGTGTTTGCTTTGACAGTACATTTGAATGAAGCAGGTCACTTTGTCTGGGGCGATTGGGCGCAACGTTTTGGTGCTATGCTAAAGAAACACGGATTGGACAAAGAGCTGAATGGTGGCGAAGATTACTTCAATGCATGGTTAGAAACGCTGGAAGGTTTTTTGGCAGAGATAAATATGGCGGACCCCACAGCCGTTGAGAAGACGCGCGCCGCATGGGAACGCGCCTATCTGAGTACAGCACATGGAGAACCTGTGACGTTAGATGGCGCTGTTAAGCCCTAACGGGCTAAAAACGCCCCACCCACCGTCCCAAGTATTAGGCATCAACATCATCCACATCGGCCTGACCCGATAGCGAACGGCGTACGATGCTCCAGCTTAGTCCGATTGCTAGAACAAAACTAAGCGCGCCTAGGCCAACCCAGACATTCATTGTTGGGTCTTTGAGACGCAACACGCCAAGGTCATACAGCACCCACAGGCCTGCACCAACCACGGCGAGCACGAGAATCATTCCAAACGCACCAATGCTACGCAGGGTTGCGCGCAGGTAAATAATATAGCCAACTAGCAGGACCAATCCGGCTAATACCGCAATTGAGACATTCATACCGCCATAACTGCGTATCCATTGGATGTAGTTATACTCGGTCGGGTTAAATGTCGCTGCTAGCAATAGAAATGCGCAAACCCACCGCAGAAGAAAGCCCATGATTCATCGTCCTTTGTCTTGTTTGGGCGCAATATCTGGGGGCTGCAGTCAAAAGTCTATGGCTAGAGCGCAGTTTGCGGTTCCCTGTGCTTGCATGGGCGGCTATACGGACGCGGGTTTGGACACCGCATGCGGCGGGTCCGCCGCTGCTTTGAGAGGAATATCATGGCCAATGTTGTTGTCGTAGGCGCCCAATGGGGTGACGAAGGTAAAGGCAAGATCGTGGACTGGCTGTCCGAACGTGCTGATGTAATCGCGCGGTTTCAGGGCGGTCATAATGCAGGTCACACGCTGGTTATTGACGGCGAAGTGTTCAAGCTGAGCCTATTGCCTTCCGGCATTGTGCGTGGCGGCAAGCTGTCCGTCATTGGGAACGGCGTTGTGCTGGATCCATGGCATCTGGAAAATGAAATTGCTGGTTTGCGTAAGCAGGGCGTCACCATCACGCCCGAAACGCTGATGATCGCAGAAAATACGCCGCTGATTCTCCCCATCCATGGTGAACTGGATCGCGCGCGCGAAGAGCAAACCGCAGTTGCTAAAATTGGAACTACGGGTCGCGGCATTGGGCCAGCCTATGAGGATAAAGTGGGCCGTCGTTCGGTCCGTGTGGCCGATCTGGCTGATGATGCGACACTAGAGCTGCGTGTTGATCGTGCACTGGTGCATCATGATGCGCTGCGCCGTGGTTTGGGCCTTGAGCCTGTGGATCGCGAACGTTTGTTGGCCGATTTGCGCGCAATTGCACCATCCGTTCTGGAATATGCTGCACCAGTTTGGAAAATCCTCAACGAAAAGCGGCGCGCCGGTAAGCGAATCTTGTTTGAAGGTGCGCAGGGCGCGTTGCTGGATATTGATTTCGGCACATATCCGTTTGTGACATCTTCAAACGTGATTGCCGGGCAGGCGGCGACGGGCACAGGCATCGGGCCTGGATCGATCGATTTTGTGCTGGGCATCGTAAAGGCATACACCACACGTGTTGGCGAAGGCCCATTTCCAGCGGAGCTGGATGATGCGGATGGTCAGCGTCTTGGTGAACGTGGCCATGAGTTTGGCACGGTAACAGGTCGCAAGCGTCGCTGTGGTTGGTTTGATGCGGTTCTGGTGCGCCAAACCTGCGCAACTTCCGGTGTGAATGGGATTTCCTTTACCAAGTTGGACGTGCTGGATGGATTTGAGACACTGAAAATTTGTGTCGCTTACGAACTGGATGGCAAGCGGTTGGACTATCTGCCGACTGCCGCTGACCAGCAGGCACGCTGCACGCCAATTTACGAAGAAATGCCAGGTTGGTCGCAATCTACAGAGGGTGCGCGCTCTTGGGCGGATCTTCCGGCGGAGGCTATTAAGTATGTGCGCCGCGTTGAAGAACTGATCGATTGCCCTGTTGCCTTGTTGTCCACTTCGCCAGAACGCGAAGATACAATTTTGGTCACGGACCCTTTCGCTGACTGATCTGTAAACCAATATGGGCGCGGGGCAGGCACAAAAATTGTGCAATGCCCCGCTTCTAACCAAAGGAATTCCTATGGCCATGAGTTACAAGTCCCGCCGCCGCTGGTCGCTATTTGTGCTGCTGGTCGGATTGCCTGTCTATATTATTGCTATGATCTTTGTGATCTCGCTGTTTGATCGCCCGCCATTTTGGGTCGAGTTGCTGATCTACGTCGGGTCTGGCGTGATCTGGGCATTTCCACTCAAGTCGATTTTCAAAGGTGTTGGTCAAGCTGACCCAGATGCCCCACATGACCCGCTTGGGTAAGTAACTGATACACGGCTGGTGTCGATAATGACGCCACAGCGCAGATTTGTCGAATTAGTCGGCTTAAATGCAAAAAGGCGGACCGTTAGGCCCGCCTTTCGTTGTTTTGAATTGGATTAAATTAGCTCGCAGCGCGTGCGTCTGGTTTGAACCCAATCTGATCGGATGCCTGAAAACGGCCGCCCTTAAGTTTTTCAATTTTACCCTCACGCAGCAGCTTGCCGAATGAACGCAAGCTATCCTCGCGGGTAAAGTTCTCTTTTTCGACCTGACGTACTTTTGTCATTAGTTGCGGGCGAGAGAATTGGGCGTGTCCTTCGATGAATGACAAATACGCCGCAGCAGCTTCCAGAATGTCTGGCAATTTATCCGCTCCAACATCTGCTGCGAAATCAGCAAAGCTTGCTGAGTCACCAGGGACATTTTGCGCAGGTGTGTTTACCACAGCGGCAACACGACGTGGGCGTACGGGCGTTACATTTTTTGTTTCAGAAACATTGATCCGCTGTTCAGCAACCAACTTGAGCGGGGCAGGACGCTGCTCTGCCGGGCGTTCGGTGCGGGTGCGTGCACCAGAAACCGGGCGGCGCGGACGTACCACACTTGCCAGATCATCGCGGTAGGCCTCGTCGGTTTCTTCTTCCTCTGTTGAGCCGCCTACTGCCTCATCAGCTTTCTTCGCAGCAACTGCAGCCCGAAGATGCGCAAATGCGTCTCTGCGGTTTGTACTCTCCGGCTCTTCCATCTGAGTATCGGTTTCGGCCATCAAGCGGGACAAATCGTCGTCTGCTGCGCCGTGCATATCCGAGCGAGCAGCAACTTGTTCTTTTGCAACGATATCCGCGATGGTGTCTGTTTCACTAACGACATCTTCAATGACCGCTTCGGTTTCGGAAACCGCCTCTGCCTTCATGTCGGCTTCCAGATCGGCCAGCTCACGGGCCAGCTCTTCCTCGGCAGAATCGCTTAGCGAGTAGGCTTTTTCCTGTGCAGTCTCTTCTTCGTCGTATTCTTCCAGTTGGCCGGCTTTAATCGCGGCTTCCAGCGTGGCGCGTTTCACTTTCAAAACGCGTGTCCGTGGAGCAGAAGCTTTTGGGGCTTCTGGCTCTGGAGCGGCCTCAATCTCAACTTCGGTAGTCTCTTCATTATCAAAGAGGATGCCGTCATCCAGATCATCAAGGTCGTCTTCTTCGGGAGTAGCGATAAGGCTGTCCATGGCGGCGAGGATATCGTCATCCATGTCGTCATCTTCATAATCGACGACGGCTTCAGGGGCCGCTTCGATGTCGCTTTCCTGCTCCAGACGGTTCAATATTGCTGTGATGTCGTCATCTGCGTCTGAACCGGTGTCCAGCTCAGCGTCCGATTGGATTGCATCATCGGTATCCAACGCATCTTCGATATCGCGCAGGGTATCGGCCAGCACATCCTTTTGAACAGCTTCATCTTGAGCAAATTCTTCTTCATCCAGATCGGCAACGGGTGTCATGATCTCGGCTGTTTTTGCTGTCGCATCAGCATGTTGGTCTTCGGAATAATCTGGTTCATCCACAACGTCGGATTGCTGTGAAACCACCGCACGGATACGCTTGAGCTTATCTGCGATGCTGTCTGCTGTTGCACGTTCTTGCGCAGGAGCAGCTTCAACCGCTTCAGCAGCTTCAATCTCTTCTTCATCTTCGTCCGCAGCGGTGTCGACGCTGTCGGCAAAGAAGGCTTCGACATCTGCATCTGGCAAGCTTGGAACGATGTCCTGCTCTACATTTACTTCAGGCGCTTCGATTTCGACTGTTGCTTGGGTATCGGTGGCGGCTGCGCCCTTTGGCTGTTCAATTTCAGCCTCTAGTTCTTCGGCAACGGCTTCTAGGGTGGTCGGTTCAGAAGCATCCTCAATGGCGGGCTCAGCAATGACTGGCTCCTCAACATCGGGTGTCTCTATTGCTGGGGATTCATCAGCTTCGACCGCATCTTCAACCACTCGTGTTGCGGCCAGTGCAGCAGCTTCGGGTGTGTCTTGCGCAGAAAGAACGATTCGCCCCTCATCTTCACGTGCTTCAACGTGGCGAGAAATCTCGCGCTGGGCGATACGCGCCAACATTTGTGCGTCCGGTTGGGCGGGTTCGGCACCAAAGTATCGATCGTCCGCCGAGAGATCGCGAAAATATTCCGCAATCGCCTTCATTGTTCCAAAGGAATCATCGAATCCTTCGAGTGTGCACGAGAATGTGCCATAGGATACTGTAAGAATCTTGTTGTTGTTAATCATCGGATGCTCGTCCTCTGCGTCTTTGTGATGACGGTTTACCATGATACCCAAGGCCAAAGCGGCCCGAAACTGTGCCGCCCTCGGTGCCATTGTGTGACGACATTGTGGCTTTTACCTTAATCAGGCATGAAAGCTGTATGTCAAAACCCATTCTTATCAGTTCCGATCCTGTCACTCTACTTGGTGGGGGGGAAGCTAGTGCACAAGACCTTGCAGAGGCCTTAACCATGGCACCAAACCTTGTCGCGGTTGATGGAGGGCTGGTTACTGCACAGATGGCAGGTTTTACTCCGGACGCCGTAATCGGAGACATGGACAGCGCCCCCCCAGAGGCGCTTGGCCTTGTGCCCGAGGCGCGTCAGCATCTGATAAGTGAACAACAATCTACTGATTTCGACAAGGCTCTTCGTTATGTTGATGCACCGGTCGTGGCAGGGGTGGGTTTTTGCGGGGGGCGTGTTGACCATCAATTGGCGGCGTTTCACACACTTTTGGTTCATGCCGATCGGCCTTGTATTCTTTTGGCCCAAAGCGAAGTGATCATGCTTGCCCCGCCACATCTGATGTTGGAGATGGATGATGCAGACGTGGTGTCGCTTTTTCCGATGGTCCCTGTGACGGGCCGCAGCACGGGTCTTGAATGGCCAATAGAGGGACTAGCATTTGATCCTGCACGGTTTGTGGGAACATCCAACCGTGCCGTTGGCAGGGTTGAGGTGTGGATGGACGCACCTGGCATGTTGCTGATTTTGCCGCGCCGTTACTTCAAACCGCTGGTGGCGCATTTCTCACAAGGCGGCGCGCGGTGGCCTGTTCACGCAGAACAACATACACACCGGCAGCAACCGTCAGCGTAATTCCAGCTGCGGCGAGCGTGTTGGGGAATTCTGAGAAAAGCAGATACCCAACTAGGGTTGCAACGGGGATTTCCAGATATTGCATAGGGGCCAATGTCGCGCTGGGTGCAAAACGCAGTGACCACGTCATCAAGAGATGCGCCAAAGTCCCCAACACACCAATTGCGAACAAAAGCTGCCACTCGATCAGGATTGGTGAAACCACCGAAAGTGGTTTGAAATCGATCGCAATACCAACTGCCATAACAGGCAAAAGCATAACGGTCGCGATAACGCCGCTGACGGCTTGAAGGGCAATAGGGTCGGCTTCCTTGGCGATTTGACGAGTGGTCAGCATGAATAACGCAAAAATCACGGCAACGGCTACAGGCATTAACGCGACCCATCCCACGGCTAGAAAATTTGGCTGGATAACCAGCAACGTGCCCATAAATCCCACAGTGCAGGCTGCCATACGGTGAATGCCAACTTCTTCGTTCAGAACAAAACGCCCCAACAAAAGCATGATGAATGGCATCACAAATGCAATGGCGACGGTGTCCGCCAGCGGCAAGTACATCAGGGAGGTGAACATAAACCCAATGCCGAGGATGTGCAGGATGGTCCGTATAACGACCAAATTCCGCACACGCGGTGAAAGCCGCCACTCAAGACCCGACCACATGACCAAAGGCACCAGCAGGCAGGCTTGGACAAAAAAGCGGGTGAACACCAATTGGCCAAGCGGAATGCTTGGGCCTAGGATTTTTGCAATTGCATCGCCTAAAGGCGCAAGAATGCAAAACCCGAGCATCAACAGGATGCCAAGAATGGGCCGATCAGGTGTCATGGGAAAGGGGTAGGCGTTGCACGCAGGGCTTGCAAGGGGGCTGGGGCAGTGCGGACAGCCCCAGCTGTTAGATTATATCAGGGCGAGCAATTTTTTCGCAGCTTCTTCTGAGGAAGCAGGGTTTTGGCCAGTGACCAGTTTGCCATCGGTCACAACAAAACTAGCCCAATCATCGCCGCGTACAAATGCGCCGCCATTGGATTTCAGCATGTCTTCAACAAGGAACGGCACAACCTCTGTGAGGCCCACAGCGTTCTCTTCGCTGTTGGTAAAGCCCGTGACCTTCTTGCCAGCGACCAGCGCTTTGCCGTCGTGCTTGGGGTGCTTAAAGATCGCAGGAGCGTGACAAACGGCACCGATAGCCAGATCGTTTTGGGCAAAGCCCTCGATCAGGCGAATGCTGTCTGCATCCTCAGCCAAGTCCCACAGTGGGCCATGACCGCCCGGAAAGAAGACAGCGTCAAAGCCATCAACAGTGATTGTTGACAGTACCTCGGTAGCGGCCAAAGCAGCCTGCGCGGCTTCATCAGACTTAAAACGCTTGGTGGCTTCTGTCTGCGCGCCCTCATCGTCGCTTTTTGGATCTATCGGGGGTTGGCCGCCTTTTGGGGATGCCAATGTGATCTGTGCGCCTGCGTCTTTAAGAACGTAGTAGGGCGCGGCGAACTCTTCGAGCCAAAAGCCGGTCTTTTGGCCTGTGTCGCCCAGTTTGTCGTGAGACGTGAGGATCATCAAAATATTCATGGTCTGTCCTGTAATAGGGATTGGAACAGCGGCACGGGAAGTGCCGCGCTATTGCCAATCCCTTAAGTAGTCAGGCGGAGCGGTGAATAAAGGTGTGACGGTACGTTAAACTATGCGGCTGATCACAAATCAGCAGTTGGGGACATTGACGGCAAGCCCACCAAGGGATGTCTCTTTGTATTTCTCGCTCATGTCCACGCCAGTTTGGCGCATGGTTTCAATACAGGCATCCAGCGGAACCAGATGGGTGCCATCACCGCGCAGTGCAAGGGATGCCGCGGACACCGCCTTGATTGCGCCCAGTCCGTTACGTTCGATACAAGGGACCTGCACAAGGCCACGCACCGGATCACAGGTCATACCAAGGTGGTGTTCCAATGCGATCTCGGCCGCGTTTTCGACTTGCTCAGGTGTGCCGCCCATTACAGCACACAGACCCGCCGCAGACATGGCCGCCGCTGATCCGACTTCAGCCTGACAGCCCGCTTCTGCGCCAGAAATGGAGGCGTTGAACTTTACCAACCCGCCAATTGCAGCGGCAGTGAGCAGGAAATCCTCAATATGGCTTTCAGAGGCACCGGGGACGTGATCAAGGTAATAGCGCAAAGTTGCAGGCATCACGCCAGCCGCGCCGTTTGTCGGTGCCGTAACAACCTGACCACCCGCCGCGTTTTCTTCATTCACGGCCATGGCGTAGACACTCATCCAGTCGTTGATAGTGTGGGGGGCGGATTGGTTCATCCCGCGCTCAGCCAGCAGCGCATCATGGATGCCCTTTGCTCGGCGTTTCACATTCAAGCCACCGGGTAGGATACCATCAGTTTCAAGTCCTCGGTTGATACAGTCATCCATAACTTGCCACAGGCGTTTGGCTCCGCGTGCTAGATTATCTGCACCACCGCGCGATTCTTCGTTGGCGCGCTTCATCCCAGCGATTGTCTTGCCAGAGGTGTTGGACATATCCAACATTTCAGCCGCAGATTTGAAGGGGTAGGGGATCGGCGCGCCTTCATCAGTGGCTTTGCCTGCGGCCAGTTCTTCTTCGGTCATGACAAACCCGCCACCGATCGAATAATAGACCTGTCGCAATGTCACATCGCCCTGGGCATCTGTGGCCATCAAAACCATCCCATTGGCGTGGCCCTCTAGCTGCAGATCATAGTCAAAGACCAGATCAGCTTTGGGATCAAAGTGAAGCGGGGGCAGGTCCGGTACATGGATTGTTTTGGTGTCTGTGATTCCGTCCAGCGTTTGTTCGGCTTTCTCGGCGTCAAAGGTCTCGGGGGTGTACCCGGCAAGGCCAAGGATCGTCGCACGGTCGGTCGCATGACCAACGCCCGTAAATGCCAAACTGCCATGGAGGGAGGCGCGCAGTCCTGCAAAATGAAATGGAGACGCGCGCATTTGATCTAGAAAACGCGCAGCCGCTACCATTGGCCCCATCGTGTGGGAAGAGGAGGGGCCAATGCCCACTTTGAACATTTCGAACACGGATAAAAACATCAGGTAGCACTTCCTTGGGGTGGGGTGGCATATGAGGGCGCAGAAAACGGGGTGTTCCCTAAACCTTCTGCGGCTTGCAGAGCGGCTGTGCAGGGGAGGTCTTCAATTTGGCGGCATAGTTTGGCCAGTGCAGGCGTTGTCCCTAAATCAAACCAGTCTCGCGAAACATCTGAAGGGTACAAAGCACACCAGCGCAGACAACATACAATGTAGAAATCAAGGGCGGAAGGTGTGTCAGCGCTCAGCCAACTTGGTTTGGTTGCCGCGATGCGGTCTAGTTGCGCCAGTGAGGTTTTGATTTGATCCTGTAGACCAAAACGCAACGCTTGTTGATGCGCAGGATCAGGGCCAATGTATTTGTCAGGATAAAACATCATGCGCAATGCCGGGTGCAGGGTATTGGCTGTAAAGAACATCCATTTGAGGAAATCGCCCCGTGCATGGTTCTTTGGCGCTGGGCCTAATCCGCTGTGCGTATCGGCCAGCCACAGCATAATCGCGCCTGTTTCAAACAAGGGGCCGGTTGGCGTTTCCAGAACAGGAATCAGCCCGTTGGGATTAAGCGCAAGATAGGCGGCATCCTGTTGCCCCATTACCGACCGATCCACCAATTGCGTACTGTAGGGCAGGTTCAACTGCTCTAGCGCAAGGCGGACAATCATCGAGGCGTTGTCGGGGGCGTAATGAAGGACATAACTCATGCGGGGTTTGTGCAGCATGGGGATGATCTGCGCCTGCTCGAAAACGACGGGATAATGCGTGTTTAGGCCAAAGGATCAAAAACGCCCGAATGCTGCATGCTCGCGGTGTGGTGCTGACTATGCACGAGTTTAAGACATTAATTGGTATATGTTGGCGGAACTCATTAAAAAGCGGGTTTTGGCCCCTCGCACATGCGCCCGATTCCGCCTATAGATTGGCGGACACTATTTCATCTCGGAGTTGCCCCTATGTCCGGAGAACTTTCCCCAATTGACAAAGCAAAATTTGTTGCGGCCAAACGGGCTGCGCAATTTGTGGAAGACGGCATGCGTGTCGGGCTTGGTACGGGGTCGACGGCGGCATGGCTGGTGCGCTGTCTGGGCGAGATGGTGCGCGATGACGGGCTGAAAATTCGAGGTGTTCCAACCTCAACGCGTACAGCGCAGTTAGCGCGCGAGGTTGGCATTGAGGTGATCAGTCTGGATGAGGCCAAATGGCTGGACCTGACAATTGATGGCGCAGACGAATTTGACGGCGACCTGAACCTGATCAAAGGTGGCGGTGGCGCATTGCTGCAAGAAAAGATCGTGGCGACGGCCAGCGACCAGATGGTTGTCATTGCTGACATCGGTAAAGAAGTAGAGCATCTAGGCGCGTTCCCTTTGCCTATCGAAGTGATCCCGTTCGGCTGGCAGACCACCCAAGCATTGGTTGAAGAAACACTGATTTCGATGGATGTCCTTGGCCGTTCCAGCACGTTGCGCATGAACGGCGACCGGCCCTTTATCACTGACGAGGGGAACCATATCCTTGATCTGCACCTAAGCCGCATCGGTAATCCACGCCAATTGGCGCTGGTGATCAACCAAATGCCTGGCGTTGTTGAAAACGGACTGTTCATAGATATTTGTGACACAGTTGTGATCGGCTACGGGGATGGCAAGGTTGAGGTGCGCGACATAAATGAAGGTACTGTCGCTACAGAGCGACTAGATTTTGTAGAGAGCGATAACCTGTTCTCTGACCTGAGCGACTGAAAGGCTACGACATGAGCGATTTTGACTATGATCTATTTGTAATTGGTGGTGGATCCGGCGGCGTACGTGCTGCGCGTGTGGCAGCTGGCGAATACGGCGCAAAGGTTGGCCTTGCCGAGGAAGACCGCTATGGCGGAACCTGTGTTATTCGTGGCTGTGTTCCTAAAAAGCTGATGGTTTTTGCTTCAGGCTACAATGATATGTTCCAAGACGCCCGTGACTACGGATGGGACGTTAAGGACGGCGCGTTTGACTGGCATAATTTTGGCGGCAAAATGCGCGCCGAGCTGGACCGCCTTGAAGGCATTTACCGCAACCTTCTGGATAACTCTGGTGTTGAGAAATTTGATGCACGTGCCACGCTGAAGGATGCGCATACCGTGACCCTTTCAACAGGTGAAGAAAAGACAGCCAAACATATTCTGGTCGCAACAGGGGGGCGTCCTGTGCGCCTTGATGTTCCTAATGCTGAGCTGGGTATCGTGTCGGATGACATTTTCCACCTCGATGAATTGCCTCGTTCGATGTTGATCATTGGTGGCGGGTACATCGCGTGCGAATTTGCCTGCATCTTGCATGGTTTGGGTGTGGAAGTGACGCTGTATTATCGTGGTGCCCAAATCCTGAACGGGTTTGACGACGAGGCCCGCGGGCTGGTGGCGGACCAGATGCGCGAACGCGGTATTCAGATGCATTCCGGCGCAAGTGTTTTGGAAATGGAAGAACGCGAAGGCGGCACATTCGTTAAATCCAGCTCGGGTCAGGAAAAAATCTTTGACAAAGTGTTCTGGGGTACTGGCCGTAAACCTAATTCTGACAACATGGGCCTAGAGGCGCTGGGCATTGCGATGGGCCGAAATGGCGCAATCGAAGTGAACGAATACAGCCAGACAGCTGTGCCGTCGGTCTATGCGATCGGCGACGTCACGGACCGCGTGAACCTCACGCCAGTTGCGATCCGTGAAGGTATGGCATTTGTCAAAACCGTATTTGGTGGCGAACCAACGCCAGTAGATCACGAACTAATCGCTTCGGCAGTATTTACACAGCCTGAAATGGGCACTGTAGGGTTGTCCGAAGAAGCGGCTGCTGCCCAAGAGCAGATCGAAGTGTACTCGACTTCCTTTAAGCCGATGCAGACAGCATTCGCGGGGCGTGATGACCGTGTGATGATGAAACTGGTTGTTTCAAAGGCAAACAGGACTGTTCTAGGTTGCCATATTGTTGCACCGCAAGCAGGCGAAATGATCCAACTTGCAGGCATCGCAATCAAAATGGGCGCTACAAAAGAGCAGTTTGATCAGACCTGCGCAGTACACCCGACAATGTCTGAAGAACTGGTAACCATGCGCAACCCGGTTCGGACATCTTGAAATAACGGTGTGAACGCACAGTTTACACTACATACGACAAGCCTGCCTCCGTGCGGGGCGACTTAAAGAGGGAAATAAATATGGCTGGCAACACAGGCGGTCCTTGGGGCGGCGGTGGCAATTCAGGCGGCGGCAACAATGGTGGCGGCAATAACGGCGGCAACAATGGTGGTGGCGACAACGGCGGCGGTAACCGCGGTAATAACGGCGGCGGCAATGGTGGCGGTGGCGACAGACCTCCGATCCCCGAGATCGACGAGCTGGTGAAAAAAGGTCAGGAACAACTGCGTGTTTTGATGGGGGGCGGTGGCCGCTCAAACGGAACAGGCGGATCCGGCGGAACGGGCGGCAATGGCCCCGCGTTGACGCGTGGCACTGTTGGCCTTGGCGTTCTTGCAGCGGTAGCAGCCTGGTTGTTTGCATCGACCTATACAGTGCGTCCAGAACAGCAATCAATCGAGCTGTTTCTTGGCAAGTTTTCCAGTGTTGGGACCAACGGTCTTAACTTTGCGCCGTGGCCACTGGTCAAAGCGGAAGTGTTTGACGTTACAACCAACCGTACCGAAACATTGGGCGTAAGCCGCGGTGGTAACGACAACGATAGCTTGATGTTGACGACAGATGAAAACATCGTCGACATCGATTTTCAGGTTGTTTGGAACATCAAAGACGCTGAGCAATTCAAATTCTCCCTGCGTGATCCTGATGCGTCTGTGCGAGCGATCTCAGAATCTGCAATGCGCGAAGTTATTGCGCAGTCCGAACTTGCTCCGATCCTGAACCGAGATCGTGGTTTGGTTGAAGAGACAGTAAAGGCCCTTATTCAGGGGACTTTGGACAACCGCGAGACTGGGATCAACATCCTGCGTGTCAACGTGAACAAGGTCGATCCACCGCGCGAAACGGTTTCTGTAACGGATGCATCGGGTAAAACCGAAAACGTATCTGTTGTGGATGCATTCCGTGATGTTCAGGCTGCCGAGCAAGAGCGTGACCGCCTCGAGCGTCAAGCGGATGCTTATGCAAACCAGAAAACGGCTGAAGCACGCGGCGAAAGCGCCAAGCTGCTAGAAGCTGCCGAAGGGTACCGCGCACGCGAAGTGAACGGTGCAATTGGTGAAGCGAGCCGTTTTGAAGCGGTTCTGACTGAATACCAAGCAGCTCCAGAAGTGACGCGCAAGCGCCTGTATCTTGAAACCATGGAGAAGGTTCTTGGCGGCGTCGACAAGATCATCCTCGAAAACCAAGGTGAAGGAGGCGGGCAAGGTGTTGTCCCATATCTGCCACTCAACGAGCTGCGCAGCAGCGGAGGGAATAACTGATGAATAAATCCAGCTTTCTGCTTCCTGTTGTTGCAATTATCGCAGCAGCGGTTCTGTCATCGGTTTTTGTTGTAGATGAACGTGAAAAGGCGCTTGTGCTACGTTTCGGTCAGATCAAACAGATTATCGTTGAACCCGGTATCGGGTTTAAGGTGCCCATGATTGATGAAATTGCGCGCTATGAGGACCGTATCCTGTCGCTTGAGACGCCAGTCATCGAAGTTACACCTGCCGATGACCGCCGTCTTCGGGTTGATGCGTTTGTTCTGTATCGCATCGACGATGTGGTTCAGTACCGCCAAGCGGTTGGTGCGGGTGGTGAAGCCCGCGCGGCCAGTGACCTTAGCGGTATTCTTGAATCCCAAATTCGTGCTGTTTTGGGTTCACAGGGGGTGACGTCTAACACCATCTTGTCACCTGAACGTTCTGCGTTGATGGACCAAATCCGTAACCGAGCGGATGCGCGTGCAAATGCGTTGGGTCTTGAAGTGGTCGATGTGCGTCTGCGCCAGACCAACCTGCCTGAGCAAAACTTTGACGCGACATTGCGCCGGATGATTGCTGAGCGGGACCGCGAAGCAACAGATGAACGCGCCCGTGGCCGTGAAGCTGCACAGCGTGTTACCGCGTTAGCGGATCGTACCTACGAAGAAATCCTGTCTGAAGCCAACCGTGATGCACGCATCATTGAAGGTGAAGCGGATGCAGAACGTAACCGTATCTTTGCGAAAGCCTACTCAAAAGACGCAGAATTCTTTGAATTCTACCGGTCTCTAGCAGCCTACGAAGAAGCTCTTAAGGGTAACAACTCGACGATGGTGATGTCACCGGACAGCGAGTTCTTTAATTACCTTAAGTCTGATCAGGGCTCGCGTTCTGCTGAAGGTGAAACGCGCTAATACCTGCGCGATATAAATTGAAAAAGGGGCCGCACATCTGTGCTGGCCCCTTTTTTGTTTCAGGCTGTAATTCTTTGACGTCTTTAATGGCGGTTTTTGGGGCGTTGGGTTCACGGCTTTGTCAAATTTGGTTGTAATCAGCAGGACAAGACACATCTTTCATATTGCGGTCTAGGCATGCACCATGCAGTCTGAACGCCAAGAAAAGCGCCCCATGATGGGCATGATTTCGATCAGGAGACGATTTATGCAGCCCAAAGCGGTCGCCAAAACACAAACCAACACTTTATCCACTGCAACGCGCGCAGCACTTGTCGGACTAATGGCGCTTACGCTTGTGGTCTTGCAAACCATTGCAGCGCAGGCCAAACCCGAAAGCCTCGCGCCGTTGGCAGAAAAAATCAGCCCTTCGGTTGTGAACATCACCACGTCTACTTTGGTGGAAGGTCGCACAGGTCCGCGTGGGATCGTTCCCGAAGGGTCGCCACTTGAGGATTTCTTTAAAGAGTTCCAGGACCGAAATCGTGGCGAAGATGGCGATTCTCCTGCGCCGCGCCGGTCATCGGCATTAGGATCAGGTTTTGTGATTTCTGAAGATGGCTATGTCGTCACAAATAACCACGTGATTGAAGGCGCTGATGAAATCACAATCGAGTTCTTCTCAGGTGAAGAATTGGTGGCCAAAGTGATTGGGACAGACCCGAACACAGACATCGCGCTGTTGAAGGTCGAAGCCCCAAATCCGCTGCCGTATGTTAGTTTTGGCAATAGCGATGCATCGCGTGTCGGAGATTGGGTCATTGCAATGGGGAACCCGTTGGGGCAGGGGTTTTCTGTTTCCGCCGGTATCGTGAGCGCGCGTAATCGCGCACTGTCGGGTACCTATGATGATTACATTCAGACAGATGCCGCCATTAACCGTGGTAACTCTGGCGGTCCACTGTTTAACATGGATGGTGATGTGATTGGTGTGAATACTGCGATTCTATCGCCAAACGGCGGTTCCATCGGCATCGGCTTTTCCATGGCGGCCAATGTTGTAACGCGTGTTGTTGACCAGCTGAAAGAATTCGGCGAAACGCGCCGCGGCTGGTTGGGTGTTCGCATTCAGGACGTTACACAAGACGTTGCTGATGCGATGGGACTGGTTAATGCTACAGGTGCGCTGATCACAGATGTTCCAGATGGCCCTGCCAAAGATGCAGGCCTGGAAACGGGTGATGTTATCTTGTCTTTTGACGGTGTTGATGTTGCGGACACGCGCGGCCTTGTCCGTCAGGTGGGCAATAGTCCGGTTGGTGCAACAGTGCGAGTAACTGTTCTGCGTGAAGGCAAAAGCCAAACCATTGCAGTTGTTCTTGGCCGCCGTGAAAGCGCCAATAGCGAAGCCGAGCCTGACGCAGAAGAAGCACCGGAAACGTCCAAGGGACCTGAAGTATCTTCCTTGATGGGTTTGACTGTTACGCCTTTGACGGACGGCATGCGTGAAGAGCTGGCTGCCGCTGCGGATATGCAAGGCTTGGCTGTGACCAACGTGGAAGAAGGCTCAGAGGCGTTTGAAAAAGGTTTGCGTGCGGGCGACATCATCACGGAGGCTGGTCAACAAAAGATCACATCTATTGATGATCTGAATGGCCGTGTGGATGCCGCACGCGAAGCTGGACGCAAGTCTTTGCTTTTGCTGGTACGCCGCGCGGGTGATCCACGGTTTGTGGCGTTGACCCTCGAAGAGAAGTAATCACGGCAATAAACTAAATAAAGGCGCCTCATTTATGGGGCGCCTTTTACGTTGAAGAACGGGATTACAATAACGCTGTTACGGGCTGCGGGGCACAGCCACGATACCCAGTTCCCGTGCGGTTTCGATAGACAACACATCGCTGGGTAGTCCTGCGGCGGTTTGAACTGACAACACCGCGCGGCGGGTGGCAGCGTCCATATTTCCGTTGATTGCGCCGCTATAGAGACCGCGTACCTGCAGCGCACGCTGAAGAGTCGAGACGAACTCGACTGTAAAATCAGGCGGACAGGGGATTTCAAACCAGCGGTCTGTGCGAGGCGTGACAATTTGCTGGCGGCTTTCTTCACGGTAGATTGGCAGTGATGCGATCGAACCGTCAGCGTTGACCTTTGCAGGCGTCACAAGGATTTGTTCGGTCACAGTTTCAATCACTGCAGGGGTCGGAATTTTGCCCCAGCACGTGCCCGGAGGCGCGCCAGCGGGCGCGAGGCCAGTGCCCTGTATCACACCGCTGTCAGAAACAGTTTGATCCTGCATGCAGGCAGTAAGAATTACAGCCCCGAAAAGGGTTGTTGCAAGGCGCGTAATGCGACGCGAAGAAGATGCCTGTATCATGCCCAATGCCTTTGGGTCTGTTTTGTGTTGGCTTAGCTTAGCCTGTTTTTAATCCGATGCATAGAACCGAGACACGCAACAATAGGGTGCGGCGCAAAAGGGACTGGCGCGCAGGCTGGTGCTTGCGTAGAAAAGGGCGGAATAGATTAATAAGGGGCAGCTTTGATGGCCAAGATCACTTACGTAGAACACAACGGCACTGAACATGTTGTTGATGTCGCCAATGGCATGACGGTCATGGAAGGCGCGCGCGACAATAACATTCCGGGTATCGAAGCGGATTGTGGCGGCGCATGCGCGTGCTCCACATGTCACGTGTATGTTGATGCGGCATGGGTAGATAAAGTCCCCGCAAAAGACGACATGGAAGAGGACATGTTAGATTTTGCCTATGCGCCGGATCCAGCGACTTCGCGCTTGACCTGCCAGTTGAAAGTTTCTGATGAGCTGGATGGTCTGCGCGTGAAAATGCCTGAAAAGCAAATCTGATGCGGAACAGGGCGCGGCGTCTACTGTCACATGTGACGGGACGGTGTGCCCGCCGCGCGCAGCTGATGTTGTGTGCTTGTCTGACGTTCGCTCCGATGACCGCCTATTCCGAAACGATAGAGACTGCCCATTTTACCGAATCGACCTCTAGATACACCCATGGGGTGTTAGGGGATTTCGAAGAATGGGGTGCGCTGGAAATAACCACAACGAAACCCAATACTGGGTTGGTTAACTTTCCGGCTGTTTTGAAGAGCACTACCCATACAATCCGTTTACCGATCTCATCAGTGTTTGAGGATGTTGCACCTCGTCTTGCTGATGTGGACGGAGACGGGAAGCCAGAAGTTATTGTGGTGGAAACTAACGTAGACCTTGGCGCGTCCCTCGCAATTTATACAATTAATGGAAAACTGGCGGCGACGCCGTACATTGGGCAATCGCACCGATGGCTAGCGCCCGTTTCTATTGCTGATCTGGACGATGACGGGTTGATAGAGTTGGCGTATGTTGATCGCCCTCATCTGGCCAAGACCCTGCGTGTGTGGCGTTTTGAAGGTGGCGAGCTGACTGAGGTTGCGGCTCTTGAGGGGGTGAGTAACCACCGTATTGGCGAACGGGACATCGCAGGCGGCCTGCGTGACTGCGGCAGTGGACCAGAAATGATTGTGGCACGTGCGGATTGGCAACGTCTGATGGCAGTTACCCTTGACCGTGCCACGTTGAAGGCACGCGAGATTGGACCACACAAAGGGCGTTCCAGTTTTGCTGATGCGCTTGCGTGCAAATGAAGCTGGCTTCGTTGGCAATACTCGGCGCAGTTTGTGCCTCGCAAGTTGCTGCTCAAGACCAGATGTCACCAGACGGGTTTCTGGATCTTATTGTCGGTAGAACGCTCAGCTTTTCAAGCATGCGGACAGGCGGCTTGATTGGGGAAGAGCAGTTTCTGCGTCGTGATCTATCGGTTTGGGCAGATCAGTCTGGGCGCTGCACCTATGGGCGGATTGAATTGCGTGGTCCGCTGATCTGCTTTCTGTACGAAGACGCACCTAATCCAGACAATTGTTGGATACCGTTTATGGATAATGGGGCGCTTTTGGTGCTGTCAAAAGGGACAAGGGAAGTGCAGCGGATAAGTGATATTAGCGAAGAGCCAATAATTTGCGAAGGTGCTCCACTTTCCTAACACACCGCCCGCCCACAACCTGAGTTTGAGACGAGCGGTGCTTTGATTTGGTTAAGTTAGCGCGCGCCAGCCGATGTCACGGCGGCAAAAGCCCTCAGGCCAATCAATGCCATCAACCATCGCATAAGCCCGTTGTTGGGCCTCTTCCAACGTGGCACCGCGCGCGGTTACATTCAGAACACGCCCGCCCACAGCAACAATGTTTCCGTCTTTTTCGGCAGTGCCTGCGTGGAACACCATATTGCTGCTGTCCTCTGGCATCTCAGTCAAACCACCAATAACCGAACCTTTTTCATAACTTGCCGGATAACCGCTGTTCGCTAAAACAACCGTAAGGGCATGGTCATCTGCCCAATTGACCCGCATTTCTGCCAAACGCCCTTCGGCAGCGGCATGCATCAGATCCAATGCCTGTGCACCCAAACGCATCATCAATACCTGACACTCAGGATCGCCAAAACGGGCATTGTATTCAACAAGGCGCGGCGCACCGTCCTCAATCATCAGGCCTGCATAAAGCACGCCTTGATAGGGCATGCCGCGTTTCGCCATCTCGGCCATTGTCGGGCGGATGATTTCAGCAAGGGCGCGTTCCGCGATTTTGTCTGTCAGAACTGGGGCTGGGGAATATGCGCCCATGCCACCTGTGTTCGGTCCGGTATCGCCATCGCCCACGCGTTTGTGGTCTTGGGCGGTGCCAAAGGGCAGAACATTCTCGCCGTCACATAGAATAAAGAAGGATGCTTCTTCACCGCGCATGAATTCTTCAATAACAACTTCAGCACCGGCTTCACCAAACTCCCCGCTGAACATGTCGTCAATGGCTGCTTCGGCTTGTGCTACGGTTTCGGCGATGATCACGCCTTTGCCTGCAGCCAAACCGTCGGCTTTCACAACAATTGGTGCGCCTTGGGCTTGAACATAGGCTTTGGCCGCTACCGCATCGGTAAAGTGGCCATAGGCAGCGGTTGGAGCGGCACATGCGTCGCAAATTTCTTTGGTGAATGCTTTTGAAGCTTCTAGGGCTGCGGCAGCCTGTGAGGGACCAAAGACCAAAACGCCCGCTTCGCGCAGGCGGTCAGCGACGCCTGCGGCCAGTGGCGCTTCGGGTCCGACGATTACAAAATCAACATTGTTGCGGGCCACAAACTCAACAACTGTGCCGCCATCGTTGATGTCGATGCTGGCACAATCGGCGATCTGGGCAATACCCGCATTGCCGGGTGCTACAATCAACTTGTCGCATTTTGGGTTCTGCAAAACAGCCCATGCGAGGCTATGTTCACGTCCACCGCTGCCCAGGATTAAGATATTCATGGCGCGCACTCCCTTGGCCTTCGTTGCTGGGCGTTTTATGCTGCACGCGACCTATGCACAAGGATGCACCGATGGATCTGTTTGATGATCGCCCCGATGACGGCCCGACAGAGGGTAATAGCCCAGAATACACCATAGGTGAGCTGTCTGGCGCGATTAAGCGGGTCATTGAGAACGAATTTGGCCATGTGCGTGTGCGGGCCGAAGTCGGCCGCGTGAGCTTGCCGCGTTCGGGTCACGTGTATTTAGACCTAAAAGACGACAAAGCCGTGATGGCGGGAATCATCTGGAAGGGTGTAGCGTCCAAACTGACCACACTGCCCGAAGAGGGTATGGAGGTGATTGCGAAAGGCCGGATCACCACATTCCCTGGTCAGTCAAAATACCAGATCATCATCGAAGACATCAAACCCGCAGGCATGGGTGCGTTGATGGCTGTGCTGGAAAAACGCAAAGCGGCGCTTGCTGCTGAGGGATTATTTGACCCTGCACACAAACGCCCGTTGCCCTATTTGCCTGAAATCATCGGTGTGGTGACATCGCCCTCTGGTGCTGTGATTCGTGACATTCTGCACCGCTTGCGTGATCGTTTTCCGCGAAAGGTGCTGATTTGGCCTGTAGCAGTACAGGGGACCAAATGTGCACCCGAAGTTACTCGCGCGATTGAGGGGTTTAACCGCCTGACGCCGGGGGGGGCGCTGCCACGTCCTGATTTGTTGATTGTTGCGCGCGGTGGTGGCTCTGTCGAGGACCTTTGGGGGTTTAACGAAGAGGTTGTTGTGCGGGCGGCTGCGGCATCTGACATTCCGTTAATTTCTGCGGTAGGTCATGAGACAGACACAACGCTGATCGATTTTGCATCGGATAAACGGGCGCCAACACCAACGGCAGCCGCTGAGTTAGCCGTGCCTGTGCGCGTAGAATTGATGGCCTATCTGGATCAACAGAATGCCCGCATGAGCCGCGCCCTAAGCCAAGGGCTGGTGCAACGTGGCCAGCGTTTGCGCGATATGGCACGTGCATTGCCTCGCGCGGAAACCTTGCTGGAAAACCCGCGCCAACGGTTGGATCGCGCCAGTGATCGCCTGAACCGTGCAATGGCACTGACAGAGGCCCCAAAACTGCGTCTTGAACGTGCCGCTGCACGCCTTGACCCAGCGCTGATGACTGGTGTTCAACAGCGCAAGATGCGCCTCGCCGATCTGAGTGGTGGTTTGCGGCCTGCAACATTGCAGCGGCGCTTGGACAACTATGCAGAGCGTGTTGCGGATCGTTCAAAGCGTCTTGCGCCCGCGTTGGAACGGGAGCGCGCTTTGCAGGCAGCGCGTTATTCGCGTGCCACGCAGGCATTGTCTGATGTGGGGCAGCGACAATTGCAAAACTGGCAAGGCCAAATTGCAGCGGCCGAACGTCTGCGCCGGACCTTAGGGTATGAGGCAACGCTTGAGCGCGGATTTGCGGTAGTGCGCAGCGGTGGTACCGTCATCACCTCCAGCAAAGTGGCCGCAACCGAGAAAATGCTGGAAATCCAATTCGCTGACGGGAAGGTCAATGTCAGTTCGTAGAAATACGAGTGTTCAAACCCCGATTTTCGGTCCCAAGCACAACATTTCCTGAGTGCTGTCATTCGCTTCATACAACGGCGTAACAGCAGGATCATTTTCGAACCGCGCGATTAGCCCCTGTGGGTCTTGCTCAAAGCTCCAGCATTGCGGCTCTGGACGGTCATCATAGGTAAAGCAGATCAATCCATCTGCCTCATACCATTGGCCGTCTTTGCATTGCCCATCTAAAAATGACCAACGCACGCGGCGGTTTGGCAGGTATATCTCTGCACCGTAGGGCTGGTTGCCGTTTCCGTAATACAATGTTTTGCCACGGGTATAAGCGTCAAAGTCCTCGCCGCTCATCGTTGATTGCGCGTTGGCAGGCAGGGCCACAAGGGCCAATAGGATCAATGTAATCAGTCTCATGCCATCACGATGCCAGATGTCGCAGAGCGACACCAGAGCAACCGCAAGTTTCCGATTGGCTTCAGCATGTCATCGCCCACCGCGCAAAGCGAAGCTGAATTGTCGTTTTTCGCCTCAATCGAACTCGGTCCCTTTGTTAAACCAAGCCAAAGAACAAGGGATTTTGGCTATGGCGCTGGACACAAAAGACAACGGACCGGACAAAGGTGTTTGGAAATCTGGCAAAGGCAAAGGCCGCCGCCATACCAAAGGCCGTCAGTTGGAAGATAACGCATGGGATGAAATTCGCACCCTGCTGGACTCGGAACCACGGGATCGTGACCTGCTGATTGAATATCTGCACTTGATCCAAGACAAGTTTGGCCATCTGTCGGCGGCGCATCTGCGGGCGCTGGCCGAAGAAATGCGGATGAGCATGGCTGAAGTTTACGAGGTTGCGACCTTCTATGCGCATTTCGACGTTGTAAAAGAAGGTGAGACGCCGCCGCCAGCCCTGACTATTCGCGTTTGCGACTCGCTTAGCTGTGAAATGGCAGGCGCGCAGGCGCTCAAGGCCGCGCTTGAGGATGGTTTGGATCCTGCTGAGGTTCGCGTGTTGCGCGCGCCTTGCATGGGGCGTTGTGATACTGCGCCTGTGCTGGAGCTGGGTCATGCCCATATCGACAATGCCACACCGGAAAAAGTGCATGCAGCCATCGCGGCGGGACACACACATGCGCATATTCCAGAGTATGAAACTTATGGTACCTACGTATCTAACGGTGGTTATGCCAAATTGGCTGAGTTGCGTGAGAATGGCGATTGGGAGCAGGTTCAGGAGCTGGTTCAATCCTCAGGGTTGCGCGGCCTTGGCGGTGCGGGTTTTCCATCGGGCAAAAAATGGGGTTTTGTACGTGCCAATGCTGGGCCTCGCTATCTGGCCGTCAATGGAGATGAAGGTGAACCGGGCACTTTTAAGGACCGCTTTTACCTAGAGCGTGAACCGCATGCGTTTTTGGAAGGCATGCTGATCGCGGCATGGGCTGTAGAGGCAGAGCGCGCGTATATCTACATGCGTGACGAATATCCTGCGGTTCTGGAAATCCTCGCACGCGAGATTGCCGCACTCGAAGACGCAGGCGTTGTTGCGGCGGGATACATCGATCTTCGACGTGGAGCAGGGGCCTACATTTGCGGTGAAGAATCGGCGATGATCGAAAGCATCGAGGGGAAGCGCGGCATGCCGCGCCACCGTCCGCCGTTTGTGGCGCAGGTTGGTATCTTTGGCCGTCCGACGCTAGTGCATAACGTGGAGACTCTTCATTGGGTTTCAAAGATTTGTCGCGAAGGGCCAGAGGTTCTTTCCGCGACCGAGCTTAACGGGCGCAAAGGGTTGCGTAGCTATTCGGTTTCTGGACGGGTCAAAAATGCTGGCGTTCATCTATTGGCAGCAGGGTCTACGATCATGGATGTGATTGATGCGGCGGGGGGGATGTTGGATGGTCACACGTTCAAAGCCTATCAACCTGGTGGGCCGTCCTCTGGTCTGTTACCTGCCTCGATGAACGACATTCCGCTGGATTTTGACACGCTGCAACCGCATGGGACGTTCATTGGTTCGGCCGCTGTTGTGGTGCTTTCTGATGCAGACAAAGCCCGCGATGCGGCGCTGAACATGCTGCGGTTCTTTGAGGATGAAAGCTGTGGGCAATGTACGCCATGCCGCGTTGGTTGTGGAAAAGCAGTTCAATTGATGCAGGCGGACACTTGGGACCAGGGTCTACTCGAAGAGCTTTCTTCGGCCATGGTAGATGCGTCTATTTGTGGACTAGGACAAGCAGCGCCAAACCCCATTCGAATGATGATGAAGCACTTCCCAGAAGAAATTTAAACAAGATCCACACCTCATCTGATGGGTGAGGTGTGGATATTACCATCTTGTATTTAATTATTTATTCTGAACAACAAGGCAGGTGCAGCGCTGACGTTTGAGACTGCTACACAACTTTTGTGCGCCATGACGGCTGTTGCGGCCAATGCGGGCAAAGAAGTATCCCTTCTTGCCCGATACGCGGTTTTTCACATACACAAGGTCGAGCTTCTCTCGTTTTACCTGCGCGCGACAACTTCCTGTGCGGTCACGTACTTTGGCCGTTGCAGATTTCTTTGATGTTCCAAAACCCAGTTGCACGCCCCAAGGTTTGATCGGTGGCTTGGGCGGCTTTGCTCTTTTGAGCGGCGAGAGCTTGCGATTGCGCGCCATGTCTGAGCAAGCGGCATAAAAGCTCTTGTCTTTGGCCAATCTAAAATCATGATCCTTGGGCGGGGCTTCACGCCACTGTTCGGCCGTTAGACCAGTAATGATCGGCACGTAATTGACGGTTTCAGACGCAAGGCCCTTGCCTTCCAAGAACCCCTGAGCGCGGCGTTCGCCGCCATTATAACCGATGGCGGCCATGCCTTCATTGCCATATCGGCGGGCCATCTCGGCCAGATACTGGGCCGAGTGTTCCAGAGCATCGGCAGGGTTGTAGGGGTTTTTTAATCCACGCAGCCGCGCGGTGGATGGGATGAACTGTGCGATACCGCGAGCATTTGCATGGCTGAGCGCATTGGGGTCAAAACGGCTTTCTTGCCAGATCAGACGCGCAAAGAAACCGGAATCGAGATTGTGACGTTTTGAGAAGACCTCAATGGCATTGCAGGTATCATAGACGAAATGCTCGGCGCGGATGCATTGCACATGTCCCCATTTACCCGTGCTGCATTGCGCAGCACGTGGATCAGCCATCGCTGAACCCGCGTAAATCACTGACAGAATGATGGCAAACATCCGCATATTGCTTTGGTGGCCCGCCTGTAGCAGCTTGTCAATCGCGCACCCTTCCATCCGGTGGCCCAAGGGGTTAGATCAGTAAGGCAATCTAAACCGGAGTTCCCCTGCGTGGCGTTTTTCAAAAAGCTCAAAGACCGCATGTTCAAATCCTCGTCCAAAATTGACGAGGGGCTTGAGGCTATCGTCAGTGACGGGGGGGACGCCGAGGATGTCGTGCAAGACCTAGCTGCAGAGCAGGAAGTGGTTGACGCCGCCGCCAAGGCAGAGATTGAGCGCGCTCATGCTGAAAAAGCTGCCGAAGAGGAAGCGCGCGAGCGTGCGGAAGCTGAGGCGAGACAGGAAGCGGAGGCGGCAGCGCGCATTGCTGAGGAGGCACGCGTCAATGCGGAAGCGGCGCGTCGCGCAGAGGAAGCCGCGCAAGAAGACGAGAAGCGCAAGGCTGCTCAAGCCGCGAAGGAAGCAGAAGAGGCGGCACAGGCCGCTAAAGCTGCGCAGGAACGACTGGCAGAAGAAGCCGCCCAAGCTGCAGAACAACGTGAGCAGGAGCTGGCCCAAGAAGAGGCTGAACAGGAAGAGGCAGAGCGCCTTGCAGCAGTTGCAAAAGCTGACCAAGAGGCAAAAGCCTCCGAACAGCTTCGCACAACGTTGACACCAGTAGCCCCGATGTTAGATGCAGCTCCCGATGAATCAGCGCCAAAGCGCGGTATCTTAGGCAGATTGTTGGGACGCGGGGCTGCCGCGCCAGTAACGCGTCGTGTTCTGGATGACGCCATGCTTGAGCAGCTCGAAGAGTTGTTGATCAGCGCTGACATGGGAGTGGATACCGCCTTGCGGGTCACAGCCAACATGGCTGAGGGGCGTCTGGGCAAGAAACTATCTGTTACAGAAATCAAAACCCTGATGAGCGACGAGATCGCGCGCATCATGGAACCTGTGGCCAAGCCATTGCCGCTTTACGCCAAGACGCCGCAGGTTGTGTTGGTCGTTGGAGTGAATGGATCGGGTAAAACGACCACAATTGGCAAGCTGGCCAGCCAATTTCGCGGTGCAGGCAAAAAGGTGGTGATTGCGGCGGGCGATACATTCCGCGCCGCTGCTGTTGAACAGCTGCAGGTCTGGGGTGAGCGCGCAGACGTTCCGGTTCTGACCGCGCCGCACGGGTCTGATCCTGCAAGCCTTGCCTATGATGCAATGACGCGCGCCGAAGAAGACGGAGCCGATCTGTTGATGATTGACACAGCAGGGCGCTTGCAAAACCGTGGTGACCTGATGGAAGAGCTGGCCAAAATTGTACGGGTTATTCGCAAGAAAGACCCAGATGCGCCGCACAACACCTTGCTGGTTCTGGATGCCACAACAGGCCAGAATGCCGTGAACCAAGTGAAGGTATTTCAGGAAATCTCGGATGTGTCCGGCCTTGTGATGACCAAACTGGACGGGACCGCCAAGGGCGGCGTGCTGGTGGCCTTGGCAGATAAATTCGGTCTGCCGATCCATGCGATTGGTGTCGGCGAGCAGATCGATGACCTTCAACCCTTTGATCCACAAGAATTTGCGGACGCGTTGACGGGGCTTGACCGCTAAGGCGGTAGCGAATGACCGATTGGCTCATCTCGATTGAAGGTACAGCATCGGGGCACACTGTTGCGTTGATCTTGGCTTTGTTGGCTGCGTTTTTGCATGCGGTGTTCGGCGCGTTGCAAAAGGGGCGACATGATCCTTGGCTGACACGCGGTGCGATTGATGGCTCCTATTGCCTTATGGCCGCCCCCTTTGCGCTATTTGTTGTGCCTTGGCCCGAACCGCATATGTGGGTGATCTTTGGCGCGGCGTGGGTGATCCATTGCGTATACAAATTGCTACAGGCCGCGGCATATACCAAAGGGGCTTATACGGTTGTGTATCCTGTGGTGCGTGGCACAGGGCCACTGTTCACTGTGATTGGCGCTTATCTGATCTTTAACGAGACATTCAGCGGCCTGCAGTGGATGGGCGTTGCAGTGTTGATGGCTGGCATCTTTGGGTTGGCGCTGTATAATATGATCTACCTTGAGGCCGAGCGGGATACGTTGAACATCGCGATGGCGCTGGCTGTGGTGACTGGGCTGTTTGTGGCGCTGTACACGACGCTGGATGCGTACGGCATTCGCGCAACGACAAATCCATTTACCTTCCTGGCGTGGTTTTTCATGATCGATGGTTTTTTATTCCCGATCATTGCCTACCGCCGCTGGCACCGAATGCCAGATGCACCAGATGTGTGGCCTTTAATGCAACGTGGCATTTTCGGCGGCATTGTCGCTTTCCTGAGCTTTGGATCAATAATGATGGCGACGCGTCTTGATAAGGTGGGCGAAGCGGCAATATTGAGAGAGACTTCAACAGTATTTGCGGCCTTGATCGGCTGGCTGGTGCTCAAAGAGACGGTAGGACCCCGCCGGGTTGCGCTAATGGCGCTGATCGCGGCAGGTGCTGTAATTGTAGAATTCGGAGGCTAGAGATGGCTGAGGCACGTGAGATTAACCCAATCCTGAAACAAGTGCTGGAGCTGGGTCCAACGCTGTTGTTCTTTGTGCTTTATGTACGGATCAAAGAAGACGTGTTCACGTTTGCGGGCACCGAATATACCGGATTTATTGTGGCGGCAGTGGTATTTGTCCCGATCTTGTTGATCTCTATGGGCATCCTATGGGCCTTAACCGGACAGCTAAGCCGCATGCAGGTGTTCACTGCGTTTATGGTGATCTTTTTCGGTGGCTTGACCGCGTGGTTCAACGACGAACGCTTCTTTAAAATGAAAACCACTATCGTTTATGGGTTTCTTGCCGCGATCCTGACGATTGGTCTGCTGCGGGGGCGGTCGTGGCTGGAATATGTGATGGCGGATATGATGCCCATGCACCACGACGGCTGGATCATCCTGACAAAGCGCCTGACACTGGCTTTTGTGGTGCTGGCGGTTGTGAATGAATTTGTCTGGCGCACCATGTCTACGGATGCTTGGGTCAAGATTGAGACATTTGGCTTTCCGATTGCCTTGATGGTGTTCCTATTTTGGCAGTTCGCGCGCCTCCAGCCGTATGTGATTGAACCGGATGAAGGCGCTGAGAAAGACTAGAGCGGTCTTACTTTCGCAACTCGGCGTATAGGGCACGACCTGCCTGTACGCCTCTGCGTGCGCCCATCGCGTCCAGCCAACGCGCCATGTGCGGTTTGTCCTCTAGGGTTTGTTGCTGCCCTTCCCATAGGGATGCCCAGCCCCAGATAGAGAAATCTGCGATGGAGATAAAATCACCTGCAACGAATTCGTTCTGGGCAAGTTGGCGATCTAAAACCCCGTATAGGCGTGCGGTCTCAGCGCGGTAGCGGTCTCAGCGCGGTAGCGGTCTTTGGCATAGGGGATATCTTGAGGCGGTGTCGCCTTTGGCGCGAACTTGAGGAAGTGATGCGCCTGTCCGGCCATCGGTCCCAAGCCACCCATTTGCCACATCAGCCATTGGTCAACAGTAAGACGCTCACGTTCTGTATTGCCATAGAACTGGCCTGTCTTGCGGGCAAGGTACTGCAAGATCGCGCCGCTTTCGAAAATCGAAACCGGTTCACCATCAGGGCCATCCGCATCTGTGATCGCGGGCATGCGGTTGTTGGGGGCAATTTTTAAAAACTCGGGATCAAATTGATCGCCTTTGCCAATGTTTATGAGGTGGGTTGTGAAGGGCAGGCCCATCTCCTCTAGGCAAACCGAAATCTTCCACCCGTTTGGCGTAGGCCAGTAATATAGATCAATAGGCGTGCTCATGTTGTGGTCCTTTGCCTTTGTTGTACCACGCCATGATGCGTTTTTTTGGCAGAGAGACAAGGGAGTTCATCATGTATTGCGGGTTGGTTTTAGGAGGGATTGCACGTCGCAACTCTTCAAATGGTAGCGCGCCGCTCAGTATGGCAGCGTTTAGTGACATGACACCGGGGCGCGTATAACTAGACCAATGACACACACACCGCTGTGGCAGCCCCAAAGGGTAGCCCAGTTCGGCTAGAGTGCTAAGGGTGCGGCTACAATCAATATGAATGCGGATCGCATGCGCACAGCCGAGCCCACGCCCGATTGATCCTGTGTCCGGAACAATGTGCTCAAAGATATGATCAAACAAGGCGTTTTCGCCGCTGGTCACATGAAACATCTGACACTTCCTGCCAGCAGGTGTGTTTAAGGCGTGATGCGCCAGCCCCAGATGGGCAGCCCCACTCAGCAAAACAATACGCCCCACATCGCCCGCAAGCAGATAGGGCAGGGCAGCAAGGCAAAGCGTCGCCCCAAGGGAGTGCGCGATGAGGTGCACTTCTCGACGGCCCCGGAACGAGGATATCAGCAGGGCCAAATCACGCGCCCGCTCAAGCGCATTGCTATAGGCCTGCCTTAAACCACCCCGTGCATGCCAGCCAAATGCGATTCCCTGCACATCACTTTGGTGCACGCCAAGGGGCGTTGGCCAACCTTTTGCTGAAAAAATGCGGGCGTGAGGGCAGTTTTTTGTTACGAACGGGGAGTATTTGTACCCGTGCACCATGATCACAACGGGCCCCTGTGTGGCGGCAGCCTGCGCAAGTGCGCCATGAACCGGCTGGGCAGACCCCTGCAATGATAGTCCTTTTGGGGATGTATTAACGCGCAGAAGCGGCATGCCGATCCTTCTTACTATGCGCGCCGAATGATGCGCGTTCCTGAATTTGGGTATGTCTTGAGCGTGTAACAGCGAGATGAATATCCCGTTACTCCTTCGCGCGGACGCTTGACGTGTCCTTGTGGTTGGCCTAGATCAGCCCCGTGGCGATTTGTTACCGGATTGCGGGCCACGTTAAATATTCCGCTAAAAGGTCAGGATGAAAGCCCCCTTTCGCTTGACCGCGTTTGGGGTTTTTTTGTGCCCGTCCCCTTCGAACGGGCGCACAGAGGAATGATACATGAGTGATAATTGGAAATCGGGCACCAAAGCTGTGCACACGGGAACACGTCGCAGCCAATACGGCGAAGTGTCCGAGAGCATCTTTATGACCCAGGGTTTCGTGTATGAAACCGCCGAACTCGCTGAGCAACGCTTTATTGCGTCAGGTGATGATGAATTTATCTATGCCCGCTACGGCAACCCGACGGTCAAGATGTTCGAAGAACGCATTGCTGCGCTTGAGGGGGCAGAGGATGCTTTTGCTACGGCCTCTGGTATGGCTGCGGTTTCTGGCGCACTGACGTCCATGCTCAAGGCGGGGGACCATGTAGTGTCTTCGCGGGCCCTGTTTGGGTCGTGTCTGTACGTTCTTGAGGAAATCTTGACACGCTATGGTGTTGAAGTGACGTTTGTAGACGGCACCGACCTGGAGCAGTGGGAAGTGGCGATCCGCGATGACACCAAGGCTGTGTTTTTTGAGTCGATCTCAAACCCGACTTTGGAAGTTATTGATATTAAATCCGTTTCGGCATTGGCTCACGCTAAAGGCGCAATTGTTCTGATCGACAACGTGTTTGCCACGCCGGTTTTTTCGCGTGCAATTGAGCAGGGCGCAGATGTGGTGGTTTACTCCGCCACCAAACATATTGATGGTCAGGGCCGCGCACTTGGTGGTGTGATCCTAAGCACCCGCGAATTCATCCGCAAAACGGTTGAACCCTACATGAAACACACGGGCGGATCGATGTCACCGTTCACTGCGTGGATCATGCTCAAGGGTCTTGAAACCATGCGTTTGCGCGTGCGTGCACAAGCCAGCGCCGCGCTGACGATTGCAAAAGCGCTGCAAGGGCACTCCGCGATCGAGCATGTCATTTATCCTGGTCTGGATAACCACCCGCAAAGCGCGTTGGTAAAGGATCAGATGGGCGAGGGCGGTACGGTTCTGTCACTGGTTGTGAAGGGCGGCAAAGAGGCGGCGTTCAAGTTCCTGAATGCAGCCAAGATCGGCGTGATCTCCAACAACCTTGGCGATGCAAAGACAATTTTGACGCATCCAGCAACCACAACGCACCAGCGTTTGCCTGATGATCAAAAGCTAAGCCTTGGGATCACTGACGGTTTGGTACGCGTCAGCATCGGTTTGGAAGACGAAACCGATCTGATCGAAGACTTCCTGCAGGCACTGGATGCCGCAAATTAACCCATGGGTGGCGTAAATCCTCCGCCAATGCCAATATCTTTTTGGCATTATGGCGGGGGGCGCTTACATATAGTTCCTGACAGACAATGGGGGCTACCCGATGAACATCGCAACACCAATTACGCCAAAACCGGATCGCGCCGCAGCTCAAGAAGCGCTTGAGACACTGCGGACATGGGCCGCTGGGGCAAACGCAAGCGAGCTTGCATCGCTTGATCCTGCGATTGCGCAAGTTCTGACAGGCGGCAAAGCCTATCCGTTGTTTGAACGCGAATACCCCGCTGATTTCGAGATCGAGGCGGATTACAAAGCGAGCTTGCCTGATCTGCAAAATGGTCCCTCTAGCCTGATCAAAGGCGCAAACCAGCAAATCCAGCACGTCGGTATTTCGAATTTTCGCCTCCCCGTGCAATTTGAAACCCGCTCGGGCGGGCCTTTGTCGCTGGAAACATCTGTAACTGGCACCGTGAGCCTTGAGGCGGACAAAAAGGGCATCAACATGTCCCGCATCATGCGCAGTTTTTACAAACATGCTGAACAAACGTTTAGTTTTAAGGTGATCGAATCTGCAATTGATGACTACATCACTGACCTTGAGAGCTTTGATGCGCGCATTCAGATGCGATTCTCTTTCCCGATGAAAATCACAAGCCTACGATCGGGCTTGGATGGATATCAGTACTACGATGTTGCGCTGGAGTTGGTTGAGCAGGACAGCGTGCGCCAACAAATCATCCACCTTGATTATGTGTATTCCAGCACATGCCCCTGTTCACTGGAACTCAGCGAACATGCGCGCGTCACGCGCAACCAGCTGGCTACGCCACATTCCCAGCGCTCCGTTGCGCGCATATCCGTGTTGGTCAAAGAAGGGGCAGAGTGCCTTTGGTTCGAAGACCTGATCGATGCGTGCCGTCGCGCGGTACCGACCGAGACGCAAGTCATGGTGAAGCGTGAAGACGAGCAAGCGTTCGCAGAACTGAACGCTGCCAACCCCATTTTTGTTGAAGATGCCGCGCGCCTGTTCTGTGAACAATTGCTGGCGGATGAACGTGTGTCAGATTTCCGGATTGTGGCCAGCCACCAAGAAAGCTTGCACAGCCATGACGCGGTTAGTGTACTGACCGAAGGCCCGACATTTGCGCAAGCCAGCTTTGATCCAAAGCTGTTCAATACGTTGTTCCACGTCGGCTAAACGCTTTAGGTCGCAAAGCCGCGACCAAGGGCACGCCAGCCTGACAGACCCAGTATCAGCGCACCGATGGTAGCGACCCAAAAAGGTACCGTCAGGGCGATCTCGCGGGCAAATGGGCCGTCCACCATCTGAACCAAAATACCTGACAGCATAAGACCGACAGGCATCATCCCCCACGCCATCATGCGGTAAATGCTGTTTACACGCCCAAGGATTGCATCAGGGATCATACGTTGACGGTACGAAACTGATACAGTGTTCCAAACCAATCCCGTAAAGCTAAAGACGGCTAAAACCAGCGCCAGTGTAATTGCACCGGGGGCGATGGCCATTGCCGCAAACGCGGGCGCTGAGGAGATGAGCATGATCTGCGCAGTGCGCGCAGGGCCCATCCGCTCAACAATCCATGCACCAGACCAGCCACCCGCTATCCCCCCCACAGCGCCTGCAGCAAGGATTAGACCATAGGCGCGCGCGCCCAGTCCGAGGTTTTCTTGGACGTGCAGGATCAGGGCGATTGCGGCCATTTCATATAGAAGGTTCCAAAAGCCAGTGATCCACGCGAGTTGGCGCAGCAATTTGTGCTGTCCCAAAAAGGCAAAACCTTCCCTGAGCTCTGCTTTCCAATCGGGCGCGCTGCGGGTCTGCGGCGCTCCTCGGGGGAGGCCGCGCAACAACATCAGCGCAGCCAGACAGGCCAACGCATTGATGGTAAAGGGTGCCGCCAGCATTGCAGCGATCAAAAACGCACCCAGTGCCGGACCAAGCAGCGCATTGCCGACCAGCTCGACACTCCAAAGCCGTCCGTTTGCGCGCTCAAGCGCCTCTGAAGGGACAAGTGCGGGAAGCATGGTTTGCGCGGCATTGTCGCGAAACACCTCGGCAACGCCCACAATAGCTGCACACAGCAAAAGAATTCCGTAAAGAACCGGATGCGCAAGCCCGCTGGCGGGTGTTTGTGCCAAGGGGCCCGTCATCCACAGGGCAATTGCCAAGGCGAGATATGCGATCCCGCGCAGCCCATCCATAGCACGGATCAGGGGCAGGCGCGCGACACGGTCGGTCACTATGCCCGCCGGTAACGCACAGACAAACCAAGGCGCACGCAGCACAACAGGGACCAACGCGATCAATAACGCGTCACGTGTCAGCAACGAGGCAAGCCATGCCCATGCTACGGTGGAAATCCCATCAGCTAAGTTGCTGAGACCAGCTGAGGCGACGAATCTATTAAATGGTTTCATGGCTTTGACCTTAGCAAGGGCCAAAAGTGTTTGCACTAGGTGGGAGGCCGCTATGCAGATTTGTATGTGGTGCTGCGCTGCAGCGAAGGCTACCTTCTGAGTATGGGAATGATCCCGAACCAATTATTTACCTGCGAAGGGATATCCGATGACATATCTGAACACATCCGAGCAATTTGCTGCCCGCGGTAACGGACTTGCTGCAACAGTTTTTCAGACAACGCTGAAAATTATTGCACCTGTCGGACGGTTCTTTGCGTATGTTGGGACTGCTTTGATCAATGCAAGTGAAGCGTCTTCCCGTTTCAAGACAATTGAAGCACTGCGCGCTAAATCAGACGTTGAACTGGCGGAGATGGGCATTAAGCGCGATGAAATCGCGCAATACGTTTTCAAGGACATGATGTATATCTAACATCTTGATCGTTACGCGAGCCCGCCAGCTGCCCTTGTTATAGGGAGGCTAGCGGGCTTTTTGCGTTTTGGGGGTCATTGATGTTCGTGCTCGCTTGACACTTGGGTCTGCGCGCGCCAACCCTGCCCAGATGGATCTGCGCCCTGTAGGATATGTTATTGGCCTTTTGGTGGCCGTGTTGGGGGCAGCTATGCTGATCCCTCTGCTGGTTGATCTTGCCGAAGGGCGGGGACATTGGCCGGTTTTCTTGCAAAGCTCTGTGATCACCTTGTTGGGCGGTATCACCATTGCATTGGCTTGCGCCAATGGTGTCCGCGAAGGGCTGACAATCCAACAAACTTTCCTACTCACATCTTCTGTTTGGGTGGCACTGCCGTTGTTTGGGGCAATCCCGTTTATGTTGGGGCAAACAGACGCGAGCATCGTTGATGCGGTGTTTGAGGCCATGTCAGGTTTGACCACAACCGGGGCCACTGTATTTCACGGCTTGGATGGAATGCCCAAAGGGTTGCTGATATGGCGGGCGATTCTGCAGTGGCTTGGCGGGATCGGTATTATTGTGGTTGCGATGGTGTTCTTACCCGAGTTGCGGGTTGGAGGTATGCAGATTTTTAAGTCAGAAGGATTTGATACCTTTGGTAAAATTTTACCACGGGCAGGGCAAATTGCTACCCAAATTTCAGGTTTGTATGTCGCGTTTACGTTGATCTGCGCCATGGTTTATCTCTATTTTGGAATGGATGTGTTTGACGCTACAGCACATGCCATGACCACAATATCGACGGGCGGATTTGCGAACTACGATGCGTCCTTTGGAACGTTCTCGGGGCCGCTGGAATATGTCGCCGGGATCTTTATGATTCTCGCGGCATTGCCATTTGTACGCTATGTGCAGTTGATCAATGGCAATCCCACGGCGCTGCACCGTGATCGTCAGGTGCGCGGGTTTGTGATGACGATTGCTGTTCTTATTGTAGTGCTCATGGTGCTGCTAGAGGACGGGATTCATTTGGATCATGAACAGGCCGTTCGAGAAGCGTTTTTCAACGTGACATCGATCATCTCGGGAACGGGTTTTTCCTCAGTTGATTACATGCAGTGGGGCAGCTTTGCGGTTGCGTTGTTCTTTTTTATTGGATTGATCGGCGGCTGCGCTGGGTCAACGGCATGTTCGGTCAAAGTGTTCCGCTATCAGCTGTTGTTTGCATCCATCCGCGCCCAGTTACAGCGAATCCGCTCACCACATGGGATATTCACACCGCGCTATGATGGTCGTCCTGTCACCGAGGAAGTCCTGGCATCAGTCATGTCGTTCTTTGTATTTTTTGTTGTGACTTTGGGGTTGGTTGCTGTTGCTTTGTCCATGACAGGGTTAGATTTTGTGACCTCGGTTTCTGGCGCTGCTACAGCGCTTGGAAACATCGGGCCAGGTTTGGGAGATATCATTGGTCCTGCGGGGAACTTTTCGACATTGAATGATCCTGCCAAATGGATTCTCACAATCGCAATGCTATTGGGCCGGCTTGAGCTCATGGTGGTCTACGTAATCTTTACCGTTAAATTTTGGAGAGCCTAATGTCTGAAACCGTTACGCGTCCGCTGGGCGCGCAAATTTCGCATATGTTGAAGGCGCGCGGCGTCGATGTGATCTTTGGCATTCCTGGTGTACACAATCAGGAAATGTACCGTGGCATAGAAGAAGCGGGTATTACCCATGTTCTTGCGCGCCACGAACAGGGTGCGGGTTTTATGGCCGATGGCTATGCACGTGCGTCGGGCAAACCGGGGGTGGCTTATGTGATTACGGGGCCGGGCCTGTGCAATGTGATGACGCCTATGGGGCAGGCCTATAGCGATAGTGTGCCTGTCTTGGTGATCTCGTCGTGCTTGGATGAAACCGCAACGCGTCGTGGTCAATTGCACCAGATGAAGGATCAGGAAATCGCGGCTGGGACAGTTTGTGATTGGTCCCATACCGCCCTTAGCGCACAATCCGCTTACGGGTTGGTTGATCGCGCAATGCAAGAGTTCGTGACAGAACGCCCGCGTAGCAAACATATTCAGGTTCCAATTGCTCAGTTAGAAGCCATGGCACCAGCAGCACCAACCCCTGTGGCTCGTGCAGTGGTAACGCAATTTTTGACAGCAGACCTTGAAGGGATGATTGAACAGATCAAAGCAGCCAAGAAACCACTGTTTGTTTTTGGTGGTGGTGCAGCAGAGGCCAGCGCCTCCGCGCGTCAAGCTGTTGCTGCATTGGGTGCGGCGAGCTTTGTAACCTATGCAGGTCGCGGTGTTATGGCACCTGATGACCCGTTATTCTTTGGCGCAGCGCTTGCGCGTCCAGACAGCGCGAATTTCGTCGCCCAAGCAGACCTTGTGATTGCTGTTGGTACAGAGCTGGCCGAAGTTGATATCTGGCGTGAACATTTAGGCCACGCTGCTCCGATGATCCGTGTGGACATCGATGCCGAGATTCTTACTGACTATCAGCGCGCAGAACACCCTGTCCAAATGGATGCGGGCCTGTTCCTTGAGGCGCTGGTTCGTGCGGCACAGGCTTCTTCGCCGGCAATAGGGTGGGACCCTCGCGATATCGCCAAAGCCCGTGCGCATTGGCGCGCTGAGGTAGATGCAGAGCGCCCGGGCATTATTCCTGTGGTTGATGCCCTGCGTGCGGCCTTGCCGGATCAAACAATGATCTATTCGGATATGACCCAATTTGCCTATGTCGCAAAAGAAGTCTGGGACATGGAGCAGCCAAGCCATTGGCACCACCCCTACGGTTTTGGCACGTTAGGCTATGCAACCCCTGCCGCCATCGGCGGAGCAATTGCGCGCGGCGACAAGCCAACAATTGCGGTTATTGGGGATTACGGGTTTCACTATACCTGCCAAGAGCTAGGCGTGGCCGTTGAACTGGGTCTGAGCCTGCCGATCATTCTGTGGGATAACGGCAAATTGGGTGAGATCGAAGACAGCATGGTCCGCGCGCAGATCGCACCAAACGCAGTGATCGCGCGCAACCCTGACTTCTGCAAGCTGGCCGAAGCCTTTGGCGCACGGTCTGCGAATCCGCAAACATTGGATGAATTCCAAGACGCGGTGCGTGCAGCATTTGAGGTCGATGGCCCTACGCTGATCTACGCTACACCTGCTTTGACTGCTTGATGTAGCGAACGTTCAGGGGCTGGATTACTTCAGCCCCTGAAATTAAATCCTCAGGATTACTCCCAGCAGCTTACCAATACGGTCATGCCGCTGGCTTTTTCAGACAGCTGAAATGCTGTTAGGCTGATCGCATCCTGTGCGGCTGCATTCGGCAAACTCACACCTGCCTCACTGCTGGCCGCAACGATAGTTGCCGCATCAATCGCAAAGCTGACATCGTCGGGCAGTTTTGGGCCACCTTCAGGGGCTGCTGTCAGCATCCCAATGACAGCGCCTGTGCGGTCCAAAACCGGACCACCCGCATCACCTGAGCGCGATCGCATCGCAAGGCGGCTCACGTTTTCTTCACCGTCAAGGCCGCGCACATCCGCCAATGTGCCAAAGCTCATGGAGGGGGAGCTCAGTACACCTTCAAAGGAATACCCTGCCAGTGCGACTTCGCTTTGTAGGCGCGGGGTTCGCGCAGTGAGGACGCCAATCGCCAAAGGCGCGAGGGCGGCTTTAGGCTTGAGCAATGCTATGCCGCTCTTGCTGTCATCAGAAATCAGCTCTGCATCTGTGTCACCATCAAGTGTGATGCGTGAGCAACTTTGCACAGCTGCTGAAGTCGTGGCCACATGGCCAGACGCATTCACGAAAAATCCTGAGCGGGAGGTCTTTGGTTTGCGAATCTGCAAACCTGAGATCAGATCAATTGACTGCTGGGATGCATCCCCTGCAGAGGCGCTGAGCACGCCAGGCATACGGGTAAAGCTGTTGCGCATTTCGGCCAATAGGCGACGGCGGCGTTCTTCATCGCCCGCAGGCCAGATCAACGTAAAGCCTTTGATCTCACCATTTTCCAGCCGCGCTTCGGTATAGCTGATCGAACGGGCACTTTCGCCAACAAGCGTAAAGTTCGATTTGCCACGATCACGTGGACCGTCAAGCGGAACAATTTCCAGCGTTTGCATGATTTCATACAAGCCAAACAGAGTATCCTGATCGCCGGGTTGGCTGATCAATAGCACGCGGGCATCAACATCACCTGTAGGTGTGTATTGCGCAAAGGGTGGCTCATAACGGTCAAACGCGACAACACCCATTGGCAGCGTCATTTCGATTCCTGCCTGCGCGTCACGCACAGTTTTCAGGCCCAACCCCTTGAGAACAGCATTATACTGGTCCTTCAACGTGGCCCGCTGAAGGGTGGTTAGGATGCCCGTTTTGTCAAAATTGTTGGCTTCTTGCCATGCTGCCATCGAATTGCGGGTGCCGCGTCCGTATGAGCCATCAATGGCTGAGGTATAAAAGCCTGCCCATTTTAGCATAACCTGTAGTTGTTTCTTTTCATCACGATCCAACAGACGTTCTGATCGCTGCGCTTGTGCGGGTGTTTCATCTGCGGGTTCTGGCAACTGCGGCTCTGGCGTCACTTCGGCAACTTGCGGTTCTTCTTGTACGGCTGGGGCTTGCTGTGTTGGGTCGGGGGTGGTGCCACCGGGCGCATCAACCGCGCCGTTGCCCAATACATTTGCACCTACTGGCCAGAACTGCTGACGCAGGCTGCTGGAAAGCTGAATGAAACTGTCGCGCGGGATAAGACCGTCGCGGCGATATTGGCGTAAAACCAATTCCGCATCTGAACGGCGATAGGGACCAACTACAACTGCGTACCATCCACCGCCAACGGCAAATCCGTTCACGTCCTGTAGCAAGGTGGTGTAAGCGGTCGCACGATCTGTCGCGCGGGCAAGGGACTGCTGCGCCTCGACCTGGATCCATACAACCTCATTGGGGTTGTTAGATTGCGCTTGCGCTAGGTTGGCAAAGCACAAAGTTAGGACGGAAAGGCAAATTGTTAAAAATCGCAGCATTGGCGTGAAAACTCTCAAAATATTACTTTGCGGCACATAAACAGTATTTTCGAGTGATTCCCATATATGAAGTATTTGTTTCAGCGACATTTGCGAAGGTTGCGCCACCCTTGCACCACTGATTGACCCTCGCCGCCGCGCACCCTAGTAAGAGCGCCAAATGGCAGAGGACTTTGACATGGCCGACACGCCCCGTTCGTTTCAGGAAATTATTCTGCGGTTGCAGAGCTATTGGGCACGCCACGGCTGCGCGATTTTGCAACCCTATGACATGGAGGTTGGGGCAGGGACGTTCCACCCTGCCACCACATTGCGCAGCCTTGGCAATCAGCCATGGGCCGCAGCCTATGTGCAGCCGTCGCGCCGTCCAACGGATGGCCGTTATGGTGAGAACCCAAACCGCTTGCAGCACTACTATCAATACCAAGTATTGATCAAACCCAGCCCGCCCAACCTTCAAGAGCTGTACCTTGGCTCGCTTGAGGCGATTGGTGTGGATATGGATCTGCACGACATCCGTTTTGTTGAGGATGACTGGGAAAGCCCGACACTGGGTGCCTGGGGCCTTGGTTGGGAGGTCTGGTGTGATGGTATGGAAGTCAGCCAGTTCACCTATTTCCAACAAGTTGGGGGCCACGACTGTCATCCAGTATCCGGTGAGCTGACCTACGGGTTGGAACGTCTAGCGATGTATATCCTTGGTGTGGACCACGTGATGGACATGCCGTTCAACGATCCTGACGCGCCAATCCCGCTCAGCTATGGCGACATCTTCAAACAGACCGAAGAAGAATATGCGCGTTGGAACTTTGATGTGGCCAACACTGACGTGTTGCTGCGCCACTTTGAAGAGGCCGAAGCAGAGTGCAAAGCCATCATCGAACAAGAACACCTTGATCCCAAAACAGGCAAGCGCATCGTCATGGCACACCCCGCTTATGACCAAGCAATCAAGGCGAGCCACATGTTCAACCTGCTGGATGCGCGCGGCGTGATTTCGGTGACTGAACGTCAGGCCTATATTGGCCGCGTGCGTGCCCTGACAAAAATGTGTGCGGATGCCTTTGTTCAAACCCGTGCAGGCGGTTGGTCGGAAGACGCGGCATGAACGGTAAAATCATAGGGATTGTTATTTTGGTTTCCTCTCTTATCGCCGGTGCAGCGCTCTATTATCTGCAAATCTATGGTTTCTACCAAGAAGTCGACGCGCCGGCGCAGGGGATAGAACTGGTGACGCTTGCCAACAACGATGGCGAAGTCATTCCGCAGGAAGATTACCGTGCGATTGATGCGGATAGCTCGCCTATTCGCTACCGCGCGTGCTTCACCACGCCCTATAGCTTGGCCTTGCTGACGGAAACATTTCAGATGGTTGAAGGCGTTGAGCCGCGCAATGCGCCCGGTTGGTTTGATTGCTTTGACGCCAAAGCCATCGCTGGTGAGCTGGAGGCAGGCACGGCGCTGACCTTTCTAAGCCAAAAGAACGTGCATTTCGGCGTGGACCGCATAGTAGCTATCACCGACGATGGCCGCGGATACGTCTGGCACGAGCTGAACGATTGCGGCGAAAAAGCATATGACGGCACTGTCGTGGGCGAAGAATGCCCCGCGCTGCCAAGCGCACAAGCGCCAACAGAATAACGCCTGATAAGGCAAATACGAGGTATCCCAGTGGCTGATCTGCTGATTGAACTGTTCTCCGAAGAAATTCCGGCCCGCATGCAGGCGCGGGCCGCAGACGATCTGAAAAAGCTAATGACCAATGGTCTGGTTGAGGCGGGGCTGACCTATGCCTCTGCTGCCGCTTTTGCCACGCCGCGCCGCTTGTGCCTGACGGTTGAGGGTGTGCTAGACGCCAGCCCGCGCACAGTGGAAGAACGCAAAGGCCCCAAGGCCGACGCACCTGAAAAAGCGATTGAGGGCTTTCTACGCGGTGCGGGCCTCACCCGCGATGATCTGGTAGAGCGCGACACACCCAAGGGCAAGATCCTGTTCGCCTCCATCACCAAGGAAGGGCGTCCTGCGTCCGACATCATTGCCGAAGAGCTAGAGAAGACAATCCGCACCTTTCCATGGGCCAAATCCATGCGTTGGGGCACGGGGACGCTGAAGTGGGTCCGCCCGCTGCATTCGATCCTGTGTATCCTCAGCCGTGAAGACGGCGCCGAAGTAGTGCCATTGGACGTTGGTGGCATCATCTCCGGCAACACCACACGCGGCCACCGCTTCCTTGCGCCAGATGAGATCAAAGTCACCGGATTTGACGATTACGCCACCAAGCTAAAGCGCGCATTTGTTGTTCTGGACTCGGCCGAGCGTCGCGATGCGATCTGGCATGACGCGACCAACACCGCCTTTGCCAGTGGCCTAGAAGTGGTCGAAGACGCAGGCCTGCTGGCCGAAGTGGCGGGCCTTGTGGAATGGCCTGTGGTTCTGATGGGCCGCATCGGGGATGATTTCCTTGATCTGCCGCCAGAGGTTTTGCAAACCTCGATGAAAGAGCACCAAAAGTTCTTTTCCGTGCGCAACCCCAAGACGGGTCGCATTGAGAAATTCATCACCGTGGCCAACCGCACCACCGCCGACAGCGGCGCGACGATCCTTGCGGGCAACGAAAAAGTCCTGAGCGCGCGTTTGGCAGATGCCAAGTTCTTCTGGGACAATGACCTGCGTGTGGCCAAATCCGATGTGGGCATGGCGGCGTGGGTTGAAAACCTCAAGAACGTGACCTTCCATAACAAGCTGGGCACACAGGCCGAGTTGATTGAGCGCATGGCCGTTCTGGCGCGTGAGCTGGCCCCTATGGTCGGCGCTGATCCAGACGATGCCGAGAAAGCCGCGCGCATTGCCAAGGCTGATCTGTCGTCCGAGATGGTCTATGAGTTCCCCGAACTGCAAGGCCTGATGGGCCGCTACTATGCCGCCGCCGCAGGCATGAGCGACGAGATTGCCGCCGCGTCTGAGGAACACTACGCGCCGCTAGGGCCGTCAGATGACGTGCCAACCGCGCCAGTTTCGGTTGCTGTGGCATTGGCGGAGAAGATCGACAAGCTGACAGGGTTTTGGACGATTGAAGAAAAACCCACGGGGAGCAAAGACCCGTTTGCACTGCGGCGTGCAGGACTGGGTGTAATTCGGACGTTGGTAGAGAATGATTTGAGCGTTAATTTACTTGAGATTTTGGATTGGAGAGTCTCCAGCCGCATGGATTTGAAGAAGGTATTTTCATCAGATCCTGCTGCTGACGAAATGGCGGCTCTGATCGGAACCTTAAATAGTGACAAACCGTGGGTCACCCAAAGACTTTCAGTCTTAGCAAGCGATTTCAAAGCAAGGAATGAGGGTAAAGCAGAGGAAACAGCTGAGTACTTACGTAGATTTGGTGAAATGCCTGAAGACCTCCTCTCCTTCCTCCACGACCGCCTCAAAGTTTACCTCAAAGACCAAGGCATCCGTCACGACATCATCGATGCGTGCATCGCGATGGAGGGCAACGACGATCTAACGCTGCTGGTCAAACGTGCCCGCGCGCTCAGCGAGACGTTGAAAACCGATGACGGCGAAAACCTGATCCAAGCATTCAAACGCGCCAACAACATCCTCTCTCAGGCTGAAGATGCCGACGGTGTTGAATATTCCTACGGCGCGGATGTAAAATTTGCGGAAACGGATCAAGAAATCGCCTTGTTTGCGGCCCTTGATGCAGCGGATGCGGTGATCACGCCAGCGATGGCTGCGCAGGACTTTACCACTGCGATGTCCGCAATGGCGGCGTTGCGAGGACCGCTTGATGCGTTCTTTGAAACGGTTCAGATCAACACGGACAATGCCACGGTACGCCGCAACAGGCTGAACCTGCTTAGCCGCATTCGCACGCTGGGCACGTCGGTTGCTGATCTTACCCGTATTGATGGCTAATTAACCTATTGGCGCGCAAAGTGAGCTAAGGCTTGCTCTGCGCGCCGTACTGCTTATGCTGCACCTGAACCAAAAGGATGCCGCAGTGCAGAATGATCCCCACATCACGTTTGTTACGCAAACCGCGCCCATTGCCAACAACACGCATGGTGGGCGGGCAAAGTGCTTGCAGCGGCTGGTGCGGCTTGATCTGCCTGTACCGTCCACCGTCGCGCTGTCGTTCTCCACGATTGAGAAGATCGCCAATGGTGAATTGCCGGATGTGGATTCCGTTGTAGACCAGTTCCCCAAGGATGGATTGCTGTGTGTACGCCCCTCCAGCCAAGACCCCGATTGGGGTGGCCCGGGTGCTGTGCTCAATATCGGGATGAACGACGCACGGTTTGAGAATTTTTCAAAAGCGATGGGGGAGGAGGCGGCCGCCGCGCTCTATACCCGTTTTATTCAGGCATACGCGATCAATGTCGCCCGCCTTGACCCTGATATGTTTGATGACGTCGAAGGGGACGGGCGCGCAGCGTTGGAAGAAACAATCGCAGCCTATGAAAATGAAACTGAAGAGAAGTTTCCACAGTCACGTCGCGTTCAATTGGCTGCTGTTCTGCGTTCAATGGCGCGGGCGTGGAATGGCACATCAGCGCGCTTGTTGCGGCAGGCCAAAGGCGCGCCTGCGGATGCGGGGCTGGGCCTTGTGGTCCAGCAGATGGTCTTCGGCCTTGGTGCGGGGCAATGCGGTTCTGGTGTGTTGCAGCTGGTGAACAGTGACACAGGCGCGCCGCAGGTGACGGGCCGCTATCTCAGCCAAAGCCAAGGCCGCGATGCGTTGGACGGTGACGCTGAGGCGCTATTTCTTACACTTGATCCGCGCGGGCCGTCGTTAGAAGAAAAACTGCCCGAGGCATTTGAAACGCTCAAAACATATGCCAGCCTGATGCGTCATCGTCTGCGTGCGGAAATGCAGGTGGAATTTGCGATTGAAGACGGGGTTGTGCATATCCTTGATGGTGTGCGGGTTTCGCGTTCTTCGCGTGCGGCAGTTCGTATTGCGGTCACACTGGCCGAAGACGGCATCATAAGCCGCGAAGAAGCCCTGATGCGGGTGCAGCCACGCCTGCTGACAGAGCTGTTGCACCGTCAGATTGATCCCTCCGCCCGCCGCGATGTGATTGGTAAAGGCATTGCGGCCAGTCCGGGTGCGGCGACAGGGCGTTTGGTTTTCGATTCAGCCGAGGCACAAGCCAGCGCATCACGCGGGGAGGCCTGCATTCTGGTGCGCCGCGAAACCTCATCTGAAGACGTGCGCGGCATGCACGCAGCCAACGCTGTTTTGACAGAACGGGGCGGCATCACCAGCCACGCCGCTGTGATCGGCCGCGGCATCGGTTTGCCCTGCGTTGTTGGCGCATCAAGCATTGTGTTTAACCAACGCGACAAAACAATTACCGCCCAAGATGGCCGTGTGTTTCATGCAGGCGATCAGATGACGGTTGATGGGTCGACGGGCCAAATCCTTGCCGGCGTTGCGGCGATGCAAGAGGCGGCATTGGACGAATACTTCCAAACCCTGATGCAATGGGCCACCCAAAGCGCGGATATCAAAGTGCGCGCCAACGCGGATACGCCTGCGGATGCGCAAACGGCGCGTAACTTTAACGCCGAAGGCATCGGGCTTTGCCGTACCGAGCATATGTTCTTTGATTCTGGTCGCTTAACCGTGATGCGCGAGATGATTTTTGCGGATACCTCTGATGGTCGCCGCGCGGTGCTGGAACGTCTGTTGCCGATGCAGCGCGAAGACTTCACACAGCTGTTCCGCATCATGCAGGGGCAGCCTGTTTGCATACGGTTGTTTGATCCACCCCTTCATGAATTTCTACCGATGGACGCAAGCGGTCAGCGCGAGCTGGCAGAAGCTTTGGGTCTGCCGCGCTCTGATGTGACGCGGCGGATTGAGGCGATGCGCGAGTATAACCCGATGTTGGGTCTGCGCGGTGTGCGCCTTGGTATTACGGTGCCCGAAATTTACGACATGCAGGCCCGTGCGATTTTTGAGGCTATTGTGGACGCCGGTGAAAACGGTGCGTCCATTGTAGCAGAAATTATGATCCCGCTGGTGTCCGCGCGTCGCGAAGTTGAGTTGGTCAAAACGGCCATTGATGCCGTTGCCCACGCTGTGCGTCAGGAACGCGGGGTTGAGTTTGAATATCGCTTGGGTGTGATGGTTGAAACACCTCGCGCAGCGTTACGCGCAGCCGAGATTGCCCCTTATTGCGCCTTCCTTAGCTTTGGCACCAACGATCTCACGCAGATGACCTATGGGTTGTCACGCGATGATGCGGGACGCTTTATGTCTGATTATGTGCAGCAGGGGGTTTTCGACGAAGACCCGTTCCACACCCTTGATCATGACGGGGTGGGGGAACTGTTGATGCTGGGCGCGCAGCGTGGCCGACAGTCCCAACCGGACATCACTTTGTCGGTTTGTGGAGAGCACGGAGGCAACCCCGAATCGATTGCATTCTGCCGAGAAGCCGGATTCGACTATGTTTCCTGTTCACCGTTTCGTGTGCCTGTTGCACGATTGGCTGCGGCGCAATTGGCAATATCTGACAAAATATCCTGATCCATCAGATGTTTATGTTCCTGACGGCGCGGCCCACATAAGGGCCGCGCCGTCGATTTGCGTGCTGGGTTGATGGATGCGTTCAATCGCGCTAGGCGCTGACCCAGAGAAACGGCGTCGGAGAATTGAATGTTTCGGTCTGGAAATGACATGCGTGTGACGCGGTTTGCCTTGGTTGCGGCCGTTGTTTTGACATTGCCTGCCCAAGTGATGGCAAACCCCACAGCAAAGGTTTTGGCCAAAACTGAAGCCCGCGGATTGGCCAGCATCACCCAAGACCGGATCAAAGACCTGTCAAAACCAACGGGCAACCAAACCGCCGGACCCGGAGGAAGCAATGTTGTCTTCACCCGTGAATGGTTAGCCAGTCAACCAAAGGCAAATGGATCGTCCGAATTCAAGTGCCTTGCCGAGGCGCTCTATTTTGAGGCGCGGGGTGAGACGGTTAAAGGCCAGTTTGCGGTCGCCGAAGTGATCCGCAACCGTGTCAAATCTGACCGCTTCCCAGGGTCGTATTGCGCCGTAATCAATCAAGGTACGGGCAGGAAGTACCAATGCCAATTTACCTACACTTGTGATGGCCGTCCCGAAGTTGTTTCGGAACCTGCAGCTTATGCACGTGTCGCAAAAGTTGCGCGGGCAACGATTGATGGTAAATCGCCTAACATCACGGATGGCGCGACTTTTTACCATACCACCGCTGTTCGCCCCAGTTGGTCGCGTAAATTTACAAACACTGCACGCTTTGGGGTGCACCTATTTTACCGCCGCGGCGTACGTACAGCCAGCAACTGACGCAAAGCGCCTCTTTGAAGGCGCATGCAGCACTCGACGCGCGCGAATCTGCGGTATAAACGCGGCGAAACAGATCTGGAGCCGCCATGTCCTCCGAGACACGCCTTGCCTTTGCCCATCCCGCTGAAAGGGCTGCGGCCACTTCCACAAGCGATACGCTTGATCGTATTTCTGTGCGCGATCACACCGTTGAGGTTGAGATCGGTGCGTTTCAGGCTGAACGCGGTGTCACACAGCGCATCTGCTTTAACATAGTTGTCGAAGTGCAACCGCTGCGTGGGCCGATTGACGATGATGTCGACCGCATTTTGTCATATGATCGTGTGACCGAAGCCATTCAGGCAGAACTCTCTGTTGAACGTCTTGCCCTTCTTGAAACATTGGCCGAGCGGGTTGCAGAGCGTATTTTGTTAGAACCCCAAGCCATGCGCGTGTTTGTGCGTATCGAAAAATTGGATCGCGGCCCGGGTGCTTTGGGTGTTGAGATTGTGCGCGCACGTGATGGCGCGCCGCCCGCCGAAATGGCACCTGAGCCAGCGCCTCACCCCGAACTGGTTTTCCTGAGCAATGAAGCTATCGTCTCTGAACACCTAAAGGGCTGGCTGGACCAGCTAGAGGCCACAGGCCGTCCGCTGATCTTATGTGTTGGAGCGGCAGACGTAGCGGCACCACAAATTCCCCATAAAATGGCGCAACGCCGTATCGATCTGCTTGCGATTGAGCAAAACGCTTGGGTGCTTGCCTCATGTGATGAGCGCTGTGTTGTGGTCGAAACGAGGACTGAATTGGACTGGGCGATGAAGAATGGCCAAACCAGCGTTTGGGCACCGTCCAAAATTGTGCTCGACAGTGTTGATACGCCGTCGACCCAGACCAGCAATGCCGTTGAGCTTGCGGCATGGTTTGCCTCGACATTTGAAGCGACCGAGATGCTGGTGATCGGTGCTGAACTGCCGGTACAGGCTTCGGTTCCGTTGCGTGCGGTGGCGGCTGATAAAAAGACAATTTAGCCATGTCACGCGCTTATTATCGTCCGATTGTGCAATGTGATGTTGCGCGCCCTGCAGATGCGCTGTCTCTTGCAGGTGGGTGGGGATGGTTTACCCATGTCGAGGTTTTATGCCGGACTGTTGATCCGCAAATCATTCCAATCAGTGAACTGCCGCCAGACGTGCATGATCTTCTCACACAGCGGCGTGCACAATGTGTTGCCCGTCCGCAGATCATGGGAATTGTAAACACAACACCAGACAGCTTTTCTGACGGAGGGCTGCATGCGGCGGCCCAAGATGCCATCGCTGGCGGGTTGGCGATGGTGCAGGCTGGCGCAGATATTTTGGACATTGGCGGTGAATCAACGCGACCCGGTGCCGAGACGGTGGCGGTAGCCGAGGAAATCAAACGCACGCAACCCGTCATTGCGGGCCTTAGGGCACAAGGTTTTCTGGGTGTGATTTCTGTAGATACCCGCAAGGCAGATGTTGCGCGTGCAGCACTTGAGACAGGCGCGAACCTGATTAATGATGTGTCAGGTTTCACCTATGATCCGGCTTTGGCAGGCGTGGCAGCAAATGCTGACGTGCCTGTTTGCGTGATGCACGGTCCCGTTGATCCAGCGGTAATGCAGAATGATCCGCGTTACAGCGATGTCCTGTTGGATGTCTTTGATTTTCTTGAAGCGCGGATCGCCGCGCTAGATACACAAGGCATCGCCCGCAGTCGGATTATCGCAGACCCCGGTATCGGGTTTGGTAAAACGATGGATCATAATCTCGCGTTGTTGGCACGGCTCAGTCTGTTTCACAGTTTAGGTGTGCCGATTTTGCTGGGCGCGTCTCGTAAGCGGTTTATTGGTACAATTGGCGGGGCACCTGAGGCCGCGGATCGCGCACCCGGTTCAATCGCTGTGGCCTTGGCGGGAATTGCACAAGGGGTGCAGATTGTTCGGGTGCATGACGTTGCGCAAACCGCGCAGGCCATTGCACTTTGGCGTGCGAGCATGGCACTATAATCTCATGACAAAACTTTTTGGTACAGACGGCGTGCGCGGCACTGCCAACATTCACCCAATGACTGCCGAGATGGCGTTGCGTATTGGTGCCGCGGTAGGGCGATATTTTCGCCGCGAAGGTACATCATCGGCGCACCGCGTCGTGATCGGTAAGGATACACGCCTGTCTGGATACATGTTTGAGAACGCACTGACGGCTGGGCTGACCTCAACTGGGATGAATGTGCTACTGCTTGGCCCAGTACCAACGCCGGCCGTTGGCCTTTTGACGCGATCAATGCGGGCTGATTTAGGTGTGATGATTTCCGCCAGCCATAACCCCGCACAAGACAATGGGATCAAGTTTTTTGGACCTGACGGGTTTAAGCTGTCTGATCAGGTTGAAGCCGAGATTGAAGCTTTGGTTGCTGAAGGTGTTGAGCCAACGGCGGCCCCAGAAATTGGGCGTGCCAAGCGGATTGATGACAGCCGTTTTCGCTATATCGAACGGGTGAAATCCAGCTTTCCGCGTCAGATGCGCCTTGATGGGCTTAAGGTTGTGATCGACTGCGCAAACGGTGCCGCGCACCACGTCGCGCCGATGACGTTGTGGGAACTGGGTGCAACAGTGATCCCTGTCGGGGTGTCGCCGAACGGTCATAACATCAATGCTAATTGTGGCTCGACCCATCCACAAGCTGCGGCTGAAACGGTTGTCGCACACGGCGCGGATGTTGGGATCTGTCTTGATGGTGATGCTGACCGCGTGATTTTGCTCGATGAGCAGGGGCGCGTTGGTGATGGTGACCAATTTATGGCGCTTATGGCTGCGCGCTGGAAAGCCGAAGAGCGTCTCAAAGGGGATGCTTTGGTTGCCACAGTGATGAGTAATCTTGGGCTTGAACACTTCCTTTCCGATCGTGGAGTTCGGCTGGAGCGAACCAACGTTGGTGACCGATATGTGGTTGAGCGGATGCGGTCAGGTGGTTACAATCTAGGTGGGGAGCAGTCGGGTCATATTGTCATGACCGATTACGCAACTACTGGCGATGGATTGATGGCAGGGATGCAGTTTTTGGCGGAAATGCTACGGGCTGGAAAACCGGCGTCTGAATTGATGCACCAGTTTGAACCGGTGCCCCAGTTGTTGGAAAACGTTCGCTTTGAAGCGGGGCAAACACCGCTGGATGATAGCCATGTGAAAGCAGCTATTGCGCAAGCTGAAAGCGACCTGGCTGGCGGCGGACGTCTGTTGATCCGCAAATCCGGAACCGAACCACTGGTCCGTGTGATGGCAGAACATGAAGACGCTGAACTGATGAACAGCGCTGTGCAAAGTGTTGTGAGCGCTGTTCAGGCAGCAGTGCAGGTTTGATCTGAAGGAGCAGGCTTGCGCCTGCATGACATTCTTCTGGTGGCATCTGTTTCAGGGGTGGCCCGCCGGAGGATGAATTAGCGGCTGAAGAGGCGTTTCAGGGCACCATACTGGCTGAGTGCAACACCGGCCAAGATCAGGGACATCGCAAGCAAAAGAGATTTTGGCAAAGCTTCACCTAATATCAACGCGCCAAGAACCACAGACCAAACAGGCACCTGATAGTTCACCAGTGACATGAACACCGGACCCGCACTGCGAACGACAAGGACCCGCAGCAGGTTTGCACCTGCCGTTGGGATAAGTCCCAGAAAGGCCAAAACCCCAAAGAGTTTCGCGGTTGGCATGGGCGGATATCCCTCAATCATCCATGCAACGGGAATGGTCATGACCGCGCCGATCAAAAGTAAAACCGTTGCTAAGCCGATGGGATGTACCGCTGGAAGGCGGCGCAGCAAGATTGACCCAACTGCGTAGCAACTGGCCGCAAGGACGCAAGCGATGCGGCCATATGTTTCTAGCGTTGCTCCGGTGGTTTCAAATGCCTGAGCGCCGATCAAAATGACAACGCCTACAAATCCGATTAGAAAGCCAATCGTTTTGCGCAGTGTCATCTGCTCGCCTTGAACCGTGAAGTGGGCAAGCGGTAAGACAATGAGAGCAACAGCAGCCATGGAAACACCGGCAAATCCGGATGTTACATATTGCTGGCCCCATGCGAGTAGACAAAAGGGTATGGCCGAACTGATCCCGCCAATGATCAACACGTCGCGTTTGGTGGACGGCGGTGCTTTGTCAGAAAATAGCGGACGGCCCAGAAATAGCCAAATGGCACCCATGATCAATGCGGCAAAGCTGATGCGCGACGCGGCAAGCCAGAAAGGCGGCATGCCTTCGGCCAGTGCGACTTTGGTCACCATGAACGTACCACCCCACGTCAGGCCAAGGATTGCGACCATAAGCCAGCTTAGAGGGGTGATTTGTGGTGAATTGTTCATTGAACCAAGTAGTGGGAAATAATCGGGCAGCGCAAGGGAAGTAGGTCGAATAATCTGCACAACAAAAAAGGCCCGAGGAAAACCTCGGGCCTTTGATGGTCTAAGTTTGAGCGCTTAGTTCTTTGCTTTGTCGACCATTTTGCCTGCAGAGATCCAAGGCATCATGGCGCGTAGTTTGCCGCCAACCAGCTCGATTTGGTGCTCGTCGTTTGCACGACGGGATGCTTTGAGTGTTGGCTGACCAACAGCGTTTTCCAGCATGAAGTCACGCACGAATTTGCCAGTCTGAATGTCGCTCAGAACTGCTTTCATGTTTGCCTTGGTTTCTTCGTAAGGCAAAATGCGTGGACCAGAAACGTACTGGCCGTATTCGGCAGTGTTGGAGATGGAGTAATCCATGTTGGCGATACCGCCTTCATAGATCAGGTCAACGATCAGCTTGGTTTCGTGCAGACACTCGAAATATGCCATTTCTGGCTCATAGCCAGCTTCAACAAGTGTTTCAAAACCCATGCGGATCAACTCAACGATACCGCCACATAGAACAGCCTGTTCACCGAACAGGTCAGTTTCGCATTCTTCGCGGAAGTCTGTCTCGATGATGCCGGAACGACCGCCACCAATTGCGGAACAATACGACAGACCGATTTCCAGCGCTTTGCCGGATGCGTTTTTGTCTACAGCAACAAGGCAAGGCACGCCGCCGCCTTTGGTGTATTCGCCACGCACGGTGTGACCTGGGCCTTTTGGCGCCATCATGATTACGTCGATGCCTTCTTTAGGCTCGATCAGGCCGAAGTGTACGTTCAGGCCGTGGGCGAATGCGATAGCTGCACCTGGCTTGATGTTGTCGTGAACGTATTTTTTGTATGTCTCAGCCTGCAACTCATCAGGCATTGTGAACATGATAACGTCAGCCCATGCTGCCGCTTCTGCAATGCCCATAACTTTCAGGCCTTCGCCTTCGGCTTTTGCTGCGGAAGGGGAGCCATCGCGCAAAGCAACAACGAGGTTCTTCGCGCCGCTGTCACGCAGGTTGAGGGCGTGTGCGTGGCCTTGTGAGCCATAGCCGAGGATCGCAACTTTTGCGTCCTTGATGAGGTTAACGTCGCAGTCACGGTCATAATAAACGCGCATGATTTTTTCCTTTTGAGTGAAGCTTGGCGGCACATTAGCCGATGTGGGGCGCTTTTGAAGTATCCTATGCAGGATATTTACACCAAAAAGAAAGAGAGTTATTCGTCAATCGATAAATAGTTGGAAAAATCATGCTTGATGACGATGATCGCCGCCTGCTGCGCTATTGGCAGGCAGAACCAAGCCTAAGCCAAGGTGAACTGGCCGAGCGCGCGGGCATGACAACAGGGCGTGCAACGCGCCGCATAGCGCGCATGCAGGAATTGGGCGTACTGAAAGGCGTTGGTGTCGTGATTGATTGGGCCGCGTTGGGATACGCTGTTGAGGTGTCATTGCGGGTCACATTGGACAAAACCCAAGGCAACGCTTTTGACGCTTTTATGGCGCAGGCGCGCAAAGTGCCCGAGGTCATTGAATTGCAGACCTTTTTGGGCCGTGTCGACGTGCGCTTGTCCATCATCGCGCGCGACATGGCGCATTATCAGGAGATTTATCGGGGCAAGATCCTGACGTTGCCGCATATTTCGGAAGTTGAGGCACTGATGCATGTGGCGCGGATTAAAACCAGCGAGGGGCTGCCGCTGTGACCGAGCTGGATGAGATTGACGCAAAGCTGCTGCGCGCCTTGGCCCGTGATGCGACCCAAACGGCAGGGGCGCTTGGGCGGCGGTTGGGATTAAGCCAACCGGCAACGTGGCGGCGTATTCGCCGGCTGGAAGATGCAGGGGTGATCCGTGGTCGCCAGCTAAAGCTTGATGCGGAAAAGCTGGGCTTTGGCGTGACCGTGTTTCTAGGGATCAAGTTGGCTCTGCGCGGGCGTGTCAGCCTTGAGGATTTTGAGCGCGCGGTGAGCGCCATTCCCGAAGTGCAAACCGTAGAGCATGTTCTGGGCCTGTATGATTACCGCCTGCGTGTGGTTGCGCGTGACCTGTCGGATTTTGAACGCGTGCTGCGGCGGCGGGTCATGACCTTGCCGGGGGTGGGGGAGGTCGAAGCGAATGTACTCCTCAGCGAAGAACGTCTGGCCGGACCGCTATAGGAAACTTTTTTGCATCTTTGGGGGGCCAGGGGCCAATAACGGCGTGGAACTCAGGTAGTTCGGCTTTGCGATGCAGGGCCATAATTCCTATTCAGATAGGGAACCACCATAGATAGGATTGAAAATGGCATTGCTTGATAAAGTTGACCCACAAGGGTTGGAAGAATTTTCGGTTGTTTTCACGGATCGTTCGTTGAATTCAATGAGCGCGGCCTTCCAACAGGTGATGCGCGATATTCACGAAATGTTGTGTGATGTCTACGGCGCGAAATCTGCTGTTATCATCCCCGGTGGCGGTTCTTACGCGATGGAGGCCGTGGCCCGTCAGTTTGCCCGCGACCGTGATGTGCTGGTCGTGCGCAATGGGTGGTTCTCCTATCGTTGGAGCCAGATCATTGAAACAGGCGGCCTGACCGCCAATTCAACCGTGATGACTGCCCGCCCGCAAGGCAATGAGGCCCCCGCGCCCTATGCACCTGCTCCGATTGAGGATGTGGTCGAGGCGATCCATAGCCAAAAGCCACAAGTTGTGTTCGCCCCGCATGTAGAAACCGCCGCAGGGGTGATCTTGCCGGACGCCTATATTGCCGCGATGGCGCAGGCCGCGCATGAGGTTGGCGCGCTGATGGTGCTGGACTGCATCGCGTCGGGCTGTGCGTGGGTCGATATGGAGGCGCTTGGTGTTGATGTGTTGATCTCAGCCCCACAAAAAGGTTGGAGCGCACAGCCATGTGCAGGTCTTGTAATGCTATCCGAGCGCGGCGTTGCCCGTCTGGCAGAGACGCAATCAGACAGCTTTGCCCTTGATTTGGGCAAATGGCACGCGATTATGCAGGCCTACCTTGATGGCGGCCACGCCTATCACGCAACCATGCCCACGGACGCCCTGCGTGTGTTCCGTGACACGATGGTCGAAACCAAAGAATACGGCTTTGACCGTTTGAAAGAAGCGCAATGGCGTCTGGGTGACAGCGTGCGTGCGATGATGGCTGCCAAGGGTATCAAACCTGTCGCTGCTGAGGGTTTTGGCGCACCGGGTGTGGTGGTGAGCTATACGGATAACCCTGATGTGAAATCAGGTAAGGTATTCGCCGCTGAAGGCATGCAAATCGCTGCCGGAGTCCCCTTGCAAGTTGGGGAGCCTGACGGGTTTAGCACCTTCCGTCTTGGTCTGTTTGGTTTGGATAAACTGTATGATGTGGATGGCACATTGGAACGCTTGAAGGCTGTGGTCGATAAGGTTCTGTAACGCTGCATCGATGAATGCTGATCTGGGGCGTGCCTTACTTCGGGCGCGCCCTTTTTAAATTCAGATAGACTTTGTTTCATTTGCGAACACGCGTCGTGTGGACAAATTAGTCTTTCAGGTCTTCTTACAGCGTTCCCAAAGCTTTTGATCTCTTTGACTGATCATCGATCCATAAACCATCTCGTCTAGGCATTGTTCTTTGTAATTTTCACGAAGATACTTGGCGTCCATAATTAGAATATGTTTGCGGATTACTGCGAGGGGGAGCGGGTGCCATCTGAAGTTTATGCTAGCACCCTGCAAAATCGTTATATTTCCGGGTTCAGTACTCGCAACGTCCTGAACATCGATTCCCAATTCAGATGCAATTTCTACGTTCTCAATATCTTCTGGTCCTTCAAGGAGGAGTACCCAAATATTAACGTCTTCTTGCCCGTCCAGAAAACGCAACACTAGCTGATTTTTCGTATCGGTCATCATACTTGAGAATAGGGGTGGGTTCGAAAAATACTCACCGTTTTGCCAGAAAACGTAGGTGGAAGGATTTATTTTCCGTTCGTAAAAGGCCAAGCTTTCGTTACTCATTGATGCTAAAGCAAAGAGAAAGTACGCGATTAAGAATAAAAGATAGATGCTTGTGATCTTCAACGCCCAACCAAAGTACCGCTTCATATTTTCTCCTTAAAGATCAGTGGTGCAATGACGCACGGCCACGAATTGGAGTAGATGCCCTTTTGGTGTAGATATTGGCCCCAAGCGGCCATTGGGGCAAGTTGCCAGTATAATAGAACAGCCCAACTCATCCCAAATTTAAAAACCTCAGCTAAGTGCATCCAGTATCCGCGCCCATGAACGGATACCTTTGTGGAAGCTCTCCATGTCGTATTTCTCATTGGGGGAGTGAATTTGGTCGTCGTCTTTGCCAAACCCGATGAGCATGGGGGGCGTGTCTAGGATGTTCTGGAAGTGACCTGCAATCGGGATCGAGCCGCCGCAGCCGATATAGGCGGCAGGGACGTTCCATTCATCGCTTAGGGCTTTGAGAGCTTTTGCAAATGCCGGATCATCGGTTGCAGTGCCTGATGCGCGGCTGGCGCCGTGGCCTGTCCATTCAATAGAGCAATCGGCCGGCAACATGCCTTCGACCATCTTGCGGAAGCTCTCGCGGATGGCGATTGGGTCTTGGTCCCCGACAAGGCGGAATGAAATCTTGGCGCTGGCCTGCGAGGGCAGCACGGTTTTAAATCCATCCCCCTGATAGCCGCCGCCGATGCCGTTGACTTCGCAAGTGGGGCGCGACCAGATCATCTCTAGCGGGGTGCGGTCCTGCTCCCCTGCGGGGTCGGACAGGCCGACATCGCCCAAGAATTTGGAGTGGTCAAATGCAAGGCCCTGCCATTGCGCTTCCAACTCATCGCTGAGTTCGGGCACACCGTCATAAAAGCCGGGAACAGTGATGCGGCCCTGATCATCATGCAGCGACGCGATGATCTTGGACAACACGCGCACAGGGTTCATGGCAATGCCACCAAACATGCCCGAGTGCAGGTCTTTTTCCGGCGCGGTGATGGTCAGCTCTTCGCCCAACAATCCGCGCAGCATTGTCACAATAGACGGTGTGCGACTTTCGAACATGCCAGTGTCGCAGATCATTGCAAAATCTGCGCGCAGCTCATCCGCGTTCTCTTCCATGAAGGGTACCAAAGATGGTGAACCTGATTCCTCTTCGCCCTCGAAAAAGAACGTAATGCGGCACGGCCAGTCGCCTTTGACCTCTTTCCATGCACGAAATGCTTCAACAAATGTCATCAATTGACCTTTGTCATCCGCCGCGCCGCGCCCGCGGATGACGGGGCCTGCATCGGTCTCTTCTACGGCAGGATCAAACGGGTCACGGTCCCATAGGTTTAGCGGGTCAACGGGCTGCACATCATAGTGGCCGTAGAACAAAAGATGTGGCTTGCCGGTTTCCGGACCAACATGGCCAATAACCATTGGGTGGCCAGGGGTGGGGCGCTTTTCTGCATCAATACCAAGGCTTTGAAGGTCTCTTACAAGCCAGTCAGCAGCCTCTTGGCAGTCATCCTTGAACGCCGGATCAGTCGAGATCGACTTGATCCGCAATAGATCCAGTAGCCGTTCAGTTGCGGCGGGAAGGTCTTTGTCAATCTGGGCAAGGACAGCATCAAGGGACATTAGGAGAGCTCCTGAAAAAGGGGGTTTTATACGACCCTAGCAGGCGAAAATGTGATGTCCAGTGGCGGTGTTTTCCGATTGGAAACACACCTGCGACACTACGCGCTTGTTTGAGTATTGATGCGCTTGGAACCATTCTATATTTGACCCATAGAGCCACAAGACGCCAGAGCGCGGCGAACTGCAGTTACGGAGATGCGCATGACCTATTCGGAACAGCTTGATAAAGCATTGGAGCGTCTTCACGATGAAGGCCGGTACCGTACGTTTATCGATATCGAACGTCGCAGTGGCAAATTTCCCCATGCTGTCTGGACCAAGCCGGACGGGACTGAACAAGACATCACCGTATGGTGTGGTAACGACTATCTCGGTATGGGTCAGCATCCTGTTGTGACTGAGGCTATGCACGAAGCGATTGATGCAACTGGTGCTGGTTCCGGCGGAACACGCAACATCTCGGGCACAACGGTTTATCACAAACGCCTCGAACAAGAGCTGGCCGATCTGCATGGCAAAGAAGGGGCTTTGCTATTTACCTCGGCCTATATCGCAAATGATGCGACCCTCAGCACGCTGCCAAAGCTGTTTCCGGGGCTGATTATTTATTCTGATGAACGCAATCATGCGTCTATGATTGAGGGTGTGCGCCGCAACGGTGGTGCCAAGCGAATCTTCCGCCATAATGACGTGGCGCATCTACGCGAATTGTTGGAAGCGGACGACAGTGATGCGCCAAAATTAATCGCATTCGAATCCATCTACTCGATGGACGGGGATTTTGGTCCCATCGAAGAAATTTGTGACCTAGCTGATGAATTCGGCGCGTTGACCTATATCGACGAGGTTCATGCTGTAGGTATGTATGGCCCACGCGGGGCAGGGGTGGCTGAACGTGACCGTCTGATGCACCGTCTAGATATTATCAACGGAACACTGGCCAAGGCCTATGGCGTGATGGGCGGCTATATCGCGGCCTCCGCTAAAATGTGTGACGCGATCCGCTCTTATGCGCCGGGCTTTATCTTTACGACATCCTTGCCACCTGCAGTTGCTGCGGGCGCTGCGGCCTCAGTTGCGTTCCTTAAACGCGCACCTGAATTGCGCGAAAAGCATCAGGCACAGGCAAAAGCACTCAAGCTTCGTCTCAAAGGTTTGGGTCTGCCCATTATCGATTACGGTAGCCACATTGTGCCTGTGATGGTTGGCAATCCTGTGCACACAAAAATGCTGTCAGACATGTTGCTGGATGAGCATGGCATTTACGTACAACCGATCAATTTTCCGACAGTGCCGCGCGGAACCGAGCGTTTGCGCTTTACCCCGTCGCCTGTACACGGTCCGCGGGAAATGGATGCACTTGTGAGCGCAATGGACGGTCTTTGGGCTCATTGTGCGCTAAATCGTGCCGAACAGGCCGGATAAAACGTCAATATCTCGCTAATATCTTTGCAGCGTGCTATGTTTAGCCTAACAAGACCCATGACGAATCAATGTATTTGGTTGTCAAAGGGACAGTGGGCACAAATAGTAGGCTAGGGCAGTAGTATGATTGGGCGTTGGGCCTCCAAGAGTGCAGGGACTGAAAGTGTCGAGCCGACAGGCTTTGACGCGTTCGAGCTGCGGCTTGGTGATTTGATGCGTGGCGAGCGTGCGACGCTTGGCAAATCTCTCCTTGATGTGCAACGTGAGCTACGTATCAAGGCGTCCTATATCGCCGCGATCGAAAATGCTGATCCCGATGCTTTTGACACTCCCGGTTTTATAGCAGGTTACGTGCGCTCGTATGCGCGCTATCTCGATATGGATCCGGACAAGGCGTTTGACGCCTTCTGTAACGAAAGCGGCTTTAGTGTAGCGCACGGCATGTCTGCTGAAGCTTCGGTCGTTAAAAAGCCAACCCGTGAAGAACGTCTGAGCCGCCAGAGCGAGCATGATATTTTCTCCCGTCCGGCAATGCCATTTGCCCCCGGTGGGGATGGATTTATGTCGCGGATCGAACCTGCGGCAATCGGTTCTTCCCTCATTCTGGTTGCACTGATTGGTGCAATCGGTTTTGGTGGTTGGAGCGTTCTGAAAGAAGTACAACGTGTGCAGGTCTCCCCCGTGGATCAGACCCCAGTTGTTTTGTCCGACTTGGACCCACTGCAGGCCAATGCGCCGTCCCGTATCGGGGTTGATGGTAGTTTGACAACGCCGACGGCGTTAGAGGATGCACCGCGGGTTGAGGCGCTAGATCGTTTGTACCGTCCAGCAGCATTGGATGTGCCTGTATTGGTTGCGCGTGATGCGCCGATTGCCTCGCTTGATCCACGCACCAGTGGGTTGTTTGATTCACCTGTTATTCCAACAATTGCGCGCGACGCCCAATTGGCCAATACCGTAAATGGCGCTGTGACCGAAGTATTGGCAGATGGTTCAAGCACATCTGGTGCGTTGACTGTTCCTCAGGTTCTTGAGGGGCCTGCACCTGCGGTACAGGTTGTTGCGACTGGCGAAACATGGGTGCGCGTAACAGCGGCCGATGGCACGAATATTTTTGAAACAGTCATGCAGAAGGGGGACACATTTGATGTACCTTCCCTTGAAGAAGCACCGCTGTTGCGTACTGGCCAAAGTGGTGCAGTCTACTTCGTCATGAATGGTGAGTTTTTTGGACCTGTTGGGGGGCGTGGAAGCGTGACCTCGAACGTGCCATTGCACCAGCAAGCGCTAGCCGAGCTATATGAACCCGCACTGCCAGGCGAAGACAGTGCGCTAGAAGTTATGGTTGCAGAAATGCGCGCCGCAGCCGAAGTTCCTAACGGACAAGCCCTGCAGGACGAATAAGCCGCACCAATAACGCAGGCTAATCCCCTCTTTGTTACCAGCTTTTGATTGCAGCCACCTCTCCACAAAGTTAGGTGATGTATGTCTGAACTGTTTAGTGAGGCTGACATGTCGCTTAATCACATACGTCCTTGGCGCAACATCTATCGTCGTAAATCCCGCCAGATCATGGTTGGTAATGTTCCCGTTGGTGGGGACGCGCCGATTACGGTTCAGACGATGACCAACACGCTGACCACGGATGCGCGTGCAACCATTGCACAAATTCAGGCAGCAGCAGATGCGGGCGCGGATATTGTCCGCGTTTCAGTGCCTGATGTAGATAGCTCAAAGGCGCTCAAAGAGATTGTGCGCGAAAGCCCTGTACCAATCGTGGCAGATATCCACTTCCACTACAAACGGGGTATCGAAGCGGCCGAGGCGGGCGCTGCCTGTCTGCGCATCAACCCAGGTAACATCGGGGATGAAAAGCGCGTCAAAGAGGTGATCAAAGCCGCGCGTGACAACAACTGCTCAATCCGCATCGGTGTGAACGCTGGTAGCTTGGAAAAGCACCTGCTGGACAAATACGGTGAGCCATGCCCCGATGCCATGGTCGAAAGCGGATTAGATCACATTAAAATCTTACAAGATAACGATTTTCACGAATTTAAGATCAGTTGCAAAGCGTCGGATGTCTTTATGGCAGCGGCTGCCTATCAGCAGTTGGCTGAGGCTACAGATGCCCCTATCCACCTTGGCATCACCGAGGCGGGTGGTCTGATTTCAGGCACCGTTAAATCGGCTATCGGCATGGGCAACCTGTTGTGGAACGGCATTGGCGATACGATCCGTGTATCCCTGTCTGCTGACCCCGTTGAAGAAGTGAAAATGGGTTTTGAAATCCTCAAGTCCCTTGGCCTGCGCCACCGTGGCGTGAACATCATTTCCTGTCCGTCCTGTGCGCGCCAAGGTTTTGATGTGATCAAGACGGTTGAGGCGTTGGAAAAGCGTCTTGAACATATCAAGACCCCGATGAGCCTGTCTATCATTGGCTGTGTTGTGAATGGCCCCGGTGAGGCACTGATGACCGATGTCGGCTTTACTGGTGGCGGTGCTGGCGCGGGCATGGTGTATCTTGCGGGCAAACAGAGCCACAAGCTTGATAATTCGCAGATGGTTGATCACATCGTTGAACAAGTTGAGGAGCGCGCAGCCAAGATCGAAGCAGAGACGCCTGAGGATGCTTAACGCATCCCTAGGCCCATCTGCATCAGCATCTTGCGCACCCCAGCAGAGCCATACAGCGCGCTAAGTCCGGCCGCGCGGGCATCACGTGCGATGCCGCTTTTTGCCTGACTGGCGCGGTTCAGCAGGTCAATACCGTGAACCCGCAGTGTGATATCGCGGTATCGGGCCTTGTGGTAGGTATCCAGCATCTCGGCATCGCCCAATCCGTCCGGCCGCGCGTTGGCGAGATCCAGCAAGGTCGCGATGTCATTAAGAGACATGTTCAATCCTTGCGCCCCAATAGGCGGCATCACGTGGGCAGCCTCTGCAATCAGGGCGACACGCTCACTGCTCAAACGGTCTGCATGTTGACTAATAATCGGCCATGCTTGGCGGGGGCTGACCAATGTCAGGGGACCAAAATGGTTGCACGACCGTTTGGAGGCTTCGGCCTCAAAGGTCGCGACATCCATATCCATGCGCACTTGGGCGAGGCGGCCATCATCCATCCACACCACGGCCGAGCACGGCTTGCCATCATGATCGGGCAGGGGCACCAAGGTAAACGGGCCACCCGTGCGGTGGACCTCGGTTGAGACGTTTTCATGTGGAACAGGATGAGTGGCCGCAAACACCAATGCCTTTTGGCCATAGCGGTGCGTGCGCACAGAAATGCCAGCCGCCGCGCGCATGGCTGATCCGCGCCCATCAGCGGCAATCACCAGCTTTGCCTCTATGCGTGACCGATCGCTGAGCGATACCTTTGCGCTGCCCATACGTGTGAACAGCCGCGTTGTGCTGATGCTCGTGCGGAAATCAACTGTATCAAGGGCTCCCAATCGCTCCAACATCTCGCGTCTGAGGAGCCAGTTTGGAAAGTTCCAACCAAAGGGTTGGTCCGAGATTTCGGAGGCATCAAATTCGCGGGTCACGCGGGATTCTACGTCATCGCCGCCAGCATCAATGATCCGCATGATCTGCAAGGGGGCCGCATGGGGTTCTAATGCCTCCCAAAGGCCTGCACGTTCTAACAATTCGCGGGCGGGCTGGAGCATGGCAGTGGAACGCAGATCGGCACCTTCCGCCGTACTGTTTGTGACGGGCGGTGTCGGATCAACGCAGATCACCTTGAAACCTGCTGTGCCGAATGCCGCAGCTGCCGTCATGCCAGCAATGCCGCCGCCGGAGATAAGGATGTCGCAGGTTTCAGTCATTGCCACGCCTCGATTAAATCAGTTGTTCCAAGAACATTGTTAAGTCGTCGGTGTGGAACTGCACATGCGGCGCGTGCGCGCGGGTGGGGGCGACATGCACCGTGCGCATGCCCAATTCATGCGGAACAGCCAGATTGCGCGGATCGTCTTCAAACATGGCTGCGGTATGTGGCACCAACTTGTCCTGCGTGAAAATAGCGTCAAACGCACCTTTTTCGGGTTTTGGCAAAAAACCCGCATGCTCCACGCCGTAAACTGCATCAAACAGACCCGAGAGGCCGCGGGCATGCAGAACCCGTTCAGCATAAGGCGCACAGCCGTTGGTATAAACAATTTTACGACCGGGAAGCGCACGGATATGGGCGGCCAACTGGGGGGCCGGGGTTAAGCTGTCCATCGAAATGTCATGCACGTCTACAAGGTAAGGTTCGGGATCAACGTCATGCTCGCGCATAAGGCCGGCCAATGTGGTGCCGTGGGTTTCCCAATAATGCACCCGAAGGCGGTCTGCCTCTGCGCGCTCAACGCCAAGCGTATCCATCACCCAAGCCGTCATTCGAACCTCAATGAGATCGAACAATCGCGCCTCCGGCGGATAGAGGGTGTTGTCTAGGTCAAAGACCCAAGTGGTTACATGAGAAAAAGCATCACGGGACATGGTGCTTTGGTAGGGTGCTAATGTGAAACGCGCAAGGGGTAGGCGTAGGCAATTCCTGCGGGTAAGGTGCCATGAAACCTAATGAAAGGGCTAATGAATGCCCCCCGCAACGACAAATACCCGCCCCGGCAACACCGATGCCTATTCAATGATCTTGGATGCGATTGATACAGGCATCTATCGCCCCGGTGATCGTCTGGTTGAAAGCGAGTTGGCAGATCGTTTTGGTGTCTCCCGCACACCGATCCGCGAAGCGCTGCAGCGCCTCGAGACACAATCCCTATTGGCGCGCGACGGGCGCAGCCTGATTGTGGCATCACTGGATCACAACCAAATGGCGGAGCTTTATGTTGTGCGTGGTGAGTTGGAAGGGTTAGCCGCCCGCCTTGCAGCTCGAAATGCAACAGAAGAAGAAGTGCTTTTGCTGCGTGAGATGGTCGAGGCGGATAACGACCTCAAGGATCATCCTGCTGCATTGGCCCGAGCGAATAGACGGTTCCACAAACAGATCCACCTTGCATCCCACAACCGGTTTTTGGTGCGCCAACTTGACCTTGTTCACCGCTCCATGGCGTTGATGGCGACAACTTCACTGGCTGTTGTCGGACGCGGAGAGATTGCACAAAAAGAGCATGACAGAATCGTTTCGGCCATTGAAGCACGAGACGGCGACGCAGCAGCGGCTGCACTGCGGGCGCACATTTCTGTGGCGTTCACCACGCGCCTCAAACAAGAGGCCGAACTGCGCGAAGCGGAAAGTTAATCTGTTTCATTTGTTACGCCGTGTTGGGTTTTGTCCCAATAGAATGGTTCTAGAACCATTTCCTTAAGCGCCTTGTACGCTGAAATCGCGGCCATTGGGAAATAGAGCGGCAGCGTCAGGACGTAGAGCATAAGATGGCGATGTTCTTTGCGGGAGACGGCGGCCATAGAGATTGCCAAGTTAAGAATCGCAGATGCAAGAAAGAACCAAGCCATAAAGAAAGCCGTTGGTTCGCCCAGTGTCAGTGCAACAGGGTGCTGAAATCCGGCTAACGTGACCCAGAACGACCACAGTAAAGGTGCGCAGGCGAATTGTACAAATGTAGCAAACAGCAGGGTTTGAACCCCCAAGAACCGGATGAACCCCAGATCACGCAGCAAAGAACGAGGAGCACGCATGTGGACCAGCCAAGTGATCAAAAAACCCTTTAGCCACCTTGAGCGTTGTTTGACCCACGGCCACGCGCGGCAGTTGGCCTCTTCATAGGTCACAGTAGGGACAAGTTCGGTAACGTAACCATGTCGGGCCAACCGAACGCCCAGATCAGCGTCCTCTGTTACATTATGAGCGTCCCACCCACAGAGTTTTTCCAAGATATTGCGACGAAAAAACAGGGTTGTCCCGCCTAATGGAATGACGAGGCCCAATTCTGCAATGCCGGGTAAAATCATGCGCCACCACGTTGCATATTCAATGGCAAAACAGCGCGATAGCCAGTTGGTGCGGGGGTTGTAATAGTCCAACACCCCTTGCAGGCAGGCGACGTTTTCGGGGGCATCTTGGAACCGCGTCACTATCTTTTCGATTTGATCCGGTTCGGGGGCATCTTCGGCGTCCCAAACCCCGATAACGGACCCCTGACAAAAATCCAATGCATAGTTTAGCGCGCGTGGTTTTGTGGTGAGATCACCGGCACTTGGCACCTCAATCACGCTCATCCAGCTGGGGATTGTGGTCCGTGCTATCGTGTCGCGTGTCACTGTGTCATGTGCCTCAAGAACCAACACGACCTCTAGGAGGGATTTGGGGTAGGTCAGGCGCGAAAGGCGTTGGATCAGTTTTTCGGCGATGTCTTCTTCTTTAAATAATGGCACAAGAACCGAAACTTTGGGCAGAGGGAAAGGTGGGCGCGGCGCGCTGGCTGTCGGTGGGGTTGCTTCGGAAATCTTGGAAATTTGGGCGATAAAGGCGGCGAGCTTCAGGATGGTGCTCATGGTGAGAGTCGTGAAGACAAACAGCATTGCGATTGTGATGGTCCAAAGCGGAGCAAACAGCAGAGCCAAAAGAAGAGCCAGCACAGTTAGATAGGCGACAGGCTTTCTGTGCGGCGATGAAATATCCCAACTGCGGCAGCTTTGCGCTGCGGGAACGCGGGTTGTGGCGCGGCATGCCAGTTCGGCACCGTATAATGCGCTGATGTGGTTGCGGATTTGTTGTTCGTTCACAAGAACAGGCAGCATCCGACGCCCCAATTCGCCCATACATACGCGTAGGCGTTGGAAGTCTTCAGGACGGCTTGTCGCGACAAGCAAAACATCCCCCATCCGTGACCAAGGTACACATCTGTGTGTCAAACATAAGCTGGAAGGTAGGGCGCTGCTAAGGGTTGGATCAGGTGGATCAGTCGCAATATCTGCAACAGGGATATTATGCTGTCTCGAAACCATATGCAGCACGTCAGTTGAACTGGCGAGCCCTTCGGCCACAAGAATTTCCCCCAAGGGAGCGTCAATATGGCGCTGTAGGTCAAGCGCGTGCACCAGATCGCTCTGGGATATGATGCCTGCGTTAACCATGACCCGCCCTAGTGGCAACCGTTCCAAGGGAGGAGTGGCAGCCTGTGGGTTGGGTAAACGCAGGTAAAGGTCGCTCATTGCGGGCCTACCTGAAATCATTTCGAACCAATTGAAACGATTTCAAAAAATACTTAACAAGTGGTTAACTTGGCAAGGATTCAGCAGGTTAGCCCGCGCAAGTCAGGTGCCTTTATGCAGGCGTTTTGACGCTCCGCGCAGCCATTGCTTCCGCAAAACGCTCAAACAGGTAATAACTGTCTTGGGGGCCAGGGGATGCTTCGGGGTGGTGTTGTACAGAGTAAACAGGACGCCCGTCCATACGGATACCACAGTTGGACCCATCAAACAGAGAGCGGTGTGTTTCAACAACGCCTTCCGGCAAGGATTGGCCATCGACCGCAAAACCGTGGTTCATCGAGGTGATCTCGACCTTGTTGGTGTCGATGTCTTTCACGGGGTGGTTTGCGCCGTGGTGGCCGTGGCTCATCTTGATGGTACGTGCACCAAGGGCCAGCGCAAGCATCTGGTGACCAAGGCAAATGCCAAATACCGGCAGATCGGTCTTGTTCAGAACGTCATTGATCATTGGAACTGCGTATTCACCCGTGGCCGCAGGATCACCTGGGCCGTTGGATAGGAACACGCCGTCAGGTTCATGCGCCATGATTTCGTCATATGTTGCGCTTGCGGGCAGGACAGTCACATCGCAGCCAGCTGAGGCGAGGCAGCGCAGGATGTTGCGCTTTGCGCCATAGTCGATTGCGACGACCTTGTGCTTGGGCTCCGTCTGGGGGACGTACCCATCCGGCCATGCCCACCGCATTTCATTCCAGCGATATGATTGGACACAAGTTACCTCTTTGGCCAAATCCATACCTTCGAGGCCCGCAAATTCACGTGCAGCTGCAACAAGAGCGGCAACATCAAAGTTTCCGTCAGGATCATGCGCCAAAGCTGCATGGGGTGCGCCTTGTTGGCGAATGGCGCGGGTGAGGCGACGGGTATCAATTCCGCCGATAGCGATACGGCCTCGCGCTGCCAACCACTCAGACAGGTTCTGCGTGGTGCGCCAGTTGCTGGGCGTGGTCGGCATCCATTTCACAACCATTCCCGCGGCAACCGGATCAGCGGTTTCATCGTCTTCGGGGTTTGTGCCCGTGTTGCCGATATGGGGGAAGGTAAAGGTCACGATCTGTCCCGCATAAGAGGGATCAGTCATGATCTCCTGATACCCGGTCATGGCAGTGTTGAAACACATCTCTGCGACGGTTTGGCCAACAGCGCCAAATCCGGAACCGTAAAAAACTGATCCATCAGCAAGGGCAAGGCAGGCTGTAGGGTGTGCAGGTGCGGCGGTGGCCATGTTTAGATCCTTTTGCGGAGGTGGGTCAGAAGGTGGCCCTGATATGAAAGAGGCGGCAGACACCTCATTTGGCAAACGAATGCAACCTATAGCGGGCGTTGGCAAGGGTCAAGATTGAGGTGTAAATGAATAACTTATCAAATTCAGTACCTTAGATGGATTTAATGCGCATTGCATGTGAAGGGGTGATTGGGTAGTGTCTGCGCTCTTGTCATGACCATATGTAAAGGCGCTCCATGGACCTTCGGACACGTATCAGTACTTCTCTTAAACAGGCAATGAAAGACAAAGCAGCAGAGCGTTTGTCGACATTGCGTCTGGTAAATGCTGCGATCAAAGACAAAGACATCGCTGCACGGGCAGAAGGCAATGATGACGGCGTAGGCGAAGGTGAAGTTCTGGCGATTCTCGGCAAAATGGCCAAGCAGCGTGTAGAATCAGCACGCGCCTACGAAGAGGGCGGTCGCCTTGATCTGGCAGAGCGCGAACTCTCGGAGATTAAAGTTATCGAGGAGTTCCTGCCGCGCCAGTTGAACGCTGACGAGGCGAAAGCAGCTGTTGATGCCGCTGTTGTCGAGGTCGGAGCTAGCTCTATTCGTGACATGGGTAAGGTTATGGGCATCCTAAAGGCGAAATACACAGGTCAGATGGATTTTGGCCGTGTTGGTCCGATGCTCAAAGATCGGCTATCTAACTAAGTGGCTGTTCTGAGATCAGCGACGCAAAGCGCGTTGAAGATCATCATAGAGCGCAATACGCTCTTCCTCACTTAGGAATGCACCAATCTCCACTTCGCGGCCTTTACCGCGCAGTGTGACGTAATGGGGCACAGGTCCTTCATCCTCGTATTTTATGACCTGTGTCCAGTAGCGATCACAATCCCATTCTTGCACGTCGCCTTTAGGGTTGGTGCGGATCAGATGGGCCATGCAATCATCCAGCACCAATTCCTCATTTATCTGGCGTGCTTTGAAATTGCGCTGCAAGGCCCAGAATACCCCCCAAACAGCGGCCAGCGTAAAGGGCAACATTCCCCACAGAATAGGGGAGCCCAGCAGGGGGAGCACAGGGATTGAGATCATGGTGAAGGTCGTTAGGACAAATATTGCCATGCCCCGCGCGGGCAAGGAATTATGCGGCCAAAGGCGCAAGGTTTGCGGAGTGGCGTGAGGCTGTGATGTCCACTGATACGGCATAGGTTAGTTTTAACCGAGTGGGCCTGCCGATCAATGCGACATTCTGTAAGATCAGCTCATTTCAGGAGGTGTGGCGCACGCAAGTTCCTGATTCCCTGCGTAATTAGGACAAACGTTAGCGCAAGTGCGGCCAGTTCTATCAAGTAAGGCGTGCCGCCCAGAATGGCAGCAGAAAAAGTCAGTGCAAGTGTTTGTGTCAAAACCACATCAACCCTCAAATCGGCATCGGGCGAGACATGCTCAACGGCCCAATAGAGGGGGGTGAGCAGCGCAAGACCGATTGTGGCAGAGGCCAGCGGGTTGAGGTGAGCAAAATATTCAGGGGCGCCCTGTGTGGGCTGCATGACAGGTTGAATGTACAGCCCGATCGCAGACAGGCTGGCGGTGACAATGCTCATGCTGAACAGCAGCAGGGTCAAATGTGTTGCGGGTCCAACCGAACGCTGGCCTGCAATGATCTGTGGTCCAAGCATGATGCAAAGGAAAACAATCGTAATCATGTGTTGCCAGTCCGCCATTTGTAAAAGGTCTGGGACGGGTAGGGCACTACACAAGAAATGGCCACAAAAAAAGGGCTCCAGCCGCCGTTGGAGCCCTCTCAAATTTTACACCAACAAGCGCTTAATGGCTTGGTGCTTTGTCCCAGTCAGACTGCACAGGCAGCTGCTCGAATGTGTGCTCTGGTGGTGGGGATGGAAGTGTCCATTCCAGTGTATCCGCAAACTCGTTCCATGGGTTGTTGGCTGTGACACGCGCACCGCGTGTCAATGTCCACGCCATCACACCAAAGAAGAACAGGAAGGAACCGAACGAAAGGAACGCACCAAGGCTAGACCAGAAGTTCCAGTATGCAAATGCTTCAGGGTAATCGATGTAGCGACGTGGCATGCCCTGACGACCCAAGAAGTGCTGTGGGAAGAAGGTCAGGTTTGCACCGATGAACATCGCCCAGAAGTGCAGCTTGCCAGCCCATTCCGGATACATACGGCCTGTCATCTTGGGCAGGTAGAAGTAGATACCCGCAAAGATGGTGAATACCGCACCAAGGCTCATCACGTAGTGGAAGTGTGCAACCACATAGTATGTGTCGTGGTAGTAACGGTCCACTGCGGCCTGTGACAGAACGATCCCTGTAACGCCACCAACAGTGAACAAGAACAAGAAGCCGAATGCCCAAAGCATAGGTGTTTTGAACTCAACCGAGCCGCCCCACATGGTTGCGATCCATGAGAACACCTTTACGCCTGTTGGAACCGCGATAACCATCGTGGCCAGCATAAAGTAAGCTTGTTGATTTAGCGTCATACCAACCGTGTACATGTGGTGTGCCCACACAACAAAGCCCAAAGCACCGATAGCGATGATCGCCCAAACCATTGGCAGGTAGCCAAAGATCGGCTTGCGGGCGAAGGTCGCGATGACGTGTGAGATGATGCCAAAACCTGGAAGAATGATGATGTACACTTCTGGGTGTCCGAAGAACCAAAGAATGTGTTGGTAAAGTACCGGATCACCACCGCCTGCAGGGTCAAAGAAGGCAAACCCAAAGTTACGATCCATCAGCAACATAGTGATTGCGCCAGCCAGAACAGGCAAAGACAACAAGATCAACCAGCTTGTGACGAAGATAGACCAAGAGAACAGCGGCACTTTGAACAGGGTCATGCCAGGGGCACGCATGTTCAGGAACGTTGTGATCATGTTGATCGCACCAAGGATCGAAGAAGCACCAGACACGTGTACCGCGAAGATCGCGAAGTCCATGGACATGCCGCCTTCTTTTACGGACAGCGGAGGGTACAGAACCCAACCCACACCTGAACCAGCCTGACCATTGCCACCTGGCAGCAGAACAGAACAAACCGCGAGTGAAGTACCAGCAATATAGAGCCAGAACGACAGGTTGTTCATCCGTGGGAACGCCATGTCAGGCGCGCCAATTTGTAGTGGCATCAGATAGTTGCCGAAACCGCCGAACAGGGCAGGAATAACAACAAAGAACATCATCAAGATACCGTGGCCGGTGATCAAAACGTTCCAGAGGTGCCCGTTAGGCGTACAGGTTGCAGCGGAATCAGCAAAGAAACGCGCGCCTTCCATACACATGTATTGAACGCCGGGGTTCATCAGCTCAAGGCGCATGTAGATCGTGAATGCGACAGAGATAAACCCGACAAAAGCGGAGACGATCAGATACAAAATCCCGATGTCTTTGTGGTTCGTGGACATAAACCAGCGTACGAAAAAGCTACGCTCGTCTTCGTGATCATGCCCGTTGATGGCTGCGTCTGCCATGCGTGGCCTCCTAAACTTATATTAAAATGCAGATATACCTATGGCAGGCGCACTGCGGACTTCCCGTTCTTCTAAAAGCAAGTGACGCACAGAGCAATGGGCGCGATGGTCGCAGGGAGAAGTATTTTCAAGAGGTTTGGGTGAGAATGCTGTTGCTTTTGGGCGTCTAAGGGGTGTGCAGGTTATCTGTCGTGAATTTGAGGCATTAATACTGGCTGAGTGGTTTAGAAATTAACAGGCTGGTAAAACTATTTAGCAATGATTGGGATAACCAAAATTGTCAGGTACCTGTCTGTGACCGATCCCATGCCTTTGCTTCAGCGTGACCGCGCCCAAAGCTCTTCATTTGATGACATGGGGGAGGGTATCCGTATGCCATCCATAGACCGTGTCGTCAGTCTGATGCCGGGATTTGTGTACGTATTCAACCACCTAAGTAATTCCAACGATTATACCAACCGCTCTGTAGGCGAGCATCTAGGTTATTCCTCCGCTGAGATTCGTGGTTTTGGTACCCAGATGCTGATGAAAGTCATCCATCCGGACGACCTTGAGCTGTTGAATGTTCATTTCTCGCGAATCGTGGAGCTTGATGATGACCAGTCGGTGACGATTGAATACCGCGTTGTAACCAAGGGGGGGGAGCTACGGTGGCTCAGATCAGTTGATACTGTTTTTGACCGAGACCCTAATGGACATGTTCTGCGCCATATCGGCTGTGCGAGTGACATCACTGTTGAAAAAGAAGCCGAGCTGCGATTGTCAGAATTGAACGCACAGCTTGAGACTATGGTCGAACTGCGGACTGAAGACCTCGAAGACCTCAATACCACTTTGGAAGAACGGACTTCCTCAAGGACTCAACAGTTGCAGGAAGCTGTCGTTGAGCTGGAGCAGCTTACGTATATTGCGACTCATGATTTGAAGGTCCCTGTGAACAACCTCACTCGGTTAGGTTTGATGCTTCAGTCGAATACGGACGGTCTGAGTGATGAGCAGATCGAGAATATCGAATGGATAAATGATTGCGCAGAGCAGTTAGGTGAAAAGATCAAGGGCCTCGTAATGGTTGCGCAGATTCGGTTGGGCAATGAAAACCCCTCTGTTTCGCTTAACCTGCATGAGGTGATAACCAATGTCGTAGATTTTGTCCGTCCAGACATGCGCACTGATTCATTGCCTATAAACGTTGATGTTTCAGAGGATATCTTCGTTCAATTTGAGCGGTCTGAGCTGGATAACATCCTTGCCGCGTTGCTGGATAATTCGATCAAATATGCTGATCCTGTGCGCCCGTTAGAGATCAGCGTCACAGCGGGAACAACAAATGGCCAAGGGTGGGTGAGTGTGGCGGACAACGGCACAGGAATAGATACCAAATTAGATGCGGCAAAAGCATTCGGTTTGTTTCAACGCGCCCACAAGGCCCCTGCAGGGAACGGGATATCGCTTTATTGCGCGCGCCGGATGCTTCATCGACGTGGCGGTGTACTGAATTTTAAGGGGAATCGAGGTCAAGGTGCTGAATTCACAATGGTTTTTGCGAAGGAAGAGGCCCTTTTATGACGCAATTGAGACGTGTACTTTTAGTAGACGATGATACTGTGACCAACATGTTGCATCGCCGCGTGCTTGAGCGATCAGGCCAGGTGCAAAACATTGATGTTGCGACAGACGGACAAGAAGCTCTGGATATTCTATGCGCCGATCTGAAAGAACAGCGGGCGCTTCCTGAGTTGATCTTTCTGGACATCAATATGCCGGGCATGGGCGGATTCGAATTTCTTGAGAAGTACAAGGAGATGCAGCTGGAATCTGACATGCATCTTATCATCGTGATGTTATCGACTTCCCTGCTAGAGGCCGATCATGCCAGAGCCGAAGCTGATCCTAACGTGCATTGCTTTTGCGACAAACCGTTGCGTTTGGAAAAGCTGACAGAGCTTGTTGAAGAGTTGAAGGCCATAAAATCGGGCTCTAAATCTTAGGGGAAATTTTTTGGGTTAGGGTGATTGAGGTAGTTCGCCGAACACTTTTGCAAAACTGTTGCGTAGCGCAATGTCAGCATCTTCCATCGTCACGGGAAGGCCCAAGTCAATTAGGCTGGTAACGCCGTGTTCAGTGATGCCGCAGGGCACGATGCCGTCAAAATGTTTCAGGTCCGGTTCGACATTTAGGGAAATGCCGTGGAAGCTGATCCACTTGCGCAATCGGATACCTATGGCTGCAATTTTGTCCTCTGCCGGCTGGCCCGTGAGGGTTAAAGGCTTTTCAGGACGCTGAACCCAGACGCCGACGCGCCCTTCGCGAATCTCACCGGTTACGTTGAATTGTGCCAAACTCTCGATCACCCATGTTTCCAATTGTTGGACAAACTTGCGCACGTCATGACCGCGCGTTCCAACGTCCAGCATCACATACGCGACCCGCTGTCCCGGCCCATGGTAGGTATATTGTCCGCCGCGCTTGGTTGTGAAGACGTCAAAACGATCAGGGTCCGTCAGATCCTGCACTTTTGCAGAAGTGCCAGCCGTGTAGAGTGGGGGGTGTTCGACGAGCCAGATACATTCATTTTGGGTTCCGGCAAGGATCCCAGCCACGCGCGCTTCCATCCAGGCCTCGGCTTCTCGAAAACCTGTTAATTTATCAGTGGTGATCCATTCTATCATTGGGCTATTTTAGGGTCAGAATTTCAGGTTAACCAGTGCCTGTTTGTACATATGATATCATGAGATTTTGCCGGGTTGATGTTGGTAGAAATCCTTGCTCCTCTGGAGATATAATTCTGCGGTCAAATACGGTCGACGGCCTTCGACTAGCAGAAATGCGATGGTCGTCGAATCCCAGGACGCGCAGAGATTCCTTTCCAATGTCGGCTGCGCCAAAATGTAGGAGGGACGAGTTTTGATATCAGCGTAAAAACGACCTCAGTGTGAACATTTTTGAATAAAAATATTTTGATGCCCTGAGGTGCAATTTGGCCCTTGAGCTATTTCGTAACCCGCGCTATTGGAAGCCATACCATCCATGGCGTGCGGTCGTGGCGGAATGGTAGACGCGCAGCGTTGAGGTCGCTGTGGGGTAACACCCGTGAGAGTTCGAGTCTCTCCGACCGCACCATTTCACATTTTGATGTGATTTTCTCAAAAAATCTAAATATTACAGACGCTTGCGGAGTTCGATAGCCTTCTTTTCGGTCGTAGACCAAAGGGGCGGTGAAGACCATGTTCAGGATAGTTTTCTTCATGGCGAGTGATCCTCTTTCGTATATTTTCCAAGGGCTTGACAGGAATTTCTCCAATAGTTCGATAATCTCGGGTGTTATTGTGCGCGGGGCGGTGTTTTGGGCGTTTTGATCCCGAACGCGCAGCGTGTCTTCTTCCAGCTTTGCAATCTTACGTTCTAGGGCTGTTGCGAGCTTTGGGTTCGTTGCGTCAACAAGACGCCCAATCAGGACGTCCTGCTGCTTGTCCAATGCGGCTAGTTGCTTTTTGAGGGCGGATTTGCTGTGCTTGGCCTGTTCCGCGCGTTGCTTCCACGCGTCTTTGAGCATGGCGACAGCGATATGGCTGACACAATGGACCCTGAAATGGACATCAAAGCAATCAGCATGACAAAGAACTTGGCGTCTTAGCGCTCGCCGCAGTTTTTGGGTTTTGCAGCGCAGCACCTAACAACTTGTTTTTAGAGACATTATCAGTGCTGGCGTTTACCTTAATCCGTTGGTGTTTTTTAGTTTCGGCGATTTGAGCCAGCGGCAATGGTGGTTCGCTCAGGTAGTTGTGCCTGCCATGGCTCTTATATATTTGGTTCGGTCTTTTATCTCGATCGGCTAACGTGGTGTACTAAAAGGGCTCCATGCTCCCGTTCGCTGCGGTTGCAAAAAAAAATTACCGCCAAATAGGAAGGCGAGAGGCGGCAATGCGGGACAAAGCGCCTCTTCGTTAGAGCAGTTTGAGGGTCCGCTTACGCCTTTTCTGGATGACCGTCGTTCTGAGCGGCGTCGTCGCAGATGTTATACCATGAAGGTTTTTCACCAACGAACTCATGGGACTGGTTCGTGAGGTCGATATCTCCATCAAGGGCATTTGCCGCGATTGGGAAGCTGTCTTCAGTGGATAATATCTCGCCAAGTGACGTGCCGCAGACTTTGCAAAAACATCGTGCATAAATGTACGAGGCGGTCGGTTCAAAAACCTGAACGCAGTCTTTACCTGTTATCCACCTGAGGTCTTCCTTTTTCATAAATACGATGGTGCTTGCGCCAACCTTGCGACACCTTGAGCAGTGACACGTACCAACAAATGACGGCTCATTCATTAGCTCAAATTGGACGGCTTTGCAGCAGCAACTTCCTTTTATCATAGTCTTTCCTCGCTTGTTTCAACGACCTTACTCACACGTTTGCTTGGTGATATAAATATGGCATGCTGACAGCATCATGGCAGCATTCAACACGAGGAACTGTTTTTGCGCAAAGCCGAGCGATTATTCGAAATTGTCCAACTTCTCCGCCTTGCGCGAGAACCGATTTCTGCACAGCATATCGCAAATGAGTTGGGATCATCCAAACGGTCCGTATATCGTGATATTGCCGCATTAAAGGCCCAAGACGTCCCCATCCGAGGAGAAGCTGGCGTCGGCTACGTCCTTGAAAAAGGATTTGATATGCCGCCGTTGATGTTGACGTCCGATGAACTGGATGCAGCTGTTTTGGGTGCGCATTGGGTTGCAAGTAGAGGTGAGCCCGATTTGGCAAAAGCTGCTCTTAACTTACTTGCCAAGATCGAAGTTGTTGTACCTGAACGCCTACGGGCACACGTGTTGGAACCCGCTACGAGTATCGCCCCTGTTGTTCCAGCCTTTGAGCTCGTCAATTCCTCATCCTTGAGAAATGCAATCCGTAGGCACCGAAAGATAGCGTTGGTATACGAAGGCGGTTCTGGAGTGCGCACGGAGCGCGTCGTCTGGCCAATTCTACTTGGTTATCGGGACGCAGGCCGCATTCTGGCGGCTTGGTGTGAACTTCGAAGTGGCTTTCGTTACTTTCGTACGGATCGTATGATTTCAGCGGATACTCTTGAGCAAAGGATACCAGAAAATGCGTTGGCTTTACGCACACGTTGGCGTTCCGCAATGGATCAAGAACGGGCTAGCTACGTAAACCAACCCCCAGAGGACGGATGACTGCCTTTATCCAAACGGTTCTCTAAAGCTGCCATTCGTGCAACGCGCAGCATTCGGCAAAATGGGCTCTAAGCGGACTTGCGGCAATGCAGCGCGTAGTTTTTTTGCGAAAAATTCCCTACCACGGGCCTGAGCAATCACATCGGATGACGGCTGTCAGCCCAAAGCAGACATAGGCGAACGACACATTGGGCGGAATGCAGAGATTCGCGGCGGGTGCAAACCAGATTGGACAACTTGAATAAAGCGGACGTTCAGGGCAACGATCCAGTTTTTTGGATGTGCAAACGCAGCTAATGGCAGCAAAAAGCCCTTAGTTACCCCGAACTTTGGCATCTAAAGAAGTTGAGAAACCGCCCCATTTTCCTCACATTCCTCTCCTAATAGTAGATGTCTGGCAGAGCTATAGCCTTGCTTCATAGACGTAGTTGTCAACGAGGACGATAAGAAATGGCATCATCCGAACTTAAATATCGCTGTTTCTGCAAGGCTATCAAAGGTGTCGATGGTACTCCTGAATATTCTGCAAAATGGATAGGCTCTAAGAGGGCATCCTTCAAAGTTTATGAAGACAAAATTGCCTGTGGTTCATGGGTTTTACCTTTTGACGAGATAGACTCAGCAACGCTGTTTAAGACTAAGCAATGGTTCATCCCTGTTGAGGTGCTAAAGCTAATCACAAAGACAGAAAGCTATCAATTTGGCTTCAATCCATGGTCACATCCTACGGATCACATGAATATCCCGATGTCAGAAAAACGGGTGCGGTTGGGTTATTCTACATTCAGCATAGTGATGAGAGTTGTTTTGGTTGGAGCGGCAATAGCGTACTTTGCGAGCTGAGTTCTAAAACGTCACTTTGTCCGCAAAGCCGCCTATCGCCTTCTTATTTAGCGTCGATCTCGTGTGCAAATGCAGCGAAAGTCGGGAAAGACCCCACTTTACTCATTTTCTGCATTGCAGCCAATGTCGGATTTGCGAAATAGACAAAGCTTAGTATTGATGCACAAACCGCGCTGACCTGCACTTGTGGCAAACAGTGATTGACCCGCATTTGGAGCCGTTTTTGCAAAAAATCACCAACAAGACCCACCTCATGAATAGTTAAAACCAATAGTCTATTGATTTTGCATCTTCGCGCGCCAATTCTCAATTATGAAACCACCCACCGCCCAAATTACGTATTTTGATTAATCAGGTTTTCACCCTAGATCGACAGAATGGAACCGCTTATGAAACTGCGCTTGATACTTGGTGATCAGCTAAGCTTGACCCTATCCAGTCTTACCGATCTCGACCCGCAAAACGATCTACTCTTGATGTGTGAGGTCCGCAGTGAAGCGACCTACGTGAAACACCATAAGAAAAAGATCGCCTTCGTGTTCTCAGCAATGCGCCATTTCGCGGAAGACCTATCAGGCAAAGGGCTTAACATCCGCTACGTCAAATATGATGATCCAAACAACACCGGATCCTTGTTTGGTGAAGTGGCACATATCATTGCGCAGAATGCGATTTCCGAAGTCGTCTTGACCGCCCCAAGCGAATATAGACTACAAACAGAAATGGCTGGCTGGTCAGCCAAACTCGATTTGCCTGTAACCATCAAAGACGATAATCGCTTCCTTTGCACACCCACTGAGTTCGCAGACTGGGCCGAGGGCCGCAAGCAATTGCGAATGGAGTATTTCTACCGCGAAATGCGTCGGAAATATTCGATATTAATGGATCAGGATGGTCCCCGCGGTGGTCAGTGGAATTACGATTCAGAAAACCGCAAACCACCCAAGTCAGGATTAGAAATCCCTGATACCTACAACGCTCAGCCAGATGACATCACTCAAGAGGTTATTGCGCTTGTTGAGGCCCACTTTCCAGATCATTTCGGCGATTTATTGCCCTTCCATTTTGCCGTTACACGCGACCAAGCGTTAGAAGCGTTGGATGAGTTCATTGCCAAACGATTAAGTCTGTTTGGCGATTACCAAGATGCGATGATCCAGAACGAACCCTGGATGTATCACAGCCATATCGGGTTCTACCTAAATTGTGGTCTGTTGACCCCACTGGAGTGCGTGGAAAGGGCGGAAGCCGCTTTTCACAAAGGCACAGCGCCGCTAAACGCGGTCGAGGGATTTATCCGCCAAATCCTTGGATGGCGGGAATATGTACGCGGTATCTATTGGCTCAAAATGCCCGACTACAAATCTGCAAATTTCCTTGAGGCCACGCGGCCCTTGCCAGATTTCTATTGGACGGCAGAGACGCAGATGAACTGTATGCGGCAATGCATCACTGAAACGAAACAGAACGCTTACGCACACCATATCCAACGATTGATGGTTCTAGGCAACTTTGCATTGATCGCTGGTCTCGATCCTGATGAAGTTAACAACTGGTATCTGTTGGTTTATGCCGATGCCTATGAGTGGGTCGAACTGCCCAATGTCACCGGTATGGTTTTGTTTGCCGATGGCGGACAATTGGCGTCCAAGCCCTACGCGGCCAGTGGTGCCTACATCAATAAAATGTCAAACTACTGCGGGTCGTGCAAATACAAACCTACCGTTAAAAATGGCCCAACGGCCTGCCCATTCAATTACCTTTATTGGGACTTCATTGGCCGTAATGATGGCAAGCTGCGGGGCAACCCACGCATGGGGTTCATGTATAAAAGCCTGGATCGAATGAGTGATGAAAAGCGTCAAGCAGTGCAAGACGACACCCGCCGGTTCTTCACAGCGATAGATACAAATGAAAAAGTCTAACCTGCCGCAGAAAACCTGCGCGACCTGTGGGCGGCCGTTCACTTGGCGCAAGAAGTGGGCAAAGGTCTGGGACGAGGTGCGTTATTGTTCCGAACGCTGCCGTCGGTCACGCAACACGAGTTCACCAGATAGTACAAAAGGTACTCTAACTTCATGACCATACCAGACCTGCTTCCAGAGGCCCAACACAAATCAGACACAGTCGTATTTGAACCAACACGGCAGGCAGGCATTGCGCGGTTGAACAAATTCATCCCCCATACAAGCGTGCATTACGCGGATCAGCGAAAATATGATTACGGCCCGACCAATCGCAACTCGGTATCGGCATTGTCGCCGTGGATTAAACATAGGCTGATCACCCAAGAAGAAGTCCTCACCCAAACGCTTGCCTACCATAGCCTCTCTGCCTCGATGAAATTCGTCCAAGAGGTATTTTGGCGCAGTTATTTCAAAGGCTGGATGGAACAACATCCAAGTGTCTGGCACGGTTATCTAAGCGGCCTTAACCTTGCGCGTGAAGCGGTAGAAAGTAACAAATTTCATAAGACTGATTACGATGAAGCCATTGCTGGGCGTACTGGTATCGATTGTTTCGATCACTGGTGTGATGAACTCAAAGAAACGGGTTATTTACACAATCACGCACGGATGTGGTTTGCGTCAATCTGGATATTCACACTGCGTTTGCCATGGGAGTTGGGCGCAGATTTTTTCCTGTCCCATCTGATAGACGGTGATCCCGCGGCAAACACGCTAAGCTGGCGTTGGGTTGGCGGGTTACACACTAAAGGAAAAACCTATTTGGCACGCCCGTCAAATATTGCGCAATTCACGGATGGGCGCTTTGAACCCGTCGGCCAGTTGTCACCAACGGCTGAACCATTGATTGAGGACATGGACCATCCGTATGTCCCCCTTTCTTCTGCCCAGCCGATGCCGCAAGGTGAATATGTGTTGTTGATCACGTCGCAAGACTGCCAGCCAGAAACCTTTATAACGAGTTCGCAAGTTAGCGTTTTGGGAATGTTATCACCCGCCAACCCCAAGCAAAGCGGGCTGGTGCGTTCCTTTGAAAAGGGTGCCGTTATGGATGCGGTTTCGCGATCTGGCCAGAAACCGGCCACTGTTTCATCAACACTAGATTGGGGTGCGACGCTCATCCAGGCTGCACAACAAGCCGGCACAAACCAAATCATCACACCGTGGGCCGCGATCGGACCCGTAGCGACGCAATTGGATGCTGCAAAAACAACGCTTGAAAATGCGGGTATTCATTTGCATCAACAACAGCGAACTTTTGACACCTTCACTTGGCCACATGCCACCAAAGGCTTTTTCAAACTTAAAAAGAAGATTCCAAGTATTCTAAGCGACCTCGGGTTTGTCGATGTATGAACGCCACAACCAAAGGTCACTTGCTTTTGGATGGCATCCCGCTAACTGGTACGCATGAGCAAAATACCCGACCTACCGCCAGAACACATCAGCGAAATCATTCAAATGGCGTTGTCAGATCACGTCAGCTTTAGTGATATTCAGGCCGAATATGGCATCAGCGACAAGCAGGTTAAAACGCTGATGCGTGATACCCTTAAAAACGGCAGTTACAAAACGTGGCGCAAACGGGTGCGCGACTTTGGTGATCGCAGGCAAATCTATAAATAGGCCTCTCCCGTATGATTCCATAGCTTCACTGCAGAGATATCGAAGAGCCCAATCCAATGACGCTAGCGCCCTGCATAGTTTGGTTTAAACGTGACCTGCGGATCAATGATCACGCACCGTTGTTGGCAGCGTCCCAATCAAACGCGCCTGTCATACCCCTCTACATTGTTGAACCAGAGTATTGGGAACAGCCCTTTGCATCCCGCCGCCATTGGCATTTCATTCACGATTGCCTTGTCGATCTGAACATCGCCTTGTTAGACCTAGGCCAACCCCTAATCATAAAGGTTGGTAATGCTTGCGAGATTATCAAAAATCTTCATTTGGATCATCAAGTAAGCGACGTTTACTCTTATGAAGAAACCGGAAACCTGTGGACATACGAGCGTGATATCGCTGTTCAAAATCTGTGCTCGACCAACGATATCTTGCTACACGAGTCCCCCTCAAACGGCGTTGTACGCAAACTGCGCAGTCGCAATGATTGGTCCAAAATCAGGAATACCCGCATGGCAGAGAAGATACTGCCAAAGCCAAACTCCCTTATGCCACTGTCAATCTGCCGATCGGATATGTTGCCAAAAAAAGACGACACTATGTTTGGCAACATACCCATTGGCAAAGTCCAAAAGGGCGGTAGAAAAAATGCAGTCGCTGACTTACGCAGCTTCCTAAATCACCGATCCCGCCACTATCTTTACCACATCTCGGCACCAGACTTATCAGAGTTCTATTGCTCACGCCTTTCTGCCCACCTTGCATGGGGCACCCTTTCTATTCGCGAGGTTGCGCAATCTATTGTCAAACGCCGTTCGCAATTGTCTCCCGAAGAGAAAAAAAGCTTTGGGCGGAATCTAACAGCCTTTGGCTCTCGCTTGGCGTGGCGTTGCCACTTTGTCCAAAAAATCGAAGACCAACCCGAAATAGAAACCCATTGCATGCACCCCGCCTTTGAAGGGCTGCGCGTGAACGAGCACAACGAGGCGCATTTCCAAGCGTGGGAAAATGGTCAGACGGGTTATCCCTTCATTGACGCTTGCATGCGCAATTTGACTGCCGAGGGCTGGATCACCTTCCGCATGAGGGCGATGCTGGTGAGTTTTGCCAGCTATCAACTTTGGCTTGATTGGCGTGTCACAGGACACCATCTGGCACGTCTGTTCACCGATTATGAGCCGGGCATCCATTACAGCCAACTTCAAATGCAATCGGGTGTCACAGGCATCAACGCAATGCGTGTTTATAATCCAATCAAGCAATCCATTGAACAGGACCCAACTGGCACATTTATTCGCAAGTGGGTTCCAGAACTAAAGAACGTCCCAGATGAATTTATTCACGAACCGTGGACGTGGGAGAAGACGCTGATCGACAATAGCGATTTTACGCTTGGACAGGATTATCCTGCGCCAATCGTTGATCAAGCCGCGTCAGCAAAGATCGCAAAACAGAAGATCACCGAGGTGCGTAAAGGACAGGATTTTCGGTTGGCGGCAAATGCGGTCTTTATAAAATTGGGAAGTCGGAAGCCGGCCTCCAAACGCAAAAAAAAATCCAAAGCCACAGATAATACCCAGTTGTCGTTATTCTAGAAAAACCGAGGCTACCAAATTCGAAGCCCCGGTCTTTACAATCGGCGCTAAGCTGTTGTTCTCAATTCAGCATGCTCATCACAACAACCATCAACAAAGAATACAGAGCAATGCCCCCACCAATCAAGAAGACTGACCAGTTTTTACTCACAGTCACAGTCGCAATCGATTTCATTTGGTACACCAAATCAGGCCACGTGTAGGATACGAAATCCCCTTGCGTGAACACAGCCTTAATATGCCCGTTATCATCTACGACTGGCAAGCGTCTGAAGCGTTCGTTGGACATTATTCTAAGCCAATCGATTAGATCATCTGTCTCACGCGCCAGTCGCGGATTGGCAGTCATGATGTCGGATAGAACGGTGCTGCGCGGATCCAATTCTTTTGCAACCAACTTGTTCATTACATCCCGCTCAGTGACAACGCCTATAACTTTTTTCTCAGCGTCGATAACGATGACCGCGCCGTAGTTCTTTTCCTACATCTGGGTTACAGCGTCAAAGACACTGGTGTCAGGTGAACATGCCAGCGGGTGCTGTTTTGACCGATATTCTGGGCGGTCCATAAGGCGGTTACCTGGGCGATTTGCTTTTTGTGGCATAACTTTTGTCCTTGGGTATATGATAAATATATATCTAGCGCGATAGATCCGCATGGCGAATATCGCGTTACGACCGAAAACCGCTACCACAGAGCGGTCTTCCTGAAATAGTTTCCAAAATAGATTTCTGAAATTTCAACAAACGGTATTCTACCGCATGTTTTCGTTAATGTGATCCGAAGCTCGCGCGCTCTCGTTACACCTTTATCCAGCATCAACTACCATGCTTTCGTTTTACGAGAAGATCTCTGCGCAATTGGTGTAAAATTTAGAAAGCAGCCATTGGCATACTATTAGTGAAGGACAACTTTGTCCGCATAGCCGCCTCTCGCCTTCCAATTTGACGTTGATCTCGTATGTAAACGTAGCGAAAGTCGGCAAAGAGCCCAAGTTCCCCGATGCTGCGGCACGTACCAATGTCCAGTCTTGAGGCTGCCGAAAAATAGCCGGGAAATGACGGCCCAAACCGGACATTGAAATTAGATAAGAAGTCGCACTGCCGTTTCCCCGAGAACAGGCTATTCTTAAAGTTGCAAAATGGGACTGTTACGGATGCAAGGAATGCGAGGTAAAGCCCTTTAACGTTGCTTCTTTGAGCGACACCGGGGGCGAATCTGCGCCATCAATCTAAACGCGGAGTGAGCTGATCACTCCGCGGAATGGTCTGTGTTAGAGAATTCGAAATAGGCACCTAAACAAGTAGTCGGCCCACGCAAATCACCAAAAGATTAGTTACACCCTTACTAAGGCTAACGGAGACTATTCTTTTACCTCAGCGCGAGAATGGCAATGATCAATCAAGCACAGGAAATTCAACATTTACCTTTGCGCAGCTTGAGGGGACTTCCGAATGTCAGTTGAAAAGATAGACACGCTTGTCGTTGGCGCTGGACAGGCTGGGATCGCGTTATGTGAACATCTTGGCGCACAGGGCGTGCCGTTCCTTGTCCTTGAAAAGAATCGCATCGCCGAAGCATGGCGTACGTCGCGTTGGGATGCATTGGTCACGAACGGGCCAGTGTGGCACGATCGTTTTCCGAACCTTGAATTTAAAGGGAACGCACCTGATGAATTCGTCCCCAAAGACCGTGTTGCAGATTACATCGAAGAATACGCGGCGATGGTTAGCGCACCTGTTCGAACGGGTGTCGAGGTTCTCAAAGCTGAACGCTCGCAAGGCCGCGCCGGTTTTTTGGTCGAGACGTCGGGTGGCCTGATTGAAGCAACGCGTATCGTGTCTGCAACCGGTGCATTCCAGCATCCGGTTATTCCGCCGATTATACCTCAAGATGCCGATGTCGTTCAGATGCACTCGGCCGACTACCGTAATCCAGATCAGCTTGCTCAAGGTGCGGTTCTGGTTGTGGGTGCTGGATCATCAGGTGCACAGGTCGCGGATGAGCTGAACCGCGTAGGGCGCAAGGTGTTCTTGTCCGTGGGCCCCCATGATCGCCCGCCGCGCCGCTATCGTGGCCGGGATTTTGTTTGGTGGCTTGGGGTGCTGGGTCTTTGGGATATGTCCGCGCAAGAGCCGGGCACCGAGCACGTCACGATTTCCGTAAGTGGCGCGTATGGCGGCCGCACGATGGATTTTCGTCGCCTCGGAAATGAAGGGGTAACGTTGCTGGGCCTTACGGACAAATATGCCGATGGCACCCTAACGTTTGCCGATGATCTTAAGGCGAATGTCGCCGCTGGCGACGCCAACTACATTGATCTTTTGGACGCAGCAGATGCCTATGTCACGCAGATGGGACTTGATCTGCCGCTTGAGCCAGAAGCGCGTGATGTGTTTCTAGATCCGCCAAGTCTCAGCGATCCAATATCTGGTCTGGATCTGGCGGCGGAGGGGATCACGACGATCATCTGGGCGACGGGCTACAGACAAGATTTTAGCTGGCTTAAGGTCGATGCTTTTGATGAACGCGGTGCGCCGATCCACCAGCGCGGTGTGTCCAAAGAACCCGGTGTTTATTTCCTTGGGTTGCCGTGGCAGTCCCGACGAGGTTCCACATTTCTGTGGGGCGTTTGGCATGACGCCAAATTCGTCGCTGATCAGATTGCCATTCAACGTGCGTATGCCGACTATGATGGCGAGGCTGCAATCATCCCCGCCGCTGCTGAATAATTCAAAACCGAACGGAGACCCAATGGCCCATACACGCATACGGAAATTTAACACCTCCGTCACTTACCCCGAGCAGAACCTAGACAATGACCTGTGCCAAGCTGTTGTAACGCAGGGTGGCAAAACTGTTTGGTTGCGCGGCCAGTGCCCGCAAAACCTTGATGATGCGATGAATATCACCAGCAACGATCCGGTCGAGCAGACCCACAAGGTCATGCAGAACATCAAACAGTTGATCGAAGAAGCGGGCGGCGAGATGGAGCATCTCGTCAAAGTCGTGGTTTACATCACCGACGTGCGCCACCGCGAGGCCGTCTATCGCACCATGGGCCAATACATCAAAGGTGTGCATCCTGTGTCTACCGGACTGGTTGTGCAAGCCTTGGCGCGACCCGAATGGTTGGTCGAAATCGACGGCACCGCGGTGATACCGCAATGACATTCTCGCTGGTCGCTCGCTGTGCTGAAACGGGCATGTTCGGATTGGCGATTTCATCGTCATCTCCTGCGGTCGCAGCGCGCTGTGCCTATGCACGCGCAGGTGTTGGCGCTGTGGCCTCACAAAACGTAACCGACCCAACACTCGGGCCGCTGGCGCTTGATCTGATGGAGCAAGGACGGGGCGCTGTCGAGACGATTGAACAAGTCCGTGCGCAAGGGAAATTCATTGAATACCGACAAGTACTGGCTGTCGATAACACCGGGTCAACGGCCATCCATTCCGGCCCCAACTCGCTTGGGATCTGGACACAGGCACAGGCGCAAGACGTCGCGTCGGGTGGCAATATGTTGGCCAACGACGGCGTGCCGCAGGCTGTCGTTGATGGGTTTCTTACCGCTACGGGGCATTTGGGGGATCGTTTGATTGCTGCCATGCGTGCCGGATTGGCTAAGGGCGGCGAAGCGGGGCAGCTGCATTCGGCGGGCATGTTGCTGGTCGATAAAGTCGCGTGGCCTGTCGCTGAATTACGGTGCGATTGGACGGATGACTGTCCGATTGAAAACATCGCAACCGCTTGGGACATCTATAAACCACAACTAGACGCCTATGTGCAGCGCGCCATCGATCCACGCGAGGCACCGTCTTATGGTGTTCCGGGCGACGAATAACTCTGGAGATCAATATGTTAGATTACACTAAAGCCGATTGGGTCAAACACGCCTCAGGCCTGACGTTGCGCCATCAAGCCTTTATCGACGGCAAATTCGTCGATGCCGCGTCGGGCGAGACATTCGAGACGATCAACCCCGCGACGGATGCAGTTTTGGCCAATGTCGCGGCTTGTGACCTTGAGGACGTGAACCGCGCAGTTGCGGCGGGGCGCAAAGCATTTGAGGCAGGCAGTTGGTCGCACACCGACCCAGCCCATCGCAAGACGATCTTGTTGAAACTTGCCGACTTGATCCGCGAGAATTTGGTCGAATTCGCGCTCCTTGACAGCCTTGATATGGGTAAACTGGTGACAGATGCGGCGACCATCGATGCCCCAGGATCAGCACATTTTTTCCAGTGGTACGCCGAAGCTATCGACAAAATCTACGACGAAGTCGCCCCAACCGGCCCTGGCGATCTGGCGATCGTTAAGCGCGTGCCGTTGGGGGTTGTTGGCGCCGTTACGCCGTGGAACTTCCCGCTTGATATGGCGACATGGAAAGCTGCCGCCGCACTGGCTGCGGGCAACTCGGTCGTTTTGAAACCGGCAGAGCAATCACCTTTGTCCGCCTTGCGTCTTGCCGAGTTGGCGAGTGAGGCGGGCCTGCCAGACGGCGTGTTCAACGTCGTTCCCGGCATGGGTCGCACTGCTGGCGCGGCACTTGGCTTGCACATGGATGTTGATTGTATTGCCTTCACCGGCTCCACGCCAACGGGTAAAAAGTTCATGGAATATTCCGGCCAATCTAACCTGAAGCAGGTCTGGCCAGAAACGGGTGGCAAAAGCCCGAACATTATCTTTGCGGACAGCGGTAATCTTGATGCGGCTGCGGACATGGCGGCGTTCGGCATCTTCTTTAACCAAGGCGAAACCTGCTCTGCCAACTCTCGGCTCTACGTCGAGCGTTCGATCAAGGACGAGTTCGTGGCAAAGCTGATTGAGCGTGCGCAAGGCATGCAGCCCGGCGATCCGCTTGATCCCGCTTCCAAGATGGGCGCGATGGTGAATAAAACGCAGACCGACGGTGTGATGCGGTTTGTCGAAGCGGGCAAAGCCACGGCAAATCTGGTCACGGGTGGTGAACAGGTTCAAATCGACGGCAAAGGCTGTTTCGTGCAACCGACTATCTTCGATGACGTCAGTCACGATGACCCCCTTGCACGGGATGAAATTTTTGGCCCCGTTCTGTCTGTGATCCCCTTTGATGCCGAAGATGACGCCGTTCGCATGGCCAATGACAGTGTCTATGGCCTCGCGGCATCCGTCTGGACCGATGATCTGAGCCGAGCCTTGCGCGTTTCCGAAAAGGTGATGGTCGGGACGGTTTCGGTGAACACAGTCGACGCACTAAGCGCGATGACACCGTTCGGCGGCATGAAACAGTCAGGCTTCGGACGAGACTTGTCGCTCCACAGTTTTGATAAGTACACCGCCCTGAAAACGACCTGGATTAGGTATTCGGCTTGAACTTTTGGTATCCCACAGCATAATCAAGGTCATGGCATCACGGGTTACCCTTCGACAGTTAGAGTATTTTGTAGCAGTTGGCGAACAAGGCTCCATTGCGCAGGCAAGCGCGATTGTGAACGTGTCGTCGCCATCAATATCAGCTGCGATTGCTCAGCTAGAAGCTGAATATGGGTTTCCGTTATTCGTGCGTAAACACGCCCGTGGCCTTAATTTGACGCAAGCTGGGCGGCAATTTATGGATCAGGCACGCAAAGTGCTGGCTGAAGTCTATAACCTCAGCCGCCTTGCCGGGGCCATTTGTGGTAACGTGCAGGGCCCTCTAAAGATCGGCTGCCTTGTGACATTTGCGCAGATTTTACTGCCTGCCATTCGTCGCGAATTTCAGCGCAAATACGCCGATGTTCAGGTGACGCAGATCGAATGTGATCAGGAAACTTTGATTGAAAAACTTCGGCGCGCTGAGATTGATATTGCGCTGACGTATGATCTCGAAGTTCCGCCGGAACTGGACTTCACGCCGTTACGGTCTTTGCCGCTTTATGCGGTGGTCGCAAAGGATCATCCATTGGCGAGCCTTAAATCGGTTGCAGTCGAAACGCTGGTGGAACACCCAATGGTTCTGTTGGATTTGCCGATAAGCAATACCTATTTTCTCAGCGTGTTTGAGCGCGCAGGTTGCATCCCGAATATCGTGGAACGCACGCGCGATATGGCTGTGATGCGTTCATTGGTGGCCAACGGGTTTGGTTTTTCTGTCGCCAACATTCGCCCACAATCAGACCTGTCCCCTGATGGGCGAGAATTACGTTTTATTCCCTTGGAAGGCTCGCTGCGCCCAATGTATTTGGGCTTCCTTACACCTAAGGGGGCGCGCAATGTCTTGTCCGTGAATGCCTTTATCAATGATGCATCTGAAACCATTTCAAAGTTTGGGTATCCGGGCGTGCCGGTTGAAGCGGGCAGGTAAAAACGAAATTGTCAAAGCACCGATAGATAGCGGCGCTTTGACAGGTAGGTCGTGATCATACGGATCATGAGAAGTATTATATGAGCAGAACTCTTGAAATCTTGGCCCGCCTGGTGGCCTTCCCGACGGTTAGCCGCGATAGCAATCTGGAGCTTATCGATTGGGTGCAGACCATTTTGACGCGTGCGGGTTTTGAAGTAACCCGCATTTGGTCGCCGGACCGAACCAAGGCGGGTCTATTTGCACAAATGGGCCCCAAAGTTGACGGCGGCATATGCCTGTCAGCGCACTCCGATGTGGTGCCGATAGATGGGCAAACATGGACGCGTCCATGTTTTAAACTGACTGATGAAGGTGACCGCGTGTACGGACGCGGGACGACCGATATGAAGGGGTTCCTTGCCTCTGCGCTGGCTTTGGCGGAACGGATCGCGAAGACGCCGCTGTCAGCCCCGTTGAGCCTGTCGATTTCTTACGACGAAGAGATCGGATGTGTCGGCATTCAGCAGATGATGCCGGAGCTGAAACACCTTATCGGCAAACCCCGTGTTGTCATAGTCGGAGAGCCGACGTCTATGCAGGTGGCGATTGGGCACAAAGGCAAAACAGCGCTGAACGTGACCTGCCACGGGCAAGAGGGGCACAGCGCCCTTGCGCCCAATTTTGTCAATGCGGTTCATGTCGCTGCGGACTTTGTTCAGCAGATACGGGGTTTGCAAGCCAAGCTTGCTGTTGGGCCGTTTGACGACAGCTATAGCATTCCATATTCGACTGTTCATATCGGTAAAATTTCTGGCGGGCAGGCGCTTAATATTGTGCCAGCCGATGCGCAAATTGCGATGGAGTTTCGTCACCTCGCGCAGACACCCGCGCAGGAAATTTTGCAGTCTATTAACGACATCGCAACCCGGCTCAGTGAGGGGTATGTATCCGTACCGTCCATTGATGTGGACGTCATCAATACCTACCCGGGGCTGGATGTTGATCCGTTGAACTCCGTCGTAGAATGGGTCGGCAAAATGGCAGGAACCACGCAGATTGCAAAGGTACCATTCGGGACGGAGGCTGGCTTTTTTTTAGACCTCGGCCTGGACGTGATTGTCATTGGGCCGGGTGATATGGCGGCCGATGGGCACAAACCTGACGAGGGCTTGAGTAAGGCAGAATTGGCGGAGTGCGATGTAATGATGGAAAAAATCGGCGCCGCTCTGACCGCTTAGATATCGTCTATCGACTAATTTCACCGCCCCAAGGGGGTGGCGTTAGGTTTTGTTTTCGCAGGGGTTCGGAAGAACATTATCGCTCTTTCCTGCTGCAAACTTAAACTGCCAGCAAAGCATTGCATCAAAATCGCAGGCGCAGTTTAGAACCCCAGTTTGGAGAAACACACCATGGCCGATCAAAGCGGACCTTTTCAGTTTATTGTTGTGGGCGCAGGATCTGCGGGATGTGTGATGGCTGCGGGCCTGAGCGTTGACCCGGATGTGAAGGTCCTTCTTTTGGAGGCGGGAAATTGGGATCGCAATCCGCTTGTGCATATCCCAGCAGCTCTGCCAGCGGTTGCACCCAATGAGAAAATCAACTGGGGATACTCCACTGAAGTCGAGCCAAAATTGAACAATCGTAATCTGTTCTGGCCACGTGGCAAAGTTGTAGGCGGGTCAAGCTCGATCAATGGAATGGTCTATACACGCGGAAATAAGGGCGATTATGATCGTTGGGCTGAGCTTGGTGCCGATGGTTGGGCATATAAAGATGTGCTGCCGTATTTTCGGCGCTCCGAGAACAACGAACGCGGCGCGAGCGAATTTCACGGCGACAGCGGCCCATTGAACGTGACCATTGCAAAACGGACTTCAGAGATCAGCGACCGGTTTGTAGAAGCCGGCATTCAGGCCGGATATCCGCACAACGAGGACTTCAACGGTGCTGATCAAGAAGGCTTTGGTGAGTTTGATGCCACTGTCTATAAGGGCCGCCGTTGGAGCACGGCGACGGCATTTTTGAAAAACGCCCGCGGGCGCGAAAACCTGACAGTGATCACGGGCGCGTTGTCGTCGCGCATCATCTGGGAAGGCACAAGAGCGGTTGGCGTTGAATACCTCAAAGGCGGGAAAACCCATCTGGCGCGTTGTGACCGTGAGGTCGTGTTGAGCAGCGGCGCGATTAACTCGCCGCAGCTTTTGCAACTGTCCGGTGTTGGAGATCCTGAATTGTTAGGAAAGCTCGGCATTGATGTTGTCGCGGCGCGTCCGGAAGTCGGGGCGAACTTGCAGGACCACCTGTGCGTTTGCCTAACGGCGCGTATAAAAAAACCGGTAAGCCATTACAAATGGCTCAACCCGTGGCACGGCGCGAAAGCTGCTCTTAAATACATCACGTCGAAAAAGGGCATCCTTGGCGAAGCGCCACTTTCCACTGGCGCGTTTTTCAAAAGCGATCCTGCGCTGGAATATGCGGATATCCAATTGCATTTAACGCCGGCACTTGTGACCAGCCATGACAGCTCATGGCCTGACACACACGGGATGACGGTTTATGTGAACCATGGACATCCCAAAAGCCGTGGCCGCATCGAAATCAAGGATCGAAACCCTGAAACTCACCCAAAGATCATGGCGAACTATCTAAGCCACCCTGATGATCTTCCGGTTTTGCGCGAAGCGGTAAAGCTGACCCGCAAGGTATTGGCCCAAAGCGCATTCGACGATCTAGGCTGCACCCCCAATGAGTTGGCAGATGGTTCAGTCACTGACGCCGCGATTGACAAATTTATCCGCGACGGTGCCGAAACCGTATACCACCCTGTCGGAACCTGTCGGATGGGCAGCGATGCAAACGCTGTTGTGGATACATCGCTGCGCGTTAACGGCGTGCAAGGTGTGCGGGTCGTGGATGCGTCGGTAATGCCATCGCTGATCAATGGTAACACAAATGCGCCCACAATCATGATTGCAGAACGTGCGTGTGAGCTCATCATGGGGAATAGGGCGCAGGCCACGTAAGGCATCGACACCTAAGACGGTTGAAAACACGCGATAGTATGGCGGCGAAATGCCTCTATGATTTTGCCCTCATAGACGTCCTGTTTGCCGACGAGGACAATGCTTAACTCAGTTGGCCTCGGGTCAACGTCCAAAGCCTTGAGGCTTCCGTTGTCGTATGTCGCGGACGACGGTGGCTGCATCGCGAGGAAGGTATAGCCGAGCCCTGCTGCGACAGCGCTGCGAACTGTTTCCATCGATGTGGACGCGTAAGCGATCTTTGGTGAAAGCCCCAGTTCGGACAGCAGCTGATCAAAATATTCGCGGCTGCCGGGGCCATTTAACATGACATAAGGCTCGTCGCGCAACTCGGCCACGCTTACGCAGTCCTTGTGTGCAAGCGGATGCTGTGCGGCCACAATTGCCCGTGGCGAGATCGCCGCAAGGTTTACGGACGTGCGGCCATCGGGCTGGTTCGCAAAATCATACGTTAGGGCGAGGTCGATACGGCCTTCGGTCAACGCATCGTCCAATTCGGCAAGTGACATTTCGGACGGGCGGATCGTGACCTTTGGCATCATTTTTTGAAAGCCGCTGATCAGTTTCGTTAAGAAAAAGGGTGCCAAGGTGTGGAAGACGCCCAGCCGTATTTCGCCGGCTGTTTCCAAGACAAGCGCTTCAGCTTCGATTCGTACACGCTCGGCTGCTGCTTCCAACTTCGTCACCTGATCAAGAAATAGGCGGCCGTGCACGGTTAGGGTCAAACCCCTCGCATGATGCCTCTCGAATAACTTCAAACCTGTTAGGATCTCAAGCTTGTCGATCGCTTGCGAAATGGACGGTTGAGAGATGTTAAGTTGCCGTGATGCTTGCGAAATTCCGCCTGTAGCCGCAACGGCGCGGAAGTACGCGCACTGTTTCAGGGTGAAGCTAACCATATTTCTTATTCCTAAATGGAAGGATTTTAAAGTTTTAATATTCCCTACGTGGTGTGCAAGGCTTTTTTATCAACCAGCACAGCATTCCTTCGATGCGTCGGAAGTTATCGATCCAATGGGAGCCAGAAATGTCCTTAGACCAAGCCATCTCAGAATTACGTGAAACCGCTAACCTGCCCATGGAAGACGCGCGCGCGATACCTCCTGTGCTCTATACCAGCGAAGAGTATCTAAACTGCGAGCTCAAGGATGTCTTTGGCAAGGACTGGGTTGCCGTTGGTCGCAGCAGTAGTCTTCCTGAAATCGGGGACTACATGGCCTTTGACTTGTCAGAACAGCCCATTGTCGTTCTGCGCGACAAATCTGGCGAGATATCCGCGTTTTCGAATGTGTGCCTGCATCGCATGTCCACCCTTGTCGAGGGGACTGGTAATGCGCGCGTTTTGGTCTGCCCCTACCACGCATGGACGTATGACCTGCAAGGTAACCTGCGTGGTGCGCCGTTCATGAAGGAAACCACGGGGTTCTGTCGGGAGCACTACAAGTTACCTAAGGTTCGTTGCGAAGAATGGCTCGGGTGGATCTACGTGTCATTGGACCCAGAGATTGAAAGTGTATCTTCGCAGCTGAGTGAGCTGGAACAGATGATTTCGCACTATAAAGTCGAAGACTACGTTGAGAGCTTCCACGAGACCCATGTTTGGGACACCAATTGGAAAGTTCTCGCTGAGAATTTTATGGAAAGCTATCACTTGCCTGTGTGTCACGCCGCCACCGTTGGTGGGCATTCCAAGCTCGAGGAGATGGATTGCCCACCGGGCCTCAAATATTTCAACTACCACTGGATCACAAAAGAAGCCTCGCTTCCAATGGGGAATGCACACCCTAATAACACGCACCTAATTGGGGATCAGCGTAAGACAACAGCGCTGATCACCATTTACCCGAGCCATCTGATTACGCTAACTCCAGGTTACTTTTGGTATCTATCGCTGCGCCCCAAAGGCACCGGACAGGTTGAGATTATCTATGGTGGTGGTCTGTCGCCTGAATTTATGGCGGACCTAAAGGCGGATGAATATATGGCAACCCTGAAGCAGTTGCTTGACGATGTGAACGTTGAGGATCGTGGCTGTACCGAGAAGGTCTTTAAGGGCTTGAACGCCGACGCCGCCAAAGCAGGCCATCTGTCTTACCTTGAACGCCCGATTTATGATTTTATGCAGTATCTGGCGGAAAAAACTGCTGGATTTGAGCGTGACTTCGCTAACATTGCAGCGGAATGACCTCCAACAGATATACTGACTAACATCGGCTGAAACAGGGCAATCTATCCGCTTTTGGCGCTTCAACTAACTGCAAATTCGGGGCCAGTAGCTAACTCCTACTGGCCCTGTCGCATTGTGCGACCAATACTCAAACGCGCCTTGCCGCAGAGCTAAATGACTACTTTTGGAGCGGTTGCTATTTTTGCAATAAAAGTTTCTGAACTTCTATCGCGTGAAGTGCCATGCTTGTTGTGATTTTTTGTATAAAATTGTTTTAAATCAATAATTTGAGTACTTTTACTAATGTTTTTTTACCTAGATTAGGTTCATCCTAACCATTGGGTTTGGAGTTAAAACTTCCAAAGCCGGGGGAAGTGGCGATGATTGAGTTAATGAAGCTTTCGGACCGTAATCACGTACCGGAGCCACCCGCAACAGCCACCAACGCAGTGGTAGCCTCACAAAATGGGAGACAATTATGTCCAACTCCGAAATCAAACGTCAACTACCGAAAACACTCACCGGTTTTGGCAAGACGTTCGCGCGTACTTTGACTGCTGGTACCGTACTTTGCGCTATGGCGAGCACAACTTTGGCTCAAGACGTGCCTGAGTCTGATGACCCTATCCGCGTTGCTTTGCACGAGTGGACTGGCGGCGTTTTTAGCGCAGAGCTGGTTGTGCGTATTCTGGGCGAGATGGGATACAACGCCGAAACGATCCCGATCGATGCGAGCGGGATCTACCCAGCGCTAGCGGCGGGCGATGTAACGCTAGATGTTGAAACTTGGACAAGTGTTCACCCCGAAATCTTCCCCCTGATCGACGACGGCAGCGTCAATAACATCGGTGTAACCGGCTTGGTTGGCATGGACCGTTGGTGGTTCCCGAGCTACGTCGTAGAAGACTGCCCGGGTTTGCCTAACTATGAAGCATTGAACGACTGTGCTGCGCTGTTTTCAACAGTGGACACTGGCGACAAGGGCCGTCTGCTTTTGTATTCCGCCGACTGGGGCGGAAATGACGACGAGCGCGTCGAATCCCTTGGCCTGAACTTTGAAATCGTGCGTGTTGGGTCCGAGGCTGCATTGTTGGCCGAAGTCCAGTCTGCCGTGCAACGTGAAGCGCCAGTTTTGGCATGGCTGTATGAACCACACTGGGCCCCTGTTCAGTTCGACGGTGCATATGTCGAGCTGCCGCCCTATACAGAAGAATGTGCAGCATCCGGCTTGTTCAACTGCGAGAAGCCAACGGGCGATATCATCAAAATTTCTTGGCCTGGAATGGAAGAAAAATGGCCTGGCGCATACGCAGCGCTGCAAGCCTTTAGCCTGACCAACCAAGAATATGGCGCTGTAATCGCAGAGGCTGATCTTAACGGTGTTCCGGTTGAAGAGCTCGTCGATATCTGGATGGCAGAAAACGAAGACCGCTGGATGGCGTGGATCAGCCAATAATATTGGTCGCGAGCTAACCGCAGTCCCCTGCATACTTTGCATGTGGGGGGCTCTTACATACCCGAAAAACTTAGGCTTGAAATAGATGCTTTGGCTCCCCTCGCGCGGTCTTGTTTTGTTTGTGCTGATCCTGTCCATCGGACTGGTTGCGCACGCAATGTTGTCAGAATCCCATTGGGCCAATGCGTGGCCAGAAGATTGGTTCTTGCCGGCCGCGGGTTGGATCAACAGCGCTTTTGATTTCATGTCCGAGCGCGTTTTCTTTGGCGCTTTCACCGGCAAAGACATCACGCGCGCAACCATACCGCTGGTCGAAGTTCCGACCGAGTTCATCGAAAGCCTGTTGGTCAACGGATTTACCGAAGGGTTTGGCGCGCGCAAAATCACGCTCTTTCCGCCGTTTTCATGGCTGGGTATCACCATCGCAACTGTGCTTGGGTGTTACCGTATCGGCGGCGCGAGCTTGGCCATCTTTAGCTTCATAACAGCGGCCTACCTTCTTTTGTTAGGTCTTTGGGAAAGCGCGATGCTGACATTAGCCTTGCTGTTGGTGACGGTTCCGGTCGCGGCAGCGATTGGTTTGTTTTGCGGCATCCTGATTTGGCGATCCCCCCGGATCAAGCCCGCAGCGTTGCTCCTATTGGATCAACTACAAACCATCCCGATCTTTGCGTACCTCGTTCCTATTGTTGTGTTTTTCGGCCTTGGGATCGCGCCTGCCATCGTCATCACCGTGATTTTCGCGATGCCGACTATGGTGCGCACAACCGTTGTCGCACTCGAAGAGGCGGCCGTACATGCGAGCGAATTGGCGATGTCCATCGGCTGCAATTCACGTCAAAAACTGTGGAAGGTGATCCTACCATCCGCACAAGATCAGCTGCGCGTTGGGCTGAACCAAGTTGTGATGCTTTCCTTTTCATCCGTCATCATTGCCTCGCTGGTTGGCGCAGACGGTTTGGGATACGATGTTTTGGTCGCCTTGCGCCGTCTTGCCATTGGTAAAGGTCTGGAAGCGGGGCTTGCGATCACGCTATTGGCGATCACGCTCAACAGCTTTTTACAGCACTATTCATCCCGCCGTATCGAGCGCCTTTCGTTTCTAAGCTGCCGTGGTTTTTGGATTGTAATGGCTGTTATCCTTGGCTCAACAACCCTGTTGTCGCTGAACGTCCCATGGCTTGTGACATATCCAGAGGCTTTGATGCTTTCGACGGGCGACTTCTTTGATGCCCTTATCAAGTGGATCAACCTCAACCTTTATGACTACACGAACGGCCTAAAGGTCTTCTTGCTCTTGAATGTCTTCTTCCCCTTCAAAGAACTCCTGCTTGCGTTGCCGTGGCCTGCATTTGTTGTTCTGATCGGACTTGCGGGCTATTTTGGTGGCGGTCTAAAGCGCGGTCTGTTTCTTGCGTTTATGACGTTTATGATCGTTTGGGTTGGCCTTTGGGATCGTGCAATTCTGACATTTTACCTCTGTGCGGTTGCGGTCTTCTTTTCTGCGATCCTCGGTATTCCACTTGGGGTTTGGGCGGGCCGTAGTCCTGCGGCTGCGCGGGTCATCATCCCGGTCGTGGACCTGTTGCAGACGCTGCCTGCATTCATCTATCTGATCCCCGCGATCATGTTGTTCGGCACCGGAGAATTCCCATCGTTCATCGCGATTGTTGCGTTCTCAATCTGTCCGGCCATTCGCTACACCGAGTTCGGAATCCGGACGGTGCCGTCTGAATTGCGCGAGGCCGGCGTGCAATTCGGGTGCAACTCTCTGCAACGGTTGTGGAAGGTCGAACTTCCAACTGCCGCCCCGCAGATCATCTTGGGCTTGAACCGGACAATCATGATGGCTTTGGCCATGCTTGTCGTGACGGCGTTGATTGGAACAAGTGACCTTGGTCAGGAAACGATTACCGCCCTGACCCAAGTGGACCCGGGCAGAGGATTGGTCGCTGGCTTCGCCGTTGCCTTTATCGCCATCATTGCTGACCGCCTCGTTGGTGGATTGGCTGAAAGCAAACTCGCCCCCGAAAAGGCCGCCTGACGCGCATGAGATGAGTGCGACTTAAGACCCGACGCGTTAAAGAAACAAGGAACAGACTTCAGTGGAAATTACGACAAGCCCGATTATCTCAGTGAAGAATTTGTGGAAGCTTTACGGCGCCGATGCGGATAAACGGTTTCGCGTGCGAGGCACAGCGCCGACAGATGACGAAGTTGAGCAAGCCGACTTGTTCCCAGCGGTTCGAGACGTAAATTTGGATGTCCATTCTGGCGAAATCCTGATCATCATGGGCCTGTCGGGCAGTGGGAAGTCGACCTTGCTGCGCTGTATCAGCAAGCTCATCGAGTCCTCTTTTGGCGAAACCACGGTCGAGGGCATAAACCTAGAAACCGCAACCGCCGCTGAACTGCTTCAATTGCGACGCTACAAGATGGGGATGGTGTTTCAGCACTACGCACTTTTGGCGCATCGGACCGTCTTGGAGAACGTCGCGTTGCCTTTGGAAGTCAGAGGGGAACCAAAAGCAGAACGGGAAAAACGCGCCCTTGAGATGATCGAGTTAGTCGGTTTGTCAGGGCGTGAAAACGCATTTGCAAGCGGGCTATCTGGCGGCCAGCAGCAACGCGTCGGCATTGCGCGCAGCCTTGCGGTTGATCCCGATATTTGGTTCCTAGATGAGCCGTTTTCCGCGCTGGATCCGTTGATCCGCCGCGAGCTTCAAGATGAATTTATCCGCCTGCAACAGATCGTTCAAAAGACAATCCTTTTCGTTACGCACGACTTTGATGAAGCAATACGCCTCGCCAACCGGATCGCAATTATGGAAGGTGGCCGCATCGTACAGATCGGCACGCCAGAAGAACTTGTTTTGAACCCTGCGGACGATTACGTCGCCAATTTTACGAAGCACGTAAACAAGTCTCAAGTCGTTTCGGTCGGCGCGATCATGACGGCTGAACAGGCGGGCTCGAAGAAGACGGATGTCTCGGTTCCAGCCAGCGCAAAGCTCGCGGATGTGGCTTCCGTGATTATGGAAAACGGGGCCTCGACGACGGTTGTGGATGCGGATGGTAAGCCGGCCGGCACCATCTCAAGAGACGCCGTCCTGGAGCTCTTGCTCGACGCTATGAATACCGACTGACGCAGCCTTCGTCGTCTCAACCCAATTAATTTGAATACTTCAAGGAACCACCCAAATGATGAGAACACGCGCTGCGGTCGCTATGGAAGCCGGCAAACCCCTCGAAGTGATGGAGGTCAATCTGGAAGGCCCGCGCGCCGGAGAGGTTTTGGTAGAGATTAAGGCCACGGGCCTATGCCACACGGATGAATTTACGCGTTCTGGCGATGATCCCGAAGGTATCTTTCCCGCGATCCTTGGTCATGAGGGTGCGGGCGTTGTGATTGAAATTGGCGAGGGGGTCACCAGCCTAGAAGTTGGCGATCACGTGATCCCGCTTTACACCGCAGAATGCCGAGAGTGTGAATACTGTCTGAACCCGAAAACCAACCTGTGTCAGGCAGTTCGCGCGACGCAGGGGCAGGGGCTTTTGCCCGATGGGTCCACGCGGTTTTCGATGCTGGACGGTACACCGATCCACCATTACATGGGCTGTTCGACCTTCGCGAACCACACAGTTGTGCCGGAAATCGCACTGGCCAAGGTCCGCAAAGATGCGCCGTTTGACAAGATTTGCTACATCGGTTGCGGCGTGACGACGGGCATCGGCGCGGTGATCAACACAGCCAAGGTTGAAATCGGCAGCACGGGCATTGTGTTTGGTCTGGGCGGTATCGGTCTAAACGTGATTCAGGGTTTGCGTCTGGCAGGGGCCGACCAGATTGTCGGCGTTGACTTGAATGACGACAAGGCGGTCATGGCCAAACACTTTGGGATGACCGATTTTGTGAACCCGTCCAAAGTAGACGGCGACATCGTTGCCCACCTTGTTGAGCTTACAGATGGCGGTGCTGACTACACATTTGATGCGACGGGCAATACCACCGTCATGCGCCAAGCCTTGGAATCGGCGCATAAAGGGTGGGGCGAAAGCATCATCATCGGCGTCGCGGGCGCGGGGCAGGAAGTCTCGACCCGCCCGTTCCAGCTGGTCACTGGGCGCAGCTGGCGTGGCACTGCTTTTGGCGGCGCAAGCGGGCGGACAGACGTGCCGAAGATTGTGGATTGGTACATGGACGGCAAGATTGAAATCGACCCGATGATCACTCACAAACTAACACTAGATGAGATTAACCACGGGTTCGATTTGATGCACGAAGGCAAATCTATCCGCGCTGTGGTTGAATTTTGATGTATGATTGGCGGGTTAAGGGAGTGGCGTTATGAAACATGTTGTTGTTGTCGGGGCGGGCCAAGCTGCGTGCGCATTGGCGTTTAAGCTGCGTTCACTTGGGCATGAGGGAGCAATCACGTTAATGGGTGATGAGCCTGTATTGCCATATCAAAGACCCCCGTTATCAAAGGCTTATCTGTTGGGGGGCATGACCCGCGAACGATTGTTTTTGCGGCCTCAGGCAAACTATCATGATGCAAATATCACCGTTCGGACCGGGCTGGCTGTCACGGAGATCGATCCCGAGGCAAAACGCCTGATCGCAGGGGATGAAAAGATCCCATTTGACGAGCTGGTGCTGGCCACTGGATCAAGCCCAATCCGCCTTCCCGCAAAAATTGGTGGCAATTTGAATGGTGTGTTTTGTGTGCGCACACTCGACGACATTGACGCGATGGCCCCATATTTCGGCGAGGGTAAGCGCGTTTTGATCGTAGGCGGGGGCTATATCGGACTGGAAGCCGCGGCCGTTGCAGCAAAGCTTGGGCTTAGTGTCACCGTTGTCGAAATGGCTGATCGTATCTTGCAGCGCGTCGCTTCGCCACAAACGTCGGATTACTTTCGGGCACTGCATCACAACCATGGCGTCAAAATCCTCGAAGGGGTCGGCCTTTCCGAACTTGTGGGCGAGGGTCATGTCAACCAAGCCGTTCTGAGCGACGGGCAAACGCTGGATGTGGACTTTGTGATTACAGGGATCGGCATTCGCCCAAATACGGCACTTGCCGACGCCGCAGGTCTGGCAATTGACAATGGCATCAGCACGGATGCGTTTGGTCAAACCAGTGCAGCCAATGTCTGGGCGGCGGGCGATTGTGCATCCTTCCCGATCGGGGAGACACGCATCCGTCTTGAAAGTGTTCCAAACGCCATTGATCAAGCCGAAGCGATTGCAGCAAATATAATGGGGGCCAACATAGCCTATGTTGCCAAGCCGTGGTTTTGGTCGGATCAATACGATGTAAAACTACAAATAGCGGGCCTAAACACTGGCTATGATGCCGTCGTGACGCGGGACGGCGACAAACCCGGTTCGGTGTCGCATTGGTACTACCGCGGTACAAAATTACTTGCGGTCGATGCGATGAATGCACCGCGCGATTACATGGTGGGGAAACGGCTGATCGAAGCGGGTAAATCACCTGCGCCAGAAGTCATTGCTTCTCCGGAACTTGTTCTGAAGACGCTCCTGTAAAGGACGCAGGCGTTCCGAGATGAAAGTTACAGCTCAACGCAGAACTCGTAACTCGGGCTCATTATCGCCTCTACTCGCACTACGAATTCGAAAATACTATTGAGCGGCCACCAATGTGTGATTTCTTCAAGAAGTTGGTATTATTTTGACCCGCAGTAATTGGCTGCTTTCCATCCTTTGTGTCTTTAACTGGAAAGCAGCTCATTGAAAACTATTCGAGGTCGGTTTTGTCCCGCAAAGCCGCCTATCGCCTTCTTATTTAGCGTCGATCTCGTGTGCAAATGCAGCGAAAGTCGGGAAAGAGCCCTTTGTTGCTGGGCTCAAAAGGAATTTCGTTTGAGGTAACGAGCAATTGCCAAGATTATCAGCCCAACAGGAATCCATAAGAAGGCGTACACAAGATAAATACCCAACCCCCACAAAGGGTAAATGACTTCACCAAAGTCTGTGCCCAGAAACATGCATTCTTCAGGGCCTCTGGCCGTTAATTTGCAGCGGTTCAGAAGCGCTAGTAAATAAACTAAAAAACCAATCGCACAAAGCACTGCTGGCCAGAGCACGATCAAAAAGGAAAGAACTCCTGATATGTCATCGGTATCTTCTGCCAAAATAGATTTCTCACTTTCTTCGGTATAGACCAATAACGTAATTGATCTGCCAAGGGTAACAAAGTCCGCACAGCCGCCTCTCGCCTTCCTATTTGGCGTTGATCTCGTGTGCAAACGCGGCGAAAGCCGGCAAAGAGCCCGATGTATTTTTTCTGCGTCGCGGCGAATGTCTAGTTTTAGAGAAAACGGTAGGTGATCTCGGATAATCCAGTCCAGAGCAGCCATTTGCATATCGATCAAATCCTGCAACGCGGCCTTCCAAATCCTACCTATTGCTCCCCAGATCCCTATTGCCTACCTCACAGAAGTATTCTCAAAATCGGTCAGGAAGTTTTCCAATATGGCGTTGAATAAGACAGATTTTTCCAAATGCGACGCATGGGCGCATCCGGGAATGACTGCCAGACACGCGCCTTCAATAGAACTCCATAACTCTTGGGTCTGCTTCCACGGATAAGTTCTATCGTGATCGCCCCAAATGACCAAAGTCTTCGTCTTAATGTGCGGGAGATAAGCGGTGCCGCTCCATCCATTCATTGCGTCTAGCCCGGCAAGAATTGCCTCAAGTCCGCTAAGCTGCGCGATTTTCGCGCAGCTTTCATAGGCGGGTGCCTGATCTTTGTGCAAAAACCACGTTGCCGCAATCCGTCTGGCGGTGGCACTTGCCCCTTCGGCTTGCACACGATCTTTTGAAGTGGCGATCGTCTCAAAACGACCTGGCAAAACACCCGTCGCGCCTGTTCCATAAAGCACTAACCGATCAACCCGTTCAGGGGCGTGTGCTATCATCTCTTGGGCAACCATTCCTCCCATTGAATGCCCAATGAGGCTAAACTGCTGAACGCCGCGAGAACTCAGTTCAGCTAAAGCCCAATCTGCAAAATCTGAGATGCTGGTTAACGCTTTGATCTGGGCGTTTCTGCCAAAACCCGGAAGGTCCAAAGCCACACTATCAAAGTCGGAAAGCGCCTCCTGTTGCTGTGCCCATTGCTGACTGCCACCCATCAAACCATGAACGAAAACCAACGATGTCACTTGCTTCCCCCTTGCACGATGCGATCAAGGATCATTGCACAAAAGAGAATAGCGAAGCCTGCCAAAATACCTTGTCCGACATTGGCATATTGCAAAGCTTCCAACACGTCTTCGCCAAGACCTTTTGCGCCGATCAAAGATGCCACCACGACCATAGCAAGTGACAACATAATTGTCTGGTTAATCCCGGCTCGAATGGACGGCCCTGCCAAAGGCAGATCAACCTTGGTAAGCAGATACCATTTGTTTGCTCCAAAGCTTATCGCTGCCTCGCGGACACTTTCTGGCACCCCGCGCAGGCCAAGCACAGTAAGGCGCACAACGGGTGTGCCACCAAAGATCATCGTCGTGACAACAGCGGCAGGTTTACCGGTGCCAAAGAAGGCAATGACAGGGATCATGAACACAAAGGCTGGCATGGTTTGCATAAAATCCATAATCGGCTGGATCGTTTTGTAGAACCGTGGGCGGCGGGCGGCAAACATGCCAAGCGGGATGCCGATGAGGATCGACAGACAAGCTGCCGTGCCGAGCAATGCGAGCGTCGTCATAGCTTTTTCCCAGAAGCCGAGAAGGCCCATATAAGCGAGAAAGGCACTGGAGTAGATTGCCATGCGAACTCCGGCAGTGAGCCATGTGAGCAGGACAATCAGGGAGGCTATGACAATCCACGGCGTGCTGACAAAGATGATCTCGAGCGCGTCGAGCACCATGCGTATCAAATAGGTGATAGCGTCAAACAGGACTTCGCCATTGAGCACTGCCCAGTTGAAGAAGGCTTCGACGCGGTCGATACTGCCAAGGCGGATATCGGGATCAGTGGGGAAATCCGAGAGAAGCGAGAAGCGGCCCGGAAACGAGTAATGCATCATCGCCGCAAATGCGATCAACGCCATAAAGATCGCAGACAGGACGATATGTGTCACAGGCAGGCCAAAGCGGACGCTGCGGTCGCTCATCCAGTCAGAAAAGCGTGCCTCTAGTGCGGTGTTGGCCATGATGGATTGGGCAATCTTTACAAGGATTAGGAGTATCAGACCAGTAAGTGCTACCGTCGGACCCGTTGCCGCTATTGCTTCAGCCTCCACACGGATGCCGCCGATGTTGGCCTCAAGGCTGTCCACTGTGCGCTGGAATGCATCGACGCGGTCCGAGTTGCTCTCGATTGCTGCGGCAAGCTGTTGGCGTCGCAGATCCAATGTACCCTCAATAGAGGCGATGCGCGCCATGGCCTCTGCACCCAGATCACCGAACAGGCCCCGCGCGATTTGCACAAAGGCCAGTGTTTCGATGATCAAAAAGGGCAGGGCCCAATTCCAAAGCCCTCTTGCGCCGAACCAAACAGGACCAAAAACGCCTGCCATCAGATTGAAAGTCGGAGTGAAGGATGAAGACGCACCAATCTTGTCGAACATGTTAATGTAATAATCAGGATTGGTGCGCACAAATGTGCGAATATTGTCTCGCCGCTCTGTTGCGTAGGCGAGTGCTGCTTTGCTTGTGGTGTCTTCCAACGGGTTCACACCGAGGTTTTCCATTGCTTCACTCATGAGACTTCGGTTCCTTCAATCACAGTACGGAGCAGGTCCGCACGGGTAATAACGCCTGCATCTTTGCCGTCCTGTTGGACGATAATTGGATTTTCGTCATCAATCGCGAGGTTGATGAGCGTACTAAGGTTTTCGCCGCCGTCTACACGGGGTGCACCTGCTGGAATGGGGCCGTAGGATTTAATATGTGTTGCGACGGGTTGCATCACCGCATGAGCATGCACCACTTTGAGACGGGAAATACCCGCGACGAATTCGGCGACATAGTCATCGGCGGGCGCCATCACGATCTCTTCGGCTGTGCCCATCTGCACGACCATGCCATCGCGCATTATCGCGATCCGGTCGCCGATGCGCACAGCCTCATCCAGATCATGAGTGATGAAGATCGTCGTCTTTTTCAGTATTTTGCTCAGGCGGATGAATTCATCCTGCAACTGGCGTCGGATGAGCGGATCAAGCGCGGAGAAAGGCTCGTCCATCAACAGCACATCGGGGTTCGCAGCCAAGGCGCGGGCAAGGCCTACGCGTTGCTGCATTCCCCCCGACAGTTCGTGCGCGAATTTAGCACCCCATGCACCCAGCTCGACAATGTCCAGAATGGCGGCGGCTTGGCGCATCCTCTCGTTCTTTGGTACTTTGCGGATTTCCAAGGGCATCGCGACATTATCAAGGACGGAGCGGTGCGGCATCAGGGCGAAGTTCTGGAATACCATCCCGATCTTTCGATTTCGAAATTCCTGTAGCTCACGCGTGCCAAGGGCCATTACGTCTATGCCCTCGATCTTGATTTTGCCCGCGGTGGGTTCTAGCAAGCGGTTGAAGTGACGGACCAGCGTGGATTTGCCGCTGCCCGACAGACCCATGATACAGAAAATCTCACCTCGGTTCACCGACAGACTAACATCTGCTACACCCACAACGGTGTTGAATTCGGCCAAGACCTGCGCCTTGGTCAGCCCCCGCTCGCGCACGGCCCTAAGGGCTTCTTCGCTTCGGTTGCCAAAAATCTTCCAGACATTGGAGATTTCAACGACGGTATCGTTTGCCATGACTGGTCTCGCTTGTTGAAAAAGGGAAGGATCTGATTGCGGCACCGGAACACACCGGTGCCGCAAATGGTCAAAACTGACCTGTCTTAGAGGCCAAGCATTGCGTCGACACGGTCTGAGTTTGCTGCGATCCACTCTTTCGCGGCGTCCGCAGGCTCTTTGCCATTGGCGCTGATCTCAAAGGCGAGGCCGGAGACATCATCTGCCGTCAATGAGAAGTTGGTGAAGAATTCAGCAATCGCGGGAGAACGCTCTTCTAGTGAGTTGGACCATGCGATTTGCACATCCTTCAACGCGTCCTTAGTCGCTACAGAAGACTTCTCATACCAATCGGCATCGTCAGAAGGCTGAATCATGGTGTACTTTGTCGGATCGAATGTCGGCTCCGTCAGCATCTCTACGTCGAACATGAACCAGACCGCGTGCGGCTTATAGCAATAGAATGCATAGCCTTCGCCCTTGGCAACGCTGTCTTTGATCCGCGCTGTTTTTACGGCTTCTTCGGTACGGACGGGTTCGATGAAATCAAGCAGACCGTAGTCGCGGACCTTCACTTCGTTTACGTTGGCAGAGGCCCAACCAGGTGCGCCGATCCACATCTCGCCTTTGCCGTCGCCATCGCTATCCATCAAGGCTGCCACATCGGGGCGGCCCAGATCGGCGATGTCGGTGATGTTATTGGCGGTTCCAAAATCCTTGCTTACGCAAAAACCCTGATTGCCCTCATAGGGGTTGGCGGACAGCGTAACTGTTCCCGCATCTTTGACGTATTTGTCGGTAAAGCTCTGCTGGTTCGGGAGCCAGACATCGGGATGCACGTCAATGTCGCCCTTCCCTTGATCCATCGCCTGGAAGATCGTTGCGTTGTTGCCTGGTACATATTCGACCTGACCACCAATGCGCGATGTGACGATTTCGCCTAAGACATGGCCGATAGCTTGTGCGCCCGTCCACGACGGCAGGCCAATTTTTACTTCTTCTGCGGCAAAGGCAGGCAGGGCAAAAATGCTGACTGCGGCTGCAAGGCCAAGTGTGTTCAATTTGGTTTTCATGTTAATTTTCCCAGTTGGTTCGCGCCGGATTTATGGCGTCGTTTGCGTGGTTGGATCGTTGTCCACCGTAAGCCGCAGCTTGTGCCTTGGCCTGAGCTGAGGATGCCAAAGGAAAGCAACCGCAGCGGATGTTCCAAGAATAGGACAGGAAAATTCGAAAGGGCCAATTCTAACATTTCATCAAACTATTCGTAATTTGCATGACTTGGTTTAAGCTGACAGCGAGAGCTGTTTCGGGATAAGGACAACACTTTGGATTTGAACTGGCTGGACGACTTTGAATGCCTTGCGAGAACGCTGAACTTTACCCGCGCTGCGAACGAACGAAACATAACACAGTCTGCATTTAGTAGGCGGATCAAAGCGTTGGAGAGTTGGGTTGGCACGCCTTTGATCAACCGCGCGCATTATCCGGTGCAACTCACGGAGGCAGGAACACAGTTTCTGCCGGTGGCACTTGCGGCGGTTTCGCAACTCAAAGAGCAGCGGCAAATAATCCGTGATGCTGGTAGAGGCGGGAGGCGGTTTCTCCGATTTTCGGCACTTCACACCATATCGGTAAATTTTTTAGCACTTCGCATAGATACCTTGCAGGAAGAAATTCCAGATCTGCACACACAGGTTGTGTCTGATTCTATGAGCACCTGTTGTGAGTTGTTGGTGGAGGGCGCGGTGGACATCATGCTGTGTTATTATCACCACTCCGTCTCACCGCGCATTGATGAGACTGCCTTTGCGCGTAAAGACGTTTTGACCGACTGGTTGATCCCTGTCGCGGCATCTGCTCCGACACGGGCTCAGGGCTGGGATCTCGGAAATGCGTCCAGTCTTCCGATCCCTTATCTGGCGTATGAGCCGTCTACCTTCCTCGGCATGGTTGTGGGCAGGACGTTGGAGGGAAAAATGCTTAATGCCGAAACGATCTATATCGACGGACTGGTCGAGACGATCAAGCGTCGGGTGCTAAAGGGAAGTGGCTTTGCTTGGATGCCTCAGACGGCAGTTGCTGAAGAACTGGCCGATGGTCGTCTGGTGCAGATCGGAGATGAGACATGGACAACGCGCCTCGCGATTGCAGCACTTGCCAATCCCGCCAGTTTTGACGCCGTTGCGCAGGAGGTCTGGGATAAATTGTAAACGCGGGGCTACCCTGTGGTTGAAAATTCTACAATTGCTTGGGCCAGGAGATCGATTGTGTCCACTACCTGCGCACCCTCTGCGACACTCTGCGCGATGAGCGAGAATTCGGAGCAGGCGATAAACTGCAGTTCTGCACCCGCCGCCAACAGTTCCGAGGAGGCAAGTATAAGCGCGTCGCGCGCTTCTGGCATGGGCCCATCCATTTTGACCTGACGGATCGCCAAGAGCATCGCCGCGTCACGGTCGGGCCAGATCGCAGAAATACCGTAAGCCTTAAGGGCGCGTTCAAACAATCCGGTTTTTCGAACGGCGGGAGAGGCGAGGATGCCGACACATCCACCCTTTTCGAGTTTTTCTGCGGCGTGCTGTACTGCCAGATCGATCATGTTGAGGAGTGGTATTTGCACCGCAGCCGTGATCGCGTCCGCATAATGATGTGCGGTGTTGCAAGGCATGGCGAGGGCGGCACAACCTGCATTCTGCAAACCCTCTGCCATACCTGCAAGGATGGGACCGGGATCTTCGCCCGTTCCTTCAAGCAGATGGGCAATGCGCGATGGCACCCGCGGGTTCATGTCTATGACCAAGGGAATGTGATCGCTATCGTCGCGGGCAAGGACCGCATCCAACACTTTTCTTTGCAACAGTATCGTTGCTTCGGGCCCCATTCCACCGAGAACTCCGATGGTGCGGGGCCCGTGCGTCATTACATGTTCACCCAGTTAGCGGTGTGATCGAATGCAAAGTCGTAGCCGCCAAGTGCCGCAGCGCCACCTGTGTGCAGGAAGACAACGCGTTCGCCCTTGAAGTGGCCCTTACGTGCCAGATCAATCAGGCCTGCGGCCCCTTTGGCGGAGTAGCAAGGATCAAGCAGGAGACCCTCTAGCTCCGCGAACATCTTGATCGCCTCAATGCCGCTCTCGGTCGGTATGCCATAGCCTTCGCCGACATAATCGGTGTTCGCCATCACGTCCTCACGTTTGACTACTCCGGGGCAGCCAAGTTTTTCGGCTGTTTTACAGGCGAGATCAAAGACCATCTGCTCCTGTTTTGGCTGTGGCGCGCGGGTACCGATGCCCAAGATCGGGATCTGTGCGTTCATTGCGCACATGCCTGTGACTAGACCGGCCTGCGTACCCGACGATCCAGTGGCGTGGGTCAGGCGGTCAATTTTCATTCCCATTTTGTTCGCCTGCTCGAGCAATTCAAACGCAGCATTTACATAACCCAACGCGCCAGTTGGGTTGGAGCCGCCACCAGGGATGACATAAACGGAGTGACCCTGCGCGCGCATCTTTTCTGCTGCCTTTTCCATCTCGCCGGGCATGTCGTGGCCTGCGGGGAACTTCTCGGTTGTGGCACCGTGCAGGTGATCGAGTAGAACATTGCCATTGGTGTTATAGTTGCCGTCCTGATAACCAGTACGATCTTCGAGCAGGATATGACACTTGAGGCCCATCTTGGCGGCAAAGGCAGCCGTCTGGCGGCCGTGATTTGTCTGGGTCGCACCCTGCGTCATGACCATATCCGCGCCCTGCTCAACCGCTTCGGCCATAAGGAATTCCAGCTTGCGTGTCTTGTTGCCGCCAGTGGACATGCCTGTGCAATCGTCACGCTTGATCCACAACTCGACGCCCAGTTCTTTAGAAAGTCGCTCCATGGGCTCAAGGGGCGTAGACAGATGCGCAAGGTGAACGCGGGGGAAACGGGCGAGATGCATGATATTGTTCCTATATGTGGTTACTGCAACTTACCCCTTTCAATACAGCTTTCCTAATGCGTATATTGTGCTCCAAATTGCAAGTTTCGCAATTTAGTGTTGTAAGAGGACGTATAGACCATGAGACTTGAGTGGATTGATGATATCTTGGCGGTTCTCGATTGTGGCTCCCTTGCCCAAGCCGCGGAAAAGCGCGGAATCACTCAATCCGCATTCACACGTCGGGTACGCACAATCGAAGACAGCATCGGCACGACCCTATTCGATCGTCGCCGCAAGCCGGTCACGCTGATGCCTGGCGTCCAAACACTTGAACCAGAGATGCGCGAATTAAGTGCGAGGTTGCACAAGCTTGGTCATATGTTGAAGACCACAAGTCTTCAGAGAGATAAGCCGTTGACCTTTGTTTGTCAGCACGCCCTGACAACGACCATCTCACCTCGGATTGTGCGCGCGGCGACAAGAGATGGCGAATTGTCTGTTCGTGTTCACTCGGGCAATCAGGATGACTGTTTGATGCAATTGCTTTCCAAGGAAGTTGATCTTGCAATCATGTATGCCCTCCCCCAAGAACCTGAAACGGAAATCAGCAGGGCTTTCGAGTCGGTTGATCTAGGTGAGGATTGCCTAATTCCGGTTTGCGCGCCTTCGCTGCGCGACAAGGTTTCTTGTGCTGTTATTCCGATTATTGCCTACCCTGCTGACGTTTTTCTGGGACAGGTTTTCACCCAAATGATTGGCCCTCGACTACCTATCGGAGCCGCGACCCTGCCCATCGCAGAGACGGCTCTAACACTTGCTATGATGCAGCTGGCGTTAAGCGAAATTGGGATTGCATGGTTGCCATTTTCATTGGTTTCCCAGTCTCTGTCACGGGGCGATCTGATCCGATTTGACAATATGTTGCCAGCGCAAACTTTGGATATCAAGATGGTCCGCCTTCGTGCAACACAAACAGAGCGACGTGAAACGATCTGGCGCCATCTCGCAACAGAACTTAGCCCCTTTTCCCAAAATAAGAGTTTTCTAACAGAGGGAGGGGGGGCATAGAGTAGGAGTGAAGCTTGGGACCCATGAGGTAATGTATTTTAACTCAGTGAGTTCCCGAAAAATTTGCAATAAAAGCCTCCGAATTCTTAAGGAGGCCGAGTGAGCGAAACCGTTCTGAGCAATACCTTGCACCTTGTCTAAGTGCTCATGGTTTTCGGCTGCGGCAAAAGTCCATATTTCGGTATCAGAGACTTTCATGATCCATTTGTCGCTTGGAAAGCGGACATTCGGCGTTCAAAGTCCGCTCAGCGGTGCGGTTTCAACGGGTCATCGCAACACTTCAATCGTGCGTCGTCTTCGATCTTCCCGCATTTGGCGCAGGTTGGTGGGATACGATCACCTGATCGCAGGCGGTCCCGATTTGCTTTGAGCGTTGTTGAACGGGAGGCGATTTCCCGTGGACTCGTTGCGAAACGGTCCCTTCGGTCAACCGCCCAAAGCTTGAACCGGTCGCCTTCGACAATCAGTCGAGAGGTGTACAGAAATGGCGGACGCCAAGCCTATCGCGCGGCGCGTTCAGACCAGCGCGTCTGGCTCGGCGCAACACGGCTCAAGCCGTGTAAGCTCTCGTTCAACGATCCATTGTGCCAATTGATTGCGCGCAAGCTGCGTAAGATCAAGGGCGTCATCCCCGCCAGTGAACGCCTGCCGGAAGTCGACGATCGCGCCGTACCGGCCATTGGGAGGGCGACCTAATCGGGGGGTAACAACAGCTACATTCCCACATTAGTCAAGTCGCATTCCCATTTTGTGATGTTGGCAAAGGTCGAAAACAAGGGCATGCAAAGCGTCATCACGGCCCTTATCAAACAGGCGGGCAAACTTGCCAAGAAACTGTATCGCTCGCTCACGTGGGATCGTGGATCGGAGATGGCAGGGCACCGCAAGTTCACCATTGCGACCAAGATCGACGTCTATTTTTGCGACCCTCAGTCATCCCCCTCGGCAGATTGCTTTACACTCGCCTGGCGAGCAATGCATGACAACGCGCCAGCAACGAAAATACTAACCGACTTCTGCGCCAATACCTCCCGGAAGGAACTGATACATCGGGCTTTAGTCAGGCCAAACTCAACGCTGTTGCACGCCAGCTTAACGAGCGGCCCAGAAAAACCTTGCAATACCAAACCCCAGTGGAGAAATTTGAAGCCTGTGTTGCGCCGACCAATTGAAACCAAAGGGCAATGCTGTCTCTCACCACCCATCATGCATTCGGTGGCGACATTTACGCAGGCAACGTCCGCGACCCAGTCGCGAATAAACCGCACAGCAGTCAACTGATCGGTTACGAGCTGATCAAGTTTCATCGATAGGTTCGTGTTTGCAGGCACATGCAGGCAGGCTTCATAGGTAAGGCACGGTTGTTGGATATCCATTCGCACTGACACAGTTGCGTTCAAGCGGTCTGCGCCTTTTGGGGTTCCAATAGGTACCGTTTAACAGAGTGGCACATGTTGCGGTTTGGTTAAAAACATTGCTCGAATGCCGTTTAAATCATAGACTTATTCCAATACCGGAATGTACTGCGGTATTTTCATTACCCTGGGGAGGGGGCTAATCATGACGACATACTCATTTAGCGGATTCACTCTATACTACGATAACGCTGTGGAAGGGACGGTTGGAGGCGTATTTTCGGGTGTCAATTTGGATGTTGTGGTTCCACAAAGCACCACCACGCTTAGCTTTTCAACACTCCCTCTGTCCCCGGGTGACGACATAAGCGAGACGAATGTAGACGTTGATATCGACGATTATACCGTTCGCGTAAATGGTAACGCAGTCGCTGGAAACGATACCTTCTATGAAGGTATTTTTGAACTCAATTGGCTAGACGGTGGCGTTGTACGTACGACGATCATCTACATCGCCGATTATCGGGATGTGAACATACCTGGCTTCGGTGTTGTTGATCCTCAACACGTTTACACCATGTCAGGACACGCGTTGCCTGCATTTTCGACCTACCAGCAAGTTGAAAATTTTCTGGATCTAGCGAGTACCATAATTTCGGTTCCCACGAGTCCCTTCGGACCAGGCGATATAATACAGCTCAGCAGTCTTGATGCAGCGTCCGTTACTGAAAACGACATTATATCCGGCAATGAAATGGCCAACACGTTTTTTGGCGGTGTCGGGGATGACACGGTTAGTGGGTTTAGCGGCAACGATCTATTGGTCGGTCAACAAGGCAACGACGCGCTTTACGGGGGTAACGGCTACGATCGTCTGAACGGTGGTACGGGTGCTGATATTCTTAACGGCGGATACGGAATTGACCGTGCTGAATATACAATTTCAACCACGGGGGTGCGCGCCGACCTTGCCTACCAAGGCAACAACACGGGGGAAGCCGCAGGAGACACCTACGTGTCGATCGAGAACCTACTGGGATCAAACTTTGGCGATATTTTGGCGGGGAACAACGCTGTAAATAGCATTTTCGGTGGGAACGGCAACGATCTGATGCTCGGGCGTGGCGGTAATGACAGGCTTTATGGTGGAAACAACCATGACCGTCTGAACGGTGGGGAAGGGGCCGATATTCTTAACGGCGGATACGGAATTGACCGTGCTGAATATACAANNGACCTTGCCTACCAAGGCAACAATACGGGGGAAGCCGCAGGAGACACTTACGTGTCGATCGAGAACCTACTGGGATCAGTTCACGCGGACACCTTGGCCGGTAACGGCACCGCCAATACCATCGCGGGCGGCAACGGAAACGACCTCCTTATCGGGCGTGGCGGCAACGACACGCTGTATGGCGGAAACGGTAACGATCGACTTCTTGGTGGTACTGGTGATGATCAGTTACATGGAGGCGGCGGTTCGGACACCTTTATCTTCAATGACGAGCTCGGCCTTAACGTCATCAATGATTTTAATGTAACTAGTGGAGATCTCATTCGCATTGCAGATGCATCGAACATCTCTGATTTCACCTTTACCAATAGCGCGGCGGATGTCCTTATCGAATACGGTGACGCAAACGTTTTGCTTCGGGGGCACACGAATACCGATTTAGATGCATCCTACTTTGACTTCGTTTGAAGCATCCAAATTGATGCATTGATAGGTGGGGTTCTGCTGGGTCTGGGCGTCACGTCCAGCCCAAGGAGTGGCTACAGGCGTCTGAGGCTTGGGTCATAATCCCGCTTGTCCTAACAAGCGATTGCGAGGCAAATGAAGTCTGCTGATAGGGACGGCTGGATTGCCATTCCAAACGCGCTGCTAGAAATTATGTTTCTATCAAGTGATGGGCTGCGTTTGGAGTGCTGGTAATTCAACCATGCGCATCAGTGCTGCCAATGTCCCACTAAGCAAGGCCTGAAACGTCTGCCACTAGCGCGGTACTAGCGCTCCGTCGGTTGCTGTGCATCTTAATTACAGGCATGAGATGCAGACAACGCTGATGGCAGACGTGACACCTGAGTAAAGAAGCGCATGGCATGGTTGGTCAGTCACCATCTGTATAGCGCTTTGCAAAGGCTGTTACTGCTGTAATATCCAAGGGCAAAATGTGACCGAGCTCGCGCAGAAAACAACGGATCATATTGGCCATCTGTCTGCGCTGCCTACCGGTGGAGTCGCGGGAGCGATGGACCGGGAGAAGGGCCTGCCAGTCCTCGGCTTTGGTTTTGACAAACGGCATTGTTGTCCGCCTGACAGTTTCGCAAATAGCCATTGCATCAACCGCATCTGTCTTGCTGCGTTTGTTCAGGGGCCAGTTCCACAAGCTAGCGCGCTGATTATCGGGTGATTATTATTCTCTCTCGGTGAAGTGATGACAGACGCAGGTCAGAGTCGTTGCATTCAAATTTGGCGGCAGTTAACCTGTTATAGAATTCAATATGGCTAAGTTATGTGAAGCTGCTCTTGGTGCGCTCCAGTAGCGATTTAAAAAGCAGGGAGAAATTGATGCGCTTCACCGGATGGGTCCTTGGGGCCATTTTGAACACTCTTGTTATGACCACATCTGCGTATGCAGATGATTTTGTCTCCCCTGAAATTCTAATTCTGGGGGATAGCCAGATTTCCTTCGGATCAGGGCCTGCGTTTTTGGAGTTTTTCACTGATATTAAGGAACATTGCCACCCCAACCAGCAACAAGCTGAAAGCTTGCAGCGTCTGGGGAAGATGCGGGTAGGGGTGATCGGGGTGCGATCTACATCAATCCCGTCATGGATTGCCCGCCGTGGTCCCGCCAAAGACACGATCTGTGAGGAAGATCGTAAATGGCGCGTGAATGCCGGAACGTATGGTTTCATCAACATGACGAAAAACAAATATGTTCAAATTGGAAAAGGCCGAGAATACCAATTTTGCGCGCCCAAAAAATCCGCCTTTGAGGAAATGTTTCGCGAAGATTATTATAATCCTAAGTTGCTCTTGATGTCATTTTTGGGAAATTCTGCGCGCCGGTGGGCCGATAGCCCAGAGGCCGCAATCGAAGATGTAGAAGAAATGATGCGGCAGCTCCCAGCCACAATGCCATGTATATTCATGACAACAGCACCGGCCTATAGCGCCAAGATCATCGATCTGCGGTTGCGTGCGCAAAAGAACTTGATGGCAGCATTCGAAAAGACAGGCAGCAGGTGCACATTTGTCCCTGGCGCAACGGAAGAAACCGTTGCTGCAAATCAAGGCAACAAACACTTTTTCAGGCTTAATAAGTCTGGGATGGTCAAGGACCCATACCACCCTAACCAGCGCGCAGCAAAAAACTTTTTTGCGCTGGAAATGGACGGAATTTGTAATGCAATATTTGATCAAATCGAGATCAATTGAAGCTCAGTCTAAGCTATATAGAACTGCTCTAGCCCACTCCCAAAATCCATCCGTTCTAGGACGCTCGGAACCTCGCTCCGCTGGGGATCAATGGAGGGTTACTGTTCGTTTCTGCGATGCCATAGCCTGCTATTTTCTTATAGGCGGCGGCGTGCTGCGCCATTTCTTCATGGGGGATAACGTCCTCGATGTTTTCGAATTGCCCGCCGCAGCGTTGTTCAAGGATGTCTAGGATTTTGTCTGGCCCTGCAGTGCGGTTCATCAAGATGATCTTCGAAGTGATAGGCAGCATTTCAGTTTCATAGGCCAACAGCGCTTCCTTAGTCAGGCCGTGGGTCAGAAAGGATGCAACCAATTTGCGGGCATCTGTTATCCCCGCGCCAGCGCCGTTTGACCCGACGGGGTAGGCGGCATGTGCGGCATCGCCCATCAACGTGGTTAACCCAACGGTCCAGCTGTCAAGCGGATCACGGTCAACCATCGGATACTCAAATATTTCATCGGCACCATTGATCAATGCTGGTGCATCAAGCCAGTCAAATTTGATTTGCTCAAAAGCGGGCAGGAATTCTTTGATATCTGCCGCGCGGCTATAGTCTTCTTTGCGGAATGCTTTGCTGGCGTCTTGCTGGAGGTTGCAGATCCAATTGATCATTGCCAATCCGGTAACAGGATCAGGGGCTGAAATAGGGTAGGTGACAAACCTAAGGCCGTCGTGGCCAATTAACGCCATTGATGCGCCTGACAGGAATGGTTTTGCTTGGGTTGTACCGCGCCATAGCATCGCGCCACCCCATTGTGGTTCGCTTTCGTGTGGTTGCATCTGGCGGCGAATGGTTGAGTGGATGCCGTCAGCCCCAATCAATACGTCACCTGAGACTGTCCGCGCATCCCCCTCACGGTTTTGCAGCTTCAGAACGGCCCTGCCATCGACAGTGTCAAATCCTGTAGCACGCCATCCGGTTTTAACGGCGTCGGGTCCTGCACGGCGTATGACCTCATCATACAGCATCATATGCAGGCGGCCCCGGTGAACGGAATAGGAGGGCCAGTTGTACCCGGCGTCTAGGCCGCGCGGTTCTGTCCAGACATGCAGACCCTTTTTGGTATAAAGTCCATAATCCTTTAGACGGATGCCCACTTCATCTAGGCGGTCCTCCAGTCCCAAATCAAACAACTCACGTACCGCTGAAGGTTGTAAATTAATGCCTACGCCCAAGGGACGCATTTTGGATGAGGCTTCAAATACCTGAAACGGTATGCCCACTTGATGGCAGCTTAGCGCCAGCGCCAATCCAGAAATTCCACCACCTGCAATTAATACTGTCACTTGTCGCTCTCTTCTATGGCTGGGGAAATAGCCCCTTGTTTGTCTTTTTGGCGTTTTCAAAACCTAATCGTGAATTGCCTCACGCCAACACTGCAAAGCAGGCGGTGCCCAAGTATGGTAGTGAAATCCCTGAAGATATTTGTCACCCGACTATGCGGAGCGGCCTTCAACGTTGTCAATTCAAACGGAGCGTCTGATTTTTACAGCACTACATGGCGACCCAATTCCGTCTGCTCTGGCAGGTCTTTGAATTGGTCAACTGCTCGGCGTTTAATCGCCTGTTTCCCTAGATATAGGGCTGAGGCTGCAGATTGATCGCATATAAAGACAAAGGCGTTTGCGCCTGAGTGAAAATATCGGGTATGATTGGTCAAAAATATGTGTGTCAAAATCTTTGGCTCAAGAGTGCGCAAAAAAGCGGACCAGAGTGCAAAGAACTGAGTTCGAGGGTGGTGTGAGCGTGAAACAAGCGGCTCTGTCAGGTGTGCGGCGTGCCGCTATGGGGACGGCTTTGCTGTTTCTAGGCGGTGGGTTTACCCATGCCGCTGACGTTAATTTTAACAATATCGCAGATGAGAATTTAGAGGATGCTTTACGCGGCGGGTCACTGTTGTATGAGCAGACGCTGCTAGAGGAAAACAAGCCCTCCGCAGGTGAGGTTCTGGCAGCGGCGCAGGCCGACTACAAACGCCTCTTGGCTGTTCTTTACGATAACGGGTATTTTGGCGGCACCATTGCCATTTCTCTAGATGGGCGTGAGGCGGCTTCGATCCCGCCTGTTCAGCCACCCAGTACTGTCTCGAAGGTAGAAATTACTGTTGAGCCTGGTGCAAAGTTCAAATTTGGGCGCGCACGGATTGCTCCCCTTGCTGAAGGAACCGAAATTCCCGAGGGGTTCCTGGAGGGGAAAACCGCAAGTCTCGGCGTGCTCAAGAATACGGCCTCTGCCGGAGTGAGCGGCTGGCGCAATCAGGGGCACGCAAAAGCAACGTTAAGCGGCCAAGACCTGACCGCAAACCACGCTGCCCTTGAAGTTAACGCTGACCTCACGCTAGACCCCGGACCAAAGCTGCGGTTTGGCCCCTTGGTTGTACAAGGTGAAAGCGATGTGCGCCGAGAGCGGATCATCGACATTGCAGGTCTGCCCGAGGGTGAGGTGTATTCGCCGGATGAAATCCGCTTGGCCACTCAACGTCTACGCCGCACGGGGGCTTTTGGTGCCGTGGCACTCAGCGAGGATGAGCTGGTTGGTCCAAACCTGACGCTACCAATTACCGCCCAAATTACCGATGCGCCCAAGCGGCGTCTTGGTTTTGGCGCTGAGCTGTCTACGCTTGATGGGCTTACACTCAGCGGGTACTGGCAGCATCGCAACTTCTTGGGGGGCGCAGAAAGCCTGCGACTTGAAGCGGAGGTCAGCGGCATTGGCGGCGGTACAGGTGGCACCGACTATAGCCTTGGTGCGCGCTTTGAACGGCCCGCTACCTTTAACGAGGATACGAATTTTTATGTCTTTACGCAGATCGAACAACTGGACGAGGTGTCCTATTTCTCGCGTCAGTTTGATCTAGAGGCGGGGATCGAGCGGATAGCATCCCCTGAACGGACCTACACATTGGGTCTTGGCCTTGTTCGTGCCGAAACGGAAGATGTTTTTGGCGAAGATAAATACACGCTTTTGACGCTGCCGCTCACAGCCGAGTTTGACTACCGTGATGACCCGCTGAACGCAAAAGACGGGTTTTACATTAAAGCAGAGGCGACGCCGTTCTTGGCTCTTTCGGGGGCAGCCGACGGTTTGCGCAGTTTTGTTGATGTGCGCGGATATAAAACATTCAATGCAGGAAAACCTGTCACGCTTGCGCTGCGCGGGCAGTTGGGCTCGGTTTATGGTCCAACCCTTGCGCAGGCACCATCTGATTACCTGTTTTATTCTGGGGGCGGTGGCACTGTGCGAGGTCAGGAATACCAATCCTTGGGTGTGGCCGTGGGGGATGAAACCATCGGGGGCCGCAGCTTTTTGGGCCTTTCAGCCGAGGTGCGTGTTGGCGTGACCGACAGCATCGGCATCGTTGGTTTTGCTGACGCCGGTTATGTTGGTGAAGAAGAATTCTATGATGGTTCAGGTGAGTGGCATTCCGGCGCGGGCATCGGGCTACGTTACAACACTTCCATTGGTCCCATCCGGTTTGATGTCGCTGTGCCAACTTCTGGCCCTGATACGGATGAAAATTTTCAAGTTTACATTGGCATAGGGCAGTCCTTTTGATGCGTATTCTCCGGTTTGCCTTGATTGCACTTGCGCTGATAATCGCGTTGCCTGCCGCTGCCCAAGACGAAGACAAAAGCTACCTGACGCAGAAAATTCAGGAACTGCTCAGTGGTTCAGGTCGTGAGGTGGATATTATCGGCTTTGCCGGCGCGTTAAGTTCGCAAGCTTCATTTAAAAAAATGACGATCGCTGATGATGACGGTGTTTGGCTTAGCATGGAGGACGTTGTACTCAGCTGGAACCGCTCTGCGTTACTAGGCGGGCGACTGGTTGTTCAAGAATTGAGTGCGGCTAATATCGATATTGCACGCCTGCCAAAAAGCGAGACTTCCGCTTTGCCAGATGCCGAGGCGACCCCATTTACATTCCCGTCTCTGCCTGACCTTCCGGTTTCTATCGACATCGATGCGCTCAATATCGCTAAGTTGAGCCTAGGTGCATCCATTCTAGGCGAAGCGCTTGAATTGCAAATGAATGCAAAAGCCAGATTGGATGATGATGGTTTGGATGTCGCATTTCAGTCCAGCCGGACAGATGGCAAGCGGGGGTCTTTTGATCTCAGGGCAACGTTGACGCGCGGAGAAGATGTTTTGGATTTGCTGCTGGAGTTGAGCGAACAGGCCGATGGTCTTGCCTCTAACCTGCTTAATATTCCCGACAATCCGTCAGTTGACTTGATCGTAAAAGCCAACGGCCCTGTTGATGATCTGGTCACTAATCTGAAAATCGACACAGATGGAACTGAACGGTTGGCGGGGGATATCACGCTGGTCACATCCGGAGATGCCGCTGACCCAGACCGCCGCATCACGGCCGATGTTCAGGGCGATCTCACGGCTGTTGTCCTGCCTAAGTACCGGGATTTCTTTGGCACGAAGGTCAGCCTGACTGCGGACGCTCTTATTAAGGCAGATGGCGCTGTATCTGTGGATGTCTTTGCTTTGAAGGCCGCTGAAGTTGATCTGCAAGGCCGCGTGCACCTGTCTGAGGATAAATGGCCTTCCTTGATCGCGATCGCAGGCACCGTGGCCCGCGCGGATGGCGAAGCTGTTCTGTTGCCAGGTGGCGGTGGGACCACATTTGTCGACCGCATTGCGCTGAATGTAGATTACGATGTGTCAAACGGCGAGGGCTACGAGGCCTGGTTTGATATTTCCGGTCTGAAAACGGATGAGGCTGAAGTTGCCCAAACCACGCTACGTTCCACAGGTACGCTTGTTGGGGCGCTTGGGAATGTGGGTCAGTTGCGCGGAACCGTTCAATTTTCCGCGCAAGGTGTGGCACTGATGGATACCGCCTTGGCGGAGGCGCTGGGCACTGAAATCAATGGCTCGTCCGAGATCAACTACGTTGAGGATCAGCCATTCCGCATTTCCAATCTTGATCTGCATGGTGATGATTATGAGCTAAAGGGCGATGCGGAATTTAATGGTGTTGGCACGGGCTTGCAGACCAGATTGGATGCAACATTGGCCGCAACAGACATCAGCCGCTTTTCCGCATTGGCAGGTCGTGAGTTGGACGGTGCGACGTCGCTTGCGCTGAAAGGTTCTGTGACACCGCTAAGTGGTGAGTTCACGCTAGAAGCCACGGGCACGGCCGACGACATCAAGACAGGGATCACACAGGCCGACGCGCTGCTTGAAGGGCGCACGGATCTGACCATGACCGCAATCCGAAATGTGAACGGGACCTTTCTGCGTGGACTTGAATTGAACAATGCGGCGATGCTTTTCATTGGCGCAGCTGAGCTATATTCGGTTTCCAACAGGATTGAAGCGGATGTTGTTCTACGTGATATCGCAACCGTCTTGCCGGAATACGAGGGGCGCGTGGCGCTAAAGGGGCACGCTTTTCAACGTGATGCAGGGTGGCATGTAGATGTAGACGCTGATGGACCCTACGGTGTTGCACTGGCGCTTGATGGTCTGGTGACCGGAGCGGACGCGGCACTCGAATTTTCTGCCCGTGTGCCTGAGGTGTCTGCATTTGCAGAGGGGATCAATGGCTCACTCAACGCGGATGGGACACTGCGCCAAACACCTCAAGGGTGGTTGTTGAAGACTGATGCGTCTGGCCCATATAATGCAAGCGCTACTGTGAACGGGCTGGTTACTCCCGCCGTAAATATTGGTTTCGACCTCTCCATGCCGCAAGTATCGGCCATTGCACCGCAAGTGAACGGACCGCTGCGTGCCACAGGACGATTGCGCCAGACGGCGACGGGTTTTGAAATCCAAACAGACGCCTCTGGCCCATACAACGCAACGGTTTCTGCCACTGGTACTTTGACACCAACGCTTGATCTGAAATTTGACGCCTCAGTTCCAAATGTGCGGCCGCTGGTCCCCCAAGTGAACGGACCACTGCATGCAACAGGCCAATTAAGTCAGATTGACGGCATCATCTTTGCCGATACCAAGGCGACAGGCCCTTACAGCAGCCGCGCCAGCCTGCGCGGTGATGTAACAGGACCAAACGCAAAAGTGGACTTCACGCTCGCTATGCCAAATGTTGGCGCAATTGTTCCCAAGCTTAATGGCCCGCTGAATGTGCGTGGCAATGCAGGTAAAACATCGCAGGGTTGGCAGCTTGATACTTCGTTGACCGGACCTGCAGGGACGCAAGGGACATTGGCAGGGCTGGTCAGTGACAATGGCAACCTCGACCTTGCTCTCAGTGGGAACGCGCCACTCGGTCTTGCGGGGCCCTTTATTGCACCGCGAAGCCTGCAAGGGCAGGCACGGTTTGATTTGGCGTTGAATGGCCCTGCCGGACTGGACGCGCTTAGCGGGACAATCCAAACATCTGGCGCAACGCTCTCGGCTCCGAATTTCCGTGTTGGTCTGGAGGGCATCAACGCCGATGTCCGCTTGGCCAACAACCGCGCGAACCTTGATGTTTCAGCCAATGCAACAGGCGGCGGTCGTCTCACGGTGACGGGCGGTGTGGGGTTGGGTGGTGCGTTGCCTGCAGATATCGATGTCAGGTTACAAGAAATAATTCTTGTCGATCCACGCCTGTATCGCACTTCGCTGAGTGGTGCCTTGCGGCTGTCAGGGCCGTTATCGGGCGGGGCCGCGATCAGCGGTGACATCACCATCGGAGAGACCAACGTCACGGTCCCTTCAACAGGGCTGACCAGCATCGGAGAAATCCCTTTGATTGACCACGTCGGCGCGCCCGCTGCCAATCTGGCGACACGTCGCCGCGCTGGATTGTTGGAAGAGGGCGCAGCAAATAATCCAACCGACACCGCAACTTCGTCTGCAGGTTTCGGGTTGGATATTTTGGTCAAAGCACCGGGGCGGATTTATGTACGTGGTCGTGGTCTTGACGCAGAACTGGGCGGGAACCTGAAAATATCGGGGGATACGAACAACATTCTGTCTGCAGGAAAGTTCGAGCTTGAGCGCGGGCGTTTGGACATCCTTGGAAAACGGTTTGACCTCGAAGAAGGCACAGCTACGTTTGAGGGTGATTTTATCCCCTACATTCGCTTTGTTTCAACCACGTCTACAGATGGTGGCAGTGTTAGCGTCATTGTAGAGGGCCCAGCAGATGAACCAGAAGTTACGTTTGAAAGCACCCCTGACGGCCCCCAGGACGAAGTGCTGTCTCAGCTGTTGTTCGGGCGTAACCTATCCGAGATTTCAGCCTTTCAGGCGCTGCAGCTGGCCAATGCCGTTGCGATCCTTGCCGGTAAAGGCGGTGCCAACCTGACGGGGAACTTGAGGGATCGTTTTGGGTTGGATGATCTGGATGTCACCACAACAGATAGCGGCGAAACAGCATTGAGCGCGGGAAAGTACCTGTCGGACAATATTTATACGGATGTGACGGCCGTGTCTGATGGTTCTAGCGAGGTGTCCCTGAACATCGACATCACGCCCAACCTTAAAGGCAAGGCATCGCTTGGATCGGATGGCGATTCATCCATCGGCATATTCTTTGAGAAAGACTATTAAGCTGGCCTGCGCTTAGGCGTCTGGAGAAAAGCGGCCAAAGCGCCCGCGTTTGAAGAGTAACCCATCGTTTTCTTCGGGCTGGATCGCTGCAGAGGTGATCTGACCTAGGATGATCGAGTGATCGCCTGCCGCGTGGACCGCGTATCCATCACAGTGGAATGTCGCCAAACACCCATGTAGCGTTGGAGCACCATTCGGCCCTGCGTCAAATGGGTAGGGCGCAAAATCATGTCCTTGCGCGGCAAAGTGTTGTGCCACATCCATCTGCTGTGCGCTGAGCACGTGAATGCAAAATGCGGGGGCCTGCGCAAACGCGTCATGGCGTTTTGACGTACTTGCCACAGACCAAAGCACCAGCGGCGGATCAAGGGAAACAGAAGAAAATGAATTTGCAGTCATCCCAAGCGGACCATTGGCCGTCTGAACGGTGATCAGTGCGACGCCCGTGCCAAATTGCCCCAGCGCGCGGCGCAGGTCGGTTGTCCGAGTTGGGTCTGGTACAAAGCTCTGCATTTCATTCTCCATCTCGCCGAGCGGTGCCATGGCCGTGTCCATTTGTCTAGTGCGCGCGGGGGATGCAAAAGGTTTTGCGACCCATAACCGTGCTTGGTGAATAGATAGTGCAGCCCCACAAAAGGAAAGTACTGACCCAAGATATGACAGGCCAGTGCGATAATTTTATGGCGCGTTTTGGTCAACTTGGGTGCGCGAGGCGCGACAGAGTAAGAACACCGGCAACTGCAAGCAGGAACGAAATGCCGGATGCTACCGTTCTGGTCTGGTTCCAGAATTGCCAAGGGCCGGAATATTCGCTCCAGATTACATGGGCTTGGTCGATGTCTTGGGGCACGCTCAGCGCGCCCAATGCTTCGTTCATTGGGACGTTGACAGCCATCGTCAGGATCAAACCAAAGAAAAGATAGATACCAGCGCTGAGGGAAAAGAGCAGGCTGCCTTTATTAAGTCGCGCACGCCGCAACATGAATGCGGTTAGCCCGAGGGCAACAGGGGTGCCGAAAAATGCAGGTGCAAAGACGGCATTGCGCACGGAGCCGTTCATCGCTTGCATGGCTTCAATCGCGATACGTGGATCGACGGCGTCCAGCCCCCACATGGTGGAGCAGACCCATGCGTAGAAAAATCCAAAGATCGCCGCGCTCAGCAATAGGGACAGATAAATCAAAGTGGCGGTTGGTTTGTTCAGCATGATGGCCTCCATTAATCGTACATAAGTGTACGTTTGATATTATCCGTATTGTGGTGTACGTTTTTTAGCAACACCTAATTTGGATGACCCGATGCGTGAAGAAACCAAGAAACGCCGCCATGAGGCGATTGCCGCAGCGGCTTACACCTTGTTGGCTGAAAAGGGATATGACGGGGCGTCGATGCTGAGCATTGCCAAGATGGCAAAAGCATCAAATGAAACGTTGTACCGTTGGTATGGCGACAAGCAGGGGCTGTTTCGCGCGCTTGTACAGGACAATGCTGCGCAGATTGCGGATGAACTGGGGCGGGCGATAAGCCGCAATGATGACCCACTGCAGACGCTGGAGCGTGTTGCGCCTGTGTTTCTAAATATGCTGTTGGGAGAGCGCGCAGTTTTGCTCAACAGGGCTGCCGCATCCGAACCAACGGGCGAGTTGGGCGCTGCCCTATCCGCTGGCGGGCGGGATGTGGTGCAGCCTCTGTTCAAGGATGTGATGATGGGAGTGGCCATGGGCGACAGTGCAAAGGCCGAGATGTTGACTGGCGCGTTTCTAGGGCTTTTGGTGGGGGATTTGCAGATCAAGCGCGTGATCGGGGTGGCCCCTGTTCCAACTGCTGCGCAGATAGATGCCCGCGTCACGGCGGGTTTGCATTTGTTCAGTAAACTGGTCGAGAAATAAAAAAACACAGGCAAGCTTAAACAAAAACGGGTGCCCCAAATAGGGACACCCGAATGTTCGGTCGAACCTGACCCGCTGTTAGCGGTTCATGCGGTTTTCGATCAGATCATCCACAACGGACGGGTCCGCCAAGGTAGATGTATCGCCAAGGGTGGCGTGATCGTTTTCGGCAATCTTGCGCAGAATGCGGCGCATGATCTTGCCTGAACGTGTTTTGGGTAGGCCTGGTGCCCACTGGATCAGATCAGGAGAGGCAATTGGGCCGATCTCGGTGCGGACCCATTTGCGTAGTTCAAGGCGCAGCTCTTCTGTTGGTTCTTCACCGCCCATCAAAGTGACGTAGCAATAGATGCCCTGACCTTTGATCTCATGTGGGTAGCCTACAACGGCGGCTTCAGCGACTTTTGCGTGGGCAACAAGGGCAGACTCAACCTCTGCCGTGCCCATGCGGTGACCGGAAACGTTGATCACGTCATCAACGCGGCCAGTTATCCAATAGTCGCCGCCGTCATCGCGCTTACAGCCGTCACCAGTGAAATAGTATCCGGGGTAATCAGAGAAATAGGTTTTCTCAAACCGCTCATGATCTCCCCAAATGGTGCGCATCTGGCCAGGCCAGCTGTCTGCAATGCACAGTACGCCTTCAACAGGGTTGCCTTCCAGTTGTTCGGCGGTGGTCGGTTCTAGGACAACAGGTTTGATGCCAAAGAACGGCTTCATTGCGGAACCCGGTTTCATAGCGTGTGCACCCGGCAGGGGGGTCATCAGGTGGCCACCAGTTTCGGTCTGCCACCATGTGTCAACGATCGGGCAGCGACCGCCGCCAACGACTTCGTTGTACCAGTTCCACGCTTCAGGGTTGATCGGCTCACCCACGGTACCAAGAATACGCAGGCTGCTGAGGTCGGCTTTTTTGACGAAATCTTCGCCTTGGCCCATCAGGGCGCGAATGGCCGTGGGAGCGGTGTAAAACTGATTTACCTTGTGCTTTTCGCAGACCTGCCAGAAACGCGAGGCGTCAGGGTAGGTTGGCACACCTTCAAACATGACTGTCGTCGCGCCGTTGGCTAGCGGGCCATAAACGATATAGCTGTGGCCTGTGACCCAACCAACATCAGCGGTACACCAAAATACATCGCCCTCTTTATAGTCAAAGGTGATCTCATGCGTCATTGCGGCGTAAACCAGATAGCCGCCAGTGGTGTGCACAACGCCTTTAGGCTGACCCGTTGAGCCAGAGGTGTATAAAATGAATAGCGGATCTTCGGCATTCATGGCTTCAGCGACACAGTCGGTGGAGGCATCTGCAGCCAGCGCATTATAGTCGAAATCGCGCCCATCGACCCAAGTGGTCTGGCCGCCGGTGCGTTTAACAACAAGGCATTTGACGGTGTCTTTGCAGTGCAATAACGCCTGATCTGCGTTTGTTTTAAGGGGTGTCGCACGTCCACCACGTGGTGCGTGATCGGCGGTGATGACAACCTTTGCTTCGCTGCCATTTACCCGTGCGGCAAGAGCGTCAGGCGAGAAGCCCGCAAATACGATGGAGTGAATAGCGCCAATACGGGCACAGGCCAGCATTGCATAGGCGGCCTCAGGGATCATCGGCATGTAGATCACAACGCGGTCACCGCGACCAACATCAAGGTCTTTTAGGATATTGGCCATCTTGCAGGTGTTTGCGTGCAGTTCTTTGTAGGTGATGTGCAACGCCTGCTCATCAGGGCTGTCTGGCTCCCAGATGATAGCGGTCTGATCGCCGCGGGTTTCCAGATGGCGATCGATACAGTTTGCCGCGACGTTTAGCTGGCCGTCAGCATACCAGTTGATTTTAACAGACCCGAGGGTGAAATCCACATCCTTGACTTGAGTGAACGGCGTCATCCAGTCAACGCGCGTACCTTGTTCTTTCCAGAAACCATCTGGATCAGCCAGTGACGCGGCATACATCGCATCGTATTTAGCAGCATTCACATGCGCGGATGCGGCCATTTCGGCACTTGGCGGATAGGTCTTGGCGGTCTGTGACATATGTGGGTCTCCTCCTAGGGGTGGCATGCGTCTCTGATTGCGCAGTCTCACCAGTTTGGACGCAGCTTAGGCGCTGAGCGTGGGTAAGGGAATAAACAAGGCGTAATTGCGGTAGTGCTTCTGTAAAGTAATTTCCGAAATCGGGTAAAGTTTGTAAATTAGCACCTTGGTATCGTGTTGCAAGTGGCACCGCCGCAGGCTTGGTTGTGTCTGAGAACAGGGGCTTGGCAGTCGCCAAAACTCTCGCTAGCTTGTGCGCTAAGCGCTTCATAAAAGAGGCGCATCAATCGGGAGAGACCAATGAATAAATTTCTGAGTGGCGCAGCTGTTTGCGCGCTAAGCTTTGCTTTTGTTTCACAAGCCGCAGCGACTGAGTGGAATGTATCCGTCTGGGGCAAGCGCCGTGCCTTTACTGAGCACGTTGAAAAGCTGGCCGAGCTGGTGTCTGAAAAAACCAACGGCGAGTTCACCATGAACGTCAGCTACGGTGGCCTGTCCAAAAACCGTGAGAACCTTGATGGGATCTCAATTGGTGCATTTGAGATGGCGCAATTTTGTGCTGGTTATCACCGCGATAAAAACCGCGTCGTGACCGTGCTGGAACTGCCGTTCCTTGGCGTTGAAAATCTCGCGCAAGAAGTAGCGATTTCCAAAGCGGTTTATGCACACCCGGCAGCAACGGAAGAAATGGCGCAGTGGAATGCCAAGCTTTTGATGACATCACCAATGCCGCAGTACAACCTTGTTGGCACAGGCGATGCGCGCAGCACCCTTGCTGATTTTAAAGGCATGCGCGTTCGCGCCACTGGCGGTATCGGACAAGCATTTGAAGCTGTTGGCGGTGTCCCAACATCCGTTACGGCAACCGAAGCATTCCAAGCAATGGATTCTGGTGTTGTAGACACGGTAGCATTTGCGCAGCACGCGCACTTGTCCTTTGGCACGATCAATGAAGCCGACTGGTGGACTGCTAACTTGAACCCGGGCACAGTAAACTGCCCTGTGGTTGTGAACATCGACGCATATGAAAGCCTGTCGGATGCTGAGCGTGAAGCGCTGGATTCATCCGTTGATGAAGCGTTGGATCACTACCTTGTAAATTACGGCGAACTGCTGACACGTTGGGATTCCGTTCTGGAAGAAAAAGGTGTTGAGAAAGTTGAAATCGCACCCGAAGTTATTGCTGAGTTCCGCGCGACAGCTGCTGATCCGATCCGCGACAAATGGATTGCCGACATGGAAGCCCAAGGCGTTCCAGGTCAGGAACTGTATGATCTGGTTGTAAAAACATTGGCCGACGCCAAAAACGGTGGCTGATCTAGGGCAGGGGTTTGACACGGACCCTTGATCACAAAACAAGAGGCTGCGCGTTTTTCGCGCAGCCTTTTTTGCACAAATAATTGGGGGAATGACCATGGCAGGTTCAGCTGCTGTGCTGGAAGATTCCAGCTTACTAAGCAAACTCGACCGAATGTTGCTGCCGCTTGAGCGCTTTAGCGCCTTGCTGAGCGGCCTTGCGATTTTCTCACTGATGTTTCTGGCAGCTTATTCTGTTATCGGGCGCAAGTTCTTTGAAAGCCCGCTGGCGGGGTATGTTGATTACATCGAGGCTGCGATGCCAATCATTGCGATTATGGGCGTCTCGTATGTTCAACGTGACGGCACGCACATCCGTATGGATATGCTGGTCAACGCGCTCAAAAGGCGCATTTTGTGGTTGTTCGAACTGATTTCGGTTCTGTTGATGTTGCTGTTGATTGTCGGCCTGACATACGGCGCGTGGGAGCATTTTGACCGCTCGTTCGATTGTTCTCGCCCATTTTGCTCGCGCGATAGCTCAATTGATATCAGCCTGCCGATCTGGCCCAGTAAACTGGTTGTGCCTGTTGCCTTTGCCATCCTGACCTTACGTCTTTTGCTGCAAGCATGGGGATATGCGCGCGCTCTGGTTCTTGGGTTGGAAAACCCCGTTGCGGTGCCGTTGTCTCTTACTGTGGCTGAACAGGCCATGGCCGAAGCCAAATCTCTGGAAGGGGCTGACTGATGGAACCTATTGAAATCGGCCTCTACGTCTCATGCGGCATGTTGTTGATGGTTGTGCTGGGGATGCGGGTTGCATTTGCTGCGGGCCTTGCCGGATACATTGGCCTGATCTGGCTGCGTTGGAACGGGTTTGACTATGATCCGGAACGTTTCTGGAAGGCGGTTGAGATCAGCACAAAAATTGCGGGCCTCACACCACACTCCAAGGTCAGCGCTCAAGTCTTAAGCCTGATCCCCGTCTTCATCATGATCGGTTATCTGGCATATCATGCCAAGCTGACAACAGCTTTGTTCGAGGCCTGTAAACGTTGGTTTGCATGGGTTCCGGGTGGGCTTGCCGTATCGACGGTGTTTGCGACAGCTGGTTTTGCGGCGGTGTCGGGGGCCTCGGTTGCTACAGCCGCAGTCTTTGCGCGCATCGCCATTCCTGAAATGCTCAAGGTTGGGTATAATAAGCAGTTCGCAGCAGGGGTTGTCGCCGCTGGTGGTACGCTGGCATCGCTTATTCCGCCCTCTGCGATCCTTGTGATCTACGCGATTATCGTTGAGCAAGACGTGGGAATGCTCCTGCTTGCTGGGTTTGTACCGGGCATGTTTTCTGCTGTGGTCTATGCAGGGCTGATCATCGGGATCGCCATGATCTGGAAAAACGTAGGTCCGCCTGTCACGGGCTTTACGTGGAGAGAACGGTTTGAAAGCCTGCCACCTGCGCTGCCGATTGTAGCCGTGGTCGTGATCATCATCTTCTTTGTCTACAATCCCTTTGGGGATGCGTGGGGCACTCCAACAGAAGGCGGCGCTGTCGGTGCGTTCATCATCTTTCTAATGGCGCTCTACCGTGGGATGCGGTGGGCCAAGCTGAAAGAGGCGCTGTTGGAAACGGCGAAATTGACGGTGATGATCTTTACCATCATCTGGGGCGTGCTGATCTATGTACGGTTCCTCGGATTTGCCGAATTGCCGGATGCGTTTTCGTCATGGATAACAACGTTGGAGATGGCACCAATCACCATCCTGATCTGCATTTTGCTGGCCTACGCGGTGCTGGGCATGTTCATGGATGCGATCGGCATGCTGCTGTTGACACTACCCGTTGTGTACCCTGCTGTCATGGCGCTCAACGGCGGTGAGACGGTTGCCGCAGCCGATAGCGCCTTTGGCATGTCAGGTCCGATGTGCGCAATCTGGTTCGGTATTTTGGTTGTGAAAATGGCCGAGTTTTGCCTGATCACTCCGCCTATTGGCCTTAACTGCTTTGTTGTGGCTGGCGTGCGAGATGACCTCACTGTCCAGGATGTGTTTAAGGGCGTCACACCGTTCTTTATCGCGGACGCTGTGACAATCGCTTTGCTGGTGGCTTTCCCGGGCATCGTGCTGTGGTTGCCCTCTCTCGCGAGCTAATTCACCTCACGCGCTGCCGGACAGGTGGCGCGTGTTTATTTCGGTGTCGAAGGTCTCGCGGCTTTTATCTTCACGATTATCAGTCGAGCCGGGAGTATTGGAATTTTGCAATGCTACCGTTTGCGGGTAGCGTTGCGATAGCCTCCTTCAAGCCCAAATAGACATGGTCAACTTTTCAGTGCTAACCTAGAGTAGTATTCAGTTTGCGATGGAAGGTTTCGCCAGTTGCCGTCAGCCCTGATCATGTGCCTCGCCTTAGTTGGAGCATTGTTCTTCGCCGCGGTTGTTGGGGTGGCGTATTTCCAGATGAAGCTAGTTGATCCCAAAAAGGATGGGTATTTCAAGTTACAAAAAGATATTGCTGAGGCATACGGCATAGGCGCGTGGGCCAATTTCCAAAGATCAAAGGCCGTGCGTGTTGCCTCATTTGTTGTCTCTCTCGTGATGCTCGTTTCATGTTTAACAATTGCCGCATGGTATGGTTTTCAGACGTTACTATTGATATTTGTGAACGGTAACTAAGTCCGCAGAGCCGATCTTGATGGAACCGTTAACGAAAATCCGCAACAGCCGATGAAGACGAAGGTGTTAGCGTTACATTCTCCATCATTCGGCAGCGAAAGTTATCAAATTCTACAATTTCCCAACTTTTGAATAGTGTCCGAACCAATTCTCCAAAAAGAAACTCTTAAGCGGATTTGGGCCAGACGACCTCGCTCAGTCTACTGATACGTGCGTCTTCGAAGGACATTGCACCGCTTACCGTCGTTGTTGGCAGATGGACAATCCGGCCATTCAATCATCCGCCCAAGAACTACGCTAAGGCGGCCGGTTTCCAGCTTCACATTATCCCCTAGAAGAAAAAAACTTGATTGAGAGGAAAATAATGCGAGAGTGAATGCGGATGTATGCAAGCGCACCAATAGAATCGCGCGGCTTATCTGGGTCTTTTCGCTTTATGGCCCGTTAAGCGCCCAAAAAAGGGCGCAGCACAATAGGAGAGAAAATATGAAGAAGATGACAACAGCTTTGACTGCGGGCGTCCTTGCATTTGCACCGTTGGCAGCGTTCGCAGACGGTCACGGCGATAGCGACGATCCAATCGTTATTCCGATACATAACTGGTCCAGCCAGATTGTGATGTCCAACGTCGTTGGCCAGATCCTTGAAGGTCAAGGCAACGCAATTGAATACGTCACAACAGACAGCCAAGCCGTCTATGAGTCGGTCCGTTTAGGTGATGTGACGTTTGAGCTTGAAGTGTGGGAAGGGGCATTCGGCGCATCCTTCCGCGCAGCAATGGAAAAGGGTGGTATTGTTGACGTTACAGACCACGATGCTGTGACACGTGAAGACTGGTGGTATCCAATGTGGACAAAAGATGCATGTCCAGGCTTGCCCGATTGGAAAGCACTGAATGACTGTGCGGCATTGTTCGCAACAGCGGAAACTGGCGATAAGGGGCTGTACCTTGACGGCCCTGTGGACTGGCTGAAGCATGGTCAGGAACGCGTTGCGGCTCTTGATATGGATTTCACGGTTGTGAATGCTGGGTCTGCCGCTGCATTGTGGGCAGCTATTGGCTCTGCAGAAGCAGACAAGACACCTATCGTCGTGTTCAACTGGACACCGAACTTTGCGGAAGCCGTTTGGCCAGGTGAATTCGTGGAATTCCCAGCGTGGGAAGATGGTTGTGATACAGATCCAGCTGTGGGTCCAAACCCCAACGCACTGTTTGATTGCGGTAACCCAGCGACCGGATATCTGAAAATTGCTGCATGGGATGGCATGGAGGAGAAGTGGCCAAACGCCTACTCAGTGCTTGAGAAGATCAGCTTTACCAACCCACAGATCGCTGAAATGGCCAAATTTGTCGACATCGATGAGATGGAGCCAGAAGAAGCTGCAGAAGCATGGCTTGCAGCGAACCCGGACGTTTGGGGTGGTTGGGTTAAATAAGCCCTCGTTTTAAAAATTGTATGACATATCCTCATCCGGCGTAATACCGGGCGGGGACATTTATCGCAAAGGACGCCCATGTCAGTTAATTCACCCGTCATTTCCTGCAAGAACGCTTGGAAAATCTTTGGAAACGACCCAGCTGCTTTCCATAAGAAAATGACTCCCGACATGAGTTTCGACGACATTCGCAAGGCAGGTTATATCGCTGGCGTGAAAGATGTCTCAATCGACGTTCATAAAGGGGAAATGTTGGTAATTATGGGCCTGTCGGGTTCAGGGAAATCAACGTTGGTAAGGTGTTTTTCGCGCCTGCATGATATTACCGCTGGATCGATTTTTGTCGAAGGGCAAGACATCATGTCTCTGTCCGAAAAAGATTTGATCGAACTGCGGCGGTCCAAAATGGGTATGGTATTTCAATCGTTTGGGTTGCTGCCACATCGCACTGTACTGGAAAATGTTGCCTTCCCGCTGGAAATGCGCGGCCAAGACAAGCACACCCGCCGCGAACGCGCGCTAGAAGTTGTAAAGCTGGTCGGTCTGGAAGGGCGAGAAGATTACTTTCCGCGCGAATTGTCAGGCGGTCAGCAACAGCGCGTCGGAATCGCCCGCAGCTTGGCCATTGAGCCGGATATTTGGTTTTTGGATGAGCCATTTTCGGCGCTTGACCCGCTGATCCGCCGCGAAATGCAGGACGAATTCCTGCGGCTCCAGCAGTTGCTGAACAAATCGATCGTATTCATCACTCATGACTTTGATGAGGCCCTGCGCCTGGCAGACCGTATCGCCATCATGAAGGACGGTGCAGTCGAACAATGCGATACCCCCGACCAGATCGTACTGAATCCCGCGACGGAATACGTCAGGAAATTCACCGAAGACATTGACAAGGCCCGTGTTGTGCATGCCGGCGTCTTAGCAAATGCTAAGGGTGCCGGAATAGGCGATCCGGTGGATGCCATGGCGACGATCAAAGACCTCGCGAGTTTGCTTGTCCACGACAAACGTAAGATCATCCCCGTTCAGCGTGACGGTGGCATCATTGGAGGTTTGGACCGTCAAGAAGCCCTGACCGTATTGTTGGGGAACGACTAATGGCGGACGTGGTGACCCAATTGCCCAACACTTCGGCTAAAGTAACAACGCAGCAATTGACTTGGGCGTTTCTGGCGGCTGCAGTTATCCTGACGTTGTTGCAGTATGTAGGTTTATTACCCGAATGGCTGCACCGATTACCTGAGGCCATGATCCCGAACTTTGCAGGTTGGCTCGACACGATCTTTAACTTTGTAAAAGACGATCTGGGACTTTTGAAGTTTACGCGCTTCCTGACCGGAGGGCTGGAGACGCTTTTGGATGCGTCCGGCAACATTTTTTATGGCAAACGCCGCTGGCCAAACCTTGGCCCCATCCCTTGGACGGCACTTGCAGTAGGTGTTGCGGTAGTTGGTTACTATTTGGGCGGTTGGAAACTGGCGTTATTGGGCGGTGTGACCCTGACGTGGACGGCCTTAATGGGGCAGTGGAAGATTGCAATGGAGACTATTTCCGTGCTGTTCGTTTCCGTCCCCTTGGCCTTTGTTATCGGTCTATCGTTGGGCATCGCGGCTTGGAAATATGCCCGCGTTGATGCCGCTATCAAACCGATCCTGTCAGTGCTGCAAACGTTGCCATTTTTCACCTACCTTTTGCCTGCGGTCATCTTTTTCAAAGTCGGTCCAACGGCGGGCGCGGTGGCTACTACCATTTACGCGATCCCACCGATGATCCTGATGACGACACTGGGCCTACAAAAGGTATCATCAGAAGTCGTAGAAGCCGGAAAGATGAGCGGTTGTTCGCGTTTTCAGATGTTACGCTATGTCTACATTCCAGCCGCACGCACGGAAATCTTGGTGGGGGTGAACCAAGTTATCATGCTGTCCCTCGCGATGGTCGTTTTGACAGCGTTCATCGGTATGCCGGGCCTCGGTGCTAAACTGCTGCAGATGCTTGGATCTTTCAAATTGGGTCGCTCGTTCGAGGTTGGTGTCACAATTGTATTGCTCGCCGTGACCTTAGACAGCCTGTCTAAAGCCTGGGTCGTGAAACAGCCTGAACATTTTGAACGTGGTGCCTCGGTCTGGGACCGTCATCGGACACTTATCGTTGGTGTGATTCTGGTCGGGCTTTGCATCGTTCTTGCCCGCTTTTTCCCTTTCTTGGCCGAAGTCGGGCGGGGGCAGGATTTCAGCATAGGTAAATGGCTCGATACAGTGATCCGCGCGTTCCTTGACATCAGTTGGGTTAAATCAACAACGGGGTTCTTGCGGGCGTTCTTGAACGTTCAAATCCTAATCCCGTTCCGCAATTTCATGTTGTCGATACCGACGCCTGCCATGATCATGCTGGTCGCGTCATTTGCCTTTGCACTGGCGGGGCGCAAACAAGCGATTTATGCAATCACTTTTTTCTCTCTGGTAGCTCTTTCTGGGTGGTGGGACAGAGCGATTATTACGCTTTATTCGGTGATTTCTGCTGTGACCTTGGCAGCGCTTATCGGTCTACCCGTCGCTATCCTTGCTGCACGGTCTGAGAAATGGTCGCGTTGGATGCTACTCATGTGCGATACATTCCAGACATTTCCGAGCTTTGTCTATTTGCTACCGGCCATCATGCTGTTTGGTATCACGGATATCGCAGTTATCTTCTCTATTGTAATCTTTGCGACAGTTCCGCTTATCCGTTATACCATTGAAGGGTTGCGAACCGTTCCACCGGAGATGACCGAAGCGGCTGATATGTCCGGTGCTACGCGCATGCAAAAACTTTGGAATGTGCAATTGCCATTGGCCCTGCCAACAATGGCAATTGGGTTCAATCAAGCAATTATGTTTGCGTTCTTTATGGTCATCATAGCAGCGTTTATCGGAACACAGGATCTGGGACAGGAACTGCAACGGACGCTTGCAGGGACCGATCTTGGCAAGAACTTCGTGCTGGGTATCTGTGTGGCGCTTATGGCGCTGACGTTTGATCTAACGATTATGAAATGGGCGGCAGATAAGAAAAAGGCGTTGGGATTACCTTAATCGAAAACCTTTGAATCTGATTCAATTTATAGTGCTAATTGTGCTTTACTAAGATTGATATCGTTCAGCGGGTACTTTGACGACATTGGTCGCACCGCAGTAAGTGCTCTGTTGCAAGTACAAGAAAATGCTGATTCACCCAAAGCTGCATCTGCATTAGTCCATATTGTACCGCAAAGCCGATATGGAAGGTGATTTGGGGCAATCTGCGTTTTGGACTGATGAGTTTGACGTTTGGGCTAATATTACGCTAGGAGCATGTTCCCTAGAATCCAAAGCACTCCGGATCGAGATGACAGATCGCAAGTAGCAATAACGGGCAATAGCTGCTTGACGCTAGCGCGCGACGGTGGCCAGACTGACCTTTCGGGGGGTATCAAAGAAGGCCACCAATGTTTCGTTTCATCCATTCTTCGGATTTGCATCTAGGAAAACCGTTTGGCCGTCATAATGAGGACGTTCGCGGACGGTTGCGTCAAGCACGCCATGGCGCATTGTCGCGGCTTGCGGATGCTGCGCGTACCAGCGGGGCCAAACACGTCTTGTTGGCTGGTGATACGTTCGATCAGGAAACGCCGGCGCCCACAATCACACGCCAAGCGCTCAATGAAATGGCGCAGGCGGATGATATCATTTGGATCCTGATGCCGGGCAATCACGACAGCCTCGCGGCAAGTGAGCTGTGGCAGACGATCAGCCGCGACAAGCCCGATAATGTCATGCTTGCGCTTACGCCGGAGCCAATCGCGCTTGAGAGTGCCTATCTGCTGCCGGCTCCTTGCACAGCACGCAATCCGGGGCGTGATTTGACCATAGATATGGCCCAGCCAACGCCAGAGGGTGCCATGCGCATCGGATTGGGCCATGGCGGTATCCACGATTTTGACAGCCATGGAACTGTTGTGGCTGAGGGGCCCAGTGGCACCATAGCGCCAGACCGCGCGACCCAAGCAGGGCTTGATTATCTAGGTCTGGGCGATTGGCATGGTCAGATACGCGTGTCGCCAAACACTTGGTATTCTGGAACGCCCGAACCGGATAGTTTCAAACATGTGCAATGCGGATTGGCATTGGCGGTGGCCCTGTCAGGGGTTGGCGAAAGCCCAGAGGTGACACCCGTCAAGACGGGTGAAATCCAGTGGCAGCGCGCGGCACTTGAATTGACACCCGAGGATGACCCAACAGCCCTGATAGAGGCGGCATTGCCCACGTTGGCAACGCGGCGTGATACGCTTTTTCATGTTACCCTCAGCGGGCGTGTCGGGGTGCAGCAGATCCAAGATTTCAAAGCGTCGCTGGCACGCGTCGGGCCAGACTTCCTGAACCTCACGCAAGATTTGGACAATGTGAAACTGGCGCATGAGATAGCAGACCTTGAGGCGATAGACCCATCTGGCGGGGCATTGCGCCAAGCCGCCGAAAGCTTGGCTGAGCGGGCACAGGATGAAGACCTATCTGCGGGTGATCGCCGCATTGCGTCGACCGCACTTTCCCAGTTGTTCTCATTTGTGGCCGAGCAACCGTCATGAAATTGCGCAGCCTTACCCTGAGCAATGTTCGCAAATTTGCAGGCCAAACGGCAAAAATCAGCGGCATAGGCGATGGCGTCACTGTTGTGTCTGAGGCCAATGAATTTGGCAAATCCACTTTCTTTGATGCGCTGCACGCGCTGTTTTTTTTGAAATATGGCGCGGCGACACGCGATGTGAAGTCACTGCAGCCGCGTTCTGGTGGCCCTGTGCGTGTCAGTGCTGAGATTGAACTACCAACAGGGCGCTTCACGCTTGAGAAATCCTTTCTTGCACAAAAACGAGCCTCGGTTCACGACAGTTCAGGCGCGCTGGTCGCGTTGGATGATGAGGCTGAGAGCTGGATCGCGGGACTAATGGGCAGTGGGCTGGAAGGCCCGGCAGGGCTATTATGGGTGCGCCAAGGGATCACAGCGTTGGAACCCGCGGGCAGCACAGGTGCGGATAAGACCGAAAAAACTCGTCTGCTGGATGCGCGGCGTAATTTGCTGTCATCAGTAGCGGGCGAGATCGACATGGTAACCGGTGGTCGCCGCATGGACCGCGTTATTGAGGCGGCCACGCAAGCGCTAGGTCGGTTGGCAACAGCAACCGGACAACCCAAGGCGAACGGCCCTTGGAAAGAAGCCGAGGTTGAGGCAAGCACTCACGCCGCGCGCCATGCCGAACTCGATGCGCGGTGCCGTGAGTTATCCAATGCTTTGGGACAGCGGCGGGATGTGTCTGAACGTCTTAAAGCGTTGGATGCGCCGGGTGTCCAAGCGGCCCTGAACCTTGCATTTGAGAACGCACAAAACACGCTTAACGCGGCCTTGGCACATGCTGATAGATTAGCGCAGGCCCAAGGGCAGGCAGACCTGAGAAAGCTAGAGCTAGAGGGCGCGCAGGCAAAACTGGATGCGCTGATCGCGTCAGCAGATCAATTTCAGATTGCCCGCGCCCAGCTTGAGTTAGCGTCTGCCGCTCATGTCAAATTGACGGCCGAATTGGAAGCGGAGGAGGGTGCAACACAAGCAGCGCAAGAAACGCTTAAGCAAGCCTCTGCTCAGCTGGCTGAGGCGATAAGGGCCAAGGATGCGGCCCAGCAAGACGCCTTGCGCAAAAGTGCGGCAGAGAAATGCGAACGCCTGACGGCCCTACTGGATCAAGTCACAGAAAAACGCGCCTCCTTGGAAGGGGTGACTGCAGCCCTTGCCGCATTACCCGTGACGGCGCAAGCTCTTGCGCAAATCGAAGCAAGACAAGCTGGGCTGACGCGGGCGCAATCTGATGCGGCAACGGGTGGTGTGCAAATGCACCTGACCTATGAAGGCGACGCCAGAGTGCAGGCAGATGGTTTGACGCTGGAGGCCGGAGCGCATCAGATTGCGGACCGTAAGGTGATCGCGTTGCCCGGAATTGGCCAGATGATCCTTGATCCGGGGGCCGCAACCGTTGACATGGGGGCGGTTTCAACGGCCCAAGCCGAGCTTGAGGCAGCGTTAAATGCTGTTGGGATGCCTAATACGGATGTAGCCCGTCTGGCCGCTGCTAACCGCAAAGATAAACAGGATGAAGTGGCACTGTTGGGGAGTGTTTTGGAAACGTTGGCACCACACGGTGTTGAACGTGTGCAAGCGGATGCCGCTCAGGCAAAGGCCGAGCTTGAAGCCTTGAACCAAACTGCAGACCAAACGGTTCCTCAGATTAACCCTATTGAACTATCTGCGCGCATTGATGCGGCTCACCGCGCCGAACAAGACGCCGGTAACGCCTATGAGGTGTGCCGTAACAAGCGTGAAACAACGCGGACAAACAGCGCGCGGGCGCAGGTAGCACGGGATGGGATGAGGGCCGCTTTTGACGCCGCTTCAGCGCTTTACGCTGACCCAAACACTTTTGAAGAACGAAAAGCACAGGCTGCCCGCGACCATTTAGCGGCGCAGGTGACGGCAAAAGATGCCGAGGGTGCGGCCAATGCATTGAGGACCGATGCACCTGACTTGGATATGGCCAATGCGAACCTGAACCGCACAAAATCTGCCGCCGAAAACGCCCGCGAAGAACGCGCGCAATTGCAAACCCGCAGTGCAGATCTGAGCGCAACAATCCGCGCCCGCGCAGAAGACGGCGTAGAAGAAAAACGCGACGAAGCGATGGGCCATATGAAACGCGCCCAAGATCGCGCCGCGCGATTTGCCCATGAAGCGGCAGGGCTTACGCTGTTGGTCGAGGCGTTGCGGGCAAAACGTGGCGCAGCCCAAGAGGCCTATTTTGGTCCTGTCCAACAAGAACTAGCGCCGCTGTTAAACTTACTCCACGCGGATGCCGCCCTCAGCTTTGATCCTAGCTCATTGTTGCCTCAAGGGATGGCGCGGGCAGGGGCAGATGAAACGATGGAGATGCTGAGCGGTGGCACGCAAGAACAGATCGCAATCTTGACCCGCCTTGCATTTGCCCGGCTGTTTGCGCGCCAAGGCAAACCAATGCCCGTCATTTTGGATGATGCGCTGGTTTACTCTGATGACAGTCGGATTGCAGCGATGTTCACTGCGTTGCACCGTGTCGCGACTGATCAACAGGTGATTGTGTTTTCTTGTCGCCAAATGGCGTTTTCTGGCTTGGGCGGAACGCGGCCAAAAGTGGAAATTACGCAAGACCGATAAGGGCAGTGAAAGGGAAGTAAACATGACACAGGCGAATTCGGCGATCCGCCGGTTACAACAATCCGCAATGGTTTGCGTTGTTGTAGTGGTAGGAATGAATGGCGCACAGGCGCAAACGGCTGCTGAGTGTATCGAACCCCAAGTGCAAAGCCTGATGAATGCCTGTGCGGCCAAGGATTTTGCAGCCGCGGATGCAGCACTGAATGGGGCATGGAAACCAGCTAAGTCATTTGCCGATGCGATAGGAAAAGGCGCGGCACTGCTGAGCGCACAACGCGCATGGCTAAATTACCGCGATGCCGCTTGTGACGTACATGCCAGCCCGTATGAGGGGGGGAGCCTGCAGCCGTTGATCTATTCGACCTGCATGAGCGAGTTGACCACCCAGCGCACGCAGATGTTGTTGGAGTTCAACGCCTATTGATTTTTGATTGGCCGCGCAGTTGTCAGTGGCGTTCGCCTAAGCAATCTCTTTCATGAACTGCATGAGTTTCCCCATAGCGGGAAATGAGTTGTCTTTCAGCTTTTTCATGATCGCCACTTTTTCGGCGTCTTCCCTATCCATATCGGCCACAACGCGGCTGAATCCGTCCAAGCGGTTGTTCAAAAGCCAGTTGCGCAGATCGGGGTCTCTGGACCACAGATACTGGTTTTTCATGAAGGCGGCTGTGAACTTGATGTAATCTGTATCGTGATTAGGCAGGGGGACAACTGTACACAACTCATTTTTGGTGTCCTGATCGCTATGGGTCGCCTCAATATGCGCAACAAAGGCAGCGCTGAATACGGGTTGATAGGAACGAACCGTTTGCGGTGTGATAAGGTCCCCCTCAAAGATGGGTTTCATTGTGAGGTTGGTTATTGCGGAAGCTGAACAATCGACGTGTAGGATATTGCTGCCAGTTACCAGTTCACCATCCTTAAGTGTGATTTTATCTACTCCAATGCTCTGGACGCGGCCCAAGCGCACGATGTTTTTGATCCTGCGCAGGTGTTCCAGTTCTAGTTCAGTGATCGTTGCGCCATGGAACATTGAGGGCCTGATTGTAGGGTCTAGGCGCAGGAAGTAACCGCAGTCCTCTAGACGATCAAACATGTCGGTAATTGAGTCAGCCCTTGCGATGGCTTCAAACTGGTTTGCCTGCGCGCCAAGGGAGTTGTTGAAAAATTCCATAGTTGGCTGGGCGTTCTTACGGTTCAATAGCCACGCATCGCGCGAAACGATCCATTGGATCTTATCTGGATCAACGTCGTGCTGAAGCAACCACAGGCAAGCATCAATGCCCGTTTTACCCCCACCAATAATGACGTATCCGTCTGGGGCGTCCTGAAGGAATGGCAAATCGTTAAGAGGGCAAAAGCGAACCCCTTTAGAGATTGAGAAATTCGGCGTGTGGGTCGAAGGCACATTGGTATTTAGATAGGTGCAATCAACAGTCTTTTTGCGAGCTGTGACACAGTAGGTTTTGTTTGAAACCGTATGGGAAAAAACGCCATCGCCTGTGTAATCACACAGGGGAAAATACTGTACCCGACCAGAGGGCAGGAATGTTTGACGCATGACATTGTCATAATACGCTTGGATTTCTGCTCCACTTGCCACGTCATACAGGCCCTTGTTGAGGCCAACCTCGTCTTTCAATCCGCTACTTAACTCACGTGAGGGGACACCGTAATAGGCTGACGGTTGATGCAGGGTGACAAAGGGGTACGCGACATTCCAATGACCGCCGGGTTTATGATGGCGGTCAATGATTGCAACGGTAGCGTCCGTTTCGCTGAGGATAACATCGGCAAATGCCATGCCGACGGCACCGCTGCCAACGATCACATAATCTGCTTCAATTTCTTGATGGGTCATATCAGGCCTCACATTGAATTTCGCACTGTCCATAACAGTGTTATATTTGTATAGATACAGGCGACACATTCAGTCAAGAAAGTTCTGAAATGGCCGCGCCCAAACACCCTGTCGCCAATAAGGTCAAAATCCTTGATGCAGCGTCTGCCTTATTCCTAGAGGGCGGGGTGGCTGCCCTTAGCGTTAGGGCCATCGCCGCTCGGGCTGGGGTGTCCACGATAGGGATTTATAGCCACTTTCAAGGCAAAGATGGTCTGCTTGAGGCGCTGTATATCGAAGGCTTTGAACTGGTGAGCACCGCGATGGAAGTTGACGATCCAAATGATCCACATGGGTCTGTCATGGCGGCGTGTCATCGGTATTTGGATATAGCCGACAATTATCGCGCGCATTACCAACTGATTTTTGGAGACGCGGGTGCGGATTATGTGCCCTCTGATGCGGCGCGCGCAGCCAGTGTTGCCGCGTTTGAGCAGTTGATCTCATTTACTGCACTGATACTGCCGCCGGATGTGACCTATGAGGAAAAGCAAAAAAAAGCGTTAGAGATTTGGGCCATGATGCATGGTTTTGTCAGCCTCAAGCGTCATAGCGCGCTGCGGTCGATGCCCGCGATCGATTGGCGGGCCACTGTGGTCGACAGCTTGGAGAAGCTGATCAGGTAACACATCTGTTGAATGTTATCATTTCGCGCAATTTTTATGCCCAATAATTAACGTAAAATGAATATGCGTGATTAAAAAACGGGCACGGATGCCTGATCCTCATCCAGTTACGCCGCTACTGTTGAAAAATAATCATGGCCCGCACACGTTCAGGACGCCAATTATTTTGGCAACAAGTGCCACGCGAGGGCGCAATCTTGGACGAAAACCACCCTCGCATGGCTGCAACTGAAAGCTGCGTGTCTAAAATATCAGAGGTATTGCCGATTTAACAGGCGTGATGCTGAATATGACCGCAGTCTCGAAATTATGGGGACTAAACACTTGGATACTTCGAAAAAACTGCTCTCTTCTTTGTCCGCTATCGCCTTGATGGTTGGCGCGTCTGCCGCTGCCGCAGAGGACTGCACCATCAAGGTCGGTGTGTTGCATTCGCTGTCCGGTACCATGGCGATTTCTGAAACAACGCTTGCCGACACGATGCAAATGCTGGTCGCGAACCAAAATGATGCGGGCGGCGTGCTTGGCTGTAAACTAGAAGCCGTTGTTGTTGATCCGGCATCCGACTGGCCGTTGTTTGCTGAAAAAGCCCGTGAATTGCTGACAGTACATGAGGTCGATGTGATCTTTGGCAACTGGACATCTGTATCGCGCAAATCTGTGCTGCCTGTGATCGAGGAACTGAACGGTTTGCTGTTCTACCCTGTTCAATACGAAGGCGAAGAATCCTCCAAGAACGTATTCTACACAGGTGCAGCACCAAACCAGCAAGCCATTCCTGCGGTTGATTACTTCCTCGAAGAATTGGGCGTAGAGCAGTTTGCACTTTTGGGTACGGATTACGTTTATCCGCGCACGACAAACAACATTCTTGAAAGCTACTTGATCGAAAAAGGCATCGCGCCAGAGAATATCTTTGTGAACTACACGCCATTTGGTCACTCTGACTGGGCGACAATCGTGAGTGATGTTGTCGGTCTGGGTGCAGACGGCAATCAGGTTGGTGTGATTTCTACGATCAACGGCGATGCCAATGTTGGCTTTTACAAAGAATTAGCCGCAGCAGGCGTGAGCGCGGATGACATCCCTGTTGTTGCATTCTCGGTGGGCGAAGAAGAGCTGTCAGGCTTTGATACCTCCGAATTGGTCGGTCACCTTGCAGCGTGGAACTACTTTATGTCGGCAGATACCGAGGCCAACACAAAATTCATCGCTGATTGGCAAGCTTACACTGGTGATGAGAACCGCGTGACCAACGACCCAATGGAAGCCCACTACATCGGTTTCAACATGTGGGTGAATGCGGCCGAAGCTGCCGGATCTGTTGATGTAGATGCAGTGCGCACAGCCATGTACGGGCAAGAGTTTCCGAACCTAACAGGTGGTACAGCAGTCATGTTGCCAAACCACCACTTGTCCAAGCCTGTCTTGATTGGGGAAATCACAGCCGATGGTCAGTTCGACATCATCAGCCAAACATCCGAAGTACCGGGTGATGCATGGACAGACTTCTTACCGGAATCGTCTATTCTGATGTCTGATTGGGAAACTTTGGGCTGCGGTATGTACAACACCGAAACCAAAACCTGTGTTCAGCTGACATCTAACTACTAATCGATAGCGTTTTGATGCGGGCAGGGGGGAACCCTTGCCCGCACCTATAATTACCCCAAGAAAGAATTACCCTGATGTTGCGCATTCTGCTTGCCTGCTTCGCCCTTTGTTGTGCTGTTTCCACAGTGAATGCCCAATCATTACAGGCTCTTTTACAAGAGAATGCTGATGCGGTTTCCAGCCCATCGCGGCGCACCGTTGATAGCGTGATCGAGGCGTTGGCTGATGCCGCTGTTGATGGTATCCCAACATTCCTAGAAGACTGGCGTGACCGCGAGATTTGGATGCGCGAGGCAGATGGCCTGTTCTTTAGCGCAGTGAAAAAGAGTGGCGGCCTGATCCTTACGGATCTGGACAGCGCCGCGCAGACCATCCTTGCTGATGATGCGGGCTACAAGCAGCTTAGGCCAAACGCAGGTGTGCGAAGGGTGATCGGCTCGGCATTGGTCCAGTTTTTGTTATCTGATCCGGATGCGACACGGCGAATGGCGGCCTTGGTCGCGATCAGCCGTGATCCTTCCGCTGATCAACTCGCTCCGCTGCGCGCCAGCATTGATGCAGAACCTGACGCAGAAATCCTTGCGCGTAAGATCCAACTGGAACGCAAGCTGACTGCGCAATTCGGAGAAGGCTCCGAGGAACGGATTAACGCGATCAATGATTTATCTGGTGATCTCAGTGTTGAGGTGCGCGGCGTTGTGAGCCAAATCCTGAAGACCCGCCAGTTTGTCGCCGCTGAAATCCCAGAAGGAACCAATGTTGCACGCATTCTTGAGGTCGGCACAGATATCGACGCGGATGCAGCCTATCAATTGTTGGTCGCCAAAGACTTGGCATCTGGCACAGTGACAGCCGATGACATTCGCACAGCTCTGATTGAGCGAATTGAGGCAGGACAGGTAGCAGGCGTGCCCGTTGAAACGCTAGATTCCGATGCTGCACGGGTTGCAGCCTACAATACCCTTGTTGAGCAAGGTGAGGCAGCGCCATTTATTCCTGCTGAGGATCGCGCCGCGGCTATCGCAGCACATACTTACTACCTTGCCTACACTGAACGCGATGCCGACATTACAGCTGCTGGTGAAGCGGCAGAGGCTGCGATCTCTACGCAGTTGGGCGTGGGGCAGGCGCTTGATCTGGGGTTGGATGCGCTATCTTTGGCGTCTATATATTTTCTGGCGGCTGTTGGTCTTGCGATAACGTTTGGGGTGATGGGCGTTATCAATATGGCGCACGGCGAATTCATTATGATGGGCGCTTACACCGGCTACGTGGTTCAGCAGATCATCCCTGATTACACGCTGTCCATCATCGTCGCATTGCCTTTGGCTTTTGTTGTGACCTTCGCGGCAGGTGTTGCGATGGAACGTTTGGTCATTCGCCACCTTTACCATCGCCCGCTGGAAACACTGCTGGCCACTTTCGGCATCGCCATTGTATTGCAACAGCTAGCCAAAAACATCTTTGGCACGCAGGCGCGCCCGCTCACATCACCCGATTGGCTGGCAGGGGCATGGGTGCTGAATGACGTGGTTCAGATTAGTTATATCCGTATTGCGATCTTTGTTTTGGCACTGCTGTTTTTGGGCTTGATCCTGTTCATCCTCAAACGCACACGCCTCGGCCTTGAGGTGCGCGCAGTGACGCAAAATCCCGGCATGGCAGCCTCAATGGGGATCAACCCTGACCGCATCAACATGATGACCTTCGGACTTGGTTCAGGCATCGCGGGGATCGCTGGGGTCGCGATTGGGTTGTACGCAAAAGTCACTTCTGAGATGGGCGCAGATTACATTGTCCAAAGCTTTATGACGGTTGTTGTTGGCGGGGTTGGCAATGTCTGGGGCACGCTTGCCGGTGCCTCGTTGATCGGTTTCACGCAGAAAGGGATCGAGTGGTTTAACCCGTCCAATACATTGGCCGCCCAAACCTACATGATCCTGTTTGTCATTCTATTCATTCAGTTCCGCCCGAAGGGCATTGTCGCCCTCAAGGGCCGCGCGGCGGGAGATTAAGCCATGAAAAACACGTTTATCGCCCGCAACCCCTCAGTATTGTGGTTCCTCACGGGCCTAGCGCTGTTCACTCTCGCAGTGACCTTGCTTAGCGAAGCAACGGGCACTGGCCTCATCTCAACGTCTTTCCTCAAAACACTGGGCAAGACGTTGTGCCTGTGTCTGGTAGCCATCGCAATGGATGTGGTTTGGGGGTATTGCGGTATCCTCAGCCTTGGGCATTTTGCATTCTTCGGCATTGGTGGCTATGCTGTTGGCATGTGGTTGATGTACGCGCGCACCGAAGGGATTGTGCTGAACTCATTGGCGTCAAACCCGCTACCGGCAACCCCACAAGAGGTGACAGATGCTATTGGTAGTCAAATTTTTGGTGTTGTGGGCAGCTCAGATTTCCCTGCCCTCTGGGTTGTTTCGCACAGTCTGACACTTCAGTTGCTGGCGGTTGTCCTCATCCCGGGCGTGTTGGCATTGGTGTTTGGTTGGTTGGCTTTTCGCAGTCGCGTTACAGGTGTGTATCTGTCCATCCTCACCCAAGCGATGACATTGGCGCTGTCGCTGTATTTTTTTCAAAATGACACTGGCCTGCGGGGCAACAATGGCCTGTCCGGTCTGCAAAACATCCCTGGTCTAGAGGCCCAAAACCAAGCGACGGTATCGCTGTGGTTTTTCTGGGCATCTGCCGTCGCGCTTGGTTTTGGGTATGTTCTGTTCGCCTATGTGGTCTCGGGGAAGTTCGGCTCGGTGATCCGCGCCATTCGCGACAACGAGGCGCGCGTGCGGTTTTTGGGCTATAACGTTGAGCATTATAAGCTGTTTGTCTTCACGCTCACGGCGATGGTCGCGGGGATTTCTGGCGCGCTGTATTATCCGCAAGCGGGCATCATCAACCCAGCCGAGATCGCGCCAATTGCATCGATTTACCTTGCCGTGTGGGTGGCGATTGGCGGGCGTGGACGGCTATACGGTGCAGTCATTGGTGCCGCGCTGGTTTCGCTGATGTCATCATGGTTCACAGGCGGCAGTGCGCCTAACATCAACCTCGGATTTTACACCGTCAAATGGACGGATTGGTGGCTGGTGTTGTTGGGCGGGTCTTTTGTGCTGGTGACACTTTACTTCCCCAAAGGGGTCGGTGGGATGTTTGACGTATTCGCACGTAAATCTTCGGAGGACAGCAAATGAATACGCTCTTAGAAGTCTCGGGCGTCTCCGTCACGTTTGATGGGTTTCGCGCGATTAACAATTTGGCGTTCCAAGTGGCCGAGCCTGAGTTGCGCGCCATCATTGGCCCTAATGGAGCGGGTAAAACAACGTTCATGGATATTGTAACTGGAAAAACCAGACCGGATGAGGGGCGGGTTATTTTTGGTGAAAAATCGCAATCTCTGTTGGGGATGTCCGAAAGTCAGATCGCCCAAGCAGGTATTGGCCGCAAATTCCAAAAACCTACCGTATTTGAGGCGCAAACCGTGCGTGAAAATATTGCGATGGCGCTGAAAAACAAGCGTAGCCCGTTTGATGTTTTGCTTCGGCGTAAGGCGCTGGATCAAGAGGCGCGCATTCGCAATGTCAGCGATGAGATCGGTCTGACGGATGGACTAGATCAACCCTCAGGCGCATTGAGCCATGGGCAAAAGCAGTGGCTTGAGATCGGGATGCTGCTGGCCCAGGATCCACGATTGTTGTTGGTCGATGAACCCGCCGCCGGCATGACCCCAGCAGAGCGGGAACACACAACTGATCTGTTGGTACGCGCCGCCAAAACCCGCGCGGTTGTGGTTGTCGAACACGATATGGAATTTGTGCGCAGGCTGGGGTGCAAGGTCACGGTTCTGCACGAAGGGTCGGTTTTGGCTGAAGGCAGCCTAGATCACGTAACCAAAAACCAAGACGTCATCGACGTGTATCTGGGACGATAGTGATGCTGGAAATTTCTGATCTAACGCTCAAATATGGGCAAAGCCAAATCTTGCACGGCATCAATATGGCGGCCAAGAAGGGTGAAGTCACTGCCGTTATGGGCACAAATGGTGTGGGCAAGACATCCCTTTTGCGCGCCATTGCGGGCCGTCATCCGGTATCGGGTGGCACGATGACCCTTGATGGTGTTGCCATGAACCGTCCGTCTGCGGTGCAGGCGTCCAAGGCTGGCATCGCCTATGTTCCACAAGGGCGCGAAGTCTTCCCGATGATGACTGTTACAGAGAACCTGGAAACCGGTTTTTCCTGTCTGGGGAAGGGGCACCATAGCATCCCTGATCACATCTATGATTTGTTTCCAGTGCTGCGGGATATGTCGGGCAGGCGGGGCGGTGATTTGTCTGGAGGGCAACAACAGCAGCTTGCGATTGCGCGTGCGTTGATTACCCAGCCATCTGTTTTGTTGCTGGATGAACCTACTGAAGGCATTCAGCCCAACATTATCCAACATATCGGGGATGTCATTTCGACCCTTCGCGATGAAGGCAAGATTGCAATCATTTTGGTCGAGCAGTTCTTTGATTTTGCCTATGAACTCGGTGATACTTTTGTTGCGATGAACAGGGGCGCCGTGACCCTGAATAAACCTTCTGCAGAAGTCGCCCGCGATGAGCTGCTCAAGCTGGTCTCCGTTTGAGTGCGCATCTAGCTACTCGTTTCTGACAAATCGATTGCTGTAGAATGACAAGTGCTAGATCGCTTTGGTCAGCATTCTATCAGGCGTGGCGGGCGTGGTGAAAGCAATCCAGTTCGTGAATCGCCGTAAAAATCATCACCTATGTGGAAATGTTCGTCACTGGTTTCCTATGTCAAAATGACATGGGTGCTATGCTGTTTTTGGGAGTTGTTAGCGCAATCTTGGTGTCGTACTTCTGCAGCGCAGCAATAATACTGCATCGCAGCAATAGCAGAGGTGATATCATGGCTACGACACAATCAATCAGTACAATCGAAATCCTTCTTGACGCAGGCCGCACGCTGATTCAGCGCAAGCGCGATCAATTCCACGCCATCCAACGCCGGAACAAAGTGTACCGCGAAACGTTGAGCGAACTTTCTTCTTTGTCCGATCGCGGGTTGGACGATTTGGGTATTCACCCAAGCAGCATCAAACAAGTCGCACTGGAGACAGCAAATGGCTTTTAATTCCCAAACTGCTGGTGCAGGCAACGAGCCAATCATGAACGCGGGCATTCAGTCATCTGAAACGCAGATGAGCTTTTTCGCAATGTTGGTCAATTGGGGCGGCAATGCGGTTGCCAAATTTGGTTCAGGCGTCAGAGCGTTACAAGAGGCGCGGATGATGTCGACGCTATCCAATATGAGCGACTATCAACTTACTCAGATTGGCATCAAGCGTTCAGACATTCCACAATATGCTGAAAAGCTGATGATGAAGAGCTAAGTCCGCCTATCGCTGGTTGCGCTTACGTCCTGTGGGTGCAGACCAGCTTTTTGGGCTGGGCTGAAGGTGGTCAACGATTTGACGTTTTACGTTCCGCTCTGATCAGTCGCTCCTTATGCGGATTGGAGCGTCATATTTCTAAATGCGCATTTTCCTGCATATGGAAAATCCCCCACTTTAGGTGCGTTTTACGCGCGGCGTTCCAAAGCACCAATGCCGTTAAACCGAGCAACATTACTTCGGCAAGCGGACCTGCATACCAGATACCAATTTCGCCAAACAAAGCGGGCATAAGGAAGGTAAGTGGGATTGCAAAAGCATAGGCTTTTGTCAGTCCCAAAATAGCGGCCTTCCCAGCAGAGCCGATTGACTGAAAATAGGCGGCAATTATCATTAATGGCCCCATAAGACCGAAGGTGCATGTCATGATCGGCAGGATGCGGGCAACCTCGGCAATGACGGCAGTGTCCTTTACAAACGCGCCAGCGATCTGGCTGGGCAGGCTCATCACGATGATCTGCACCAAAGCACAGTAGATGAACGCGATCCAAAGGGCGATCCGCAGGCTAGCATCCGATCGTTGCCAAAATTCAGCACCATAATTGTTGCCCGTTATCGTCTGCATGGCAAACGACAGACCCAATAGCGGCAAGAAGGCAAATGTGATGACACGTGTGATGATCCCATAGGCCGACACCGTATCCGCATATTCCGGGCTGCCGACCCATTGCAGAGCGGTAAGAATAGCCGCTGATCCTAGCGCAAGGCCGATGAAGTTGAGGCTTTGGGGGGCGCCTAGGGCGAGCATCGGGCTCCAATATTGACGCATGGAATTACGGAGCAGGCTAGATGGCGGCAATGATGTCGTTCCAAAGAAACGGAACGCCAAAATGATTATAAACGCGAGCAGTTGCGCGGCCGCAGTACCATAGGCAGATCCTGCTACGCCCATTTCATAAACGGCAATGAGCAGATAGTTGAAGGCAATGTTTGCCAGCGACACCAACAGGCTCATCGCAGCCATAAAACCGACACGGCCTTCGTTGCGCAATGCGTCAGAATTGACAGATAAGACAAACAACAGAGGTGAGAAGAACACCGTGATCCTGAGATAAATCAAACCCATCTGTGCCAATTCTTCAGATCCCCCAGCAGCAAGCAGGGTCATTGGGTGCCCGAAGAAGAAAAACAACACGATCAAACCAGCGCCCAAGCCAATGGCCAATCCATGCGCGCCTGCAAAGACGCTTTGTGCGCTGTGTACATCGCCAGCACCAAGGTACCGCGCCAACAGACTGGACATGCCATTGGAAACAAGCGTGGAAAGCGCCACAACCAACATATAGATTGGAAACATCAACGTTACGGCCGCAAGCGCATCGGGCCCCACGTAAATGCCCAGAAACAGCGCGTCTGCGACGGACAGCAGGCCATTCATGCCCATCACAAAAATGATAGGCAGTGCCGTTTTTAAATAGATGGAGCCAAGCGGCCCGTCGGTGAATGTATTTGTAGGGGTGTCAGACATATCCCATATCTCTCTTGCCAATTCGCGCAGTTTGAGATGGAGCCCGCATTACCATCCGCGCGATATGCGGAAAGAAATAGAATGAGAAGGTACTTCGAAGAACTTAACCATGACAAATGTCAGCGGAAGGCAGGCGTCCTCAGCCTGAATTCGACCTATTGGATTGAAATTCTCGGGTCAAGCCGTCTGCAAGTTTTTCTACTATACGGAAATAGCATGTGATGTTCGATATCTTTGCTGCATGAATGCCGCAAAACGGGCCTTAGCTAGATGTGTTGGGAGATCGGAGGTTTTTATACCTGACCCCGCGGCATCACAGGGCTTGGAATACCAAGTGCCGTTGCCTAACTTTCTTTGGGGTTAGGGGAGTTTAGCCTCGAGATGAGCTTTGTAGGAAAGTCCTCGCAGGAACCCCAGCTTCGGTCCATGTGAAAATGGATGAAGACGTCAGCCTATAGACCGTCAGATCCTGTTGCGCCATCACTCAAGATGGGTTCGGCGGCACGATCGGTTCTGCCACTGCACCAATTTTTGCGGTACGTGCGGCTTCTGAGCCCTGCAAGATAAGCAGTTTTGATGTGTCCAGCTTCATGGAATTATCTTTCAATTTGAAATCCGGAAATTCGAGCTGCGATGATACACTACAGCCTTTTACCGAAACCATAGCTATGGCTCCTGCAAGCAGAGGTTATGACGTAAACCTATCGGCCATCGGCTGCTTTTGGATCTGACGGATCCGTTGGCGCTTCGGCCACTATGCCAATTTTTGCAGTACGTGCAGCTTCTGAACCCTGCAACATAAGGAGCTTTGAAGTGTCCAATTTCATGGGATTATCTTTCAATTTAGATGCACTGTGTTAGAATTATGTTAAACTATTAAGAGAAAAGAGATTTAATGTCCAGCTTGGATCCTATCGCCGCGCAACAACGGTTAATCTCATCTTGGACTGGTCGGCCGCTTGATGGTCGCGGCCTGCTGAGAATCCTAAATGAGGATGGATCGCGACCACCAATACTGTGGATTTTCAATTCGGCCAAAGAGCCGATCCCGATGGCAGCAGCCTTGGGGGCGGACCAGCCATTGGTGTTTTCTCGCTCTGCCCATTTACTTGTTCGGCCAAACGATGACCCTGTGCAGGTTTCAAATGTCCTGACGGACTATCTGTATCAAGAAATCAAACTGCGCTTTCCCCATGTAAATTTTGATATGGGCACAAGTTGTCAGGGCAGTAGAATACTAATGCGGTTGAGCAATTTGCTGCGCGAGGGCGGCATAGGTGTTGGAGGTCTGTGCATGATCAACTGTCCACTGCCCGAAATTGTCACAGACCTGCCGGCATTTTTGGTTTACGGAGAATCCGATCCGGCACATGACCCATTTCGCAAGGATATCGTTGTCGCCAAAGAGCGCGCAGAAAAGGTCTTTTCTAGATACAAGCGAACTATGGTGAACGCCAAGCATGGCCAGTTCTATGCCGAAGGGACAATTAGAAAAATCCTGGCTCAGTTTGAGGAATTCAGCTCCTCAAAATCCTTGGAAAGTGCTTTGACTGCATCAGAAAGCTCTTCGACCGTCGGATGATACAAAAGAGTTGAAGGAGCTATTTCAAACCCCAGTGTAACTTCAAGAGAAGTGCACAAGCTAACCAGAGCAAGTGAATCGCCGCCGAGGTCGAAAAAATCACTTTCGAGATTTATAGCTTCCTTGGGAAAACACTCTTTGAATGCCGCGATGACTAATTGCGAGATAGGATCAGAAGTCGGCAAAGTCAGTATCCTTTTCGATAACCATTTCTTTGAGGTTACGCAGTGAGATTTTGTCTGCAGCATTGCGGGGCAGGTGGGCGCGCATCATGATCTTGTCTGGCCGACGATATGTCGCCAAAGCGGCCCTGATTTGTCCCTTGATAGATATTGTATCTGCGTCGCACTCCACGGCTAAATAGATTAAATCATCCATTGAATCATCTGCCTGTACCGAAAATGCGATGCAATCCCGGACGCCCGAAATTTTTTTCACATCCAGTTCTACGTCCGACAAGCTTACATTGATCGAATTACGTGAGGCAATCTGCGCCGACCGCCCATGGACAAACAGGTATCCATCTTCGTCCATCGATCCAAGATCACCTGTATCGATTGCCACCGCACCGTTTTGCCAATTGGCTGTTGCAACGATGCGCCCCACTTCACCTATGGGGCATAGTTCGTTGTCTTCCATTTCTATGCGGACAGTCACACCTGAAAGTGGTTTGCCAACCGAGTTGGGTTTTTCAAGGATTCCGGTGCCCGACAAAAGGGACACAGGACCGACACCGGTCAACGAATAGACGTTTTTGACTGCGTTGGTTAGCACCTGATAGGCCTGTACCAAGTTTTCGGATGAAATTGGCCCGCCAACGGACGTCATGTGTTTTAGATGCGGATAAGCTGGGCCGTCATTGATTGAGATGTTTTCACTATGAAATTTGAGCAAATCCCTGATGATGACAGGGGGAAGGCCAACGGACTGGATGTCGGTTCTGTTTAGAGCCTGATGGAGTTCTTTCATCTTGAAAATCAAAGGCAGGCTGACGTTGAATTTTCCGTGGATCATAAGCTTGATCCAGTGAGACAAGACGGCCCCAAAGGCTAGACTGCCAACAGTTACGGCGGGAAATGGAATGCGGGCATCCAGCAATTCACCTGATGCGAAGAGACCGTCCATAAACACGCGGTGCGATACACGTCGAAATCGCGGCATTCCTGTCGTACCAGACGAGGACAAAATCAAGGCGTCGCTATCAAACGACCCAACAGGGAAATGCAATTCAGGATCAGAATTGAGCAGGGAACCAACTGCGGGCAATAGTCCAAAACCACCCCGTCGGGCGAAGCTTTTGGAATCCGTGAATATGGCGACGACGCCAGCCTTTTCCTGAGATGCCGTTAGTTCCTCAATTGGTTGCCTTGGATCAAGAAAGAGAACAGCAGCCTCAAGTGACCACAGGGCAATCGCGGCCTGAAACCCCTTTACCCGATCTACAGCAACAATTGCGACAGAAGCGCCGACACCAACACCTTGTTCTTTGAAAAATACTGCAAGCGACTGCGCTGATGCGACGAAGTCTGCGCGCGTGTAACATGTCCCGTCTTGCTCGACGCAGGGCGCATCAGGATTGATCTTAGCCAAGTCCGCGATAACGGACCCGATGTTGCGCGGCTCAGATTGCATTGATTGTTTCCTGTGCACTCTTAAACAAGGCTTGGCCAAGGTCTGACAATTCCGCGTGTTTAGCAACGGTATATTCGCAATCCCGAAAAGCGCCATAAGCGCTGGTTTGATGCGCTCGCAAATCTTCCGCCCATGTTGGCCGGTTAGGTGATTTCAACACAGCCTCAGCTGCAGCTACCATTCTTGCGGAAACCCACAGTGCGTGGAAAATACCTTCCATTGGGCGAGGTTGGGCGCGCAGCGGTGACGCGTAAGCCGCTGCTGCATCATTGTGCAAAATCGGGTCCTTAAGGTGGAACAGAAACATCTGCTGATGCGAACTTTCATGGATAAGTGTCATCAGAGCTTCTGGTGCTGACCGACAGCCCAAAGGGTTCATCAAAACAGCACCAAATGCATCAAAAACGGCAGCCCCTCCAAACAGAAGCCTCGATCCAGTGTCAGCCACTGCAAAGTAGATCTGATTTGCAAGCAATAACAGCTCTTCCATCCAGTCTGGCGCTGTCTGCTCCAACGTTTGCATCGCCTCATTCACAAAATGAGTTCCGCGCTCGACTTCGGAATGCGTGGGGGCGATCAAAGTTGTCGTAAGTCCGACGTCATCCGCAAATGCGCGCTTCAAAAGAAGAACATCATCGCGGTGCATATCTTTCTCAGACAGCGGCTTAATCAAGAAACGGTCAGGCTCCCAATTTTTCCAAAACCCACTATTTTTCAGGATCCGAAAAAGTTCGGGAACCTCTGATAGATCGTCGTCAAGTACCGCATTGAGCAAAGCGCCATGAAGGGCAAAGATAGCTGGTTTTGGAAAATTCGTCTCTCCCGACATCAGGTTGTGAAAGTTCTGTTCTGATACCGGTGGGTCGAATTTAGCACTCAATACATCAAAAATTATGTGGTGGAGTGATTCAGCTAGTTTAAGTTGGATCTCGGATCGAGAACGGACAACAAATGCTGTGCTTGGAAGGATATAGTTCTGCATAGCGGCGCACCTGAAACAATTGAAAAGGTTGAGATACCTGCAGGTGCAGGACAGCTTTTGTCAAGGCAGTCCATTGGGGGAATTTCGGCGCTGGGCGCTAAAGTGGAACTTCCGATGAGTGACGGTCAGTTTGGCCCCTAGGCTTCATGGTGGAGAGTTTCTAGGTTTCCCATACTGTAAAACAGTTCAAAGGGTATCCCGCAGCGATGATCGGCATGATCTGGGCCGTCGGATTTGATTGGGCCGATGGATAGATTGCGCGTAAGATGAAGGGCCGCACAGGTGACGATCGGGCATTTGGCGGCACGCTTGATCTGCTGATCGATATTGTCCGTTACGGCGTGACGCCCGCCATTCTCATCCTGAGTTACGCCGATTTCAGTGCCGCATTTCTACCTGTTGTGTTCGTGACGTTGGTCTTTGGCGGGGTCCGCCTGAGTTATTTCAGCACCTTCGGGCTGTCGGGCGGTGCAAAATACACCGGGCTCGCGATTGACAACAACAGCATCATTCTTGTCTTCATCGTCATGTTCGCGGGATACTTTGAGCGCCCGACGTTTGCGATTATTCTGGCGGTTTGTGGTCTGTGTCTTGCAGGTTTGAATGTCTCCGAGGTCAAGACATCAAAATTGTCTGGAAATCCGGTCAATGTGGTCATTCTTGCGATCTATACGCTTGGCGTGACCCTGTTTTATGGCTGGTCCTTGCTGCAAGCGTAGTTTGAAAAAAGTTACTCGTTGGATGGAGAGCCTTCGTCCAACGATAATGTACCTGTATCGGCGATGTTGCGTCTGACGGAAATAACAAAAACTGCTGCAATGTCCTGCATTGCAGTCGTCCGTGCCTACGAAATGCTGCGATACCTTGCTAATGTCTGCTTCGGGATAGCTGCACTGCAGTACTGAGCGCTACGATGAACGGCAGCTCCCAGCCCAAAGCAGACATGCCCGTTTGACACATTAGACGGATTGTGGGCCTTCGCTGCGCCCGCAAACTAAATTGGGCAATTTGAAGAAAGTGGACGCTCAGGGCTGCGATCCAGTTTTTTCGATGTGCAATAGTGGCGAAAGTCGGCAACGAGCCCACAATGACAGATGCTGCGCTTTGACTTAATGTCGGCTTCTAGCAAAAACTACAGACTTTCACTCCCAATTTCGAGAATTTTCAGAAGTGCGTCGGCTCCTTGAGTAAACAATGAAACGGTTTCGGCTTTTTCAAGCGGAGACAGGTCAGACCATGTTCGCCCAGCGTGCTGACCTTTCAAAATAAGCGCATCCGCTTCTCCCGTCTTGGCATCTAGCGTCAGGCTCAGCTCTTCTGTTTCCATCTGAACCGAAGACGCGCCGTTGGTCAGTTGAAGAAGGGCCGCTGACCTTTCTGCCTGCAACTCAGCAATACGTTCCTCACGCTCTTGCCCATGAAGGGCTCGCGCTCTTTGCATTTCCGTTCGCCAAGACCGCATTGCAACAAGAATTCCCGCTCCGGCACTGACCGGAACCAAAGGGGGAAACAAGATTGCGGCCATTACCCCAAGTCCAACTCCGGCACCGGCTCCATGAGTCAGTGCCTTGCCGCTTGCCTGAAGCCGCATCCCAATAGGTTTGGTTACATTGTCAGACACCATTCCAGCCAATGTCTGCTGCAAATTGGAAGCGAGCGTCGGAACCGCGTGTGCCCTATCCAGGGATGTCAAAACTCCATCTTTAAGCGCACCAATCATATTTGGTGCGATTTCAACGCTGTTCCTAGCCCTTTGCAAAGTTGAATTGGATGCCGACAAAACACCATCGCGAGTTCGCTCGAACAACGATGCCTTCTTAAATTCTTGAGGGGTGGTTGGTGCATAATTGGCAAGCACGCTGAGTTCGACCTTGGCCTCCGTAAGCAGCGATTGTTTGATCCGCTCCCGTGCAATGGAGGCAAGCTGTGCGGCACGATGGATTGAACTATAAAGCTGATGCCGTTCGTCTTCGCTGATCGACTTCATGTCATCGATATCGTCCAGCATCGACATAATCGCCAGCAAGCTTGGTACGTGAACCGCATGAAATGCTCGGTTCGTTCGCCATACGTCAACGTCGCGGCACAGGGCATCAGATATAAACTTCAAGTCTTGGCCCAGCGATCTAGTCGCTCGCTTGAAATCATAGTCGACTAGGGATCGATTTTCGACAAACCTAGCGAGTTGATCTAAACTGCTTAGCCGTTCGTCCTTAGAAGGTGTATCTGGCAATTCGATGGTTCCCTAGCTTCGTCACAAACAAAGTAAGTAGTCCAGCCGTGTATTTGAAGTCGATAAGCTAACCTTAGAGAACATTAGCCCAAATTAACGGACGCAGACCTTGGCGCAGCCGCAGCGAAAGCTAACTTCGTCCGCACAGCCGCCTCTCGCCTTCCTATTTGGCGTTGATCTCGTGTGCAAACGCAGAGAAAGTCGGCAAAGAGCCCAAAATGCATCGACAAAACGACTAGAAATGTCGTCTAGATTTTACGACTTCAATCTGTTTTGATGCCCATCTTTGAAATGTGCGAGCCCGTGATTATGGAGAAATTCTTTGCGTATCTCAGTCTCTATATTCCGCAATCCTTGTTATCAACAAAGTACATCGTTGAACGCGTCTCACTGCTGGCCGATGATCCAGCCACCTGCGATCACGAATGGGACGTCGTTGCAGGGATTTTAGATACGGTCGAACTGCAAGTTCAATGTAAAAAGTGCGCCACATATAGTGAGGTTCCTTGCCCGACCAAGGAGGAATGGGACGCCTGCTATGGCGCGATGGAGAACCCGTATCCTTGGGAAGACAAATCTCGCATCAGATACTATCAGGTTGATGACACGATCCACTGATTTTCAAAGCTTCGGTGTTTGATCGCTGAAAATTCTCCAACGGCAGCTTTGTTCGCTGAGCAGACCTTAATACCTCAATAATGCTGCAACAACGTATCAATGTTTGCTTCGAGGAAGCTGCGTCGCAGTGTGCGGGACTAACGCGAGCGGTAATTTTGGACCGTTCGCGCGATTTTGCAAAGGTCGCTTTAACTGCGCATAGCTGCCCTTGGTGCAGAACACGTCTAACGGCAGCTCCCAGCCCAAAGCGGAAGTTAGTCGGGATTGCAGCGAATGTCCGGAACGAGCCCATATTGACCGATGCTGCGCCGTGAACGAATGTCTGCTATTTCAAGTCAAAGATAGTAAGCGTTACTTCAGAAGGTCGTCCTCAAACGGGACGCGCGACAGTAGCTCAATGCCAGCGTCTGTCACCAAGACTTGCTGCTCTAGCTTCACGCCTTCCTTGCCGCCAGCCTCACCGATGTAGCTTTCCACACAAAGCGTCATGCCAGCGACGATTTCGCCATCATAGCCCGCATCCGGAAAATCGCCTTTGTGATAAAGGTAGGGGTACTCGCCGGTCATGCCGCACCCGTGGGCGGACAGATAGTAGCGGTTCTCGTAGAACTTTTCGGGAATGTCCCACGCACGATCTGCGTAGTCGCGAAAGCTCATGCCAGCGTGCAGGATGTCCAGGTTGGCGAGCACTTGCTCATGGGCGACTTTGTAAAGCTCACGCTGTGCGGCGGTCGGTTTGCCCGGCCCTGAATGAAAGGTGCGCGAAAAGTCGGAATAATAACCGTGACACCCGACAACATCCGTATCCAGCGCGATCAGTTCATTTTCGCCAATCACGTGGCCGGAGGTTTCCTGAAACCACGGATTTGTGCGATCACCTGCATTCAATAAACGCGTCTCGCAATAATCGGCGTTCTGCGCGATCACCGATTGATGCAAAACCGACCAAAGCTCGTTTTCGGTCATGCCGGGGCGGATGGCGGCACGCAGTTTGGCACCCCCGTTTTCCGTGGCCCGCAGCGAGGCATTGATACATTTCATCTCTTCGCTGGATTTGACGGCGCGGGCCATTTCGACAGGTTGCTGGGCGTCAACGATGTTCAAACCGCACTCCTTAAGCGCAATCTCCGGGCCAGCGGCAACGAAACTGGCGGTTTTGGACGGGCGGACTTCGTCAATTGTCTCATAGCCCTCCGCAAGATGCAGACAGCCCGTAAATTCAAACAAGATGGATTTGTTCGCCGTCAGCAGCAAATAACGCGAGGGCGCATTGCGTTGACAAAACACCTGCATATTGCGCGACGCCTGTAGCGTAGCGGATGTTGATCGGGTCCGACAAGATGACGGCATCAACATCATAGCGCTGCATTTGCTCGCGCACGCGGGCCAAGCGGTACTGACGCACAGCCTAGAGGTCGATCCCTTCGCTTTCGGGGGCGCGGTCCAAAAGGGCGATGCCCGCCAAGTCACTGCGTTCTGCGTGCCAATCGAAATTTGCCATTGGGTGATCTCCTTGTTGCACGATAACTGAAGCCTGAGGCAAAAGCTGTAAACACTTGAAAAATTCGCGCGTTGCCATAACCAGAAGGAATGGATTTTCGTCGCAAAAACCTCCCGCCACTTGATACGCTGATCTTCTTTGATGCCGTGATCCGCGCAGAGGGCTTCACCGCCGCCTCGAGTGAGCTTTATGTGTCCCAGGCCGCCGTCAGCAAGCGCGTGCTCCAACTGGAAGATTGGTTGGGGACGCCATTGTTTGAACGTGGCACCCGTAGCCTGACCCCAACCGCAGCAGGCCAATCCTTGGCGGAGCCCGTTGCGATGGCCCGCGATTATCTCGGCTCCTCGCTTGATGGTCTTAAATCGCCCGCGCGCCCGGTTGTGCGGATTGCAGCAAACAACGCGGTGTCGATGTTCTGGCTGTTCCCACGCCTAAAGGCGTTCACCTTTAGCGCCACGTCTTGCCCCGTCGAAACGGTGGTCACTGATGACCCAAGCCTGTTGCTTTCAACAGAGAATGATCTGGCGTATTATCTACGCCAGCGCCGTGCCTGATGGGTGGGTGGGGCAGAGGTTGATGGAAGAAGAGCTCGCCCCGGTGACGTCGCCGGCGGGCGTACGCCAATTCGCCCGCGATCCACGCAGCCTGCCATTGCTCGAATACGAACGCCACGCACCCGATTGGATCAACTGGAACGTCTGGGCAAAGCGCCAGAGCAGTTCGCCCTTGTTGGGCTTGCCACGCGTTGTTTGCCAAACTTATCTGCGCATAGCTGCCGTTGATGCAAATGACGTCTAACGGCAGCTCCCAGCCCAAAGCGGACATGGCCAAACGAAACCTTGGGCGGATTGCGTACCTTCGCTGCGCCCGCAAACTAAACTGGTCAACTTGAAGAAAGCGGACGCTCAGGGCTACGACCCAGCTTTTTCGATGCGCAAAATGGCCAATGTCCGCTTCGAACCCAAAGTGCCGGATGCTGCTGCGAGCTTCAATGTTAGCTCAAAGCGTCAACTTTCGCTGCCTTTGGACGATACACCCTACGATTTGAAGTACACAGAATGCCAACTCTGGGACGAAGAACACCCAAATCAAAGGGCTTGCCCCTGACATCAAGGCGTTCAACATCGCAATGCAAAATAGTCCACGGCCTACACCATCAAACAGTGCAAGCCGCACATCTGCGAGGTAAAGTCTTGCAATGGCCCAGATCACCACAACCGAGCCAAAGAAGTTCGCAAAAAGCACTCCGTGTGGCGAAAGCGGCTCCAGCGTTTCAAGCCCAAGACCAGTGTGCAAAGGGATCATCATGCCCCCCCACACCAGTGACAATGTGACTGGCAGTGCGAATGGGGCCGACACCGCCAAATCGTACCATGACGAGGCAATGAAGACCTTCCTATTCATTTCATAACAAAACATATTTTACCCTTCCGTATATGTTGGGGAAGGGTATAACCCTTAGACCTAGGTCCAAGGTCAAGCGGAATGTTGAAGATCGGTGAATTATCCAAACGCGCGGGTGTGAGCGCGGATACGCTGCGATTGTATGAGCGCCGAGGTTTGATCAAATCGGAGCGTTTACCCAATGGCTACCGTGCCTATGATCCGCAGATTGAGCAGCTGGTTCATTTGATCCGACAGGGCCAACGCCTTGGCTTCACACTTCGAGAAATGGCGGACATTGTAGCATTATTGGCCGAGGGTGATATGAGCGCAGAACAAACGGCAGACCTGATGCAGGAAAAGATCGGTGCAATTGATGCAAAACTTGCCGAACTTGCAGATATGCGCAAACTTTTGACCTCACTGCAAATGCAGTCGTGCCCTTTACGCAGTTAGATCTGCACTGTTGTTCACCTTTCAAAAACGATCGTTTTTGGGAGGGTTGGCCGAACCGGACATTGACGCTCATCCAAGGGACGCATGGATGGTTCTGCGCCGAAATGACGGTGAACGTAAAAATTGGCCATCGGCACCACAATCAACAGAGTTTCCACACAGCCTCCGGACGAAGCTG
>JAWSVL010000043.1:0-993 GCA_033851935.1 Sulfitobacter sp.
ACTGGACCTGTCGCGCTTTCGTGCCGCGCTAAGTTCTCGTTTAGGCCAGCCTGCGTTCGAAAGCGAAAGGGCTTTTTCAGGCAATCGCTGAGTGTGGGCGACGTGGATTGTAAAAGCCGTTGATGTATTCGAAGATGGCCATCTTCAGCGCGCAGATTGCTAGATCGCGCTTCATGCGATTGCTCACCGCCCAACCTATCACCCGTCGAGAATGCAGATCGAGGATCACGTCCGGATATAGCTAACCCTCATGCGTCCAGACATAGCTAATATCGCCTGCCCATTTCTGATTTGGCTTGTCAGCATCGAAATCACGTTCCAGCAGGTTTGGCACAATGTTGAACTTGTGATTGCTATCTGTTGCGACCTTGTGTTTGCGCGTTCGGACCACGCATATGCCGTTCTGGCGCATCAAGCAGCCGACGCGACGATGGCCGACACTCAAGCCGATTTCTTTCAGTTCTCCAGTCATTCGTGGGCTGCCACTCTAGGAGCATTGCTGCGCAATACCCTGCCGTGCAGTGCATACCTGCCCAGGCTAAGATGTGACTGTTCCTTGATAGGAGCCAACGTGACCAGATCAGACCGTTGCCTGCGACCGGCAGGACGGCTGCAGCACGCACGCAAACCCCGCGCGCATTGATGTACAATGGAAAATGAAAAACACGTGGCCTTTTTTAGGATTTCCCTTTCCTCATTGAGGATACGCCCTCTCACACATATAGGCATGTGCTGTCAGGTAATAGTATCTCGCGCCGAAGACGGTCATTCTATTGGGCCAGTTCCAAATCCTCTTTCGACACCACATCCGTGTCTCCCCACTCATGGTTTGCAGGCAAAACACTGCCGGGTAGGGGGATGCGCCGTGATCCACTTGTCAACGTCGGCATTCCGACTCCAAGATCATCAGCCACCTACTTACGCGCCAACCCACTGGTCAGTGCGATACGCGCCGTATCTTGCAGTAAATGCTATCAAAGGAGCGGCATCAAA
>JAWSVL010000003.1:0-13647 GCA_033851935.1 Sulfitobacter sp.
CGCAGAATCTAAGGCCCAAACAAAGAGCTTTTAGCAACACGGCGTATTGCCTATAGTGATGGTCTAAAGACTTTCCCTATGCAGATGCATGGCAATATTGGACGCCACACCGTGATGGCTCACGACGACAAACAAACTCTCTTGCCACAAAACATTCAACGAACCTCGCGGGAAGTCTGTACCCGCGATGGCACCGTGGTGCGTGGATTGGTTTTTGAGAAAACCGCTTCACCCAAAAGCAAGACACCTCGCACTGAGCAACGCCCCCTGTTGTGTCTGCCGGGCGAGTTGCGAACTATGGTCGAGTATCACGATTTTGCACTGGAACTGTTGGCCAATAGCGATTTCCATGGCCCAGTTTTTATGATGGATTTGCGTGGGCGTGGGCAATCCGACCTCGCATCGACGCAAACTTATTCTCCGATCACAGAAGCGGAAGACGTCATTGCCTTTTGTGATGCGTGCGAGCTTCATCACGTAACAATACTTACCAGTGCGCGTTCCTCTTTCATTCCGTTGTTGATTGCTCCTGTTCGTCCTTCTTTGGTTCAGGCAATCATCTTCAATGATGGGGCACCAGAATTCGATGGCGTTGGCATTGCGCGAATGAAAAATATATTAGCACAACTGCATGGGCCTAGAACCTTGAGCGACGGTGCAAAACTACTGGAACGAATTTTAAAAAACCAATTTCCGGCATTCGCGGCCCAACACTGGTTGCAGATGTCAAAACTAATGTGGGCTGAAAAAGGTCAAAAGCCGATTGCGCTTTATGATAAAAAGCTGCCCGCGATGGTCCATTCCCATGACTTCGGCCAACCTCAACCAGCGCTGTGGTCACAATTTTCGATGTTTACCAACAAGCCTGTTATGTCCATTCGTGGCGAACATTCTCCTATTGTTACGAAGGAGTTTGTAGAAAAAATGAAACTTGCATGCCCCAACCTCGTTGAAGTCGTGGCAACTGGGCAAGGACATGTGCCGCTCATCGAGGGTTCGGATTTGCCGAATGACCTTACAAATAAGATTTTGGAATTTCTGGTTGGTAATTCCCGCTGAACTAATGTAGTTAACACGTTATCTATATTTCACTTGGAAAATTCTCATGAGACTGGTCACATATCGTTCTGCTACCCAATCTGGAATTGGCGCCCTCACTGATGACGGATTATTTGATTTGTCAGAGGCCCTTGGCACATCGTCCATGCGAAATTTTTTAAATGACGGTCTAATTGGCAAAGCCGAAGACCTGCTGGATGCAGGGCAATTACCGAAGATCGTAGACTATAAATTGGACTTACCGATAACTGATCCTGGACGGATATTTTGCATCGGTGTCAATTATATGAACCGCAATGCGGAATATAAAGACGGCACCGAAGCTCCGAAAAATCCGTCTATCTTCATGCGCGGGCCACTTTCATTTGTGCCCCATGGGCGCGATATGGTGATCCCGCCCGAATCAGAGCAATTGGATTATGAAGGCGAAATAGTATTGGTCATTGGCCGTCCGGGCCGCCGCATCAGCCAAGAAAAAGCGATGGACCATGTGGCTGGCCTGACCATCATGAACGAAGGTACAATTCGTGACTGGGTACGCCATGCGAAATTCAACGTTACTCAAGGTAAGAACTTCGACCGCACGGGCGGCATCGGCCCTTGGATCGAAACTGATCTCAGCGGTATTGAAGTAACCAGCATGCAGGTTGAGACACGGGTAAATGGTGAAGTTCGCCAATCCGACACTACCGCCAATATGGCCTTCCCATTTGCCAAAATCATTGAATACGTCTCGACCTTCACAACACTGCAGGCCGGCGACATTATCGCCACTGGCACACCCACAGGCGCAGGTGCGCGTTTCGACCCACCAATTTGGTTGAAAGAAGGAGATGTGGTTGAAGTGGAAGTAGAGGGTGTTGGCTGCCTGACAAATGGTGTAATCAAAGAAAAAGTTTAATCAGGGCGGGATCATCCCGCAAAGAGCGTGGCCCAATCAGACGTTCCAAATTTGGAACCACAATCATTACTTCGGGGCTATGACAATTCCCTGCCGATTGCATTGTTGCGCGCCCGCGAAACCGTGATTGCGCGGTTTCGTCCTAACCTAGCCAAACACAAAATCACGGAACAACAATGGCGTGTTTTGCGCGCATTGGCGGAAAGCAAATCCGCCGACGCCACGCGCCTGTCTGATATCTGTTGTATATTGATGCCTAGCCTGTCGCGGATTTTAAAAAATCTGGAAGCCCGTCAATATATTGGTCGCAGACGTGTGGCAGGAGATGGCAGACGACAGGAAATATTCCTGACCGAAAAGGGATATACCGTATTTTCCAAAGTAGCAGTGATCGCGGCAGAAATTTACAAGCAGATCGAAGCTGAGAGCAGTGCCGAATTAATCAACCGGATTGAAAAAGACCTCGGCACTTTAAAAGCGATGCTTTCGAAACCAAAAGATTAATTCGCGACAAAGCCGCCAGATTGGCGTTCCCATAATCGAGCATATAGACCTTTGTTTTTCAACAAGGTTTCGTGGTCCCCGTCTTCGACAATCTTACCATCGCGCATGACCAAAAGTCGTTCCAGATGAGCAATCGTGGACAGTCTATGCGCTATGGCAATCACGGTTTTTCCGTGCATCAGCGCGTTCATATTCTCTTGAATGGCGGCTTCCACTTCCGAGTCCAACGCAGATGTGGCCTCGTCCAAAAGCAAGATCGGCGCATCGCGCAGGAACACACGGGCGATGGCAATTCTCTGGCGCTGGCCGCCGGACAATTTCACGCCGCGTTCGCCAACCAAAGTATCGTATCCGGTCCGTCCTTTAGAATCAGCAAGAGCCAATATAAAATCATGGGCGCTGGCGCGTTTTGCGGCCTTTTCAATTTCTTCCAAGCTCGCATCGGGACGACCAAAAGAAATGTTACGGGCGATTGATTGGTGCATCAACGAGGTGTCCTGCGATACCAATCCAAACTGCGCCCGCAAGCTTGATTGCGTGACTTGCGATATATCATTGCCATCAAGAGTGATGTGCCCTGCCTCCACATCATAGTAACGCAGCAAAAGATTCATCAATGTGGATTTGCCGACACCCGATTGACCCACAATGCCAACTTTTTGACCTGCAGGAATATGCAGAGTCATTTTCTCTATGACGTCAGCGCCTTTATTGTAGGAAAATTCAACGTCTTCAAAATTCACCTCGCCACGTACCGGCTGCAACTCTGAAGCATTCTTGGCGTCAACAACTTTAGGCTGTTTTGAAATCAGCTCCGCCGAATTTTGCACCGTGCCAAAGTTTCTGAAAAGACCGTTTAACAGGCCCAACAGACGGCCTAGTAAAAGATTAAGGCGCAGGCAAAGAGCAAGCACCACAGCTACCTCACCCGCGCTGAGATCATTTTGCGAAAACTTCCAAAGACAAAGGGCAGCTATGACCACCAACATGGCGCTGGAAAAACTCTGGAATGAAATTCGCATGCCGGAAATTGTACGGGTGAACTGGCGCAATTTGTTCACCACATCATCCCAACCCTCGCGAACAAATTCATTATGGTTGTTGCCCGCATCGTATAATTTCACGGTTCGGATGTTGGAGTAGCCATCCACCATGCGACCAGTAAGAACAGCCGCGACTTCCGCCAACTCCCTACCCCGCTCTCGAATGCGCGGAACAAAAAACCAAGCGATACACGCAACAACAACCAGCCAAAACAACACCGGGAGCATAACGCTGAGACTCAATTGCGCGATCATCACCAGACTGGTGGCCGCGAAAACCGCGATAAACCAAATGATTTGCAAAAGGGAAATTACAACGTCGCCCGTGGCCTGACCGGCCTGCCACACTTTGCTGGAAACTCGGCCTGCCAACTCATCATCGAAGAACGAAACATCTTGCTCGCTGACCGCTTTGTGAGATTGCCAACGAACTTTTGTGAAAAAAGCAGGCACGACAATTTGTTCTTCAAGGATAGCCGTTGCTATCGCAATCGCAGCACGGACAAAAGCCACCACCACTGCCATGAGAATTAAGGAATTTAGGTTCATACCAAAAAATAATGAGGGGCTGGAACTGTTCATCATGTCGACAATCAACCCCAGAAAGACAAACAATGCAGCCTCAACCAAAGCGGTTAGGCCGCCCAAAGTCAGCATGACAATAAATGTCGTTTTCATCTGGGTGACGAAATGACTGATGAAGGCCAAACCACCATTTGGTGGGCGACCTTCATCTAGCAGATCAAATGGGTCGATCAAATCTTCGAAGAATCGGTAAAACTTATCCATACTGACAGGCTATTGCCTGCCACCGATGATTACGAGAATAAGTTTGACACTATTCACTTGCTTCCAACGCAGCCTCATCCACCGAAATAAACCCACCTGATTGGCGATCCCAAAGAGATGCGTAAAGACCGCCAGCAGCGGCAAGATCATTGTGATTGCCTTCCTCTACGATTTGCCCTTTGTCCAGCACGATGAGACGATCAAGGTTTGCAATGGTCGACAATCGATGGGCGATAGCCAATACGGTTTTGCCCTCCATCAGATTGAACAGTTGTTCCTGAATGACCGACTCGACTTCGGAATCCAGTGCCGAAGTTGCCTCGTCCAAAACCAGTATGGGCGCGTCTTTCAAAAAGACCCGAGCAATGGCGATGCGTTGGCGCTGGCCTCCTGACAATTTTACGCCCCGCTCACCGACCTGAGCATCATAGGCTTTGCGCCCATCGCTATCTTGGAGTTCCAAAATAAATTCATGAGCATTGGCTTTCTTCGCCGCAGCAACGATCATTTCCTCACTTGCATCAGGTCTTCCATAAGCAATATTTTCGCGCACCGAGCGATGCAGCAAAGATGTGTCCTGCGTCACAACTGCTATCTGTCGCCGCAAACTTTCTTGCGTCACTTGCGAAATGTCCTGACCATCGATCAACACCTTGCCGCCATCCACGTCGTAAAGCCGCAAAAGAATGTTCATAAGCGTGGTTTTACCCGCGCCTGAGCGACCGATGAGGCCAATTTTTTCACCCTTTGACATTGTAAGGTTCAGCTCCGAGATAATCCGACCATGTTTGTCATAATCGAAATTGACGTTATCAAAGACAACTTCGCCATCGGTTACAGCAAGCTCTTTGGCATTGGCTAAATCGAGCACGCTGCGTTCGCGTGCAATCGTGTTCATGCCATCAATCGCCATGCCCATATTTTCAAACAGGCCAGCCATTTCCCACATGATCCAATGGGACATGCCATTGAGGCGCGACACCAAAGCAGCAGCGACGGCCACCGCTGCAACGCTCACCTGACCGTCCATCCATTGCCAAATAGCGACTGCACCAACACCAAACATCATCATTTTATTGAGCATCGTGAGAACAACATGCAGCGATGTGGACAGGCGCATTTGCGGATAAACTGTATTCAAAAACCCTTCCATGGATTCTCGCGCGTAGGAAATTTCGCGCCCAGCGTGAGCGAACAACTTTACCGTCGCAATATTTGTGTAGCTGTCCACCACTCGACCAGTCATGAGGGAGCGGGCATCGGCCTGCTTACGTGAAATCACCGCCATTTTTGGCAAGAAATACCGCATAGCCAGCAGGTAAAACACCAACCAGATAACAAACGGCACCATCAACAAAACATCAAAACTAGCAACCAGCACCAACGCGCCGACAAAATAGACAATCACATATATAAACACATCGAGAATTTTGATGACGGTCTCACGAACACCGAGGGCGGTTTGCATGACCTTTGTTGCGACACGACCAGCGAATTCATCTTGATAGAATTGCATGGATTGACCCAGCATATAACGATGGGCCATCCAGCGAATGTGCATTGGGAAATTTCCCAAAATTACCTGGTGCAAGATTATAGACCACACCATAATCACAATTGGGAATAAGATCAGAATGACGAAACCCATCCAGACCAGATGGTCTTTGTTGTCCTGTAAAAAGGTTTCACGATTAGCCGACGATAGCCATTCAACCACATTGCCAATAAAGGAAAAAAGGTAAATCTCGATTACTGCTACACCCATACCCATGAGACCCATTATCAGCAGCCATGGCCACATAGGTTTGCAATAATGCCAACAAAATTTCACAAAACCGGCGGGCGGAGTTGTTGGTTCTTCAACCGGAAATGGTTCGGTGAGTTTTTCGAACCACGCGTAAATCTTATCCATAATTATGCTCTTCCCGTGAGGGTTATGGGCGCAATAATACAACCATACTCGTCACGATTATGTGGGCGTATTGGACGTTCCAACTGTTGTGGGCATACTTTTTGATTGCTTTGAATATGCCCATTACCAGATGGGCTTTGCAAAACCAAAGTCAGCAAAATCGTAATCTGAACGATCAGCAATCCAGCAATAATTACCAAAATGCGGCCGCTATTGTTAGTGAAATCAGGCTCATTGCGCCCTAAGGTATTTTTGTCTTTGATGGTCATTTGAAGTTCCGAACATAATAAGGTGCATCATCGCTAGGAGGGCGACAATCGGAACTTGAAAGTTGAATTAAATCCGATTGGCGCCTAAATGGCGTGGCAGTCCACGCGACAGGAAGGTGTCATGAGTTTTGAAATTTGCATCAACATAACGTACTCCCTGTGGGTGTGATCGGACTTTCAGCGTTAGTGACTGACGCATCACAAGTATAGTCACAATCTGTTCAACTCATGTTTCACATTTGTAATATTAGGCTCAATGACCGCAAAAACACCCAAACCAAACATCGTATTGTTTCAACCAGATATCCCCGGAAACACCGGAACAATATTGCGCATGGCTGCATGCCTTGGCGGGCAAGTTCATATCATTGAACCCGCCGGTTTTCGTCTTGATAACAAAAGCTTGCAGCGAGCTGGCATGGATTACCTTGAGCGGGCACGTTTACAGACTCATGATAATTGGGAGCAGTTTGAAGTTTGGCGTAAAACGCAAAATTCACGACTCATTGCGCTGACAACTAAATCACAAAACAGCTATACAAGTTTCGACTTTATGGAGGATGATTGCCTAATGTTTGGTCGAGAAAGTGCCGGGCTTCCTGATCCCGTGCAAAAAACTGCTGACCATCAATTGACAATTCCAATGATCGAATCGGGACGTTCACTTAATCTGGCGGTCTCTGTTGCGATGGTTTTTGGCGAAGCACTTAGGCAGATTTGATCTCTTCTATAAATGCTTCCCGATCTTTCTTTACTTTAAGAAAGGCCTCCCGTTTGGCGAACGGGCGTTCATCATTTTCACCGCTCCACAATATTATTTCGGCAACGACCGGCGCCAACGCACGACCCTTCTGAGTCAGAGCATAGATAAAGCTTCGACGGTTATCGGGGTCACGTTCTTTAGTCACAACCCCCTCCTCCTCCAAGTGCCGAAGCCGGTCAGCCAGTATGTTGGTAGCTATCCCTTCCTCAATGCTTTGGAACTGCGAGTTGGTGCTTTTCCCGTTCAACATCATTTCTCGGATGATCAACAGACTCCATCGGTCACCAAAAATATTCAGCCCAAAGGCGACGGGGCAACCGGAAAGAAGAAGTTTGTTTTTTTTGCTCATGCGGAAATATGTATTTTTAACTTGCGTTTTACAAGCTTATTTATAGATTGGTTTTACTTGCATAATGCAAGCTAATTTTAACTGCTTTTGGAAAACCAACATGAAAGACATATCGAAAATTATAGAGCCGGTTTCGACACCCTTACTAACCCGACGGCACACGCTCGGATTGATTGCTGCCACGGCAGGCAGCGCTCTGGTTCCCTCTGCCAATTTTGCCAAGGCCGCAATATCATCCTCAACAAAGGAAAACTCCATGAACCCCAAAGCCTTCGTCTATACGGAAGTCCAGATTTCCGTACCCTTCGAAAAAGCGCCTTGGAAGAGCATCAATGCTTCCATCAAGGAGCAACCTGGGTTTCTAAACAAAACTTGGTTCTCTGGTGTGAATACAAATTCTCTTGGCGGCATTTACGCGTTTGACAGCATTGAGAATGCACAATCCTTTGTGACGGGATACTTCCCCTCAGAAGCTGCGGGATTTGGCGCGGCACATAATACGCGTGTATTCGACGCAACAATTGTGAAGGAAGCCAGCATCGGAATGGGGTCGCCTCATTTTGGAAAAATTCCAAATCGCAACCCCGGCGCATTTGTTTACACGGAAGTGCAAATCAACCTGCCTTTTGAAAACGCGCCTTGGAGAGATCGCAACCCAATATTGAGCCAACAAAATGGATTGCTGGCGAAAACATGGTTGAGCGGTTTGCACACCAACACGATCGGCGGAGTAGATGCATTTGACACCGTGGAAAATGCCCAGGAATTTGCAGTCAATATATTTCCCAAAACGGCGAAAAAGCTAAACGCCGCGTTTTACACGCGTGTCTTTGACGCAAGCCTAACAGAAGTAGCCAGTAGAGAAATGAAATCACCGTTTTACGTATGATTTCAGGTCATCAAAACAGCACAGGTGGCGGGCTGATATTTGGCCCGCTACCAAGTATCGCTTTGGCTTGATTATAGCGGACGAACCATGTTGATGTGGGCAATTCCCGCATCCATAAATTCATTCCCTCGCACGGAAAACCCAAGTCGTTGATAAAAGGCGGTTGCTTGTATCTGAGCGTCCAGAACAACTTCTCTGCAGTCTGGAGTTTTTTTGGCATGTTCGATCATGGCCTGCATCATTTCGACGCCGAAATTATTTCCCCGCGCATTCTTGACTACCACCATGCGGCCAATTTTTGCCGAGTTCTCAATCATCACAACACGGGCGGCGGCCACAGCGTGTATTCCTGTGTGACCTAAGAAATGGACGGCATCTGTTTTATCGTGTTCATCCAGCTCCATATCTTCAGGAACATCTTGTTCGACCACAAACACCTCGTGACGCAGACGGAAACAAATTTCACGGTCTTGTTTAGTGGAGGCTATAGAAACAGAAAGTGACACGTTTTTCCTAATCGGCTATCGGCAAGCGCACCATGGTAAATTCAATCGAACCATCTGCTAGTTTTTGCCAATGCTCCACCCTCGACCAATAGGCCGCGCGTGGATAGGCGTCGAGCCATTGGCGGGCCTGCAATCTTGCTTCGTCACGCGGCAATGTAAATTGCTCTCGCACCAAACCATCTTCAGAAAGCCTTCGCTGCGCAGCCACTCGAGCGCGCGTTACAGCGCTTTTTTGACGTTGCATTGGCGAATGATCGTTGTATTTGTCGTCACGCATCACAGATTTTCCACTTCACCTTCAAAATGTGAGAAGAAAGTTGATCCATGTCAATGTGATGGGGCTTGTACAATGCCACTCAGACATGGCAAATCGAAACACCACAATCACCACGGAAAACTCCATGCAGGACAGAAAATCCATTCCAGACGATATGCCTGAAAACTTGGAAGAGAAAAAACAAACTGCACGAACTTGGTTTGAGGAGTTACGCGATGACATCTGTTCGCGCTTTGAAGCACTGGAAGACGATGTCCAGGGACCGCTATCGGATCTACCTGCGGGGAGATTTGTTCGCACACCATGGCAACGAAATGATGGCGAAGGCGGCGGTGGCGTCATGTCGATCATGAAGGGCCGTGTTTTTGAAAAAGTCGGGGTTCATGTCTCTACTGTTCATGGAACATTTTCCAAAGAGTTCCGCAGTCAAATTCCCGGCGCAGACGAAAATCCTGAATTTTGGGCATCGGGTGTTTCACTTATTGCGCACCCGCAAAACCCCAACGTTCCCGCCGTTCACATGAACACGCGTCAGGTGGTTACAACGCGCCAATGGTTTGGCGGCGGAGCGGATTTAACCCCAGTACTGGATGCTCGTCGCACCCAAAATGATGCTGATAGCGTGGCCTTTCATGCTGCCATGCAATACCCCTGCGACAACCATGATGTGGCAGACTATCAAGCTTATAAAGATTGGTGCGGTGAATATTTTCATCTGCCTCACCGCGATGAACCACGCGGCATAGGCGGCATTTTCTTCGACTACCTGCACAGCAATAATGAACTCGGCGGATGGGATGCCGATTTCGAATTTGTCAAAGATGTGGGCCGCGCCTTCGCTGATATCTACCCGAAAATTGTCCGCGCAAATATGGAAACAAGCTGGACTGACGAACAACGCGACGAACAATTGGTTCGCCGTGGGCGCTACGTAGAGTTCAATTTACTTCACGATCGCGGCACGATTTTTGGTTTGAAAACCGGCGGTAATGTAAACTCAATTCTATCGTCCATGCCACCTGTGGTGAAATGGCCTTAAGACAGATCATCCAATTTTGAGAGCAAAAAGTCTCTGGATAACGCAAAGTGGCTTTCGACCCATTTGTCTTCGAGCTTGGACAAAATGTTTTTAAAATCTGAACCGGGCTTGTGCCCCCGATCAATTAGATCCTGACCACGTAAGGGGAATTCGGGGCGCTGCCATTTTGCCAATTGCTTAAGGCGTTTAGTGAGTTTTTTAGCTTTTTTCTCACCACCGGATGCAGCTTGTTTGGCAATCGCAAGGCGCAAGCGATCTTCCACAGCCTGTATATTTTGACCATATAAGAATTGTTCGAAATCCTCGCGTTTGAATTTCAAACTGACATCGGGGCAATGGGCCCAGTTCAAAATTCGGTCACGCACTTTGCTGGATAATTTTAGCCGCACGGCCAAAGTATTCAATTTATCCATCATCGGCGGTAAAATGCACAACAAACGCAAAACGGCGTCCGGTGACCATTGTAAATTTTTCTCAGTTTCTACCAGCCCATGAATGCCATCAATGCCCCATTTCTCACCTTCGGGTAAAACCTGCGCCAGCACTCCGGTTTGTCTCATCCATAGAATGGCTTTTGTTGGATCAGGAGCCTCCAAAAGGCGCGACAGTTCTTGCCAGATACGTTCTGCCGACAGATCATCCAACTTGTCTTTGAGGCGAACACAGGCTTTCAACCCTTCGGCGTCTGGTCGAAATGATCCATACCAAGCAAAGAATCGAAAGAACCGCAAAATGCGTAATCCGTCTTCGCGTATTCTTTGGGCTGGATCATCGATAAACCGAACTTGCCGCGCCATTAAATCTTCGTAGCCGCCAAGCGGATCATATACGGTGCCAAGCTTGTCCGCATAGAGCGCATTCATTGTGAAATCACGGCGCCGGGCGTCAGCTTCCCAATCGGTGCCAAACACAACCTTGGCATGGCGACCATCGGTTTCCACATCGCGGCGCAAGGTGGTGATTTCAAAAACCTTACCACCCACAAGACCTGTCACCGTGCCATGTTCAATTCCGGTAGGAATAGCGCGATGGCCTGCTTCCTCCAGCAGATTGGTTACGATGGCTGGCGTGAGCGTGGTCGCCACATCAACGTCTTTTATCGGTTCATCCAGCAGTGCGTTACGTACAGCGCCACCTGCCACGCGGGCCTCGCCACCATCTCGTTCCAGCAGGACAAGCAGTTCCTGAAGAGCTGCGTCTTTGATCCAGTCTTGTTCAATGTTCATAGCTTGCTCGGTTTCTGAATCAATTTGTCACTACTTTTATCCGTAAAGTCTGTCGTGGACCATGCGAATAATGCCGGCTGTAACTCCCCAAATTCGCCAATCGATTGGTGGTTCGGCGGACTGATCTTTCCACTCTATCGCATAGAAAAATCGCTCCCGCTCTTCCCAAATGAGCGATTCTACCTGATGGTTTTCCTCACTCATCAGAAATGAAAGTGGAACTTCAAACGATGCGGCAACTTCTGCTTCGCTCAGTTTCAGGGAGAACCCATCTTTGACCATAGCGACAACTGGCGAGATTCGGTATCCGGACCCGGAAAAATAATCGCCAAAGGCTCCCAACACTTCCAGCTTATCCGGCCTCAAGCCAACTTCCTCATGAGCCTCGCGCACCGCCGCCTCAATAGGAGTTTCGCCTGGATCGATTTTGCCTCCAGGAAATGCAATTTGTCCTTTGTGGCTGTTCAGATGTTCGCTTCGTTGCGTCAACAGCACGGTGGCCTCACCGCCGCGATCAATCACCGGAATGAGCACGGCGGCATCTTTATATTCACGTTCAACGTGTTCGTCTTCGTTGTGAGGATTCAGCGCATTGTCCCCCGATACAGCCTGCAACAAATCTGCACGGCGCTGAAAACGGTCTTGCACGCGGCGGCGGAAGGCATCGGCCCCAAAAGGATAATCAGTCACAAGTGTCATTGGCTGAGTTTCGCCAATTCATCGGCTGGCATAATCGGAAATGTTACGCCATTGGAACGCAGGGCAAACATATTGACCCCATCCACATCAATTTCCTCACCATGATTTATCAGATCATACATCACAGGTCGGGCGAGCAAGGCCTCCAGCCGTCCGCGCACTAATACATAAGGTTTTAGTTGTTCGTGCTCTTTAGTGATTTCAAAACGCAATGGTGTATCAGGCCCCGCTTCTACCAAATCTCCCACATTGGTGCGAAAGGTCAGCACCTGTTCGCCGTCCTTGTCGTGGGCATTCATTTCCACAGCGATAAACGGAGCGTCCTCAATAGTGATTTTTATCTTCTCTACGGGAGTAACCAAATAGGTATGACCATCATCGTCCTTGCGCAGCACTGTGGAAAAAAGCCGAACCAATGGCGCACGACCAATGGGCGTTCCCATATAAAACCAAGTGCCGTCGCGCTTGATGACAATGTCCAATTCGCCGCAATAATCAGGGTGCCATTTTTCGACAGGGGGCAGCCCTTTGCCGGAATGACCCGCACGCGCCACCAAGGCTTCCAGTGAAGCCGTAGGGCTTTCATCTATATTTAGTTTTCCCGCCATGGTCAGGCTCGCTTCATTGTCATAAATTGGGCACAGTAACGAAATAGTGCCTGTTACAGATTTTGCCAACATGTCAAACTGATAACAACTTGGGAAGCCGATGTTTTATTCGAAATTGGACACAGATCATGAATGATATGAGCAAGCCCCCCGCGAGCGATGAAAAGGCGATCATTGCCGATGCGGAAAAGGCCACAAAAACACTGTCCAAAGCTCGAAAAGCCATCGGCGAAGTCATCTACGGCCAAGAGGAAGTTGTGGAGCAATCCTTGCTGGCCATTTTATCTGGCGGCCATGGCCTGCTGGTCGGGGTTCCGGGATTGGCCAAAACAAAATTGGTCGACACGCTCGGCATTGTCTTGGGACTGGACGCTAACCGCGTGCAATTTACACCGGACCTGATGCCGTCTGATATTCTAGGTTCCGAGATTTTAGACGAAGATTCAAAGGGTAAGCGCAAATTCCGGTTCATTAAGGGGCCCGTTTTCTCGCAACTACTCATGGCTGATGAGATCAACCGCGCCAGCCCTCGCACTCAATCGGCATTGCTGCAATCCATGCAGGAATATCATGTGACAATTGCCGGACAACGCTATGACTTGCCTCAACCCTTTCATGTGTTGGCGACACAAAACCCGTTGGAACAAGAAGGCACCTATCCCCTGCCGGAGGCGCAACTGGATCGTTTCCTGCTACAAATAGATGTACCCTACCCTGACATTGACGCTGAGCGCCGCATTCTATTGGAGACCACTGGGGCAAAAAATACCGATGCCAAACCCGCCATGAACACCAAACAACTGATGGCGATTCA
>JAWSVL010000016.1:0-146728 GCA_033851935.1 Sulfitobacter sp.
TGATACAGTTAAGGTAAGCCGATAGTTTCTACCAAAATCAAGGGTATCCATATGAAAATCTGCGCCCTTACAATGGTATACCAAGATTACTGGGCCCTTGATCAATGGTATCAGTACTACGGAAAACACCTTGGGTATCGAAACCTCTATGTTGTTTCACATGGATATGACCCAGAGATTGAGCGCATCTGTCCTGATGCTAGTATAATAACAATTCCACGCGACGATCTAAAAAATTTCGATAGGGTTCGCCTGAAGCTCGTTAACGGCATCCAGTCTGGCCTAAATAACGTTTACGACTGGGTTATCCAAACAGACGCAGATGAACTCGTCTGCTTTAACCCTTCGACCTACGGCTCTTTCGAGGAGCTTTTCCGCTCTACCTCCGCCCCAGCCCTTTTTGCTTTGGGGTTGAACTTGGCCGAAGTTGAGGGTGATGAAGCTTTGAGCGCCAACACGAGTGTTTTGATCGACCGAAACGTTGCCTGTGTTACTGGTAACTACAGCAAAGCATGGGCAGTTAAAAAAGCACTTCCGCTGCGTTGGCATGGCGTTTTTTGTGGATACCGCAAAACCGATGATTTTCCCTTCGAGATGCCTGACGATGTTTTCTTCGTTCATCTCAAACATGCGAATTCAGAAGCGTTGAAGATAACCAATTCAGTCAGACAAGCGGTTGCTGATTCTGTTGGTGAGGATTGGAGCGTTAATGGGTGGGCGAATCCAGATCTGCACGCGAAAAGGTTCTATCGCAAAATGGCGGCAGCCCCGGAACTGGGGTGGAATGAGGCGGTTGCGCTCGGATATGAGCAGATCCGGGCTAACCCTGTTCGCGACCCGAAACGAGGCATCGTCAAACCGCCATTTATCAACTACGTCTGCAGAACAATTTTACCTGATTGGTTTGCAAGGGTCTAAGGCTTCAGTCCTTTCTTGATGGATTGCCAGCCTCATAGCATAAGGCACCCTGCCGCCCCTTAGCTCAGCTCGATAGAGCGGAATTAACCCCTACACAACTACCGTGGGTGTAAAACCATTAGATCGCTCTGCTTTATGGGTAGTATGCATACCATGTCGTCACCAAGCCATCGGTCTTCTGGTTGACATCAGGCGGAACTTGCATAGAAGATTTACGAGTGCGCCCAGGTAATTCAACTGGATAGAATATCCGACTTCTAAGCCGGAGGTCTGGGGCCGTAAGAAGATGGAAAAACAGATGGTTAGGGAAACCTCAGAAGGCTTGCGAACCGTTTTCCGAACCGTTATCAAAGAGCCACGGTCCCGTAGCTCAACTGGATAGAGCACCTCACTTCTAATGAGGATGTTGGGGGTTCGAGTCCTCCCGGGATCGCCACTTCTACATTTGTGTTGACGTCGGACATCCAAAGACCATCTTTCGGACAAAAGACGGTTTTTTTGATGAACTGATCTGCAGCTGAAAATTAACTGATGAAAATCAGATGTATAGAACTTAAAGGCGCGTGCGAAGCATACCCCGGCATCCTCTTACAAATGCCGCTTGGCCCTGTTGACTCACACCCAATCATTCGTTCACCGTCTGTTCCAAGGCTCCGGAGCCTTTCATATCAAACTCATTGCCTGCCCCCCGGTCAGGCAACCGGTGCATGGCAAAGCTGTGTGCCGGGATCTGAAAGGAATCCTCAATGCTGAAATCAAATATCCCAATCGCGAACATTCGCTTCTTCGACAAAACCCCTACGGTTGCCGATCTTGAGCGAAGGTTCTCCCGATTTCTAAGGGGCTTTCGCGAGCAGCGATGCGTTGCCCGACAGATTGAAAGAGTTGCTGAAGGTGGACCGAAGGAAGACTTCGACCTCTACAGAAACTCTCTTTCAACGCAAGATAAGATTAAGATCGAGAGGCGCGCTTTGAGATATGTTGAGCGACAGGAAGCAGCAACAGGTATGCAGCACCTGGGTACCAATGAGCGCAATGCCCTTCGCAGACTGCAGAATGGTGCGACGGTCTCAAGGGTTTCCAACGAACACGATGCTGACGTCCTTGCTGCGACTTTGCACGAGGAGATGCCATGGATGGGGCCCGCCACCGAGCACATCTGGCACGCGATGCGGAAATCTGTTCGTGAGGGCCGTCCCGGTTTCCAGTTCGCGCCGCTTCTCCTCCTCGGCCCACCTGGTATCGGAAACGGGCGACGGTATTCTGCATGCTCTTCTTCGGTCAAATCGCGCAAGATAGCAGCCGGAAGCAGTGTTTCGATAAAGAAGTTCTCTTCAAGTGCTTTCACGTCGCCTTCTGCTGACCGCAACATGCCAATGACTTCTTGGATGCCTTTGGGGAAGTCGGCCATTTCTGGGAAGATTGCGGGGATGCCTTCCATAAAAGCGATGCCTTTGATGGCGTCACGGTGTGTGTTGGCGTAGTGAAAGCCAAGACCAGAACCCCAATCATGCAAGATCAGCGTAACGTTTTCCGTGCAGCCCAGCTCTTCGAGTAGAGGGAACAGATACGATGCGTGTGCTGGAACCGAATAACTACCATGACCGGTGTTATCTAACTTCTCGGAATCACCCATGCCGATCAGATCGGGAGCAATAAGACGGCCTTTGCCTTCGAGGTAGGGCATGATGTTGCGCCACAGGTAGGACGATGTTGGAACGCCGTGCAGGAAGACAATGGGATCGCCTTCACCAACTTCAACGTAAGCCATTTTTTTACCGTTGATAGTTTTGAACTTTTTTTCAGGCAGAGCATTTTTAGGGAATACAGACATGGTTCTCTCTTTCTTGTGGGGATTTTTGGGAGGGGCTGAAGCCCCTTTAGTTTTTAGGAGTTATTCGAGACCTGAGACGAAGGACGAGACAGCGGCACCGATGGTATCGGGATCGTCTTCCTGCATGAAGTGGAGACCCTTGGCTTCGGCAATTGTCTGATTTGGCAAACTGCGTGCAAAGGCACGTGTATTTCCAGTGATGAACACGCCGGGTTCTGCATCAATAAATAGCTTTGGCACTTCGCTGGTTTCTAACCATGCTGAATAATTACCGATCCGTTCAGCAACATCAGCAGGTGAACCACCGATCGGGACCTCACGCGCCCATTGCAAAGTCGCCAGACGGTCATCACCAGCGTTCAGATATGGGCGGCGATACTCAGTCATTTCTTCTTCAGTTAAAGGACGGCCAGTGACACCTGGTAACATGCCTTCAATGAACATGTTCTCCTGCAGAACCAGCTGTTCGCCCTCATCCGAACGGACGGCTTTAAGAGTCGGGTGTAAGTCTTCGGGCAGGTCTTCCCATTCGAGCGGCTTCACGAAGGTCTCCATATAGGCGATACCGCGCAGACTGCCTTGATTGTGAAATGCCCAATCAAACCCTACAGCTCCGCCCCAGTCATGCAGAACTAATGTTACGTCATCCTGCGCATCGATCTGACGCATGAACTCAGCGAAATATTTTGCATGGGTTACAAGCCTATACCGATCTTCAACAGTTGCTGGCAGCTTGTCGCTATCACCCATGCCCATGTGATCCATAACGATGATCCGGCCTTGGCCCTCAACATAAGGGATCACATTGCGCCACAAGTAGGAAGACGTCGGGTTACCATGCACGAACACGATAGGTTTGCCTTCGCCGCGCTCAATGTAGGCCATCTTTTGTCCGAAGACTTCGACAAACCTCTTCTCAGAGGCCCAAGCCTCATCAGCACTGGCGGGCATTACGCCGCTGCCAAAAGCGGCAAGCGCTATCATGGACGTGGCTGTGACCATTGCGAGACGGCGGGACATATTAGGCATTGGGTTTCTCCGTTGGGAAAGTGTGTGATTCAGTCACATAAGTGGAAATCGACACCATGTCTATTGTTTTGTGTGACTTAATCATATAAATATTACTGCATGGACACAGAACTATATATAAACAACCTCTTAGGGGCTTTTGCGACAACGCTCTCGAGCGCCATTGATGAGAACGTTGGTGGAGTAGGCCTCCGCAGTGGAAGTGCGGCGACCGCTCTTGTAACGGTTTTCAACCACCCCAATGAGAGCATCGATGTGCTGCGCCGCATCTTGAATGTAACGCATTCTGGTGCAGTTCGATTGATAAATGGTCTCGAAACTGAGGGATTGGTTGAACGTAAACCAAGCGCACAGGATCGACGTACCGTTGTGCTGCGTTTGACCAAAAATGGTGACACTCGCGCCAAGGCAGTCTTGGCTGCGCGGGAAAATGTGACGACGCGGATCGTCGAAAACCTGAGTGCTGAACAAAAAGAAGCATTGCTGCCAGTGCTCGCAACTATGTTACAAACGCTCACAGGCGACCAGAGCTCTGCCCGGCGCAATTGTCGCCTCTGTAATGAAGGCGTATGCCGACCCAATGGATGCCCTGTCGAACAGGCTGTAACCTAAGCTCAATCTCTTAAAAAAGGTGAGCCCCACAATCTGTTTCTTAAGCAGATCGCAGGGCTCTGGGGAAAGTGTTTTAGCTGACCTTTTTAGGTGCAATGCTTGGGTAAACACCCGAACCTTTGGCCTGATGGATGGGTTTTGTTGGCAAACCATAATGCCGCGAACGCTCAAAAATCGGAAGGCCTGACCCCAGCATGGAGTGGAGAAACCACATCATGCCATTCGTGACATCCTCAGGTCGTTCCCATGTCACAAAATGTCCCGCGTCGATCAGGAGCACAGCTTCTAGCCCGCGAATATGTGTTCACAACCCCAGCTCGGAAAGCCCCGGGTGGTCGTCGGGCCTGCGACCTTGGGGCCAGTGAAACTTCCGTTCAGCTTCCGATATAGGCAGGTCGTTGATGCTGGCAAAACGATTTTGCATTAGCCCGTTCTCGGCGAACTCCCAGTTTTCATTCCCGTATGAGCGAAACCAGTTGCCGTTGTCGTCGCACCATTCGTAGGCGTAACGGACGGCGATGCGTGAACCCGCGAAGGCCCAAAGTTCTTTTATCAAGCGGTAATCGCGCTCGCGAACCCATTTTTTCTTCAGGAATGCCTCTGCCTCCTCACGGTTCGTCACGAAGGTCGTTCGGTTGCGCCAATTGGTATCAAGTGTGTAGGCAGTGGCGACTTTCGCAGCATCTCGGGTGTTCCAACCGTCTTCGGCCATGCGTACTTTTTGGACAGCGGTATCATGGGTGAAGGGGGGCAATGGGGCGCGGTTTTCCATGACGAGGGTCCTTTTGGTTAAGAAGTATAAGAGACGATGATCAACTACGCAGCAAGTTGTTTTGCCTGCGCCATCAACGTGTCACTATTGTCCATTGCTTCTACCCAAGCGTCCGGAATTTCGGCCATTCCATATGCGGCACCAGCAAGTGCGCCTACGATCATCGCGCGCCCAGCACTATCACCACCAGTCCGTATATTAGCCTCAACGGCTTCTTTATAGGATGTCGTATTTGCGAGGATATGCCAACTTAGAGGCACGCCTTGATCAAGATGGCATGCACGCTTGGTGACTTCTCCATAGGCGACTGATCCTACGTTTGAATTCAACGCATCTTGCAAGAGCGGGTCTGATTTTGCGGCGGCATCCAAAGCGTCTTTGAGGTCCGTACCATCGATGATAGCTGCGAGGGAGGTTGCGATAATGCCACTGTAATCTGCTGCCATTTTATTGACGTTCGTTACTTCCATCGCGGCCTTGACCCTGGCTGTATCGTTACCATATTTGGCGAGAATTGCAGGTAGGGTCGCAACGGCTGGATGCTGGTTATCATCTACGCCTGACGGGCTTAACACCCCTGCCGCGATGTTGGCCAAAGTGCCTCTTGTAGGGCGGTCGATGTAGCCTACATAGGCACCACCGGCACCAAAGTGCGCAACATACGTAGCTTGATATGCTGAGGCTTCAAAGCGGCCTTCGGCAATGATTGAACGCATCACCAAGGCAAGTGTTTCACCGTATTGGCTTAACTGCCCATTGCGCCGCATACCGTGGGCGAAGTATCCAGACACCCCTTTAAAATTCGCGCCGTTAATAGGTGTGAAAGCGGCAGGTCCGACACCCACGACCTGCGCAATGCGCTCAACATCGTATAACCAATGCAGACCTAGGCCCGCAGCATCAGCAGTAAGGGCACCCATCAGGGCAGAGGTTTTGCGGCTCATAGTATTTATTCCTTCAATATTTTTAGCGGGACACTACAAAGTGCGGGTTTCTAAGTCGTGGTTGGTCAGCTGCGTTCTATCTTGTTTAGGTGTATGGTATTTTTCATATTTATTTCGTAACTATGAGTACGATAGATGCGTGTCAAATTTAAAATACCTTGAGGTCCGTAATGGAAAAAGCAGAAAATCGAGGGCGACCAAAGACTCTGGACCGCGAACACGTTCTACAAACTGCGGTTATGCAATATTGGGATGTCAGCCCAACCGACGTCTCCATCGGCGAGATCTGCAAATTGACAGGCGCGTCAAAACCCGGAATCTACCGTGAGTTTGGGAGCGATGATGGATTGAAATGTGCGGCACTTGAGAGCTACCGCAGCTTGGCCCTGTGGCCGTTGTTTGACATTCTTGAAAGAGATCAGAGTTTCGAGGCTGCAAAGACCGCCTTGGTCGCGTTCACAACGCAAGACCGAGAGGCGCTCGGAGTACCGTCGGGTTGCCTGTTCGTTGCGATGCGTGCGCAGCGCGATAGCCTCGGTTCAGCTACAGGCAAACGTGTGGATCGGCTTCGCCAAGAGGTGCTGGACGCCTATATGGTCTGGATCGAGGCCGCAAAATCCAAGGGAGAGTGCAGTGCTAAAATCCCAACCGATACTGCAGCGTTGTACTTCGACGCTCAAAATGGTGGGGCGATGCGGATGCAAAAAGAAGGGGTCGAAAACGCCACCATCGCAACCGTTCTTCGGTATGCATTCGCGATGATCGAGTAGAGTGGCAAGACATGTCGATCAAGTCATGCCGCCTCGAAGTGAATAAAGCGGTCATTGGTTCACCCACAGCTAATTCACCCTTTGTCCGGCTAGCAGACATTCACACATGTGACAAAAGGGAGCCTATTGTTCAATCAAACCGAGCTTATCTGGATTTCTCATGATGTATATCCACGCGATCTTTCCACTTTGATTTGGTGCAAGCGTAGTGATGGAGTCCAATTGCCCAAAATGGTAGCGCAATATTGCGGGATTGGCATTCACCATCAACATTTGGCTTGTCCAACCTTGCTCCCTTTTCGCTTTTTCATACAATGTTCGGAACACCTGCATGATCTCGTTGCCACCAAGTAAAGGACGTCGCGCAGCGCGTTTCTTGGCTCCGCCATCTGAAATCGCGACAGAATTGGGAGTGAGAAGCGACAAAGCTGTATTAAAGTCCTCGGTCATGATTGCCATGAAGAAACGCTGACTCAATTCAGCAACCTCTTCGGGTGTGGCATCGAAGCGGGGACCGGAGTCCTGCAACTTCTTTTGCGACCGGCTGACAAGCTGGCGGCAGGCGGCTTCCGTTGTACCAAGAGTGCCCGCGAGTTCCGAATAACTGGCGTCGAAGGCCTCCCTCAGAATAAATGCTGCGCGCTCTCTTTCAGTAAGGCGTTCCATAGCCCACAATAACGCCAACTCGCATTCTTGAGCCAATTCAAAGGGATGCTGGGGCTCCTGAGGCCCCGGTTGAATAAGGGGTTCAGGCAGCCAAGGACCGACATAGATTTCGCGTTGCCGATGGGCGGAACGCAGGGTGTCGATTGCAATATTCGTTGCGACCCTGCGCAACCAAGCCGATGGGTTATCGATCTTGTCAATGTCAGTAGCAGCCCACTTTAACCACGTATCCTGCACAGCGTCCTCTGCCCCCGCACGTTCGCCAAGCATGCGGTAACAGAGTGACATGAGCTTTGTACGCTCGGCTTCAAATATGTTTGCCACCATGTTCATGTGCGCTGCGGGACCTGTATAGTCTCATTCTCTATTTGAACACTGCTACAGGTTTGGCCAAAACCCAACCCACGCTTCAACACTGGATATATCCGCCCACTGGACGCGGCAAAGGAGGCAGCAGTGACAGCGGATGGGCCAAACCGTTTTTCGATTTCATTGCGAAGTTCTTCCAGCTCAGGCGCATTTGCAATAGCGGCTTGGGAAAACCGGAACCCAAGCCCGACATCGCCTGCTGCTGCCGCATTGCCCTGTAGACAAAGTGCGAGTTGGTCTGCGGGGACCGCCACCTCAAGTGCCATATCCACAACGAGTTGTACACATGGCCCACAATCCCCTTCCTGTGTCGATCCGAGCATGGCACCCGCCCAGAGGTTTTGCGCCTCTTTGGGCCCCCGAAACTGGCTGTAAATGGGGAGCAGTGACAATCTAACTCCGGCCGCCGTGGAAGTATCAACGACATGAGACATGTAACCCGTGTCATAGGTGTAGCGTCTTGCGAACTGACGAATGCCCATCTTCAAAAAATAGCTGATCATGATTGGCTCTTTTCAGTTTGAATATTGATCGCTGCGAAGAAAGCGAGAAAGGCTGGCAGCTGAATGCCGATCAGATTCGTAAGGGCAATAACGTCCAGAGGAATGCCGCGATGCACCCAAATCCAGATATGAAGCATTGCATGAAGGACGAGCCACGACGCCCCACAAATTCCAGCCGATTTGTCATGTTTAAGGCCAGCCCAAACCAACGTTGTACCGCTTGCCAGATAGGCAAGGGCGACATCCTTCGCAAAATGAAAGTTGAGCGGGCCAGTCAGCGCAACGCCCGGTACGCCGTCATACCAATGCTGCGTGGCAGCCCAAATATAGGCTGCTGTCCCAATTGAAAGCCCGCCAACGCCAACTAAAATAATTCTTTGCATCACATCTCCGATTTTTAAGCTTCAGAGATATGACGATCTGACTTCAGGCTTTGTGACACCCAAACGACATTCTAAAGCAGTCATTGGCGCAACCGCAGCGAAATGGCGCTTTGTTCCTCAAAGCCGCCATCGGACTTTCGATCTTGCAATAGCCGATTTGACATCAACCAGCGGAAAAATACTCCTCGGGAATCCAGCACCATTCCGGTGTTCTTCGTCGAAATTCAGTGGTTCGATACATCAAATTTCGCCACTTTCTGTTCGAACAGGGGGATTCGATGGGCTGGTGGGCCGAATAGTCGTTCGTTGGGCCAATTCCATCACTAAATTGTATGCGAAATTTCATACCAATCGCTGAGTGTCGGCGTAAAAGCCGTTGATGTTTTCGAAGGTGCCCATCTCAGCCTGCTGCCGCGTCACCTACGAATGCCGCCAGATCAGCTCAGCCTTGATGTATTTGATGAAGGTTTCGACCGCTGCATTATCATAGCAATTTCCTTTGCCACTCATCCATTGCCCGGCAGTGCAATTTTACATGCATGAGAGGGAACACTTTGAACCCATGCTCACGCAGGATCTTCTGATAATCGTGAGAACAGTATTGGCTGTCCCGTTGCAAGGCAATGGCTTGGAGCAAGCCATGAGAGTGGCGATCCGTGCGATGGATGCAGTCTTTGGGCGATGATCTGGACGCGATGGCCATCTTCAGCGCGCGGATTGTTAAATCGCGCTTTATGCGATTGCTCACCGCCCAACCGATCACCCGTCGAGAATGCAGATCAAGGATCACGGCCAGATACAACCAGTCCTCATGCGTCCAGACACCTGACCTACGAAGACGAGGGCTTGTTTCTTCGTGAAGCGATCCTGCGGTTTCTTGAAAAAGTTGATCTCACACACGGCGGTCCGTTGGATCAAACAAAGTTCATTCGGATATTGATGCGCGCAGGCACCTATCCATTTGGTATCGCGATCGAAGCGACTGGTGAGGCGAAGTCAGAGAGTACTTCAGAGATAACTGTCGATCATTTCGCGGAGGGGTATTTCGTTCGGATGAATTGCGATGATGAACTCAACACGTTCTACACGCTGGCCCGGAAAGGCATTGATACGGCCATTGCTATGGATCGATATCTCGATGATCGGAAAGCGAAGCGAAAACGACCCAAATCAAAATAGATCTTCAGCTTTGATGGAAGAAGCCGCCTCATGGGCGGCTTCTTTGCGGGCAATTGATAACGTGCGCATTTCAAGAACGGTGTTTGGATGTCGGACAACAATGGGTATTGGGCACGTCATGAGTAATGGCATCTATTGATGTTCAATTGTATTTTCAGATACTGAAACCATAGTGAACGCGACAGCAGGGTGCCAATTGGCCGTCGTTACCTAACAGGATGGTTCTGATAACATCGAAGCTTCCTACAACACGGGTTGTTAGTATTTAGGTAACGCTAATCTGTCTGCAGATGACTAACAGACAGACACTAATCGGAAATTCATGAAGCAAATCACCGCGGCACTATCGGGAACCGAAACATTGCTTATGAGTGAACCTACTCATTCCCTTGAAGATTCCAAACTGCGCTGTTCGGCATCACAAATCAGCGTGTGATGCCTGGTTTAGAAGCGTTACAAGTTTGATTTGTTCGATATTTGGTGTCATCACAAAGCATGGAATTTCTAGAAGTCAGTCACAACCTCACACTCCTTGCCGCTTCTGTGGTGATCTCTATCGTTGCGGGGTTTACTGGTTTGACCCTGTCAAAGGACATCTCACAACAATCCGTTTCGCGACGTAAAGGTTCGATCGCAATGTCGGCAGTTGCTTTGGGCGGCGGCATTTGGTCGATGCACTTTGTTGCGATGTTGGGCATTCAAATGCCAATACTCTTTTACTATGACGCGGCTGTTACGCTCGCCTCCGCCTTGCTCGCGATCTTGATCGTTGGCACTGCTTTGTTGTTGTTACATTTTCGAGAACGTACTCCGGCCACATTGTGTACAGCTGGTGCTTTGGTCGGTTCGGGTATACTGGCCATGCATTATGTTGGTATGGCTGGCCTACAGCTTTGTCAGGCGGTCTATACGCCGTTGGGCGTTATCATCTCTGGGGCCTCGGCTATTGGGCTTTGTATTGCAGCGTTCTGGATCGCTTATGGTCAACGAACGCGTCGGAACATTCTTCTTGGTACTCTATGCTTCGGATTTGCGGTCTGTGCTGTCCATTTTGTTGCCATCTCCGGAACGCGGTTTGTAGCCGTACCTACGTTCACCGAGTTTGGCCCGGTCATGAGCAATGAGACGTTAGCGGTGGGCGTCATCCTATCCAGCTTTGTCATCTTCGCGGCGTTCTTATGGATGAGTGTTACGTTTCTCGTGCCTAACCCAAAATTATCAGCGCAACTGAACGTCAAAGAACTGGATGTAGATCAGGGACATGAGATGCTTGAACCGTCTCCTACAACATTGCCTGTATCGCTTCGTATCCCATGCCAGCGTGACGGTGGCACATTGTTGATCGATCCAGTTGATGTCGCCTTTGTGCGCGCCGAAGGGCATTATACAAACGTCTATACCCAGAACGGTCAGCATTTTTGTAGTTGGCCAATCACTGAGGCAACGAATCGTCTTTGCGCGGTCGGATTTCTAAAGACCCATCGCAGCTATTTGGTGAACCCGACACATGTGCTCCATTTTGAACGGTCCAAGGACAACGGTGTTTGCAGCTTTGTAACGCCTGACTTGCCGACGGTCCCTGTCAGTCGATCAAACCTCAAGATCGTTCGCGACGCGCTTGGAATCTAGTGTTTCGCACTTCGTGCACTTCAAGGTGCATTTCGTGAGAATTACCTAGCACCTCATTGAAAAAGGCATGCGTCGGCATACGACTGCGTACAATCTCTCCCTCTGACATACATTTGCGGAACGGGAGGCGAAGCGATGATACCAGCGGCGTTTGAATATTATAGGCCAACAGACATGGCAGGCGTGATTGCCCTGCTTCAAGAACACGGAGACGATGCGCGCGTAATAGCGGGAGGGCACAGCCTGATCCCGATGATGAAATTGCGAATGGCCGAAGTGCCGCATCTGATCGACTTGCAAGATATCAAAGGGCTCGACGGCATCAGCATAACGGATGGTGTTGTACATATTGGCGCGATGACGACCCAGCATGACATTATCAATTCGGCGCCAATGCTTGCTGCCGCGCCGATCATGAAAGAAGCTGCGTTGCAGATCGCTGATCCGCAAGTCCGCTACATGGGTACGGTAGGCGGTAATGTTGCTAACGGAGATCCAGGTAACGATATGCCTGGGCTGATGCAGTGCTTGAATGCTCAGTTCCAATTGACTGGCCCGGACGGAGACCGCACGGTTGATGCGCGCGACTTTTACGATGCGGCCTACATGACCGAGCGTGAAGATGATGAGGTTTTGATATCTGTATCGTTTGCAGCACCTGTAGGCGGATACGCTTACGAAAAACAAAAACGTAAAATCGGTGACTATGCGACAGCCGCTGCTGCGGTTCAAATTTCCAAAGAAGGTGGAAAGGTCGCCACAGCCTCCATCGCGATGACAAACTTAAGCGATGTACCGGTCTGGTCCGAAGCTGCAGCTGAAGCACTTGTTGGATCTGACTGCGATGACGCAGCGGTGAAGGCAGCCGTTGCTGCCATGCTGGATGACATTGACCCGACAGAAGATAACCGCGGCCCTGTCGCATTCAAACGTCACGCCGCAGGCATTGTACTGGGCCGCGCCATCGCGCGCGCTTGGTCTCGGGCCTAGGGAGGAGAACACTATGTCAAAAAAGATGCACGTCAAACTGAATGTAAACGGTGAGGATCATGAGTTCCTCGCCGAACCACGCGAACTGCTGATCTATGCGCTGCGCGAAAAGCTGAACATCACTGGCCCACACGTAGGGTGTGAGACCTCTCATTGTGGTGCTTGTACCGTCACGATGAATGGTAAATCTGTTAAGTCCTGCACTGTCTTTGTGGCTCAAGCCAACGGCGCTGAAGTTACGACCGTCGAAGGTCTCGGTACACCAGACGCCCTGCACGTCCTGCAAGAGAATTTCAAAGAACATCACGGCCTACAGTGTGGTTTTTGCACCCCAGGCATGATCACCCGCGCAGCCAAGCTGCTAGAAGAAATCCCGAACCCAACCGAGGAAGAAGTTCGGTTTGGCATTGCTGGCAACATCTGCCGCTGCACGGGTTACCAGAACATCGTGAAATCCATTCTGTCAGCCGCGTCTGAACTGAATGCAGCCAAGGAGGCGGCACAATGAAGGACGAAATTACGCGCGACGAACGGGTCGCCAATCTCAAAGGAATGGGCTGTTCGCGCAAACGCGTTGAGGATGCTCGTTTCACCCAAGGTAAAGGCAACTACGTTGATGACGTAAAGCTGCCCGGTATGCTGCACGGCGACTTTGTGCGCTCGCCGTACGCCCATGCACGGATCAAATCGATCAATATCGATGCGGCGATGGCGCTGCCCGGTGTGACCGCCGTCCTGACAGCCAAAGACCTTGAGCCACTCGGCCTGCACTGGATGCCCACATTGGCCGGCGACAAACAGATGGTTCTGGCAGACGGCAAAGTACTGTTCCAAGGTCAAGAAGTTGCGTTTGTTGTGGCGTCTGACCGTTATGTTGCTGCTGATGCCGTTGAACTGGTCGAAGTCGACTATGAAGAACTTGAAGTGCTCGTTGACCCATTCAAGGCATTAGAGTCCGATGTGGTGTTGCGCGAAGATCTGGACACATCAGTGCCCGGCGCGCACGGCCCACGCAAACACCACAATCACATCTTCACATGGGAAGCGGGCGAAAAAGAGGCCACTGAACAGGTTATCGACAACGCCGAAGTCGTCGCCACCGAAGAAATGTATTATCACCGTACACATCCTTGCCCGCTCGAAACCTGTGGTTCAGTTGCATCTATGGACAAGGTGAACGGGAAGCTGACACTTTGGGGCACCTTCCAAGCGCCACACGTGGTGCGTACGGTTGCATCCCTCTTGTCTGGCATCGAAGAACACAACATCCGTGTGATCTCTCCTGATATTGGTGGTGGGTTCGGGAACAAGGTTGGCGTTTATCCTGGTTATATCTGTTCCATCGTAGCTTCCATTGTCACGGGCGTGCCTGTGAAATGGGTCGAGGACCGGATGGAAAACCTGATGTCCACCGCCTTTGCGCGTGACTATTGGATGAAGGGCAAGATTAGCGCGACCAAAGAGGGCAAGATCACCGGCCTACATTGTCATGTGACGGCCGACCACGGTGCATTTGATGCCTGTGCGGATCCCACCAAGTTCCCTGCTGGTTTTATGAACATCTGCACAGGTTCATATGACATTCCGGTCGCGTACCTTGGTGTCGACGGTGTCTACACCAACAAAGCGCCGGGTGGTGTGTCGTATCGCTGTTCCTTCCGTGTGACTGAGGCTGTGTACTTTATCGAGCGGATGATTGAGGTTCTCGCGATCAAATTGAACATGGATCCCGCTGAGTTGCGTTCGATCAACTTCATCAAGAAAGAGCAGTTTCCATATACGGCCGCACTTGGTTGGGAATACGACTCAGGCGACTACCAAACCGCTTGGGACAAAGCACTGTTGGCTGTTGACTACAAAGGTCTGCGTGCTGAGCAAGCTGAACGAGTCGAAGCGTTCAAGCGCGGCGAAACACGCAAGGTCATGGGCATCGGTTTGTCGTTCTTTACCGAGATCGTTGGCGCAGGGCCTGTGAAAAACTGCGACATCCTTGGGATGGGCATGTTTGACAGTTGCGAAATCCGTATCCACCCAACGGGGTCCGCGGTGGCACGTTTGGGCACGATCTCTCAGGGCCAAGGACACGCGACAACCTTTGCGCAAATCCTCGCAACCGAGATTGGCCTATCCGCTGAAAGCATCACAATTGAAGAAGGTGATACTGACACGGCTCCTTATGGTCTTGGTACATACGGATCGCGTTCGACACCTGTTGCTGGTGCGGCTGCTGCCATGGCTGGACGTAAAATTCGCGCCAAGGCACAGATGATCGCTGCCTATCTTCTCGAAGTTCACGACAACGACGTGGAATTCGACGTTGACCGCTTTGTGGTCAAAGGCGCGCCTGAGCGGTTCAAGACGATGAAGGAAATCGCCTACGCCGCGTACAATCAGGCCATCCCGGGTCTGGAGCCAGGTCTGGAAGCGGTTAGCTACTATGATCCGCCTAACATGACCTATCCGTTTGGCGCGTATGTCTGTGTCATGGACATCGACGTGGATACTGGTGTCCCGGAAGTTCGTCGTTTCTATGCATTGGATGACTGCGGTACACGGATCAACCCAATGGTAATTGAAGGCCAAATTCATGGAGGTCTAACCGAGGCGCTTGCCGTCGCGCTGGGGCAAGAGATTGCCTATGACGAGTTAGGTAACTGTAAGACTGGTACGTTGATGGACTTCTTCCTACCAACCGCGTGGGAAGTGCCCAACTACGAGACCGACTTTACCGTCACGCCAAGCCCGCACCACCCGATCGGTGCAAAGGGTGTTGGTGAAAGCCCGCACGTCGGTGGTGTTCCGTGCTTCTCAAACGCGGTTCAGGATGCGTTCCGTCCGTTTGGCAACACGCATACCAATATGCCCCATGATCACTGGCGCATTTGGCAAACAGCCAACGATCTGGGTATGCACGACTAATAAAATTGACGCGGGCTGCCAGAGTAGCCCGCGTCACTTGGGAGGACTACAATGACTTGGAATACGCTACAAACGGCTATGGCCGAACAGGGATATATTGCCTCGGGTGATCTCGCAATGGCGCTTCATCTGTCGCTGTCACTTGGCCGCCCATTGTTGCTCGAAGGCGCGGCAGGCGTTGGTAAGACCGAGGTCGCGCGCGTACTCGCAGCAGCGCAGGATACACAGTTGATCCGTCTACAATGTTATGAGGGCCTTGATGCTGCTCAAGCAATTTATGAGTGGAACTATCAACGACAATTGTTGGCCATCCGTGCTGCGTCTGAGGATGGTGAGACAGGAAAGTCCGTTGAGACACGTATCTTTTCGGATGAATTCCTATTGGAGCGGCCCTTGTTAAAGGCGATCCGGCAACCCAAAGCTCCTGTGCTGTTGATCGATGAGATCGACCGTGCAGACGAAGAGTTCGAAGCATATCTGCTTGAGATTTTGTCCGAATTCCAAATTACGATCCCGGAAATGGGCACAATCACTGCAACGACACGGCCGATGGTCATACTAACAGCCAATGGGACACGCGACCTTAGCGATGCGTTGCGCCGTCGGTGTCTTTACGCCCATGTGCCCTATCCCGATCACGAGACAGAGTTGTCGATCCTCGTTACGCGTTACCCTGACATCACAGATCTGCTGTGCGCGCAGATTGTTGGGTTTGTGCAGGCTTTGCGCAAACAAGATTTAGAGAAGAAGCCAGGCATCGCTGAGATGCTTGATTTTGCTGCGGCATTAATGGGCCTTGGAGTGGCTGACCTGACCGCCGATCCGGTGATCTTGCAGGCGACACTTGCGACCTTGCTGAAAACGCAAATGGACCGCGATGCTGTGCCAACCGAAATTGCACAACGTTTAGCAGGGAAAGCCGCATGAGCATTGTCACCAAATTTGCGGCACGTGATCCTGGGCCTGCCGCGCGCATGGCTGGGTTTGTTGCGCATCTGCGGGACAATGGTCTGCGTCTTGGCGTGGGCGAGACAGGGATCGCGCTGGACGCTCTTACCCATATCAACGCTGCTGATCCAAATGATGCACGCCGCGCGTTGAAATCGATCTTTACTGGATGCGCCGAAGAGGCCGCGCAGTTTGACGGGCTTTTCAACAGTTTTTGGATGAATGGCGGACGCGTCAAAACCCGAGTGACTCCAACAGTCTCGCCCAGCCTAAATAAAAATACCCATTCGTCCCGCGACGCGGATACTCAGAGCGACCCCAGTAGCGGTGCAGGTGATATAAGCGCCCCAGATGGCGGTGAAGGCGAAGCGGAGAGTGACGGAGAAGGCAAGTTGGTCGCCACAGACGTAGCCAATTTGTTCAAAAAAGACTTGCGCGATATCGTGCGCCCAGAGGATATTGCTGAGGCCGAAAAAATCGCGCTGCGTCTGGGTGCTGCAATGCGAGATCGGCGTTCACGTCGCAGAAAGGCAGCCCGCAAGGGTGATCAAATTCACTTTCGCAAGGTTATGCGGCAAAGCCTTGGAACTGGCGGTGAACCCTTTGCGTTGCCCAAACGCCATCGGCCTGAACGGACACTCAGGATTACCGCAGTTTGCGACGTATCCGGATCAATGACTGTATATTCACGCATCTTTCTAGCCTTCCTAGCGGGGCTGATGCGGGCAGATGCACGGGCAGATGCATATCTGTTTCACACTCGGTTGGTTCGGATCACCGAGGCACTGCGGGACAAAGATGCCCTGCGTGCTCTTGCGCGCCTGTCATTGCTCGCTGACGGTTTTGCTGGCGGGTCAAAGATCGGCGAAAGTCTGGACCGCTTTGCATCCACCTATGGGCGCAAATTTGTGGACAACCGAACCGTCGTGATGATCCTTTCAGATGGCTATGACACGCAATCACCTGATGGCATTTCGGACGCATTGGCGCGCCTCAAGAAACGTGGCTGCAAAATAATCTGGTTGAACCCTCTAAAGGGCTGGGACGGTTATGAACCAACCGCCCGCGCCATGGCGGGTGCATTGCCGCATCTTGACCTGTTCCGCGCAGCCAACACGTTGGATGATCTGGCGGCATTAGAACCGGAGCTTGCCCGGTTATGACACCTCAACAGCTTATGAATAGCGGCTTGCAAGAAGGCGAAGACTGCTTCGCCATTGCGACAATTGTGCGTACAGCCGGTACAACTGCGGCAAAACCCGGTGCAAAAGCATTACTGCGTGAAGATGGAACAATCCTTGAAGGTTGGCTTGGCGGAGGTTGTGTTCGGGGCGCGATAAAAAACGCAACCCTGCGCGCTTATTCAACGGGCCAGCCGCAGTTCATTTCAGTCGCCCCAGAGGAAGACCTGACACAAAAAGGTGTCCGTGCAGGTGATAACGTTGAAGGAATTCGGTTTGCACGCAATGGGTGTCCGTCCAAAGGTACAATTGATATTTTCATTGAACCGTTTCTGCCAGAACCAGAATTGCTGATCTTTGGGGAGTCTCCGGTCGCGACTAAGTTACGAGACCTGGCCCCGCATTTTGGCTGGACTATGACGATGGCGGATGGGGACACACCTTTGGCGCCTCGAACAGCTGGACGGGGCCGTTACCTTGTGATTGCAACGCAGGGACAGGGTGACCTTGTCGCGTTGCAAACAGGATTGGCGGACACGGCTGACTATGTTGCTTTTGTGGGCAGCGCCAAAAAATACGCGAGCCTGACCGAAAAGTTGCTGGCTGCTGGAGTAGACGCAGCGCAAGTTGCGGCGGTTCACGCACCCGCTGGCTTGAATATCGGGGCGGTTACCCCATCCGAGATCGCGTTGTCCATCCTCGCAGAACTAACGCAGGCGAAACGCGATCATTTGGCGCGGGCAGCCCAAAATGGATAAGGTTGGGGCGATCATTCTTGCCGCTGGCTTATCTAGTCGGATGGGAGAAAGTAACAAGTTGTTGCTGCCGATTGATGGCGTTCCGATGATCCGCCATGTAGTCGAGACCTACCTTTCATCTGTGGATGGCGAGGTCTGCGTTGTCACTGGCTATGAGGCTGAGCGGGTTGAGGCTGCTATTTCGGACCTGCCCACCCGACTGGTTCGCAACGTAGCCTTTGAGCAAGGCCAACCGTTTTCTGTTCGTTCGGGGCTTCTTGAGGCACCCGAGACTGAATATTTTTTGATCGGGTTAGGCGACCAGCCAGAGCTAACGCCGCAAGATTTGCATAGTTTGGTAGAGGCACATTTGGCTGCCGATCCGACCAGAATTTCGATCCCTTTTTACAACGAGATTCGCGGTAATCCGATCGTAGTACCAGCAACCATGCGTACCCAATTGCTGGAAGATAAGGCCAATCCGGGTTGTGGAAAGTTCACCCGTGAAAATCCCGATTTAGTACAGAACATACTGATGTCGCAGGCTGGGTTTTTCAACGACATCGATACACCAGTCGCCTACGCGGTCTTTCAACAAACTTCGTCCAAAGGAGCTTGAGATGAACCAATTACGTAATTTTTTAGACGCTATGCGTCGGAAAATGACCCTCACACCGGAGCAAGCCGAAACGCTTGCGACTATCAAATTCCCCTGCTGTTAAAAAGGTATAACAATGGAACTCAAAGACGAAATCGTAATCAACGCCCCAAAAGAGCGGGTTTACGCTGCACTGAACGATCCTGAAATTTTGCGACAGTGCATTCCGGGTTGCGAAGAGTTGATTCAGCACTCAGACGCAGAGCTAGAAGCAAAAATTGTGCTTAAGGTCGGACCGGTAAAGGCGCGTTTCAGTGGTGACGTTCAACTGGACAAAAGTGGTGCACCTGATGCTTTTTCACTGACCGGTCAAGGGAGTGGCGGTGCCGCGGGGCATGCTAAAGGGGGAGCAGATGTCACGCTGGTCGCCGATGGTGACACAACCATTTTGAGCTATGACGCCAAAGCTCAGATTGGTGGCAAGTTGGCGCAGTTGGGCAGTCGTCTCATCCAGAGCACCGCAAAGAAACTAGCCGCAAAATTCTTTAAGAGTTTCGCTGAGGTTTTGGACGCTGAAAAAGCTGGATAAAAATTCGGTTTGAGTTGCTGATGTAGTCTATCCGTCTCGGGGTACGTATCCGAGGTTTGAATTTGACAAGTAAGTCTATGATCTTGAGACGACTCTCGTCGAGGATAAATTGCATCTAACTTGTACACAGCCCTCACCGTAATCATGCGGTGAGGGCTATTGTTTAAGTCAGCGGCGCATAACGTTTTGTGCACTCACTAATTTTGAACCCGCGCCCATACTTCTACACGACGGTTGCTTGCGCGCCCGGAATCGGTGTTGTTGCAATCGACAGGCATTTGTTCACCAAAGCCCATAGTTGTAAGGTTCAAACGATCGAGAGTTGGTTGGTCAAACTCTTGTGCCAAAACATCCTGAACTGACTGAGCACGCCTCGCCGACAAAGATGTGTTGGGACCTGCCGGACCTGTGCTGTCTGCAAACCCAACCAACAAAACTTCTTGACCGTCAAATTCGCTTCCGCGAAGGCGTTTGGCTAGATCTTTGATATTAAGAAGAGATTCTTCATCAAGAACCGACGATCCAGTAAGGAACCGGAACGTGATGGAAAGGCGGTCAGCTGAGCGAAGCTCTCTCATCATGGCTGCAAATTCTACGCCATCAAAGTCAGGCTCAACCGCCGCGGTATGAACAACCGCAACACCCATATCCTGAATTTTGATACGTTGGAGTTTAGCAGAGGTGTATCCCCATTTTGCAATGTTGGAGGCCGCAGCGGCAGTTTGTGTCCACTCAAGAAATGACTGCGCAAAAGGATGCATGTTGGTCCCGCGACCATAGGAGTAGATAGGCTGCGAGAAAGGGTAGTGCTGGGTGCGGATGCCAAACTGTGTCGGTTCAGCGGTCAGACCACAAACCTTGCGGACTGCCAGCATTTTTGCGTTTGCTTGATCCGCCAAAGCTCGGTGCACTAAGCCAAGCGAATTGCGGTCTGCTTTTACTGCTTCGATCACCTGTGCTTCGGTGCTGTGGGTAATCACGCCATTTGTACTGGATGCACTTAATCCAGTGAGCCAGTCAGTTGGGCCAGCACCGTCTTCCGCCATGTGTATCGTGATAGGTGCTTCACCAGCACCAAGCGTGCGCCAAGATGCAATATCCCGGTCCCAAATCCGACTGATGTCAACAAGGCTGAGATCACGAACAGGGTTGTCCCGATGGCCAACAATGACTTGTCCGTCGAAAGCCAATGGGTTCCGCAACAGATCTCCGAGATCTGCATTAGAGGCTATTAGATTGTCGATTTTTTGCTGCTCATAAACCAGAACTTCTGCTGATCTGTCGGTGAGGGCGTTTACTGCATCTCGTGGGTTTCTGACTACTAGGTTGATGTCTGCAACCAATTCCCGGTCGGCGGCTGAGAAGATTTGAACAGTACGTGTCGTCTCATCATCTGCGTTAGATTCGAAGGCTTGGCCAGTCTCTTCGGCATACCCAACAAGTAGATCGGCCAGCATTGTGCTGATCCGAGGTGACGCTGCAAAAATTGTAAATTCAGGAGTGGAGGTGTCAACGACAGGGCAAGCGGCCCCCTCACAGCTGACATTTCCGATCGCTACCCTAAACTCGCCCAAAGCATTGCGAATTACGTAGTGCTTTTCTTCGACATTAACCAGCTCGCCGCTAATCCGAGTCTCATCATCAATTGAGCTGAGCACAACTTCGCGGGTTGTTACGGCAACTGGAGGGCTTGTTTCGATAACGGGGCATCCAGCACCGGAACACTGAACCGCACTTCGCGGAACTGTCATCAGCCCTAGCGTGCCTTTTATCGTATAGTTTTCAGCATCAACGCTTACTAACTCACCCGTGATTGAAACGCTTCCTGTCGGAGACTCGAGGGTAACAACCGGTTGAGTTTGCGCAAATACGGGAAAGGACATGGCAAGTAAAAGTGTCCCCGCGATTGAAGCGGTGGAGCGTAACCTTGTGGGCAGGGAAAACATCGACTTCTCCGTTGGTGACTGATTAAAAAAGGATTCCATCAAAAATCTTCTAACTTTTCGAACCCTGCTCAACATACATGTGTTCGATATGCTGGGCGGCTTCCAGCAAAGCTTCTTCTTGTGACGCAATGGAGTATAGTTCCAGAAGACCAGGTTCAGCACCTTCAGCAATGCTGCGAATAATGGGGCCGAGGTCGCTCCAGCGACTCTTTTCTTCTAGCAAGGCAAGCTTGATGTGCTCTGGTGGGGGCGGCAATGTCAGTGCCTCTACGCCGCCAATCAAAGCCTGCAATGAGTTTTCGTAAAGGTCTGCAGTACCAGCCAGAATTTTACGGTTTTCCTCGGGTTTAAAGCCAAGTGCGATGTTGCCAACTTCTTTAGCCATCTTTTGCGTTAACATTTCCTGGCGTGCTGCCAGTTCGACAGATATCAATACAGAGAGCTTTTTGGTGCTATCACCATACACTGAAAGCAGGCGCTTTTCGACGTTTTCTGACATAAACAAAAGCGCTGAACTTGCTCTGGCAATTGCATCAAATTCGGCTTCTTCGACAAATTTATTAGCAACGACAGCATCAACTGCGCCTCGCATGATTGGCCAAACTGAATCCACAGCCGAGAGCGCCTCAAGAATTTCACCGCTTTGTTCTGCTTGGATGCCCAAATCGTCATCACCGTTGCGCAAGCCATTCAATACTTTATCGAACCGTTCGGCGGCACCTTGAATGCCAACTAGAAATCGAGAAGGCTCAACGTTCAGCTTGATGAAATTTGCGCACATTGGAATGCGTTGGGTGATCACGGCCTGCTCCTCTGCGAGGCCTACGCGGTGTACGATTGCTGCAAAATCGCCACCGTCACCGGCCGCCTGTGCTGCGTTACCACTTACATAAAAAGCGCCGGCTGCCGCAGTGGCACCTACAGCAAATTCTCGGCGGCTGAGGGCCGTTGGAAGCTTTGTCATCTTGGTATCCTTGTAATCACTTACTGGCGTAACGCATTGCGCCCAGATTAATTGTTAAGTTCAAATTAGCTCGGCTTCTTTGATCAGTACGTCTGACATTGCGTCAAACGCTGCAAGCATGACGTCGGCTTCTTTTGCCAGTTCTTTCACTTCGCCTTTGCTTACCTGATGGGATTGATCCAGCTTTTTGAGGATTGGCTGAAGCTTTACCCAGCAATGTTCTGCTTTGGCCAGTTGCGCTGCAATTTCGACGCCGGGCGCGGGCAGCGTATGTTCGTTGTGCATCATCTTACCAGCAAGCTTGTCCAGACCAAAGCGGAACAACTGCATTGATCCAACCAACATTTCATGGTGCGCTTCAGCTTCAAACTCGAGGGCGACCAAAATCGCTTCTTTGATCATCTTCTGAGACAAGGTGCGTTGCGAGCCGACGACGTCGATCTGATAGGCGAGATCAATTGGAATCTCTTCTTTGTACTCCAGCAGGATGCGGTGGATCAGGCTGTCGGCCAGAGTCATGACCAATGTGTTCACCTTCTCGATTTTGGTGAAATGCGCATCATCAACAACGCCAGTATCAATAACGTCCTTTAATTCTGGGCCGAGCGCCTTCCAACCGAACTCTACCGTATTGATGGCCTCAAGCACCAATTCGTTTTGTTCGGGTTCCATGGCATATTCCGGATCACCTGCACGCAGCGAGTTTATGTCGGCCTCAAATTCGTTATATTCATCACGCAGTACGTCAAGGTAGTGATCCTTTTCGACATCAAGCATGACAAAAGCTGCCGAAAGGGCCATGCGCTGCGTAAACATCCGCAGATCGCCAGCAATCTTTATCTTGTGACTGATATCGATAGCGGCTGCCGCAATTGAGGGACTGAAAGCAAGAATGCCTAGGGCTGCAATCGACACGGATGAAGCCAACTTAAAGAGGCGTCGGCGTTCTATTGGTTTGGAGATGTTCATGCTGCCTCATTGGTCGAATGGTTACGGTTAGATACATTGTTGGAATCGTACTGTGTCATTTCTGAGTTACCATTTACGGGCACATCATAGACATTTGGTGTTTATTAGTCAGAAAATCCTAATGTTCGATTTCGTTGTTTGCAAGTGGTTCGCAGGGTAACCAAATGGTGTGCTTAGGTGTTTGAGGTGGGGCTGTGACGTCCCTATTTGAACAATGCTTGGAAGTCGTTGTAGTAGCGGGATACAAGTTCCTCGTAATTTCCGTTATCTCGCAGTGTTTTTAGACCAGTGTTGAATTGGGAAATGTAGGTTGCAGCCTGCGGATGTTGCTTGGATACGATGACGTATAGTTCTTGTTCAGACACCGGCTGTTCCAACGCAATGACCTTGTATCTAAGGCCCAAGTTTAGAATTGATTTGGCTCCGACCACCAAATTGGCGAAAACAGCGTCAACGTTTCCAGTGTGCAATTTGTTGAAGCAATCCGCAAAGTCAACTCCAGTAACGAGTGCGATTTTGTTGTTTCTAATCCAACCACGCTTCGACCCATCAAGGTCAAAAGTGGAAAACCCTTGCGGACGACACACAGATTTCCCGACAATATCGGTATTGGTTTGATAGCTCTGTTCGTCTTCAGCTTTGACAAATAAATTTATCGGCAACCTGATTAACGGTTCGGAAAAAATAAACTCTTGGCACATCGTGCCGGTCGGTTGTACGTCACAGTTAGGGCGTGGCCATGGGAAGCCCATATCAAACCGATGCTGGCTCAGTAACGGATCTAAGTGTTGTGACCAGTTGTCTTCCCAAGTTATGGAAAAACCTCTCTGTGACGGCGCGGCATCCAAGGCCGCTTCAACCAACTCGATCATTAGGCCTTGATTTGGAATGGCTTGGTCGGCGAAGGGCGCATAGTGGGCGCTGGTGAGCAACTTGATTTCAATAGGTTTATTGTTTGTAGGGGCAACCACTTCATCCGGTGAGTCCATGCATGGGATAGTTAAAATCATCCCCTGTTGCCCGTCAACTAGACTGGTACCCATCAACTCTGGGTTAGAATCCAGTATCAAAGGCCAATGGATGCTATCACCCAAAATGTTCCGAGCAATGCTGAAAATGGTATCATTTGGCCGAACAGTATATTGGGATTGGCATGCCTCTGCGGCCCAAGCAGAACTCGTCATCAGAGCTGATGCAAGAAGTATGGATAGCAAACGCTGCATCATGATGTCGCCCTTCAGCTTAGTAAAACAGATTTCCCAGCCGGCCCTCAACGGTGCCGGCCAATGGTTTGGTTAAAAGGGTTCACGGTTGTTTGTCCGAATAAGTTGAAAACTTGATGTGCAATTATCGCTAATATCTTCAGGTTACGATTTGTATCTGTCAAATAAGATATGCTCCAGCTCAATTGTGGGCGATACGATCGATATAGGTAGTTTAACTTCGATCCCAAAGCTCATTTTCGGGAAGGCGGGAAGTGAACAAAAAGCCGCGATCCTTTAGGGTCGATGATCATGCGTGTTTAGGTTCAGCCGAGCTCTTGACGACATATTCTCGATCTGGGTATCGTCCTTGATCCTGACTGCTTTTACAGAAGTTTCGAGCTGTGGGTGCTATGAATATGAAATTGCTATATTATTTGCATATAAATTGGACCAACCTGTCAGTAAAACTATTGGATGTTTAAGTGAAATCTTTTTACGTAGTCTGCAAATTTTCGTTTCTACTTATCGCTGTATTTGCAATTGGAAGTAGTTTTTTCCCTCAAGTCGCCATTTCGGAGGCCGCATTCAATAGTTTTCGGGTTGACGCGGTTATTCTGTCGGGAGATGGCTTAGCTGTTCTGAAAAATCCAAAGTCTGCAGATTTTGGATTGAGTGACCTGACGTTAGCTGCCGGATCGGACAGTTGTGAGAATTCAGATTGCCCGGCAACGAAAGAAGTTAATTTTGAGAAACAGGTGACACTGACGTCTCATGACGGCACAATTTCAGTGTCTGGAATTCTTCTGGATATTGTCGATGGCGCTTTTGTTGTCGAGGTTGAGAACCTAGGAAGAGTTGAGATCAAAGCGGAATCTGCGGTTTGCGAAGGCCCTGGGTGTCCCATTCCTGAGGTGATGGAACCCGTGCAAATCGTAGGGAACGACTACATGGCGTTGGCGATAGCGCCGCATTTGTTGATTGGTTTTGGGGAGCAAAAATCCGCGGCCTCCGGTTTCCATCTTCTTGATCTGAATTCATTCGAGGTCACGTATACCAACGCAGCAGATGAGGACCTCGGCACAGCGCGTGTTCGTCCTGATGCAATTGGGAATGCGCTGAAGAGTTTGGCAAGCCAGAGTGCAGATTTTGCTATCGTTCCGCGCCGACTAGGCGATGTTGAAGTGGCCGAGATGTTGCAAAATAATATTGACGATCCCAGAGGCACCAACCGCGAGACCAGTATCGGCTTTGATGCGGCAAGGGTGATCTTGCATCCGTCCAACCCGTTGCAGGAACTCGAGATAGGTGATCTTATCAAAATCTATACAGGAGAAATCACGGACTGGGGGGAACTGGGAGGGACTGAAGGGGTGATAAAAGTTCTGTATCCTGAGCAGGGGTCCGGTCTGAGTGAGGTCTTGAATAGGGCCCTGTTCAAACACGGTTCTACCAGCTCCAGAGCGCCCTACGCGCTAACCGTCAAATTACGTTCTGATATGGTCAAAGAGGTACGGCACGACCCAAGTGCGATTGGGTTCTCGGCTATATCTGAAAACATCGGCGTAAAAGCCGTGGGCTTGGTTGGCTCATGCGGCCTTGAGTATCATGCATCGCCGTTCGCGATCAAATCAGAAGATTATCCGCTTGCGCAACGCATGTTCATCTATTCGCGCGCGCAGGAAACATTACCGGCTTTGGTAAATGAACTAGTCCAGTATGTCGGGTCTTCTGCTGTGGATTTTGCAATTGATGCATCTGGTCACGTTAGCTCCGAAATCGAACGACGCCCACAGAGAGTTTCAGACATTAACCTCGTCGGGGATGACCAAATTGAGGGCGCTGATCGGGCGTTAGTGGAACAGTTGGCCCGTGACCTTGAGCAATTTGACCGGCTTTCTACGACAGTCAGATTCTCGGGACAGGTGCGTGAATTTCAGTCCAAAGATATCTTGGAACTGGATAGATTAGTCCAATATTTGGGTGATCTCCCGTCAGGAACTAAGGTGGCAGTCGTCGGTTTTTTTGGCGACGAAAATACCTTGGCTGAGAATGCAAATCTATCAGTTGAATGGGCAAACTCTGTGTCTGAAGCGATACAATCCGCGGGGGAGGAGCTTCTTTCACATCTTGAATTTGTGAACCGAGGCTATGGAGAGCTGTCACCCATTGCCTGCAATACAGATGATTTCGGTCGAGAGTTGAACCGACGTGTGGAGATTTGGGTCAGTGACAGTTCTGACGGTGGACAGTGATGATGGTGTGGCCAGCTTGACAGGGTACTATCTTCAGAAAGCATCAACTAAAACTTGCTGGAGATAAGTCACAAAATGGCAGGTTGTTCCTTCAATTCGGTGATTGATGGAGCAACCTGCCATTTCATAAGGTCAGTTCAAGAGTGCGCAAAATTACTTATTCCGCAGCATCCAGATAGTCCTCCATCGGGGGGCATGTGCAGGCTAGGTTGCGGTCTCCCCAAACGTTGTCAACGCGGCCAACTGGAGGCCAGTATTTATCCACACGGAACGATCCAGTTGGGAAGCACCCGGCTTCACGGCTATAGGGCCGATCCCAATCCTTGATGAGATCCTCCATGGTGTGAGGTGCGTTTTTCAGAGGATTATTTTCTGCATCCATTGATCCGTTTTCGATGGCACGAATTTCTTCACGGATACCCAACATCGCATCACAAAAGCGATCCAGTTCTGCTTTGTTTTCAGATTCGGTGGGTTCAACCATCAATGTGCCAGACACAGGCCACGACATTGTAGGCGCGTGAAATCCACAATCACTAAGGCGCTTTGCAATGTCGTCTACTGTCACATTGGCGCTGTCCGCAAATGGTCGGGTGTCGATGATGCATTCATGTGCTACGCGGCCAGTTGGACCTTTGTAGAGCACATCAAATGAGCCTTCGAGACGCTTTGCAATATAGTTGGCATTTAGGATTGCAACACGGGTCGCCTGTGTCAGTCCATCACCACCCATCATCAGGCAGTATGCCCATGAAATTGGCAACAGCGATGGCGATCCGAATGGCGCAGAAGAAACCGCCCCGTCACCTGAGTTTGGATCTCCAGGCAAGTGTGGGATCAGGTGTTCTTTTACACCAATAGGGCCCATGCCCGGTCCGCCGCCACCATGCGGTATGCAGAAGGTCTTGTGCAGGTTGAGGTGTGAAACATCCCCACCCAGGTCGCCTGGGCGCGATAGGCCAACCATCGCGTTCATATTGGCCCCGTCGATGTAGACTTGGCCGCCAGCATCGTGAGTGATCTGGCAAACGTCGATAACAGTTTCTTCAAACACGCCGTGGGTAGAAGGGTAGGTGATCATACATCCGGCAAGGTTGTCTTTGTGTTGGGCCACCTTGGTTTTGAAGTCATCGAGGTCGATGTCGCCGTTTTCAGCTGATTTTACTGGAATAACTTTCCATCCAACCATCTGCGCTGAGGCCGGGTTTGTCCCGTGCGCACTCATCGGGATGAGGCAAATATTGCGATGCCCTTGACCATTTGCACGGTGATATCCGGCAATGCTCAATAGCCCAGCATACTCGCCCTGCGCACCAGAGTTCGGTTGCATTGAAATCGCATCATAGCCAGTGACATCGCACAGCTTGCTGGACAGGTCTTCAATCATTTCCAGATATCCGGCCGCCTGATCCTTTGGCACAAACGGATGCAAAAGAGCAAACTCATCCCAGCTGACGGGCATCATTTCCGCAGCAGAGTTGAGCTTCATAGTGCATGATCCTAGCGGGATCATTGCGCGGTCTAGCGCGAGGTCACGATCCGCGAGGCGACGCATATAGCGCATCATTTCTGTTTCCGCGCGGTTCATATGAAACACGGGGTGGGTCAAGTATTCGGATGTTCTGATCAATGCGTCGGGCATGCGATATTCGGCGGTGAGATCGGTGCCGTGGTCAACGATGCCAAATGCACGCCAGACTTGGCGCAGCGTTTCTGGGCGCGTACGTTCGTCCAGTGAAATGCCTACCTGAGTGGTGCCAACACGGCGCAGATTAATGCCTTCGTCGACAGCGGATTTCATGACGGCTTCCTGCAAGGGGCCAACATCTACCGTGATTGTGTCAAAGAAGTTTTTGGGTTCGATGGAAAATCCGGCCTCTTCCAATCCCTTGGCAAGGCGCACTGTTTTACGGTGAATGCGCTGGGCAATCGCTTTTAGGCCTTCAGGGCCGTGGAATACGCCGTAAAATCCAGCCATTACAGCCAAAAGAGCCTGCGCAGTACAGACGTTGGAAGTCGCTTTTTCACGTCGAATGTGTTGTTCCCGCGTTTGGAGGGACAAGCGGTAGGCACGGTTGCCGTGGCTGTCGATAGAAACACCGACAATGCGACCAGGCATGTTGCGCGCATAGCTGGTTTTGGTGGCCATGTAAGCTGCGTGAGGTCCGCCATATCCAACAGGAACGCCAAAGCGTTGTGTCGTTCCAACCGCAATATCGGCACCCATAGCGCCAGGTTCTTTTAGAAGTGTTAGCGCCAAAGGATCCGCCGATATTACACCGATGGCCTTATGTTCGTGGAGAGCCGTAATTTCAGCGGTGAAATCCCGCAAGTGACCATGTGTTCCGGGGTATTGGAACACAGCACCAAAGACTGCGGTTGCATCCAGATCGTCAGGATTTCCGACCGTGATCTCAATTCCCAGTGGTTGAGCCCGTGTTTTCATGACTGAAATACATTGTGGATGGCAGTTTTCGTCTACAAAGAAGCCCTTGGCTTTTGATTTTCCAACGCGCTGGGCCATCGTCATCGCTTCGGCGCAGGCCGTTGCTTCATCCAGCAGGGATGCGTTGGCAATCTCCATACCGGTGAGGTCAGAGATCATTGTTTGGAAGTTCAGCAACGCCTCAAGTCGACCTTGGCTAATCTCAGGCTGATACGGGGTGTAGGCCGTGTACCATGCCGGGTTTTCAAAGATGTTGCGTTGAATGGCAGGTGGGGTGACTGTGCCGTGATAGCCCTGCCCAATAAGGGAGGTTAACACCTTATTCTTTTGCGCAGTGACTTTCATATGGTGCAGCAGTTCGCGCTCTGATTTGGCTTTGCCAAAATCCAATGGCGCCTTTTGCCTGATTTTGGTTGGCAAAGTATCGTCAATCAAGGTCGAAAGGTCTTTTGCTCCAATGACCTCCAGCATGGTGGCCATTTCGGCCGGTGATGGGCCGATATGACGGCGATTTGCGAAATCATATGGCAAGTAGTCTGTAGGTTTGAAGGTCATTGGAGGCTCACAATCTTATGAAATCAAGGCGGTATACGCGGCTTCGTCCATACAGGCATCCATCTGAGACGGATCTGAGGGCTTGATCTTGAAGAACCAGCCTTCGCCAAGAGGATCTTCGTTTGCCAAAGCCGGATTGTCGGCCAGCGCGCTGTTCACTTCTACTATTTCGCCATCAATTGGGGCGACGATGTCGGACGCCGCTTTGACGCTTTCAATCACGACAACTTCGTCGTCTTTGGTTACTTCGGTACCTATCTCTGGCAGCTCGACAAAAACAATGTCTCCTAGCTGTGTTGTTGCGTGTTCGGTAATTCCAACAACAACCACGTCACCATCAGTGCGTAGCCATTCGTGCTCTTCGGTATATTTCATGTCTTATCTCCCTGTTATCTTTTAAAGTTTGCTGGCGTGAAAGGCATCTTTGCCACTGTGAGCGGCAAGCGTTTGCCGCGTAGTTCGCCGTAAATTGTTGTCCCTAAGGCCGCGTGATCTAGCTGGACGTATCCCATAGCCACTGGATGGCCGGCTGTAGGGCCGAAACCACCAGAGGTGATTGATCCAATCGGACTTTGGCTTTCTGGTGATGCAAATAGGATTACGCCTTCTCGCATGGGCGCGCGTCCTTCGGGCTTTAGTCCGACACGTTTGCGGTCGGGCCCGGATTTGAGTTGACCAAGGATAACGTCTGCCCCGGGAAAGCCACCCGCGCGATCACCCTCACGGCGAGATTTTTGGATGGCCCATGTTAGCGCCCCTTCAACGGGGGTGGTGGTCGTATCTATGTCGTGGCCGTACAGGCATAATCCACCTTCAAGGCGCAATGAATCGCGTGCGCCCAAACCAATGGGTTCGACGTCATCATGTGCAATCAGCGCTTTAGCAAAATCAGCTGCAGAGTCGTTTGGGATGGAGATCTCATACCCATCTTCGCCCGTATATCCAGAACGGGAAACCCATGCCTCAACACCGTTTAACGTGAGGGTCGCGACATCCATGAATTTCATCTCGGCAGCGCGTGGATCAAACGATGCAAGAACGGATTCAGCAGATGGGCCTTGAAGCGCAAGAAGTGCGCGGTCAGTAATTTCAGTAACTTTCAGGGCTGGTTCTAATGCCGATTTCATGTAAGAAATATCGGCACTTTTGCAGGCAGCATTCACAACAACAAAGACATGGTCACCGCGATTGGCGAGCATCAGGTCATCTTGGATGCCCCCATCGGCGTTTGTGAAAAAACCGTATCTCTGGCGATCCTCAGACAGGCCCAGAATATCGACGGGAATAAGCGTTTCAAGCCCGGTAGCGGCCTCCTCAAATGATGCGCCTTGAACAATAACTTGTCCCATATGGCTTACGTCAAACAGGCCAGCTTTTTCGCGGGTATGTTGGTGTTCTTTCATTACGCCAAGGGGATATTGAACTGGCATGTCATATCCCGCGAACGGAACCATTTTTGCACCAAGGTCCACATGCAATGTGTGGAGCGCAGTCTTTAGCAACTCGGACATTCGTCTTCCGCCTTTGTCAAAGCCGGCAAGATAATGAATTATCTGTCGGCACCTCATTTTACGAAGCAATGCTTCGCGGTTTAGGTGCCTCCTCTGTCCTTGAGCCTGAGATCGCTATCCCTTCGGCGGCCGCTTTTGCGACACTCTCCAGAGTCCGTTCACACTAGCTGGTCCTTGAGCCTGAAAGTTTCCGAGGCGGTTGCTTCTTCGGCACTGGCTTACGCCAGTTCTCCCAGTAGTGCGTGGACGCATACTAGACGATTCAGAATTTTATGCTACACAAATGTCGGTGATTTGAGCGTTTGTGTCGTGTTTTATCTGATGCGGATTAACCGGTCGCCTTGCGAACGCTGCTCACGATGCTCAGCGAGGCAAAGATCAATGCAGCCACGCAGACAATAGAAGGGCCTGCAGGTGTATCCAGAATATAGGCGGCGCGTAGTCCGGTAACCGCTGATATACTTCCAATACCAGCCGCAACAAGGGCCATACCTTCTGGGGTGCGGCTAAGGGGGCGGGCAGCTGCCGCAGGAATTATGAGTAGGGCGGCAATCAGTAACACGCCAACAACTTTAATTGCGACAGCAACTGTCACCGCCAAAGCAAGGGTTAAAACCAGTTGCTCGCGTTTGGGATCAATTCCGCAAGCATACGCAAGGTCTTCGTTTAATGTTGAGGTTAACAGGGCCGACCAACGCCAGCAGATCAGGGCGACAACAAGGGCTGCGCCGCCCCAAATCACCATCAGGTCAGTTTGGGAGACGGCTAGAATATCACCAAACAGATAGGCCATCAGGTCTATCCGAATCCCTGATAGGAACGATACCGCGACCAGGCCAAATGCAAGGGCGGAATGGGCGAGTACGCCCAACAGCGTATCCATCGCGTACCCGCGTCCGGTTAGAATGTTCACGGTCAGCGCCATGATCAATGCGACAACCAATGCACCAGCAAAAACCGAAATCGAAAGAGCCAATGACAAGGCCACGCCTAGAATGGCGGCGTGTGCCGTTGCATCACCGAAATACGCCATGCGTCGCCAGACAACGAAACAGCCCAACGGCGCGGCGGCCAACGCAACGCCAATACCCGCGATTGAGGCGCGCATCATAAAATCATCAAACATTATTCTGCGGCCTCTGTATGGTTTGTGTCGTGATAATGGCCATGATCGTGAGGATGGTGGTGGTGGTCATGGTCATGACGATATAGTGCCAAGGCTCCCATAGTACCGGACCCAAATAATGCGCGGTATTCCGGTGCAGAGGCGACGACCTCTGGTGTCCCTTCGCAACAAACATGACCATTAAGGCAAACCACACGGTCAGACGCGCTCATCACGACGTGCAGTTCATGGCTGATCATCAAAATCGCACAACCCGTGTCCCGCCTTACCGCTTCAATCTGGCGGTAAAACGCTGCAGACCCTGGCTGATCGAGACCTTGAGTGGCTTCATCTAACAGCAAAAGCTGCGGCTTGCCGATCAACGCCCGCGCGAGGAGGACGCGTTGGAACTGCCCGCCTGATAGCCGCGACATCTGCGCGTCCGCAAGGTTGGGTACGCCTGCTTGCTCAAGTGCTGCATTGATGGATGTGGGGGATGCACCTCGTGGTAACGTGAGGAAACGCGTGACAGTCATTGGTAGAGTTGGGTCGATGTGTAGTTTTTGCGGAACATAGCCTAACCGGACGTCTTTACCGCGGGTTACCCGTCCTTTTTGCGGCTGAACAGCACCGATAATTGCGCGTAGCAGACTTGTTTTGCCTGACCCATTTGGCCCGACAATCGTAACGATTTCACCTGCAGAAATATTGAGTGTCACATGCGACAATACGGTGTTTGCGCCATACTGGATGCTCACGTTTTCAACAGAAACGAGGTTCATGGATCTTCCTTATCGGCACAACTCGGGCACACACCTTCGGCTTCGACTACTGTTCGTTCAATCCTGAAACCTGTTGCTTTCGCTGCGTCACTTAGCGCGCTTCGGTTTGGTGCTGATTGCGCCTCGGCAACTGAATCGCACATGCGGCAAATCATAAATGATGGCGCATGTGCTTCGTCTGGATGTGCGCAGGCGATAAATGCATTTAGGCGTTCGATCTTATGGGCAAAACCGTGGTTTACCAAAAAATCCAGAGCGCGATACGCGACAGGTGGTTGAGATCCGAAACCATCTTCGCGCAAACGGTCAAGGATTGCATAGGCGCCAAGCGCGCGATGTTCCTGCAGGAGGATTTCCAACACCTTGCGGCGTACTGGCGTAAAGCGTAAACTGCTGTCCGCGCAACGTGTTTCCGCTGCTGCCAGCCCGTCCGAGACGCAGGCGGCGTGATCATGTCGCGCAAAACCGAGAGGAGGCTGCATCGAATTTTTCTGAGCACCACTTGTCATGTTATTACGTTTCCATTAGGTGACGTGAAGTGTTATACAATCACATGGAGGGCGCTATGTCCAGAACACTACTGCCACTTTCGTTAATCGCCGCTTTGGCGTCTGGCGTTGCATTTGCTGATGTGCCGCGTGTCGCAACTGACATCACGCCAGTTCACTCGCTTGTCTCGCGGGTGATGAGTGGTCTTGGCGTGCCGGGTGTCATCATTCAGCCAGGTGCTAGCCCACATGAATATGCATTACGTCCGTCCGAAGCGAGAACCTTGCAAGAAGCTGATTTGGTATTTTGGGTTGGCCCAGATCTGACGCCATCGCTGGGTGACACCATTAGAACGATTGCGCCTGAAGCTATCGCCACGGCACTCTTGGATACTGAGGGGACAATTGCATTGGAGGTCCGCGAGGGTGCGTTGTTCGAGAAGCACGAACATCACGGTGGCGAACATGATGATCACGAAGAACACGCCGAGCATGACGACCACGAAGAGCACGACGACCACGACGAACATGACGATCATGCAGACCACGGTCATGACGCACATGCGTGGTTGTCGCCGCAAAACGCAGAAACTTGGTTGAATGTCATCGCGGGCAAACTTTCAGCCGCGGATCCAGAAAACGCGGGCACTTATTTTGCCAATGCTGCAGCGGGTCGTGAAGAGTTGCAGGCGTTGACGGCAGAGATTAACGCTATGCTGGAGCCAGTTCGTGACGGGCGTTTCATCGTATTTCACGATGCCTACCAGTACTTCGAAACGGATTTTGATTTTGCGGCATCAGGAGCAATCTCTATCGGTGATGCTTCGGATCCCAGCCCCGCAAGAATCGGCGAAATCAGAGAGCGGGTTGCGGCAGAGGGCATTGATTGCGTGCTGACCGAACCGCAATTTAATGCTGGGCTAGTGGCCGCAGTGCTAGACGGCTCCCAAGCCCAAACTGAAGTCCTCGATCCGCTTGGCTCGAATTTGGAACCAGGTCCCACGCTGTATCCGCAAATGATCCGTCAGCTGGCAACGGCGCTGACCAGCTGCTTGCAAGGTGCTGCCGACTAAGGCGGTTATTAAAGGCGTGGTTTGCGTAGGCAATGATTGTGACCTACGCAAATCGCATCTTCCGAATTGGATTTCTTGCAGGTCAGCCTGAGCGAAAAGACGTTTCCTCATATCGTTCTGAGCATCGGCACCGTGTTGATTTGCAGTTTGAGTTGGTGGAGTTGCCGTTGGTGAGCTGCACTTTGATCTTTTGGCAGTACAAAATAGAAAGGCCGCGCATTCGGATACGAAGCGCGGCCTTTCCTAGTTATGGTAACAGATTATCCGATAATGCTGTTCAGCGTAGCTGATGGGCGCATGACTTTAGCTGTTTTTGCGGAATCAGTATGGAAATATCCACCCAAATCTGCAGCGGGCCCCTGAGCAGTTGCAAGTTCAGAAATGATCTGCGCTTCATTTGATGCCAGTGCTTCAGCAATCGGTTTGAAGTGTGCCGCAAGATCAACATCTTCAGATTGTGCCGTCAATGCGTCAGCCCAATACCGTGCGAACCAATAGTGGCTATCGCGGTTGTCAGGCTCACCTACTTTGCGCGAAGGCGAGTGGCCGTTGTCCAAGATGCCCTGCGTAGCGACGTCAACGGCATTGCCTAAAACGCGAGCCTTTTCGTTGTTCTTGGCATCCGCGAGGAAGGTCAGGCTTTCACCCAATGCACAGAATTCACCCAAGCTGTCCCAACGCAGGTGGCTTTCTTCCTGCAGTTGCTGCACGTGCTTTGGAGCAGAACCGCCAGCACCTGTTTCAAACAATCCGCCGCCATTCATCAGCTTAACGATGGAAAGCATCTTGGCGGAAGTTGCCAGTTCTAGGATCGGGAAGAGATCAGTCAGGTAGTCGCGCAGCACGTTGCCTGTGATGGCAATTGTGTTTTCGCCTCTAGTGATTATTTCCAATGACGCGCGGGTCGCTTCGCGCGGTGCCATGATCTCGAACTTGTCGGCGACGCCTTTGGCTTCGAGGATCGGCTTGACGTAGGCAATCAGCTCGGCGTCGTGCGCACGGTCTGCATCCAGCCAGAAAATCGCGCTGCAGCCTTCGGCCTTCTGGCGAGAGATGGCAAGGTTAACCCAATCTTCAATAGGTGCTTTGCGTGCAGAGGCAGAGCGCCAGATGTCGCCCGCTTCAACGGCATGCTCATGAAGCACAGTGCCGTCTTGCAGGATCATCTTAACAGTACCGGCTTCTGGCATCTCGAATGTTGTCGGGTGAGAGCCGTATTCTTCGGCTTTTTGCGCCATCAAGCCAACGTTCTGAACTGTGCCTGCAGTGGCTGGGTTCAGCTTGCCGTTTTCTTTGAAGAATTTGACAGACTCATCATAAACGGGCGCATACGAATTGTCAGGGATCACACAGTTGGTATCTGATTCCTTGCCGTCTGGTCCCCAACCTTTGCCGCCTGCGCGGATCAGCGCGGGCATGGATGCGTCAATGATGACGTCAGATGGCACGTGCAGGTTGGTGATGCCTTTGTCAGAATCGACCATGTACATTGGTGGACGGGACGCAATGCAGGCCTCGATATCAGCTTTGATTTCTGCGTTGCCTTCAACGCGGGCCAGTAGATCGCCAAGGCCAGAGTTCGGGTTTACGCCAAGGTCTGTCATTGCATCGCTATGCTTTTGAAACACAGGCGCAAGGAACGCTTTGACAGCGTGACCAAAGATGATCGGGTCAGAAACCTTCATCATCGTGGCTTTCATGTGCAGTGAGAATAGCGTGCCAGCTGCTTTGGTTTCTTCGATTTCTTTTGTCAGAAACGCCTGAAGTGCTGCGGCGCTCATGAATGTCGCGTCTACCACGGTTCCGGCAGGGTATGTGATGCCCTCTTTCAGGACAGTGTCGCCTGCGTCTGTTGTCAGAACGATTTTGGCGGTTGCCTCGGCAGCAAGCGTTTTGGATGTTTCGTTTGAGAAGAAATCGCCGCCGGCCATTGCAGAGACTTTTGTTTTGCTGTCGCCAACCCAATCACCCATGCGGTGCGGGTTGCTTTGGGCAAAGCTTTTTACGGCTTTTGCGGCGCGGCGGTCAGAGTTACCTTCGCGCAGAACGGGGTTCACGGCAGAGCCTTTGAGCGTGTCATACTTTGCGCGCACAGCTTTTTCAGCGTCTGTTTTAGGTGCTTCAGGATAGTCTGGCAGGGCGAAACCCTGCGACTGGAGCTCTTTGATCGCGCCGAGCAGCTGTGGAACGGATGCGGAGATATTTGGAAGCTTGATGACGTTGGCATCTGCTGTTTTGACCAAGCGGCCCAATTCGGCCAGATCGTCAGATTGACGCTGGTCCTCTTTCAGGTGCTCAGGGAAAGTAGACAGGATGCGGCCTGCAAGGCTGATGTCTTTAGTTCCAACTGAGACGCCAGCAGCTGCGGCAAATTTCTGGATAATGGGCAGGAACGATGCAGAAGCTAGCTCAGGCGCCTCGTCCACTTTGGTGTAGATGATGTCTGACATGCGATTCTCCTTTGAAATGACTTTGCCGCTTCTTAACGGAAGGAGTGGCGCACGTCGATAGTATACCGTGGTATACTATGTGATTTGCGACAATGTGCCAAACAACCTAAAAGCGGGGCGTGTCGGGCCCAATATAAGCGCTAAGGGACCTTTGCCCAGAATGAGGTCTTGTGGGTATATCTTTCGCGCAAACCCTCTAAATAAATCTGATGCGACTGAAATTTTCCATAGTCGTCAATTTCGTTATCGGCTGCTGCGCAATCCATCAAGTAATCGATAGTTTGTGTGTATTGTTTGGCACGACCATCCCATAATGTGTAATCGATCATCATGCGCCACAACAGAACCGCAGCCAGCGGAAAACGATTACGCAGTGCTTCGGTTGCGGGTGCTAGAATATGATTCAGATGACCATCGATTTCTGAAATCCGGCGTTCTATCAGCTGTGCTGCATGTGGCAAGTCGGGCCACTCTAGGAAGAACTGCAAAGCGATTACAGCGTCGTCATATTCTGATGCGTGCACTTTTGCGGCGTCTTCGACTTCGATATCGTCGAAGTCGGGAAGCATCTTTAGGTGGTCGCGCAGATGTTGCGCATCCAGAGTAGAGGTAAAGCAGGCCCAGCGGTGCGCTTGCGCCTCATCGACCCGTCCCAGTGCAAGGAGGCAGGCCACATAGGCTTGGTCCCATTCGGGTTCGGATTGGGCACCATCAAGATCGGCATTACATAAGATCTCTAACGCCTCTTGCGCTTTTGCGCTGTCTAAATAAAGCATGGCCACTTCGGCTGCGATGTGCGGGTGCACAAGGTCTGTACTGGAATATTGCGCGACATAGGCATCCGTGTCCCCTTGAGCAGTGGCAATATCTTGTAATGTAGCTCTGATGAGGTGGGCCTTTTGGTCCTCGGCAAAACTACCCTCATTGCTGCGCAAATCGCGCAAGAATTGAAGGGCAGCGTGATCATTATTGTCTTCTACTGGGGCGTCCTTATGTGCCAGCACCAACGCCTTTAGATGATCAAGCCCTTCACGGCCTAGTGTTGGCGCAAGAGTTGGAATGATCCCGTCAAATTCGCCGCAGCTATTATTGCGGACTGCGTCCCAAACACGAACCGCTAGGTTTGTAGGCCCCAGTTGCGCGCGTGGCGCTATTTCAGAAAAATGGTCAAAGGCCGCGTTAAATACATCGGCTACTTCACCACGACTATCATCTACCCTCAGATACACTGACGGTGCCATTTCGATGAATTGCCACAACAGATCAAAGGCATCATTGGGCGCTTCTGGAGCGATCTTGTCCGCGATCATTTCCGATTGTGTGCTCAAATCTTTGATCAGAGACTTCCGCTTGCGCCAACTAACGCGGCTCTTTGATCTGCGGATTGATGTCAGGCGTTTTTGCACATCCCGCGCCAGCTCTTCAGAGCCCAAATTGTGGCTCAGTTCCAGCCTGATCCGGCGCTTGATTTCAGCGCTACCTGTGCTGACTTCCATCAACAGATGCGCAAGGCGATCAGCACCAAGGGCCGCAAGATTGGCCTCATTGAGGGTTTTCTTTGACATGACTACTTCTGCCATCCGGTCAGGCAGAAGAAAAGGGTTAGGGAATGTTTGGACGGCATAGGGCGGGCATCCATTAGATCGTCAGGCAAATACAGGGTCGATGGCTCCTATTTCGGGCCGATTGTTGGCCCGTCCCCTTGACTTCACAGGCTGTGCGCGGTGTAGCTGCCCGCGATATATCCGTTTTGCCCGCAGCCATTGCTGCGCTGCATCTGCCGAACACAAGAGGGACCGCCATGCACGCCTACCGAAGCCAGACTTGCGCTGAATTAAATGCCACAAACGTGGGGGAGAATGTCCGCCTTTCAGGTTGGGTGCACCGTGTACGCGACCACGGTGGTGTGTTGTTCATCGATCTGCGTGATCACTATGGTGTGACGCAGCTGATCTGTGATGCGGATTCGGCAGCATTTTCTGACGTTGAAAAGGTGCGTTCCGAATGGTGCATACGCATTGACGGCGAAGTGAAATCCCGTGGAGCCGATTTGGTGAATGCCAAGATTCCAACAGGTGAGATCGAAATTTACATTCGTGAGATCGAAGTGTTGGGCCGTGTGAATGGTGATCTGCCCCTGCAGGTTTTTGGCGAACAAGAATACCCAGAAGAAACCCGTCTGCGCTATCGTTACCTCGATCTGCGCCGCGAAAAGATGCAGCGCAACATGGTGCTGCGCTCTGACGTTGTCAGCTCGATCCGCAAACGCATGTGGGATCAGGAATTTAAAGAATTCCAAACACCGATCATCACCGCCAGCTCACCGGAAGGGGCGCGCGACTTTTTGGTACCTTCGCGTCAGCACCCCGGTAAATTCTATGCTCTTCCTCAAGCACCACAGCAGTTCAAACAGCTGCTCATGGTTTCCGGTTTTGATAAATACTTCCAGATCGCTCCATGCTTCCGTGACGAAGATCCGCGCGCTGACCGCTCGCCTACCGACTTTTACCAGCTGGACCTTGAGATGTCGTTTGTTGAGCAACAAGACGTGTTCGACACCATCCAACCTGTTCTGACGGGTATCTTCGAAGAGTTCGGCGGTGGTAAAGCGGTTGATCAGGAATGGGCCCAGATTTCCTACAAGGACGCGGCCCTATGGTACGGCTCTGATAAGCCCGATTTGCGTAACCCGATCAAGATGCAAGTTGTATCCGAGCATTTCGCCGGTTCTGGTTTTGCCATCTTTGCAAAACTGCTTGAGCAGGAAGGCACGCAAATCCGTGCGATCCCTGCGCCAAAGGGCGGCAGCCGTAAATTCTGTGATCGTATGAACGCCTTTGCTCAGAAAGAGGGTCTGCCGGGCATGGGCTATATCTTCTGGCGCAAAGAGTCAGCGGATAGCATCGCACAAGAACGAGGAATTTCCGTTAAAGAAGTCAACGCCCTCATTAAGTCCGGTGAGATCACACTTGGCAACGAAGCGGCAGGACCTTTGGCTAAGAACATCGGGCCAGAGCGCACTGAGGCGATCCGCCAGCAGCTTGGCCTTGAGGTCGGAGACGCGGCATTCTTCCTTGGGGGTAAGCCCAAAACATTCGAAGCAGTAGCGGGGCGTGCGCGCAACGTGATCGGCGAAGAATTGGGCCTGACGGACATGAATCGCTTTGCCTTTGCATGGATCGTTGATTTCCCGATCTATGAAAAAGACGAAGAGAGCGGCAAGATCGACTTTGAACACAACCCGTTCTCGATGCCTCAGGGTGGAATGGACGCGCTGTTGGGTGATCCGCTTGAAGTGCTGGGCTACCAGTATGATTTGGCTTGTAACGGGTATGAGCTGGTTTCGGGTGCGATCCGGAACCACCGTCCTGAAATCATGTTCAAAGCCTTTGAGATTGCCGGCTATGGAAAAGACGAAGTTGAAAAACGCTTTGGCGGAATGGTGAATGCATTCCAGTATGGCGCTCCTCCGCACGGTGGGTGTGCTGCTGGTATCGATCGCATCGTGATGCTGTTGGCCGAAGAGAGCAACATCCGCGAAGTGATCTTGTTCCCGATGAACCAGCGCGCTGAAGATTTGATGATGAATGCGCCAAATGATCCAATGCCGGATCAGCTCATGGAACTGGGACTGCGTGTGATCCCGCAAGATTAAACAAGAACGCCGCAGGAAGCTGCGGCGTTTTTCCGTTTTAATGTGCCAGTGGTCAGCACCCATCCGCATATTGGACTTCTAATTCAACATGCTTGAACTGATCTGTTTGAGCGAAAGGTGCTTCCGCATACAGGAATAACGTGAATTACAGCTCTTTGATTAGACTGTGATTGAAGCAACAGGCGGCACACCCATCTGAAATAATGGCGGGCTGGAATGCAGTTACCGACGTTATTCGGTGCTTGGCGTTGCGGTAAATGCATCTTATCACTGAGACATGAATACATATTCCTCATCCGATGCGCCTATGAGCGCCGTTGTTGAAAACTGGACCCCGCCAACGCGTCCCGACGGAACCGTGTTGCAAGGTCAACATGCTCGACTTGAACCACTAAATGCGGAAAAGCATGCGGCATTACTTTATCGTGCATATGTAGATCATGACGATGTCTGGGATTATTTACCGTACGGACCGTTCTCTTCAGCCTCCCAATACCACCGTTGGGTTCGGGATAACGCAAATCTGGATGATCCATGGTACTACGCCATCAAGAACATCAAGGCGGGAGAGTTCGAGGGGGTAGCAAGCTTTTTGCGGATCTCACCCGAGGCGGGATCAATTGAAGTCGGGAGTATCAGCTTTAGCCCCGCCTTACAGCAGACAACGGCCGCAACAGAAGCCATGTATCTGATGATGGCTTGGGCATTCGAGGCGGGATATCGTCGTTACGAATGGAAGTGCAACGCGATGAACATGCCGTCACGCCGTGCCGCACAGCGACTCGGCTTTAGTTTTGAGGGTGTGTTCCGCCAGGCTGCAGTCGTTAAAGGGCGCAACCGTGATACCGCGTGGTTTGCGGCGATCGACGCTGAGTGGCCTGCATTGAAAGAGGCCTATGCCGCATGGCTGTCGCCTGCAAACTTTGATGCAGAGGGACGCCAGAGGGAAAGTCTAGGCGACATGACCCGACTTGTCCGTGTCGCCGAAGACCCTGCACAACCTCAGTAGCGCTAAATAGCTATTTTTGTTGCCAGCCGTTGTTGAATAAGACCTGAAACCCGTGCGGCTTCAGATACGGCTGTTTCACCCAAGGCCCGCCTATCAGAAAGGGCACGGGCTGCGTCTTCCATACGGGCGTCTTCAACCGAGCGAGCAACGCCTTCTAGAAACTGGGCGATATAATCCAATGCAGGGCCATTTGGAGAATCATCTAAAAGCTCAGCAGCGTAGTTAATGTCATCATGATAGGCGATTTCATCTGGTGATACTTGCTCGTCTACGATGGCGCGTAATCCCGACGGTTGGCGATCGGCTGGCAATGCTGCAAGCACAAGCTGCTGAAACACAGCCAATGACGTGATCGGTTTTCCTAAAAATCCCTGAGCGCCAGCAGCCATTGCTTCACCTTCTAATGCATCATCACCCGACGTCGCGAGAATAACGCTTTTATCAACGTCTACCTGTGCCAATTCGGCAATCAGGTCGGCACCGTTACCATCAGGAAGGCCCATATCAACTACCACAACTGTAGGGCGGTATACCTGTAGATGACGTCGCGCCGAACGAATGCAATCCGCCCGCCTGATCCGTGCACCTGATCGCAGGCACAAAAGGCGCATCGCCTCGCAGGCGTATCTGCTGTCTTCAACTACCAAAACAGTCAGGCCCAATAGCGGGCGCGCAGCGGTAGGGGCCGGGTAATTGGCCGCAAACGGGTCATGGGTCTCCATCGTGCTCTCCGATTCCATTTCAGGTTTCCTCATGGTTACCCAAGCATGCCTAAGAGACAGTTAACGCGTCGCATTGCGCAGCCGTGATTTGCACCCCATAAACGCGCAAAGCCATTTTGTGAGGAAGAAAACATGATCGGACGACTTAACCATTTGGCCATTGCTGTGCCTGACCTTGAGGCCGCTGCAGACCAATATCGTAACGCGCTGGGCGCAAATGTTGGGCCTGCACAGGACGAACCAGATCACGGCGTAACCGTTATTTTCATCGAACTGCCCAATACAAAGATCGAACTGCTGTACCCGTTGGGAGAAAACTCACCTATTAAGGGTTTTCTGGAAAAAAATCCTGCTGGCGGCATCCACCACATTTGTTACGAGGTTGATGACATCATCGCGGCGCGGGACCATCTAAAGTCAACCGGTGCACGTGTGCTAGGTGACGGCGAGCCAAAGATCGGCGCGCACGGTAAGCCTGTGATCTTCTTGCATCCAAAGGACTTTAACGGCGCGCTTGTCGAGCTGGAGCAGGTTTGATGATCGGCCCCGTATCAGGCATAGTCCTGTTTGCTATTGTCTGGTTCATGATGTTCCTGATCATCTTGCCGATCCGTGTCCAAACCCAAGGTGATCTGAAGGATATCGTTCCCGGAACGCATGCAGGCGCTCCGGAGCATCATCACCTCGGGAAGAAGGCGTTGTGGTGCACCGGTATTTCCCTCGTCATTTGGGGGGCGTTCGTTGCGATTATCCTGTCAGGGGTGATCACTGTTGATGATCTGGAAAACTGGATGGGGCGGGGTGCCCCTGCGGCAACATCTGAAATAAGTGAGTAAAGGTCGCAGCACCCATTATTGGAATCAACAGGTTGAGCAACGGAACGGATAGCGGGATGGCCATCAAGGTTCCCGCTACCCAGATTGTCAGGAAGTTTTTGCGCCGCAGTTCTTTTGCGCGCTTGCGTCCAACTCTGCGCATGGCGGCGAGGGTGTAATACTCTCGTCCCAAAAGCAGGCCGTTTACTGCCCAAAAGATAAAAATCGCAATGGGTGCAAAGGCAGCGTATAGGATCAGGGCCAATAGGTTTACCCCTATGATCACACCCAGAAAATTAACAGTATCACGAAATGCTTCCCAGATTGGGGTGCGGGGGCGTTGGGGGATGTGGGGATAATGTACCGCCTCAACAGCGTCCGCGACATCATCCAAAAACATCGAGGTGATGGCCGAGGCAACAGGTATCATCAAGAACACTGATAGGATCACAAGTAAGGCCGCAGCACCCCAGCTAAACAGATCATCTAGCCACTGAACTTCGCCCAAGAAGGGCAGCCATATGGTGTCGCCAGTGAGCCAGTCGATGAACCAGACAAAGCCTGTCGCGGCACAGATCAAAAGGGCCAGTGTTAATCCAATCCCCAGAAATAGAACCCGTCGAAAGCGCGGATCGCCAATCTGACCCAAGGCGAGACCGAATGCTTTGAATATTGTGCCTAAAGCCATGTTGTGAGGCCCTCTATAGCGGGGCGGGGGCGCTCTGGTGGTACGCTTGTTTCTGTACCAATATGGATCAGCCCAGCGATACGTTCGTGTGGTTCAAGGCTAAAGCCCTGCTCCATGAATGCGCGGTCATGGCTTGCCCAACCACTAAGCCAGTTTGCCCCCCAGCCAGCAGCTAAAGCCGCGTTGACCAATGCAAGGCATACAGCGCCAGCAGAATAGGTTTGCTCTAACGCAGGAATTTTGGGGGAGGGTTTTTGAACCTCAATGACCGCCACTGCGAGATGACCCAGATCAAACTGGGCACAGCCTTTTGAGATTTGTTCCGGATCAAGGGTAAGTGCTTCACCACGTACTTGCGCCAATGCAGACAGCGGTGCCATGGCGGCTCGATCAATGACGATAAACCTCCACGGTTCCAGTTTGCCATGATCAGGAGTGCGCGCCGCAGCAGTCAGGAGCTGCATCAAGACGGTTTTGTCCGGCACAGGCGTTGTAAGGGTTTTTGCCGGACGGGAACGGCGCGTAAGCAGAAATTTCAAAGCGTTAGGATTTGATGTAGGCATGTCTTACAGGTCCAGTTCTTTCGCTAAGTCGTCAATGAATTCTTTTTGGAACGCCAGAATGCGCGGATTTGGCTGGCGGATTGTTAGGCTCTTGTGCATCGGATCGGGCGCGCGAATATCGCTACCGCTTAGAGCTTCCATCACTGCGTGACCACAAAACGGAACGTATACTTCGGAATAGCCACCCTCATGCACCACGACCATCTTGCCATGACAAACTTCGGCGGCGGTTTGTTTGATGCGCGCGGTCATATCGCCGAATGTCTGCGCGATGGCCAACATCGATCCCAACGGATCAGGTGCGGCACAATCATAGCCGCAGGCAACAATGATGATATCGGGTGCAAACGCTTTGATCTGTGGAATCACTACCGTGTCGATGGCATGAAGGTAACCCTCATGACCTGTGCCCGCAGGCAGTGGCAGGTTGAGGTTAAATCCTTCACCTGGTCCGGTGCCGCGATCGCGTAACTTTCCGCTGGTGGGCGGGTAATTCCCTTCTTGATGCAACGAAATCGTTAGCACATCGTCACGATCATAAAATGCGGCCTCTGAGCCGTTGCCGTGATGCACATCCCAATCAAGGATCACAGCACGTTTGATCTGACCCTCGGCCTGCGCGGCCTCAATTGCAATCGCGATGTTCGCAAGCAGGCAAAACCCCATAGGTTTGTCCGGTTCGCAATGGTGCCCCGGTGGACGGCTAAGGGAATATGCGTTTTCCAACTCACCACTTGCGACCGTGCGAACAGCCGCTGTGGCAAGGCCCGCAGACAGGGCTGCAATCTCGTAACCGTCCTGAGCGAATGGCGCGTGGTGCCCGAACTCACCGCCGCCATTGTCCGAGGCCGCTTTGAACGCATCCAGGTAACTGGCTGGATGCACCCGTTCTAACTCCGCTCGGGTCGCGGCAGAGGCACTGCGCATATCAAGTGCACCTGAAAGGCCGGTAACGTCCATCAGGTTCTTGAAACGGCGCTTGGTTTCCGCGCTTTCGGGGAGCCCCCCTGCGGCCAACGGCTGCACCAGCCCGCCGAGTGGCAATGTTGCCGCATAGTTGCCGCCAGCATGCCAAAATGTCCGTTCGTCCCAGAAAAATCCAGTAGCCATATCGGTCCCCCTTATTTGGCGTGAACGTGACAAAGCGGGCGGGGAATGTCCACGGCTATGGTGCGTCATCCATCAAGGCCTGCACATCCAATCGTGCATTCACCATGGCCAGATTACCGTTGGCGTCATAAGGCCATTCATCGCGCGGGCGATCACGGTATAGTTCAACGCCGTTACCGTCAGGATCGCTGAGATAGACAGCCTCACTCACCCCGTGATCCGCAGCCCCCTCAATCGTAATCCCAGCGGCGACAACCCGTTTGAGGACTGAAGCCAGCGTTGCGCGGTCAGAGTATAGAAATGCCGAATGATACAGCCCCGTATGTCCGGCAGGCGGTGGAGTTGCACCTTTGCTGGCCCATGTGTTCAGCCCGATGTGGTGATGGTATCCGCCGGCACCCAAAAAGGCGGTGCTATCGCCCGCCCGCATGGTGACTTCAAAACCTAACACATCGCGGTAAAACGCGATGGAGCGATCCAGATCAGAGACACGAAGATGCACGTGTCCAACGCTTGCATGGGTCATTTGGTAGTCCTTTGTGCTTGTGACAAGACATAGCTAAGTCGCCAGTCGTCTCAGGACGAGGGCCGCAATCGCACAAGGTCTGTGCAGAGCTACACAGCTTGCATTGCAGCCGCAGCCTGAGCAAACGTCACAACAGCACCCGACTGGAGATATTCCATGGCCTTTAGGGATGCGTCATGGGCCTCAAGGGAGGAACCCGCAACGCAATCCTCAATGACACGGCAGAAATAGTCCTGCTGGTGGCCATCCACAAAGGTGTAATGCACGCAAACATCAGTAAGACCACCAACCTTTATCAGGGTGTCGATCTTCAACCCTTTAAGTAGAATCTCAAGATCGGTGCCAAAGAAGGCCGAGTAACGGCGTTTGCGGATCAGGTAGTCGGTAGATCTGAAATCCATTTCTTTCACGGCAATATCGGTCTTTGGGTCGTCTTCAAGGCAGTGGATGTCCTCATCTCCGTCCAGTTCACGGCCAAAGTCAATCAGATCGGGGCGATGGACCTCTTGGATAAAAATCACGGGCATTTCAGGGGCTCGAGCGGCATCAATCGCGCCTCGCGCAGCCAACATCCGATCGCGATAACCCGGCATGTTATCAATTGAGCGGACCTCGGAGGCATCAATGAATGTGCTGGCCTGAATGTCGATCACAACAAGCGCGGCACGCCCTTCGATCAAGGCACGGATCGGGCTATTTTGATTTGCCATATGACAGTCCTTTCATTGACGTTCGAGCTAGAGTTTTCTTTGAAGGGTCTGGTTAGCGTTGGTTGTCCTTTGCTGCCGCATCTCCGGGAAGTACATTTTGCACTGATTGAGTCGCAGCAGCTGAAATTGCCTGCTTGTCCTCCTCGGTCAGCTTTGCGCCGTCCATAGAAGGAAGAGCGACACGCACTTCACGACGGGCAAACTCTAATCCGTTTTCTGCAAATGCAGCATTCACGCGGCTAAAGATTTCCTTGCGGATCGTGAACTGAGAGCCGGGTTTAGCCATGAATTTACCACGGAAAACCATGCCAACGTCGTCGATTTCCAACACTCCTTGCGATTTGAACGGTTGAAGGAAATCATCTTTGAATTCCTCAAGAACCAGCAGGTCTTGACCAATTTTCTTGAAAATCTTTTTGATTTTGTTGGGATCAGTATTGAAGGGCACAGTAAAGCGCAGCTTCATGATCACCCAATCACGAGAAAAGTTAGTGATTTTAGGGATTTCTCCGTAGGGAATGGTATGGATAGGCCCCTTGTGGTGGCGGAGCTGCATGGATCGGATCGAGATCTTCTCAACGGTGCCCATGGTATCTTCGACGGTGACATATTCGCCCACACGGAACGCATCATCGACCAGAAAGAAGATGCCTGAAACGACATCAGTCACCAATTTTTGAGCACCAAAACCGATGGCTAGACCGACGATACTGGCACCGGCCAGCAACGGGGTTGTGTCAATGCCGATGTTGCTTAGGCCCAACAAGAGGAAGAGCGTGATGATAAAGGTTCTTGCCACCAATAGTATCAATGGAAGAACGGTCGTGAGTCGTGATCCGCCTGCTCCTCCGCCTTCGCCACCAATCTCTTGCTCATCAGGTGCATGTCCTGAAGCCGTTTGTTCAGCAGCCAGCTTACGGTTGATGATGAGGGAAACCGCTTCGTATAGAAGATAACCTATGGACATGATGATCAGAAATTCGATGAAATTTGCAGCAAGCTGCACGCCTACTCCGGCAGCGGCGATCGATGTCGCGCTCATTCCCCAGAAATCAGCGATGGACAGGACGACAATGGCAAAAATGACCACACGGCCAATGCGGATATAGGAGCGTTTGGATGCGTAATATGCGCGCTCTGCTACGGGCCCTTCGCCAGTCATTGCAGGGGTCAGGTGGCGGACCAACCCACGAATGGCAGTGTCCATGGCAGGGGCGAACATGAGTAGGATCATCGTCTTGTAGTGCGGCACAGTCGCGAGCAGCTCAAAGTTGCCATAGCTCACGACGATGTTGACGACCCACCAAACCGTTATGATGATGGCGATATTTGCATAGGGATATAGCTGGGCTGCGCGCTCTTCTGTTGGAGTAACGTCGGGATCTGCACCTCGCATCATTTCAACGCCATCTTTACGATAGCGCCAGAATATTATGACCAGATAAACGTGCAGCCCCAAGTTCAGCCAAAAGGCAAGACGTGTCAGCCCCGGAGATATTCCGTTATTGGCGTTGAAGACTTGAATGGCACCGGAAAAACCGATCAGCATTGCGATCCAGAATTGGTGAAAACAAAACGCGCGTGCCGCTGGGGTTGCTACATTCAACAGCCGGTATTCTGGGTTCATTGGCGCAAAGAAGAAAAACGCAAAGGCCAACATAAGGCGGGGAAAGCCAATCAAATAGATGCCAACGAGCTTCACTGTTGTCAGGAACATCTCGGGAATGAGCAGTTGCCCTGCCGTACGTGCCGCGACTACAAAAATGACCACGGCAACAACCTGCGTCGTCAGGCGTTGCGCCAATAGCTGCAGCGTTTCGCGCAGTGTGGTGTTGTCGGGGTCCGCTGGCGGCAGAATGTGCCAGTCACGGGTTGCACGCCTGAAGACAATTTCAAACATGGCACCAATCGCAAAGACTAGTGCCATGTAGCCTAGCAATTGCAACAGCCCCATCGCACCACCAATGGTGTCATAAAACTGGGTAAATGCGCGGGCCTGTCCTGAAAACAGATCAGGTAAACGTTGGATCGGAATAACAACTGACTGCCATGCGCCGGATGTTGCATGGTATAGAAAAACTTCGTTATCTTCCGCGTCATCCGAGGCGATTTTTTCCGCCTGTGTGTTGAGTTGGTCCAGCAGCAAAGCCCGAACTTCGGTGTCTGACAGGCGTGAGATTAGGGCATTTGCAGATTCAGTCGTCAACGGCTCAGGCAGAGACGGTGCGACTTCAGCCGTGGCATCAGAAGATACAAAGGGCACTTGTGCATCGACGGTGCTGACCCAAGTCAGAGCGGCAAGTAGGAATGCGACTAAATATCTGAGATGCACTGAAACGTATCCTTTGATCTAAACTGTCGAACAACTAGAAAGACTAGTGATCGTCACATCAAGGATAAAATCAGATTAGAGCGGCTGCTGTGTCGTTATTTGGGCAGCCGCGCCAGTGTTTGTTTTAGTAACCGACCATGCCGACGATCTCATAGGTCTTCTTCAGGATCGGCGCAGTGATTTCGCGGGCTTGCAATGCACCCTTTGCCAATAGGCGGTCAATCTCGGCTGGGTCATTCATCAGGCGGGCCATCTCTGTTGAGATTGGTGCCAGCTTTTCCACAGCAAGTTCGGCCAAGGCGGGTTTGAATGTACCAAACTGTTGGCCGCCGACGTCAGCCAACACTTGTTCGACGGTTTGCTCATTTAGGGCGGCGTAAATATTGACCAAATTTCGCACGTCGGGGCGGGCTTTTAGCCCTTCAATCTCTGACGGTAACGCGTCTTGGTCGGTCTTCGCCTTGCGGATTTTCTTTGCGATTGTGTCGGCATCATCCGTCATATTGATACGGCTGGCATCTGAGGGGTCAGATTTTGACATCTTTTTCGACCCATCGCGCAGGGACATCACGCGTGTTGCGGCACCTTCAATGACAGGTTCCGTAATGGGAAAGAAATCAACACCGTAGTCGTGGTTAAACTTGCTTGCGATGTCGCGCGTCAGCTCTAGGTGCTGTTTCTGGTCCTCACCTACGGGGACGTGCGTTGCGTGATAGATCAGGATGTCTGCGGCCATTAGGGCAGGGTAAGCGAACAGGCCCAAGGATGCAGCTTCAGCGTTTTTGCCAGATTTGTCTTTCCACTGGGTCATGCGACCCATCCAACCCATCCGCGCTACACAGTTGAAAATCCACGCTAATTGCGCATGCTCAGGCACCTGAGATTGGTTAATCAAGATGGATTTTTCGGGGGAGATACCAGAAGCAATAAAACCAGCCGCGAGTTCGCGCGTGTTGTGGCGCAGTGTAGCAGGATCAAGCATTTTTGCGGTGATCGCGTGTAGGTCAACCATACAGTAGACCGTCTGGTAGTTGCCCTGATCCTGCATGTCTACGAAGCGCTTGATAGCGCCCAGATAATTCCCAAGCGTGAGGCCGCCGGATGGCTGAATGCCAGAAAAGACGCGGGGGGTGAATGTGGTCTCGGTCATGGGATGCTCCGGTTGGGGCTGGATATGCTGTTGCGTTGGGCTTACCCATGGCACCACGTCCCGTCAACCAGACCTGAAAGCCGCCACATGTCAGACCAGCACGAACCAGAATTTGAATCTCCCTTTAATAAGCTGCCAGTGGTGGTTGTGATCCTGTTTGTGATCATGGCGGGGATTGAGCTGACGTTGACCGCAGGGGCATCCGGATTTGTCGGTGGACCTGAGGCAATTGGCTGGCGATTGGGGTTGGTCCGTGATTGGGGTTTCTCGGGGGATTTGTTTGATGCGATGTTGGCTCAAGGATATTGGGCACCCGAACATCTGGCCCGTTTTGTGACCTATCCGTTTATCCATCTCAGCTTCACGCATGCGCTGGTTGCAATTGTGTTGATGTTGGCGCTGGGCAAACTTGCCGCCGAAGTGATGGGCCCGCTGGCCATGCTGGCACTGTTTGTCTTGTCAGGTGTGGGTGGCGCGTTGGCCTATGCATTGTTGTTGGACGATCCGGTTTGGCTTGTTGGTGCTTACCCCCCTGTTTACGGCCTGATTGGTGGATACAGTTTCCTGATGTGGCGCAAATTGGGGGCAACAGGAGGGCAACAAATGCAAGCCTTTTCTCTGATTGCAATGTTGATGGGCATGCAACTGATTTGGAGCCTGTTCACCTCGGTTGGGTATGGATGGGTTGCCGAACTGTCGGGCTTTATCTGTGGATTTGTGCTTAGTTTTCTGTGTGCGCCCGGCGAATGGGCACGCATTTTACAGCGGCTGCGACAGCGTTAACGCCCGCGCCGCATGGCGGCTTTGAACTCGGACAGCTTGAACGCCCCAAGCATCTGACCGCTGCCAAAGTAAACTAGGGAACCTATCACCATCAAGATGAGCAGGCCCAAACCACGCCACCATGGAAGTGACAGCAATGCACTGAACTGGATGTTAAAGAACCAGAGGGCGACGCCCATTAGCAGAGAGGCCGCAATGATGCGCCAAATGCGTTTCCTGAACCGCGCATCCACGCGCGCCGCGTCTCCAAAACCGCGAGCGCCAACGGCGAGCATTGCGTACATCGCCCAGCCGGCCACTGTGGCGGCGATTGCTGGGGCCAGCCAGTTCGCGACAGGGGCCAGCCCTACGGCAAGGCCTGCATTGATCAGCATCGCGATGATTGCAAAATAGAAGGGCCGCCGCGTGTCTTCGCGTGCAAAATAGAGCGGCTGCACAATCTTTTGCAGCACAAATGCAGGTAACCCAAGGCCATAGATCATGACGGCGGTGGCAATGGCGGCACTGTCATCAGTGCCCGATGCGCCACGCTCAAACAGAATCGAGACCAATGTAAGAGGGATCACCATCAGTGCAACGGCGGAGGGGATTGTAAGTGCCAACGAAATTTCTGCGGCACGGCTTAGGGCAGTCTTTGCACCCGCATCATCGCCCGCTCGTAAACGACGGGATAGATCAGGCAACAAAACAACTCCAACGGCAATGCCCACAACACCCAAAGGCAACTGATATAGGCGATCAGCTGCAAACAGCCAGCTCACTGCGTTTTCGTATTGCGAGGCAACCAACTGCCCCACCACAAGGTTGATCTGCATCACGCCCGATGCCAAGGCCGCAGGTAGCGCGATCACTACAAGATCCCGCATGTCCGTGTTCCAACGCAGACGTTTGATGCGCAGCGAAAAGCCTGCCTGTGCCGCAGCGTGCCATGTAAGGGCCAATTGTGCGATACCTGCCAGCGGGATGGCCCAAATCAGCCAGTGTATGGCCTCGCCCCCCGTCACGGCGGCAAAGGTAAGCGCAGAGATAACAGCGATGTTCAGAAGAACAGGTGCAGCCGCTGCGACGGCAAAGCGCCCCGTTGCATTTAGGATGCCCGAGAACAGTGCGGATAGGGACATAAACAGAATGTAGGGAAAGACGATGCGGCCAAAACCTACAGTTATGTCAAATCGCCCATCACCGGAAAAACCTTCAGCAGTGAGCCAGACCAATCCGGGCATAAAGATCATGCCAAGGGCGGTCAGTAAGGTGACGACAAAGAACAAACCAGAGAACGCATTTTGAGCAAACTCTGCAGCTCCATCCTCACCTTCCAGACGTTTGGAAAACATCGGCACAAAGGCTGCATTAAAGGCCCCTTCGGCAAAGAAACGGCGGAACATGTTAGGTAGACGAAAGGCGGCAACAAATGCATCCATCATGGGTCCAGGACCGATTAACGATAGAATCATGACTTCCCGAACAAAGCCCAAGATGCGGCTAAGTAGGGTCCATACTCCGACGGTGAAAAAACCTGACATCAGGCGAATGGGTTTCATGGGTCGGTGCCTTTTTTACGGATATACATTGGGGTAGCGATAGGTAGGCTGCTACGCAATTGTCTTTTGTTGATATGCCACTGGGTTGGGCGCTGGGCCGCTAGTCGGATTGGTTTTTTGGCGTAATTTGAACCCAACGTGCCGAGACCGCCAGACCGGCAAGGCACAGCAGGCCACCACTCGTATACCATCCAAGGATGCGCTGCAGATCGGCTGCTGGTAATAGTCCTGCGTCTTGTGCTGTTGTGGCGGAAAATAGCAGGGTCACCGCAAAAAACACCTTCCCTCCCAAGCTTTTGAGCGAAAGATATGTCGCGCGGGTTTCGTCCTTCAATAGGGGCTGTATACGCGCAAGGATAAAGGGATAGGCCAGTGAGTCAGGCACAATCCTTAGCATCAAAACTCCGATCACTAACACCGAGGTACTTGCCGCTAATGCGCCCGCTAACACGATCTGCAGTCCAAATGCACATAATAATAGCAGTGGTAATCCCAATAGGTGCCGCATGCGAACAGCAACCAAGGATGCCAGGACAGAAATCAACATCATCGCGCTGGAAATTGCGCCGCTGACCAATGGTGCCTCAGACGCAAGGCCCCATCCTTCTAAGGCGGAATGAATAAAAGGTTGTCCAAAAACGAAGGGCAGATGGCTGAAGGCGTACATCAGTACCGTCAGCACAAATAGCCAAGCCAAAACAGGGTTCAAGAACGCCGTCTTCAATGTAGCGATTTGCGCGGCTACAGGCTCTGCGGTCTTTAACCGTTTAGGCTCGACCATCCGGAGAACCACAAAAAAGGCTACGGCAAATGAGGCGGCTGTCGCATAGAAAGGCGATGAGGGAGACCACAAAGACATTGCTCCACCAGCAATTGCGGACAAGGCGAACCCTGCGAGGCTGAAACGCCATGCGCGTAGCTCTTGGGCTTCAATTTCATCTGCGCGCCCTGTGGCGGCAAGCGTTTCATACAACAACGAACTGTCGGTCCCGGATTTAAACGCGGCACCGGCGCCGATCAGGCACTGCCCCAGCGTAAATACCCAAAACCCACTTCCCGTCGCGAGAGCAAGACAGCCCAACAGCATACAAATGGCCGATAGAATCAAAGTAAAGCGCCGACCGATCCGGTCGGAGAAATAACCCGATGGTACTTCTAGAACAGTGGTCGAGATGTCATAGACTGAATACAAAACAATAGCTTCGGCACCAGAAAGTGAGGCCTGAAAATACAAAAACCAAACAGCTTGCCAGAACAGAAGGCTGTTAAAAAACTGATACCAAGGCATCAGTGTGACGGTGCGACCAAGGCTCACTAGGGGACGCCTTTCATTTGGCTGGCAAAGACCTTGTTGGCAGTGTTCAGGAACGGTTCCTTTTTAGGTGTCGGCCCGTTTCACACCCTCAACAATGGCTTGGCGTAGGCGTTTTTCCAATGTCTGCTGTTTACTCTCAGAATGATATTTGAGGCCGAACATATCTTTGACATAGAAGGTATCAACAACTTGCTCACCATATGTAGCGATGACCGCATTTGCGATGTAGACGTTCAGGTCGGCCAATGTGCGGGCCAGATCATAAAGTAACCCGGGACGATCACGGGTATCCACCTCAATGATTGTATAAATCTCGGAGCCTTCATTATCAAAACTGATTGAGGTCGGGACGCGGAATGCTTTTTCACGTTTCTTGACCTTGTCGCGGGATTTGAGTGCATCCCGCGCGATCACTTCGCCGCGCAGTGTTTTTTCAATCATCTGGCGCAGGCGCGGCAGTTTGGATGCTTCATAGGCGTTGCCTTCAGCGTCCTGAATCCAGAAGGCGTCAGTGACGTAACCGGTTTTGGTGGTGTAACTACGGGCATCCACAACGTTGGCCCCAACAAGTGCGAGCGCACCAGTTAGACGACTAAAGATTCCGTGGTGATCGGGCATCACAAAACATGCGCGCGTGGCGTCACGGTCTTCGTCAGGATGAAGATCAATATTGATCACACTGTCATCGATATCGCGGAACATTTCTGCAAATGCGACATGCGCGGTCACGTGCAGACCCTGCCAATAGGGATCGTAGTACCGAGATGTTTCTTCTTTGAGGGCTTTTTTGGGCCAGTCCGGTAGCGCGGCACGCAGGGCCTTCTTGGCCTCCGCTCCACGGTTTTGACGGTTTAGATCTTCTAGGCCAGTTTCAAGCGCGCGCTCGGTCTGCCGGTAAAGCGCCCGAATGAGGACAGCCTTCCAGTTATTCCACGTATCTGGCCCCACGCCGCGAATGTCGCAAACAGTAAGAACACAGAGCAGATCAAGGCGCTTAACTGTTTTAACAGCTTTGGCAAAATCGCGCACTGTGCGCGGGTCGGCGATGTCGCGCTTTTGCGCCATATCCGACATCAGTAGATGATAGCGGACCAGCCACTCAACCGTGTCTACCTCGTCTTGTTTCAACCCTAACCGCGGCGCTACCTTACGCACAATCTGAGCGCCAAGAATCGAATGATCCTCTGATCGACCTTTGCCAATGTCATGCAACAAAAGAGCCACATAAAGAACCTTGCGATTCACGCCACGTGTCAAGATCGAAGAGGCAACAGGAAGCTCTTCTTCGAGTTCATTCTTTTCAATCATCGCGAGGTTGGCGATGGTTTGGATCGTATGTTCGTCGACGGTATAGCTGTGATACATATTGAATTGCATCATCGCCACGATGGGTTCGAAATCTGGAATAAAGGCGGCAAGTACGCCCAGTTCATTCATCCGGCGCAAGGCGCGTTCCGGATTGCCATGCTTGAGCAAAAGATCAAGGAAAATACGCTGTGCTTCGGGTGTGGTGCGCAGTTTGTCGTCGATCAAATGAAGGTTTGCTTTGACCGTGCGCATCGCGTCAGGGTGTATCAGCATACCTGTCCGCAGCGCTTCTTCAAAAAGGCGCAGTAGGTTAACCGGATCACTCAGGAATGTTTCGTTGTCCTGAATGTCGATACGGTTATGAGTGACTGAATACCCTTTCTTGACACGTGGTTTGCGGCGGAAAAGACGCTCAAGCAGGGGTTCGGATTTTACGTGCATGTCTTCCAGTTTGGTCAGGAAGATGCGTGTGAGGTCTCCGACAATCGTCGCATGGCGAAAATAGGCCTGCATAAAAACCTCAACGGCGCGGCGGCCATCTCGGTCCTTGTACTGCATGGCTTCTGCCACGCTGACCTGCATGTCAAACGTCAACTGTTCGGTCGCGCGGTTGGTCAACAGATGCAGATGACCACGCACTGCCCAAAGGAAGTTCTCAGCGTCGCTGAAGGTTTGGTATTCATCTGTGCTGAAGACGCCCGCGCCAATCAGATCGGCGGCGTCTTCGACGTGGTGGATATATTTGGCAATCCAGAACAGCGATTGCAAATCACGCAAACCGCCTTTGCCCTCTTTTACGTTTGGTTCAACAACATACCGCTGCCCTTGCTTGAGGTGGCGGGTGTCTCGTTCTGCCAGTTTCGCTTCGATGAACTCGTGACCGGACCCTGAAAAAAGATCGCGCTTGAGGGTCTTGTCAAGCTTTTCACATAGCTTAACATCGCCACATACATAGCGGTGCTCCAATAGGGCGGTTTGGATCGTGAAGTCTTCGGTGGCGAGTTGCACGCAATCGCGGATGGTGCGACTGGAATGGCCAACCTTCAATTTGAGGTCCCAAAGGATATACAGCATGGCTTCGATGACGCTGCTGGCCCAAGGGGTGATTTTTGCAGGAACGAGGAACAGCAAATCTACATCTGAATACGGTGCCATTTCGCCGCGTCCATAGCCGCCTACGCCAATAACGCTAAGAGCTGCAGCGCCTTTTGGCGCGGGATGTAGATGTGTGATTGCTACCTTGAGGACAGACTTTACCAAGCCATCGGTTAAGTAGGTATAAGAGGCGGTCATGGCCTCGGCATCAAAGGGATTTGCAGAAAATGAGACAGCGATTGCTTCACGTCCCTGAACTTGGGCCGCACGCAAGATCTTGACGGTTTCACTTTTCAGAGCTGTCGGAGTGCTATCTTGCGCTGCCACTGCTTCAATCTGTGCATCGATTGTTGCGCTATCATAGATGTCTGCGGGATCTGCACTCAGACGGGGAATGGTAGGCCCGTCTGAGTGCACTGTTTTTATTTTACTCACTGATGCGCTCAGAATCCTGCGCCGCTAAAGGCCTTTGGAGCAGCCTCCAGCATGACGACCTGATTGTTACGGATCGTGGCGACGGCCAGACCACGCTGATTTGTGCCGTCTGCACGTAAGCGGAAGATACCACTGGCACCCTTAAAGCCTGCGCCTTGGGTTAGTGCGGCGCCTGTCAGCGCGTTCTTCTTACCGCTTTTTACAAGTGAGCCAACAGCGGCGACGCCATCAAATGCCAACCCGGCGATGTCCAATGGACGATCACCATAAGCCGCGCTGTAACGCGACGCAAATGCGGCGCTAGGGGCTGGATCAGGCAGTGCAAACCAACCGCCCTGAATGCCAGGTAACGCGAGGGTTTGCGCAGGAATGTCCCAGCGTGTCAGGCCGATGTACTGCGAAGAAGAATTCGTCACGCCGGCGCTGGGTAACAAATCAGCCAACAACGGCAGCGCAGTTGCAGAATTCGCAGTCATGAACAACGCGTTTGCGCCTGTGGTGCTCATTAGGGCTTTCACCTTTGGAACTGACGCGCGCACAGCTTCTTGGCTAAGCGCGTATTCAACAGAACCCGACATCGTTGCACCATTTGCAGCGATCGCTTGTTGGATGGCGTTGCGGCCCAGCTGCCCGCCGATGTTATCTGCGTGCAAGACTACGATTTTGTCTTTGCCAGCTCGTTTGGCATAGTCCACCAATCGGTTTGCAGTGTTGTTAAATGTTGGCCCAAGCACAAAGACGTTGCCGCCAGCGATTGTCGTGTTGTTGGAGAAGGATAAAACGTTGACGCCTGCATCTGCCACAGCAAGACCAGCCGCGTTTGCAGCTTCGCCGTATACTGGGCCCAGAATGATCTTGGCACCGTCAGTTACAGCCTGTGCTGCTGCTGTTGCTGCTGTGCCTGCTTTGCCTGCAGTACCGTAAACGCGCAAATCAATTTGAACGCCGTCCAAATCACGAATCGCCAGACGCGCAGCATTTTCAAGGTTCTTTGCCAACAAATTGTCAGACGCAGTGCCACCACGTGGAACCAATAACGCTACTGGCACTGGTGCATTAGGGTCGATCTTTGGGCCGCCAGCATTGCCTAATCCACCAAGGGCAGCAGGATCACAGGCTGACAACAAAATTGCAAAGATTGGCAATAACAATAGCCGCAGTGGCTTTCGGATGGTGCGCAGAATGGCAAACATGGTAACGGTACTCCCCAGATCGATGGCGTAGGCAACTGCCGACGCTAATACTGCACCAATCATATCGTGTCCAAAGGGCGGGTCCAGCGTTGAATATCCATAAGCAGAAGTTAGTACCCGGTATTACATTTGTTGGTGTCCCAATTGGCACAGCCCGCGACATTACCTTGCGCGCACTCGATGTGCTGGCAAGCGCAGACATGCTGGCCGCAGAGGATACGCGCAGCTTGCTCAAGCTGATGGATATTCACGGAATCCCACTGGATGGCCGTAAAATCACGGCGTTGCATGATCACTCTAGCGAGGGGGCGGTGACGCGTCTGATCAATGCCGTTAAGGACGGTAAATCAGTGGCCTATGCGTCTGAGGCAGGGATGCCGTTGATTGCTGATCCGGGGTTTGAGTTGTCGCGTGCGGCCGCGGCGTCGGGGGTGAATGTTACTTGCGCACCGGGGCCTTCGGCTGTGTTAACTGCACTTGCGTTGGGTGGCTTGCCTACTGACGCTTTTCATTTTGCTGGATTTTTGCCCAATGCAAAATCTGCCCGCCTGAATGGCCTGGAAGGTCTGCGTGATACCCGCGCGACCTTGGTGTTTTACGAATCGCCAAAGCGATTGGGTGCAATGTTGCGGGATGCGCAGACCGCGTTGGGCGGCATCCGTAATGCCGCCGTTTGCCGCGAGCTGACCAAGAAATTCGAAGAAGTACGGCGTGGAACATTAAGCGAGCTTGCCGAATATTACAGCACGACGACCCCCAAAGGGGAGGTTGTTGTCCTTGTGGATCGGGGAGAGTTAGAAGTTGTTAACTCTGATGACTTAGACACTTCGCTAAAGGCTGCCTTGCAGGATTTATCCATGCGGGACGCTGTGGATTTGGTTGCAAAGGCACACGCATTGCCGCGCAGGCAAGTGTATCAAGCAGCTTTGGAGCTAAACACGCGAAAAGAGTGAACCGTATGACATCACCAGAAAATAAGATTCATCGTGGTGCAATGTCATTTCATGCGGGTTTGGCAGCCGAAGGGAGCGTTGCCCGAGATTACGAACGGCGGGGTTTTACGATTGCCGATCAACGCTGGCGTGGCAAAGGCGGTGAGATTGATCTCATTGTGCAAGATGGCGATGCCTTGATTTTTATTGAGGTAAAACAAAGCCGTAGTTTTGAACGTGCAGCATGTAGCCTGAGTGAGGCACAGAGGCGGCGTATCTATAATAGTGCGGCCGAATACCTAGGGACTCAACCACGCGGGAGCCTGACTGAAGTGCGCTTTGATGTGGCGTTGGTGAACGGTCAAGGCGAAACACAAATAATTGAAAATGCCTTCGGTCACGGCTGAGGGCATTGCACCTGACCGATTGCTTTGTCATCAAGACGACAACAGCAAGGACAAGCACATGAAAATCGCCTTTCAGATGGACCCAATCGGGGACGTTGATATCAACGCAGACAGTAGCTTCCGTCTCGCCGAAGAAGCACAAGCACGCGGCCACTCCCTTTTCTTCTATTCGCCAGATCACCTCGCGTATCAAGAAGGCAGGATTACAGCACGTGGTCATGACATGACAGTACAGCGCGTGGCGGGTGATCCTGCGGTGCTGGGCCCGTTTCGCGAAGTAGACCTCGCAGAGTTCGACGTTGTTTGGCTGCGCCAAGATCCGCCATTCGACATGAACTACATCACCTCGACGCATTTATTGGATCGGATCGCGGACACCACATTGGTGGTGAACAATCCGTTTTGGGTGCGCAACTATCCGGAAAAGCTATTGGTCTTGGATTTCCCTGATCTTACGCCTCCCACAACAATCGCGCGCGATCTGACGACGATCAAAGAATTCAAAGAAAAGCACGGCGATGTTATCCTTAAGCCACTGTATGGCAATGGCGGTGCGGGTGTATTCAAGCTCAGTCGTGAGGATCGCAACCTCAGTTCGCTGCATGAGCTGTTTACCAGTTTCTCTCGCGAGCCACTAATCGTTCAAAAATTCCTGCCTGACGTTTCCAAGGGCGACAAACGTGTGATTTTGGTGGATGGCGAGCCCGTAGGCGCAATCAACCGGGTCCCTGCCGAAGGTGAAACGCGTTCGAACATGCATGTCGGTGGACGCCCTGAAAAGATTGGGTTGACCGACCGCGACCTTGAGATCTGTTCGCGAATTGGCGGATTGTTGAAAGAAAAAGGTCAGGTCTTTGTCGGGATTGACGTGATCGGTGACTACCTCACTGAAATCAACGTGACATCGCCGACAGGCATTCAAGAACTAGAGCGTTTTGACGGCGTGAACATCGCGGGAAAAATCTGGGACGCGATTGAAGCAAAACGCGCATGAGTGTGATGCAGCGCCTGCTGAATCCTTGGTTGCGGGCCGTTGAAAAACGGCGATTGCGAACGGCAACTCCAGCGGCGCTGCGTAAGGCGTTAGAAATGCAGGCGCGGTTATTTTTTCGTGGGCCGCGCGGCACGCAACAGCGATGGACATCCTACGGTGACATCCCCTGCAAGGAAGTGACACCAAGAAGCGGCAATGTTGAGCGGGTTCTTTTCTACATTCATGGCGGCGGTTTTGTATTTGGCAGTCCCGATACCCACAGTGCGATGGCCGCCCAACTTGCTGATCGGATAGGCGCAAGAGCAGTTTTGCCGCGCTACAGACTTGCCCCCGAAGTATCGTTTCCTGCGGCACCACAAGATGTTCGCGCCGCGTGGGACGGGCTGCTCGCCAGTGGTGTAAATCCGGCGAATGTGGTGATCGGCGGTGATAGCGCGGGTGGCGCGTTGGCCTTTGGATTGATTGCAACACTATGTGGTAAAGGCGCTGCGATGCCCGGCGCTGTGTTCGGATTTTCGCCACTGACAGATCTGACCCATAGTGGCGATAGTTTTCGTGGGAATGCCGAGAGCGACGTGGTTTTACCCGCCGAACGTGCTGAGGAAATGGCTGAGCTGTTTCTAAAAGGCCAATCTAGGAAAGAGCCTAGTGTTAGCCCCCTGTACGGTCGTTTTGAACATGCGCCGCCTGCTTGGATCACGGTTGGAGATACTGAAATACTATTGGATGACGCGCGCGCATTAGCAACGCGGTTGCAAGAAGATGGTGGTGTGGCCGAACTGGTTGTCGAGCATGACCTGCCCCATGTCTGGCCGATCTTTCACAACATCCTACCCGAAGGTCGCCGAACTCTTGATGGGCTGGGCCATTGGATCAGGCGACAGCAAAACTGGGAAGTCTAAAGCTGACCGCTTCGGCGATGTGAGGTTTACGCACATTTTTAGAAGCATCCAGATCAGCAATTGTTCGCGCAACTCGCAGCACGCGGTGGTATCCGCGTGCAGACAAACCAAAACGCTCTGCTGCGCGCAGCAGTAATTCGCGCCCCTCTGCATCGGGTGCTGCGATTTGTTCCAACACATCACCTTGCGCATCTGAATTGCAGAACATGTCGCGATGGTCGGCAAAGCGGTGTTCTTGTACCTCGCGCGCTTGCGCAACGCGTTCGGCCACCACCGCCGAGCTTTCGCCGGAAGATGGTAAGTCGAGGTCGGTATAACTCACGGGAGGGACATCGACGCGGATATCAAAGCGATCCATTAATGGACCGGATATGCGGCCCAAATAGTCATCACCGCAGTGGGGCACACGGGGGCAGGCGCGGGCTGGATCAGTCATGTATCCGCATTTACAAGGGTTGGCTGCCGCGATTAGCATAAAGCGGCAGGGGTATTTTACATGCGCGTTGGCGCGCGAAATCATCACTTCACCAGTCTCAACGGGTTGTCGCAGAGTTTCCAGAACATTACGGGCAAATTCTGGGAACTCATCCATGAATAGGACGCCGTTATGGGCAAGGCTTACTTCGCCAGGTTTGGCATTGCGTCCACCGCCGATAATGGCTGCCATAGATGCAGTGTGGTGTGGTTCGCGAAAGGGTCGGGTACGGCTGATCCCACCTGCGTCCAAAAGGCCGGCAAGCGAATGGATCATGGAAGTGCCAAGGGCTTCGGCGGCTGATAGCGGGGGCAGAATCGTCGCAAGGCGGGCGGCTAGCATTGATTTTCCGGAACCGGGTGTGCCCACCATCATTAGATGGTGACGCCCAGCCGCCGCGACTTCTAATGCACGTTTGGCACGTTCTTGTCCTTTTACATCCCGTAGATCGTGGCTGTGCTCAATCAGCGCTACCTCTCCAGGTTCGGCGGGCTGCAGAGGGACTTGACCCGTGTAATGGCGTACAACATCACCCAAAGAATGCGCTGCGATAACTTGGCATGCGTTTACCCATGCGGCTTCAGCGCCGGAATCGGCGGGGCAAAGCAGGCTGCGGTTTTCCTGTGCGGCGGCCATAGCTGCGGGGAGTGCGCCAAGGACTGGAACAAGAGAGCCATCAAGCGACAGCTCGCCCAATGCCACAACAGTTTCCACCACATCTTTTGGTAGGATTTCCAACGCTGCCAACAATGCCAGCGCAATGGGTAGATCAAAATGGCTGCCTTCTTTGGGTAGGTCCGCTGGGCTTAGATTTATGGTGATGCGTTTGGAGGGGAGCGCAATCGCCATAGAGGTGAGTGCCGTTCGGACGCGATCACGTGCCTCGGACACTGCTTTGTCAGGTAAACCAACAATGGAAAAGGCGGGAAGGCCGGGGGTGACGGCGCATTGTACTTCGACAATGCGCGCCTCAACCCCCTGAAATGCAACGCTGTAAGCGCGAGCAACCATTATCTGACTCCATCCCTACCGAATGGTTAATGGTAGAGCTTGGAGTCTTTAAGAATGGTTAATTAACCTAGGCAGGCCAAGCGGCGGTCTTGCCTGTCGGCGGGTAGGGGAAAGGGTCGTACGTGGTCTTTAACCCTTCCGCCCGCCAATGTTGAAAATCAGGATCATTGAGAGTTGTCATGCAGTATGTTTTGGCCGCATCGGATACAGGTAGGTTATAGCCAATGATGCGTGCACAAACTGGTGCATAGAAGGCATCGGCCAAAGAATATGCGCCAAACAGCCATGGGCCATCGGTCGCTTTTTCACGGGCAAACGCCCAAAGTGTTTCGATCCGCGCGAGGTCTTTCTTGACCGCGTCTGATGGTAGGAAATCCGCGTCGACATGGGCCAGCTGCATTGAGCAATCACCGCGTATTGCGCCAAATCCAGCAGTCATTTCCGCGCTCAACCAACGGGCACGAATACGCGCAGAGGGATCAGCGGGCCACATTTTGGCCTCTGGATGGCGCTCTGACAGTGTTTCGGCCATCGCTAGGCTTTCGCCGACAACGTCACCTTCAGGTGTGCGCAGGGCAGGGACAAGACGTGCAGGGGCCAGATCGGCCATGTCCTGCGCCATCGTGCCACCGTAAAGGCCTATAAGATGTTCCTGAAAAGGAAGGTTGAATTTCTGCAGCATAAGCCAGCCGCGCAAAGACCAGCTCGAAAATGTGCGGTCACCAATATAAAGATCATATGTCATAAGTTCAGAGAATACGTGGGGGCACGCCAATGGGCAAATTCAAAAGCGTTTTGAATGATATCACGGGAGGTGATTGATCCGCTCGACTTCCCACTGCTCTTTGCCCTTGTGTCTAACCGTCGTGACCGAAATATTGTCGATCTTGTGAGACATGGCTTCATAGGCTGAGACGCCTAATGCGCGCTGGACCTGTGTCAGGATCACGCCAAAATGGGCTACCGCGATAATGTGCGCGTTCGGGTGTGCCGCATTGAGGCGATCCACCACGGTGTCGACCCGCGCTGAGGTTTCATTCCAGCTTTCTCCGTCAGGTGCCCGAATATCACCCGGTTGCTCCCAGAAGGTGCGGCTTAGTTCGGGATCGCGCGCAGCGACGGCGTCAAACCTCATGCCGTCCCAAACGCCGAAGTTCATCTCACGCAAGTCAATCTCGTGGGGCAATCGTGTGTGGGTCGATGCCGTAAGGGCGTCCGCTGTGTGAACTGAGCGGATCAGGTCAGACGAAATCATCATGGCCTCTAGGGGGAGATGTGCCCGTACCCGTTCAATCAATGCAATATCCGTTAGATCGGCAGGGACATCGCGCCACCCGACAAATGATTTCTCATGGGTCGGCCCGTGACGGACCCAGTGCCAAGTGGTCATGCGAGAACCCCTTTCAATATTTGCGGTAAGCCAGCGACGACCATAACGGCAAGATCGGCCTCCCGCGCCAGCGCGATGTTCAGCCTGCCCTGTGCGTCACGAAATTGCCGCGCCAGTTTGTTGTCTGGCACGATGCCATGGCCGACTTCGTTGGATACGATGACCCAGGGTGCAGGGCAGCCTTGCAGCGCAGTCAAAAGCGTTGTTGTTGCAACGGTCAAATCACTTTCAGCCATCATCTGATTGCTGAGCCACATGGTTGCGCAGTCGATCAGAACGGGGGTGTTTGGATTCAAATTCTCCAATGGTGCGGTCAGGTCCATGGGTTCCTCGATGGTGCGCCAACGCGCGTCGCGTCGCGATTTATGGACCTCAACCTTGGAAAAGGTTTCGTCATCTTCGATGCGACCTGTCGCGAGATAAATAACCTGCAAGCCACTATCAAGAATGAAGTTTTCGGCCCACTCAGATTTCCCTGATGCAGCACCACCTAAAATAAATGTCCCTCTGGGCAACATTTCTGGGAACCTTTTGTGAACCAATATGTTCCTTCATGCGTAATCTTATCAAAGCGTCACTACAAGACACAGCTTGGTTAAGGGAGACGGGACAGATGGCGACACCTACTGGACATGATTTTTCACTCACGCGGACTGCTATGAAAGCAGAACTGCTGGATGCAGAAACAGAATTGAAGCTGGCCTATGCTTGGCGCGATGAGCGCGACGAAGCAGCACTGCACCGGTTGATCACAGCATATATGCGTTTGGCGATCTCTATGGCGTCCAAATTTAAACGCTATGGCGCTCCGATGAATGACCTCATTCAAGAGGCGGGGCTGGGTCTCATGAAGGCAGCGGAAAAATTCGATCCTGATCGCGGCGTGCGGTTTTCTACGTATGCGGTTTGGTGGATCAAAGCATCAATCCAAGATCACGTGATGCGCAACTGGTCGATGGTACGTACTGGATCTACCTCTTCGCAAAAATCACTGTTCTTCAACATGCGCCGCGTTCAGGCGCGGCTAGAGCGTGAAGCAGCGTCGGGAGGGGAAGAGTTAGATAGGTTTCAATTGCGCCAGATGATCTCGAACGAGATTGGGGTGCCTTTGAATGATGTGGAAATGATGGAAGGGCGTCTTTCCGGATCGGACTATTCGCTAAACGCGACACAATCTTCTGAGGATGAGGGACGCGAATGGGTTGATGCGTTAGAGGACGATACCCCGCAAGCCTCTGAGCGTGTTGAGCTGAGCCACGATACAAAACAGCTACGCGAATGGTTGCTGGTAGCAATGACCGCATTGAACGAAAGAGAGCAGTTTATCGTGCGCGAACGCAAGCTACGCGATACGCCCCGCACATTGGAAAGCCTTGGCAAAGAGTTGAACCTCAGCAAAGAACGTGTGCGGCAACTAGAGGCCGCAGCATTTCAGAAAATGCGTATATCGCTCGAAATGCAGTCTCAAGAAGTTCACCACTTCTTGAACTGATGCTTTGGCCGCATGGTAATGATGGCAGTCCCCAGCTAGGTGTTTCCCAGTAGGGTCTGGCGCTGCAAGTAGCTGCCGCCTATGTTGAGGTCGAAACGACGATCCGAGGGGCGCATCATGCTTGCTGGCAAACATATTTTATTGATCATCGGGGGCGGGATCGCAGCGTTCAAATCGCTTGATCTGATCCGCCGCTTGCGCGAGCGCGGCGCCGTTGTGACGCCCGTGCTGACCCGTGCAGGAGAAGAATTCGTGACACCCTTGTCGGTGTCCGCCTTGGCTGGCAACAAGGTGTTCCGCGATTTGTTTGACCTGGGCGATGAGGCCGAGATGGGTCACATCCAATTAAGCCGCGTTGCTGATTTGGTCGTTGTGGCACCTGCGACTGCAGATTTGATGGCAAAGATGGCAGGAGGGCTGGCCAATGATCTGGCCTCGACGCTATTGCTGGCGACAGACACGCCTGTGGTGATTGTCCCTGCAATGAACGTTCGCATGTGGGAGCACGCCGCAACACAGCGAAATCTTGATACGTTACGCGGTGACGGGATCGCGGTTGTTGGACCAAATGAAGGCGATATGGCTTGCGGTGAACACGGCCCTGGTCGCATGTCAGAACCATTGGAAATTGTAGCCGCAGTAGAGGGTGCACTTGCGGAGGGGCCACTAAAGGGTCACCGCGTATTGGTCACATCTGGGCCAACCCATGAACCGATTGATCCAGTGCGTTACATCGCCAATCGATCATCGGGTGCGCAAGGTACGGCGGTTGCCCGTGCGCTGGCGGCGCTGGGCGCACATGTGGTATTTGTCACGGGTCCGGCAGATGTAGCACCGCCAGAGGGTGTCGAAGTGGTTTCAGTTCAAACCGCACAACAGATGAAAGACGCGGTGGAGGCGGCCCTACCTGTGGATGCGGCAGTGTTTGCAGCTGCTGTAGCGGATTGGCGTGTCAGCTCGGCGTCTGATCGCAAGTTAAAGAAAACCAAAGACGGGTTGCCCGAGCTAGAATTCGCCGAAAATCCGGACATCTTGCACGGCATCAGTCAGATGAAGCAGGGACGCCCAACCTTGGTTGTCGGTTTTGCAGCGGAAACAAATGACGTGATTGAAAATGCCACGGCCAAGCGTTTGCGCAAGGGCTGTGACTGGATTGTAGCCAATGATGTTTCGCCTGAGACAGGGATCATGGGCGGCAGTGAAAACGCCGTGACCCTGATCAGCGATCAAGGTGCGGAGGGCTGGCCGCGTATGGGCAAAGATGAAGTTTCACAGAAACTGGCAGCGCGCATTGCTACGGCAATCACCACATGAGCGGTGTAGAGATTGCGATGATGTGGGAGCAAGGTGCCGATCGCACGCTGGGTCTTCCAAGCTATGAAACCGCAGGAGCGGCAGGAGCCGACTTGCGGGCAAATCTTAAGGGCGAGACGCCTATCACAGTGGAGGTAGGTGCGCGGGCGTTGATCCCGACAGGGCTGCGTCTTGCCATTCCTGAAGGATATGAGATTCAAATCCGTCCGCGTTCGGGTCTTGCCCTAAAGCACGGGATAACCTTGCCCAACAGCCCTGGTACAATTGACGCAGACTATCGTGGACCACTGGGAGTGATTTTGATGAATTCAGGTGATGCTCCGTTTGCCGTTGAGCATGGCATGCGGATCGCGCAAATGGTTGTGGCCCCTGTGGTGCAGGCGAAGTTTTCCAGCGTCGAGACATTGGATGATACAGCACGCGGAACGGGGGGCTTTGGCTCCACTGGAACGGAATAACAACATGCTGGTATTTGTTTTTGCTGGGGTGATTTGGGGGCTGGGTGCTGCGCTGAGTACGCCGCGTTCGACGCGCTGGATCATGGTTGCCGTTTTGCTCAGCGCTGTGATTATTGCCCAACTGGTACTGCCAGAAGGAAATCCGCTTCGCGAAGCAACTGGAGGAAGTGCTGCCATCTGGCTTATTGTTGCCGTTATCGGTTTGCTGATCTGGACTTATTCGCGCGGTATCGTTTGGCTGCGCGGGCGTACTGGCGCTGATGACAAGCAAACGGAAACACCTATGGCCAAACAAGGCAGTTTCTCCGAAACCGAACTGAACCGTTATGCCCGCCACATTATTTTACGCGAGGTCGGCGGGGTAGGCCAGAAGGCGCTGAAAAACGCAAAGGTGTTGGTGGTTGGCGCGGGTGGCCTTGGCGCGCCCGCCCTTCAATACCTGGCTGCTGCTGGTGTTGGCTCAATCGGTGTGATTGATGCTGATACAGTCGAAAATACAAACCTGCACCGCCAAGTGATCCATAAAGACGCATCCATCAGCATGCCCAAGGTGTTTTCTGCCAAGGCGGAAATGGAAGCGCAAAATCCCTTTGTACAGGTACGCGCTTATAACCGGACTCTGGATGCCAGCATCGCTCCAGAGTTGATTGCCGAATATGATCTTGTGCTTGATGGGACGGACAATTTTGAAACGCGCTATCTGGTGAACGCAACCTGTGTTGCGGCTGGTATTCCGTTGATTTCCGGGGCGCTCAGCCAATGGGAGGGGCAGCTTAGTATCTTTGACCCCGCCAACGGTGCGCCCTGCTATCAGTGTATTTTTCCAGAAGCGCCGGCTGCCCATCTGGCACCCAGTTGCGCTGAGGCAGGCGTGATTGGTCCCTTGCCCGGAGTTGTCGGCGCGATGATGGCTGTTGAAGCTGTCAAAGTGATCACGGGTGCTGGCGCACCGTTGCGCGGGCAGATGGTAATTTATGACGCGCTTTACGCCGAAAACCGCACAATCCGAATAGCGCCGCGCAGTGACTGCCCGATCTGCGCTGAAATCCAAAGCTGATTATTGTATCCCCTTCTTGGCATCTTACCTTGAGGGCAAAGGAGAACACCCATGAACCCTCTATTGCAAAACTGGACCACGCCATTCGGCCTCGCACCGTTTGACAAAATCTCGGACGATGATTTCGCTCCGGCGTTAGAGAAGGCGCTGACTGCACACACTGCCGAGATTGATGCAATAGCCGCCAATCCAGCGACTGCCGATTTTGCAAATACTGTTGAGGCGCTGGAATCCGCCGGACATCTTTTGGATCAGGTGTTGGGTGTGTTTTTCACCGTTGCGGGCGCGGATAGTACGCCAGCGCGTGAGGCGCTGCAGCGTGACTTCTCTCCAAAGCTATCGGCCCATTTCTCGGAGATATCGGCCAACAAGGCATTGTTCGAACGCATTGATGCGGTTTGGCAGGGACGGGATGCGCTGGGCCTGACGGACGAACAGGAACGCGTGCTGATGTTGACCCATCGTGGGTTTGTGCGTGCGGGCTCCGCGTTGGCAGGCGCAGAAGAAGACCGCATGAAAGAGATCAAAGGACGGCTTGCCGTGTTGGGGACCGAGTTCACTCAGAACCTACTGAGCGATGAGCGCAGCTGGTTTATGAAACTGAACGAAGAAGATCTGGAAGGGCTGCCCGAATTTGTGATCGATGCGGCGCGCGCGGCAGGCCAAGAGAAAGACGGTGGTGGCCCAGTTGTCACGCTGTCGCGATCCTTGATTACGCCTTTTCTACAATTCAGCCCGCGCCGTGATCTGCGTGAGCAGGCGTTCAAAGCATGGGAAGCGCGTGGCGCAAATGGCGGTGAAACGGATAACCGCGCCATCGCAGGTGAGACCCTATCGCTACGCAAAGAGCGTGCAGCCTTGTTGGGCTATGACAGTTTCGCTGACTATAAGCTTGAGACTGAAATGGCAAAAACGCCGGATGCTGTGCGGGAATTGTTGATGCAAGTCTGGGAACCAGCAAAAACGCAGGCAAACGCGGACGCCGAGGTCCTGACCAAGATGATGCATGAAGACGGTGTGAACGGTGATCTTTCGCCGTGGGACTGGCGCTATTATGCAGAAAAGCGCCGCGCTGTTGAGCATGATCTGGATGAGGCTGCGCTGAAGCCCTACTTCCAATTAGACCGCATGATTGAGGCATCGTTTTCCTGTGCGACACGTTTGTTTGGGTTAGAGTTCAAACCACTTGATGTACCGCTTTATCATGAGGATTGCCGCGCGTGGGACGTGACCCGCGATGGCGCGCATGTTGCTGTATTCATCGGGGACTATTTTGCACGTGGGTCCAAACGCTCTGGTGCGTGGTGCTCGGCGATGCGCGCGCAGGCGAAGTTCCCAAAGGTGCAGTCGCCCGTGGTGATTAATGTGTGCAACTTTGCCAAAGGTGATCCAGCGCTTTTGTCTTATGATGATGCGCGTACATTGTTCCATGAATTTGGCCATGCTTTGCACCAAATGCTATCCAACGTCACTTACGAGAGCATCTCTGGTACATCAGTTGCGCGCGATTTTGTCGAACTGCCCAGCCAGCTATATGAACACTGGCTCGAAGTACCCGAAGTGCTGGGCGAGTTCGCCACCCACGCCAAAACGGGTGAGGCGATGCCCAAAGAAATGCTGGATAAGGTGCTGGGTGCCGCGACCTTTGATATGGGCTTTTCAACGGTTGAATATGTCGCCTCGGCGCTGGTTGATCTGACCTTCCATGAGGGCGATGCACCTGCTGACCCGATGGTCAAACAGCGCGAAATCTTGGATGGCATCGGAATGCCCTCTGCGATCACAATGCGCCATGCTACGCCACAGTTTGCGCATGTCTTTTCCGGTGATGGATATTCCAGCGGTTACTACAGCTACATGTGGTCCGAGGTGATGGACGCTGACGCGTTTGAAGCGTTCGAGGAAGCAGGCGGTGCCTTTGATCCTGAACGCGCCAAAGCGCTGGAGGAAAACATCCTCTCGACGGGTGGTAGCCGAGACGCCGCAGAATTGTACGTCGCTTTTCGCGGGCGCTTGCCGGGCGTTGAGGCGCTTCTCAAAGGGCGCGGTTTGGTCGCGGCCTAATACCCTAGGGCGCGGTCGACGAGGTTGAGAAATGGCTCACCCGCTTCGCCGCGCCTTATATTTTCCACAACGGCTTGGCTTGCTGTGCTGGCGCGGGTTTCTGCGGCGATGTGCGGCGTAACAGTGACCTGAGGATGTGTCCAATAGGGATCATCCTTAGGCAGAGGTTCTTTCCTGAAAACATCTAGTGTCGCATGGGCGATCTGGCCAGAATCCAATGCTGCTATCAGGGCGTTGTCGTCAATCAGAGGGCCACGGCCCGGATTGATCAGATATGCCCCGCGTGGCATCATGGCCAGCGTTTTGACGTTCAGGATGTCAGTGGTGGAGGGGGTGTCAGGCAACAGGGTCACCGCGATCTCTGCCAGCTCAAGCGCTTTGATGAGGCCATCATCACCGTGCAGGCAGTTGACGCCCTGCACATCCTTGGGGCTGCGCGACCAGCCCGTAACGCGAAAGCCAAGGCTCAAAAGGGTTTGAGCACAAGCAGTGCCCAATGCGCCAAGGCCAAGGATTACAATATTGCGTTCTTGCGCCAAAGGCGGCGTAAAGACTTCCCACGCATGCGATGGATTGACGATATGCGCATCCATCCCAAGGTGATACCGCATCACGTGGCCTGTGACCCACTCGACCATCCCTTTGGTCAAGCCGGGATCGACCATGCGTGCCAGAGGGATTTTCAAGGTTTCATTGCCCGTGATCTGCTCAACGCCGGCCCAAAGGTTCAGCACCGCACGCGCCCTAGTGTAGGGCATAAAATCCTGCAAATCGCTGTTGGGCGCATAGACGATGTAGTCGACATCAGCTGGAGCGATGTCCTGCGCGAGATGTGCGTTGATCCCTGCGGCATTCAGCGCAGCGTGCAAGGGTTGTTCGTAGGTTGTCCAGCGTTCAGGGCGAGCAGCAAAAAGAACGTTGATCATGTTGCAAATGCTCCACCCATATCGGAAAGGCCTTTTACCTCAACTGGATTTCCTGATGGATCCATAAAGAACATCGTTGATTGCTCACCGGGTTGGCCGGCAAATCGGGTCTGAGGCTCGAGCACAAATTCCATGCTTTGTTGGATCAAATGATCTGCCAGTGCGCGCCATTCTGCATAGGGCAGCACAACGCCAAAGTGCGGCATTGGCACTTTATGTTCACCCACTAGTCCAGTGGCCGCGACAGCCATCGGTGTGCCCAGATGGCAGGATAGCTGATGACCGAAGAAGTCGAAATCGACCCAGGTTTCGGTGCTGCGTCCCTCAGTACATCCCAGCAGTGTGCCATAGAATGCGCGCGTCTGGTCAAGGTCGGTCACGTTGAAAGCAAAGTGAAATATGGACATGGGTCTGAGCCTTATCTTGCGAATTTGTCTCAGGGATAGCGCAGGGATGGCTGCGTGCAAAGGCCTGCGTTAACGCGGCCTATGAACATGGGCTGATTGGATCAGCCCAAAGGCCAGCATCAGTACCAGCATCGCAGAGCCACCATAGCTAACCAGAGGGAGTGGAACACCGACAACAGGAGCCAATCCCATCACCATCGACATGTTCACAGCAAAGAACAAAAAGAAGTTTAACGCGATGCCAAGGGTCAAGAGGGATGCAAACCGATCCTTGTTCAGGATCGCAGAGGTGATGCAGAAGATGATGATCAGCGCGTAAAGCGCTAAGAGGGAAACGCCACCGATAAAGCCGAACTCTTCTGCCAAAGTCGTAAAGATAAAGTCGGTGTGTTTTTCGGGCAAAAAGTTAAGCCGGGACTGGGTGCCCTGCATGTATCCGCGCCCTGTCCAGCCACCTGACCCAAGAGCGATTTTGGACTGGGTAATGTGATACCCTGCGCCGAGTGGATCGGAGCTAGGGTCAAGGAAGGTATCGATCCGGCGGAACTGATAGTCCTTTAGCATCTGCCAACCTGTTCCACGGGATTGAAACACTGCAGCAACGGTCCCAAACCCGGCAGCAATGACTGTTGCGAAATAAGCCCAATGAACGCCAGCTAAAAACATCAAGCCACCACCTGCTGTCATCAACAAAATAGCAGTGCCTAGATCGGGTTGTTTGAGGACCAAGGCAGTTGGAACAATGATGATTAAGACGGGAAGCAAGACCCACAACGGATGTGATGTTTTCTTGGTGGGTAGCCAGTCATAGTAGGCGGCTAGAAACATCACCAATGTAATTTTGGTCATTTCAGATGGCTGTAAACGGATCACACCAAGGTCAATCCACCGCTGTGCGCCCATACCCACAGCGCCAAAAAACTCGACTCCGATAAGCAGCATTACGGATATGCCGTAGGCAACCCCCGCGAGGTTGCGCCACATCCAGATCGGAACCAATCCGACACCGACCATCAACATTAGCCCAAGGCCAAAGCGTTTCATTTGTGGCTCGGCCCATGGTGCATATCCGCCGCCAGCAACAGAATAGAGCATCAGGAAACCAGTGCCTGCTACAGCTGTGAGAAGCACAATGAGAGGCCAGTTCAAGAACAATACTTTACGCAGACCCGTTGGGACGGATTTGACCGTATACTCTAGATAGCTCATGCTTGGTCCTTGCCCTTTTTGACGCGCGCCTCAGGCTGCACGTCACGCAACTTGCGCTGCTGGGTCTTGATACGGCCGCGATCTGCGCTGGGGTAGGCATCTAGGGGTGGTTCGCCCTCATACAGCGCCTGAAGCATCACGTCGCGGGCGATAGGAGCGGCTGCTTTTGAGCCGCCGCCGCCGTGTTCAACCAGTACTGCACAGGCGTACCGCGGGTTGTCGTAGGGTGCAAAGCTTACGAACAGTGCATGGTCGCGCTGCTCCCAAGGAACTTCGCTGTTGTTTACAACGGCAGAACGCACCTGTGACGTTCCTGTTTTACCTGCCATTCGCATTCCGTCAGCGATGATCCGGCTACGATATGCTGTGCCGCGCCTGTCATTCACAACGGAATACATAGACTTGCGCATCTTGCGCAGGTTGGCTTCTTTCATCTCAAGTGAGCCGTTGCCCTTCACGGGTTGTTCGATGCCATTCACGGATTTAACCAATCTGGGCGTCACTTCGCGCCCCGTGGCCAAACGCGCGGTCATCACCGCAAGTTGCATTGGAGAGGCGAGCATAAAGCCCTGCCCAATAGAGGCGTTAACCGTATCGCCGATCACCCAATCCTCGCCGCGTTGACGCAGCTTCCAGTCCTTGGTTGGTGTCAGTCCTGAATTGACCGAGCTCAGCGATAGGTCATGTTTGATACCAAGGCCAAAACGATTGGACATGGCTGAAATTTTCTCAATCCCAACCTTCAACGCAAGATCGTAGTAGTAGACATCGCAAGAGCGTTTTAGCGACGTTTCAAGATCTACCCAGCCGTGGCCTGATCGCTTCCAGCAGTGAAATTTGCGCCCCCCGACTTCGAGGTGACCAGGGCAATAAACGGTTTCATCAGGGCTGATAATTCCGGCTTCAATTGCGGCCATAGCCGTCATCATTTTGAAGGTTGAACCTGGTGGATAAGCACCCTGAACAGTTTTGTTGACGAGGGGGCGGTACTTATCTTGGAGCAACGGATCATAATCTTTGGATGAAATGCCGCCGATAAACAGGTTGGGATCATAAGATGGCGCTGACGAATTGGCGAGGATGTCGCCCTTTTCACAATCAATGATAACCACTGCTGCGCTTTCACCCATCAGGCGCGCCTGCACATAGTTTTGCAGTTTGGCATCGACGGTTAGCTGCAGGTCAGCGCCTGATTGCCCTTCACGTCGCTCCAACTCGCGCATGACGCGACCTGTTGCATTGACCTCGACTTGTTTTGTCCCTGCGGTACCACGCAGTCTGGCTTCTTCGCGCGATTCAACATTGATCCTGCCGATCTGAAAGCGTGGGATGCGTAGCACGGCGTCTGGGGTTTCTTGCGCTTCAAGGTCTTTCGAGCTGACGCTGCCGACACGGCCAACCACGTGTGCAAAATCCGATCCACGTGGATACACACGGGTAGAGCCAACTTCGGGCGAAACACCGGGCAGGGCGGGAGCGTTGACAGATACGGCGCTCACAGCTTCCCAACTTACGTCTTCGGCAATTGTGATGGGCAAGAAGCGCGCGGAGTCTGACTTTAGCTCATCCAATGCCCGCTGGGTTTGCTCTGGAGTGAGATTGATTAGGCGCGCAACACGGAGCATGACATCTTCGGCGTCACCCGCAACTTCGCGAACCATTACGATGCGATAGCTGGGCACATTTTGGGCCAATTGCACGCCATTGCGGTCAAAAATCTCGCCGCGTACAGGTGGAATTAGGCCGATGTTGATACGGTTTTCTTCTGCCAGTAGGCGAAACTGGTCTGCTTGATCAACCTGCAGGTATTGCATGCGGGCGGCCAGCCCCCCCATAAACAATAGCTGCGCTCCGCCCAAAAGGGCCGCGCGGCGGCTAAGCTTAGCATGGTTGGAATCTGTCTCGGCTCTGGAGCGTCTCATACGGTCGGCCTCATCTTGGTCATGCCCGCCCGCCAAGGGCGTCTAGCTCTCCGGGCGCGGCGCGGCGCACACCCATTAGGGTACTCGTTACCAGCACCACGATAGGGTAAATAAGTACTGTTACCCCCAACTCAAGCAAGCTTAGCCTAAGCTGAGGCGGCGCGACCAACAAGATAGATAGTATAATCCGGTTTGCCAGCAATATACCCGTTAGAAGTAGGGCTACTGCGATCCATTCTGCGCCGAAAGTTGCGTCGCGCAACGATCGTCCGCGCCCCTTTAGGTTTTCGCAGGCCAGCAACGCCAGCAGAGCCCACAGGCCTGGAGGCCGCTGAAGCAGCAAGTCACTTAACAAGAATATACATGCTAGCAAAACTGCAGGCACATATTCGGGACGTCGCAAGGACCATGCAAATGCAAAAGAAATCAGTAGATCAGGACCTATCAAAATACGCTGTGTGCCTTGATCGAGCAGTGCACGCAGGCGGGCTTCGGCGGGGTCAATCGACGCCAATGGAGGTGATAGTTCAGGTGCAAATAGGCTAATGGGTTGCGTATCGAATGGCAGCAAATGGAAGAACACAATCAGCAAGGCGAGCATTAAAAATGCACTGCGCATAAGGAATAATCGAGATGGGGACAGTTCGTCCATGGGTTAGTTGTCCACAGCGGCAGCATCCGCCTCGGTCAACGGACCTTCAACAGCATCGGTTTGAAAGTCGGAAATTACGGAAGGCTTGGCTTGTAAAACATCAGCTCCGTGATGACGCAGAACACGCAGGAATTCTAAGCGCTCAAAATCGGCGGCAAGGCGAACACGGAGTCGACCACCTGGATCAGCCGCGATTTGACCTATCAGTAGGCCTTCGGGGAAAACACCGCCATCACCTGAACTGATCACGCGGTCGCCGGGACGCACCAAATCGGGGTTTTCAAGGAAATCAATCGGGGGCGCGGCGGAGTTGTCACCAGCAACGATGGCCCGTTGACCCGAAGGCTGGATCACTGCGGGAATACGGCTAGATGCATCCGTGAGTAGAATAACCCGGGCTGTGTTTTCTCCAACGCCAGAGATACGACCGACCAAGCCAATACCATCCATTGTGGCCCAGCCTTCAATCAAGCCATCACGCGCGCCAACATTCAGCAAGACAGATTGGCGAAAGGGTGAACCTGAGTCAGCCAGTACAACACCGGTGATATAGGTTAGGCGTGGATCAAGGCGGACTTTGTTCAAATCCAGCAGTCGCGCGTTTTCCTGCTCAAGTTGAAGTGCTGCCTCTTTCCACGTTTGCATGCGGCGTAGTTCTGAACGTAACTCACCGTTTTGTTCTGACAGGCGTTGATAGCTTTGGAAGTCGCGCAGCAGATTCACGGCACCCGTCACAGGGGCCATTGCCCAGTCGAGGTTAGGTACCAGTCGGTCAGTCACCTGCGCACGAAAGCGTTCTACGCGCGGGCTGTCGATGCGCCAAAGGATAAATATAGCTGCCAGCACAATGACCAGCACAGCCGTGAGCAACCGCCGCAACGGGCCAGTATAATCATTGGACTGGTGTCTGTCTCTGGACATGACGGGGTTAGGCCCTCCTTGGCGGGTCTGCCTGCGAGATGCCCATGAGGGCGATTAGCTGTCGTAGTCGATAGCGTGACGCAACTGCTTCTCGTACTCAAGTGCTTTACCTGTACCAAGCGCAACACAGTTGAGCGGCTCATCCGCAACAGAGATGGCAAGACCTGTTTGCTCGCGCAGAGCCAGATCAAGATCACCCAACAATGCGCCGCCACCCGTTAGCATGACGCCACGATCAACAATGTCGGCTGCAAGGTCTGGCGGAGTGGTTTCAAGCGCGGTCATAACTGCTTCGCAAATTTGCTGCACTGGTTCGGCCAATGCTTCGGCAATCTGTGCCTGTGTCACTTCGATTTCTTTTGGAACGCCGTTTAGCAAGTCACGTCCGCGAATTTGCATGGATGTGCCACGCCCGTCGTCAGGCATACGTGCTGTGCCGATAGAGGTTTTGATGCGTTCAGCGGTGGTTTCACCCACCAACAGGTTTTGCTGACGGCGCAGGTAGCTGATGATCGCCTCATCCATGCGGTCGCCGCCAACACGAACGGAACGAGCATAAACGATATCGCCAAGCGAAAGAACCGCAACCTCGGTTGTACCTCCACCGATGTCGACAACCATGTTACCAGTAGGGTCGGTGATGGGCATGCCTGCACCAATGGCAGCCGCAATCGGCTCTGCAATCAAGCCCGCGCGGCGTGCACCAGCGCTAAGGACCGACTGGCGGATCGCGCGTTTTTCAACTGGGGTGGCACCATGCGGCACACACACAATGATCTTGGGTTTGGAAAAGGTTGAGCGTTTATGCACCTTGCGGATGAAGTGTTTGATCATCTCTTCTGCGGTGTCAAAGTCGGCAATAACACCTTCGCGCATCGGGCGGATCGCCTCAATGCTGCCAGGTGTACGTCCCAGCATCAGTTTGGCATCTTCGCCCACTGCGAGCACCTTTTTAACACCGTCTTTGACGTGATAGGCGACCACTGATGGCTCACTTAGGATGATGCCCTTGCCCTTCACATAGACCAGTGTGTTCGCAGTCCCTAGATCGATCGCCATATCAGACGAGAACAGACCGCGGAGATTTCCAAAGATCGACATGTGAGGTAGCACCTTGCAAAATACGTAATCGCCCGCGACTCTGCAGAGCGCGGGCTGCGTCCTTATATGCTGCTATAGCTCTGAATTAAAGGGTTGTTCGAGGTGTTTCGGCGTGAATGCGCTACATGACTGTTGCGATAATTGCTGTGGATGCAAACAGGTAGGATGAAAGGTCATAGAATGAAGAAAATACAATCGCTTGGGGTGCATCACATTACCATGATGGGGGCCGATCGCCAGACCAGTATCGACTTCTGGGAAGGCGTGTTGGGCATGCCGTTCCTGTTTGATCAACCCAATCTGGACGATCCAAGTGAAGGGCACCTATATTTTGATCCCGGTGACGGCAGGTTAATTACAATTTTTACCAATGAGGATCGCAAGCGGGTTCATAAAAGAACACCCATGGATGCGGGGTGTGTGCATCACGTTGCATTCGAAGTAGATCAAGCAATGTTTGATCAGGTGATCCCTCGGTTAGAGGCGCGGGGCATAGATAATTCGGGCGTTAAAGATCGTGGCTTCATGCACTCGATTTATTTCAAGGACCCGCTGGGGTTGCTGATTGAGATTGCCTGTTACACGTTTATTCCCCCGCGCGGTTCCAATCATGCAGAGGTTATGTTGGAGGCCCATAAGCTACGCGTGGCACGCGGCGATAGGGCCATAGGGCGTGAACACCTAGCTGATGCAAGCGTTTTGATTGTTGAACGTGGGCACGGCTCACTTTCAAATGACCGCACGTCGAAGAATCCGTATCGCAGGCCAATGTGATGGCCTGCGACGTTTGTGCTGATGCTGCCCTCAAGCATTAGGTTGTGGGCGATAGGTGCTAGTGGGCGTCTTTGTAGCTGACTTCGCGTTTGTCGGTGCCGCCTTTTTCGCGGCGCACCAGCAAACGGTTGAGCGCATGGATATACGCCCGTGCTGATGCAACAACTGTGTCGGTGTCCGCAGATTGACCCGTCACAATGCGATCGTCTTCTTCCAATCTAACGGACACAGTCGCCTGCGCATCAGTGCCTTCTGTTACGGCTGCAACTTGGTACAATTGCAAACGTGCTGAGTGCTGCACCAGTGCTTTGATGCACTTAAAGGAGGCATCAACAGGGCCATCGCCAGACTGTTCGGTGCTGTGTTCAACGCCGTCAACGATAAGGGTCATTTTTGCCTCGTTCGGACCATCAGTGCCGCAGACCACATGCATGGACTTCAGCTTGATACGATCGGCTTCGGGATCGGATGCCGTGCGCATGAGGGCAACAAGGTCGTCGTCATAAACTTCCTTCTTGCGGTCAGCCAGTTCCTTAAAGCGCACAAATACGTCCTTAAGCTGGTTATCCCCCAACTCATACCCGAGGTTTTCGAGTTTGGAGCGCAATGCCGCACGACCAGAGTGTTTGCCCATGACGATATTGGTTTCCGTCAAGCCAACGTCTTCGGGACGCATGATCTCGAACGTCTCAGCATTTTTTAGCATTCCGTCTTGGTGGATGCCGCTTTCGTGGGCAAATGCGTTTTTGCCCACGATGGCCTTGTTGTACTGGACAGCGAAACCGCTCACAGCGGCAACGCGGCGTGAAATGTTCATGATCTTGGTGCTGTCGATCCGTGTTTGGTACGGCATGATATCGTTGCGCACCTTCATTGCCATAACGACTTCTTCAAGCGCTGTGTTGCCCGCGCGTTCGCCAAGGCCGTTGATTGTACATTCGATCTGGCGCGCGCCTGCCTCAACAGCAGCAAGGCTGTTGGCCGTCGCCATGCCAAGGTCGTTGTGACAGTGGGTGGCAAAGATGATTTCATCGGCACCGGGAACACGCTCTAACAGCATCTTAATCAACTCAGCGCTTTCGCGTGGCGCGGTGTAGCCGACAGTGTCTGGGATGTTGATCGTGCTGGCACCTGCTTTGATCGCGATTTCAACGGTGCGGCACAGATAATCAGCCTCGGTACGGGTCGCGTCCATTGGGGACCATTGTACGTTTTCACACAGGTTGCGTGCGTGAGTGACTGTCTCGTGAATGCGGTCCGCCATTTGATCCATGTCGAGATTCGGGATCGCGCGGTGCAAAGGAGACGTGCCGATAAATGTGTGGATGCGCGGACTTACTGCATGTTTTACTGCTTCCCAGCAGCGATCAATATCGCCGAGCTGCGCACGGGCAAGGCCGCAAATCTGGGCGGTCTTGGCCTGGCGCGCGATCTCGGAAACAGCGGCGAAATCGCCTTCAGAGGCGATCGGGAAGCCGGCCTCAATTACGTCAACGCCCATTTCATCAAGCAATTGCGCGAGTTCCAGCTTTTCAGCGTGGGTCATTGTGGCTCCGGGCGACTGTTCGCCGTCACGCAATGTCGTGTCAAAGATCAAGACGCGGTCTTGTTTTTGGTCAGTCATGGGATTGTCTTTCTGTTGTCTGCTGTAGCTATTCTTGGCGCGCGACACTTCCCTCTGAGCGGGCGCGCCGGACGGCACGCTCAGAGGCGGGCTAGCAGCAGTGCACGTAGCAGCGGCGCAATAGATTGCGCGAAGATGGGGCTATGTGCGACGTTGTTCATACCTCTTTTATAGCGGCGGTTTTTCAGATGAAAAGGGGTGGAATTGAGTCTTTGTTGGATGAATGTGTAGGTGGAATTGATACGGCGTTTTACGTTGAACTGAAACGCAAGCGTTCTAGATCGGTTGATATGGATAGAGTTCTAATAATAGGCGCTTCGGGCGGCATAGGTGCGGCAGTCGTCAACCGCCTTGAGATGAAGGGCGCGCTGGTGGTGGCTTTGTCCCGGTCGGTTGATGGTTTTGATATCACCAATGAAGAATCGGTTGAGGCGCATCTAAGTGTATTAGAGGGACCTTTCGACGGGATTATCATTGCAACTGGTGCGTTGGAAATTGATGGTGCAGTGCCGGAAAAATCCATTGGATCAGTCACAGCGGCGTCGATGGCGGCCCAGTTTGCAGTGAATGCAATCGGCCCAGCACTGGTTCTACGTCACGCCGGACGCCTGCTGCCCCGCGATAAGCGCAGTATTTGTGCTGTGTTGTCTGCACGTGTAGGATCAATAGGGGATAATCGCATTGGCGGTTGGACCAGCTACCGCGCTGCAAAAGCAGCGGCAAACCAGATTGTGCACACAACTGCGATAGAACTTGCCCGAACCCACCCAAATATGGTGTGCGTTGCCTTGCATCCGGGAACTGTGGAGACGCCCTTTACCGCAAAGTACCTAGGACGACATCCGGCTGTGCCCGCTGATGAAGCTGCACAAAACCTGTTGTCAGTCATGTTGAAGCTAACACCAAAGCTAACGGGCGGTTTTTTCGATTGGGCGGGGCATGAAGTGGTTTGGTGAGCGGGGATTGACTGGACCATCTATCCTGCGTTGCCGGTGATTGATTTTGAACTACAGATAGGTTAATCAGTAAGAACAAAATATGAACAAAGGGGAGTTGATTATGGAAAGTTTGTCAAATTACACAGCGAAATCAGGGCGGTTGATTCCCGTCTGGACGCTGGAGATTCAAGTGCGACCAGATGATGTCGATCGTATTCTTGATGTGGTGATGGAAATCTATCCGCTTCCCTACGGACGCTATCAGCGAAATGCCAGCGCTTCGGCTGTGGGTATGGAAACGACCCAACCAGAGGCAGGTTCAACCACAACAACACATGTTGAAGGGTTTGAGGCCGGGCAAACCGAAGACTATCCAATGGTTGAGTTAAAGGTATCGGTGCCGCGTGAATTAGCGCTGCTTCAGTCCATCATGGATGCGGTCATTTATGCTCATCAGTATGAAGAGCCAGTTATCTATGTCCGTGAGGATTGGGCGAGCCGTTCGGCTTATGACCCCACCAGCGATAATCCGAACCGCTGGTGGAATGATGGGCGTGGGTTGCCTGCGCGTCTCTAAACGTGGGTCGCTTTGCTGTCTTCGGGCGCTTCGTCGCGTTCGAACATGCCGTAGTCGCGGATCACATGGGCGATGCGCAGGTGGTAGTCCGTGAATATTCCACCGCGTCCAGCTGACTGTGCTGCGCGGTGTTTGGTGAGGCGGCGCCAATCGGCGACCGCCTCTTCGTCTCGAAAAAATGAAAGCGAAAGTAATTTGTCGGGATTGGTCAGGCTTTGAAACCGCTCAACCGAGATGAAGCCGTCGATTTCATCAACCAACGGGCGCATGGTTGCGGCGACGTCTAGATATTCAGTTTTGCGGTTTGGGTCAGGCATAACTTCGAAAATGACAGCGATCATTGTTTGTCTCCGTGTGGGGCAGAGGCAAGCGTGAGGAATGTACGGTCTTCGCGCAATAGAAACTTTTCGGATTGGGCAAATTCATAGTTCTCGCGACCCAGTGGATCATTGGCTAGGCGGGCTCGGTATGCCTCGTATTCCGCGAGTGATGGGATGTTGTAGATACCATATGCCAACGTTGAGGAACCTTCGTGAGGCGCGTAATAGCCAATAAGGTCAGCACCGCAACGCGGAATGGCGTGGCCCCAATTGCGGGCGTATTGCGCGAACTCGGCCTTTTTGGTTGGATCAATCTGGTAGCGGATAATACATGTAAGCATGGCAGTTTCCTTTGATGTGTTTCATCCTTTGTAGGCTGTTGATTTGCATGAATGCTTCGCCTACGGTCGAAGTATGAAAGAAGGTCCTGACATTGCGCGTATCGCTGCCCTGATCGGCGATCCTGCGCGCGCAAATATCCTAAGCGCATTGATGACTGGTAAGGCGCTGACCGCAACCGAGCTTGCGAATGAGGCGGGCGTGACAGTGCAAACCGCCAGCGCCCACCTAGCAAAGCTAGAGGCAGGCGGGCTGACATCAGTGCGCAGATCAGGCCGCCATAAATATGTATCCCTTGCGGGGCCTGAAGTTGCGGATGTTTTGGAAGCCTTGATGGGGCTAGCCGCTGGGGTTGGGCATCTTCGAACACGAACAGGTCCAGCCGATACCGCGCTACGCGAAGCACGCGTGTGTTATAATCATTTGGCAGGAACGCGCGGCATTGCAATGTTTGATGCGATGGTGACTCGCGGACATCTGGCAGTGACAGATGACGACGTAACGCTGACACTTGCAGGTTCAGATTTTGTTACGGAATTTGGTGTTGATTTGGATGCGCTGGAGCGTGCACGGGCACCAGTTTGTCGCGCCTGCTTGGATTGGAGCGCACGGCGCACGCATCTGGCTGGTGGCCTAGGGCGCGCGATGTTGTCACGGTTTGAGGCTTTAGGCTGGGTGACCCGGCAAAAGGGTAGCCGCGTTGTGCAGTTTTCGCCCACAGGTAGAGCGGCGTTTGAGGTACAGTTCGGAACCAAAACGTAGCTTGCCACTTTGAATTGCTTTTATGTCTCTTTAGCGTCGGAAAAAAATGAGCAGGAAAGTAAACAGCATGTCAGTTATCCCGCGGGATTTCCCTTATCTTACAGCAGTGAACGCTTATGGTTTTTATTGCATCCCAGAAACATTTCGCAAACGCGAAGTGTCTAAATTGTTGATGAACGGCAAAATAAACGAACCGCGCACACTACAGTTGATCCAACAATTTGTTGGTGATGGAGACATCGTGAGCGGTGGCGCGTTTGTGGGTGATTTTTTGCCGATCATGTCACGTGCGCTCAAAGGAGATGCGATGTTGCACTCATTTGAACCGAACCCAGTGGGTTTCGCGGCGACTTCAATGACGCTTGCGTTGAATGATCTGAAGAACGTCAGATTGTCACCAGTTGCTGTGGGCAGTGAGCAAGCCATTTTACCGCTACAGGTCTCTAATGCTTCTGGGGTTGCGATGGGGGGGACATCCAAGATTGTCGATCAGGCCAGTGATGGTCAAACAATCGATGTTGAGATTACGCGCATTGACGATCTGGTGTCGTCAGATCGTAGGGTAAGTGTTTTGCAGTTGGATGTGGAAGGCTACGAGTGGCCCGCAATTGAAGGGGCTGCTGCGACGATCCGTGCAGGTCACCCATTGATCGTTCTCGAAACATTGGCCGCTCAAGACCCGAAGGTGGTTGAGGCGAAGCTACAGGAACTTTGCCCCGAAGCGGGCTATACTTTGATTGGAATGATGGAACGCAATGCGTTCTACAAACCGGTCAAACTGGGGGCCTAAATTGAAGTTATCAGTCGTTGGACCCGGTATCGGGTGCCAGCGCCGGCTCTTCTAAGGTACCGTTGTCCCAGTCGCCTGATGCTTCTTCACCGGTGGCGTAGCGCATAATGCCCGCGCCCTGACGTTTGCCGTCTTTGAAGAGGCCAATGTAGACATCACCGTTAGCATAGGTTGCCGTGCCTTTACCGTCGATTTCGTTGCGGGACCAATCGCCTTCATAGACAAACCCGCTGGCTGCCGTGAACTTGCCAGTGCCATCACGAAGGCCATCTACGAATTGGCCCTCATAAACAGTCCCGTCAGGATAAGTTGCTGCTCCAAAGCCGTGGCGCAGGCCACCTTTCCACTCACCAACGTAGGTACGTCCGTCACTATAAGTCAGCGTGCCTTGACCTTCATTACGGGCATTCACAAATCCGCCTTCATAGACCTCTCCATCAGGATAGATTGCGCGGCCTTGGCCCTCAATCACACCTGCGGCCCATTCGCCGTCGTAGGTTGATCCATCAGGGTAGGTGATCTTACCCGGCCCCTCAGGGAGGTTATCTTTGAACAATCCCGTTTGAACCGAGCCATCGGGGTAAGTTACCGTAGCGAGCCCTTCGGAACGCCCTTCTACCCACGCGCCCTCATATTTGTAGCCGTCGGTTCCGGTAAATGTACCCGTGCCACTGCGGTCGTCATTCACGTAATTACCGACATAAGTTTCACCGGTTGCAGCGATATAGGTTCCCATACCTTCACGGCGGCCTTCTACCCATGCGCCCTCGTAAGTGTCACCGTTGGCCTGAATGATCTTACCATCGCCGTTAAGGTGCCCATTTGCCCAATTGCCTTCAAGCGTGAAACCTTCTGGGTGGGTCAGTTTTCCCTGACCAGCCCGCATGCCGTTTACGACGGTGCCCTCATAGATAGCACCTTCGACATCCTTGATTACAGCCTGCCCTGTGGCCTGACCGTTCACCCAGTCGCCTTTGTATTCGTAGCCCCCCGGCGTCACGAGTACGCCTTTGCCATGCCATCTGCCGTTGCGAAACGCGCCCTCAAACCGCTCGCCATTGGCAAGGATTTCGACGCCTTGGCCGATGATTGTGCCGCCTTGCCATTCACCTTCATAGGTGCTGCCATCTGACTTGGTGATTTTACCGATGCCTTCCGGTTTGCCTTTGGCAAAGTCACCCTCATAGATCGACTCGTTTGGGAAACGGGCAACGCCTGTGCCTCTGATTTCGCCTTCAATCCATTGGCCGGAATATTGATACCCGTTTGGCAAGGTGTATGTGCCGCTGCCGTGTTGCAGTCCGTCCTTGAACGTCCCTTCATACACGCCGCCATCTTCGTATTGCTTGCTCAACACCTGGGTGTTTTGTGCAATCACGGGCGCGACCATCAAGGGTGTGAGCGCGGCGGCAAGAAGCAAGGTACGAAAGGTCATGGCGATCCCGTCAATTAGAGCGGGCGTTCTCGCCCATTATGTCCAGATTAGACTAAGGGCGCAGGCACCAAGGGGCAACGACCTTTTGCCCAACCGATGGCTATGTCGGCCAATGTGGGCTTTCCCTAGGCGTGTGATCTGATACATCAGGCGATAGATATATGAGGTATGATCATGGCAGAGCGGTTTCGCATCACATTGGGCCAACTTAACCCGACAGTTGGTGATCTGGCAGGTAACGCAGAACAAGCACGTGCAGCATGGGCAGAGGGCCGCGATGCAGGTGCCGATCTGGTTGCGCTGCCCGAGATGTTTATTGCGGGTTACAATGCACAGGATTTGGTCAGCAAACACGCATTTCAATTAGATGTGATGACACACATTAATGCGCTAGCTGCAGATTGTGCTGACGGCCCCGCATTGGCCATTGGTGCGCCATGGGCTGAGGGTGCTGAGCTATTTAACGCCTACTTGATTCTCAAGGGCGGCAAGATTGCATCGCGCATTCTTAAGCACCACCTGCCCAATGAGACTGTTTTTGATGAGGTTCGAATCTTTGACAGTGGTCCACTTGGTGGACCTTATTCAGTAGGAAACACGCGGATTGGTAGCCCGATTTGCGAAGACGCATGGCATGAAGACGTTGCCGAGACCTTGGCCGAGACAGGAGCCGAATTCCTTCTCGTGCCGAATGGATCACCTTATTACCGTGGAAAGTTCGACACTCGCCTGAGTCATATGGTGAGCCGTGTTATCGAAACTGATCTACCGTTGATTTACCTTAATATGGTGGGCGGTCAGGATGATCAGGTGTTTGACGGGGCCAGCTTTGGCCTCAATCCCGGTGGTAAACTAGCATTTCAAATGCCTGCCTTTGATGCTGTGACGCAGCACATTGACCTAGAGCGTGGGCCGGAGGGCTGGCGCATCCTAGAGGGTGAAAAGGCGATACATGCCGATCCTTACGCGCAAGACTACCGCGTTATGGTACAGGGCCTGCGGGATTACATGCGTAAGACGGGATTTAAAAGGGTTCTGTTGGGCATGTCTGGCGGCATCGATTCAGCATTGGTTGCTACAATTGCAGTGGATGCGCTGGGTGCAGAAAACGTGCGCTGCGTGATGCTGCCGTCTGAGTACACATCAGCCGCTTCGCTGGAAGACGCTGAAACCTGTGCCAAAGCACTAGGTGCACGTTATGATTATGTGCCGATCAAGACGGGCCGTGATGCGATTACACAAACGCTTGCGCCGCTGTTTGAAGGAACCGACGAAGGCTTGACCGAAGAAAACATCCAAAGCCGTCTGCGTGGTTTGTTGTTGATGGCTCTTTCCAACAAATTCGGTGAAATGCTGATGACAACGGGCAACAAGTCCGAGGTCGCGGTGGGCTATGCCACGATCTATGGTGACATGTCAGGTGGCTATAATCCGATCAAAGACCTGTACAAAATGCGGGTGTTTGAAACCTGTCGCTGGCGCAATGAAAACCACGCTAACTGGATGATGGGCCCTGAGGGGCGTGTGATCCCCGAAAACATCATTACCAAGGCCCCTTCGGCTGAACTGCGGGATGATCAGAAAGATAGCGATAGCTTGCCTGATTACCCCGAGCTTGATGCGATGCTTGAGATCCTGGTGGATGATAATGGGTCAATCGCGGATTGCGTGGCCGCAGGATTTGACCGTGATGTCGCAAAAAAAGTCGAGCATCTGGTCTATATTTCTGAGTACAAGCGCTTCCAATCTGCACCGGGTCCGCGCTTGACCAAGGGCGCGTTCTGGCTTGATCGCCGTTATCCAATCGCAAACCGGTGGCGTGATCCCTCTTGAACTAAAGAGGGCCTGAAAAGTAAGACGCGAAGGATTTTCACGGACAGGTGATTTGCGATGCAGTGCGCGATATCGCAACATAGCGGAAAATTCTGGAGCAGAAAAATGCGTTACTTTTTAATTGTTTGGGTGCTGTTGGTGGCACCGGCTGCCCATGCCTGTGGGCTGAATAGTGACTGTGTAGTTGGTGATCGTTCTTATCGAATTTCGATGCCTGAGGGGGAAGATGCTCCCGTGGGAGCGGTTGTTTGGTCGCACGGGTATGGCGGATCAGCTGCTGGGGTCATGCGCAATGGTAGCTTGCGCCGCATGGTTCACGAACAAGGTCTAGCTTTGATCGCTGCGGACGGTCTGGGGGGATCTTGGAATTTGCCAAATGGCCCACGTACGATGGAAAGCACGGGCGAAGCGGAGTTCGCATATTTTGAATCCATCGTTGAAGATGCCGGCACGAAGTTCGACATTGACCAATCTCGGCTTGTAGCTGCTGGTTTTAGCGCCGGTGGCATGATGGTTTGGAACCTAGCCTGTGCAAGACCTGAGATGTTCGCAGGGTTTGTACCGATTGCGGGTACTTTCTGGTTAGAACCGCCACAGACCTGTGCGCCTGAAGTCACGAGTATTGTGCATATTCATGGAGACCGAGATACAACCGTTCCGTTAGATGGCCGTGCGATTGCTGAGACGCGGCAGGGTAAGGTGAGCGAAGCGCTGGGCATGTACACAGTTCACGGCGATTTTGGTCCACAACGGGAATTCGTTTCGGATGCATTGAAATGCGATCAGCAATCAAACCAGCAGGGCGAAATTCTGGAATTTTGCTTGTTCAGTGGCGGCCATTCGTTTCGCACTGAATATCTGGCTCACGGTATTGAGCGTCTAAAGGCAGTGGGGCGGTTATAAAACCGCGCCCCACGCCATAATTTACGACAGCAAAAGCTGGTAGCTGTGGGGGACGTAGGCAAAGTTATTGCCTGCGGCCTCTACATAACCGAACGCTGGCCAAGGCATGTGATACCCTACAAAGGGAACTTTATCGGCTGAGAGCATTCCTAGAACCTTTCGGCGCGTGGCGGCTGCAGTCGATTTATCCATGTCAAATTTCACTTCCCAATCAGGGTGAGCAAGTGACCAAACATAGTGATTGGCGAAATCAGCGCCGAGTAGCAGTTGTTTGCCGTTTGATTCTAGCATGTGGCCTGGCGTGTGCCCGTATGCGGCCATCGCAGTAATCCCTGACACCACGCTTTTGCCATCTTCTAACATTGTGGTTTCTTCGGCCAAGGGTTGCATTTTTCCGTCAAAGTTGGTGTTGCCAGTTCCTGACCATGCATCAAATTCCTTTGAGCCAGTGACGTAACGCGCATTCGGGAACGTACGAGTGCCATCCGTTGACAAGCCACCAATGTGGTCTCCGTGCATGTGTGTAATCACAACGATGTCAACTTGATCCGGCGTATAACCTGCAGCAGCCAGCGCTGCAGTTGTGCCAGCACCAGAAAGGCCTGTATCAAACAGCACCAACTCAGTACCTGTGTTTACAACTGTTGGCGTAAAGAAGAACTGCGCCGCATCAATAGGTAAATGGGCGGCTGCGGAAACATCATCAAATGTTTCTTTATCAACGTTCATGCCGAAAATCTTTTGTGGATCTGGGACACTGCGTGTGCCCGCAAGAAGTGTAGTTACGTCAAAACCGCCTAGTTTGACGCGTTGGAACGGTGCTGTTCCAGCATCCATCAATGGTGCGGCTGCGCGGGCTGTGTTTGCTGTCGCGGCTGCAAGCGGTATGGCCGCTGCCCCAATTAGGGCATGGCGGCGGGAGATATACGGGGACTTCTTCATGGGAGGCTCCTATTAAATAATGCATGTTATAGTAGTGCATTCCTTCAGCTCGGCGAGGGTTAGCTGCTCAATTCTCTGTGACTGCTTTGGGTCCTCCTTGTTTGGTTACGTTAACAACGCTGCCAACTGGACAAAACGGCGGCACTGTGACAGCAAGCGCGGCAACAGGAGGCCTTCATGTCTGATAAAACCATTACTCGTTTCGCACCGTCGCCAACCGGCTGGATCCACGTAGGAAATCTGCGCACTGCGCTGATGAACTATCTGATTGCGCGCAAGGCAGGTGGTGAATTTATTCTTCGGATTGATGATACCGACCCGAACCGCTCAAAAGAAGAATACGTTGACGGAATCAAACGTGATCTTGATTGGCTTGGGTTGCATTGGGACCGGGTAGAGCGTCAGTCTTTGCGGTTGGAGAAGTACGCAGAAGCTGCGCAGCAACTTCGCGATATGGATCGCTTTTATGAGGCGTTTGAAACGCCTACCGAACTGGACCTGAAGCGTAAAAAGCAGCTGAACATGGGCAAGCCGCCGGTTTATGACCGCGCGGCACTGGCCCTGAGCGATGAAGACAAAGCTGCACTGCGCGCGGAGCGTGGCAGTGGTGTGTGGCGTTTCAAGCTAAAGCATGAGCGCATCGTATGGGATGACGGTATTCTGGGTGATGTTAGCATTGATGGTGCCTCCGTTTCCGATCCTGTTTTGATTCGGGGTGATGGACAGATTTTGTACACGCTGGCCTCAGTTGTTGATGACACTGAAATGGGAGTAACCAATGTTGTACGTGGGTCTGACCACGTGACCAATACAGGTACACAAATTCAGATCATGCAGGCACTGGGCGGCAAAGTGCCGACGTTCGCACACCACTCATTGTTGACCGGCCCGCAAGGTGAAGCGCTGTCCAAACGCCTTGGTACGCTAGCGCTTAAAGACCTGCGCGAGGCGGGAATTGCACCACAGGCATTGCTGAGCCTGATGTCCCGCTTGGGATCGTCTGATCCGGTAGAGCTGCGCACAGAGATGGAAACTTTGATTGAAGGTTTCGATATTTCCCGATTTGGCTCCGCGCCAACGAAATTTGATGCCGAAGACCTCAAGCCGCTGACCGCCAAATATTTGCAGACGCTTCCAGTTGCGGATGTTGCGGATGAAATCCGCGCGTTGGGCGTGCCGGACGATCAGGCCGAATTGTTCTGGGAAGTGACCCGTAAAAACATCACAACGCTCCACGACCTAAAGGGGTGGTGGGACATGTTTAGCGAAGGTGCCGAGCCGGTTATTGAAGACGAAGATCGCGAATTCATCAGTCAAGCCATGACACTGCTGCCAGAAGGGGCCTTTGATGCAGATACATGGGGGAGCTGGACCGCTGCGGTAAAAGAAGCAACTGGCCGCAAGGGCAAGGGGTTGTTCATGCCATTGCGCAAGGCGCTGACAGGGCAGGCGCACGGGCCAGAAATGGCCTCTGTGCTTCAGCTGTTGCAGGTGATCAAAGCGCGGGGGTAACCCGGGCCTAAATCGATAGAATAGGTGTCCCGCGCAGGGCTAGGTGTTGATCAACCAATGCCGATTCTTGCGCGGAGAGAGTCTGATCACGCGGATATCGCGGCACGGACCGATCATCCAATACTGGCGTGTCCCAGCCGTCGGTTGTGGCAAAGAAGTTTGCCACACCATTTGCGCCAAACTCGCGTAAGTACCCTTGGACGACAACGTCTAGATAACTCATCAGGATATGATTTTCAGAGCTCTGCACCCACGTTTCTTTGGGGACAGCGTAATGCGAAATCTGTGTTGCGGTATCGCGGGGGTGGCGGATGGCCTCGCCCGAGGTGATCCGCGCATACCCATGCTCGCGTTCATCCAGCGCAATCCAATCTGCATTGGGAACCTCGGCAATCAGTCCGTCGATGCTGCTGCTTTGATCAGGCACTACAGTAAGGAATGAAATCCCGCGCGCTTCGGTGTTGACCCATTTGCGTCGCCACCCATCTAGTTGGGCGCGGGATGCTTCTGCGTAAACATGTGTTGCGCGGTTAACGAGGCTGCCATAGCCGAAAAAACAGGGATGCATTATGGACCTTTGTGTTGAGTAGACCTTGGCCACATAATCATTGGTCTTAATGCAGGGCAACCATGCACACAGTGGATTGATAAATCCTTCGTGCTTTGGCAATACAGAATCGCGGAGGGCCAGTGCCATGAAATTTACAGAAGAACATTTGTGGATGCGCGTCGAAGACGGCGAAGATGAGATCACAGTAGGGTTGAGCAGTTACGGTGCTGCCGAAATTGGAGATGTTAAATACATCGAGCTGCCCGAAGAGGGTGACATCCTTTCTGCTGATGATCCGGTTGTGGTCCTTGAGGCAGGGGATGACGCAATTGATATCCTTGCGCCGTTAGATGGCGAGGTAACTGAAGCCAATATGCGGTTGATCGACGCGCCCGAAATCATCGCCGAAGACCCTCAGGGTAGCGGCTGGCTCTTTAAGATGAGCATTGATGATCCGGATGCGTTGGAAGAATTCATGAGCGAAGCAACGTATCAAAAGTACGCGCGGTAAAATTACTTCGTTTCGGTGTTCGGTTCCGCAACAAGGAAGCTGAACACCTTCTTCAGCTTGTTCCATGTCGTTTTGTCTGATGCGATTAACAGGTGGCCCGTTTGGCGCGCGGCAGAATAGTCGCCGCCGTCTAGCATCTCCACATGGGCACCCGCGCGCTGTGCTATCAGTGCGCCTGCTGCGTGATCCCATGGATGCAGAAATCCCGTGAGGCTGAAGTCATAGTTGCCCTGCGCCAACATCCGGTATTCATGTGCAGAACACCGCAGTGTGCTAACACGCGCAAAGCCAGGAAATGTTGCAGCAAGTTCGGCTTGTTTGTCTTTTGGGAATAATCCAAGCGGGATAATGCCTGACAGCTCTTCAATGGGTTTGCCCATCGCGACCTTCAGGTCACGCGCGGCACCAAAGGGCCGCTGTATCTGTGGGAGCATTTCTTCGTCTGCCACAGCCCAGTCATCGCCAACAGGGTCGTAGATTAGCCCAAATACGGGTTTGCCGTAGCGTGTCGCGGCAATAATCACACCAAACACGGCTAACCCGTTGGCAAAGTTCCATGTGCCATCAACAGGGTCGATGTGAAATGCCAGCTGTGCGTCGGCAATGCCATCCAGCAATGATGGTTTAGCAGCGACCGCCTCTTCGCCAATGACAAGAGCGGAAGGAAACGCAATTTGCAGCGCGCGGGTAATCATAGCCTCGGCTTTTGTATCTGCGTCTGTAACCAGGTCATCTGCGCCGGATTTTGTGCGAATGTCACCATCTGACAGGCGGCGGAACCGTGGCATAATCTCGGCGCGCGAGGCGCGGCGCACAATGTTGATGATTTGGCTGCGTTGGGCTGGCGTAACGGCTGGTGCTAATTTGGCGGGTAGGGTTTGGTTGGATGAAGTAGGGGTGTCAGACATGATGGCGCTCCTTGTTGTGCTTAATTCTACGCCCCTGCGCCGCAGAGGCAAAGGGGGAACCGCATGTGTTTACTCCCGTGCGCGTAACACACGGGCTGGACGCGCCTGTAGGGCACGGCGCGCGAACCCCAATCCGGCAAGCACTGTAGCAAGAATGCCGCCTGCGATGATCAGCAATGCCGAGGGCCAGATCACTGAATATTCGGTTTCCATAACAAACATACTAACCGCCCATCCCCCCAAAATGCCGGCGAACAAAGCTACGGCACCAGCGGATAGGCCTAGCAATGCTGCGCGCAGAATAAAGCTGGCAGCAATCATCCGACGGGATGCGCCGAGCGTTTTGAGCATAGCAGCTTCATATGTACGTGCATCGGCACCAGCTGCTGCTGCGCCGATCAACACCAAGAAACCCGTAAGTAACGTTGCAGTTGCGCCGTAAGACGTCGCGGCGGCCAGTCCGCCCAACACATCGGCAACGCGGTCAATTGCGTCGCGGACGCGAATGGCTGTTATGTTGGGGTAAGCCGTGGCAAGGTCACGCAAAATGGCGGCTTCGGCCTGTTCTTCGGCGTAGACGGTTGAAATGAATGTATGGGGTGCACCCTGCAATGCGCTGGGGTTCATTGTCAGGATAAACCCAATACCGGCCGTTGAGAAATCAACCTCCTGAAAGTTTACGATTTCACCTGTGATGTCGCGCCCAAGGACATTGATCGTCAGCGTATCGCCAAGTTTGAGGCCTATCTCTTCGGCCTCTTCGGCGGCAAAGCTGATAAGCGGCGGACCGGAATAGTCCTCGTCCCACCATGTTCCTTGGGTAATGTTGGTCTTGTCCCCTGGAGTTGCTGCGTATGTCACACCGCGATCCCCTCTGACGACCCAGTGATCCCCAGCGACATCGCGCGCAGGAATACCGTTGATCTGCGTAACAACGCCGCGCAGCATGGGGGCGCTATCGACACGGCTTACAGCAGGGTCATCAGACAAGCGTTTGGAATACCCTTCCATCTGATCCTTTTGGATATCGACAAAGAAGTAGCTGGGGGCGACATCGGGTAGGTTTCCCGCAATGACCTGCCGCAGGTTTCCATCAATTTGCCCAACAGCCGCAAGTACCGAGAGCCCAAGTCCAAGCGATAGCACCACGGCACCCGCACCTTCTCCTGTGCCGCCAATGGCCGCCATGGCCCATCGCCAGCGGGGACGTCCCCGCAGACGGTGACTTAATGTGCGTGCCGCAATGCGGATGATGAATGCGGCAACGGCTAGCAACGTCAAAGCGCCAGCAATGCCGCCAAGAGTCCAAAGTGTCAGCCACCAGCTGCCATTGAACCACCCCGCAAGCCCGACAAGGGCAGCGATGGCTGTCGCAGTGGCAAGGAAGAAGGGCAGGGACGGTAGGCGGCTCGCTCCATCCCACGCATCGCGGAACAATGTAGCAGCCTTTACGCGGTCGGTTCGGGCAAGGGGCCAAAGCGTGAAGATGAATGCAGTGAGAAGGCCGTAAAGAGCGGCCTCAAAGAGTGGTGCAGGGAATACGCCAAAAGCGGCAGGGATTGGCAGACGGTCCTCAAGGATGGGCGCGATGAGAAGGGGAGCAGTGGCACCAAGGGCGACACCAATAGCGACACCAAAGAGAGAAAGGATACCGATTTGGATAAAATAGGTTTGGAAGATCGTCGCGCGATCGGCCCCTAGAGCACGTAATGTTGCGATAACTTCGGTTTTGCGCGAAAGATAGCTGCGCACAGCAGCCGAAACTCCCACGCCACCCACGGCAAGGCCGGATAGTCCGACCAAAATGAGGAATGCGCTGAGGCGGTTCACAAATTGGGCAACACCCGGCGCGCCGTTTCGGGCATCCCGCCAGCGCATGCCGCTATTGGCAAAGGTATCTTTAGCCTCGGTTTCCAGCGCAGGAATATCTGCGCCCTCGGGCAGGGTGAGGCGGTATTTGCTGTTAAACAATGTGCCGGGGGCCAGCAGGCCGGACGCAGTAAGGCCGCTGCGGGCAACAAGCGTACGTGGTCCTAGTGCAAACCCACCAGCGGCATTATCCGGCTCGCGGGTTATTTCGGCGCTTAGGCGGAAGGATTGAGTGCCCAATGCAAAAACATCACCAAACTTGAGATCAAGGCGGTCTATCATAGCCCGCTCCATCACCGCGCCGGGGATATTGTTCTGCACTGCAAGTGCGGTATCCAGCGTCATCTCAGGCGATAACGTGATGGAACCAATTAAAGGGTAAGCAGCGTCAACTGCCTTTACTTGCGTCAGGGCGCGATCCGCTGTCGTTGTGGCCATTGAACGGAATTCAGCGACCTCTGAAACAGCAGTAGACTGGGCCTGCATCCATGCCGTTTCTTCTTCGTTTGCAAAGCGGTAGGTAAGCTCTAGCTCAGCGTCGCCACCAAGGAGAGCCGCCCCTTCGCGGGCCAGTCCTGCTTGGATTCCTGCACGCACCGAACCCACAGCCGCAATCGCTGCGACCCCAAGAGCAAGACATGCAAGAAACAGACGAAAGCCTCTCAATCCGCCGCGCAATTCACGGCGGGCGAACTTGGCTGCAAGACGTAGGCTCATGCGACGCGACCGTCGCGTAGAGTGACAATACGGTCACAGCGCGCAGCCAACGCATCGGAGTGCGTGACCAGAACCAATGTCGATCCATGCTGGTCGCGAAGATTAAATAACAGATCCATAATCGCCTCGCCATTGGCGCTGTCTAGGTTGCCAGTCGGTTCATCGGCCAATAAAATAGCGGGGCGCGGCGCGGTGGCGCGTGCAAGCGCGACGCGCTGTTGTTCGCCGCCTGACATTTGTGCGGGATAGTGGCCTGCGCGTGGGCCTAGTCCTACGATGTCTAATGCTTCGGCCGCGCGGCTGTATGCATCTTTGTGGCCTGCTAGCTCTAACGGAGTGGCGACGTTTTCCAGAGCGGTCATTGTTGGGATCAGGTGGAATGACTGAAACACGATGCCCATACGGTCGCGCCGGAACAAGGCCAGTGCATCTTCGTTCATCGCAGTCAGGTCTTGGCCCATGGCGTGAATGCTGCCGCCTGTGGCCTGCTCTAACCCGCCCATGATCATCAGTAGGGAGGATTTACCCGAGCCTGAGGGCCCGATCAGCCCGATACTCTCTCCTGCGGAGACTTCAAGCGAGATGCCATGTAAAATATCAACAGGTCCGGCATTGCCATTCAGGCGTAAGGCTGCATCTTTAAGGGAGAATATAGGATCGTTCATAAGGTGCCCTTCTGGTGGCGTTATTATGGGATATGGAAGGATTGACGGGATGCGCAAGGTTTGGGCGATTATTCTTATGATGTGCGGTAGTTTGGCACAGGCTGATGAAGTGGTGATTGCGGCGCTGGGTGACAGCCTCACGCAGGGCTACGGGCTGATGCAGGAGGACGGGTTTGTGCCGCAGCTTGAGGCGTGGCTTCATGAGCACGGTGCGGATGTACGTTTGATTAATGCTGGCGTTTCGGGGGATACTAGCGCGGGAGGTTTAGCGCGCGTTGGATGGACGCTGGAGCCAGACGTAGACGGCATGATCGTCGCTCTGGGCGGCAATGATTTGTTGCGTGGATTGGAGCCAGAGCAAGTTTTGAACAACATCGATGGTATTTTGCAGGCTGCGAAAACCGCAAATGTTGAAGTGTTGTTAATCGGAATGCAGGCCCCCGGAAACTTTGGGCCAGAGTACAAAGCGACGTTTGATCAATTGTATCCCGACCTGGCACAGGCCTATGGAACGGTCTTTCTCAATAGCTTTTTTGCGGGCCTTGTTGAGGACGCTGGGTCAAGCGATCTTTCTGCATTACGCCAATGGTTTCAAACGGATGGTATTCACCCAAGCGCAGAAGGGGTTGCCCGAATTGTCACCGCTGTGGGGCCAAAGGTGCTTGCACTTGTTGGGCAAATTGAGGCCGCGAACTGAGGGCTTGCTACAAAATTAAGCAGGTCTGCCCGAATTTTTGATGTTGGGTGGCTCGCGCGATGTTTGATAAATTTTACCAGTTGATAAAAAAATTGACCTGTGCCAGCGTTGTTCTCAAGTATTGCTCTAGGCAGAGGATCAACCCATGGCAGACAAAATATTTGAGCCCGGTGTGCAAGCAGGTCGTTTAGACCCGCAGACCTACGAGGCGCATTTTTCGGACTTACACGCACCCCTTGACGGACATGAGGCCTTGGTGGCCGCTGATCGTTGCTATTTTTGCCATGATGCGCCGTGCATTACGGCCTGTCCTACGGACATCGACATCCCGCTGTTCATTCGCCAGATCGCTACGGGCACACCGGATGCCGCGGCAAAGACGATCCTGAGCCAAAATATCATGGGCGGCATGTGCGCCCGCGTTTGTCCGACCGAACAGTTGTGCGAAGAGGCCTGCGTGCGCGAAGAGGCCGAAGGTAAACCCGTTTTGATTGGCCAGTTGCAGCGCTTTGCGACAGACCATTTGCAAGAACGCGGCATTCATCCATTCACCCGCGCTGCCAGTACAGGCAAACGTGTGGCAGTTGTTGGGGCAGGGCCTGCGGGCCTGAGTGCTGCACACCGTCTTGCGATGTTGGGCCACGACGTTGTTGTGCTAGATGCGCGCAGCAAAGCAGGTGGCCTGAATGAATACGGGATCGCGACCTACAAAACGCCTGATGATTTTGCACAGGGTGAAGTTGATTGGTTGCTTGAAATTGGCGGGATCAAGATTGAAACAGGTCGTGCGCTGGGCGCAGACCTGACTTTGGATGCGCTACAGTCAGAATATGATGCCGTGTTCCTTGGGATGGGCCTTAGTGGTGTGAACGCGCTTGGTGTCGATGGCGAAGACAAAGACGGTATTCTGGATGCTGTGGATTTCATTGCGGAACTACGCCAAGCGTCGGATGTGGCACAGGTGCCGATTGGGCGTGACGTCGTAGTTATTGGCGGAGGGATGACTGCAGTTGATGCTGCTGTTCAGTCCAAGTTGCTGGGTGCACTTAATGTAACGTTGGTATATCGTCGTGGTCGTGACCGGATGAATGCAAGCGTTTTTGAACAAGATCTAGCTGCGTCAAAAGGTGTACGTATTGTAACCCATGCGACACCCAAATCTGTGATCGGGAATGGCGCGGTGCGCGAGATCGAGTTTGATTACGTGGCTGACGATATGACGCCAACTGGTCAGACACTACGTCTTGCTACGGATCAAGTATTCAAGGCAATTGGTCAAACGCTTGAGGGTGAAGGGCTGCCTGAGCTGGAAGGCCGTAAGATCAAAGTCGATGCGAATGGCCGGACTTCGGTGATGGGTATCTGGGCCGGGGGTGATTGCGCATCTGGTGGCGACGACTTGACCGTGACTGCCGTTGCTGAAGGTCGCGATGCTGCGATGGATATGCATGCTGCATTGGTGGGTTGATGTCCAATTTGACCCCAAAATGTGCTATGGCTTTCGACAGGGAGGACTAGTTTTATGTATGTAATGACTTTTGTAGCTGCCGTTCCAACGGCACAAAAAGAGGCCTATCTGGCGCATTGTTCCAAAGCGGCAGAGATTTTCAAATCCCACGGCGCACTGCGTGTGGTTGAGCTATGGGGCGCTGATGTCCCCTCCGGAACCACAACATCCTATCCGATGGCGGTTGCTGCGAAGGATGATGAGACCGTGGTGACCGGTTGGCAGGAATGGCCTGACAAGGCGACCTGCGATGCGAATGTGGAAAACGCGATGCGCGACCCGCGCCTTGCAGAAATGGGTGCGTTGCCTTTTGACGGCGCGCGATTGATTTACGGCGGATTTGAAACGCTGGTAGACGTATAGGAGACAACAAATGGCTGATCTAACAACTGATTTTCTAGGCATCAAATCTCCGAATCCGTTCTGGCTGGCGTCTGCGCCACCAACGGATAAGGAATACAATGTCCGCCGCGCCTTTGAGGCGGGTTGGGGTGGTGTCGTTTGGAAAACCCTTGGCATGGAAGGTCCTCCTGTCGTGAACGTCAACGGTCCACGTTATGGCGTGATCCATGGTGCAGACCGCCGCGTGCTGGGGCTCAATAACATTGAACTGATCACCGACCGCGATTTGCAGACCAACCTTGATGAAATCACGCGGGTTAAAGCAGATTATCCTGACCGTGCGATTATCGTATCCATCATGGTGCCATGTGAAGAACAGGCGTGGAAAGACATCCTGCCCTTGGTCGAAGCGACAGGCGCTGATGGTATTGAACTTAACTTTGGCTGCCCGCATGGCATGTCAGAGCGTGGCATGGGCGCTGCCGTGGGGCAGGTACCTGAATACATCGAAATGGTCACGCGCTGGTGCAAGCAGTATTACTCCAAGCCAGTTATCGTAAAATTGACGCCAAACATAACGGATGTGCGCAAACCTGCCGAAGCTGCCAAGCGTGGCGGCGCGGACGCAGTGAGCCTGATCAACACAATCAACTCGATTGTTTCTGTTGATCTGGACACGATGAGCCCACACCCAAGCATTGATGGCAAAGGGACGCATGGCGGCTATTGTGGTCCTGCGGTAAAGCCTATTGCGCTTAGCATGGTGAGTGAGATCGCGCGTGCACCTGCCACAGCAGGTTTGCCGATTAGCGGCATTGGCGGGGTCACAACGTGGCGTGATGCAGCGGAATATATCACGATGGGCTGCGGCAACGTGCAAGTTTGCACAGCGGCCATGACCTACGGGTTTAAGATCGTTCAGGAAATGATCAGTGGTTTGTCCGAGTGGATGGATGAAAAAGGTCACACCTCGATTCAGGATTTCATGGGCGCCGCCGTGCCGAATACTACGGACTGGCAGTACCTGAACCTGAACTACATCGCTAAAGCGTCCATCAATCAGGATGATTGCATCAGTTGCGGGCGTTGCTTTGCTGCATGTGAGGATACCTCACACCAGGCGATTGCCATGTCAGAAGACCGGACCTTCAGCGTTATCGAAGAAGAATGCGTTGCGTGTAATCTCTGTGTGGAAGTTTGCCCCGTTGAAAACTGTATCACCATGGTTGAGATGGATACGGGTGCAACGGATCCGCGCACTGGCAAGGTGGTCGAGGATGTATACGCGAACTGGACAATGCATCCAAATAACCCGTCTGCCACAGCCGCTGAGTGAAGTAATAGGGCCGCTGGCGGCAATGGGAATCCAAAAAGGCCGCTAATAATAGCGGCCTTTTTAGTGGAAAGCTGTTGTCGTTTGGCTAGGTCGATGCAGGCTGCAGCAATCGGCGAAACATCTGCTCTAGATGTGCGTGCGCACCCTTGGCGGGATCTTTTGCATCCAATAACGCGGAGACCTGTGCTCCAAAATCAGCATAGTGTTGTGTTGAGGACCAGATCGAAAAAATCAGATGTGGTGGATCAACTGGCGCTAACCGTCCGGCATCTATCCAGTCCTGAATGATTTGGCATTTCCGGTCAAACAGCGGCTTCAGCTCGTTGTTCAAGTGGTCGGCCATACGGGGAGCACCTTGCAACATCTCGCCAGCGAATAGTTTGCTTTCTGCGGGCATTTCCAACGCCATATCAAGCTTGTGCCGTACGTAACTGAGCAGCTCTTCAACGGGGTCGCCATCAGGATCAAGCTCGATCAAGGGATCAAGCCACGTCTCCAAAAGCTGGCTGAGCAAAGTGACGTAAATTTCTTTTTTGCCGTCAAAATAGTACAGCAAGTTTGGTTTACTAAGACCTGCACCATTCGCTATGGCGTCCAGTGTACTTCCGCCATAGCCGTCGCGGGAAAATACATCCAACGCCGCATCGAGAATCAGTCGTCGGTTTCGCATCTGTATGCGGCTGGGTTTTTTATCAGTGGCGTCAGTCACAATAGTCTCCGCAGATGCTGGGAAATTGGGCAGTTAGTCAAATGGGTTGCGATTCTTTCTAAAGCAGTTCTTGACAGACATGAAGGGAGGGGCAATCGTGAGTTTACCAATTGGTAAAATTTTGATTGCTTCGGTGATCTACATAAACAAGCAGGAGCCAGCCCATGCCAGCGCCCGGACAGAACCTCAAAACCAATCCCGACCGTTTGTGGGATAGCTTGATGGAGATGGCTCAAATCGGGCCGGGAATTGCAGGTGGCAATAACCGTCAAACGCTGACTGATGAGGACGCCGAAGGCCGCGCGTTGTTCCAAAAGTGGTGCGAGGCTGCGGGCTGCACGATGGGACTGGATCAGATGGGGAACATGTTTGCACGTCGCGAAGGAACTGACCCAGAGGCGCTGCCAGTCTATGTTGGATCACATTTGGACACGCAGCCAACTGGCGGAAAATATGATGGCGTTTTGGGTGTGCTGGGCGGTTTGGAAATCCTGCGCACAATGAATGATCTGAATATTCAGACCAAGCACCCTGTTGTTGTTACGAACTTTACTAACGAAGAAGGCACACGGTACGCACCAGCGATGCTGTCTTCAGGGGTGTTCGCTGGTATCCACACACAAGACTGGGCTTATGCCCGTGAGGATGCAGAGGGCAAATTATTCGGCGATGAGCTAAAGCGGATTGGCTGGCGTGGTGAAGAAGAAGTTGGCGCGCGCAAGATGCATGCGTTCTTTGAACTGCACATCGAACAGGGCCCTATTCTGGAAGTTGAGGGCAAGGACATCGGTGTTGTTACCCACGGTCAAGGTCTGTCATGGACGCAAGTGACCGTGACGGGCAAAGACAGCCACACGGGATCAACACCAATGCCAATGCGCAAGAACGCGGGTTTGGGGATGGCACGGATTTTGGATAAAGTGGACGAGATCGCATGGTCGCACGCACCCCATGCGGTGGGTGCTGCCGGCCATATCGATGTTTACCCGAACTCGCGCAATGTGATCCCCGGCAAGGTGGTGTTCACCGTCGATTTCCGCTCACCTGATCTAAGCGTCATTGAAGACATGGAAGCAAAGCTGCGTGTCGAAGGCCAAAAAGTGGCTGATGAAATGGGGCTGGGCATCGAGTTTGAAAAGGTCGGCGGCTTTGATCCCGTGACGTTTGATGAAACCTGCGTAACGGCAGTACGCAGCGCGGCGGAGCGGTTGGGTTATTCCCACATGGATTTGATTTCTGGTGCAGGGCATGACGCCTGCTGGATCAATCGTCTGGCGCCTACGGCAATGGTGATGTGCCCTTGCGTAGACGGCCTGTCGCATAACGAGGCCGAAGAGATCACCAAAGATTGGGCAATGGCGGGCGCAGATGTGTTGCTGCATGCGGTTGTGGAGACCGCGGAGATTGTTGGATGAGGCACGAGACCATGAATGCATAATTGCATTTTCATGCTCTCATGTTGTGGATGAACATAAGCCAGTGCTGCGTGTTTTTCATGAGGAGGATGGAGATTGGCAGTTCCTTTGTGGGGGAATTAATAAATCTAAGCATGCTCGAATTGTTTGTGGGATTTGCATGCTTCAAGATGATCCTTCGTTGATCGGCATTGAAGATTTGCAACCTGGCCATGTCGCTATTCGTTCACCAGAAAATGAACGTGTTTGGCAGATTGAAGCAATTCCATCTGTCGACGATCCTGAGGAAAAAATTGAGACACCCACATTCAGTACGAAAATGTATAATTTGTTTTTGAGAATACCGGTGTGGACCAAGGAGAAACGACAATGACCAAAGTAATCAAAGGCGGCACTGTCGTCACGGCGGACCGTACGTGGAAAGCGGACGTGTTGATCGAGGGCGAAAAGATCGTGCGTATTGGCGAGGATCTGATCGGTGACGAATACATCGATGCTGAGGGCGCTTATGTGATCCCCGGCGGGATTGATCCGCATACGCACCTTGAGATGCCGTTTATGGGAACCACCGCCGCTGAGACGTTTGAGAGCGGCACATGGGCTGCGGCCTGTGGCGGGACCACGATGATTGTGGATTTCTGTCTGCCCGGTGAGGATGGCTCGATCAAGAACGCGATCAATGAGTGGCACCGCAAAAGCGCGCCGCAGATTTGTTCAGACGTGGGTTACCACATGGCGATCACGGGCTGGAACGAGAACGTCTTTAACGAGATGAAAGACGCTGTGGACATGGGCGTGAATTCGTTCAAACACTTCATGGCGTATAAAGGCGCGTTGATGATTGAGGACGACGAGATGTTCGCCTCCTTCAAACGCTGTGCGGAATTGGGTGCGCTACCGATGGTGCATGCGGAGAATGGCAATCTAGTGGCCGAGCTTCAGCAGAAGTATTTTGACGAAGGGATCACCGGACCAGAGGGCCACGCGTTTTCGCGCCCACCTGAACTAGAAGGCGAAGCGGCCAACCGTGCGATCACAATTGCGGATACCGCAGGTGTGCCATTGTACATCGTGCATGTTTCTTGCGAGCAGACCCACGAAGCCATTCGCCGTGCGCGCCAAAAAGGCATGCGGGTATATGGGGAGCCGCTGATCCAATTCTTGACACTGGATGAAAGTGAATATTTCAACAAGGATTGGGACCATGCCGCACGGCGTGTCATGTCACCGCCTTTCCGCTCAAAGGATCATCAGGACAGCCTATGGGCGGGCCTGCAATCGGGTAGTTTGCAGGTTGTTGCGACGGACCACGCGGCGTTCAGCACCGAGCAAAAGCGTGCTGGTAAGGACGATTTCCGGATCATCCCCAACGGCTCTAACGGGCTTGAGGAACGTCTGGCCGTACTTTGGACCGAAGGTGTTGAGACGGGCCGTTTGACGATGAATGAATTCGTTGCAGCTACCTCAACCAATGCCGCAAAGATTTTGAACATCTACCCGCGCAAAGGCGCGATTGTAGAAGGGGCGGATGCGGATATCGTTGTGTGGGATCCCAAGATCACCAAGACGATTTCGCCTGCAATCCACCATTCTGTTTTGGATTACAATGTGTTTGAAGGCTTTGAGGTGCGTGCGCAGAGCCGCTTTACGCTAAGTCGCGGCGAAGTGATTTGGGCATGGGGACAGAACAGCCAACCTAATCCTGGACGGGGCAAGTTCATTCCGCGTCCAGCGTTTCCATCTGCTAATGTCGCATTGAGCAAGTGGAAAGAGCTGAATGCGCCGAAGATGATCAAGCGCGATCCACTGAACATTCCGGCCGGAATTTGAGACGTTTTGTGAAGACAGGAATTATTTTGTGAGCGAGCTTCAAAACGTAATTAGTGCGCGTAATCTGGACCTTACATTCGAGACGAATGATGGCCCTGTGCACGCCCTGAAAGGGGTAGATTTGGATATCAAACAGGGCGATTTTGTCAGTTTTATCGGGCCGTCTGGTTGTGGGAAGACGACATTTCTGCGGGTGATGGCTGATTTGGAGCAGCCTACGGGCGGGAAGATCACAGTGAATGGTGTCTCGCCTCAGCAAGCGCGTGAAGCGCGGGCCTATGGCTATGTGTTTCAGGGGGCAGGATTGTATCCGTGGCGCACAATCGGTGGAAATATTCGTCTACCCCTTGAGATTATGGGGGTACCAAAAGCCGAGCATGCCGAACGGGTTGCGCGGGTGCTGGAGCTGGTGGAACTGTCAGGGTTTGAGAATAAGTTCCCATGGCAATTATCTGGCGGGATGCAGCAACGGGCAAGCATTGCGCGGGCGTTGTCGTTTAACGCGGATTTGCTGCTGATGGATGAGCCATTTGGGGCGCTAGATGAAATTGTTCGTGATCACTTGAATGAGCAACTGCTGCACCTTTGGGCGCGGACAGAAAAGACAATTGCTTTTGTCACGCACTCGATTCCGGAGGCGGTATATCTGAGCACCAAGATTGTTGTGATGAGCCCGCGCCCAGGGCGGATTACGGATGTGATTGAAAGCACGTTACCGAAAGAGCGACCATTGGAAATTCGCGAGAGTCCCGAGTTTTTGGCGATAGCGCACCGTGTGCGTGAAGGCCTGCGGGCAGGGCATGCTGATGATTAGAGATAATGTGCGACGCGCGTCTACGACGACGCCCCGCCCGCCATCCCAATTGGTGGAGAGATTGTGGTGAAGTCTGTCTTGCCTGTGCTAACTGTTGTAGCGGCTATCCTCGGGATCTGGCTGTTGGCTGTGGTCCCTATGAATATGCATCTGGTTGCGGATCAAGCGCAGCGTGATGGAGCCATTGTGCAGCCAGATACGCCTGCTGCGCGGCAGGGTGTTGGCGGGCTAGCATTGGCAATAAATAATCCCGATCTGATTTCGCTGGCGTATAGTTTCAAGCGTCCCCGTCTGCCAAGTCCGCAACAAGTTTCGGGTGAGATGTATAAGACGATTTTCCAAAAGAAGATCACGTCAAAGCGATCGCTGGTTTATCACGGTTGGGTCACGTTGGCGCCAACGTTGTTGGGTTTCGTTATTGGTACTGGAATGGGAATATTGCTGGCTGTTGGTATCGTCTATAGCCGTGTGATGGACCGTTCGGTTATGCCTTGGGCGATTGTCAGCCAGACGATACCGATATTGGCACTGGCACCGATGGTGATTGTTGTAATGGGCTCTATGGGCATTCAGGGGCTATTTCCTAAATCATTGATTGCTGCATATCTATCCTTTTTCCCTGTGGCTGTCGGGATGGTCAAAGGATTACGTAGCCCATCGAGTATGCAATTGGATTTACTGCGTACCTATAATGCGTCGGGCGTCCAAGGGTTCTGGTCACTGCGTCTACCAGCGTCTGCGCCCTATCTGTTTGCGTCTCTTAAAATCGGGATTTCTGCATCTTTGGTAGGAACTATTGTGGCTGAGCTACCAACCGGAGCACGCGCAGGTTTTGGGGCGCGTATGTTGGTTGGGGATCAATACGGACAACCGCTAGTTTCATGGGCGGCATTATTTGCGGCGGCACTCACGGCGGCGGCGTTGGTTGGGTTGTTTAGTGCGATTGAGCGGGTCACGCTGCGGCGCATGGGGATGGATGCAGCATGATATATGTCCTGATAGCACTGTTGATCTGGGCTGGAGGTTGGTTGCTGAATGTACGTTTGGCGAACGGTCCTAGTTCAAACCTACCAATGACAAAAGTAGTGATCCCAGCAATTTTTGGCCTGACGATTGTGGTTGTTTGGGAGCTGATGGTGATCGGGTTTGAAGTGAACCCTGTGATCTTGCCGGCACCTTCTTCAGTCCTTTCGCGGCTTGGACAAGAAGGTCCCATCCTTTGGGCCGATTTTCGGCAGACCATTTTGAAGGGTGCGTTGAGCGGCTATATCATGGGCACGGTTGGAGCATTGATCGTGGCTGTGATTGCGGATCGTTCAGATTTTCTAACACGCGGCATTCTACCTGTGGGGAGCTTCATGGCGGCGTTACCGATTGTGGGGACTGCACCTATTTTTGTGAAATGGTTGGGAAGTGATTGGGAATCTAAGGCCGCTGTTGTTGCTGTTATGGTTTTCTTTCCGATCCTCGTGAATACAGTTGCTGGCCTGAAAGATACCAACAGCATGCAGCGCGATCTGATGCGCACTTATGCGGCCGGTTATTGGCCCACGTTGTTCAAGCTGAGATTGCCAAGTGCGATGCCGTTCATCTTTAACGGCCTTAAGATCGGGACGACCCTTGCGTTGATCGGTGCGATTGTTGCTGAATTTTTCGGCTCACCGACGGTCGGGATGGGCTTTCGAATCTCAACCAGCTTTGGACAGCTTGCACTTGATATGGTCTGGGCCGAGATTGTAGTTGCCGCATTGGCGGGAAGCGCATTTTACGGCGTGATGACATGGGTAGAAAAACGGGTGACCTTCTGGCACCCTTCGCAACGATAACGATGACCCCGTACAACGGGGCAGAGTGTTAACCAACCGACTTGGAGGTCGAAAGATGAAGAAGTTTATGATGGCAGCGGCATGTGCCGCAGGTTTGACAGCAACACCCGTTTTTGCGGACGGGCATGCAAATACCGTAGCGCTGCAACTACAGTGGGTCACCCAGTCACAATTCGCAGGCTATTATGTGGCACAGGACAAGGGCTTTTTTGAAGAAGAAGGTCTGGACGTAACAATCCTGCCGGGTGGCCCTGATATTGCACCGCCTCAAGTGCTAGCGGGTGGCGGCGCTGATGCGATGCTCAACTGGATGCCTTCGGCGTTGGCGGCACGTGAAAAAGGCCTGCCAGTAGTTAATATCGCGCAGCCGTTCAAGACATCCGGTCTGATGCTCACCTGCTGGAAAGACACGGGCATCACGTCTGTTCAGGATTTTAAAGGCAAAACGATTGGCGTCTGGTTCTTTGGGAACGAGTATCCGTTCCTGAGCTGGATGAGCAAAGAAGGCATCAGCACTGATGGTGGCGATGATGGTGTGACCGTCCTCAAGCAGGGTTTTAACGTTGATCCACTGCTGCAGCGTGAAGCTGATTGTATCTCAACGATGACCTACAATGAGTATGGTCAGGTGTTGGATGCAGGCGTGAACGCGGGCGAACTGATTACGTTCAAGTACGAAGACCAAGGCGTTGCGACGCTTGAAGATGGTATTTACGTGTTGGAAGACAACCTAAATGACGAAGTGTTCGTCGACAAGATGGTCCGCTTCGTACGGGCGTCCATGAAGGGCTGGGAATATGCTGCAGCACACCCAGAAGAAGCAGGCGCGATCATCATCGAGAATGATGAAACAGGTGCGCAATCTGAAGAAGCTCAGGTTCGTATGATGAAAGAGATTGCCAAGCTGACAGCAGGTTCAACTGGGGCACTGGTCGAAGCTGATTTCCAACGCACAGTGGATACGCTGTTGGCTGGTGGTTCTGATCCGGTGATTTCCAAGCAACCTGAAGGCGCATGGACATCTGTGATTACGGATGCTGCGTTGAACTAAAGCGACGACATTTGAATGATGAGGGCCAGCACATATGTGTTGGCCCTTTTTCGTTAGCTGTCTTGTCTTGAGCTTGGAGCATTCGCGTATATTACACTGAGGCCTATAGGCTGCTGGCTGGTGTGATGTTTTGAATGGAAGTAAATTTATTGTTTTCTAAAGAACCTATTCAAAGGCCATGTAAGTTATTAGCCTTTATCAGGCTGGCCAATTTGGGTCGCTCTGATAGGAAAAATGAAATGACCATTTCGCTGCAAGTACTATATTCGACCGAAAACGAGACCACGTTTGATCATGATTATTATGCCACCAAACATATGGCTCTTGTTGATGAACATATGGGCGCGCATATTGATCAAACGATGATTGTTAAAGGACTTGCAGGCGGGCCTGATGTACCAGCTGGTTTTCATACAATTGCGACCATGATCTTCGCTGATCAGACTGCGTTAGATGCTGCTTTGGCCGCAGGAGCACCCGTGTTGGGTGATATTCCAAATTTTTATAACGGCCAGCCGCAGATGCTGATTGGCGAAGTTCTGGGATAAGAACGTCGATAGGAGTTGTTGTCTTCTAAGTAAAACTCAGATTTGGCGGCTGTCTGGGCCTTCGAACTGTACACATGAAAAGGGCCAGTGAAATCACTGGCCCTTTTAAAATAAATATACATTATCCTACAGAACAGTAACGGTGGTTCCGATTGGCACGCGTTCGTACAGGTCTTTGACGTGCTCGTTCAGCATGCGGATGCAACCGTTTGATACTGAGCGGCCAATGGATTTGGGCGCTGTTGTACCGTGGATGCGGAAGTACGTGTCTTTGCCACCTTGGAAGAGGTACAGGGCACGCGCACCGAGTGGGTTGCTTGGGCCACCAGGCTGTGCTTCGGTGTTGCCGATAAAGCGGCCATAGGCGCTTGGGTCGCGCTCAATCATCTCGTTTGTAGGGCGCCATGTTGGCCACTCCTTTTTAACTGAGATGGTCGCAGAACCTGTGAATTCCAGGCCCGCTTTGCCCACGCCAACACCGTAGCGCATTGCTTCGCCAGGTGCCGTTACGAAATATAAGTAATAGCTACGTGGTAAAATAAGGAGTTCGCCCACTTTGTAGTTCTTTTTGATACGTACCTTTTGAGGGGTTGGATCAAAAGCAACAGCCTGAGCTGAAACAAGTTGGGGCAAAGTCGTAGCAGCAATAGTGCTTGCAATAAATGTACGGCGACGCATGTAACGGTCCTTTTGTAGAATTGGATCGTTACTACTGTCCCAAATTTGCGCTCATTATCAAGCTTCAAACGCAAAAACCGGCCATCCGTTGCAGAATGGCCGGTCAATTCTTCGTGTGTTAAGGGTTTTGGATCTAATCCAGCGCCCTCAAATCGGCTTATGCAAGCGCGATGTTTGCCGCGGACTCGCGGCCATCACGGCCAGCTTCGATGTCAAAAGTCACTTTCTGGTTGTCGGCAAGACCTGTAAGGCCAGCGCGTTCAACAGCTGAGATGTGTACAAACACGTCTTTGCTGCCGCCATCGGGTGCGATAAAGCCGAAGCCCTTTGTAGTGTTAAACCATTTTACGGTGCCAGTAGCCATTCCGTAGTCTCCTAGTAGATAGATGCCATCCGCGAGAGTGCGATGGCCCGGCTTGGTCGGTCTGTAATCGAGAGACTGAACGCAAAAGCGGAGACAGTGGTCTGGATAAAGATAACGTTCGCAATTGAATAGATGGCACGTAGGGACCAAAATTTCAAGGGTCCAGGCACAAGCAAGCAAAGATCGGCCAGTTAGCATGTATCCGGACGATTGGGTCGGATTCCAAGTTATAGATATGTATACGTTGACTAATTTCTGGAGATAGCGTCCCGGAAACTGTAGGATCTTTTATTGAATTGTTCGAGACGCGGATTGATCGCTTTGTGCGGATTTCTGCAACTGGATTAACTTTGCACCGATTCTATCGAGAAATTATTCTTGAAGCGATTTACTTGGAATGCGCTTGGGGCGACCCGATAGGCCGCCCCAAAATGTACTTTAGCGTACGAATTTTTTGTGCTTGAGGCGCTTTGGCTCCAACGCATCGGCGCCAAGGCGGCGCTTTTTGTCTTCTTCGTAGTCTTCGAAGTTACCTTCAAACCATTCGACATGGGCCTCACCCTCGAAAGCAAGGATGTGAGTGCAGATACGGTCAAGGAAGAAGCGATCGTGTGAAATGACTACGGCGCAGCCTGCAAAATCAACCAAGGCATCTTCGAGCGCACGTAGGGTTTCAACGTCTAGATCGTTTGTAGGTTCATCAAGCAGCAGTACGTTGCCGCCTGATTTCAAAAGGCGTGCCATGTGCACGCGGTTACGTTCACCACCTGACAGCAAGCCGACTTTCTTTTGCTGATCGCCGCCTTTGAAGTTGAACGAGGAACAATACGCGCGTGAGTTCACTTCGGCATCGCCTAGCTGGATAAGCTCTGCACCGCCTGTGATGGCTTGCCATACATTGTCGTCGGACTTTAGGTCATCGCGGGACTGGTCAACATAGCTGAGCTGGACCGTGTCACCGATTTCGACAGTGCCAGAATCAGGTTCTTCCTGACCTGTGAGCATCTTGAAAAGTGTCGATTTACCGGCACCGTTGGGGCCAATGACGCCAACAATACCGCCGGGCGGTAGCGAGAATTCGAGGTTCTCGACCAGCAGTTTGTCACCCATTGCTTTGGTGAGGCCCTCAACATCAATAACCTTGCTGCCCAAGCGCTGACCGTTCGGAATGACGATCTGGGCGTGCGCGAGTTTTTCGCGCTCGGATTGGTCGGCCATCTCGTTGTAGGATTTGATCCGCGCTTTGGATTTTGACTGACGTGCTTTGGCACCTTGGCGCATCCATTCCAGTTCGCGTTCAAGTGTTTTCTGGCGCGATTTGTCTTCGCGGGATTCTTGAGAAAGGCGTTTGGCTTTCTGCTGAAGCCAGTCGGAGTAGTTCCCCTCATTTGGTATGCCGCGACCACGGTCCAGTTCAAGAATCCAGCTTGTGATATCATCAAGGAAGTAGCGATCGTGCGTAACGATCAGGATCGTGCCTTTGTAGGCGATGAGGTGCTGTTGCAGCCACGCGATGGTTTCAGCGTCCAAGTGGTTGGTCGGTTCATCGAGCAGTAGCATTTCAGGAGCTTGAAGCAGCAATTTGCACAAAGCCACACGGCGAGATTCACCACCTGATAACTTTGAGATGTCCGCATCATCAGGAGGGCAGCGCAGCGCTTCCATGGAGACGTCGATCTGGCTGTCGAGATCCCAGAGATTTTCTGCGTCGATCTGATCCTGAAGCGCGGCCATCTCGTCGGCCGTTTCGTCAGAATAGTTCATTGCCAACTCGTTATAGCGGTCGAGGATTGCCTTTTTTCCCGCTACGCCCAGCATCACGTTTTCACGTACTGTGAGTTCGGGATCAAGCTTTGGCTCCTGCGGAAGATAGCCAACTTTGGCACCTTCTGCGACCCAAGCCTCACCGGTAAAGTCTTTGTCTAGACCGGCCATAATCTTCATTAGGGTAGATTTACCCGCGCCGTTAACGCCTACAACACCGATTTTCACTCCTGGAAGGAAGTTTAGGTGGATGTTTTCAAAGCATTTTTTGCCACCGGGATAGGTCTTTGAGACCCCTTGCATGTGGTAGACGTATTGATAAGCGGCCATTGCGCGACTCCTCGAGTTTGTCTGGATTTACCTTGCAATATCGGTCACGGGGGGCAAGATCAACGCCACAAGGGAGCTCAGCTATGGCCAGACGAATATTACTATGGGCCGGGCTTGTTTTGGGGCTGGGTGCTTGCACCATTGGTGCGCGCCTTGCAGCGCCGCCAAATTTGTATCTGGATGGGGTGAATTACCCAGCCACAGCAGTGCCCGCACCACTTCAAAGTGTCATGCCGCAAATTTTTTACGTCACTGACCGCCAACCGGAACGGACAAACGGCAAAGTTACGGGGTATGGGCGGGAGCGTTCGCAGGCGATGGCGTTTGGATCTGCAAGGGTGATTTTCGGAGCCGAGGATTGGGATGATTTGGTTGCGCGCACCCACGTTGATCGTCGCGGAAGTATCAGCCGTCTTGATCTGGGCGAACTGGACGAGCGGGTGCGTTTTGATCCTGTCCCGCTGGCTGACAGGCGAACGGAAGGTGGTCTGCGGGTGGAGCCGATCGCCGCACTTAGTTATGCAAAAGGGCGAGAAGCATTTAAGTCTCAGATACGGGCAGAAGTGGCGCGCACGGGTAACAGGCGTATCCTTGTGTATACGCACGGCGTCGCGAATGATTTTGAAAGCGGGATAACGACGCTTGCGAACTTGTGGCACTTTGCCGGCCGCAGGAGTATTCCCATTGCGTTCAGCTGGCCGGCAGGTAATCGCGGGCCATTGGGGTATTTTCGAGATCGTGCATCAGGTGATTTCAGCGTCTTTCACGCCAAAGAATTCCTGACGATGTTGGCGGAAATACCCGAAGTAGAAGATATCGACATTGTAGCCCATTCTCGTGGAACGGATGTGATGACCCAAGCTTTGAGGGAATTGATACTGTTTCAGCGAGGGCGCGGGGTTGCGCCGAAATTGGGTCTCAAAACGGGGACACTCATTCTTGCGGCGGCTGATCTGGACACCGGGATTGTTCGCCAGCGATTATTGACCGAAAGGTTTTCCGAAGCCTTTGAACAGGTCAATATCTATGTGAATCCTCACGATTCTGCGCTGAGATTGTCATCGTTTCTGACAAAATCGACACGTATTGGCGCATTAACTGAAGATGACTTCACCGAAATAGAGTTGCAAAGATTGGCAAAACAAGGATTGATACACTTTATACGTGTTGAAGATGCAGGTAGCGCTGATAGCCATTCGTACTTCAGAGCGAACCCTGCGGTTCTGTCGGATATCGTTCTGGCGCTACGCAGCAGGGCATTCCCCGGAGGGACACTGCGCCCACTAGACCGAGGTGATGACGGAATTTGGGTTTTACAGCCAAATTACCCACTTGAACGGCTACCAGTGCTAGAAAGAACAGTGGATCGCTAGGGGCGCGTTGAACGGGTAACGATGCAAACAATTCGTTTGAAGGGGAATTTAGCCGTTTTTCGGGCACATATTCTACAATGGCGATAATTTAGGGCAATTTGTCGCATCACGTTCTGTTACGTTGCCCCAGTTCGATTTGTGACCTGTTCGCGGAAGCCGATCGATAACCAGATTATAGATTAATATGGTCGAAGACAGGGAGAAGAAAATGTCTCAAACAACCCTTATTGTAGGGCTGGACGGATCTGATGCGGGTGCGCGCGCGTTAGATTTTGCTATGACCCGAGCCAAACTGATCGGCAATTGCCGCGTTGTATTGGTATACGTGATCGAATGGTCACCATACAGCTTCCAAACCGCTGAAGAAAACGAAGTGCGTCATGCGCGCCGCGAAGAGGAACTGAAATTGGCACATGAACGTGTCGTTGATCCGGCTGTTCAATCAACTCAGGCCGCAGGTTGTGAAGCTGAAGGCGTGGTAAAGCACGGCGACGTTGCTGACATCCTTGAGGGTCTCGCGAAAAAGCACGAAGCAGCCCAGATTGTTGTTGGCCGTGTTGGTGAGCGTGGCATCAAAGAGCGCTTGTTCGGTGGTGTTACTGGTCGGCTTGTAGCTGCATCAAGTGTACCGATCACAATAATCCCATAAGGCGGAGGCAAATATGAAACGATTTATTACAAGCGGGATCGCAGCCACAGCGCTGAGCCTTCCCACGTTGGCCGCCGCTCAGGAAGCGGTGTCTTTCGACCAAAAGGTCAACGATATTTTCGCTGGATCAACGGGTTGGTTCGTGAACCTGATCTTTATGAACCTACCTGGCACAAACTTTCCTTGGATCGTGTTGTGGTTGGTTGTCGCGGCATCGATCTTTACGGTCTATTTTGGTTTTATCCAAATCAAGGCGTTTGGTCACGCGATCAGCCTGGTCAAAGGTGACTATTCTGATCCCAATGACGCGGGTGAAGTGAGCCACTTTCAGGCTCTGACAACTGCATTATCCGGTACTGTTGGTCTGGGCAATATCGCGGGTGTTGCTGTTGCTGTCGGGATCGGCGGGCCGGGTGCAACATTCTGGATGGTGGTTGCCGGCCTCTTGGGCATGGCATCCAAGTTCACTGAATGTACGCTGGGTGTTAAATACCGGAACGAATATGCAGACGGCTCTGTTTCTGGTGGGCCAATGTACTATATGACTAAGGGCTTTAAAGAGCGCGGCCTTCCGGGTGGTAAAGTGCTGGCGGTTGTATTTGCGATCTTCACAATCGGTGGTGCATTGGGCGGTGGGAACATGTTTCAAGCCAACCAAGCACATGCACAGATCACACAGATCACGGGTGATTTCTCTGGCCTGATCACCGGTGGTATCTTTGCTGTAGTTGTGTTTGCGGTAATCGTTGGCGGTATCAAATCCATCGCAAGCGTGACGGAAAAAGTTGTACCTTTCATGGGTGTTATGTACGTCATCGCGGCATTGATTATTTTGATCGTTAATGCGGACCAAATCGGTTGGGCATTTGGCCAAATCTTTGCTGGTGCGTTTACTGGTCTTGGCGTTGCAGGCGGCTTTGTTGGTGCGCTGATCCAAGGTTTCAAACGTGCTGCGTTCTCGAACGAAGCTGGTGTTGGTTCTGCTGCGATTGCGCACTCTGCAGTTCGCACAAAAGAGCCAGTGACCGAAGGTGTTGTTTCCTTGCTGGAGCCGTTTATTGATACGGTTGTGATCTGCACGATGACAGCACTGGTAATCACCATCTCTGGCGTGTTGGTCGTAGATCCTTCGACAGGTGTTTATGCGTTGAATGAGGCGGGTACCGCGATCAAAACTGTAGACGGTTCTGGTGGCGTTGCCTTGACATCTGCGGCGTTTGCAACTGGCTTTAGCTGGTTTCCCTACGTTCTGGCGATTGCTGTGATCTTGTTTGCTTTCTCCACCATGATCTCTTGGTCTTACTATGGTCTGAAAGCATGGACCTATCTGTTTGGTGAGGGCAAAACGACTGAACTGGTGTTCAAGTTGATCTTCTGTTTCTTCATCATTGTAGGTGCGGCTGCCCAGCTTGGTGCGGTTATCGACTTCTCTGATGCGATGATCTTTGCAATGGCTGTTGTGAACATTACGGCGCTCTACTTCCTGATGCCAATCGTAAAACGTGAGATGAACAGCTACTTTGGTCGCTTGAAATCTGGTGAGATCGTCAAGCACAAGCACTAAGTTTGATTGACAATTGGCGGGTCATCCCGTCCTTTCGGCCCCTGAGTAACTTCGGGGGCCGTATTCGTTTTGCGCTACGATATTCCATACGCAACACCGGGGCAGGTGGTCGGCCTGCTGGGCGGGTCGTTTGATCCTGCTCATGCAGGTCACGCTCATATTACCCGCGAGGCGCTTAAACGGTTTGGGCTTGATCAGGTGTGGTGGCTGGTGAGTCCCGGAAATCCGTTAAAGGCCCGTGGCCCTGCTCCGATGCAGGAGCGGATCACCTACGCAGGAGAGGTTATGAAGCACCCCAAGGTTCAGGTGACTGGTATCGAAGAGCGGTTGAAAACGCGTTATACTGCACAAACTCTGCGGGCTTTGCAGCAGCTTTATCCTAAACAGCGGTTTGTCTGGTTGATGGGCGCTGACAATTTGGCGCAATTCCATCTGTGGCAAGACTGGAGGGACATTGCAGGCCGTGTTCCTATGGGTATTTTGGCGCGGCCAGGACAACGCATTTCTGCGCGGTTGAGCAGAGCAGCATCGCTTTATGCACCATACCGGATTGCAGGCCGGAATAGCCGGCAGTTGGCGCATGCGTCTGCACCTGCATGGTGTTTTGTGAATGTACCGATGATGGGTGTGTCGTCTTCAGCTATCCGTGCTGCGGGTGATTGGTCAGCGCAAGCGCGCTGAGGCAAGCCCCGCTGTGAGGATTACGAACAACCCTGTCCATGTCCAGATGTCTGGCAGATCACCGAATATGACCCAGCCTAGCCCGATAGCGGCTACCAGCTGGAAATAAATAAGCGGGGCCAATCGTGTGGCCGGTGCCAGCCCGTAAGCATACAACAGCAACAAATTACCGAGCATTGAAAAGAGCGCGGAAATCCCTGTGAGTGCAACAACCGTACTCGAAAATTCAGGCAGGTTAGCTAAACCAAAGGGCAACAAAAACAGCGCGGAAATGAACAACTGAATAAACGTCATTGCTAAAGGTGTGGCCAATGGGCCAAGCCAGCGGGACATTGTTAAGAATGCGCCGTAACAACATCCTGCGGCAACGGCCCATAGGACGCCTGCGCTGGTATCTATGCCAGGGCGGACCACGATCAAAACCCCTAAAAAACCCATCAAAACCAATGCGGATCGCAGCAAAGTTACGGGTTCGCGTAGAAAAACAACTGCCAGTACATAACTAATCAGCGGACCGATGAAGAAGGCAGCAAATACGGTCGCGATCTCTTCGAGCTGTAATGCAACTTGGATGCATGAAATACCCGCTGCCAAGGTCCCCGCACGGAGCCAAATGCGCCAGTTGCGCAAGAGCAGCCAAGCGCTGCGGGGTATAAATGGCAGGATTAGAGCTGCACCCACAACGAACCGCGACCATGCGACAAAAATTGGGGCAGTATCATATGTTCCAGATAGTAGCTTGCCTGCGCTATCCCCCGTTGGAATCAGCGACATAGCGAGGAACATTATCAGGACGGCGCGTTGCATGTCGCATGCAGTATCACGCGTTGTGGGTGGACGAAATGTGATTTTTGCATGCTTGTAGCTTCTGCGTAATTTAGGGTACCCCTAGGGTATGACAAGCGTATTTTCACGAAGACATTTTTTTGGCACAGCAGCTGCCGCAAGCATTCTATGTGCGGGCGCAGTTAGGGCCGCACCTCCAACATCCTCCCTTAGGCCTGTACTGCGCGGAGAAGATTTTTTTAAGCGCGCGGTTCGAAGTGTCGAAGACATCATGGGTGAGGCCAAGCTGGCGGGCAAAGTGTCGTTCGCTGTTTCAGATGTTAAGACCGGGGTGGAGATAGAGACGCATGACGCTATAGTGGGTCGCCCTCCAGCAAGTGTCGCGAAGGCGATTACCGCGCTTTATGCGCTAGACGCGCTTGGCGGGGATCACCGTTTTGAAACCCAGCTATTGGCGACAGGTCCTGTAATTGAAGGTGTGATCGACGGCGATCTCATATTGGTTGGTGGTAGTGACCCAACGCTGAGCACGGATGCTTTGGCGACCATGGCTGCCAATCTTAAGGCCGCTGGAATCACTGGCGTAAAAGGTGATTTCAAAATCTATGAAGCGGCACTGCCTGTGTTGCCAAGGATTGACCCCAAGCAGCCAGATCAGGTTGGGTATAACCCGGGGGTTTCGTCGCTTGCGCTGAACTACAACCGTGTGCATTTTGAATGGAAACACGCTAACGGAAAATACGCTGTGACGATGCAAGGGCGTACGGAAAAGTACCGCCCGGCCGTGCGAATGGCCGTCATGAAAATTCGCGACCGCGCTTCTCCTGTTTATACATATGAAAATCAGAGTGGCGTTGATTCATGGACTGTCGCGCGCGGTGCACTTGGTCGGAATGGGTCGCGGTGGCTGCCTGTGCGTAAGCCAGGGCTTTATGCCGGAGAAGTGTTTCAAAGTCTTGCGGGCGCACAAAGCATTCAACTTGGAAGACCAAAGAGCATTGATGTCGTGCCTGCCGGTGAAGTGTTGGTGCGCCATCAAAGCCCCGAGCTGCTGCGTATTCTTCGTGATATGCTGAAATGGTCGACAAATTTGACGGCTGAGATGATGGGATTAGCTGCGTCAGTAGCACGTGGTGGTCAGCCTGACAGCCTGAAGGCCTCGGCTGAACAAATGAACCAATGGGCCCGTGATAGCCTTGCAATGGAGAGTGTGGCGCTGGTTGATCATTCAGGCTTGGGAGATGACAGCCGCGTCACAGCCAAAGATATGGTCTCAGCGTTGCTAAAAGTTCATGATGAAGGCTTGCGTGAGATTCTAAAACCGATTGCGATGCGGGACGCAAAGCGCAAGGTGATCAAAGATCACCCGATAAAAGTGAATGCGAAAACAGGTACGTTGAATTTTGTTTCTGGCCTTGCCGGGTATTTGACAGGGCCAAACGGCACTGAAATGGCATTTGCTATTTTTGCGGCGGATCAGGATATTCGCGCAACTCTCAGCCGCGCTGAGCGCGAGCGCCCACCCGGCGGGGTGAGCTGGAACCGTCGCGCCAAACGGATGCAGCAGCAATTGATTGAACGCTGGGGTGTTCTTTACGGTGCCTGACTGGTGTTACTGTTCAGGTCAGGTGCCTTGCGCGTGCGCCGCGCTCGATGGCCGCTGCGTGAAGGCGGTCGATTTCCAGCTCATACCGGATTTCTTCTAGAAGGCGCAGTTCAGCTTCTTCCAGAGTTCCATCTGCTGCAGCAACATCACAGGCTAACGCATAGGCGGTTTCATTCAAGCGATGAGGTAGTGCTTCTTTGATGAGGCCAAAGAGCGCGTCTAGGCCATCTTCTTGTTCAAACAGGTCGAAAACCATCTGGCTGACTGTTTTTATGCGGTCGACGTCAAACTTAGCAAAGATAGGCAGCATGTTAACAGCGGATTGGATTTTTATCAGTTCTGTTGTTCGGATGTCTTCGTCAGAAGCGGAAATTGCTACCATAACCGCAACAAGACAATCTTGTGGGCTTAACGTGAGGGATAGGTTCTCGGGCATTTGGTAACGTCCTTTACGCATGTCTTGGTGCCGTTGAGATTATTGACGGCACGGGTCTTGCACAATAGATGAAGCCAAAGCTGCGCGATAGTGCGCTGGTTATAATTTCGGGAAGTTAGATATGTCTGAGATGCGGGATGCAGCAATGCAGAGCAAAGCGTGGCCTTTTGAAGAAGCGCGCCGTGTACTCAAACGTTTTAAGGGTAAGATGCCTGAAAAAGGGTATGTCCTGTTTGAAACAGGATATGGCCCATCTGGCCTGCCGCACATCGGTACCTTTGGCGAGGTTGCGCGTACCACGATGATCCGCCGCGCGTTTGAAGCTATTAGTGATATTCCGACACGCCTGATTTGCTTTTCTGATGATCTGGATGGGATGCGTAAAATTCCGTCAAATGTTCCTGACGCGGCCGCCTTGGAAGAGCATCTGCAAAAGCCGTTAACGTCTGTGCCTGATCCGTTTGGGACACACGAGAGTTTTGGCCACCATAACAACGCGCGATTGCGGGGATTCCTTGATACCTTTGGGTTTGAGTATGAGTTCTATTCCGCAACCGAGTTTTACGGCACTGGTCAGTTTGACGAAATCTTGATGCGAGCTGCTGAGAAATACGATGAAATCATGGCCGTGATGCTGAAGTCATTGCGTGAAGAACGCCGCCAGACCTATTCCATCTTTCTGCCGATCCACCCTGAAACAGGGCGGGTGATGTACGTTCCGATGAAAGAAGTGAACGCCAAGGAAGGCACGATTACGTTCGACACGCCTGATGGTGAGGAAATGACGTTGCCAGTCACGGGTGGCAATGTGAAGCTACAGTGGAAGCCCGATTTCGGTGCGCGCTGGGCGGCTCTTGGCGTGGATTTCGAAATGTATGGCAAGGATCACTCAACCAATACGCCGATCTACGATTCGATTTGCCGGATTTTGGGTGCTCGTGCACCAGAACATTTCAGTTATGAGCTGTTTTTGGATCAAGATGGGCACAAGATTTCTAAAACTTCCGGTAATGGTCTGACAATCGACGAATGGTTGACCTATGCCAGCGCGGAATCCTTGTCTTATTTTATGTATCTCAAGCCGAAGACCGCCAAGCGGATGTATTTTGATGTGATTCCAAAAGCTGTGGATGAATATCACCAGCAGTTGCGGGCCTATGAAACACAAGACATCAAAGCGCAATTGAACAATCCAGTTTGGCATATCCACAGTGGCGATGTGCCAAAGTCTGACATGGTTGTGCCGTTTTCGATGTTGTTAAACCTCGCATCTGTTTCTTCCGCCGAGGATAAAGCGCAGCTGTGGGGCTTTATTCAGCGGTACGCGCCGGATGCAACCGCAGAGACACATCCGGGCATGGACGCTGCTGCAGGCTATGCGGTGAGCTACTACAACGACTTTGTGAAACCAGCAAAAGTATTCCGAGCGCCGTCTGATCTGGAACGCGAAGCACTGGAAGATCTGCGGGCACGTCTTGCGGTTTGGGAAGGCGGATTGGACGCAGAGGCGTTGCAATCTGAAGTTTTTGCATGTGGACGTGAACGGTTTGATCCACTTCGCAGTTGGTTCACAGCGCTTTATGAGGTTCTGCTTGGAGCCAGCCAGGGTCCGCGGTTTGGCGGTTTTATTGCACTTTACGGCGTGGATGAAACCATCACGCTGATTGATGAGGCACTGGCAGGTAATCTTGTGGTGTAACTAAAATTCTTGCCCTTTGGCCTGCGCGATCTACTTTTAGTCGCGTGGGTTGGAGGAATATGCGATGAGATTTGTAGTAATGGCAGCCACGATTGTTGTGCTGACTGCTTTGGGAGCGCGGGCCCAAGACGCTGAAATTCGCGGGGTGATTACAAAGCAGTTTCAGTCATTTGAGCTGGAAGACTTTGCCACTGCATTCACTTTTGCCAGCCCGAAACTACAGAGCTTTTTTCAAACACCAGATAACTTTGGGCGCATGATCGCGCGGGGTTATCCTATGGTCTTGGGTCCCTCAGCAGTAGAATATTTGGGGTTGAGGGCAGAAGGTGAAGTGTATTGGCAAACAGTGCAGATCACCGATGACAGAGGGCGATTTCACCATCTTGAATATCAAATGTTGGAAACGCAGAGCGGTTGGCGAATTAACGGCGTGCAACTTATGAATTTACCCGCTGGCTCCGTTTGATGCGCAACGCCATCGTTACGGTGGTATAGCCGAGCCTTAAGACCATGTTGATATCTCCCAACGCCTGTCCGGCAACTGCGCCGGAGAAGCGCGAAAAGGGATACAATCAATATGGCAATCACGATCGGAACTCAATTTACGCCCACTCCTTACTCTGAAGGTTTGGCGGTGTATTCAGATGGAAATGGCACCGCAGGATCCTCCAGCTACGCGACCTCATCCAATGGTGTTTTTGTGCCGGCGGACCAGGATTTTGGCGGCGCGTTGGAAATTCTGAAAACCGATAGCACTCAGCTGCTGCGCTATAAGGGACAGACCCCAATTGTTGCGGGATGTTATCTGCAAATCAAGGCACGGGTTAAAGCGATTAGCGGGAATTTTCCGTCTGTTCGCATTGCGGCCTATGCTGCTCAATCAAACGGCAATGTGTTGTCAGGTGTTGTTACGCAAGGAGCTTTGACAGGGCTCACAACTTACGGGGAAGTCGTTGAAATCAGCGCAATCGTCGGCATTGGTAATCGCGATGGCGTTGACATGGTTTGGGGTGCAAACGCCGGCTACGGTCACTTTGGTATTGATCTCGTTGGTCAAAATGGCGGCGTTGTTCGCGTTGATGATATTGAAATTAACGATGTCTCATCGCTGTTTTTGAGCGACATCGTCGCGACAATCGATGTGCGTGACTATGGCGCTGTTGGGGATGGTGTGACGGATGATACTGCTGCATTTGAGGCAGCGAACAGTGCCGCAAATGACCGAACTGTTTTGATCCCAGCGGGGACCTTTCGATTGGAGGGTGATGTCACATTCGACACGCCTACAAATTTTGAGGGAACTGTCAGCATGCCTGCGGATGCGGTGTTGTTGCTGCGTCAGAACTTTGATCTGCCGAATTACATTCAGGCGTTTGATGACGAAGAAACTGCATTCCGAAAAGCCTTTCAGGCGCTGCTAAATAACTCGGACCATGAATCTCTGGATTTGGGCGGGCGCAAGGTTGCGTTGACTGGTCCAATCGATTTGCAAGCAGCAGTTCCAAGCCGCACCCGCTATGAAACGCGCCGTGCGATCCATAACGGGCAGTTAATTGCGTTGACTGGTGGCGATTGGGATACAACCACGGTGGTCTCACAGGCGACCTATAGCGCGAGCAATTCACGGACACTGACCAACGTTGCGAATGTAGCCAACATTCCTCTCGGTAGTCATGTGAGTGGCGCGGGTGTCGGACGTGAGGTTTATGTGCGGGGTAAGAATGTCGCGAGCGGCGAGCTTACGCTGAATAGTCCACTATATGATGCTGAAGGCACGCAAAACTTCACGTTCAACCGCTTTAAATACATGCTCGATTTCAGCGGTTTTGATGTCATTGCCAAATTCATCTTGCGTGACATTGAATTCCAATGTCAGGAATTGTGCAGTGGCATCATGCTGGCCAACGCGGGCACTGTGTTTACGGTTAAGGACTGCTTCATCTCGACACCGAAAGATCGTGGCATTACGTCGATGGGCGGCGGTTGTCAGGGGATGTTTGTTGAAGGTTGTCAGTTCTTATCTTCGGAAAATGATTTGCCAGTTTCTCAACGGACAACGATCGCTCTGAACATCAATGCGAACGATGTGAAGCTGCGCAACTGTCGATCAGAACGTTTCCGTCACTTTGCGGTGATGGCTGGTCAAAACCACCTGATCACAGGCAATCACTTCTTTCAGGGGGATACAGTAACTGGCGGTATCCGCTCTGCGGGTGTGGTGTTGGCGACAGCTTATGCATCCGTTGTGTTCAGCCAAAACTATGTGGACAACGCGTTCTTTGAGTGGACAAACGAGCGGGATGCAAGCCCAGCATTCAGCAGCGGGTTTTCATTCAGTTCCCTGGATATCACCAGCAATGTATTCTTGTCTGGTGAAGTCGCTACAAGCTTTAGCTACATTGTGGTCAAACCTTTCGGATCGGGGCATTTCATTAATGGTCTGAATGTATCTGGTAACCGGTTCCGAAGCATCAATGGCTATGTTGAACGTGCTGAGCGGGTTGATACCAGCTTTTCTGATCTCAATTTTACGCGGATGCGCAATATCCGCTTTGAAGGTAACTCGTTCCATGGGGTCAATAAGCCTGTCGCAAACCCGCATCTGATCGAATTTGAACAGAACACGGACACGCAGACTTGGGTTGTGGAAACAGGGCCGGGTCTACCGTTTGAGGCTCGTTCTTTGAGTGTGGATGCAGTGGTGGTGCGTGGTGGCGTGCGTAATGCTGCCAATGCGCTTAATTACGACAACCCGTTTGTCAGAGCTCAGCAAGGGACAAGTGCTGATCAGGTTCATGTGGTTTGGTCAGAGGCTGTGCGCGGCAAGATTGCGGTGACTGCGCGTATGGATAACGACGTGGTCTAAGAGAAACCGGCTTCGGCGTTCGCGCCGGAGCCACCTTCAAAATTCGCGCCAAAGGCCGATTTTCAGTGCGCTGTTTTCCCAATGCCCCAATTGGCTTTCCGATCCTATTTGGATACGGTATTTTTTGTTTTTGGGGTTGAAGATGAGGGAGGGCGCAATTGTTCCAATAGTCTGATCCGCGACATTAGCAGTATATAATTGTAGCATTCCCGAAGTGATGTCAGTGAAGTTGATGCCTAGGGTCGCATCAACCTTTGTTACATGTAGGTCGTATGTGAGATCCCAAATCACGGCAGCCTCAACGGTCATCCATCCCGATTTCTTGCCCCATTCAATCCCACGCCCCCAGCTAAGGCCGGTCCGGATATGCGGAAGCGTTGTTGTTCCGATCCAACCTGCACCTGCGCCGATTTCATACGCCCATTTTGATTTTGCATCTGGCGCGCTGATTGCTCTACGCAGGGACACCGTCGCGTATCCGGTATTGTCGACGTAATGTAGACGGGATATCCCAAGATCAGCAACAACCGTGGTTTTGTCAGTTAGACCGTATTCCAGATAGGTTTGTGAACCAGTTTCCAAGTAGTAGGTGCTGGAAAATGAGACAGCTGTAAACGCTGATCCTTTTTCACGCAGCCACGGCCCAGCCTGCGCCATTTGCGCAAAACTGATAGTGCATAGTAGAAGGATGCAGCGGTAAAGCACTTGAGGTAAACTCCTTCCTTTATTTTGGTTAATATCCGTTAAGAAAGGGTTACCAAGACAAAGTGGCCGGGGTTTATCACGTTAAGCGGAATAGGAATTTTGGCAGTTTGAACAGGGCGGTATGGGTATTTTTCACGAGGGTGAGGTATGATGAATACGATATTGGTTGACGGAAGTAATGTACTGTTCTGGCATGGGGGGCAGGCCCAGCCACGCACACCAATGTTGGTTTTGAACGCGCTCGTCGGGCGGCGGTTTGCGCCGGTTGTTTATTTTGACAACAGTATTCATCGCCATGTTGCAGGTGCGGATCTGGATTTATTACAGGAGGTGGTGCAAGTGTGCATTGCGCCGCGGGGTACGCAAGCTGATGCTCTATTGCTGGATGCCTGCGATCAAGGGCGAACGCAGATTGTCAGCAATGATCGGTTCCGCGGATGGCGTGTGGATCATCCGGCGTTACGCAGTGGTTGGCTCGTCACTGGATCAATAGAAAAGGGTGGGCGGGTGAGCTTTTCCAAAAAACTCAGACCCGCGCCGCTCTAGTTTTTAACGCCCGCGCCGTTTGACGCCACCGCGCATTCCGCCACGGCCCATCGTGCTGCGGCCCGACTTTGTCTTGGCGTCGTCGACGGCTTTCTCAACTGCGTATTGCCGCGCCATGGGATCATCTGCAATGGTGAGATCGACGGCCTCAAGTCGTTTGACTTCGTCTCTTAGGCGTGCGGCTTCCTCAAACTCAAGGTTCTCCGCTGCTTTGCGCATGTCAGTGCGCAGGCCTTCAAGGACCGATTGCAAGTTTCCACCCGCCAAAGGATTGTCGATTTTTGCTGTGATGCGGGATTGGTCAGTGTCGCCTTTGTAGAGGCCTGCAAGGATATCATCGACGTTCTTTTTGACAGTTGTCGGGGTGATGCCGTGTTTTTCGTTATACGCCTCTTGTTTTGCGCGCCGGCGGTCAGTTTCGCCTATCGCGCGTTCCATTGAACCTGTGATTTTGTCGGCATACATAATCACGCGGCCTTCGGCGTTACGCGCCGCGCGGCCAATGGTTTGCACAAGGGAGGTCTCTGAACGCAAGAAGCCTTCCTTGTCTGCATCCAAAATAGCGACAAGACCACATTCGGGAATATCCAAACCCTCACGCAACAGGTTGATCCCGATCAGTACGTCAAAAGCCCCCAAACGTAGATCGCGCAGGATTTCGATCCGCTCGATTGTGTCAATGTCCGAGTGCATGTAGCGCACGCGAATACCCTGTTCGTGCATGTATTCTGTTAGGTCTTCGGCCATACGTTTCGTCAATGTCGTGCATAGCGTGCGCATACCATCGGCTGTTACTTTGCGGACCTCATCCAGTAGATCGTCGACTTGCATTTCGACGGGGCGGATTTCGATTTGTGGGTCAATCAGGCCGGTGGGGCGAATGATTTGTTCTGTAAATACACCACCTGTCTGCTCCATCTCCCAAGAGGCGGGTGTCGCGGAAACAAATACCGACTGCGGGCGCATCGCGTCCCATTCCTCAAATTTGAGGGGGCGGTTGTCCATACAGGACGGCAAACGGAACCCGTGTTCAGCCAGTGTCATCTTGCGTCTAAAGTCACCTTTATACATGCCGCCAATTTGGGGCACGCTGACGTGGCTTTCATCGGCAAAGACTATCGCGTTGTCCGGGATAAATTCAAACAAGGTGGGGGGCGGTTCACCCGGCGCACGGCCCGTGAGGTAGCGCGAATAGTTTTCGATCCCGTTGCAAACACCCGTTGCTTCCAACATTTCCAAGTCAAAGTTTGTGCGCTGCTCTAGTCGTTGCGCCTCAAGCAACTTGCTATTACCTACAAGCTGATCCAACCGCGTGCGAAGTTCCTTTTTGATACCAATGAGGGCTTGGTTCATTGTCGGTTTTGGAGTCACATAGTGTGAATTGGCGTAAACACGAACCTGTTCCATTGTGTCGGTCTTTTCGCCAGTCAGCGGATCAAATTCCGTGATGCTTTCCAGCTCTTCACCAAAGAACGACAACCGCCAGGCGCGATCATCAAGGTGGGCTGGGAAGATCTCAAGACTGTCACCACGCACGCGGAAGGTGCCGCGTTGGAAGGCGGCGTCGTTGCGCTTGTAGGCCTGTGCAACCAAGTCGGCGATTACTTGGCGTTGGTCATACGAGCTACCGACTTTCAAATCCTGCGTCATTGCGCCGTATGTTTCGACCGAACCAATACCATAGATGCACGATACAGATGCGACGATGATCACGTCATCCCGCTCTAACAATGCGCGTGTTGCTGAGTGACGCATGCGGTCGATTTGTTCGTTGATCTGCGATTCTTTTTCGATGAACGTATCTGAACGAGCAACATAGGCTTCGGGCTGGTAGTAGTCATAAAAGCTGACGAAATATTCGACTGCGTTGTCCGGAAAAAAACCTTTGAATTCACCATACAGTTGCGCTGCTAGCGTCTTATTCGGCGCAAGGATGATCGCCGGGCGTTGAGTTTCTTCGATCATCTTTGCGATAGTAAACGTCTTACCTGTCCCGGTAGCACCTAAAAGAACCTGATCACGCTCGCCATTGCGAATGCCCTCAGACAATTCTGCAATGGCCGTAGGCTGATCTCCCGCTGGCTCAAATTCTGTCTCAAGGACAAATGCCTTGCCGCCTTCCAGTTTGGGACGGCTGCGCACATCCGGAGCGGCATTTGCCAAAAACTCAGGTGTAGCTTCGCTTTTGTCTGTTTGTGCGTAGGGCATCTAGGCAGTCTCCGGTTTACGTTCCCTATAGGTGCCATGTTTTGTCAGGGTATCAAGGTATAGAAGGCGTTTAGATGTCATAAACTGTCAGGAGAGCGCGCTCTTGAACCAAATGCGCGGTCATGCCATATCCTGACATACATCAGACGGAGAGAATCCATGCGCGCGAGAATTTTTCAGCCAGCCCGTACCGCCATGTCATCAGGCACGGCAAAGACCCACAAGTGGGTTCTCGAATTCGCCCCTTCCGAGGCACGCGAAGTTGACCCTCTGATGGGATGGACCTCATCATCTGATACACAAAGCCAAGTAAAGCTGGAGTTCGCAACCAAAGAGCTCGCTGTCGCCTATGCATCCGAACATAAAATTGATGTGCAGGTCCAAGAGGCAAACCGCCGTAAGCCAAACATTCGTATGGGTGGCTACGGAGAGAACTTTGCGACGGGGCGTCGTGGTGCTTGGACACACTAAACGGTGTGTGAATCGTGATTAAGTTACGGCCAAATCCCACTTAAGATCCGGCCAAGCTGCCTGTGTAAGTTGTAAATCGGGGTAAAGATCCCGCGAACAATATTCTTAAACCACAAGTAGCGCATCTTTTAGGTGCTTCTACTAGACGCTGATTTTCTCGCCGCAAGTCAGTTGAAATATACTGAAAGGCAAGGATAGTAGCGGCTTCATGAGTTTTTGCGCGTAGATATTGGCAGACCAACGAAGCTTTGCGAGATCTATTTCAATAAAAATACCTGTTGATGCCTCGTTCAATATGTCCACTTGTCATATGCGAGCCTCGAGATCTGAAGCTTCTCAACTCTCGGAGCTACAGATGTTTAGGTCCAACAAACTGAGATTTGATGGACCCTCCCGACCCTTCATTGGTTCACATGTCTTTAGACGAGCTTGGAAAAAATGCGGGTGGTCCCAAAGTTTTAAAGTTTGCCCCATGGCTGGTAGGTAATCGGAATGAACTACTATCCCAACTCTTGGCTATTTTGCGCACAGGTCTGATGAAAGTTTCCAGTAGACTCGATATGATTTTCGAAAAGTGCAGCACCCCTTTTGGTGCAGACGAAGTTCAAGTAATGAACTCCTTATGCAAGCTGGGTTTCTGGACAAAGGGGGAGACGAAGATGGCACAAGCTGGTGATATGGCGCAAAGAGACAAAGGCCCCGTCCTACTATTGTCTCAGAATTTCAACAATTGGCTCGCTGCGCAGAACTGCAGTCTGGCGTTGACGACCTATCAGGCGGGGCGGTTGTTTTTGATCGGTCGCAAGCCGGATGGTTCGGTGCGCGCCCACGAACGCCTGATCGAGCAGTGTCAGGGGCTTTGGACTGACGGGCAGTCGCTTTGGACCAGCAGCCGTCACACGATGTGGCGTTTTGAAAATGATATCCCTGCAGGCCAACAAACTCAAACCGGCGTTGATCGTCTATTTGTACCCCGTGAAGGCCGTGTGACTGGGCGCGTTGATGTGCATGATATAGGGATGGGAGAACTAGGGCAGTTTGGAGGTCCAGAGGGTTACGGACCGATATTTGTCTGTACAGCGTTCAATTGCCTAGCCACCACCAGCGATGACGCGAGCCTGCGTCCGCTTTGGCGACCTCCTTTTATTAGTGCGATGCTGGCGGAAGATAGATGCCACTTGAATGGTTTGGCGATGGACGGCGATCGCGCGGCCTACGTAAGCGCAGTGAGCCGATCTGACGTTGCGGATGGCTGGCGCGAGCGGCGCCGTGATGGCGGTGTCGTTCTGGATGTGGCCACAGGTGAAACCGTCGCGAGTGGCCTGTCGATGCCGCATTCGCCGCGCTTATACGACGGGAGGCTGTGGGTGCTGAACTCCGGCCAAGGTGAACTGAGCGTGATTGATCCTGCGGACGGCAAAGTTACATCTGTCGCCTTTTGCCCCGGCTATGCCCGCGGGCTTTCCTTCATCGGACGTTATGCGGTGATTGGATTGTCCCGTCCGCGCAATAATCAAACTTTTGAAGGGCTGCCGCTTGAAGAGCACTTAGAAGCAAAAGATGCCGCCCCGCGCAGCGGGTTGATCATCGTTGACATCGACAGCGGTGCCATTGTCGAGTGGCTGCGTTTTGAACATACAATCAATGAACTCTACGACGTTGCAATCCTGCCGGGCGTCCAGCAGCCAGAGGCGATCGGCTTCCAAGGAAGCGAGATCGAACAACACATCACTCTAACCCCGTTGCCTTGATGTCGGGGGGGGACCCGCCGTGCGCCCTTAGCTGTTTTATCAAGCTTAGGGCGCTTGCAAGGAAATGGGCACTTTGCTGCTGATGATTGCCACCATGGCAGCCCCGGCATTCGCCGAGTGAGGGGGAGGCTACAAAGTGCAAAGCCTGTCACGCGGTCAAGCTAGGCATAAATTAATTCGAACCAACGCTCTAAATGATTGTGGGTACCGCATTGGGCGCGGTTGATGGTTGGACGCTTCGTTTTGCACTCTGACTCGGGGCAGTGGTCGATCCAAAGTGCTGAAGCTTGGCACCACTGTTTGATAAGTATTGCCGCCAGACAAGAGAGATCATAAGACCCTCGCGTTCTTGTTCACGACAGCAACGGCAACAACATTGGGATGCCTTCGCTCAGGCATCCTTTCAGTCTGCTGACTTCTGGAATCGATCTTTCCACTGCTCTTCGCAAGAACCGCTCTGGTGCCATGGATCATGAGCGTACGCAGATATCGACCACCGCGTTTATTGATCCCGAGCAGCCGGGACTTACCTCCGCTGGGTCGTTGTTTGGGGTCGAGCCCCTCAATCTTTCCAATGTATTGGGATATCTCGTTGGCCCTGAAGAGATCACGTATACGACGCGTATATCCAATGGGTGAAGGAAATTACAGGTGGTGCGTGAGTGGGGAAAGCTGATCTTTAGGAGCTAGACGAAAACCCACAACCCCATGGCCGTTGTTCCAAAACGGTTCTACAGTGATGCAACGGAAATACGGACACGCCCCGTGACACCTGCAAACCAGGAGCCCAGAATATGGTTGAGCCAGAGACATTCACATTCCTTGCTGATCTTGCCACAAACAACCGCAAGGCATGGATGGATGCACATCGCGAGGAACGTGACGATGCTCTGCGCAATTTCACGGGTATCGCGACGACACTGCATGACTACGCAGAGCGTTTTGACCACAATGTGGCCGACGCAAAGATCAAACCAAAGCAGAGTTATTCCAAGTTCTTTCAGGAGCCGCGTGACCGCGTTGGGCCCGGCCTATATCGCACGGATATTGATGTGTTTGCCAATGCAGGAAACCCGTTCGAGGACGTCGGATATTACCTCCATATTGAGGCTGGTAACTGCCACGCAGGGGCCGGGCTTTTCCACCCCTCAAAGGCAACACTTGCCAGCCTGCGCGCGCGTTTAATTGACGATCCAGGGGGGATTGACGACCTCGTGGCTGACCCTGAATTCAAAGAGGCATTTCCAGACGGAATTGTCACACGCAAAGCGCTGAATGCTGTGCCCGACGGCTTTAACAAAGACGATCCTGCCGCGAAATATTTGAAAATGGTTGGTTTGGGATGCCGCACAAATCTGGAAGATGGGCTTTTATTGGAAGATGAGTTGATCGACCAATTGATTGATGTTTTCCGCTCGGCCAGCCCGCTGGTCAGGTACTTTGAGTAATTGAGAGTTAGTTATTGCCGCCTGCCAGCGCCTTCGGCCTAAAGTCGGGCCCTGCCATCGCTGCAATACAACTTTAGCAAAGCCAACCTCGTAAATCAGTGCAGTGCTCTGGTATTCGAGGCTGGCTTTGCGGGCATAAGTCCTTGTCGTGTCTTACAAGAAGGGCCGCAAAGGACTCTAGCTTTCGCTACAAATAGCGCACAATGTGTTAAGCGCATTTATTGCAGCGGGTAGACCGCCATACAGCGCCATCTGCCAAATCGTTTCGGCGATTTCTGTCTCGCTCAGCCCACTCTTCAGTCCAGCCTCGATATTAATCCGCAGTTGAGGTTCAGTTTGCGCGCCCATCGCCGACAGCGCAGCAATTGTCGCGATGTACCGAGACTTCATATCAAGCCCAGGACGGCCATAAAACCGACCGTAAGCCATATCGATAACGGTATCAGCCATTCCTGGCAGCAGGTGACCATAACGTTTGTCTAATACATCCCGAACCCCAGGATTGAGTTCATCGGCCAATACCGCACCATCCGAATAGGTCATCTCAATGCTCCTCCAAGGGTAAATCCACCGTCTACGACAACGTCTTGTCCCGTTACAAAGCCAGCATCGTCCGACAGGAGAAATGCGGCAGCACCTGTCACATCATCAGGAGACCCGTTTCTGCGAAGGGGGGTGTGGTCAGATAGGCGGCGGGCAATCTCTGGATCAAGAACCTCATCTGCCATCGACGTCAGAATGATGCCTGGGCTGATCGCATTGATACGGTTTCCGCGCGGCCCCTCCTCAACAGCCCAGACTCGCATCATCGCAAGTAATCCAGCCTTGGTCGCGGCATAGGCACCCGAACCCGGCATGACCGCCCCTGCAGTCCAAGAGGCGTTTATCAGCACAGCGCCGCTGTTCATATGCGGCAAGCATTGCGCGATCGTTTGCTGTGTTCCGATCAGGTTGATCTGAACCAAATCCGCAAAATCCGCAGCACGTATTTCGCGTAGTTGTTTGAATTCACCCAGATGCCCTGCATTGGCAAAAACGGCATCAAGCTTTCCAAACTGCGCCAGCATTGTATCGATGCTGGTCGAGATACTTTTGGGGTCCGAAATATCGCAAGTCTGGACCAAGGCCGTACCGCCAGCCTTACGAATTTCTTCAGCTACCGCCTCAAGAGGATGACGTCGTCGGCCCCAAAGTGCAACAGACGCGCCTTCCCGTGCAAGTCTAAGGGCAACCTCGCGCCCCATGCCGCTACCTGCGCCAGTTACAAGCGCCACGCGGTTTTCAAATCGTGTTTCCAAGACGGTTTCTCCTATCAAATCACCCAAAGAGAGTGTGCATGAAGAAGTAATGCGTGATAATTGGACTTATAGTTGGATCATTAAGAAGGAATGCTTTGGAATGGATCTCTTTACGGCAATGCGCACATTTGTCGAAGTCGTCCAGGCAGGCTCCATGAATGCTGCTGCACAAAGGCTCAATGTGACCAGCACACTGGTGGGCCAACGGATTGCAACCTTGGAAAACCACCTTCAGGTCAGGTTGCTCAACCGGACCACGCGTCAACAGAGCCTCACAGATTTCGGCGAGAGTTATCTTGAGCAGTGCCGCGACATTCTGGAAATGGTCTCCCTATCTGAAGGCAAAGCGAGCGATCAACTACACCATCCGCTTGGACGTTTGCGGGTTGCCGCCCCAGTAAGTTTCGGGACCGCAGCGTTGGTTCCCGCGCTAAGGACATTCTCCGATGCAGTTCCCGGTGTCGAGGTTGATCTCGTCTTGTCTGATACAAATGAAGACTTGATCGCAGGTGGAATTGATGTTGCGTTTCGCATTGGGGCCCTTGAAGACAGCACCCTTCTGCAAACTCAACTAGCGCCTTACAAAATGGCGGTTTGTGCCTCTTCTAGTTTCCTCAAGGAACATGGAACGCCCCAAACGCCCGCTGATTTAGATCGCTTTCGCGCGGTTCTTTTCTCCAAGACTGCGCGAAGACCGTGGCGGTTTTCCAATGGGATGCAAACCCAAATCTGGACGCCAAGTGCAACGCTAACCGTGAATTCTGGCCAAGCCGTTCGTGTCGCTGCGATCGCTGGTATGGGAATTGCAATGTTGCCCGAAGTACTGGTCAACGATGACATTACAGCAGGTACTCTTTCACGGGTTTTGTCGGATTGGGACCTTCCAGAACAACCTATGGCCCTTGTCTATCACCGCGACCGTTATAGACCCCAAAGACTGGCAAAGTTCATCGATTTTGCTCGTAGAACCTTTAAAAGCCGCCCCCAAGACGCCCACCATTAAATGAGGTATTGTTTTGATCTTCTGGTGAGTCAGGCGACTGGGGTTGTCAAAAGCTTGCTAGAGCCAGCTGGGCCAAACAGCGTCAACGCCAGTATGATGCCCGGAACCATCTAAATGGATTCATGATACTCTGAATATTGTCGCAACTTGGCATTGGATGGTAAAAAGGACACGAACCGTAACTTCTTGAACGCGCTGTGTGGATCAGCATAGCGAAAGTTGATGCATTGGAGCCAATGAGGGAGAGGCCTGCGGAATTCCATTGGGGCTCGCGGTGATGATACATCGCGCCGCAAAAAGAAACCGGATATGCGGCGGCAATTGTGATCTCGCAACCAGACCAAAAAGAGCGTTGCAGTAAGGTGGGGTCCATATGCATCCACACAAGACCTTCACCGTTGGTCAGGGCGTGTTCTTCAGTCAGCTAGCAGCTGGTTAAGGGTTTTGTAGTACCCTCACCAGCGAAAGCTCGAAGCCAACTGCGTGTATTATGCTACCCTATTGTTGTCGTTGGCTTGATATCCGCCTGACCTTGGCGGGGAGCAGGTCAAGCAGTCAGCTATTGAAGGCGAGATTGGATAGGCGCTTTTCCAAGTGTCTTGTTATGTTTGCGTTGAGATAAATATGAAAACGGCAAGGACGACAGATAAAGACAATTTCCCAAAATCAATGTCGGCCATGGGTATACGATCAAAAACATAACCAATACGACAGCCAATATGACTGCAAACGGCAGATGCGCGCGTCTGATGCTGGCGTGTTTTATGGATACTGTCGGTATCGTGCTGATTGCCAGTAATCCAACGCCGATAATGTAAAGTGCGCGGGCGATTGGGAGATCGGTATCTTGCCATCCATAAAGGTGCATAAAGATCGGCATCAACGCCAGACAAGCAAGTGCGGGGGCAGGTACGCCAACAAAGTGGTCATCTTTTGTAAGGCTTATGTCGTCCGCCTGTTTGGCCAGACTAAATCGCGCCAAACGAAGCGCACAGCAGACGGCCAAAACCAGTGATGCTAGGAAACCCAAATTATCATATTCGGTCCCGATATAGAGCGTACTATACAACAGCACACCCGGAACGATCCCGAAGTTGAAGAAGTCGGCTAATGTATCAAGCTCGGCACCGAATGGGCTCGCGGTGTTCAGGAACCGCGCGAGCTTCCCATCAGCTGCGTCAAGGAACATGGCGATCAAGATGAAATAGAGTGCGGCTTCCAGCCGGCCTTCCAAGCCCATCCGTATCGAACTCATCCCCGCGCAAATACTAAAGACGGTGACCATACTAGGGACGATATGGCGTAGCTTGATCTGAGGGTTGTTGATCATTCTGGCAGGCCAACCAGTTTTGGGTCTGGATTTGCAAAATCAGCCAAAACAGTTTCACCCGCTACTGCGGTTGTGCCAACGGATACCATCGGTGACACACCTTGCGGCAGGAACACGTCCAAACGGCTACCAAAGCGGATCAAACCAAAGCGGTGGCCCGTTTTTAATTCACTGCCTTCTTGTACGAAACAAACGATCCGGCGAGCAACAAGGCCCGCAATCTGCACGACGCCAATGCTCACGCCGTCATCATCCTGAATGGTAATTCCGTTGCGCTCGTTATGCTCGCTTGCTTTGTCCAATGACGCATTCAGAAACTTGCCGTGGTGATAAACGACATGGGTGACTTTGCCTGCGATAGGAGCGCGGTTCACGTGGCAGTTAAAGACGTTCATAAAGACCGACACGCGGGTCAGGGGGGCTTCCCCCAGTCCCAATTCAGCGGGTGGGATGACATCTTCGATCAGCGAGACGATACCGTCGGCCGGTGACATGACCAGTCCCTTTTGCTGAGGAATAACCCGTACTGGATCGCGGAAAAAGTAGTAACACCAAACTGTCGCGCCAACCCCTAGTAAGAACAAAGGCATCCAGATGAAGTAGAAGATTGCGGTGATGGCTGCAAAAGTCGCTACAAATTTTCGGCCCTCTTTGTGCATTGGGACTGCAACGATTTTGAGCATATTCATTGGAAGGACTTTCTGGTCAGAGCGAAGGAACGAACGATTGCCGGCCCGAGGAAAATACTGTTGGCAAACAGCAGGTATATTATTGCGAGAAACCCTAGATATTTCAGATTTCGCGCGAACTCCACCCAATGATGTGCAAGGCGATCAAGGATGCATTTAGCCTTTGGATGGTGAAAACAGAATGAAGGTAATCCAGTACTCTGTGACGGTTGCTGCGATTGGCGAAAAGGGCTGCGTAGATTATTTGTCCAAGGGTGATATGTCGAAATGGCGTCTCTTGCTAGAGGCGTCTTGCCTGCGCTGATAATAGTTGGCCCTAACTTGACGAGTAGGGGCCAGTGCCGGCCCTAAACCCGTCCTGTTTTGCGCCGGATCAATCGATTAATGGAAAGACACCAGTCTTCTTGACTACACCATACACAAAGCTGCTGTCGATTGAACCGATGCCGCCAATCGGATGCAGTCTTTTACGCACAAAATTCTCATAGTCCGCTAGGTCAGCTACAATCACACGTAACAGGTAGTCAGATGTACCAGTCATGACAAAACACTCAAGAACCTGATCCACACGGCTGATCTGTTGTTCGAACTGTTGGACAACCTTTTCGGTATGACCTGTGAGGCTGACGCGTACAAAGACGGTCACGGGCAGGCCGTATGCCTCCGCATCAATTTCCGCAGTGTACCCTTTTAGTGCGCCGGACTGTTCCAGCAGTTTCACACGACGTAGGCATGGGGAGGGAGAGAGGTTCACTTCCGCTGCGAGGTCTTGGTTCGTCATTCGGCCATTGCGTTGCAAAACGCGGAGTATTTGGCGATCTTTTTGGTCCATTTCGGTATCCATTAGCATAATATGCTAACATATAGTCATTTTATGGCACAGTTAGCAATCTGCCAGTGATTGGGGTGGTCTATGATGCTCGTGAAACATTCACGGAGCGGCAGTATGCGCAATCACCCAGACAGCTTTTCGACGATGGCTATCCATCACGGTTATGATCCGATGGATAACGAGGGCGCTTTGACCCCACCTTTGCACCTGACATCCACCTTTGTTTTTGAGACTGCAGAAGCAGGTGGTGAGATGTTTGCCGGAGAAAAGGCGGGACACATCTATTCACGCATATCGAACCCAACGACTGACCTGTTAGAACGTCGCATCGCAGTGTTGGAAGGTGCGGAGGCCGGGCTTGCGCTGGCTTCAGGTATGGGGGCAATCACTGCAACCCTGTGGACGCTTCTTGCGCCGGGCGATGAAATCATTTTGGACAAAACGCTATATGGCTGCACCTTCGCATTTATGCATCACGGCTTGGCCAAGTTTGGCGTCAAAGTAAGCCATGTTGATCTCAGTACGCCGGAAAATCTGAGCGCGGCGATTTCAGAAAAGACAAAAGTTGTTTACTTTGAGACACCTGCAAACCCGAACATGCGTTTGGTGGATATTGCTGCAATCTCGAAAATAGCGCATGCAAACGGTTCCAAAGTTGTTGTGGATAACACCTATGCCACGCCATATTTGACCCAACCGATCAAACACGGCGCTGATGTTGTTCTGCATTCGGCTACCAAATACCTTGGTGGCCACGGTGATGTTGTTGCTGGTCTTTTGGTTGGGTCTGCTGAGTTGGTAGGCGACATTCGTCTGCAAGGCATGAAAGATATGACAGGGGCCGTGATGGCACCGTTCAACGCGATGTTGATTTTGCGCGGGCTCAAAACGCTTGAACTGCGGATGGACCGCCATTGCAGTAGTGCGGCAACGGTCGCTGCGATGCTTGAGGCATCGGGTGATGTGCAACATGTATGGTATCCGGGGTTGGAAAGCTTTGAACAGCATGATCTCGCTCAGCGCCAGATGTCACAGTTCGGCGGCATGATCGCGTTTGAATTGGCCGGAGGCAAACAAGCTGGCATCAACATGATGAACAAATTGCGGCTCATCTCGCGCGCTGTTTCATTAGGCGATGCAGAAACTTTAGTGCAGCACCCAGCGAGCATGACTCATTCAACGTATTCCACGGAAGAACTAGCCGAGCATGGCATTAGCGAAGGCCTTGTGCGTCTTTCGATTGGCCTTGAGGGGGTGGACGACGTGCTCGCTGATCTTATGCAAGCCCTCTCTAAGTTTCCAGTTCAGAATGCGGCCTAAAGAAAGGCTTTAGTGCAGGGTTCTTTCGTGAAAGCGTCTCGGACACCGGAGTAAAACGGGCGAACTTCGCCCTACGGTGTCCTTGATATCCCAGCCTTTACGCGGCGCAGCGGGATGGAGGATTCTATGGACGAAACACCGTCTATTTTGGTTAGGCGGCCAACCAAGAATTGTTCAAACCCTTTTAGTCCAGAGGTCACGACCTTCAAAAGGTAATCGCGATTGCCAGTCATAAGCCAGCAATCAACAACTTCTGGCATCGTTTGGACTGCTTTTTCAAAGCTCGCCAGAGCATCATCAACTTGTCGATCTAACTGAACAGACACAAAAACAGAGACATCGTACCCCAGTTTTTCTTCATCCAGCAATGCGCAATATCCTGCGATGATACCCGTTTGTTCAAGCTGTTTTACACGCCGTGCTACGGGCGTTGCGCTTAATCCTACGGCCTCACTTAGATCGTTAATTGATTGCCGCCCATTCTTCTGCAGGCAGCGCAGAATTCGAATGTCCGTGTCGTCAATGTTGGCGGTATTCACTAACTTTCTCCAGTTTGTGGGGAATTTCACTAAAGAAATAGAGTGTCGCGTTGATAACGCAAGTAAACCCTTCCCGTTCTTTGTTATTGGTACTCAAAAGGAATGATAACTATGTCCCCAAATGCCCAGAATCTGAAGACCATTGAGCAGCGCCTTTTGTGGCTGTCACATTGGATGATCCACAATGCCAACCACATTCGCCCCAAGGCCGACGGCATCAAGGTAGGTGGGCATCAAGCGTCTTCGGCGTCTATGGTGTCGATCATGACAGCTTTGTATTTTCAGACTTTGCGGCCTGAAGACCGCGTCGCAGTCAAGCCCCACGCCTCGCCAATTTTTCACGCAATCCAGTACCTGATGGGCAATCAAACGCGCGAGAAGATGGAAAATTTTCGCGGGTATGGAGGTGTGCAAAGCTACCCGTCGCGCACCAAGGATATTGACGATGTTGATTTTTCGACTGGATCAGTTGGGTTGGGCGTTGCGGTGACGTCCTTTGCCTCAATTGTGCAGGATTATATTCAGGCTAAGTCGTGGGGCAGTGACCAAAAAATGGGCCGCATGATCGCGCTTGTGGGCGACGCCGAGCTGGACGAAGGCAACATCTATGAAGCCCTGCAAGAGGGGTGGAAAAACGGCCTGCGCAATTGCTGGTGGATTATCGATTACAACCGTCAATCTTTGGACGGGGTTGTTCGGGAAGGGCTGTTTAAACGTGTAGAGCAGATATTCGATGCCTTTGGGTGGGATGTTGTGCGCGTCAAATATGGCTATCTGCAACGGGCCGCATTTGAGGAGTCGGGCGGCGAAAAACTGCGCCAGTGGATCGATGATTGTCCTAATCAACTGTATTCGGCGCTTACGTTTATGGGAGGTGCCGTTTGGCGTGAACGCCTGATGGATGCGCTAGGCGATCAGGGTGATGTTACTGCATTGATTGAGCGGCGCAGTGACACTGAGCTGGCTGCGTTAATGGAGAATCTGGGCGGTAACTGCGTGCAAACGATGGCGGATACATTTGCCTCTATCGATCACGACCGCCCCGTTTGTTTTTTGGCGTATACGGTAAAAGGCTGGGGTACGCCGATAGCGGGTCACAAGGACAACCACGGTGGATTGATGAACAAGACCCAGATGGGCGAATGGCAGAAACACATGGGTGTGGCTGAAGGCCAAGAGTGGGACAAGTTTGCGACCATTGCGGACCCTGCAGGGTTTCAAGCTGAACTGGACAAGACGGCGTTTTTTGCCGAGGGCCCGCGTCGCTACCACGCTGATGTCATCGACGTGCCGACAATAGAATTGACCTCTGATCGTGAAATCTCAACTCAAATGGCGTTTGGCAAAATTCTTGATAACCTGTCCAAAGGCGATAGCCTATTGGCCGAGCGGATTGTGACCACGTCGCCTGACGTGACGGGTACAACCAACCTTGGGCCTTGGGTAAATCGGCGCAAGCTGTTTGCGCGGGATCATCAGGAGGACACATTCAAGGCCGAGAACATCCCCTCGACCGCGAAATGGGAGTTCACCCCAAACGGTCAACATATCGAACTGGGCATCGCTGAGATGAACTTGTTCCTGTTGTTGGCCGCCGCAGGTCTGTCGCATTCGGTCTTTGGTAAACGCCTTATCCCGATTGGCACGGTCTATGACCCGTTTGTGTCGCGCGGCTTAGACGCTCTTAACTATGCTTGCTATCAGGACGCGCGATTTATGATCGTAGGAACACCATCGGGCGTTACTCTGTCCTATGAGGGTGGGGCGCACCAATCCATCGCTTCGCCATTGATCGGCATGTCCCAAGACGGTCTTGCCGCGTTTGAGCCGGCCTTTGCGGACGAGCTGGCTGTAATAATGGAATGGTCGTTTAAACACCTACAAAAAGATGGTGAAAGCGATCCGGACGAACGTACATGGCTGCGCGATGAAACAGGCGGGTCAGTCTACCTACGCCTAACGACAAACCCAATTGAACAACCAGGAAAGCGTGTTGATGATGCATTCCGTCAGGGTGCCATAGATGGCGCATACTGGATGCGTGAACCGGGCCCAAACTGCGAGGTTGTTATCGCCTATCAGGGTGCGGTTGCGCCCGAGGCGATCAAAGCAGCAGGCATGATCGGGCAGGGCCGTCGCGATGTTGGTGTATTGGCAGTCACCTCAGCAGACCGATTGAATGCGGGTTGGACGGCTGCACAACGGGCGAGGTCAAATGGGACCAAAGGCGCAGAGGCGCACATTGAAACTCTGTTGCGTGATGTGCCTCGTAATTGCGTTTTGATCACTGTGATAGATGGTCACCCCGCAACGCTGTCATGGCTTGGCGGGGTGAAGGGGCACCAAACGATTTCGCATGGCGTTGAGCACTTTGGGCAAACCGGAACAATCGCCGATCTGTACCGGCACTTCCGTATAGACGCCGAAGCATTGGTGCATTCCGCAAGTGAACTGTCGGACGGCCGTAGCATTTCCTAAGCAAAGAGAATCTCTCAGCATTAGAAGATGCCGTTGAAGGAAAGGACGAGTTCGGACCCATTCGTTGGGGTTCGAGTTCGATTTAGGTGGGTTGAAAGGGGATGCGCGCCCTAGGATGTCACAATGTTGAACTTGGGCTTTTGGCAGCGTTAGATGCTGCCGTCGTCGGCATAAAGTGAATATGGCCTTCTTCGAAGTTTCCCATCTTTAGATTGACCACGCAATGTGGTCTTCGACGGCCCAAACTGTATAATCCTCCTCGCATAGAGCAACTGTGGTACCCATTTTGGCAGCGGCATCAGTCAGGATAGAGGATGGGAAGAATATGCCAAATCCGGTTTGTGAATGATCCACGGCTTCTAGGTTTTTATGGACTTCAATCATTTTCTTTTAAGCCACTTAAGGCTGAGTTGATGTGGCGATATCGACTTATCGAACGGCTTGTGAAGTCTTCGAAGTGTTTGATGATGTGGGTGATAAACTGCCAATTGGTTTACTCTTTTGACGCATTGTGTCCGTGGATAGCGGCGTCGCTTGTGCTTGAGTTTTAGTTCCTACTTAAGATATTTAAGCTTGAAATAAACCTGAAACTCATTAACGATTGTGTTGAGGGTAAGGCGTTTTCTATGAACTGGCGATGTTTTTCACCTCTTGGCGATCACCAATTGGAGGCAAAATGAAGCCGCAAAGCTTAGAGGATCAGTCCACGTCGAAAGATCGCCTACGGCTGTGGTTGCGTCTTTTGAAAACCACGCGGGCGATTGAGGCAGAGTTACGAAACAACCTGCGGAAAGAATTCGCAGGGACGTTGCCGCGATTTGATGTTCTTGCTGCACTTTACCGGTTTGAGGATGGTCTGAAGATGAGCGCTGTTTCGGGGATTTTGCGGGTGTCGACTGGCAATGTGACAGGGATCGTGGATAGGCTCTCGGATGAAGGTTTGGTTGAGCGTTTGGCCGTTCCGGATGATCGCCGCGCATTTTTGGTGAAACTCACCGAAAGGGGCCGCGTCGAATTTAGGAAACAAGCGAAGGCACATGAGACTTGGGTGAATGAGGTGTTGGGAAGCCTGTCCTCAGCCGAGACCAAAGATCTAATCGAACGACTCGAAGGCATCGCCGACCCTTTGATTGGCGGGGATGCCCCGTGAGGGTATTTCGCATATCAGTTTACACTACTTACTAAGAGTGGCGAAATCAGCCAAAAACCAACAAAGGCGCAATAAATGCGCTGCTTACGACCAACAAGGAGAGAAACAATGAAATTGAAGTCTATTGCATTAGCGGCTTGCTTGTCCGCACTTGCCACAGGCGCTGTGGCGGATGGCCATGGCGGCGTAAAAGTCGGGATGATCACGACGCTTTCAGGTGGCGGTGCGGGTCTTGGTATTGATGTGCGCGACGGGTTTATGTTGGCGATTTCCCAATCGGGTCGCGATGATATTGAAGTTGTGATCGAAGATGACCAGCGCAAGCCGGATATTGCGGTGCAATTGGCTGACAAGATGATCCAATCTGAAAAGGTGGACATCATGACTGGTATTATCTGGTCCAACCTTGCCATGGCGGTTGTGCCAGGTGCGGTAGCACAGGGGAAATTCTACCTGTCACCAAATGCGGGCCCATCTGCGTTGGCTGGCCGTGGATGTAACGCCAATTATTTCAATGTTGCATGGCAGAATGACAACTTGCACGAAGCTGCTGGCGCATATGCGAACTCGGCCGAGTATGCGAATTCATTCATTCTGGCCCCCAACTATCCAGCGGGCCACGATGCGCTGACAGGCTACAAACGCCAATACACTGGTGCGTTGGCAGGTGAACTTTTCACTGAGTTGGGCCAAACTGATTATGCGTCCGAGATTGCGCAAATTCGTGCATCAGGCGCTGACAGTGTGTTCTTCTTCCTACCGGGCGGCATGGGGATTTCGTTTCTCAAGCAATATGCAGACAGTGGGCTAGATATTCCTGTTGTTGGCCCTGCCTTCAGTTTTGACCAAGGTATTCTTCAGGCCGTTGGTGATGCTGCGTTGGGTGTGGTCAATACTTCGCAGTGGAACAAGGATATCGACAACGCCACAAATACCGCTTTTGTCGAGAGCTTTCAGGCTGAATACGGCCGTTTGCCATCGCTCTACGCGAGCCAAGGGTTTGACACTGCAAATTTGTTGATCAGCGCCGTTGAAGTTGCGGATGTTAGTGATGCAGATGCATTCCGCATCGCTTTGCAGGCTGCGAAATTTGATAGCACACGTGGTGATTTTGCCTTCGGTCCAAACAACCACCCGATCCAAGATATCTATGTCCGTGAAGTGATCAAAGAAGGTGACGTTTACACCAACAAAATCATTGGCACAGCTCTGGAAAACCACGGCGACGCATATGCCGCTGAGTGCTCGTTCTAACTCCACTACTTCTATCGGGCGCAGTTTTGCGCCCGATTTCATAATGGAGCGTAAAACATGTCCCCCATTCTATTTGCCGAGCAGGTCCTGAACGGGCTGCAGCTTGGTGTTATGCTGTTCGTAATGGCTGCTGGTCTGACGTTGGTTTTTGGCGTCATGGGTTTGATTAACCTCGCCCACGGATCGTTGTTTATGATCGGCGCATTTGCAGCTGCCGCCGTCGCTGGTGCTACTGGATCATTCCTGCTGGCCCTCATCGCAGCCCTTGCCGCTGCCGCAGCTGCAGGCGCACTGGTTGAGGTGCTGGTGATCCGGCGATTATATGACCGTGATCATCTTGATCAGGTGTTGGCGACTTTTGCCCTCATTATGATTTTCTCTGAGGGGACGCGTTGGATTTTCGGATCTTTCCCATTGTACCTGAACATCCCTTCCTATCTGTCGGGCCCGGTTACCTTGCCCGGAGGGATCGAATATCCGCTGTATCGATTGGCGTTGATTTGTATTGGTTTGCTGATTGCGCTTGGGTTGTATTTATTGATTTCCCGCACGCGCCTTGGCATTCAAATCCGGGCAGGTGAAAATGACCGCGAGATGATTGCGGCCCTCGGTGTTGATATCTCCAAGCTTTATACAATCGTGTTTGCGATCGGCGCGGCATTGGCGGGCTTGGCTGGAGCGTTGGTTGGGGCCATTCAATCGGTACAGGTTGGCATGGGGGAGCCTGTTTTGATCCTTGCATTTGTTGTCATTGTGATTGGCGGCATCGGGTCAATCAAGGGTGCACTGGTTGGCGCTATTCTGGTCGGTTTGACCGATACGTTAGGTGGCGTTCTTCTGCCTGCATTGTTTAAACAGTTTATGGAGGCATCCAGCGCATCCTCGGTTGGATCCGCGCTGGCCTCTATGTTGATATACATCCTTATGGCTGTGGTGTTGATCATCCGGCCCTCTGGCCTGTTCGGAGCAAAGCCATGACGCGGGAAAACACACTTAACATTGCTATGGTGCTCCTGATGATCCTGTTTCCACTTTGGGCGTGGATCACGGACGAGCCGTTTATGATTACCTTGGCAACCAAGGCTGCAATCCTTGCCTTGGCGGGCATTGGCTTGAATATTGCTCTGGGACTTGGCGGGCTGGTGAGCCTTGGTCACGCAACCTTTTTCGGCATTGGTGGATATGCGATGGGCATTTTGGCCAGCCACGCACAAACTTATGTGCCGATCATGGAGGCTCCATTCCTGATTGAGGGCACTAAATCGATGCCCATCATTTGGCTAACGGCCATGGCGGCATCCGGCCTCGCTGCTTTTGCGATAGGTGCGCTTTCGCTGCGCACGTCAGGTGTTTACTTTATCATGATCACCTTGGCGTTTGGCCAGATGTTATTCTTCTTCGCGATCAGCTGGCCTGCATACGGCGGTGAAGACGGCCTGTCGATTTATGTGCGCAACGGGTTTCCGGGGATAAATACGCTGGACCCCATTCAGTTCTACACCATCGCGTTTGTGCTGATGTTGGTAGCGTTAGTGTTTAGCGCAAAATTGGCCAAGTCACCGTTTGGCCTGGCATTGAACGCGGCGCGCCAATCAGCCGAGCGCGTGGAGACCATTGGGATTTCTCCTTATCGGGTGCGCCTTATTGCCTTCACCATTTCGGGGATGATCACGGGCCTTGCCGGAGCGTTGTTTGCCGACCTCAATAGATTTGTCAGCCCAACGATGCTGAGTTGGCAAACAAGTGGCGAGATCATGGTCTTTGTTATCATCGGAGGAGTGGCGCGCTTGTTCGGGCCTGTCGTTGGTGCGGTTCTGTTTATTGTGCTTGAACACTTGCTTGGCGGGCTTTCCGAGTATTGGCACATTTACCTAGGGATATTGCTACTTCTTATCGTTCTTTTTGCGCGGGGCGGTGTCATCGGTACACTTGCGGGCCGGGAGGCAGTTCATGACTGAAGCTATCCTTCAAACAAAAGGCATCTGCAAAACCTTTGGAGCGCTAAAGGCAAGCCAAGACATCTCTCTTGATCTTCGGTCGGGTGAAATTCATGCATTGATCGGCCCAAACGGGGCTGGGAAATCAACGTTGATCAAACAGATCGCTGGAGGACTTAGGCCCGATGCGGGCCGTGTCATTCTGGATGGTCGGGATGTTACCAGTCTCGGTACTGCTGCGCGGGCAAAGCAGGGGCTTGGCCGAACGTTCCAAATCTCGGCTTTGGCAATGGAAGATACTGTGTTGCAAAACGCATTGCTTGGGGTGTTGGGCGCGACAAGTACACCGTTCCGGTTTTTCCGTCCCGTGTTGTCAGATCCTGATTTGCGCGACCGTGCCGAAGCGGCGTTGACCCGTGTTGGCCTAATCGACAAGGCAAACACACGGACAAACGAGCTGTCCCATGGACAACGTCGCCAGCTGGAAGTTGCAGTTGCCCTGACATTAGAGCCAAAGGCCTTTGTAATGGATGAGCCGATGGCGGGCCTTGGCACAAGTGGTTCAAAAACACTGACGACACTTTTGGACGGGTTGCGTGCCCAAGCGCCGATATTGCTGGTCGAGCATGACATGGACGCGGTTTTTGCACTCGCGGACCGGATTTCGGTACTGGTGTATGGAAAGGTCATTGCTACAGGCACTGTCGCAGAAATTCGCGCGGATGCAGATGTGCGTGCTGCCTATCTAGGAGATGAGGCATGAGCTTGCTTGAAGTAGAACACATTGAAGCATGTTACGGGGTCTCACAGGCTCTTTTTGGCGTATCACTCTCTATTCATGAGGGGGAAGTTGTCGCGCTGATGGGTCGTAATGGCATGGGGAAATCCACAACCGTCAAAACCATCTGCAAGCTTTTACCATTGTCCGCAGGTACCATACGGTTTTCGGGGGCTGATCTGCTAAAAGTGCCGAGCCACAAGGCAGCCCGCTTCGGGCTTGGGTTGGTGCCTGAGGGGCGTCGCTGTTTTACGTCGTTGACAGTTTATGAAAACCTCATCGCTGCAGCGCGAACAGGTCACTGGGACTTTAAGCGTGTGGCGTCCCTGTTTCCGCGTTTAGAAGAACGCCGCGATCAGTCAGCAGGGTCATTGTCTGGCGGTGAACAGCAGATGCTCGCGATTGGCCGCGCCTTAATGACAAACCCGAGATTGCTCATCCTTGATGAGGCCACAGAAGGTTTGGCTCCGCTGGTGCGTCAAGAAATCTGGGAGGCGATTACGCTTCTGAAACGCGAGACTGGAATGGCTATTCTGGTTGTAGACAAATCGATCAAGGAATTAAGCGAGATCGCGGACAAGACTGTTATCTTGGAACGCGGAAAAGATGTCTGGACGGGGGCGATGAACAACCTCAGTGAGGATGTGACCACACAGTTTCTTGGGGTCTAGGTGGGAGGCAGCGAGCGGGAATAGTCAGTGCCGTGTGGCCTTTTCTGATCGTCACAGGATCAAATGTCATACATTTCGTGTGAAACGTTGGGTCCATGTGGAAAGGGCAGGTACAGTTTGCGCAAACAGAGCCTTGCAGTCCTGATTGAAATGGAACACCAAAACTGCAATGAAAATTCTAACCGATGTAGGGGAAACGCTCATGGTTCTTAAGATAGACGCGGCACGTTATACTAACCTTGCGATAAAAGAACATGATGATGGTGTCTGGGTTGTCAGCCTTAACCGTCCGGCCAAACGCAACGCACTAGATATCGACACAATTGAAGAGTTGGTCGAGTTCTTTTCGATAGCACCCCGAGCAGGCGTGCGGGCTGTAGTGTTGGCGGGGGCGGGTGACCACTTCTGTGCAGGCCTTGATTTAGTTGAGCACCATGACGAAGACCGCAGCCCAGCAGATTTTATGCATGTTTGCCTACGCTGGCACGAAGCGTTCAATAAGATGGAATATGGTGGTGTGCCTGTGATCGCAGCGCTTCAGGGTGCTGTTGTTGGCGGTGGCCTCGAACTGGCCAGTTCGGCGCATATTCGTGTGATGGATCAGACTGCATATTTCGCGTTGCCCGAAGGGCAGCGGGGCCTGTTCACGGGTGGGGGCGCTACAATTCGTGTAACGGACTTAGTCGGTAAGTCGCGCATGATCGACATGATGCTCACCGGACGTGTGTATCAAGGTCAAGAAGCAGTAGATCTAGGACTGGCACAGTATATTGTAGAAGGCTCCAGTTTTGATGCCGCAATGGATCTGGCGCGTAAGACAGCCCAAAACCTTCCTTTGTCCAACTTTGCAATCTGTTCAGCAGTGAGCCACATGCAGAACATGTCAGCCATGGATGCCGCGTATGCTGAATCTGTTGTCGCTGGTGTGGTGAATACTCAACCAGATGCACGTGCACGCCTTGCAGCCTTTGCCGACAAAAGCGCGGCACGGGTTCGCCCAAACAAATGATACAGACGGCCCTAAATCCATAGGGTGGTTAATGTCTAGGTCTTAGGACTGACCGTACACTTTGAACAACGCTCGATCGTGACCGAAATTCGCGGTCGAGCGAACTCTTCAAACCCAAGGCAGCACCCCAAGTTAAATGTGGGTTGTGGGCTAGGGTCAGGCGCTCAAGCAGATGTAGTTCCGCTGACAGGGAACATCGCTGAGCATGACTACTATATAGTAGCCCAAGGCATCCCTCATAACGTTCGTAAAACTGTCGATTTCGCGGCGAAGCCACTTTTTGCCAAAACAGATCGACCCGAATCTCCAAGATGGTTTGGCTTTATGCGTCCGAGTCGCGCTGATTCCGGGAAATGGGCACCCGACTCGGGGAGAATTGGGCAATTTGCTTTAAGTAGGTGTGTGAAACCGCATCAACTGCCTTCGGAGGACGACGAGTAATAGTGATTTTTCGAAAAATTATTTGGCAATAGCCAGCTATGCAGTCATAAAAACAGGGGGTTTCAACGCAAGCCATACGATTTGGCCAGAGAAATCGAACATTTGCTTCATTTCAAGTGAGAAAGGGCTT